>NZ_JALKHS010000009.1:0-51701 GCF_023051225.1 Sphingobium agri | reverse complement strand
GGTGGCCACCCCGGCCCGGGCAATCCAGCATGGCCCAAACGGACCGCAATGTCATAAGACAAGCGGGATCCGCAGGTGCAGTCGATATTGGCCAACCGCAAACGAGAACTCGGCATCTTCATCGACAGCGGCCGCAGGTTAGGGGCAGAACTGGCGTTCAACCATGGCATCGACCTGGGGAGCCGGCGCGGGCTTGGCATCGGGATGTGAGGTGAAGCAGGCTGACGGCTCTGCGCCACTTTTTGCTGTTCGACAGCAATTTCACCGCGCCTGAAAGTAGACGCTCGAATTATGACTGGGTCTGGGACAGACCCGCCGTTAGGGCCAGCCGCAGCGAATGACCGCTCCTGTCCGAATCGGGCACTGACCGTGGGTGTCGGAAGTGCCGTCAACCTTCCGCAGAACGCCGTTTACGGTAGACGTTCTTGCCACCCCTGTTCAGGAACCCATCCAGGCTACTTCTATCATCGAGCTCTTTCGAGCACCTAGAAATACCTGGTCTGCGTGGCCGTCAGGCCTGCCGCGTTTGGCGACGCCAACCCCGGCAGGATCCGAAGCGGCAATCAATCAGCCGCAACGACTTTGCTCAATCTGAAAATGGTGGCCGATGACCGCGCGATGTCGACGGTAGCAGCAGGGACGCTGCGGGAGGTGAGGTCCAGGCGGGCCTCACGGCTGTCGAGGGACGGGCCGCTCAACGTGGCGACGCTCTGGTGGCGGGGCAGCGGCAGGCGGACGTCGGTGCTGACTTCCTTGTTAAGGATAGCGAGCAGCGTGCCCTGAGCCGTGTCGGCTGCATAAGCGACGACGTTGAGGCCCTGCGCGTCCAACTGGACGGTCCGCATGCGTGCGCCGCTGAACAGCCCGGCAAACTTCATGCCCCAATAGACCGGCTGCGGCTGCACTTGCCCGTCCATATTGCCGATCGGCGTGTAGAAGGGGCGCGGGCGGGGCTGCGCGTCGGGCAGCATCTTTTCGCCCGCAAGGCCGCCGACCGAGTTGGCAACTGCAGGGCCAGCGCCGCCGTGCAGGTTCACGCTGGAATAGCCCAGCGACATGAGCTGGAGCATATAATCAGCGGCCCAGAGCGCGGCGACATAGCTATCCGACACGCCCGGCTTGCCACCGTGGTAGGCGGTGTTGCCTTCCGTCATGCGGTAGGCAACGCCCATCTTGCGCGCGGCGTCGCTGGTCAGCTTGCCTTCCTGAGCCTCCCGAGTCGAGCGCAGGAGGAGGCGGTCGGGCTTGATCCGCGGATCATTGGGACCGCCCTTGTAGAAATGATGCGACAATGCCTCGATCCGCGGCGGATTCTTGATCGAGGCCCAGCGGTCGGCGATGGCAGGCAACCAATCGAGCTTGTAAGCGACGTCGGGCAGGATGAAGCGGGCATCCGGGCTGACCGCCGTGATCGCATGGGCAGCGGCGAGCCATTCGGCGAGATAGGTGTCGGGACCCCAGGTCTTGGGATCGCGCAGGTGCGAGCTGAACACATCAACTTCGTTGCCAATGACGAACGCGACCAGCCGCTTGCCAAGCCGCCGTTGGACATAGGCTGCCTCGCGCGCCATGTCATGCGGCACGCCATTGCCAAGGTTAAGGCCATAAATGCACCGCCATCCGGTCGCATCCAGGAAGCCCTTGAGCGCATCGATGGCTGCTGGGGTGACGGCGTAGCTCAGGTCAGGGCGCGGCTGGCCCGGCTTGATCGGCCGTTCGATGCGCGGCGGCTGCGTGTCGCCGGGGCGCTCCTTCCACCAGGAAAATTCGCTGGTGTTGCCACCGATGCGCAGGATGCCAGCCGGCGTCAGGTCACGGAAAGCGCGGACCAGCGGGCGGTTGCGCGCGTTGAAGAAATCGGGCGTTTCAAGCTGCTGCGTCTCGTAGGACAGGCCGACGAAGTCGCGGGGCACCAGCGGTCCTTGCGCCGATCCATTGAGTGAGAGCGACAGGGTCGCCGGAGTTTCCGCAGCGCGCGCCGGGACGATCAGCGCCCCGGCCGCCGTCAATATTCCCGCGTTCAGAAAATTACGGCGGTCTATCATTGCTCGAACCTCTTGGATGATAATTACCGGCGATCTACGTTTCTGCCGACTTTAAAGAAGCCAACAACGATGGGGCAGAGACAGTAAAG
Organism: Sphingobium agri; assembly: GCF_023051225.1. Taxonomy (NCBI): domain Bacteria; kingdom Pseudomonadati; phylum Pseudomonadota; class Alphaproteobacteria; order Sphingomonadales; family Sphingobiaceae; genus Sphingobium; species Sphingobium agri. The sequence continues at coordinate 49,567 of NZ_JALKHS010000009.1, read as the reverse complement.
GTGCTTGGTCCCATACCTCGGCGCTGCCGAGAATGGCGGCTTTCTGTCGCCGTCAGGATTTCGGGCGCACCGCGCAGATCGACTTCGGCTGCGACGACCTAGGCGCTGTGCAACGCAACCGGAAAGAAGCGCGCCATGCTGGTAGGCGGCTTCCGCATGGTCCTGACCTGCTTGCGGCGCTCGCCGGTTTTCGTTCGCTCGGTTCAGCGCCATCGGATCGCCTACAGCGGCTTCACCCTTGCAATCCCTTGGTCCGCTGCCCGGACCAAAGGATTGCGGACCGGCAAGCTGAAACAGTCGGCAGCCACTTCGAACAAGTCTCCGACCTTCGTCTGCACCTTGTCGGTGAAGGAGAGGGTGGCTGTACCGAAGAAATGCACATGCACGTCGCCGGGCCGCCGGAACTGCGCATATTTGAAATGGTGATGTTCAAGATTGTGGATGCTGTGCGACATGTTGGCTTCACCGGACAGGAATGGCCGTTCCCACAGGGTTTCGCCGTCTCGCAAGATGCGGCTGACGCCACGAACATCGGCAGGCAAGTCGCCCAGCAGCAATTCCGGTCCCAAGGCCGCCTGCCGTAGCTTGCTATGCGCGAGCCATAGATAATTGACCCTTTCGGTCACATGATCTGAAAATTCATTGCCGAGGGAAAAGCCGAGACGAAAGGGCGTGCCGTCCGGGCCGTTCAAATAGATGCCTGCAATCTCAGGCTCTTCGCCTCCATCACCGGCGAAGTGCGGCATGGCGAGCGGAGCGTCCGGCGATACGAGGATCGATCCGTCGCCCTTGTAGAACCATTCCGGCTGCACTCCTTCCTGGCCGTCACCGGGCTTGCCGCCCTCTTCGCCCATCAGGAACATGCGCATGCTGTCGGTGGCATACCCTGCGGCAGCCGCTTTGTGCATTTTGTCGCGGCCTTCGGCGGAACCAAGATGGGTGAGACCAGTCCCGCTGATCAGCAGATGCGCTGGATCCGGGTGGTCGATCGGGGCCAGAAGTCTGACGCCTTGCAGCGAAATTCGGCTCCCACGCAACGCATTGGCCCGCTCCAGCAGCGTCTTGCGCCGTTCGATAGCGTCGAGAGCGAGGTCGCGAATGGATGAGACCCCCACCAGCTGGTGAGCGTCGCCCTGTGCGTCCAGTGCGGCGACGCCACGTCCGGCGTCATCGGCATATTGTATGAGTGAACGAATCATGCGGGCTCTCTTTCGCCATCGATCCGGCGAGGAAGTTTCCATGGGTTGTCATGCTTCACCGGTACAGGCAGCAGCTCGTCGGGAATGTCCTGATAGCAGACCGGCCGCAGGAAGCGCGCCATGGCCAGGGTGCCGACGGAGGTGGAGCGTCCGTCTGTGGTTGCCGGAAAGGGCCCGCCATGAACCATCGCCCAAGTCACTTCCACGCCGGTTGGCCATCCATTGGCAAGGATCCGTCCGGCTTTTCCCTGGAGCAAGGGCAGTATCCGGGAGGCGGTAGGCTCATCTTCGGGGTCGAGGTGGATGGTGGCCGTCAGCTGCCCCTCCAGCCCTCCGATTGCTCGCGCCATCGCGTCTATATCCTTGCAGCGGACCACCACTGATGATGCACCGAACACCTCCTCCCGCAGGGAGGCGTCGCTGGCGAAAGCTTCCGCACTGGCGGCAAACAGCGCTGCGCTGCCGCAGGTGGAGTGTGCGGGACCGACAGCGAGCAAATCTGCATTGGGATTGGCGCGCAATGCGGCGACACCCTTGGTAAAGGCGAGGTGGATGCCGGCCGTCAGCATCACTTGAGGCGAAGCCGCTGTCACAGCGCCTGTCGCAGCGGCGAAGAAGCGGTCGAGGTCCGGACCGTCCATGGCGATTACGATACCGGGGTTGGTGCAGAACTGCCCAGCCCCGAGCGTCAACGACGTTACAAAGTCCCTTGCCAGGTCTTCCGCCCGCGCGTTCAGCGCATGGGGCATGAGGATGACAGGGTTGATTGCGCTCATTTCCGCATAAACCGGAATGGGTTCTTCCCGCGTTGCAGCGATGGCTGCAAGAGCCAGTCCCCCCGCGCGCGATCCAGTGAAGCCGACTGCCTTGATGCGCGGATCGGCCACCAGCGCGCCACCCAGCTCATTGCTCGCGCCTGGGAGGTAGGAGAAAATGCCCGGATGCAGATCGCAGGCGGCGACCGCACGGCCGATCGCGCGCGCCACCAGCTCGCCCGTGGCGGGGTGGGCCGGGTGGCCCTTCACGACGACGGGGCACCCGGCTGCGAAGGCGGAAGCCGTGTCGCCCCCCGCAACAGAAAAAGCGAGAGGGAAATTCGATGCGCCGAAAACAGCCACGGGGCCGAGTGGTACATTCATGCGGCGCAGATCAGGCCGCGGGGGCGTGCGGTCAGGCATTGCAGGATCGATCGTGATGTCGAGCCAGAGACCGGCGCGGACTTCCGACGCGAAAAGGCGCAACTGGTTTATCGTGCGCGCCCGTTCGCCTTCAAGCCGGGGCCGTGGCAATCCGCTTTCGACCATGACATTGGCGATCAGATCGTCGCCAATGGCTTCAATCTCATACGCGACAGCTTCCAGAAAACTGGCGCGAGCCTCTGGACTGAGCGTGGCAAAGCTTTCCGCCGCGCTTGCGGCTAGCAAGCACGCGTCTGCTACATCTTCATTCCCCGCAGTGGAGAAATATTGTGGGCCGGCATCGCCATTCGTCGCGTCAAACCCTGTGAATTTGGGCGCCCGCTGACGTGCCTCTCTGCCAATTAAAATGCTGCCATCAATCACGAAGGAAAACTCCCGATCATCGAAATTTTCAGAACTATGCGGGCCATTTTGCCCCTGCGACCAACGGGGGTGCAGAGTCTCTTCGATCTCTCCGAGCCGAGCGCGACACCGCAGGATGAAACTTGGGCAAAGGAAATCATGGGGCTCGCTAAGCTGTGTGGCTCGTTCGTCTGATTGGCGAAGCCGAGCATTACCAAACTCATGAAGGCAGATATACTCATACAAGTAAAACATCAACCGCAAGCGGCGCTCGGGTAGGGTGAAGGTCGAAGTGACCCACACCGGCGGGATGAACGACGACGAGGGGGTAGAGATCGCGAACGCAGGCCGCGGCCGATCTGCGCAAAATGCAACGATGTGGTTTACTTATTAGGCAGGGGACGTATAACGGTCGACGATTGATAGGAGATCATGTGCGCCACTCTATTCGCTTCATGACGCTAATGCTTTGCAGCGTCGCTGCGGCTGCGTCGGCTCATGCAGGTGAGCTGCCGCGTCTGCGCACGGAAGATGGGCGGCATGCGTTGCTGGTGGATGGCAAGCCCTATCTGATGCTGGGCGCCCAGGTGCATAATTCCAGCAATTATCCCTCGGTACTGCCTCAGGTGTGGCCGGTGATGCAGGCGCTGAGCGCCAATACGATCGAAATTCCGGTCGCCTGGGAACAGTTTGAGCCTACCGAGGGCAGGTTCGACTATAGCTGGGTCGATACGCTGCTCGCCCAGGCGCGCAAAAATGACATGCGCGTTGTGCTGCTATGGTTCGGAAGCTGGAAAAACGGCGATTCAACCTATACGCCGGAATGGGTGAAAAGCGACACGAAGCGCTTCCCCCGTCTGCAGAAGCGGGACGGCCGCCCCACGACCACGCTTTCCCCGCTTGGTGAGGCGACACTTGCTGCCGACCGCAAGGCCTTTGTCGCGCTGATGCGGCATTTGCGCGAGGTCGATCGCGAGCACACCGTCATCATGGTCCAGGTTGAAAATGAGATCGGGAGCCACGGCGTTGCTCGCGATTATTCGCCTGCAGCCGAGCGGCTTTTCGCGCAGCAGGTGCCCGAAGACATCCGCCGCGCATCAGGAAAGCAGTCGGGGACATGGGCGGAGGTGTTCGGCAAGGAGGCGGACCAGGCATTCGCCGCCTGGACCTATGCGCGGTTCGTGCAGGAAGTTGCTGTGGCTGGCAAGGCTGAGAAGAACTTGCCCCTCTACACCAACGCCGCGGTCTTTGACGCGACGGGCACTGCCATGGCCGCCCAGGTTGCGAGCGGCGGCCCCAATTGGAATGTGCTGCCAATCTGGAAGACGGCTGCGCCTGCGCTGGATCTCATCGGACCTGATCTCTATCTGCCGCTTGAAAAGACCTATCTGGGCCTGCTGGATCGCTATGCGCGCCCAGACAATGCGCTGTTTGTCCCCGAGACGAGCAACGCAATCTGGGCTGTTCGTTTCTTTTGGGCCGCGTTGGGGCGCGGGGCTATCGGCTGGGCGCCATTTGGAATGGATGCGACGAGCTACTCCAATTACCCGCTCGGCGCGCGAAAGTTGGACCCTGCCACAATCGAGGCATTCGCCGCCCCTTACCGCCTGTTCCGGCCTATCGCGCGCGACTGGGCTGCGATCGCCAGCAAGCACCCGACCTGGGGCACCGCCAAGAACAGCGCAGGTGAGGACTCGACCTCCATGGGCAGCTGGAAGATTTCCGTCACCTATGGGCGCAACAATTTCGACATTCCCTGGCCGGGCATGGAGCCGCCGCCTTGGGCGAAGGAGCCTGTCGGTGGCGGTGTTGTCGCTCAACTCGGCCCCAATGAATTCCTGGTTGCCGGACAATATAGTCGCTTTCAGTTCATGCCCGTCGATCCGGCCGTGAACGGGCAGATCATGAGCGCGGAGGAGGGGACGTTCATCGATGGCCGCTGGCAAGCAAGCCGCCGCTGGAACGGTGATCAAATCTCCTACGGCTTCAACTTCAACGAACAACCTGCGCTGCTTCGCGTAAAGCTTTCAACCTACTAGGTTTCTGGATCAGCCCTGGCGGTGCGCAAAGCGCGCAAAATACAAACTGTTTCTAATCACGACTAAGTCGTCGAAATTTGAGGGGGTCTGCAGGAACATGGCAAATGACGTGGTCAGGATGATTTTAGGTCCCTGTTCCAGCGCTCGACCTGGACTGTCTCGGGTCGCCTGCCTGATGGCCACTGGCGCGATGTTGTTTTCCATGCACCCGCTGCAAGCGGCTGGCGCTGACCGATTTGCGACTTATGCGAACCCGGTCGATCTACCCTACCGCTACCAGGCGCCTTCGCCCTTTCGCCCGCTTCAGCCGCGGCCCAAGGAATCCTTCCGGGAAGCTGCAGATCCCACGATTGTCTTGTTCAAGGGCCGCTACTGGCTTTTCGCTTCGCACTCGAGCGGCTACTGGCATTCGACGGACCTTCTTCGATGGCAGTTCGTCCAGCCGACAGGTTACGCTGTTGACAAATTTGCTCCGACCGTCGTGGTCATCAACGACAAGCTGTATCTCGCCACCAGCGAGGATACCCCGCATATCTGGGTGACCGACGATCCAATGAGCGGAAAATGGCGCGTGGCGGCAGACATCAGCCCCGGCTATCAGGACCCTGCCCTATTTCTGGACGATGATGGACGGCTCTATCTTTACCACGGCTTGGCATCCAAGGGGCCGCTCCATGCTGAGGAGCTTGATCCCAAGACGTTTCAGCCGATCGCGAAGGTGGACATCCCCCAGTCGCGCAATCCGGACGAACGGGGCTGGGAAGTTCCCGGTGACAGGAACGAGAAGTTTAAAGGCATGACCTTCGTCGAGGGCGCCTGGATGACGAAGCGCAAGGGGCGCTACTATCTTGAATATTCAGCCCCTGGCACGGAGTTCAAGACTTATGCCAACGGGATGCTGGTGTCGGAAAAGCCGTTAGGGCCGTTCGTCTATCAGGATTATAGTCCGTTCGCGTTCAAGCCGACCGGCTTCATTACAGGAGCAGGCCATGGATCGACCTTCCAGGGGAAGGATGGGCAGTGGTGGCATGCGGGAACGATGACGATTTCCCAACGACATATTTTCGAGCGGCGTTTGGGGCTGTTTCCGACGAGCTTCTCGCGATCGGGTGAAGTTATCGCAGACACCTATCTGGCCGATTACCCGCGCTACATCGGGGGGAGCCGCAAACTTACGGGATGGATGCTGCTCTCGCGGCTGAAAAGCGTAAGCGCCTCTTCGACGCTGGACGGATATTCTGCGAAAGACGCGGTCGATGAGGATGTGCGGAGTTGGTGGTCAGCCAAGACCGGCGGGGCAGGCGAATGGTTTCAGGTAGATCTCGGCGCGCCCAAGCGGATCGAGGCGGTGCAGATCAACTTCGCCGATCAGGACGCCAAAGCGCTGGGGGTCAGTGCGGACGTCTATAATTATATCCTCGAACTCTCACTGGATGGCCGGACATGGAAGGCCGCAGTCGATCGCTCGCAAAACGGCGTCGATGCTCCCCATGACTATGAGGTCCTCCCCAAGCCAGAGCGCGCTCGCTTTGTCCGTTTGCGAAACATCCATTCGCCTGATGGGGGGAAATTTTCGCTCTCGGATCTGCGGGTCTTCGGCAATGGTGGAGGCGTAAAGCCCGCCAAGGTGCGCCGCGCGTCTCTTCGCCGGGACGGCGATGACGGGCGCAGCGCAGTGATCAACTGGGCACCGGCAAAGGGGGCCGAATTCTACGTCGTGCGGCTTGGGGTCCGCCCCGACCTGCTGAACCAGAATTACCAGGTTTATGATGGAAAGACGTCGATCACCGTAGCGAGCCTCAACATTGGGAAAGGCTACTGCGTCACGATCGATGCGGTGAACGAAAATGGCATCACCCGCGGGGGGAGGCCTGCCTGTTCACGATGAGCGGGCGTTCACACGCTCAAAATTCCCAATGTTACAGAAAAACAGGATAAAAGACCGATGGATGAGATGCCTGTCTGGACACGCCGCCAGTTCACAGCCCTGAGTGGAGCGGTTGGCGCCGCCGCGTTGACTTCGCCAGCGTGGGCGGAGGAAGCGAGCCAGGTTGTCGAAATAGATCTTCGGCGCGAAACAGGCAAGCTGGACCATATCTGGTCACGCGTCATGGGATCGGATCGTGCGGCGATCACGATGAGAGAACCATGGCGCAAGGATCTCGAACGCTTCAAGAACGAAGCCGGTCTTAAACGCGTGCGTTTTCACGGAATTTTCAATGATGAAATGGGCGTGGGCGCGAACGGCAATTTCCAGAACGTCAACGCCGTCTATGATGGCCTGCTGGACCGTGGCGTGCAGCCCTTCGTCGAACTGAGTTTCATGCCGCAGGCGTTGGCGAGCGGAACGAAGAAGTTCGGCTTCTACAGGGCTGATGTCAGCCCTCCGCGCTCGATGGAGAAATGGTCCGAACTGGTCGAGAAGTTTGTGCGGCATCTGGTACAGCGTTATGGCGCGTCGGAAGTGCGGCAATGGTATTTTGAAGCCTGGAATGAACCGAACCTGACGTCCTGGTTTTGGGGTGGAACGCAGGAGCAATATTTCGAGCTTTACAAGGCGAGCGCTCGCTCGGTTAAGGCTGTTGACCCGTCGATCAGGATCGGCGGCCCGGCGACCTCTGCTATCCAATGGATCCCTCAGTTTCTGGAATATTGCGAAAAGACTGGCACGCCGGTCGATTTCGTATCCACCCACATTTACCCTGGCGATGACCAGGCGATGATCTTTGGCAAGGCTGATCGATACCGGGAATATGACGTCGTGCCGGCGGGCGTGGCGCTCGCCCGCAAGCAGATCGATGCGACGCGGTTCAAGGGAGCCGAATTGTGGTTGAACGAATGGTCATCCGACAGCCCGGCCATGATCGCGCACGCCATTACGCAAAGCCTTCCTCACTGTCATGCCATGGGTCAATGGCAGATCAGCGGCGAATATGAGGAAAATATGGTCGCAAACTGGGTCTTCAAGGAAGGACAGAATGGTTGGGGAATGCTGGCCCGGGGCAGCGTCGCGAAACCTGAGTTCAACACCTATAAGTTGCTCAATCGCCTGAGTGACCGCAGACTTGCGGTAAAAGGACCCGCCCTGGCCTCGACAACGGACAGCGGAAAATTTGCCGCTCTGGTCTGGAATCTCGCCGATGTGCAGCAGGCGCCAGGCATCCCCGGCGCGAGCAGGGAGCGCAAGGTTACAGGTACGCGCAAAGCGATGCTCGTGAGGATGCGCGGCGCGCAGGCGGGGCAGCGGGTACAGGTGAGTTATGTCGATCAGGAGCGCGGTTCCCCTTATCCTGCATGGCGCGCCATGGGGTCTCCGCAATATCCCACGCGAGAGCAGATGGACGCCATCCGCAAATCGGCGGAGTTGGCTGCGCCTGAATTGAAAATGCTCAATGGACGTGGCGAAATCATCCTGGATCTTCCGCCAGAAGGCGTAGCGCTGGTTGAGGCTGTCTGATCCTGGGAAGGATGGTCTTCAGGCTGTAACATTGACCGACCCGAATGCGGACGGCCGACGATGTTGGCCGTGATGTCGAGTGTGTTGCGCCTGAATGGCCCCAAGTTAATAATCGAGAGAGAGATCAGATCATGTTCGCCAACAGGGTAACGGCAAAGCTTCTGGCAGCCACCGCGATGGCATTTTCAGTGTGGAACGTGCAGGCATCGGCTGAGTCCTTGTCGGAGGCGTTCAAGTCACCACCGATGGAGGCCAAGCCCCGCCTTCGTTGGTGGTGGCCGGGCGACGCTGTAACCGATGTGGAGTTGCGGCGCGAAGTCCAGCTGATGGCGCAGATGGGCTTCGGCGGTGCCGAGGTGCAATCATTTTCGCCAAATTTCGTGAAGTTGACCCCTGAAGAAAGGGCAGTGGTCAACGACTATGCCGAACCCAGCTTCGTCGCGCATCTGCGCGCGGCGGCGGATGCCGCGAAGAGCGCTGGTCTCAGTCTTGACTATACTTTGGGCTCGGCCTGGCCGTCGGGCGGTGGCGAAGCGATACCGCCGGAAAAGGCGTTCACCGAATTGGCCATGGCGCGCACGATGGTCATTGGCGGCACGTCCGGCCCAATCAAGGTCGAACAGCCCAAGCGGACCAAGAGGCTTGGCGCTCTCAACTTCTTCGATCCGCGTACAAAAGATCCTAAATATGCGGACTGGGGTAAGCGGATGGACGCGCGGGCGCGCACCGTGGCCGTGGTTGCGATGAAAGGCAGCGCGCCTGACCTGAAGAAACGCGGCGGCATGAACGGGATGACCATTTCGCCGTGGAGCGATGTGCTGACCTCCGGCACACTAGATCCGGCCAGCCGCATTGTCCTGACCGACAAGCTGCGGGAGGATGGCACGCTCGACTGGTCGCCTCCGCCTGGTGACTGGCAGGTCTTCGTCTTCCGGCAATTTGCTTCTGACGTCGGGGTCTTGGGCTCGGCCGGACGGGGGCCTCAGCTTATCCTGGACCACACCGACCCCACGGCCTTTGCAGCCCATGCCGCACGCGTCGGCGATCCCTTGGGCAAGAACCCGCCGGGCATGCGCTCGACCTTTGTCGATTCGCTGGAACTGATGCAGGATATTCAGTGGGGCCCAAAACTGCTGGAGGAATTCAAGAAACGGCGCGGATATGATCTGACGCCTTATCTTCCCTTCGTGGTGCAGCCGGGCTGGATGCAGGCATGGGACGAACATTATTCATTGCCCTATTTCGACGCCGCAAAGAGCGACATCGCCGAGCGGGTGAGGGCGGATTATCGCCATACGGTGTCGGACATGATCATCGCGGGCTTCATCGAGCCCTTCGTGGCGTGGAACCATGCCCATGGCCTGAAGGCCAAGTTCCAGGCGCATGGCGGCGCGTTCGACACCATTCGCGGCTATGGACTTGCCGACATCCCAGAAACCGAGGATCTGGTTCACAGCGGTGATCCGCTGTTCATGCGCCTCGCCCGCTCCGCCGCCAACCTTTATGGACGCCGCATCGTTTCGGCGGAAAGCCTGGTGTGGCCCGACCGGGCATATAGCGTTACGCCCACGGAAATGCGGCGGCGCACCGACCTCATCATCGCCGGCGGCGTCAACAGCATGATCCTGCACGGCATGAACTACCGTTTTCACGCCGAAGACTGGCCGGGCTGGCACGCCTTCCAACCGAGTCCTTTCTCCCTGGGGTTCAGCGGTCCGCTGAACGAAACCAACCCGGTCTGGCCTGCCATGAGGCCGCTTGCTGCCTATATGGGCCGGTTGCAGGCCGTCATGCAGGCGGGCGAGCCGGTAGTTCCGGTTGCTTGGTTCTATGGCCGCTACGGCTATTATATCGGTATCGAGGATGATGGCGCGGGCAAGCAGGCGGGCGAAAAGGCTTTCCTTGCCGCCGGATATGATTTCGACCGGATCAATCCTGACTCGATAGCGCAGGCGAGGGTCGAGGGTCGACGGCTCATATCCAAGGGAGGGCACGCTTATGGCGTGCTCGTGCTGCCGCCGATCGACGGCATTCGCGCTGATACGATGGAAGCGATAGCTGGCTTTGCCAAGGCGGGACTGCCTGTCTTCTTCACCGATCACGCACCCCGCCGCGATGAAGGACTGGCCGAGGCGAAGAAGCGCGACGCTCGCGTGAAGAAGGCGGTAGCTGGAGCGATGAAGGCGGGAGCCAAGATCGTGCCTGCAGCGGAGCTGCCTGCCGCGATCCGCGCCGCAGGTGTCGCGGGAAATCTTCGCTTTGATGGCGACGCTTCGGACCTGGTGTTCGTTCAGCGGTTGGTCGACGGGCAGACCGTCACCTTCGTTCACAATCGCAGTGACAGCGCACGAAATGTCACGCTGTCGTTGCCCGGCGTCGGCGGTGTTACGCGCTGGAATGCGATGGATGGCAGCGTCAGGCCCGTCTCCGCAAGCGCGACGGCGGACATGACGCGGCTGCCTCTGTCGCTTGCTTCCGGGGAAAGCGCACTCCTTGTCCTCGATCCCAAGGCCAGGCCCCAGACCTTGGCGGCCCCGGCTTTAATCGGATCAGCGACCTTGCCCGCCGAAGGCTGGGCGCTGTCCGTGTCCGGTCATGTAGCGCGCAAGCCCTACGCCCATGATTTCGGCGAGGTCGCGCTGCAGGACTGGAGCAAGGTGCCGCAGCTGGCGGGCTTCTCCGGCGAAGCGAACTACAGTCGTTCGATCACGGTCGATCCATCCTGGTTCAAGCAAGGCACCCGCGTCAGTCTAGACCTGGGACAAGTGTATGACATGGCGACGGTGACGATCAACGGCCGCACTTTGCCGCCGGTTATCGCCGCGCCGTTCCGCCTTGATGTAACGGATGCGCTGCGGCCGGGCGCGAATATGCTCAAGGTGACTGTGGCGAATGTTCCGCAGAACGGCATGATCGACCCCAGTAACCCGGCCTTCAAGAAGCTGAAGCCCGTCGCGGCGGGGTGGGTTGGCGCAGGACGGCTGGAAGCCAGTCGTTGATCAGAAGCGCGAGCGGGGAAGTCCCGCCCCCCTTTGCTCGCTCTGGTCGCGTCCGCAGGTCATTACCAGCGGTCGCGAGCGAGGAGCATCAGGTCGACGACTTCCCTTCCATGCGCTTCGATATCCTGGGCCGTGAGTTCGCGGACCAGATCATATTGCAGGAACCAGCCATGCACGGCGGTGAGGATATGTTCCGCCACCGCTTCAGGCCGGGCAACCGGAATGCCGTCTCTTTGCGCGGCGGCGCGGATGTCGTTCGCCAGTAGCCGAACCGCGTTCAGATAGCCCAGATCATGCATCAGGGGCGCAAGGTCGGGAAAGCGGTGGCGGTTCAGAAGGATCAGCGCGTGAAGGCCGCGGAAGAGCGGATCCACCAGAAGCGACGCCATGTCCGCAACCCGCAGGTGCAATATCTGGCCTATGTCGGTGATGCGGTCGGTGGCTTCGACCCGAGAGACGGCGTACCAACGCGCCAAAGTTTCCCTAACGACCGATCGAAACAGGTCGGATTTGGTGGCGTAGCGGCTGTAAAGGGTCGTGCGAGTTATTCCGGTTGCCGCCGCGATCTTTTCCATCGACACGCCGTCAAAACCGTCCGCAAGGAACATGCTGCGCGCGGTCGCAAGGATTGCTTGCTCGATCAGGGCCACTTCCGTGGAAGTGGGGCGGCCCCTTCTTAAAGCGAGTTTCGCAGGAATGGGAATTCGGCGTGCCATCCGCACCTTCTGATGCGGTGCCGTCGCGATGGCAACGCCGTTCCACAGCGGCCAGCTGATTGTCAGTGATCCTGCCTTACGAAAAACGCTTTATGCCCTTCAACATGAAGTCGCGGGCCCCGCGATGGCAGATTCAGGGGTGCGCGCGGCCGCTGCCGCGCGCAGAAAGATCAGGTTCTTCATAAAATTCATCAGTTCACAGGGTTCGGTGCGCCGGGGGTCGATGTTTGGGCGGACGGCCCCGGCCAGACCTGCGCGAAGAAGGGATTTGATGCGGCGACCCGCGGATAGCTTTCGATATCGGTCTGGCAGGTGGGGCACCAATGGCCGCCCGCCAGATAGAGGTTGGGCGACATAGAGAAACGATGACCGAGGCTGCATTCCCATTCCACGGGTGTGAAGGCGTCATCGACCGCGTCCACATGGCATTTTCCGCCCCGGAAACCGGCGGCGGCGCGCAGGTCATCTGCAGTCCACTCACCCTTAGGTTTGGCGTCATCATAGCCATGGGCGAGTGCGACCGCTTCGCGCGAAGGCTGCGCCAGGGGGAAGTCGTCCCAGCTGCTTGGGATGCGATCCCACTCCTCCCGTGATCCAAAATAGGCGTCGATATGCTCCACATCATTGGTCCGCAGCCAGGTAAGGGGTCCACCGGGACCTTCCGCGACCTTAAGTATCTGCTTGCGGGCGAGACCTGGGAAGAAGCGCATGAGAGTACGCAAAGCCCAGGGTATGCGGCGCGACAACTCGGCGAAGAAATCGTCGATTGAAAAGCGACGATAGGGGACGAGTTCCTGCAAACGGTCGGAATCGAGATACCATTGCCCGTGGAAGTTGCGCGTTGCCAGCCATTTGGGGTCGAGGATGCGGCGGAAATCGCTGACGCCCATCGCAGCCATCATCCTGACCATCAGTTGATGATTGACGAGCCGCCCGGTTTCACCACCGCCTATATTGTAGAAATGGCGCCAGAAATGATCTGGAATGCGGTCGCCGCACAGCTTGGCCATCAGATTTGCGGAATCCTCGACGGTCGACCATTCCATTACGCCGTTTGGAGGATTGTGGAACATGATCGGCCCTTGCGTCTTCCACATGTCGTAATGGGCCATGCCGGTCTGGCGGATGGAAACCCAGTGCCTGAGGCCTGATTCCGCGACGATTGCCTCCGCCCGCGCCTTGGTCCCAGCATAATGTCCATTATAGCCGATGCAGATGGGGTCGCCCGTCCGGCCCCAATGGTTGGGAGGATTGCGGCTGCCGGTCTCCGCAACCGTGCCGATATAGACAAGGCGGATCTGATCGGCGTGGGGCTGGCGTCGGATGGCATCCACGACATTCTGCGTGCCGCCGACATTTACCTTTTCAACGAGAGCAGGGGGAAGTTCATCGGCAAGCGGCGAAACCAGCGCACCCATGTGCAGGACGACGTCTACGCCCGCGACGGCACGATCTACCGATACGGGGTCGGTGAGGTCGCCCCATGCGTAATCGATATTGTGCTGCTTTTGCAGGCGGCGAATGACGGGATGAGATTTTTCTTCCGGGCGCACGAGGACCCGGACCGTCATGCCGGGCGTCTGCAATAGTTCGTCAACAACGGCTCTGCCCATATTGCCTGTCGCGCCCGTCACCAGGACAAGCTTTCCGGTTCCTGCCACCTTCGTTCCTTTTGCCGTTCTTCTGGATAGCGGCGGCTTAGGCCATTTAACTGCGCACGCCAATTGAAATGTACATTGATGTCCATTTATAGCGTGCCGCAGACTCAGGAGACAATTTATGACCAGCCCGCACAGCGAACCTCGTCCTGGCGACCCTCATTGGTATAGCGAGGTGCAAGCGCCGCTCATGATCGAGGATGCTGACGCGTTCGCTTGGGATGGCGCAGAAGACGTAGTCATCGTTGGCTATGGCGGCGCTGGCGTTGCAGCAGCGCTCCAGGCGCGGGAGGAGGGGCTTTCCGTGATCGCCATCGACCGTGCCGACGGGGGAGGGGCGACGCGCATCAACGGAGGCATCTTTTACGGAGGCGGCGGCACCCCTGCGCAGCTCGAAGCTGGCGTCGAGGACAGCGTAGAGGACATGTTCAACTATCTTCGCCTGGAAACCCAAGGGGTTGTCAGCGACGACACGCTGCGGCGTTTCTGCCAGGAAAGCGCGGAAACGGCAGGCTGGCTCGCCGGGCACGGTGTCCGCTTTGAAGGGCGGGTTTACAAAAAGAAGACCAGCTATCCCCACACCGACTATTCCCTCTATCATTCCGACAACAGCCTTGCGCCCAACTACAAGGCCGTGGCGAAACCTGCCGCGAGAGGCCATCGCGCGCTGGTCGATAAACTGGATGCGCCTATGGGCTACGGTAAGGGCCTTTATGACCCGTTGAGGGAATCGGCGCAGCGCGCCGGCGTCAAATCCCTGTCTTCGACAAGGGTCAAACAGCTCGTCATGGATGGCGATGGACGCGTGGTGGGCGTGGTCGCGGTTCAGGTGGAGCGCGATACGGCAGAAGGAAAGCGTTATGACGCACTGATGCGTCGCGCAACCGCGATGGTGCTTCGCTTGCCGCCGTCCATGCCTGGGGCTGCGATCATCGCTCGCCTGGCTTCACGCCTGTTCAACAAGGCCCAGGAAGTGGAGCGGCAGGCGGGCGCGACGCGCATGATCCGCGCACGTCGGGGCGTATGCCTCGCGGCGGGCGGCTTTATTTTCAACCGGCAGATGGTCGCGCATTATGCGCCAAAATATTTGAAAGGCATGCCGCTTGGTACGCCAGGGGATGATGGCAGCGGTATTCGCTTGGGTCAAAGCGCGGGGGGCGTTGTCTCGCGCCTGAACCATGTCAGTGCTTGGCGTTTCATCAATCCGCCCATGGCCTGGGCGCAAGGCATGATCGTCAACCGACAAGGCCGGCGATATGTCAATGAGATGCTCTATGGCGCATCGATCGGCATGCCGATGGTCGAGGATCATCAGGGCGTGTGCTGGATCATCCTTGACGATGAAGGCTATCGGCGGGCGAAGCTCCAGTCGAAAAGCAAGGCAATCTTACCCTTTCAACGTTACCCTGCGCTGGCCGCCATGCTTTTGGGATCGAAAAAGGCGGGCTCGGTCAAAAGCCTTGCCGAAAAGTGCGGGATCGCGCCGGACGGACTTGAGGCGGCGGTGGCAGATTATAATCAACTTGCCGAAAATGGCGCCCGCGATCCATTCGGCAAGGCATCGGAGGACATCGCCCCGATCGTGAAAGCGCCTTTCCACGCCATCAACATGTCTATCGACGCGAAATTGGGATTCCTGCCTGTCCTGACGCTCGGAGGCCTGCAAGTGCAGGAGGAAAGCGGTGCGGTCCTGGACCAAGAGGGTAAGCCCATCCGCGGACTTTACGCGGCCGGCCGGAATGCAGTCGGCATATGCTCCAACATCTATGTGAGCGGCTTGTCCGTTGCCGATTGTATCTTCTCTGGACGGCGCGCTGCGCGGTCCCTGGCAACGCCCAACTGAGCAGCCGGTAGGTCATACAGATCAAAGACAGAATGAGACTCTCTCGCTGCGCCGGTGCTGCACCCTGGGTCGAGCTGCACGGCGGCCCAGGGCGTATTGCCAACGGTCGTCGCGCCAGGCCCGCGACCGAAGTGTAAATCTACAGTCGAGCATATTTGTCAGCAGATCGTGTGATGAGTTGTGGTGGTGGCGCCCGTCATCAACAGGGGCGCCACCCGCAGGCCTTGGAAAACCGCTAACCCTGCATAGCTTCAAGTTCCAGTCCCTTCGTTTCCCGAACAGTCATCCAAACGAACAGCAGCGACAGCAGGGCAAAGGCAGTGTAGGCGCCATAGGTGACGGGCAAGCCGATATTCTTCGCCAGCCAGGGGAAGCTTGAACTTACGAGGAAGTTTGCGAGCCACTGTGCCGCGCCTGCCACCGCAAGCGCCGAACCTCGCATCTGGTTCGGGAACATTTCCCCGAGCATGACCCACATTACGGGGCCCCAGCTGAGGTTGAAGAATATGACATAGATGTTGGCGGCGAGGAGGGCGACAAGGCCCAGCCCCTCAGGCAGCCGGAGCACCCCGTCGATTATCGTCGCATTACTGAAGCACCATGCCAATGTTCCAAGCGTCACCGTCATGCCCGCAGAGCCGATCAGAAGCAGCGGCCGACGCCCGATCCGGTCGATGAGCAGGATCGAGATCAGGCAGGCCAAGATCGATACGGCGCCCGAAAGGATGTTGATCTTCAGCGCGTCGCTCTCTGTAAAGCCCACCGCCTGCCACAGCACCGCGCCATAGTAGAAGACGACGTTGATGCCGACGAGTTGCTGGAACACGGCAAGGCCAATGCCAACCCAGACAATCTTCCGCCAACCGCCGCCGGGCTTACGGATATCTGCAAGGCTCGGTTGGTGATCATGGGAAAGCGACGCGCCGATCTCATCCATCTTGGCAGCCGCCGCTTGGGGGCCGATAAGGCGATCAAGCACCAGCCTTGCTTGTTGCAGCCGTCCCTTGGCAATCAGGAAGCGCGGACTTTCCGGGATGCCGAACAAGGCGACCAGGAACAAAAGCGCGGGGAGCGCCTGAACCCAGAACATCCATCGCCATGCTGGCTGTCCGGCCCATGCGGTGCCAAGTGACGACCCAGCTATGTCTGCGAGATAGTAGTTGGCGAGAAATGCGCCCGTCAGCCCCGATATGATCATCACTTGCTGGATGCTCGACAGCCTTCCGCGAATATGTGCGGGAGTCACTTCACTGATATAGGCGGGTGAAAGGACACTCGCCGCGCCGACCGCCATTCCGGCGAAAAACCGGGCAATTCCCAGGACCGTTGCGCTGAATGCGCCCCCGGACGCAGCCGCGCTGATGATGAAAAGGATCGCTGCCACAATCATGACGGAGCGGCGCCCCCAAATATCGGCGAAACGGCCGGCGAGGAAAGCGCCCAAAGCGCACCCTGGAAGCAGGGCGCTGACGGTCAGCCCGAGTTGGGCCTCGTTGAGGCCAAATGTGTGCCGAAGCCCTTCCTGCGTGCCGTTGATAGCCCCCGAATCATATCCGAACATGAATCCGCCGATCGTCGCTACGGCGACTATTCGGCTGATCAGCGCCAGATTGACGCGCCCATGCGCAGCCCCATGCATAGCTGAACCCCTCCTGATTGTGAGCGCTAACATGGCGAACTTGGCGGTGCCGTCAAGTCTCTCCCTATAGCGCTGCGTCAGATCCTCGTATGACAAGCTCGAAATTCAGTCTGACATGCTCTGGCTGAGCGCTTGCGAGAGGTCGTTTGGACCGGACAGCGCGAGCAAGCAGGTCGATGGCGAGGCTCGCCATCGCCGAAATCGGTTGCCGCACCGTGGTTAACTCGGGCCAAATGGTCGTGGCGATTGCTGTATCGTCAAATCCGCAAACCGTGAGGTCACGCGGTACGTCCAATCCGCGTTGATGCGCGGCGCTGATGATACCAGCCGCCATATCGTCATTCGCAGCGAAAATCGCGCTGGGCGGTGATGGCTGGTCGAGCAGGGATGACGCGGCTATCAGACCGCCGCGATAGGTAAAATTGCCCTGTGCGATCAGTTCCTCTTCCGGCGCGATACCCGCCAGAAGCAAAGCGCGTTCATAGCCTTTCCGTCGGAGGTGGCTGGCGGTCTGGTTGGGGTCGCCTGCAGCAAATCCTATCCGGCGGTGACCGCGGGCAAGAATATGCTGTGTCATAGCGAAAGCAGCTTCCTCATCATCTATCAGGACGGCGTGAGAGGAAGGCGCCGGCTGTCCTGAGGCCACTTGAGCCACGGCGAGGCCGCTTTTCTGGAGGGCGCCCAGCAATTCGCCGTCATTGCAAAGTGGTGGCGGCAACAGGACCGCGTCGATGCGCTGAGCAGCCAGCCGGGCAGCAAGGCTCGCGGGCAGTTCCTCTGGATCATGCTCATCGACGATCAGTTCGGCTTCATTCTCCCGTGCTGAATGGAGGCTACCGAGGAGAAATTCGCTTAAATAGGCCGCGCTGGGATTGCGGTAGAGTAGGACGATGCGGCATTGCTTCCCACCAGCAAGGGAGCGGGCTGCTGCGTTTGGCACATAGCCGATGGCTGATATCGTTTCTTCGACCTTCTTGCGGGTCGTCTCCCTCACGCGCTGATCGCGGTTGATGACCCGGGAAACCGTCATCGGGGACACTCCAGCAATCCGCGCCACATCGGCAACGGTCGGCCCTTCGGTTCTCCTGCGCAAATTTTTTCTGGCGGCCATGGTCTGCTCCCATTGGTCTTATCGACTATTCGGCCAGAGACGGTTGAGCAAGCCTCTTGCGCAATACCTCATGGTAGCGCTACCTAAAGGCGGGAGGATGGAGCTGGATGTATCTGGGCATAGATATCGGAACGTCAGGGGTTAAGGCGGTCATCGTTGCGGAGAGCGGAGCGGTCATGGCTGCCGGAACCGCCCCGTTAGGTGTGTCCCGCCCCTTTCCGGGTTGGTCGGAGCAGGATCCCGATCATTGGTGGCAGGCGACCGAGGCCGCGGTTCTCGCACTTCCCGAAGATCTCCGGGCGCGGGTGCAAGGAGTGGGCCTTGCTGGGCAGATGCACGGCGCCACCCTGCTAGGCGCAGATCATCGTCCGCTGAGGCCAGCCATTCTTTGGAATGATGGCCGTAGTTCAGACGCATGCCGCCAACTTGAGCAACGGATTCCTGAATCGCGTTCCATCACAGGCAATCTTGCCATGCCTGGGTTCACCGCACCCAAATTGCTGTGGGTGACGGAGCATGAACCTGAGATCTTCGAACGCGTCGAGAAGATTTTGCTGCCCAAGGATTATGTGCGCCTTTGCATGACCGGCGACATGGCGTCTGATTTGTCCGATAGCGCCGGAACATTGTGGCTGGATGTGGCGGTGCGGGACTGGAGCGAGGTCATGCTTGGAGCCACCGGTCTTTCGAGAACTCACATGCCTCCGCTGTTCGAGGGCAATGCCGTTACGGGCGTGTTGCGGCACGAGGTCGCGGCGCAGTGGGGCATGGCGAGGGTGCCGGTGGCTGCTGGCGGCGGTGATAATGCTGCGGGCGCTGTCGGCATTGGTGTCGTCAATGAAGGCGATGCGCTGCTGTCGCTCGGCACCTCTGGCGTTATCTTCGTGGCCACTGGGGCTTTTCGCCCCAACCCTGAACGTGCGGTACACGCCTTTTGCCACTGCCTTCCCGATATGTGGCACCAGATGAGCGTGCATCTGTCTGCGGCCTCCTGCATCGAATGGGGGGTCAAGGCAACCGGAGCCGATGACCCGGCCGGATTCTTTGACCTTGCCGAAGCGGGAGGCGCGGGAGGGGGGCCTGAGATATTCCTTCCCTATCTTTCGGGCGAGCGCACGCCACATAATGATCCACATGTTCGTGCCGCTGTGCTGGGTATCGACAATGAAACGGACCGAGGGCGTATCGCAGCGGCTGTCCTGGAAGGCGTCGCATTCGCTCATGCAGATGGCATCGCCGTGCTGCGCGACGCCGGTACGGAAATCCAACAGCTTTCGGTGATCGGCGGGGGCGCGCGATCCCGATATTGGGGCACGATCATCGCCGCTGCACTGAATGTGCGCCTTGCTTACCTGGAGGGCGGGGAGGTGGGCCCCGCACTCGGCGCTGCGAAGCTCGCCCTCATGGCTGTGACTGGAGCCAGCGCGGCTGAAGCCTGTGTCCGTCCCCCCATTTCTCACATCATAGAGCCCGACGCCGCGCTAGCCGATCGCCTTGCGCCGCGGCTCGCCCGTTTTCGGGCCGCCTATTCCGCCGTTCAATCAATTCAAGGAGAAATCCGTGACCGCCAGCTATTTCGCTGAATTCCCGACCATCGCCTACGAGGGGCCGGAGAGTAATAACGACCTCGCCTATCGCTGGTACGACAAGGACAAGGTCATCCTGGGCAAGCGCATGGAAGAGCATCTGCGCTTTGCGGTCTGCTTCTGGCATAGCTTCTGCTGGCCAGGCAGCGATGTGTTCGGCGCCGGCACCTTCCGTCGCCCCTGGCATGCAGGCGCAAACGATACGGCGGCGGCTCGTGCCAAGCGGGAGGCTGCGCTGTCCTTCGTCGAGAAGCTGGACGTGCCCTTCTACTGCTTCCACGACGTCGATGTCATGGCCGATGCCGACACCATAGGTGGGTTCCGCAAGAGCTTTGCCGAGGCGGTTGATCATCTGGAGGAGTTGCAGGACAGACATGGCCGCAAGCTGCTGTGGGGGACGGCCAACCTGTTCAGCCACCCGCGCTACATGGCGGGTGCTGCAACCAATCCCGATCCGGAAGTCTATGCGTGGGCTGCGAGTCAGGTTCGTGATGCCCTTGACGCGACGCACCGGTTGGGCGGGGCAAATTATGTGCTGTGGGGCGGCCGCGAAGGCTATGACACGATCCTCAATACTGAAATTGGAATCGAGCAGGAGAATTTCGGCCGCTTCCTCAACCTCGTCGTCGATCACAAGCATCGTGTCGGGTTTACCGGAACGATCCTGATCGAGCCGAAGCCGCATGAACCGACCAAGCACCAATATGACTTTGATACCCAGACTGTTTACGGCTTCCTGAAGCGCTTCGGCCTGGAAAACGAGGTGCGCGTAAACATCGAGGCGAACCACGCCACTCTGTCGGGCCACACGTTCGAGCATGAGATCGCCATGGCGAGGGCGCTGGGCATATTTGGATCGATCGATGCTAATCGCGGCGATCATCAGAATGGTTGGGATACCGACCAGTTCCCCAACTCGGTCGAGGAGTTGACGCTGGCCATGTTGGAAATCATCCGTGCAGGCGGCTTCAGTGACGGGGGCTTTAATTTCGACGCGAAGGTCCGGCGACAGAGCGTAGATGCGATTGATCTGTTCCATGGTCATATCGGCGGGATCGACACGGTTGCGCATGCGCTCGTAAAGGCAGCCGCAATCATCGAGGATGGACGCGTCGACGCATTCCGTGCTGAGCGCTATGCGGCATGGCAGGGCGAACTCGGTCAGCATATCCGGTCGAGCGAGGGAACGCTGGGTTCGATCGCCGATCTCGCGGTTGGGCGCGATCTTGCGCCGCAGCCGCGTTCCGGTCGCCAGGAGTGGCTGGAGAACATGGTGAATCGCTTCTGATGGAACTGACTGCAGGCGAATATCGGCTGCTGCTGGCGCCGGAACGAGGTGGTTCGATCCTGGCGTTTGATTGGCAGGGCGAAGCGTTGTTTCGCCCTGTCTGCGGCCCGTCCATATTGGATGTTGCTTGCTTTCCGCTCGTGCCATTTTCCAACCGGATAGCCTTTGGCCGCTTTCAAGCGCATGGGATGGACGTACAACTCGCTCCGAACTTCCCCGGTTCTGATGATCCTCATACGCTGCATGGTTATGGTTGGCTATCACCTTGGACTGTCCAGTCTTACGGCCACTGCGTGGCAACTATCGGTCATCACCATCGAGCCGACGGTTGGCCTTGGAGCTATTATGCCGAGCAGCGGTTCGAACTTGCTGAGGATGGATTGACCATCGCTTTGTCGGTGACCAATCTAAGTGATAGTTTGATGCCGGCAGGCTTGGGAATTCATCCCTATCTTCCACGCGTGCCTGACGCTGTCTACCGTGGGTACCATCGCGGGGAATGGCAGAATAACGAGGACTGTCTTCCGCAAAGACTCGATGAAAGAGATTGTGCAATCGACTGGTGGCAGGGCGGTGCTGTTGCGCAACGCGAGGTTGATACTGTTTACACCAATCGTCATGGACCGATCTCGATCCTCTGGCCTTCTCGTGATTTGTCACTTCAAATCAACCCCAACGAGGCGCTGCCCCATACGGTGGTTTATACTCCAAAAGACCAGAATTTTTTCTGTATCGAGCCGGTCAGTCACTCAACAAATGCCTTGAATTCTATGTCGTCCAGCATGCGATGGCTGGATCTCTACGAGATATTTGAAGTGAGCACTTCATTCAGCGCTGCCAGGCTTAAGAAGCTTTAACCGGTTATCTACGTCATTGGCCGCGGCTGGCGTGAACGGATGTCTGACCGCACGCGTTTTGATCGATCCCGCGCGCGCTTCAGATGCAAATCAGGAAAATGTTTCCATAGCAGTTTACTTTTCGATTTGCTTGGGTAGACTTTACCGGTCGCGCACGGAAAGGGGGAATCATGCAGGAACCGACCACGACGCTTCTACGCACAAGATAGCGCTACCAAACGCGTGCTTTACAGGCCGAGGCTTCGTCTGCGGGTCTGATCTGCGTCTCTGTTCAGGGCAACTGTGCGGTTTCAAAGGTCGTGCGCGACAACCGGAGATAGGCAAACGATCAACACTTGTTGAGTTGGCGATCGTTTCCGGAGGCTCTGATTTATTATTGAAAACCAGTGTTATAATTTTAGATGGGAGAGGATAATGCAAAAGCATTCACGCAATTTAAACTTGTTACTCCTTGTGACTAGTTCTGCTTTTGGTCTGTCGGTGCCAGTTGCAGCCCAGACTGCGACCGGAAATGTTTCATCGGGCACCAATCAGTCGAGCACTGAAATTATCGTCACGGCTACTCGTCGGGCGCAAGCGCTGCAGGATGTTCCAATGAGCATCAACGTCGCCACTGGCGAACAGATTGAGCGGTTGAAGATCTTCGACGTCAAAGACGTGCAGCAGCTTGCTCCGGGGCTTGAATTGCGGAACGACAATGGCCGCGCCAATTCAGCAACGCTTCGAGGTGTGACGTTCGATCCCGACCAGGGCACCGGTCCCGCGGTTGACCTCTATTTCAATGAAGTGCCTATCGACGCGCAAACAGCGTTCACCGCAATCTACGATATTGACCAGATCGAAGTGCTGCGCGGCCCTCAGGGCGCGCTGCGTGGCCGTACAGCGCCGTCGGGCGCGATCACCCTGCGCACCCGCCGTCCCAACCTGAATACGATTGAAGGATATATTCAGGGCACGGCGACGGAAGACGCTGGCTACAACGTCCAGGGCGGCGTGTCACTGCCGCTCGTGACCGACAAGGTTGCGATCCGTGCTGCCGTCCTTGTGGATGGCAATCGCCTGAACCAGGTCCGCAACATCACCCGCGGCGACCGTTCACGCAGCCGTACCGAAAGCGCTCGCCTGTCGGTGGCTTTGCAGCCGACCGAGGGCTTCGACATCAACGTGATGTATCAGTACCTTAACGCTGATAACCGCCTTTACACGCAGGTCTTTGGTCCCGGCAACGCAGCCATCGGCAATCCGCCGATCGGGCTGGATGATCGGTTCAGCCTGTCCGAAGGCCGCAGGCGCTACCTCAACAACACGCACCTCGTCACGCTGGACGCCAAATATGACCTGGGTCCGGTTACGCTCGCATTTGTTGGCGGCCATCAGGAAACCAAGCTGACGCAATATAGCGAGAATGATCCTGGCAACGCCATTGCCAACTATGCGCCGACCCAGCTCACGCGGACGCCCTATAATGTTGATACGGCTGAACTCCGCCTGATGTCCAACAATGAAGGCTTCTTCAATTGGACTGCCAGCGTCTTCCACACGCATCAGACCGGCGATGTGACCGTCGAAAATCCGCTCGATTATATCGTCGGCTTCCCTGGTGTCCCTGCTCCGGTCGCAATCGTTCCGGTGACGGGCTTCATCAATGTTCCGGTCAAATCCAAGACCTGGGCGTTCGCTGGCAGCGTGCGGTTGAAGCCGACCGATGAACTGACGTTCGAAGCGGCAGGCCGTTACACGATGTCCAACGGTCAGCAGTTCGCGACGATCACAATTCCGGGTGCGGGCACCTTCCCCATCGTGGATTATAAGTCCAAGGAACGTCCCTTCACCGGCATGGCATCTTTGACCTATGAGGTCAGCCGCGATCTTACCGTCTATGCATCCTATGGCCGGGCGTTCCGCGGATCGACTGCTGGCGTCGGCATCCCGCAGAATGTCAGTGAGGATTTGGCGATCAGCAAGCCGGAACATTCGGACAATTTCGAAGTGGGCTTCAAGTCCGCTTTCCTCGACCGGCGTCTGTCGCTTGACGTGTCGGCCTTCTATCAGAAGTTCGACAACTTCATTTCGCGCTTCACCGGCATTGCGACTGATCAGGGAACCAACATCGATGTGACCGGTGACGGCGAGCCTGATGGTGTGTATGTTGGCCCGCCTGATGGCGACGTCGATACGACCGCCGACTACAACTATAATGGTAAAGCGACGGTGAAGGGCATCGAAGCAACTTTGGCAGGCCGCCCGACCGACAATTGGGACTTCTCGGTCAGCATGTCCTACATCAAGGGTCGTTATAAGAATGCCCTGCTGCCTTGCACGACGATCGATCCTGCCACTGGCCAGCCAGTCGTCATCCCGAACCCGGCCTTTGGCGGTGTCAACAATGTCAGCTTCTGCAGTCGCAATTCGCGGCTGGCCGATATTCCTGACTTCAGCTTGACGGCAAATACCGAAGTGCGCTTCGGCTCCGGTCCGATGCAACCCTTCGTCCGGGCGCTGTTCACCTACCGCCCGAGCGTCTATTCCGACCGCCAGCAGTTCCGCTATCCTTCGCGTGAACTGATCAATCTCTTCGTCGGTCTGCGTGGCGAAGAAAGTAGGTGGGAAGTCTCGGCGTTCGTCCGCAACCTCTTGAACCAGAACCGGATCACGAACATCAGCATCAACAACAGCACGTTCGAAGCGAGCAATGATCCGAGCGTCATCTACGACTCGGGCTACCGCACCGTGAACGTAACCAACCCGCGGGAATTTGGTCTTTCCGGGACTTTTAAATTCTAAGCCTCTCCACCTCCCGCCAGCCTTTGGTTGGCGGGATATTTTTTCTGGTGGAGCATCCTTGCCGTACCATGCGAAATGCAACGTACGTGTTTACTTCTCATTCCGTCGGTTATAAGGTGCGGAGAGCGGTCCTCGACTACAGGGCACGGGATCGGCGGTACATTCCGACGGAGAATTATCTTGGCTGATAGGCTCGCAATTACGCGGCGTATGTTCATTGCCTCTACTGCTCTAGCGACGCCGGTAGCCGCGATGGCTAGCGGTGTGGACAGGGCAGTGTATCGCGATCCCAAGGCTCGGATCGAAGATCGCGTCCGCGATCTGCTGAGCCGGATGACCCTGGAGGAGAAGGCCGCACAGATGCGGTCGATGGCGTACACCAAGTCGTTGTTCCTCGACGGAGACAATTTCTCACCAGAAAAGGCGAAGCAGGTTTTCGTCAGCGGCATCGGGCAGATCGGCAACCCGAGCGATACAAACGGTACGGCCAGGTCGGCCAAGGACGCCTATCGCACCGTGGGGGAAACGATTGACTTGGTGAACGCCATCCAGCGGCACCTTGTCGAAAATACCCGCCTCGGCATCCCAGCCCTGTTCCATGAGGAAACCGCTCATGGCCTGAAGGCGCGAGACGCGACTATCTTTCCGATTCCCTTGGGCCTTGGCAGCACCTGGGATCCGGCGCTGGTCCAGCAGGCGTACGAACTGGCGGCGCGAGAGGCCCGCCTGCGGGGCGCTACCGTCGCGCTCAGTCCGGTTCTGGACCTTGCCCGCGATCCGCGCTTCGGCCGGGTCGAGGAATTCTTCAGCGAAGATCCTTATCTGGTCAGCCGGATGGGCATCGCCTCAGTGCGTGGGCAGCAGGGGCAGCGACCCTTGGCGGCGGACAAGGTGTTCGTGACGCTCAAACACTTCATTCACGGCGCACCCGAGAGCGGGCTCAATATCGGTCCAGCTGACATGAGCGAGCGGACGCTGCGCGAGAATTTCCTCGTACCCTTCGCGCAGGTAATCAAAAACGCCGACCCTGCCGTGATCATGCCTTCGTACAACGAGCTTGGGGGCGTTCCCTCCCACGCCAACTACGAGCTTCTGCAACGTACCGGACGCGAGCGGCTTGGCTTTCGCGGGGCGTATTTTAGCGATTATGGCGGGGTCACCAATTTGATCACGCATCATCAAATGGCGGCGAATGACGATGATGCCGCCGTGCTGGCGGTTCATGCAGGCATCGATGCCGAAATGCCGGACGGTCAAGCCTATGCACGGTTGCCCGAGCTGGTGCGCGCTGGCCGGATCCCCGAAGCCAGCATCGACGCCGCGGTATCCCGCATTTTGGCGCTCAAGTTCGAGGCTGGTCTGTTTGAGAATCCCTATCTGAACAAATCCCTCGCCCTGCGTCAGGTCAATGCGCCCGCCAGCAAGGCGATTGCACGCAAGGTCGCGCAGAAGTCTCTGGTGCTGCTGAAAAATGACGGTTTGCTGCCGATTGATCCGGCCAAGCCGCGCAAGATCGCAGTCATCGGACCGAACGCGGTTGAGCCATTGTTTGGCGGCTATTCATCCGTTAACGCGCAGGCGGTGGGGATATTGGCGGGCGTGAAAGCGGCTGCCGGGCGAGCGATCTCCATCGAGCATGCCGAAGGTGTCCAGATCGTCAAACCCGACCCCACGGGTCAGCATCTGCCCGCCCGCGCCGCGCGCTACGCCGATCCGGCGGAGAATGCGACGCGCATAGCCCAGGCTGTGGAGGTCGCGAAACGGTCAGATGTCATCCTGTTGGTCGTCGGCGACGTGCCGGAAATCACCCGCGAGGCGATCCATGCTGGAGCGCCGGGCGATCGTAACAGCCTGAACCTGTTCGGCGATCAGGACGCGCTGGTGGATGCGATGATCGCGACAGGCAAGCCGATTGTTGCTTTGCTGATCAACGGGCGTCCGCTCACGGTTAGTCGCCTGGCCGAAAAGGCCAATGCTCTGGTGGAGGGCTGGTATCTCGGCCAGGAGGGAGGGAACGCCTTTGCCGATATGCTTTTCGGCAAGGTCAATCCGGGTGGCAAACTGCCGATCACCTTTCCCCGGTCGGTTGGCGACCTGCCAGTGTTCTACAACAAGCATTCTTCAGCCAAGATTGGCCAGCGCTATGTAGAAGCCAAGCCGACGCCGCTTTTTCCTTTCGGTTATGGCCTGAGTTACACGACGTTCGAGATGACCGCGCCGCGCCTCGCGAAGGCCACCATTGCGGTCGGCGAAACAGCAATCGTGGAGGTGGACGTCACAAATACGGGACAAAGGCCAGGCGATGAAGTGGTCCAGCTCTATGTCCGCGATGATGTAAGTTCCGTGCCGCGACCGGTACTGGAGTTGCGCGGATTTGAACGGGTGACCTTGAAGCCAGGTGAAAAGCGCACTGTGCAGTTCCGCCTTGATACCGACAGCCTGGCATTCTGGAACATCGACATGAACTATGTCGTGGAACCGGGCACTTTCACGATTCACGCCGGTCCGAACTCGGTAGATCTGAAGTCGGTGAAGCTTACGGTTGCCTGACCAGCGACATTAGCAAAGGTGGCGCGCGCCGACCGCGCACAGGAGTGAAGATGATGTGGGATCGCCGCGAAATAATTGGTGCCGGAGCAGCAGTCTTGGCTTCTTCTGCTCTTACTAAGCCGTCTTTTGGCCAGACCGATACCGAGCATGTGGAGATCGATCTTCGCCACGAGACGGGCGCGCTGGATCATATCTGGTCGCGTTGCGCGGGATCGGATCGGGCCTCCGCCACGATGCGGGAAAGTTGGCGGCATGATCTGGAGCGGTTCAGGGTCGAAACGGGCCTGGAACGCGTGCGGTTTCACGGCATATTCAACGATGATCTTGGCGTCTGGCCCGGAGGGATGAACGGCAAGGATCCAAATTTCCAGAATGTCGATGAAGTCTATGACGGCGTTCTGGCGAGGGGAGTGCAGCCTTTCGTTGAGTTGAGCTTCATGCCCAAGAAGCTCGCCAGCGGGAACACAAAGCTGAATTTCACCTACAACGCCAATATCACTCCGCCAGCGTCGCCGCAGGCATGGGGCGATTTTATCGGCGTTTTCGTGCGCCACCTGATCGATCGCTATGGTCTGGGCACAGTACGCCAGTGGTATTTCGAGGTTTGGAACGAGCCCAACTTGAGCTGGTTCTTCAGCGGTACGCAAGCGGACTATTTCGCTATGTACAAGGCCGCGGCGCGCGCGATCAAGGCAATAGACCCCAAGTTGCGCGTGGGCGGCCCCTCCACCGCGGCGGCACAATGGATGCCGGAGTTTCTCGGCTTTTGCGCTCAGGAAAATCTGCCCGTCGATTTTGTTTCGACGCATATCTATGCGGGCGATGACCAGAAGGAACTGTTTGGCGAGGCGAATAAAATTCCTCACAAGGATGTGATCCCCGCAGCCATGGCCAAGGTACGGAGCCAGATCGACGCGACGCTATACAAGGGCGCGGAACTGTGGCTATCGGAATGGTCGTCGGACAGTCCCGCGATGATCGCCCATGTCATCAGCAATTGCCTGCCTTACTGCCACGCCATGTCGCAATGGTGCATCAGCAATGTGTTCGAAGAGATCAACTTCCCCAATTTCATCCTGAAGGAAGGCGACGGCGGCTGGGGCATGATCGCCCAGCGCGGCATCCCGCGCCCGTCCTTCAACACCTACAAGCTGCTGCACCGGCTGGGTCAGCGCAGGCTGGCGACCACCGGACCGGCTCTTGCGAGCAAGACCAGGAACGGCGCAGCTGCACTGATATGGAATCTTGCCGAAGTGAAGCAGCCTTCCGGGATACCGGGCATGAGCAACGAGCGGATCGTCACGGGCGAACGCAAGAAGATTAAGGTCAAGCTGAAGGGCGCTTCTCCAGGAAAGAGCGTGCGGGTCAGCTATGTCGATCAGGAGCGGGGTTCGCCTCTCCCGAAGTGGCGAGAATTGGGGTCGCCGCAATATCCCAGAAAGGATCAAATCGATCAGATCCGCCGGGCTGCCGAACTCGCGCCGCCGGAAACGCGGCGCCTGGATAAAGAGGGCGTCTTGACGCTGGACCTGCCGCCTGAAGGCGTCGCATTGGTTGAAATGTTTGAATGAATAGAAGCCTAAATTCGCTTTTGTGGGCGTCTTGTGGTGCAGGCGATAACTTCATAAGTGAGACTGCCTAACGAAGACGGGACATCTGGGTGAAGGAATCGAAGAAGCGCGGTTCGCCGGTTGACGCAAAGCCTAAACCTCAAGCCACGCGGGTTAGTAGGCGCATGGGACGCCCGCCAACCAAGAAAGCGGGCGAGATAGAGGAAGCCATTCTGTCAGCGGCGAAGGAAATGTTCCTGTCGCTCGGCTATGAAGCAACCTCAATGGAAGCGGTGGCGCAGGCGGCCGGTGTTTCCAAACGAACATTGTACATCCGTCATTCGACCAAGGAAGCGTTGATAAAGTCTGTAGTGGAAGATCGCATCCGCACCTGGTCTAACGAAGCAAGTGCCCGCAACAGCGAGGTGCCCGAGACATTTCCCGAAAGCCTGAAGCGGCACGCCCAGACCTTTGTCCACATGCTTGCCAACCCTGAAGTTCGGCAATTTGATCGGTTGATCTTGACGACGGCCCATCGCTTCCCCGAGATCGCTGAATCTTTCTACAACCTCGGCTACAATTACGAGCTCGGCTTCCTCACGAACGAAATCATCATAGGGACGCAGAACGATGCTGTGCCTCCTAAGGAGCCCAAGCGCGTAGCGCTGCAGTTGTTGAGTATGATCCAGGGGTGGCGCAGGACCGAGGAAACGGTGCGCGAGATCAGCACTGAAGAAGCGGCGGAATTCGCGTCTCAGGCGGTGGACGTGCTGTTGCGTGGTAGGGACAGTTGGTAAAGTATTGGCCTGGTTGACACGATTGGCCGGAGCATATGACAGCCGGCCAATCGCGCGAGGCTTACTTGGCCTTCAGTTTGGCGAGGTCGGCGTCGACATCGGCAAGTACCTTGTCCGTGATCTGATCCGGCGAATATTGCTGAATATCCTTCAACGTCATCGAACGAGCCATATCGACCTGATCATTCGTGGTCATGCCGGGAACGTGCTTTTCCAAAACAGCCTTTGCAGCGGGATCGTCAAGCAGGGCGCCGATTTCCGTCGTCGAGCTTGAATAAGCTGCCTGAGCAAAAGCGGGCAGGGGTGCCATCGCGACTACCGCGGCGACCAAGATCAATTTCTTCATTTTTCTCTCTCCATCAATGAGTGGCAAACTATTTAGCAGGATGTTGGTTTAATGCAACGAACCTGTTTACTTCTCCCGTGATAAAGCGCTATGCCTTGCCCGTTGCTGAACAACGTTGAGTAGGGGTGAGGTGATGAAGGCGGTCGCGAAGCGGAAGGTGTTCCGGGTCCTTGGCGTGCTCGCCGTGATTTTGATCCTCGTTCTGGTGGGCCTGTCATTGATGTTCATGACCGCCGTAGGGCCGGGTAATTTTGGTCGGTTGGTCCTGGGCATTGGCAGCAGCTACGATAAGACGCCGCCGCAAATCTCCGCTAAGCTTGCCTACCCTGCTATTCTCATTTTTTCCAAGACCAATGGATTTCGCGACGACGCGCAGATAGTTGCGGCGAATCGTGCGCTGGAGGAGATTGCCCGTCAGCGTGGCTGGGGCAGCTATGCGACCGAGAATGCCGCCATATTCAACCCGGACCAGCTTGCCCGTTTCAAGGCTGTGATATGGAACAGCGTGAGCGGCGACGTCCTGACCTCGGAGCAACGTGCCGCCTTCCGCAAATGGATGGAGAAGGGTGGCGGCTTTGTCGGGCTGCACGGTGCGGGCGGCGATCCGCAATATGCCTGGCGCTGGTATGTCGATGACCTGATCGGGGCCCAGTTCATTGGTCATATCATGGACCCGCAATTCCAGATGGCTACGCTCGATGTCGAAGATCGGAACCATCCCGCTACCCGTCATCTGGGCCCGACATGGCGCCGGACGGACGAATGGTATTCCTTTGCGACGAACCCTCGCGACAAGGGCTACCACATTCTCGCGACGATCGATGAGGGAACTTACCGCCCCGAAGAAAAACTGCTACCTTTCACCAAGCCGAAGGACATCCGCATGGGTGCCGATCATCCGATGGTTTGGACGCATTGCGTGAAGGATGGACGCGCATTTTATTCCGCGCTGGGACACGCGGCCTCCACATATCGGGAACCGCAGCATCGTGAAATGATCGCTGGAGCGATCAGCTGGGCCGCCGGGCTTCAAGGGCCGGGTTGCGCCCACGGCAAAGAAATAACCTCATAATCAGCGGTCTGAAGACCCCTCTCTTTTTACTGGAGTTGCCTGAAAATGTTGCGCCAGCCCAATGTCAGCCGCAGGTCTGTCCTGATCAGCTCCGCCTGCCTTTTCGCATGGCAGGCCTCGGGAATCCCCGCTGCGATGGCCGCTGCCCGCCGTCCGCTTTCCGGCCGGGTCAAGTCGCTGATCGCTCAGATGACAATCGAAGAAAAGGCGGGGCAGCTGACGCTTATGCCCACGCCTTGGACATCAGCAGCAGCAGCCAAGATCAATCCGGAAGCGGCCTTGCGCAACGTCGAGAATTTAACGGACGACGCGCAGGCCGGGCGGCTGGGCGGCGTGTTCAACGGTTTCGGGGTCGAGGCGCATCGCAAGCTTCAGACCGCAGCGATGAAGGGCCGCCTTGGCATTCCCATGATCTTCGCGGGCGATGTGATCCACGGTTACCGCACGGTTTTCCCGGTGCCGCTCGGGGAAGCGGCAAGCTTTGACCCGGACCTTGCCGAGCGCACCGCCCGTGCGGCCGCCGAAGAAATGGCGGCAACCGGTTTCGACTGGGTCTTTGCGCCGATGGTGGACATAGGCCGGGACGCACGCTGGGGCCGTACGGTCGAAGGGGCGGGCGAGGATGTGCTGCTGTCGAGCGACATGGCTCGTGCGCGGACCCGCGGCTTTCAGGGCCGCTCTCTTGCCGACGACGCTTCAGTTGCCGCCTGCATGAAGCATTTTGTGGCTTATGGGGCTGCAGAAAGCGGGCTGGACTATAACACGGCGGACATTTCGGAACGCACGCTGCGCGAAGTCTATCTGCCACCGTTCCAGGCCGCCGTGGATGCAGGCTGCGCCACGGTCATGGCCGCGTTCGAGGATATCGCTGGCCGTCCAATCCATGGCGGCCGTGAGTTCCTGACCGACATATTGCGCGGTGAGATGGGCTTCGATGGGCTGGTCGTCGGCGACTATAATGGCGATGTTGAAATCGCCGCGCGGGGCCTTGCAGCCGACGCAAGGGACGCCGCGCGGATCGCCATCATGGCAGGGCTCGACCTGAGCATGGCCAGCGGCATCTACCGCGATCATCTGCCTTCGTTGGTGCAGGCTGGCGAAGTGCCGATGGAGCGGGTGGATGAGGCGGTCGGCCGCGTCCTCGCGCTCAAGGAAAGGCTCGGTCTGTTTGAGGATCCTTTCCGCCGCATGGACCTGAAGCGGCAAAAGGCGCGCATGCGCACCAAGCCGGCGCTCTCGCTCGCACGCGAGGCGGCCCAACGTTCTATCGTCATGCTGAAGAATGATGGCGACCTTTTGCCTTTGCCGCGCAAGGGCAAGCGGATCGCCATCATCGGCCCCTTTGCGGAGGGCCCCAGCAATCTGCACGGGCCTTGGACGCTCTTTGCCGACAACAAGGAAGCGGTCGATCTTGCCAGTGCCGTGCGATCGGCGGTCAGTGACGCTTCGTTCATCAGCGTGGTGAAAGGTAGCGAAGTTACCGTGCCGATCGACGGCGGCATCGATGCGGCCGTGGCAGCCGCGCGATCAGCGGATATCGTTATCCTTGCCGTGGGCGAACGCGAAGCGATGTCGGGCGAGGCGGCCTCGCGCGACTTGATCGTGGTTCCTGCCCCGCAGCAGGCCCTGGCAGAGGCGGTAGCCGCTGTCGGAAAGCCGATGATCGTCGCCTTGCGAAACGGCCGCGCACTCGCGCTGGAAGGTGCGATCCTTAATGCACCGGCGATCCTCGTCACCTGGTTCCTGGGTTCGGAAATGGGCAATGCCGTGGCCGATATCCTGTTCGGCGCCACAGGTCCGTCGGGGCGCCTTCCGGTCAGCTTCCCGATTTCAGCAGGCCAGGTGCCTTATTATTACGCGCATCGCCGGCCCGGGCGTCCGGCCAACGCGCGATATATCACATCTAGATATGACGCTCGTTTCCCTTTCGGACATGGCCTGACCTACGGGGAAATCAGCTATGCCGATCTTGCCATGTCCTCCAAGCAGATCCCGAAGGACGGCAGCTTGCGCGTGACCGTGACGATCAAGAATGAGGGGAAATACGCTGCGAGGGAATTGGTGCAGCTATATGTCCAGGACGTCGTTGCAAGCGTCACCCAGCCTGTCCGGGAGCTGAAGGCATATAAGCATGTCGATCTGCCGCCAAAACGATCGCAGCAGGTCACATTTGACCTGGCTGCGGCTGATCTAGCCTTCCTTGGTGTGGATCTGAAGCCCGTCGTCGAAACCGGAAAGTTCAAGCTGTGGGTCGCGCCTTCCGCCGAAGCTGCCGGCCTTGCCGAAGAATTCGAGGTCTCATGATCTCGCAATGGTAACACGCTATTAGCGTGCGAGCTGCTGGTAGTCAGCTGACGAGCCGCGATTCGGTAACCAGGCGTTCGCGGATGACCCGATTGAAGGATCAACTTCTTCCGATTCCTGTTTAATTGAGCATGTTGACGAAGTGTCCGTCGATCGAATCCGATTTCCACATTTTCGCCGAGCGGCCCCTTGCGAGCAGGTCGGTCTCGACGAACACCCGGCACCCGAAGCGGCCGTAGCAATATCGCGTAGCATCGTGAAACACGGGCGATGCATTCATATCTCGGCATCTGCGGTAAAGTAGGAAAGCGGGAACTGAATGTGTTCGCCAAGACGTGTTCAATCAACGTAGCATGAGCTCGATCTCGCCCGATAAGCTGTCGGTTTCGGCCCAAGGTTGATCGAATCTGGCAGACGACGTCCTCTCCCCTCAACAGCACTCGCGTATCGCGTGAAAGTACGTTGTCACACACGGCTCGAGGCCTGTTCAAGCGTAGCTGCGGGCATCCAGTTGAGCTTTTGCTACCGAGCCGTCTTAGAATATTTAATCGTTCTTCAGATGGGCAGTCATCCGAGCTTCAAGGCTTGGGCGATGCACGATGATCGCAATCTGCAATTCGTGAATGCAATCCGGTACTATCCTCGATGGTTGCGGCATGATGCTGCCCTTCTTGGTCAGCGCAACCCGCGCCGCCTTCTGCTTGAACGCTTCACTCTCGACGGTCTCTTTGAACGAGGCTGAAGCTCTCAAGTGACCGGCACAAAACGGTTTAAAGTCCAGGCCATTTTACTCTTGCAGAACAGAGCCATTCACAGAACAAGGTCCGACGTGAAAAAAATCTGCGTATGAAACTCGTACAAGCGCCCTCGCGGCGGCAATTTGATGATCATTGTTACCGCAGCCAACTGCGCAGGCGAGGCTGCCCTACGTTGCCTGATCGTCCGTGCGATATTCGCTCGCTATGACGCTATCGTAATCAGAAATTTCGTAAATTGCGAAGAAATCAGGGGCATTAAGCATCTCCCCGTTAGCAAACCTGGCGGCATTTGGGCTCGTGCATAGCCAAGCAATCGTGTTCGCGGTCTCCTCCGGGCGGCGCGGCGGGTGACCACCGCCGATGGCCCGAACCGCGTCATCTCCCCAGCGAGCTTGCATACTGTCAGTGAGTGTGAACTGCGGTTCCACAAGAAAGGCAAGAATCCCCTCACTCGCATACTCAAGGTTGATGAATGCCGGAACTCGATTCAGTGCCGCCTTTGCGGCGCTGTAAAGCAATCCCTCGCCGGGCGTCGGCGCGGCCACGGCCGCGCCACTGGAGACAAAAACCACACGACCCCCGCCGGGCGGCATTGAGGTGATCGCTTTGCGACTTATATAAATCTGATTTATAAGGCTACCGGCAAAGTTATCCTCGGCCTGTTGCATTGTGAAATCAGCGATCCGGTCCATCGTGCCCGGACCTTGATAAATGGCGTTATTGACGAGGACGTCGATGCGCCCAAAGTGTGCGATAGCTGCGTCCAGCGCCGCGTCGATCGACGCTCGATCGAGCAGGTCAAACCTGACACCTAGTGCCGTGCCGCCTGTAGCGTCGATAGCGGCAACAGTTTCCTCAATACTGCCAGGCACTGGCTCACCGACCCCAACTGACCCGCCGCCGGCATATTGCGTACGGCCCATGACGACGACAGCGAACCCGTGCGCAGCAAGCGTCAGGGCTGTGACCTTGCCGATTCCACGGGTAGCGCCAGTGACAATTGCGACCTTCTTCATACGTTTTCCTGCGTTTAAATTAGCGCTTAAGGGATCGCACGCTGTAGCGGTCGATCCACCTGACCCGTTCAGTTCTCGCTTGAAGGACGGGGCAGTTCTGGTGCCCAGGCTACCCCGTTGATGTGCCCCCCCCCGTCGGCAAACAGAGTGTTTCCTGTGAGATAACGTGCGTCTTCACTCGCAAGGAACAAAGCAACACCGCCGATGTCGGCTTCCGGATCACCCATCCGGCCCATGGGATTTTCTGCGGATGCTGACGATGCTGCGCTAGGTTGTAATCTCTCGAACTCGCGGAAGGAGGCAGATGCTGCGGCGGGGCAGATGATGTTGGCGCAAATGCCCAGCATCGCCCATTCCCGCGCGACAGTTCGCGTAAGCGTTCGCAGTGCCTCCTTGCCAACATTGTAGTCGACGGTCCCGATATGTGCATTGACGCCGTTCAGTGAGCAGATGTTGATGATCCGACCCCAGCCATTTGCCTTCATGTGCGGGAGCGCTCGGTCCATAGCCCATTTTGGGCCGAAGACGTTGATTGCGAAAGACTGATGAAAATGTTCGTCAGCCATAGCTTCAGCGCGCGAAAATGTTCCGCCGCTATAAGCATTATTGACGAGAATATCGATGCTGCCGAACCGATTTGCGGTGGCATCGACAGCTGCCTCCATCTGGCTGCGGTCGGTGACGTCGGTCCGAATGAATTGAGCTTGGCCACCCTCGCTACGAACGGCTTCAGCTGCAATCTCACCCTTTTCCTCGTTATACTCCGCGATCATAACTGCAGCACCTGCACGTGCGAAACGCTTTACAATACCGAGTCCGATGCCATCGCCTCCGCCAGTGACAATTGCGGTTTTGCCTGCAAGTCGTAAATCCGCCATCTTAAATCCTTCAGTTCGCGCAGTCGCTGGACCGGTCGACTATGTTAAATCGGGGTATTTAGGTCCGCGCCGCGATTTATGGTTAGCCCTGTTCTGCCTTGTTAAACATGTTTACAGGACGCCCGTTGATTACATGATCGAATTCTATCACTATATTTTCACTGAATGGCCGTCCACAATCAGATGGGCTGCAATAAAAACCGGCCAACTATAACGGTCGTAGCAGAGAGGCGTCGCACCGCTGAAGACGGCTGACACGGCCATGACCGCGTCGATATCTGTGTTGCCGGGCCGGGCGAGATTAAATGATCCGGCAAGCTCATAACTATGCGCCTTCATTGCGGTTAGACGAGATAGACTGTTCTTGGACAGAGCGGAGATATCATGGCCCATTTTTAGAAAAGGAGGTCAACAACTCTATCTGACCCTGCATGCTCTTATAATACGAATACCGGCCATCTATGGAAAGCACGCGCCTGAGGTGGAATATCTGGATCTCGTCTCTCATCCACAACATAGCGGGTGTGCAGAGATCCGGAAGTTAGCAGTCTCGATTTTGAGTCAGAGGTCAAAGATCTAGAAACCATCGCTCCCTCATGCCTCATTCGAGCGTAGCTAGCGCCTCAGCCGAAAAAGGCCGCAATTCACCAAGCCGTCCTTCCCTTATCTTGCGCGGCCACGCGGGATCAACGATCAGCGCCCGGCCAAGGGCGATCAGGTCATAATCGCCGCGATCAAGGCGCCGGAGCACGTCCTCGATAGAGGCAGGTGGGATGAACCCTTCAAAACCGGGGTTCCGAAGCCCCACAGACCCGACAGAAACCGTCGGCAATCCCGTCAGCTTCTTTGCCCATCCAGCGAAATTGAGGTCCGATCCGTCAAACTCCGTCCGCCAGTTACGCATGCCAGAACAATGGAGCATGTCGATGCCGGCTTCAACCAATGGAGCAAGCCAGCTTTCCATCTCCTGGGGTGAATTGGCGAGACGAATGCTACCATCTGGCGACTTGTCCTGAGAAACACGTAACAGCAGCGCCATATCGGTGCCGATCGCGTCGCGGACGGCGCGGATAACGGCGACCGCAAATTCGGCCCTATCCGCAAGTGTGACGCCCCCCCACCTATCTGTGCGGAGATTTGTCGCTTTCCAGAAAAATTGGTCGATCAAATACCCGTGAGCGCCGTGGATTTCGATAGCATCGAAACCAGCATCAACAGCATTGCGGGCCGCCTCCGCATAAGCGGCAATCGTGTCTGCAATTGCGGCTTCTGTCATAGGCTTGCCGACCGCCATCCCCGGCCAGGCAAAGCCCGAAGGGCTGTCAGGCTCTCCAAGCGGAAGGGTGCCGAAGCCCTCCCGAGGCCGTGCTCCGACATGCCAAAGTTGAGCGGTTATGGGCGCCCCGCCATCATGGACTTCCTCAACCACACGCGCCCAGTGCTCCACTGCATTGTCATATAGCACGGGTGATCCAGCATCATTCAAAGAGCCGGGACGTCGAATGCCCACGCCTTCAGTAATGATGAGCCCGACGTCACCCTCCGCGCGGCGACGATAATATTGCGCGACACTCTTTCCCGGAATGCCGCCAGGCGAGCCGCTGCGCGTCATGGGTGCCATGACGATGCGGTTTTTCAGGTGTAGATTTTTCAAAGCAAACGGATCGAAGAGGCCTGTCATCTCTCATCCTAACGATATTGCGACTTCTGCCACGTCACGAACAGCGGGTCTCGAGTGGTCGGTTGCAGCGACACGCTAACACTGATGCCGTCGGGCAGCCCCCACCCCGAAAGCGTAATTAAGATTTACCATTAGTGAATCATATGAGACTAATAGTATAATTACGACATCTGCATTTTCCAGTTTCAACCAATATACTGAATAATTACTTTAAGAAAAATCGATCAATTCTTAAACCTGTGAGATTGCGCTACGCACATTATCGGACAGCGATGGTTGCATTATCAGTGCCTCCATTATTTGTCAGATCGGAGCCATCGTGAAGCTGCAAACTAACAAATTCCTATTGAGCATCTAACTATATATCGGCTGCAGAGTCGCCATTCGATAGCTTCTGCCGCGCTGGTGCAATAGCCCCTTATCATGGAACGGACTGTTACATTCTGCGTAACGACTCTAGTTGCGGATTGCTCAAATAGCGGGCGTACCAGGGATTGTTTCTGACCCGCTCGACGCCCTGAAGGTACAATCTAGAAATTCGAGGAAACTCCGCAGTTTGCCAGTTTGATACGCCGATCGCTGATAGACAGCATATATGCCCTCGTTTCCGGTGCGGGGACGAATAATCCTATGATCAGACAATAGACGGATCAGACGCCCGCCTGCCAGTTCCCGCTTTATCTCCTCAAGCGGCATAATCCCAATGCCAACACCTGCGAGCAACGCGCTGCGGTTCATTCCCCCATCATCCACGCTCAATTGCCCAACAGGCATGACCCGCGTTGTCGCACCGTCAGGGCCAGCGAACTCCCAGACCGGTTGTTCTACCTGTGCGCCGTACAGGATCGCCGAATGCTCGGACAGATCCTTCACGCTTATGGGAGCAGCGCGCTTGGCAAGATAAGCTGGCGAAGCCAGGAGCACCAGCTGGGTGATCGGCCCCAGACGCTTCGCAACCAAATCGCCACTGTCGGGAAGATCGAAACGAATATCGACATCGATATTCTCGGTGACGAGGTCCTTGTTTTCATCGGTTGAAATTTGCAAATCGATCTCAAGGTGTGGATGAGCGTCAAGAAATGCAGGCAATGCGGGGATTACCCGTTGAGACGCAATCAACCCACGGATCGCCACACGGAGCAAACCGCGCGGCTCTGCCTCGAGTAGCGAAACGCTATCGAATATCTCGTCCATTTCACTCAGCATTGGAAGCAACCGAGCAAGCAAAATTCGGCCCGCCTCCGTAAGTGTCAAAGCACGCGTTCCCCGATTGAAGAGCCTGACGGAAAGATTTCTCTCCAGCGCACTTATTTGCCTAGACATTGACGCATTGGAGAGTTGAGCCTGACGTGCGGCCGCAGCAAAGCTTTTATGCTGTGCTGCAAGAACGAATAGTCTCAATCCCGACAGATCACGCAATGTCTCTTCCTAACTCCAGAAACGCATCTCCAACGCTGGATTAGAGGGCGCGCGGCCGCGAATTGAGTTGGCACACTAATGCCAACAGCCCTCAAAAGGCAAACTTTGCACCTCTGGGGATGCCGTCTTGCAAACGACCATCATTGCCGTTCGCGTGTAGCACCCTCAATGAAGGTAGCCGCTGTTCGGGATAGCTGCTGCCAGACTGCAGCACCGCCGCCTCATGCACAAGCCCTCTTCACGGTGCGGCTGATAGTGCGACATGGAGCAGTAGCGACTGATACATATCCTACCCAGATGCCAGCGGACCGATGGGGAAGGTAAGCGCAATCGCCTGTTTGGAAGGCGATTGCGCTGGGCTTGCTCAGGTGCCGAAGTGATACCGAAGCGACATGCCGTACATTCTGGGCTCGCCATAAATGTAGGAGTTGAAGCCGCTCTGATAGGATACACCCTGGCTGCTGATGATATATTTCTCATTGGTCAGGTTCGTGGCGAAAGCGCCAAGATCGAAGTTCGATCCAGCGACATTTTGCCACTGTATGTTCAGTCCCAGCAAGCCATAGCCATCTCCCGGTCCGCACCGGACCGACCCGGCATAGGTTCCGCTATTCACGCGGGGACAGTTGCCGCCGATATAGGCGAACGGCTCGTCAATGGGTGCCTTGGACGGTGACGTATATTGCGCATCGATGTAGGAATAGGTTGCCGAAATGCTGACCTTCCCAATCGATTCATCAAGCGGCAAATCGACCCTGCCGGTGATGCTGAACTGGTTTTTCGGCGTGAACTGAAAAGGGATGTCGGTCAGGACGCACTGACCCGTTGCGCCATTGAACGGAACACCCACGCCGCAATCGAAGCCGGGCGGCAGGCCAAAGGCAGGAATGCCGGCGGGAAACAGGGATGGCGCGGTATATTCATCATATTTTGCGGCGGTGTGGGAATAGGTGCCCGACAGCGTGAGCCAGCGTGCGGGCCGCACCTCGCCCTCGAACTCCACCCCCTGGATGTGCGCCTTGCCCGCGTTGCTGGTTTGCGCGCCAAAGACCTGCTGCCCATTGTAGAAATAGGCGGTTCCCCCGGTCCTCTGCAAATCCTTATAGCTTGTGTAATAATAGTTGATGTTCGTGCGGATCGGAATGCTGCCGACATGCCAGTCGGCTTTTATGCCGCCCTCGTAAGCGGTTACGAATTCCGGCTGGAAGGAACGAAGATCAGGTGCAGGGGTCGAAGTGCCGACACCGCCCGTCTTGTATCCCCGGCTGACCTTTGCGTAGAGCAACACGTTCTGGTTCACATTATAATCGAGGCCGACTGTCCAGTTCGGCGCCTTGAACTTGGCACTGGACCTCGTGACGGGCGCATCGGGCAACCCGAAGTTCGAGAAGGCCGTCAGCTTGTCCCATGTATAGCGATAGCCCGCGGTCAGCCGCAGCCCATCAAGGCTTTCTGACAAGCTGCCGAAGGATAGCGTTCCTTGTGCATACAGGGCTTGGCTGATCGTCCTCTGGCCGCGACGGGTCGGATTGAAAGCTGAAACCAACTGCGCGCCCAGCGGCTTCACGCTCTCATAATAGGCGCCCACGGTGAAGTTGAGCGCTTCCCCCGCGAGCTTGCCCTGAAACTGGGGCTCAAAAGAATATTGCCGTGCATCGGTGTAGTAGTTGTACTTTGAAAGTCCACCGGGACTGATCTCATCGGCGCCGATCAAAGTACCGCCCTGTGTGGATGGAGGCCTGTGATCGTCAGGATAGCCATCGCCATCGAAAGGCGCGCTGTTCTTCAGATGCTGATAGTTGGCGATGTTACGGAACGTCAAAGTATCGGTAAGTTCTGCCGAGAAGATGTCGGTGATGGAAAAATAGCGTGTCCGTTCGCTCCAAAGCAACGGGCTGAGTGCGACCGACCGGATACCGCGACCGTTCTGTTGCTGGAGATAGGTGCTGAATGGCAGCCCCGTTTGAGGATCAACGCCGCCCGGGACAGCATTAAGCACCGTTCCCGTGCCATGTTCCTGGACGCGGCCCACGGTCGCGAGGAGATAATTTTCGATGCCGGGCGCCATGCGCCAGGTCAAACCTGCACGGAAGGAATAGCGATTGCGATTATCCAGGTCCGTGTCCGTGGTGATTTCGTGCGTGAAACCGTCGCGCTTCTGATAGATGCCGGCGACGCGCAGCAGGAGCGCATCTTCGACAATCGGCAAGTTCAGGGCGCCGCGCAACTCGATCGAATCATAATTGCCATATTGGATCTGGCCATAGCCTTCGAGTCGTTCGGTTGGACGCTGCGGTTCGAACAGGACCGCGCCGCCGGTTGTGTTACGGCCAAACAGCGTGCCTTGCGGCCCGCGCAGGACCTGCAGGCTGGCGAGGTCGTAATAGTTGAGGCCGCCGCCATTCTGGGCGTTGTTGCGCTGATCCGCGATCAGCGGGACTTCAGCCGAATAGAGGACCACGCCCGGCGCCGCGTTGAAGGTCGCGCCTTGACCACGGATCGTGATATTCTCGGTATTGCGCTGCTGTCCCGATCCGCCGACCACAAGCGAGGGCACTTGCCCCAGCAGGTCCTGCGTATTCGAGATGTTACGTTGCGTCAGTGAGTTGGCGTCGAACGCGGTCGCGGAGATCGGGACATTCTGTAGCCGTTCTTCGCGCCTGCGTGCCGTAACGATGATTTCCGAAAGGCCCGATCCGCTGGCCGAGGCGGTGGGAGCAGGCTCATCCTGTCGCGCCGATGTCTGGGAAAAGGCCGTTCCAGCGCAACCGACGAGGACGGCTGTTCCCATCAGCGCCCGGATCAAAGTCAAATGTCGCATAGTCATGATTCTTCCCCTTTATTGATTATTATTCTGTGTCATTATGCTGGTGTGAGCCCAGTTCTTATGGCGTAGCAAAGACAGGCCCATCCGATACGAATGAACATCTGGCCCTTACTTCGATTGACCGCGTCCGGTCTGATCTGCCTCTTTTTCAGAAGC
The DNA here is from genome assembly GCF_023051225.1 of Sphingobium agri. Classification (NCBI taxonomy): domain Bacteria; kingdom Pseudomonadati; phylum Pseudomonadota; class Alphaproteobacteria; order Sphingomonadales; family Sphingobiaceae; genus Sphingobium; species Sphingobium agri. The sequence goes on along the minus strand of NZ_JALKHS010000009.1, from coordinate 7,496 downwards.
GCTTGTCGACTTAGGAGGCGCCCTCACATTCAGAAAATTGCCCGAAAATTCGGGACCCGCCCGTCATCCTCGTCCAACGACATGCTGCCATGCTGGACTGGCTTCGAATACTTGGAGATTGACAAGGTTTTGTCAATCAGGAAAATTTGGGTCTGGGGTGGCGGGGAGGAGAGTGCGCTTGAGAAATGCAGTTGAGTTGCCGATGAGCGCCTTAACAGCCCGCATTTTCCGGGATTATATAATAGCTCTCCCGCGTTGCCTCGCGTCGGTTTCGCTTGCTGATCGCCGCTTGGCGACAGATATAGGCGACCGATGAGCGATGACCTGAAAACAGCCAGACGTCGGAAGCCTGGCGTCTATTCGCGCGGAGCCGAGACGGTAGACGCGATCCTCAAGGCTGCGTTGCATGTGTTGGTGGAGGAAGGCGCGGGCGCCTTTACGCTTCAGCGCATCGCTACGGAATGCGGTTTGAAGGTGGGGCATGTGAACCACCATTTCCCCCGCAAGGAAATGCTGGTCGAGGTTCTGCTGGACGAAATCCTGCTTGCCGGTGAAAAGCAGGTCAAATGGGCTATGGAGCAGCCTGATTTCCTCGCCGGGGACGGGTTGGCCCGGCTCATCGCGCACATCCTGGATGATGTCAGCACGAAACAGACGGCGCATTTGTTCACTGAGCTTTGGGCGATGGCGAACCACAATCAGGTCGTGGCTGACCGGCTGGAAGCGCTGCATCGCCATGTTCACCGCCTGATTACCGGAATGGTTGAGCAACTCAATCCGGCACTAAGTCATGATGACGCCGCAGTGGTCGCCATATTCATCTATGGTGCGGTCGATGGCATGACGATGTTTTCAGGCTATAACCGGCCGTGGGCGTCCTGCATGCCCGGCGTGAAGAATATTGCGATCAAGGGTCTGGTCGACCTGGCGAAGACGATCACGTCGGCGGAAATAGCGAATCTGCCTCCCGCTCCGATCAAGTCCCGGAATATATAAACCGACGGGAGACCGCGGTATAAGCAGGAAGGTCAGGCGGGGGTTTTCAACGCCTTGCCCCTGCTTGCGCGCGCGAAACCAGCCCTTCTTAAAAAATCGCCATTGACAAAACTTGGTGATTACCAAATATTCTCGTCATGCTTTTGCGGCAGAGCATCGCCTGCTGTGAAAGAAGCAATTTATAGCATGAAGCCGAAGCGGACAATGAATTCGCGCGGCTGACTTGCTGCATGTAGGATCATCCGGATTGCCAAATCAAAAGTGCAAAATTCGGGGCAAGATGATCCGAAGATAAATGTTCAGGGCAATATAATCATTGTCCGCATTAAGATAAAAATCGAGAGGTGATATGGGTATTCAGGACAAGCTGGACCGCGCGCAATATACGGTATCTGTTGAGGACTATGCAGCAGGCATTGCGGATCGTCTCAAGTTTTTGATCGAGACCGACACGCAGGTTTCTGCTGCACTTCCGGACCCGCTGATCAACACGGCCAAGCGTGTCAGCGGGATGGGTTTTGCACGGATCGTGGCGACCTGCATGGAGGGTTATGCCGATCGCGCGGCGTTGGCCGAGCGGGCGGTGGCGTTGAAGGTCGATCCGGCAACGGGCCGCGCCACGCGTGAGATCCAGAAGCATTTTGAGACCACGAGCTATGCCGCGCTCTGGGAGCGGGCGCGGCATCTGGCGGCCTTTTGGCATGACGGTGCCGGGCAGCCGCTCAAGGCCGACCATTTCCTGTGCATCCTGGCCTTTGGCAGTGTGGATTTCGTCACGGTTGATCTTGCGGGCATTCACAATGGCGCCGTCCTTGTTCCGCTCCAGGCCAATGGGGCGCTGCAACAGTCGCTGTCCATCTTCAATGAGGTGGCGCCCAGCTGGCTGGCGGTCAGCCTGGAATATATCGAGACCGCGGTCCAACTGGTCATCCAGGGCCATCGCCCGCGCGGATTGCTGTTGTTCGATTATCATCCGCAGGTCGATGACGAGCGCGAGCGGTTCGAAGCGGCCCAGGCAAAGCTTGCCGAGGCGGGGCTCGCGCATCTGCTGGTCACGCTGGACGATGCTCTGGCAAAGGGCAGGGCCCTGCCGCCCGCGCCTTTGTTCGAGAAGGCCGATGGAGAGCGGCTGAGCACCATCTATTATACGTCGGGCAGCACCGGCCTGCCCAAGGGCGCGATGCTGCCTGAGCGGATGATCAAGCAGTTGTGGCTGGTCGATTCGCCCATGCCGATGATCAACCTCATCTACATGCCGATGAACCATACATCGGGGCGCAGCATCGTCTTCTCGCTGCTGGGCCTTGGCGGGATCGGCTATTTCACGGGCAAGAAGGACCTGTCGGAACTGTTCGACGACCTGCGCATCTGCCGCCCAACCTACATGATGCTGGTGCCGCGCGTGTGCGAGATGATTTACCAGCATTATCAGGTCGCGCTGGAACGGCGCTCCGTGCCCGGCGCGGACATGGATGCGGTCAAGGCCGAGCTGCTGCGCGAGACGCGCGACGTGGTCCTGGGCGGGCGGTTGCTGGTCGCGTCCTTCGCCTCGGCCCCGCTTGCCCCTGAAGTGTTGCAGTTCATGGAAGAGTGCCTGGGCTACAAGCTTGGCAATAATTATGGCGCGACCGAAGTCGCCGCCGTCCTGGCCGACAACCGCATCCAGCGCCCGCCGGTCCTTGACTATAAGCTCGATGACGTGCCTGAGCTTGGCTACTTCAGGACCGACAAGCCCTATCCGCGCGGCGAACTGCGCATCAAGACGTCGAGCATCATGCTGGGCTATTACAAGCGCCCCGATGCCACCGCCGCGGTGTTCGACGAGGAAGGCTATTACAAGACCGGCGACATCATGCAGGAAATCGCGCCGGACCATCTGGTCTATGTCGATCGCCGCAACAATGTATTGAAGCTCGCTCAGGGCGAGTTCGTCGCGATCGCCCGGCTGGAGGCGATCTTCACCAATGGCGATCCGCTGATCAAGCAGGTCTATCTCTACGGAACCAGCGAGCGCGCTTTCCTGGTCGGCGTGTTCGTGCCCAATGTGGCGACGCTCCAGCAGATGGGCATCGCTGATGATCCGGCCGCGATCAAGAATGCATTGCGCGAAGCCATCCAGACCATAGCGCGCGCCGAACAGCTGCAACCCTATGAGGTGCCGCGCGACTTCATCGTCGAGCAGGAACCCTTCAGTGCCGAAAACGGCCTGCTGGCAGGCATCGGCAAATATCAGCGGCCCAAGTTCAAGGAGCGCTATACCGCCGCGCTCGAAGCAGTCTACGACCGGATCGCGGCTAGCCAGCAGGATGAACTTGAGACGCTGCGCCGGGAAGGCAAGGACCTGCCCGTGCTGGAAACGGTCGCCCGCGCGGTCAAGGCGACGCTGGGCCTTGAGGATGTCGACCTGTCGAAGCGGATGAGCTTTGCAGACCTTGGCGGCGACTCTCTTTCGGCGGTGTCCTGCTCCTTGCTGCTCGAAGATGTGTATGACGTGGAGGTGCCGGTCTCGGTCATCAATAGTCCTGCCGGAAGCATGCAGGATGTCGCCCAGTTCATCGAACGGGGGCGAAGCGGCGGAGCCAAGGGGCCGACCTTCGCTTCGGTGCATGGGGCAGGGGCCAAGGAGATCCGCGCAAGCGACCTGACCTTGGATCGCTTCATCGACGGCGCCGTGCTGGATGCGGCGCGGGACGCCCTGCCGCCTGCGAGTGAGGTCCGGACGGTGTTCCTTACCGGCGCGAACGGCTATCTGGGGCGGTTCCTCTGCCTGGAATGGCTTGAGCGCATGGCAGCGGTGGGTGGCAAGCTGCTGTGCATTGCCCGTGGCCAGGATGGCGAGGCTGCACGCCAGCGCATCGCCGCGGTGTTCAACAGCGATCCGCAACTCAAAAGCCGCTTTGACCAGCTTGCCAAGGATCATCTGGAAGTTCTGGCAGGCGACCTGGGCGAACCGCAGCTTGGCCTTGCCGACGCCGATTGGGAAAGGCTGGCGCAAAGCGTCGACCTGATCGTCCATCCGGCCGCGCTGGTGAACCATGTCCTGCCTTATCAGCAGCTGTTCGGCCCCAATGTGGTCGGCACCGCCGAGGTTATCCGCCTTGCGATCACGCACCGGCTAAAGCCTGTCAACAATGTCTCGACCGTCGCAGCGGCGCATACGCCGGAGGGCGCGATGATCGACGAGGATGCCGATGTCCGCACGACATCCCCGGTCCGCCCGCTGTCGAGCGAAGGCTATGCCGACGGCTATGCCAACAGCAAATGGGCGGCAGAGGTGTTGTTGCGCGATGCGCATGACCGCTTCGGCCTGCCGGTCGCGACCTTCCGCTCCGACATGATCCTGGCGCACAGCCGCTACGAGGGGCAGCTCAATGTCCCCGACATGTTCACCCGCCTCGTCATGAGCATCGTGGCGACGGGCTTGGCGCCGCGATCCTTCTACAGCGGTACGGCAATGCCCCATTATCCAGGACTTCCGGTGGACTTCACGGCTGAAGCCATCGCTGGCCTGGGCGCGAAGGCGACGAGCGGATACCGCACCTATCATGTCATCAACTCCCATGATGACGGCATTTCCCTCGACAGCTTCGTCGACTGGATCGACGCGGCGGGATATCCGGTGCAACGGATAGAGGACTATGCCGACTGGCTGGACCGGTTCGGCACGGCGCTGCGCGCGCTGCCCGACGGCATAAGGCAGCAAAGCTCCCTGCCGCTGCTGCACCAGCTACAATATCAGATGCCCGGCGAGTTCGGGACGTCGGTTCCTTCGGCGCGCTTCCGTGCCGACGTGATCGCGCATGAGGTGGGCACGGCAAAGGATGTGCCCCACCTGTCTCGCCCTCTTATCGTCAAATATCTGGCCGACCTTTCGCGGCTTGGCCTCATCCAGGGACTTTAGAAAAAGCCATGACCAACATGACCAAAGCCTATGCAGCGCAGAGCGCAGACACCGATCTGGAGCCCTTCTCCTTCACCCGCCGGGACCTGCGTGCCGACGACGTGGCGATCGACATCCTCTATTGCGGCGTGTGCCATTCCGATCTTCACCACGCCCGTAATCATGCCGGATACACCCTCTATCCCACCGTTCCTGGCCATGAGATCGTCGGCCGGGTAACGGCGGTCGGCAGCGAGGTCAGCAAGTTCCAGCCCGGCGACATGGTCGGAGTCGGCTGCTATGTGGACTCTTGCCAGAAGTGCAAGCCATGCCATGCGGGCGAAGAGCCCTATTGCGTGGAATACGCAACGCCGACCTACGGTTTCATGGACCGGCATGACGGCATGCCGTCCTATGGCGGCTATTCTGAAAACATCATCGTATCGGACAAGTTCACGGTGCGCATTCCCGAGGGCATGGACGCCAAATCCGCAGCGCCGCTGCTGTGCGCGGGCATCACCACCTACTCGCCGCTGCGCCACTGGAAGGTCGGCCCCGGTCACAAGGTGGCGGTGGTGGGCCTGGGCGGCCTCGGCCATATGGGGCTCAAGTTCGCCAAGGCGATGGGCGCGGAGGTGACCCTGTTCACCCGCAGTCCCGACAAGGAGCAGGAAGCGCGGCGCCTGGGCGCTGACCATGTGGTGCTCTCCACCGACGAGGCGCAGATGGCAGCAGCAGCCAACAGCTTCGACTATATCCTCGACACCGTCCCCAACGCGCACGACGTCAATCCCTATGTCGCCACCCTGGCGTGGAACGGCACGCTCATCCTCCTGGGACTGCTCGGCGCGATCGACCCGCCGCTCCACAATGTGCCGCTGATGATGGGCCGCAAGTCTGTCGCCAGCTCCAATGTCGGCGGCATCGCGGAAACCCAGGAGATGCTCGACTTCTGCGCTGCCAACGGCATCACCTGCGATGTCGAGATGATCGACATCCAGGATATCAACGCCGCCTATGAACGTATGGAAAAGGGCGACGTCCACTACCGCTTCGTCATCGATAACGCATCGCTGCGGAAATCATAAAGGGAGTGGTCGTCGATAACGTATCAGCGCGCCGGGCTTGGTCCGGCGGGCACGTTCGACTTCTCGCTATACATTCATCGGGGATCGCCACGATATGAGCAGCCTTGCGCAGCGCCGCGCCGCCGCAGACCCGGACAGACGCAAAGCGCGCAGGATGCTTGTTCGGGCGTTCCTTGCCCAGAATGTGGCCACAGGCTCCGCATTTGGTGGGTTCGCCGTCAGCATATTAGCGATCCAGGACCGTTTCGATACGACGCGGGGCATGGCCGCCATGGTTCTTGCGCTGACCGTGCTGGCGATGAGCGGGCTGGGACCGCTTGTGGCAGGATTGATTTCCCGCATCGGCCTGCGCAGCACGATGATGCTCGGCCTTGCGCTGTCGGTGACAGGCTATGTTCTGCTTGCCCTTGTTCAGTCGATTGAAGCCACGCTTGTCATCTGCACCCTGGCAATTGGTCCGGGCGCTTCGCTGCTCGGAGGTCTGCCGCCTAGTATTCTTGCGGGCAACTGGCATCCGCACGCGCGTGGGCGAGCGGTTGGGATCGCCTATATTCCGCTGTTTGTAACGGTAATCCCGTTGCTTGGCTCGATAATGATGCAGCGATTTGGTCTGCCGGCGTTGTTCCTTGCGCTCGCGGGGCTGCACATTTGTCTTCTGCCGGTCCTTCTGGGGGTTTCGGAGCCGCCTGAATGCGCGCAACCAGAACATGTGGCGGAAAATCCGGCTTCAAGGCCTGCTATTCTGTCGCAGCCATTATTTTGGGCGATCTTGGTCGGAGAAGGTGTGCTTCAGGCAAGCACCATCACCGGTTCGGCACATATTGTCGCCATAGCAACCGAATACGGCGTGGCCGCCTCCTCCGCGGCGCTGCTCCTGTCCATCAAGGGTCTTGCGAGCATCTTTGGGTCCATCCTGGCAGGACTGGCTTGCGACAAATTCGGAGCTTCGCGGACGCTGAGTGTTGCAGGTGCCGGATTGACAGCCAGTTGGGTGGTGATCTCGATGAGTGGCTGGTTCCCCGCGCTCGCCCTGGCGATGATCATCATGGGCATATCGGGCGCCGCTATTTTTCCGCTGGTTACAGTTCTTGTCGCTCAACTCTTCGGGATTGCGGCGTTTCCTCGCGTGGTTGGCTTTCTGGGTGCTTTCACCCTGCCGTTTACCTTCGGCGCTCCGGTTGCAGGATGGCTTCGCGATACGATGAACAATTATCATCTGGCAATGTTGCTGCTGATGGCGCTGTCCTTCGGGGCGGCTATGAACTTCGCCTGGATCGGTAGAGCAATGCGCGGCAGCCGAGCCTGATAATGAAGACGCGAATCACCGAGCTTACCGGCACGCGCTATCCTATCATCCAGGGTGGCATGCAGTGGGTGGGCCGCGCCGAGCTTGCGTCGGCGGTGTCCAATGCCGGCGGTCTGGGTATCCTGACGGCGCTGACGCAACCGACGCCCGAGGCGCTGGCGGCCGAGATCGAGCGGTGCCGCACCATGACCGACAAGCCGTTCGGCGTGAACCTGACCATTTTGCC
>NZ_JALKHS010000008.1:0-292691 GCF_023051225.1 Sphingobium agri | reverse complement strand
CGCCCTGCTCAAAGCCGATCGATGCTGGACGCAATCTCCAGCTTGATCATCACGGATACTCTAGCTCTCATCCCCCATCCGCAGCGCCGCGATGAAGGCTTCCTGCGGGATCTGCACCGATCCATATTCGCGCATCCGCTTCTTCCCCTCTTTCTGCTTCTCCAGCAGCTTCTTCTTGCGCGTGATGTCGCCGCCATAGCATTTCGCGGTGACATCCTTGCGCATCGCCGCGATCGTCTCACGGGCAATCACCTTGCCGCCGATCGCCGCCTGGATCGGGATCTTGAACAGGTGGCGAGGGATCAGGTCCTTCAGCCGCTCGCACATATGCCGCCCACGCGCCTCGGCCGCCGAGCGGTGAACGATCATCGACAGCGCGTCGACCGGCTCGTTGTTGACGAGGATGCTCATCTTGACCAGGTCGCCCTCCCGCGTGCCGATCTGGTGATAGTCGAAACTGGCATAGCCCCGGCTGATCGACTTCAGCCGGTCGTAGAAGTCGAACACCACTTCGTTGAGCGGCAGTTCATAGGTCACCTGCGCCCGCCCACCGACATAGGTCAGGTTCTTCTGAATCCCGCGCCGATCCTGACACAGCTTCAGGATCGATCCCAGATATTCATCGGGGCAGTAGATCACCGCCTCGATCCAGGGCTCCTCGATCATCTCGATATGATTGGGGTCTGGCATGTCGGCCGGGTTGTGCAAATGGCGCACGGTCCCGTCCTTCATATGCATCTCATAGACCACCGACGGCGCGGTGGTGATAAGGTCGAGATCATATTCGCGGGTCAGCCGCTCCTGGATGATCTCCAGATGCAGCAGCCCCAGGAAGCCGCAGCGGAAGCCGAAGCCGAGCGCCGCCGACGTCTCCATCTCGAAGGAGAAGGACGCATCATTGAGCCGGAGCTTGGAAATCGAGTCGCGCAGCTTTTCAAAATCGTTCGCATCGACGGGAAACAAGCCGCAGAACACGACCGGCTGCACTTCCTTGAAGCCCGGCAGCGGATTGGCGGCCGGGTTCTTCACCGTAGTGATGGTATCGCCGACGCGGGTCTGGCTTATGTCCTTGATCTGCGCGGTGATGAAGCCGATCTCACCCGGGCCGAGTTCCGGCAGCTGCTCGATCTTGGGCCGCATGCAACCGACGCGATCGATCAGATGCTCGGTCTCGCCGATCATGAACTTGATCTGCTGCCCCTTCTTGATGACGCCATTGACGACGCGCACCAGGATGACGACGCCCAGATAAGGGTCGTACCAGCTATCGACCAGCATCGCTTCCAGCGGCGCGTTGCGATCGCCCTTGGGCGGCGGGATTTTCGCAACGATCGCTTCAAGGATGTCGTCGATGCCGATGCCCGACTTGGCACTCGCCAGCACCGCTTCGGACGCGTCCAGGCCGATGACCTCCTCGATTTCCGCGCGCACTTTCTCCGGTTCGGCGGCGGGCAGGTCGATCTTGTTCAACACCGGCACGATCTCATGGTCGTGTTCGATCGACTGATAGACGTTGGCCAGCGTCTGCGCTTCCACGCCCTGCGCCGCGTCCACCACCAGCAGCGCGCCCTCGCAGGCGGCAAGCGACCGGCTCACCTCATAGGCAAAGTCGACATGCCCCGGCGTGTCCATGAGGTTGAGCTCATAGGTCTCACCATTTTTCGCGACATAATCGAGACGCACCGTCTGCGCCTTGATGGTGATGCCCCGTTCCTTTTCGATATCCATATTGTCGAGCACCTGCGCGCTCATCTCGCGGTCGGTCAGGCCGCCGGTGCGCTGGATCAGGCGATCGGCCAGGGTCGACTTGCCATGGTCGATATGGGCGATGATCGAGAAGTTGCGGATATGCGAAAGGTCGGTCATGGCCCGCGCCGATAGCAGCCATTTGCGGGCCTGTCAGCAGAGCTTAGAAACAGCCAGGCCATCAGTAGGAAAAGGCCGCGAGCTATGGTAAGTGACGCGAGCTTTAAGCGGGTCGTACCACATAAGAAATTCCGTAATTAACCGCTCGAAAAGGGGATTTGGGGCAATGTTCAAGACGGTTTCCGCGGTCGTCGCGGCAGCATCGATGCTTGCGACGCCGATGTCTGCGATGGCGCAGACGAATATGAGTTCTTCCGGCAAGACCTATAAGGATGGCACCACCAAGGGCGCGTCTTCGGGCCGCAGGGCGCAGGAACGCGCTCAGCAGGAGATTCCCCGCTGCACCCGCCGCCTTGGCACCGTCGCGATCGTCGAGCCCGACAACCAGTGGTGGCGCGAACTGAACCTGGGCAGCCCGGAAGCGGTGCTCAAGGTATTGATCCAGCAGTCCGGCTGTTTCGGCATCGTCAATCGCGGCCGCGCCATGCAGAGCCGGGCGATGGAACGCGCCATGGCGGACTCCGGCGAATTGCAGGCCGGATCGAACCTGGGCCGGGGCCAGGTCAAGGCGGCCGACTATTATCTGGAGCCTGATATCGTATCGTCCAACCGCAATTCTGGCGGTGGCGGCTTCGGCGCTGCACTTGGCGGCCTGATGGGCGGCACGTTCGGCGCACTTGCCGGAGGCCTCAACATCAAGAAGAAGGAAGCGAACGTCACGCTTTCCATCGTGAACGCCCGCACGACGGAAGAAGAGGCGCTGACCGAAGGCTATGCGCGCAAGACCGACATCGGCTTTGGCGGCGGCGGCGGTGCCGGGTGGTGGGGCGGCTTTGCGGCCGCCGGTGCCAGCGGCTACCAGAATACCGAAATTGGCCAGGTGATCGTGCTCGCCTATCTCGATGCCTATACCAAGCTCGTCACGCAGATGGGCGGCCTGCCCGCTAACGCGGCAGCCGCTGCTCCGCGCGCACAGTAAGGCTTCAATGCAGGGGCTTGGCGAAGCGTCGCCGAGCCCCTGTTCTGCTCTTCTTGGCTCAGCATCGCTGCCGTTGTCAGAACAGACACCGCTATCAAATCGGCCGGGACGAGACTTCCGGCTGCACCAACCTTCTTTCGCGCCGCCGCCGCCACCACGACAATATCGCCTCGCCCGCGGGACGCTCCACCAGCCTGTTGATCCCCGCGCCTAAGATCAGCGCGACAAGGAAAGCGGAAAAGAAGGCGAGCCAGGGGCTATAGCCTTGCTCCGTCATTTTCAGCATCACGACGAAGCCGACATGCTGGTGAATGAGGTAGAAGGAATAGCTGATGCCTCCCATCCAAAGCAGCGGACGTGCCGCAATCCATCGCAGGCGACCTTGAATGAGCGCGGCAAAGCCTGCCAGCAAGACGCAGGCCATGATCGTGACGTCCCACGTCTCCATCATGGCGACAGAGAGCAGGGTGATCATCGCGTAGGGCGCCTGCTCGCGCCAATGCCGCTGTCCGGACCAGACTCGATAGGACAGCATCCCTATGACGAAGAAGGGAAGGTTGCGCAGCACGAAGAGCATGATGATCCGCTCCGGCATGTCCGGCCAAAAACCATAGATCGCGCGGACCGCGAGCCACAGCGCGAGTACAGGTTCCAGCCTTTTCAACCCGGCCCATTTCCAGATGGATATCATGCAGAAATAGAAGGCGATTTCGACCGTCAGCGTCCAATAGGCGCCGTCCACTTCGGGAAGGAAGGCGAAACCTTGCAGCATCGTGATGTTGGCGACGATCGCGCCGGGCCCAACCAGCAACTGGGTGGCTTTCGCCAGATATTCAATCGACAAGGTAAGCAGCATCGCGATGAGATAAGCGGGATAGAGCCGCGCGACGCGGTTGACCATGAAATCAGCGACGCTTCGAATACGGTCGAGCGTGAAGAAGATCGCGAAGCCAGAAATGGTGAAGAATAGAAGGACTCGATAATTGCCGCCCGGGAAGCTGAATGGCACATGGGCCGCTTGGGGGAACAACTCGTGGAAACGGGTCGAATAGTGGAAAACGAGGACGCATAGCGCCCCGATGCCCCGCAGGGCATCCAGTTCCACCAAGCGGGCGCGGGGAGGCAAACCAGTCACCCGGACATATTAGCAATAAAACAGCAATCAATCGGTTAAGATGGGAAGAACAATTTACCGTGGGGGATAGGGCCAAGGCGGTATGTGTTCGTGGGCTGGCGTCAGCCCCCCTGCTCCGCGACGCGCTTCAATCGCATGAGTTGCTCAGTCAAGACCTTGTCTACCGCTGGCGCCATCTGCTTCGAATCTATCCGCATATAGCCTGCTGCTATATAGCTCATGGTCACCTCCACACCGCGATCGGATGGCATGATCGTGAGTTCAAGCGTGCCGATGACGGCATCGGCTTGCAAAGGCCCTAGAGCCCCGGACAATCTCACCCGCTTGTAGGGCTCGGCCAAGATCAGACGTGCATGCTCGACACTACCAGCGTTGCCGTTTGCTCCCGGCAGGCGCTCACAAAAGCATCCACCTGCTCGCGGATCCATGCTGAGGTTAGCGGCATCACCGCTAGAGCTGTGCTCGCTGCTCCACCACCGCGCAGGCTTGACGATCAGCGAGTAGACCGACCGGGCATCCCGATCGATGCGGACGTTGCTGGCGATCGAGAAGCCGGCATCATTGACCGATTTGACTTCGGCTTGCGCGACCGTTCCGGCAGCGAGAGCCGTAATGAAGACAGCCCGGATACAAGCTCGCATCCTCTTTCCCCCGTCGATGACCGACGGGAGAAACTAGCGCAAGCTCAGGGCCGATCCAATATGGCCGCGATCGCCGCGGTCACATCGTCCATGTCGGCCATGCCGTCGACTCGAGACACGATGCCCCGCGCCTCATAGATAGGGAGAATAGGAGCGGTTTTGGCGCGATATTCCGCCATGCGGGTGCGGACAGTCTCTTCATTGTCGTCCGGGCGGCGCTTGAACTCATGCCCGTGGCATTTATCGCATTCATTCTCGACTTTGGGTTGCTTGAAGCTGTCATGATAGCCTTCGCCACAGCTCGCGCAGGTAAACCGGCCTGTGATGCGCTCGACCAGAGCGTCCTCATCAACATCAAGTTCGATGACATGAGCAAGCGTACGGCTGCGGTCAGCAAGGATGGAGTCAAGCGAATGCGCCTGCGCTTCGGTACGCGGATAACCATCGAAGATCACGCCCGTGCCGGTAGCGAGCCCATCCAACGCTTCCCCGATGATGCCGGAGACGATTTCGTCAGACACGAGTTCGCCCGCTTCCATTACCGCCTTGGCTTTCAGGCCAACCGGCGTCTGAGCCTTGACCGCTGCGCGCAGCATGTCGCCCGTCGACAACTGCACCATGCCGCGATCTTCGACCAAACGGCTCGCCTGCGTGCCCTTACCTGCTCCCGGAGGGCCCAGCAGAATGATATTCATGTGCGCATACTCCCCTGTTCTCGCGCTGGCGCTGATGCGCCTTTAACGGAGCCGTCCCTTCAGCTTGGCCTTCTTGATCAGATCCCCATATTGATGGGCCAGCAAGTGGCTCTGGATCTGGGTCACGGTATCGACGGTGACGTTCACCACAATTAGCAGGCTAGTTCCGCCCAGATAAAAGGGGATACCCGCCCGCGCGATGGCAAATTCCGGCACCAGGCAGATGATAGCCAGGTAAGCCGCACCGATGACCGTGATCCGGGTCAGCACATAGTCCAGATAATTTTCCGTGTTCTTGCCTGGACGGATGCCGGGGATGAACCCGCCGTTGCGCTTGAGATTGTCGGCAGTCTCTTCCGGATTGAACACAACCGCCGTGTAGAAGAAGCAGAAGAACACGATGCCGAGGCCGTACAACGCCATGTAGACCGGGCTGCCGTGTGACAGATATTGGTTCAGCGTCAGCACGAAATCGCCGAGTCTGCTCTCGCCAGCAACGGTATTGCCCGCGAACTGCGAGATGGTGAGCGGCATCAGCAACAGCGAGCTGGCAAAGATCGGCGGGATCACGCCTGCGGTATTGACCTTGAGCGGCAGATGGCTCCGGTCAGCCTGCATCAAACCCTGACGCGTCTGGCGCTTGGGATATTGAATCAACACCCGGCGCTGCGCACGCTCCATGAAGCAGATCAGCAGGATCAGGCCTACGGCCAGAGCGATGACCATCACGATCAGCAGGCCGGAAATCGACCCTTCGCTGCCTGACTTGAACAAATTGCTCAGCGTTACCGGAAGCTGGGCGACGATGCCGGCCATGATGATAAGCGAAACGCCGTTGCCGATGCCGCGCGACGTGATCTGCTCACCCAGCCACATCAGGAACATCGTTCCGCCGATCAGCGAAACGACCGCCGCGATCCGGAACAGGAAGCCAGGATCGACCACCGCCTGAACGCCCGACTGCGCCCCAAAGCTTTCGAGGCCTACAGCGATGAAATAGCCCTGCACGGCGGTCAGACCGACGGTGCCGTAACGGGTATATTGGTTGAGCTTCTTACGCCCGCTCTCGCCTTCCTTCTTGATCGCCGCGAGTTGGGGCGAGAGGCTGGCCGCGAGCTGCACCACGATCGAGGCGGTGATATAGGGCATGACGCCGAGCGCAATCAGGCTCATGCGCGAAAGCGACCCGCCAGAGAAGGTGTTGAAGATGTCCAGGACACCGCCATTGGTCTGCGCATAAAGCTGCGAGAGCGCGGTGGGATCGACTCCTGGCAACGGAACGAAGCTCAGAAAGCGGAACACGATCAGCGCGCCCAGCGTGAACCATAAGCGCTTCTTGAGGTCGGTCGCCTGGCTGAACTTCGCCAGGCTGAGATTGGATGCGAGCTGGTCGGCTCTCGATGCCATCTTGGCTGCCCTTCAAAACATCTTGCCGGATTGAGATACCCGGAGCGGAATCGCTAACCCCTTAGCGGGGTGATCGCACGCTGTCGAACTCGGAAATTCACACCGTTCATTCTGAATTCTATCGGAGCCGACAATGAGGGTCTTTTTGATCCCAAATACAAGGCCCCGCCTACCCATATCGGGCAGCGGGGCCATGCTTGCAAGCCTTGCGGCCTGGCTCAAGCCTTCTTGGCGGCCTTGGCGCTACCCTTCTTGGCAGCGGCCTTTTCGGCAGCCGGAACGACGGCGATCACTTCGACCTTGCCGCCCACCTTCTTGACCGCTTCGACAGCGCCCTTCGATGCGCCTGCAACGAGCAGGTTGACCTTGGCCGTCAGTTCGCCCTTGGCGAGCAGACGGACACCGTCCTTGCCCCCCCGCGCCAGCGCAGCGCCCTTGAGCGCTGCATGGTCGATCATAGCATTGGCGTCGAGCTTGCCCGCGTCGATTGCCTTCTGCAGAGCGCCCAGGTTCACGATCGCGTAATCCTTGGCGAAGATGTTGTTGAAGCCGCGCTTCGGCAGACGCATGTGGAGCGGCATCTGGCCACCCTCAAAGCCGTTGATGCTGACGCCCGACCGCGCCTTCGCGCCCTTCTGGCCGCGACCGGCGGTCTTGCCCTTGCCGGAGCCGATACCACGGCCGACGCGCATCCGGCCCTTGCGGGCGCCGGCATTGTCATTGAGTTCGTTGAGCTTCGTCATTGTGCACTCGCTTTCGCTATGTTCGCGCTGAAAAGATGATGCCCCTCCCGCAGGCGGGAGAGGCAAGGATACTTAGGGACGCGCAGCGGCCCTTAGTTGCAATTGTGAGGGCTTGCCGAAACGTTGCGCCTGGTCCAGCCCTCTCCAACTCCGCCTAACCGCTTCGCGGACAGGCTGCATATCCACTCCTGCTTGCGGAGAGGAACGGGTCAGTCGACCACCGCCACCATGTGAGGCAGCTTGGCAATGGCGCCGCGGACTTCCGCGGTGTCTTCCAGCTCCACCACGCGGTGCATCTTGCCAAGGCCGAGGCCGATCAGAATCTTCTTCTGGGCTTCGGGACGGCGGATCGGCGAACCGATCTGCTTGATCTTGATCTTCGCCATGCTGTCTTACTCCGCAATCGCTTCGGCGTCGGCCTGAGCGACTTCGGCCGAGGCACCACCGCGACGAAGCAGGTCGGCAACCTTCTTGCCGCGACGCTGCGCCACAGCCTTGGGGCTGACCTGTTCACCCAGCGCCGCGAAGGTCGCCCGGATCATGTTGTAGGGGTTCGAAGTGCCGTTCGACTTCGTCACGACGTCAGCGACGCCGAGGCTTTCGAACACAGCGCGCATCGGGCCACCGGCGATGATGCCCGTACCGGCCGGAGCCGAACGAACCGTCACCTTGCCCGCCCCGAAATGGCCAAGGCCATCATGGTGCAGCGTGCGGCCTTCCTTCAGCGGAACGCGAACCATCGCCTTCTTGGCCGAAGCGGTCGCCTTGCTGATGGCTTCCGGCACTTCGCGCGCCTTGCCATGACCGAAGCCCGCACGGCCCTTGCCGTCGCCGACGACGACCAGAGCCGCGAAGCCGAAGCGTTTACCGCCCTTGACGGTCTTCGAGACGCGGTTGATGTGAACCAGCTTCTCGATCAGCTCTTCACCCTGCTCCTCGTCACGGTTGCCACCCCGACGGTCGTCCCGACGGCCACGGCCGCCGCGCTCGCCACGGTTGCGGTCGCCGCCACGGCCACGACCACGGCCGGGACCGCGATTTTCGGACTGCTCGCCGCCTTCAACGGCAGCAGGTGCGCCCGGCTGGGCCTGGATATCGTTTTCGTCAGCCATGATCAGAACTCCAGCCCGGCTTCACGGGCCGCATCGGCCAGCGCCTTGACGCGGCCATGGAACAGGAAGCCACCACGGTCGAACACGACCTGGGTAACGCCAGCAGCAGTCGCCGCAGCAGCGACGCGCTTGCCGACATCGGCAGCGGCTTCGGAAGTGGCACCGGTCTTGCCGCGCACATCCTTGTCCAGGGTCGACGCGGCGGCCAGGGTCTTGCCCTGCGCATCGTCGATGACCTGGGCGTAGATATGACGGCCCGAACGGTGGACGCTGAGGCGCGGACGCGTGCCCGAAACAGCCTTGAGCGCGGTGCGGACGCGGCGGCGACGCCGCGCGAAGAGGGAAAGCTTTGCCATCTTACTTCTTCTTCCCTTCCTTGCGGAAGATGAACTCGCCGGCGTACTTGATACCCTTGCCCTTATAGGGTTCGGGCTTACGCCAGCGGCGGATCTCGGCGGCAACCTGACCCACCTTCTGCTTGTCGATGCCGCTGATCTCGACCGTGGTGTTATCCGGGGTCTTGATCTCGATGCCTTCGGGCACCGCGAAATCGACGTCGTGGCTATAGCCGAGCTGAAGCTTCAGGGTCTTGCCCTGAGCGTTGGCACGGTAGCCGACGCCGGTGATCAGCAGCTTCTTGGTGTACCCTTCGGTCACACCGGTGATCAGGTTTGCGATCAGCGTGCGCTGCATGCCCCAGAAAGCGCGAGCGCGCTTGCTGTCATTGGCGGGCTTTACCGCGATCGAACCGTCTTCGATGCTGTAGGTCACTTCGTCAGCCAGCGGCAGCGACAGGGTGCCCTTCGGGCCCTTCACCGACAGCTGACCGCCTTCGATGGCGGCGGTGACGCCCGACGGGACGGCAACCGGCTTCTTACCAGTACGGCTCATCAGAACACCTCCGCCAGCACTTCGCCGCCGACATTCTGCTCACGCGCTTCGGCGTCGGACAGAACGCCACGGGGCGTCGAGACAATGGTGATGCCCAGGCCATTGCGAACCACCGGCAGTTCCTTGGAACCCGAATAGACGCGACGGCCGGGCTTCGAGACGCGGGCGACGTGCTTGATCGCCGGCTGGCCTTCGAAATATTTCAGCTCGATGCGCAGGCCGGGGTGCTTGCCGAGGGCTTCCTCGGAATAACCACGGATATAGCCTTCGCGCTGGAGCACGTCGAGCACGCGGGCGCGGAGCTTCGAAGCGGGGGACACAACGCTGTCCTTCTTCGCCTGCTGCCCGTTGCGGATGCGGGTGAGCATATCACCCAGGGGATCGGTCAATGCCATCTCAAATGATCCTTACCAGCTCGACTTGGTGACGCCGGGGATCAGGCCCTTGTTGGCCAGATCACGCAGCTGCACGCGGCAGAGGCGGAATTTGCGGTAATAAGCGCGGGGACGCCCCGTCAGTTCGCAGCGGTTCCGGATACGGGTCGGATTGCCGTTGCGGGGGATCTCCGCCATCTTCAGACGCGCGATCAGACGATCGCTGTCGTCGGCCGCGGTATCATTCGCGATCGCCTTGAGCTTCGCATAGCGGCCGGCATATTTCTTGACCAGCTTCTTGCGGCGCTCATTCTTGTTGATCGAACTCAGTTTCGCCATGACTTAAGTTCTCTTTCCTTGGGTGTCTGGAAAGAGAAGCGGGACCCGATCAGGCCGCCTGCTTCTCTTCAATCGGGAAGGGGAAGCCGAAGAGACGCAGCAGTTCGCGCGCTTCCTCGTCCGTCTTCGCCGTGGTGGTCACGATGATGTCCATGCCGCGCACCTTGTCGATGCGGTCATAGTTGATCTCGGGGAAGATGATCTGCTCCTTGATGCCGAAGGCATAGTTGCCGCGGCCGTCGAAGCTCTTCGGATTGAGACCACGGAAGTCGCGCACGCGGGGCAGAGCGATGTTGATCAGGCGATCAAGGAACTCGTACATGCGCTCGCGGCGCAGCGTGACCTTGGCACCGATCGGCATGCCTTCACGCAGCTTGAACTGCGCGATCGACTTACGGGCCTTGGTGATCACCGGCTTCTGGCCAGCAATCAGTTCCATTTCCTCGGCGGCCGACGTGACCTTCTTCTTGTCCTGGGTCGCTTCGCCAACGCCCATGTTGAGCGTGATCTTCTCGATCTTGGGCACTTCCATGACGTTCTTGTAACCGAACTTTTCGGTCATCGCCTTCGCGATCTCGGCATCATACAGCGACTTGGAGCGCGGAGTGTACTTCTCGCTCATTACAGCACCTCACCGGACTTAACGGCGACGCGGACCTTCTTGCCGTCGCGGTCCTCGAAACGGACGCGGGTCGGCTTGCCATCCTTGTCGGCGACAGCGACGTTCGAAATGTGAAGCGGCGCGGGCTTGCGCTCGATGCCACCCTGCGGGTTCGCCTGGTCGGGCTTGCGATGACGCGCATGCACGTTGATGCCTTCTACCAGCACCTTATCGTCCTTCGGCATGACCTGGAGGACGGCGCCCGTGCGGCCCTTGTCCTTGCCAGCCAGGATGACGACCTTGTCGCCCTTCTTGATTCTAGCAGCGCTCATTACAGCACCTCAGGAGCAAGGCTGATGATCTTCATGTGCTTCTTGGCGCGCAGTTCGCGAACGACCGGGCCAAAGATACGGGTGCCGATCGGCTCCTCGTTCTTGTTGATCAGCACAGCGGCATTGCCGTCGAAGCGAATCACGCTGCCGTCAGCGCGACGCACGTCCTTGGCGGTGCGCACGATGACCGCGCGATGCACGTCACCCTTCTTCACCTTGCCACGAGGCGCAGCTTCCTTGATCGAGACGACGATGATGTCGCCCACGCTCGCGAAGCGACGCTTCGAGCCGCCCAGCACCTTGATGCACTGGACGCGCTTGGCGCCGCTGTTGTCAGCGACGTCAAGATTGGATTGCATCTGGATCATGGATCCGGTTCCTTCTTGTCTGGCCTACCGAGACTATCCCGGCGGTTCCGAATTCGAGTTTCGACCGGAAGATTCGAAACACGAAGCGCGGGCCTGTAACCTCTCCCGAAGGAAAAGGCCAGCCCCGCGTCCGAAATTTCGACCCTTACGGCCGGTGACTAACCTCAGGCCGCCGTTTCGGGCGACTTGTGGGTGTCCACGCGCTCGATAACCTTCCAGGTCTTGAGCTTGGAAATCGGAGCGGTCTCTTCGATGCGGACCGTTTCGCCTTCCTTGTAGACATTGCCCTCGTCATGGGCATGGTACTTCTTCGAACGGCGAATGATCTTGCCGTAGAGCGCATGCTTAACCTTGCGCTCCACGCGAACCACCACCGTCTTGTCGGTCTTGTCGGAAACCACCGTTCCCGTCAGCACGCGCTTGGGCATCGTGTGATTTCCTTCTTACTTCGCAGCCGAGCGCGAACGCTCGGACTGAAGGGTCTTGATCTGCGCGATCGACCGGCGGACTTCACGCACGCGGCTGGGCTTTTCCAGCTGGTTGGTGGCCGCCTGGAAGCGCAGATTGAACTGCTCACGCTTCAGGTTGTTGAGCTCGGTCGACAGCTCGTCGTCCGTCTTGGTCTTGAGGTCAGCTACATTCGCCACGGATTAACCCTCCAGGTGGGAGGTGTCGCCGAGGCGAGCGACAACCTTCGTCTTGATCGGCAGCTTCATCGCGGCGCGCGAGAAAGCCTCTGCTGCGAGCGGGCCGGGCACGCCGTCCAGTTCGAACAGGATGCGGCCCGGCTTGACGCGAGCTGCCCAATATTCGACCGAACCCTTACCCTTACCCTGACGGACTTCGGCGGGCTTCTTCGACACCGGCACGTCGGGGAACACGCGGATCCACAGACGGCCCTGACGGCGAAGGTGACGCTGGATCGCGCGCCGGGCCGCTTCGATCTGGCGTGCGGTAACGCGCTCGGGTTCCAGAGCCTTCAGACCATAGGCGCCAAAGTTCAGAGCCGAACCGCCCTTGGCGTCGCCCTTGATCCGACCCTTGAAGGTCTTGCGGAACTTCATTTTTTTCGGTTGCAGCATGACGCTATACCTACCTTATTCTCAGCGTGCCGGGCGCACGCCGGAGGTCTGAGCCTCCAGCATCAGCCGGTCGGTCGCGAACGGATCATGGCCGAGAATCTCGCCCTTGAAGATCCACACCTTGATGCCGCAAACGCCATAAGCGGTGTGCGCGGTTGCTTCGGCATAGTCGACATTCGCGCGCAGCGTGTGCAGCGGAACGCGGCCTTCGCGATACCATTCGACACGCGCGATCTCTGCGCCGCCCAGACGGCCGCCGCAGGTGATCTTGATGCCTTCAGCGCCCAAGCGAAGAGCCGACTGCACCGCACGCTTCATGGCGCGACGGAAAGCAACGCGGCGTTCCAGCTGGTCGGCGATACCCTGCGCAACGAGCTTGGAGTCGATTTCCGGCTTGCGGATTTCGACGATGTTCAGGCTGACGTCCGAAGAGGTCAGGCTGCCCAGCTTCTTGCGCAGCTTCTCGATGTCCGCGCCCTTCTTGCCGATGATGACACCGGGACGGGCAGCGTAGATCGACACGCGGCACAGCTTGGCGGGACGCTCGATCACGACCTTGGAGATCGCGGCCTGCGGCAGGTTCTTCATGATATACTGGCGGATCTTCAGATCCTCCAGCAGCAGACGGCCATAGTCGGCGCCTTCCGCGAACCAGCGGCTGTCCCAGGTACGGTTGATCTGCAGGCGCAGACCGATCGGATTGCTCTTGTGACCCATGTCTCTTACGCCTCCGCTTCTTCAGCTGCTTCACGCACGACGATGCGCACGCGGCTGAAGGGCTTCAGGATCCGGGTCGACTTGCCACGGCCGCGAGCGTGGAAGCGCTTCATGGTGAAGCTCTTGCCCACCGATGCTTCCGCGACGACAAGGCTGTCGACGTCCAGATTGTGGTTGTTTTCCGCATTGGCGATGGCCGAAGCCAGCACCTTGCGCACGTCGACCGCCATCGCCTTCTTCGAGAAGGCGAGGATGTTCAGCGCGTCCTCGACCTTGCGGCCGCGGATGAGCGTAGCCACCAGGTTCAGCTTCTGCGCCGAACCACGAATCTGCGTGCCAACGGCCAGCGCCTCATTGTCGGCGACGCGACGGGGAGCCTTTTCCTTGCTCATTAGCGCTTGCCCTTCTTGTCGGCGGCGTGGCCGGGGAAGTAGCGGGTCGGAGCGAATTCGCCCAGCTTATGACCCACCATATCCTCGTTCACCGAGACCGGAACATGCTTGCGGCCGTTATAGACGTTGAACGTCAGGCCGACGAACTGCGGCAGGATGGTGGAGCGGCGCGACCAGGTCTTGATCGGACCCGAACGGCCACCGGCATCCTGAGCGACTTCCGCCTTCTTCAGAAGGCTGAGGTCCACGAACGGACCTTTCCAGACGGAACGAGCCATCTCGCTTACCTCTTCTTCTTCGCGTGGCGGCTACGGATAATGAACTTGTCCGTCGCCTTGTTGTGGCGGGTGCGCGCACCCTTGGTCGGCTTGCCCCAGGGGGTGACCGGATGACGGCCGCCCGAGGTCCGGCCTTCACCACCGCCATGCGGGTGATCGACCGGGTTCTTCGCCACACCGCGCGTCAGCGGACGCTTGCCGAGCCAGCGGTTACGGCCGGCCTTGGCGAGGTTGGTGTTGGCATTGTCCGGGTTCGACACGGCACCGACGGTGCCCATGCAATCCGAACGGATGTAGCGCTGTTCGCCCGAAGACAGACGGACCATCACCATGCCACGATCGCGACCGACCAGCTGGGCATAGGTGCCCGCCGAACGGCAGAGCTGCCCACCCTTGCCGGGCTTCATCTCGATATTGTGGATGATGGTGCCGACTGGCATCTGGCCGAGTTCCATCGCGTTGCCTGGCTTCACGTCGGTCTTCTTGCCCGCGACGACCTTGTCACCGGGAGCCAGACGCTGCGGCGCCAGGATATAGGCCTGGGTGCCGTCGGGATAGTTGACCAGCGCGATGAAGGCGGTGCGGTTGGGGTCATATTCCAGACGCTCAACCGTGCCTTCGACGTCCCACAGGCGACGCTTGAAGTCGATGATGCGGTAACGCTGCTTGTGACCACCGGCGATGCCGCGCGAGGTCACATGGCCCTTGTTGTTGCGGCCACCGGTCTTGCGCTTGCCTTCGGTCAACGCCTTGACGGGCTTGCCCTTGTGCAGGCCACTGCGGTCGACGAGGATCAGGCCGCGCTGGGCCGGGCTCGTCGGGTTGTAGCTCTTAAGCGCCATGGTCAGCGCACTCCTTCGGTGATGTCGATCGACTGGCCGTCAGCCAGGCGAACGATCGCCTTCTTCACGTCAGACCGCGTGTAGGGCTTGCCCTTCCACTTCTTGGTCTTGCCCTTGGCCACCAGCGTGTTCACGCTCTTCACGGTCACGCCCCAGAGCGCTTCGACGGCAGCCTTGATCTCCGGCTTGGTCGCGTCATTGGCGACCTTGAAGACCACGGCGTTGTTCTCGGAGAGAAGGGTCGACTTCTCGGTGATGACCGGGGCGACGACGACGTCGTAATGACGGTTGTCGACCTTCGCGGCTTCTTTCTTAGCCATTGAAACGCGCCTCCAGCTTTTCGACCGCGGCGCGCGTCAGCACCAGCGAATCCGCCCTCAGGATGTCGTAGACATTGGCGCCGACGGCCGGCAGCAGGTCCACGCCGACGATGTTCGCCGAAGCCTTCGCGAAGCTGACATTCACTGCGTCACCGTCGATGAACAGCGCCTTGTTGAGGTTCAGCTTGGCGAGGTGCGCGACCAGAGCCTTGGTCTTGCCTTCCGCTACGTCGAGATTGTCGAGAACGATCAGCGATCCGTCCTTGGCCTTCGACGACAGGGCCATTTTCAGGCCGAGCGCACGAACCTTCTTGTTGAGGTCGTGACCGAACGTGCGGGCACGGGCACCGTGCGCCTTACCACCGCCGATGAACACCGGCGCCTTGCGGTCGCCGTGACGAGCCGTACCGCCACCCTTCTGGCGGCCAAACTTCTTGCCCGTGCGGGCAACGTCCGAACGCTCACGGGTAGCACGCGCCGGAGCGCGGCGCTTCTCGAGCTGCCAGAGCACGACGCGGTGCAGGATGTCGGTGCGGGGCTCGACACCGAACACGGCATCGTTCAGCTCCACATCGCCAGCGGCCTGCGCGTCGAGGGTCTGTACATTGACCTTCATGATTAGCCCTCCTGGCCTTCGGTCGCTTCGGGAGCAGCCGCTTCTTCAGCGGGCGTCTCGGCCGGAGCGTTGTTGCTGTTGGCAGCCTGTTTGAGGCTCGCCGGATAAGGAGCGTCGGCAGGACGCTTCACCTTGACGGCGTCACTGACGGTCAGCCAGGTGCCCTTTGCGCCCGGAACGCTACCCTTGACGAACAGCAGGCCACGCTCGACGTCCGTGCGGACGATTTCGAGATTCTGCTGCGTGCGCTCGCGATCACCCATGTGACCCGCCATCTTCTTGTTCTTGAAGACGCGGCCCGGGTCCTGGCGATTACCGGTCGAACCATGGGCACGGTGGCTGATGGACACGCCGTGCGTGGCGCGCATACCGCCGAAGCCCCAGCGCTTCATGGCACCGGCGAAACCCTTACCCTGGGTGTGGCCAGCGACGTCGACCAGCTGGCCGGCGATGAAATGATCGGCTGCGATCTCGGCGCCGACATCGAGGAGCGCATCCTCGGCGACACGGAATTCGACCAGACGCGCCTTCGGCTCCACTTCCGCCTTGGCGAAATGGCCACGCTGCGGCTTGGCGACATTCTTGACCTTCGCGACGCCCGCACCGAGCTGAACCGCGACATAACCGTCACGATCGACTTCCTTGCGAGCCACGACCTGATTGCCCTCAAGGGCCAGAACCGTAACGGGAATATGACGTCCGTCCTCCTGGAACAGACGGGTCATCCCGACTTTCTTAGCGATCACGCCTGTGCGCATCACTGATTACTCCCATAGAGGCCCGCCTTAGCAGCGGGCGTATCCAACGAAAAAACCGCTCAGGATCCTCCCTCGCGGCCAACCCAATTAACAATCACCCCGTCCGGGTTGGATGCCGACCCCTGCTCGGGGAAGGCGACGGGGGACCAGGACCACGAGCCATTCCGGGTCACCGGAGGGGCCGTGCGGTATCCCTTGTGTCGTTTGAGCTCCTGGCAAGCCAGAACGCCCGATACCCTGCCAGCCTTTCGGGTTGGCAGGGACTTGCCAGCTTTAGGCCAGCTTGATTTCCACGTTCACGCCGGCAGCCAAGTCCAGCTTCATCAGCGCGTCGACCGTCTGCGGCGTCGGCTGCACAATGTCAAGCATGCGCTTGTATGTACGGACCTCGAACTGCTCGCGCGACTTCTTGTCGATGTGCGGGCCACGATTGACCGTGAACTTTTCGATGCGCGTCGGAAGGGGAATCGGACCGCGAATGAGGGCGCCGGTGCGGCGGGCGGTGTCGGCGATGTCGCCGGTCGCCTGATCGAGCACGCGATGATCGAACGCCTTGAGGCGAATGCGGATGTTGCTGTCCATTGTTCCTGTACCGATGCGAAAGAGCCAAAAACCTGGAGCATTTTCAGAAATCAGCTGGAGCAGCCGATGACTTGTGAGAATGCACCATCAAAAAATATCCGCCCCGTTTTCTGCCCTTCTAGCTCAGCAAGAGCCGGAGAAAGGCGATCCGGGGCGGTAGAAAATTCGAGCGGCGCGAATCAGGCGATCCGCGCCGCTGCGGTCCTATATTACTTCGAGATCGTGCCGACAACCCCGGCGCCGACGGTGCGGCCACCTTCGCGGATGGCGAAGCGCAGACCCGAGTCCATCGCGATCGGCGCGATGAGCTTCACGCCGAGCTTAACGTTGTCACCGGGCATGACCATCTCGGTGCCCTCGGGCAGGATAACTTCGCCGGTGACGTCCGTGGTGCGGAAGTAGAACTGCGGACGATAGTTCGCGAAGAACGGGGTGTGACGGCCGCCTTCTTCCTTCGACAGCACGTAGACTTCAGCGTCGAACTCGGTGTGCGGTGTAACCGAACCGGGCTTTGCCAGAACCTGGCCACGCTCAACGTCTTCACGGCCAACGCCACGAACCAGAGCACCGATGTTGTCGCCAGCCTCACCCTGATCAAGCAGCTTGCGGAACATTTCAACGCCGGTGACGGTGGTCTTGCGGGTGTCGCGGATGCCGACGATCTCGACTTCCTCACCAACCTTGACGATGCCGGTTTCAACGCGGCCGGTCACAACCGTACCACGACCCGAAATCGAGAACACGTCTTCGATCGGCATCAGGAAGGGCTTGTCAACCGGACGCTCCGGCTGCGGGATGAAGCTGTCGACGGCAGCCATCAGCTTCAAAACAGCTTCGCGGCCGATTTCGTCGTTCGAACCATCCAGCGCCTTCACGGCCGAACCGGGGATGACGGGGATGTTGTCGCCGTCGAAGTCGTAGGACGACAGCAGTTCGCGGATTTCCAGCTCGACGAGTTCCAGGATTTCCGGATCGTCGACCAGGTCGACCTTGTTCATGAACACGACCAGCTGGGGAACGCCGACCTGCTTGGCGAGCAGGATGTGCTCACGGGTCTGCGGCATCGGGCCATCGGTGGCCGAAACGACGAGGATCGCGCCGTCCATCTGGGCCGCACCGGTGATCATGTTCTTGACGTAGTCAGCGTGACCCGGGCAGTCGACGTGCGCGTAGTGACGGGCTTCGGTCTCATATTCGACGTGCGCGGTCGAGATGGTGATGCCGCGCTCGCGCTCTTCGGGCGCCTTGTCGATGTTGGCGTAGTCGACGAAGGTCGCGCCGCCGGTTTCGGCGAGAACCTTGGTGATCGCCGCGGTCAGCGAGGTCTTGCCATGGTCAACGTGACCGATGGTGCCGATGTTGCAGTGCGGCTTGTTCCGCTCAAACTTAGCCTTAGCCATTTTTTCCTACCTTCTAATCAAATCAGCTTGGTCAGACCGCTCGGCCGCGCCTCGCGAAGGCGCGTCCATAGCAGCAAATTTACAGATTACCAGCCCCTAACCGAGCCGCCTGCACGGCCCGGCCAAGGAAAATCATCAGGCCATCTTCGCCTTGACTTCGTCCGCCACATTCTGCGGCACTTCGTCATAATGGGAGAAGATCATCGAGTAATTCGCACGGCCCTGGGTGAAGGAACGCAGCGAGTTTACATAGCCGAACATGTTGGCCAGCGGCACCATGGCCTCGACCACCTGCGCGTTGCCGCGCGTATCGGTGCCCTGGATCTGGCCACGACGGCTGTTCATGTCGCCGATGACGTCGCCCAGATATTCTTCCGGGGTGACAACTTCGACCTTCATGACCGGCTCGAGCAAGGTGATGCCCGACTTTTGCGCCGCTTCGCGCATCGCTGCGCGACCGGTGATTTCGAACGCCAGCGCAGACGAGTCGACGTCGTGGTAGGCGCCGTCATAGAGCAGGATTTCGAAGTCGATGATCGGGAAGCCGATGAGCGAGCCAGTGGCCGCCGTCTCGCGCATGCCCTTTTCGATCGCGGGGATATATTCCTTGGGAATGTTACCGCCCTTGATCTCATCCTTGAAGATGATGCCCGCACCGCGCTCACCCGGCGTCAGCTTCACCTTGATGCGGCCGAACTGGCCAGTGCCGCCCGACTGCTTCTTGTGGGTGTAGTCAATATCGACGGGCTTCTTCAGATACTCGCGATAGGCCACCTGCGGCGCGCCGACATTCGCCTCGACCTTGAACTCGCGCTTCATGCGGTCGACCAAGATTTCGAGGTGAAGTTCACCCATGCCCTTGATGATCGTCTGACCCGATTCGTGATCGGTCGTAACGCGGAAGGACGGATCTTCGGCAGCCAGACGGTTGAGCGCCACGCCCATCTTTTCCTGGTCAGCCTTAGTCTTGGGTTCCACCGACAGTTCGATAACCGGCTCAGGGAATTCCATCCGCTCCAGGATGATCGGCTGGCGCTCGGCGCACAGCGTATCACCGGTGGTGGTTTCCTTCATGCCGGCCAGCGCGACGATGTCACCCGCATAGGCCGCCTCGATGTCTTCACGGCTGTTGGCATGCATCAGCAGCATGCGGCCGATCTTTTCCTTCTTGTCCTTGACCGAGTTCAGATAGGTGCCCTTGGTCAGGGTGCCGGAATAGATGCGCAGGAAGGTGAGCGAGCCCACGAACGGGTCGTTCATGATCTTAAACGCCAGACCCGAGAAGGGCGCGTCGTCCGAGGTCGGACGGCTGTCGGGCTCTTCGGTATTCGGGTTGATGCCCTGCACGTCCTCGATGTCGAGCGGCGAAGGCAGATAATCGACGACCGCGTCGAGCAGCGGCTGGACGCCCTTGTTCTTGAACGCCGAGCCACACAGTACCGGCACGAACGATTGATTGAGCGTACCCTTGCGGATCAGCTTCTTGAGCGTGGCGGCGTCGGGGATGTTGCCTTCGAGATAGGCTTCCATCGCCTCGTCGTCCTGCTCGACGGCGAGTTCGATCAGCTTTTCACGATATTCAGCGGCCTTGTCGGCCAGATCGTCCGGGATCGCTTCATAGGTGAACTCTGCACCCAGATTCTCGTCCTTCCAGATGATCGCGCGATCATTGACGAGGTCGACCAGGCCTTTGAAATCCGATTCCGCGCCGATGGGCAGATAGAGGACAGCGGGAGTCGCGCCCAGGCGATCGATGATCGTCTGCACGCAATAATAGAAGTTGGCACCGGTGCGGTCGAGCTTGTTGATGAAGCACATCCGCGGAACCTTGTACTTGTCCGCCTGGCGCCACACGGTTTCCGACTGGGGCTCAACGCCCGCAACGCCGTCGAACGCAGCGACCGCGCCGTCAAGCACGCGCAGCGAACGCTCGACTTCGATGGTGAAGTCGACGTGGCCAGGGGTGTCGATGATGTTCAGGCGATGCTCGGGGCCTTTGCCCTCTTCGGCCTTCCACACGCAGGTGGTCGCAGCCGACGTGATGGTGATACCACGCTCCTGCTCCTGCTCCATCCAGTCCATGGTGGCGGCACCGTCATGGACTTCGCCGATCTTGTAGGACTTGCCGGTGTAGTAAAGAATACGCTCGGTCGTGGTGGTCTTGCCGGCGTCGATATGCGCCATGATACCGAAATTGCGATAGCGTTCGAGCGGATGGCTGCGGGCCATGATGCTTCTCCGTTGCCGGCGCGCCGGCGGTCAAGTGAATGAGTCTTGCGGCTGGCCCCTAAACCAATCCGTCCGCCATGGGTAGCCCCACGGCGAACGGACCGATATTCAAAACCAGAAATGAAAAGCGGGCACGTCAGCGCCCGCCCCTCTTTACCAGCGGTAGTGCGAGAAGGCGCGGTTCGCTTCCGCCATGCGGTGCGTGTCTTCGCGCTTCTTGACGGCATTGCCGCGGTTATTGGCAGCGTCCAGCAGTTCACCCGAGAGACGAGCAGCCATGGTGGTTTCGCTGCGGTTGCGCGAAGCCGTGATCAGCCAACGGATCGCCAGCGCCTGAGCGCGCTCGGGGCGCACTTCGACGGGGACCTGGTAGGTCGCACCGCCAACGCGGCGGCTGCGGACTTCGATGCCGGGCTTCACATTGTTGAGCGCATCATGGAACATGCCGATCGGGTCCTTCTTGGACTTCGCTTCGACAGTTTCGAGCGCACCGTAAACGATGGACTCGGCGACGGCCTTCTTACCGTCCTGCATGATGCTGTTCATGAACTTCGACAGCACGATATCGCCAAACTTGGGATCGGGCAGGATAACGCGCTTTTCGGGGCGACGACGACGTGACATGCTTTAGTCTCCCTTACTTCGGACGCTTCGCGCCGTACTTCGAACGGCTCTGCTTACGGTCCTTGACGCCCTGGGTATCCAGAACGCCGCGCAGCACGTGATAGCGCACACCGGGAAGGTCGCGCACGCGGCCGCCGCGGATCAGCACAACGCTGTGCTCCTGAAGGTTGTGGCCTTCACCCGGGATGTAGGTGATGACTTCGCGCTGGTTGACCAGACGCACCTTCGCCACCTTACGGAGAGCCGAGTTCGGCTTCTTCGGGGTCGTCGTGTAAACACGGGTGCAAACGCCGCGCTTCTGCGGGTTCGCTTCCATTGCAGGGACCTTCGACTTGGTCTTCTGCAGCTCGCGGCCCTTGCGGACCAGCTGGTTGATTGTTGGCATGAAGCCCTTCACCTTTTCAGTTACTTTACCGCAAGCATTCCCGCGTTTTTCGCAGCCTGAAAAGGACAAGCCTCCAAACAGCAAAAGCCCCGACGGATGAACCGTCTGGAGCCGCAAGAGCACCGGCAATGTTCAGCTCTGTTTCGCCTCACATAGCATCCACCGGGAAAACGAATCTTCACCGGCCGAGAAACGCTGGGCAGGCGCGCCTATAACGGCGCAGCGTTACCCAGTCAAGGACGGCGCGACACGGGCTTGTTCCGGAAACGTTCCGACATGGTGAACGGCCTCTTAGGAAATTGATAACCGGGTCAACCTATTGTTTTTCCGGTGGCGCCACTGGGAGCGCCGACATGGACTGGCCGTGACCCATCTTTCTCTCTTTACCGGTGAGTTTCTCAGCCGGGCGCAGGAAACGGCGTTTCAAGCAGAGCGTCTCCCTGAGTCGCGCCGCCACGCCCGCACGCTCTTTATCTTTTCGGTCGTCCTCAACGCACTGTTCCTGCTGAGCGACTGGCGCTTTGCGGGCACTTCGCATTTCTGGATCGCGGTGCCAGCACGTGTCGCCGTTGTGCTGTGGTCCCTCATCTGCCTGTATCTCAGCCGCGAGCTGGATTCGTTCCAGAAGGTCGAGCGGCTTTGCTGCGCCTGGCAAGTCGTAACCGCGGTCGGCGTGGCTTTCCTTGTCACCTCCCGCAGTGACATCGCACTGTTTGTGCTGCTCATGCTGCCGCTCATATTCTACCTCGTGGTGCCTACGAGTTTCAGGGGCAATTTCGGCGGCGGTCTGGGATGCGGCGTTGCGCTCCTCATAGGCTATCTGGCACCTGCCCCCATTTCAGCAACGATGCCCGGCATGATCCTGGCCGTGCTGATCCTGCATTGCGGCATGTGGATCACCATCGTGCGGACCAACCGGCTGCAGCGTTTGGCATGGATGGCAAGCCAAGCCGCCAACACGGCCAGAGCCGCGCTGGCCCGCAACGGCGAAACATTGGAGCGCATGTTCATGAGCGTCCCCATCCCCCTGCTGGTGACGCGGCAGGACGGGACCGTTGTGCGCTTCAACAATGCCGCAGCACGCACCTTTGGCTCTGAGGATATTTCCCGCGTTCACCTGCTGGGCGAAGGATCTTCGGCGCAGGCCAACCTTCGCGAGCGGATTGCCAGCGGTGAACCTCTCGACAATCAGGAATGCCGCATTGCGGGTAAGGATGGGGTGATCCACGACGTGCTGCTCGCCACCCGCTCCATCCGGGTGGATGACGAGGATTGCGTTCTTTCCAGCATCGTCGACATCACTGATCGCAAGGATGCCGAGCGGCACCTTGCGCATCTTGCCATGACTGACGCGCTCACCGGCTTGGCCAACCGCTCCCATTTCATGGCGACGCTGACGCAGGCTGCGGGTTCGACAGGCCATGCTGGCGGCCAGATGGCAGTCGTGTTGATCGATGTCGACGAGTTCAAGCGGATCAACGACAGCGCCGGGCATGATGTCGGCGACGCCCTCCTCAGCGCCGTGGCGGAACGGCTGCGCAAAGCGGTGCGGCCCGGTGACCTCGTCGCACGCATGGGCGGCGACGAATTCGCTGTCCTGTTGACGCGCCTGCGCAATGCGTCCGATCTGGAGGTGGTGCTGGCACGGATGACAGCCCAACTTCATCAACCGCTTGCCTACGGCAACCGCGATGTCGATTGCCGTGTCAGCATGGGCGTCGCCCTGTTCCCTGAGCATGCCGGGGACATTGCGGAACTGATGAAGTTTGCCGACATCGCTCTTTACGAGGCGAAGAACGGCGGACGAGGACGCGCATGCCTTTTCGAACCTGGCCTGCTCGATCGCTGGCAGCGGGAAGCGCGAATGCTGGATCGCGCCCGAGACGCTTTGCTCCATGCGCCCCCTGTCCCGTGGTATCAGCCCAAGATCGATCTATCGACCGGCGCCGTCATCGGCTTCGAGGCACTGCTGAGATGCGTGCGGCCCGATGGCTCCGTGATCATGCCCGCCGAAATCGCGGCGGCGTTCGAACATTCGGAACTGGGCCGCACGATCAATGACAGGATGCTGGACAGGGTTCTACTGGACTGCCGACAATGGCAGGATCAGGGGATGGTCATCGGGCATGTCGCGATCAATGTGCCGGGCGTCGAACTTCACGACAGCAGTTTTCCTGATCGATTGCTATCCAAGCTTGAACAGAGGGGCGTGCCGGCTTCTGGCATCGAGCTAGAGGTAACCGAATCAGTCTTTCTGGGCCGTAACGCCGAGGTCGTGGAGCGAAGCCTTCACCAATTGAGTGCTGCAGGCATTTCCATCGCGCTGGACGATTTCGGAACCGGCTATGCGTCGCTTTCGCACCTCAAGCAGTTCCCGATCGACATCATAAAGATCGACCAGCGGTTTGTCCGCGACCTCGAAACGGACCCGGACGACGCCGCGATCGTCAGAACCTTGCTGAACCTAGCCTATAGCCTGGGCATTCGCACCGTTGCGGAAGGCGTCGAGAATATCCGCCAGGTCGACTATCTCCGCGCCGGAGGCTGCCATTATGCGCAGGGTTTTCATTTCGGCGCGGCAGTGCCGGCTGATGCTGTTCCCGCGCTGCTTAACCTCTTCCCCGAGATGCAGCCGAAAAAGGCATAATTATTTCTCCTGAGGAGGAACCAGGGGAACTCAGGCACGTTTCGCCCCGCGCAGATTTCGATTCGTCACGACTCAGCCGTGGCGGATTCGCTTGCCCGTGCTCCTTTTGCTAGCGGCCCGATTCTCCAAGGATCGAGTGTGGGGTCGTCATTGTTACAGCGGAGTAAGTTGCGCCTGTCGGGCTTGATGAGCAGGATCATGGATTTCTGCCCAGAGCGCGAAATTGTCGTCGGAACGGGCGGGGAGCTGCGGTCCATACGCGTCACCAGTGCTGCCCAATTCGGAATTGCAGCCATCCTGCTTTCGCTGCTGCTGGGTGCAATGGCTCTGATCCTGTCGGTGGCGACGACCCGCGCCGATATCGCGCGGGAACGCGCCGCGATCACTGCACAAAGCAGGGCCGTTGCTGCCGCTGCCAGCAAAAGCGCGCGCTATCGCAAGTCGGTGGAACAACGCACACGCGAGTTGGAGGCACGGCAGGACTTCATGGACGACCTCTATCGTGCCCACTTTGGCGAAGACGAGGCGGAGGTTGACGGCGCGCGGGCTGAGGCATCGAAACAGGTAGCGGGCGCACGTTCGGAAAAGCTGCGCCTCGGTGCGGCTGTGGATGCCAAACCCCTGCAAGCCATCGATGCGCGGCAGCGCCGCTTCGCAGCGCTTCTAACGCATGCAGTCAGGCGCCGGGCGGACCAAACGGCGCACGCCATCCGGAGCCTCGGCCTCAATCCGGAGGCATTGGTGCGCACCGCCGCCCGGGCGCAGGGCGGCCCCTTCGTACCGTGGCCTGAAGCACAAGCTTCGATGCCGCAGGAAATGGAACATCTTGCCGACGCTCTGGCGCGGATGGAGCTTTTGGAAGCCAGCTTGAAGACCATTCCGTCCGGCCGTCCAACGATGGCGCCGATGCAGTCAAGCTCCTATGGCTACCGCCGCGATCCCTTCAACGGCCACGCGGCTTTTCATGCCGGCATAGACTTCCCCGGCAGGCATGGAGAGCCGATACTCGCCGCTGCAGCGGGCAAGGTCACCTTCGTCGGGCAGCGTAGCGGCTATGGCAATGTGGTCGAGGTTGCGCACAGCAACGGCATCATGACACGTTAC
Source organism: Sphingobium agri (assembly GCF_023051225.1). Lineage (NCBI taxonomy): Bacteria > Pseudomonadati > Pseudomonadota > Alphaproteobacteria > Sphingomonadales > Sphingobiaceae > Sphingobium > Sphingobium agri. Next base: position 267,232 of record NZ_JALKHS010000008.1, on the reverse strand, counting down.
GCTCATCTGTCGGGCTTCAGCACCAGCGTGGGCAGGAAGGTGACGCAAGGCCAGCAAATCGCACGCATGGGATCGACTGGCCGCTCGACCGGTGACCATCTTCACTTCGAGGTCCGGATAAACGGGCAGCCCGTCAATCCACGCCCATTCCTCCAGGCGTCCCGAAACGTACGGCAGGTCCAGCAACTAGCAGCCACCCGAGCCGCCGGAGTCCGTAACCGCGGCTAACCTCTGCCTGGCACGCGCAAGGATCAGTTGATTGGAGCGCGTCGACGGTAGCTGAGCGCTTCGGCCACATGGACTCGGCCAACCTGCTCCGATCCCGCGAGATCCGCTATGGTTCGCGCGACGCGTAGCACGCGGGTATAGCCCCGCGCAGAAAGCTTCATCGCGGCTGCCGCTTGTGCCAGCAATTCCCGTCCGGCGGCATCCGGTCCGGCAATATCCTCCAGCTTCTCTCCGCCCACTTCCGCATTGGTGCGGACGCGCGTTCCGGCGTAACGCTGGGTCTGTATCTCACGCGCCGCCGACACCCGGGCGGCGATCTCTGCCGACCCTTCTACTGGGGGAGGCAAGACAAGGTCCGCCGCCGTGACCGCCTGCACCTCCACATGCAAATCGATGCGGTCGAGCAGCGGGCCGGAGACCTTGGCCTGATAGTCAGCAGCGCAACGTGGTGCGCGGGAGCAGGCAAGGGCGGGATCGCCCAGATGGCCGCAACGGCAGGGGTTCATCGCCGCAACGAGCTGTACCCGTGCAGGGAATGTCACATGCGCATTCGCACGCGCCACTGTGACCTCTCCCGTCTCAAGCGGCTGACGCAAGGAATCAAGGACGGTGCGCTGGAACTCCGGCAATTCATCGAGAAAAAGGACGCCCAGATGGGCCATGCTGACCTCACCGGGCCGGGCCTTGTGCCCGCCGCCGACCAGCGCCGCCATCGAAGCGCTGTGATGTGGGCTACGAAAAGGCCGCGCCCGGCTGATGCGGCCGCCTTCAAGGGATCCGGCCACGCTAGCCACCATGGACGTTTCCAACGCCTCGCCCGGAGTCAGTTCGGGAAGAATGCCGGGCAGACAGCTCGCCATCAGCGACTTGCCCGCACCTGGCGGTCCGACCATCAGGAGATTATGTCCGCCAGCTGCCGCAATCTCCAACGCACGCTTGGCCGTTTCCTGCCCCTTGACCTGACGCAGGTCAGCGGCGCGCGGAGGGACTTCCACTGTTCCAGGCTGCGGAGGGGACAGCGCGGCGCTTCCTTTCAGATGGTTGAGCAAGCTCAGCAGATCAGGCGCTGCGACAACTTCCACCTGCCCTGCCCAAGCGGCTTCCGGTCCTTGAGCGACGGGACAAATGAGGCCGAGTTCCTTTTCGCCCGCATGCAGTGCTGCAAGCAGCACGCCGGGCGTCGAAGCGATGCGGCCGTCCAGCCCCAGCTCACCCACGACGACATAGCCCGCCAGCGTCTCGGCATTGATCACCCCCATGGCGCCCAGCAAGGCCAGTGCGATCGGCAGATCGAAATGCGAACCTTCCTTGGGGAGGTCGGCGGGCGATAGGTTCACGGTGATCCGTTTGGGCGGCAAGGAGAGGCCGATCGCCGCAATGGCGTTGCGCACCCGCTCGCGGCTTTCCGCCACGGCCTTGTCCGGCAAACCAACCAGGATGAAGTTCGGGAGGCCCGGAACAAGCTGGCATTGCACTTCCACGCTGCGCGCATCCAGCCCGAGATAGGCGACCGTCGATACCGTCGAAACCAATGTGCCCCCGCTATCCTGAAAATGCCGCTCTAGAGCATCGTGCGCAAAAGTGGGAACCGGTTTCCAGCTTAAAACGATGCGATAACAAAAACTAACGCGCGCGACCTGCGTCCGATGAACGCAGCGCGCTCTAAAGCAGCGTCAGCCCTGTTCGCCGGGCCGCCCCTTGAACCCTTGCGCGACGACATACCATTCCACGCTGCCCTTGCGGCTGGCGGGCGGCTTGGCATGCTTGATCGTCGTAAAATGCTGCTTCAACACCGCCAGCAGATCGGCATCCGTGCCGCCCGCGAACACCTTCGCGACAAAGGTGCCGCCTTTGCGAAGATTTTCCACGGCAAACCATGCCGCTGCTTCGACCAGGGCCATGGTGCGCAAATGATCTGTCTGCGCATGACCCACGGTATTCGCGGCCATGTCTGAAATCACAAGATCGGGTGCATCGCCTAGCGCTTCGGCGAGAACAACAGGCGCCTTGTCATCCATGAAGTCCATTTCGAACAGGGTGACGCCAGGGATCGGGTCCGTCGGCAACAGGTCGATGCCCACAACCTTGGCCCTGGGCGACAGCTTGCGCACCACCTGTGCCCACCCCCCCGGCGCTACCCCCAGATCGACTACCGCGCGAGAGCCCTTCACGAAGTGGAACTTCTCATCAAGTTCGATCAGCTTGAAGGCTGCCCGGCTTCTCCAGCCTTCCGCCTTCGCCTTGCGGACATAGGGATCGTTCAACTGCCGCTCGAGCCAGCGCGTCGATTGCGCCGTCCGTCCCTTGGCCGATTTGACCCGAACCTTGCCGGCTCCCCCGCCTCTCACATCATTGCTCCATCGCGATCCATCAGGCCGCGCAATATACCTTCGCGAATACCGCGATCAGCGACGCCCAACCTCTCGGCGGGCCATATATCGAGAATTGATTCAAGGATCGCGCATCCCGCCACCACAAGGTCGGCGCGCTCCGATCCGATGCAAGGCAGCTTCTGCCGTTCGGCGAGCGACATGGTGGACAATCTGCTGGAGATCGACCGCATCGATGTCGATGGTACGATCAGCCCGTCGATCGCCTGCCGGTCGTAGCGCGGCAGATTGAGATGGACGCTCGCCAGCGTCGTCACCGTTCCCGACGTGCCGAGCAGGCGCATCGAACAATCGGCTTGCGGCAAGCGGCGGGCGAGAGGCGCAAAGGCTTTCGCCACGCGCGACCGCATGCGCGCATATGCGGCCAGTCGTTCGCTCTGGTCCGCATGATCGAACAGTTCGCTTTCGGTTAGGGAAACCACGCCCCAAGGCGCGCTGACCCAATCGACGATGTGCGGCGCACCTTCCCTATTTGCGTCGACCAGAACCAGTTCGGTCGACCCGCCGCCTATATCGAAGATCAAGGCAGGGCCATCGCCGGGCTCAAGCAGTGCGTGACAGCCCATGACCGCCAGCCGCGCCTCTTCCTGCGCGCTGATGATGTCGAGAGCAATCCCCGTCTCCCGATAGACGCGCTGGATGAACTCCGCACCGTTGGCTGCGCGGCGGCAAGCTTCGGTCGCGACGGATCGCGCAAGCGTCACATGCCTGCGCCGCAACTTGTCAGCGCAGACGGAAAGCGCCGCGATTGCGCGTTCGATGGCAGCATCGCTGATCCGGCCCGTAGCGGCCAGCCCCTCACCCAGCCTGACGATCCGTGAAAAGGCATCGACAACGATGAAGCCATCTGCGGAGGGCTTGGCAATCAGCAGGCGGCAATTGTTGGTGCCGAGATCGATCGCCGCATAGGAACGCCGCCCTCGCGATGGATGAGGCAATGAGCCCCGCTGCTTTGACGGGGGAGGTATGGCCGCAGCCTTGCTCCCATTACCCTGGCCGGAACGAGCGTTCTTGCCCGAAGCGCCCCCGGCGGGACCGGAACTCTGCGGCGATGGGCGGCTTTGCTGCACCATGGCCGGATCACTTTTCTTCTTCGCCGGCACCGACAGGTGACGGAACTTGGCGTCAGACTATGCGGATGCCACGCAAAGCGCAAGACGGGGCCAGAAATCCAATGACATAGAGGTGCGGACGAGTGCCGCCCGTCAAAGTGGCAGGAGAGCCGCCACTATCCAGCGCTCCTCGGCGCGCAACACGCCCCACGCGCGAGCCGCCGCGCGGCTGTCCATCGCTTCGACGCCAATGCCCATATTTTCCAGTTCGCGCACAAAGGCGCGCGGTGGCTGGCGCAAGCCCGCCCCAGTCCCGAGCAACAGGAATTCAGGCAGCGGATCAATCGTCAGCAGATCGCCCAAGGCAGCAAGCGTCAGCTGTTCAGGCGCAGGAGCATCGCTCCATCGCAAGGCCTTGGCCGGGGTGAGCAGCAGCCCGTCCGGAAAGACATCGTCCTTGACGCGAAAGCCCCTGCCGGAAAAACCGGTAACGATCGGCCCCTGCCCCGTGTCATCGCGGCGCAGTTCGATGCCGGTGCGCTTGTCGGTCAGGGCCGCGCCCCGTCGTCGCGCGGGCCCATGCGTTCGGCTTGCGCTGCGATATTCGTCTTGCCCGCCTTCTTCTCTCCCACCTGCGGCGACAGACCCAGCGTGATCAGAAGCGAGGAGGACACATAGACCGAAGAATAGGTGCCGACCACGATGCCGAGCATCATGGCAGCGGTGAAACCACGCAGCACATGACCACCGAAGAGCAGCAGGGCGCCCAATGCCAACATGATCGTGACCGATGTCATCACCGTGCGAGGCAGCGTTTCATTGACCGACAGGTCGATCAACGCCTTCATGTCCATCTTGCGGTATTTCCGCATATTTTCGCGGATGCGGTCGTCGATCACCATCTTGTCGTTGATCGAATAGCCGACGATCGTGAGGACCGCCGCGACGATGTTGAGGTCGAATTCCAGTTGGGTGATCGCGAAGAAACCGAGCGTCATCAGCACGTCGTGCATGATCGCGACAAAGGTGGAGACGCCGAACTGCCATTCATAGCGGAACCAGGAGAAGATCGCGATCCCGATCACCGCTAGCATGACGGCCAGCACGCCATTCTGGATCAGCTCGCCCGAAACCTTGCCCGACACGGTGTCGTAACGGGAGAAGGCGACGCCGGGGAACTCCGCACTGAGCGCCTTGCGCGCCTTCTCGACAATCGCGTTGGCCGCACCCGCGCCACCTTCTTCTGGAAGGGGAAGGCGGATCTGCACCGTCTTGGGATCACCGAATTGCTGGAGCGATCCGTCACCCACACCAAGCCTGTCGATCGTCGTGCGAACCCGGTCCAGTTCGGCAGGCTGCTGGAACTTGGCCTCGATCATCAGGCCGCCGACGAAATCGACGCCAAGGTTGAGGCCGCGATGGATCGTCGCGCCTACCGCGAGAAGGGTAAGCAAAGCCGTCAGGGCGAAAGCCCAATGGCGCAGCTTCACAAAGCCGATATTCGTGTTGTCGGGGACGAGCTTTAGAAGTTTCATGGGTTCTCTCCCGGCCCCTTAAATATGGATCTCGGTCGGACGCTTGGCGCGAAGCCAGCGGGACGCGAGCAGGCGGGTGAAGGTCACGGCGGTGAACACGCTGGTCGCGATGCCGATCAGCAGAACGATCGCGAAGCCTTTGACCGGCCCTGACCCAAGCGCGAGCATGATGCCTCCTGCGATCGCATGGGTGACGTTCGCTTCGAAGATGGTGCGGCTGGCTTCCTTATAGCCGAACTCGATCGCCTGAACGACGCCGCGCCCACGACGCCTCTCTTCCCGGATGCGTTCGTAGATAAGGACGTTGGCGTCCACGGCCGTACCGATGGTGAGCACGAAGCCCGCGATCCCCGGCAGGGTCAATGTCGCTCCCAGCATGCCCATGACGCCAAGGATCACGAGCACATTGATGGCGACGGCGAGGTTCGCATACATGCCGAAACGACCGTAGCTGACGAACATGAACGCAGCGACCGCGGCCACGGCGATAACCGATGCCAGCAAACCCGCCCGGATCGAATCGGCACCCAATTGCGGACCTACCGTGCGCTCTTCCACCACGGTCAGAGCAACAGGCAGCTTGCCCGATCGCAGGGCGATGGCCAACTGGTTCGCACTTTCGACGGTGAAACTGCCGCTGATCTGGGCAGAGCCGCCGAGGATGGGCTCGTTGATATTCGGCGCAGACAATACAGTGCCGTCAAGGATGATCGCGAAAGGACGGTTTACGTTTTGCGACGTCACCTGACCGAACTTGCGCCCACCTGACCCGTTGAAGCGGATATTGACGATTGCCTGGTTGCTCTGGTCATATCCTTGCGTGGCGTCGGTCAGGTCCTCGCCGGATACCATGACCTGTCGCTTGACCGCGATGGCCGGAATCCCTGAGGGATTATTGGGATAAGGCAGCACTTCGCTGCCGACAGGTGCGCGGCCCTGCGCGACATCCGACGGGTTGGCGCTGGTATCCACCAGCTTGAATTCCAGCTTGGCGGTCTGGCCGAGCAGGTCCTTCAACGCCTTGGGGTTCTGAAGCCCAGGCACCTGCACGACAATGCGATTGCCACCCTGCTGCTGAATGGTCGGCTCGCGCGTGCCCATTTCGTCGATGCGCTTGCGGATGACTTCGGTCGCCACTTCCATGGCGCTCTTGACCGCATTGTCGATCCCGGCCTCGGTAGGCGTGATGACGACGGTCGAGCTGTTCACGACCTCGACATTGAAGTCGCGCTGGCCGGTCAGTCCCGCGCCCTGCGTCAACGGTCGGATGCGCTCGACCGCGGCATCAACCTGCGACGGATCGCGCACCATGAAGCTGAGCTTGCCGTCACGGCTGGAAATATCACCGATCGCGATGCGCGGCGTGCCACGGCGAAGCTCGGTACGGACCTGCTCTTCCATATTGGCGAGGCGCTGCTTGGCAACGTCCTGTGTCGATGCTTCGAGCAGAAGATGGCTGCCGCCTGAGAGGTCAAGGCCCAGGTTCACCCGGGTCTGCATGAAGCCGGGCAGCCGCTGCACCGCCGCATCCGGCAGGAAGCTGGGGATTGCGCAGACGATACCGATAACCAGGGGCAGCAGGATTGCCGCGACAGCCCAGCGCGAAAAGTTCAGCATCGGGCGGTCAGTCGTTCGCGGGCTTGGCGGTGGCCGGATCGACGACATCGGTGAGCGTTGACTTGACCGCCTTCACCTTCATGCCCGGCGCGAGCTCGACATCGACATAAAATTCATCGACGCGGGTCACCTTGCCCACCAGGCCGCCCCCGGTGACGACCTGATCCCCCTTCTTCACCGCGTCGATCTTCGCCTTATGCTCCTTCATCCGCTTCTGCTGGGGACGGATCAGGAGGAAGTAGAAGACGACGAAGATGAGAACGAGCGGCGCCATCTGCACCAGCATGGATGCGCCGGAAGACTGCTCGCCCGCGGTCTGGGCAAAGGCTGGGGTAATGAACATGATGGGACTATCGCCTTATTCTCTTGTCCGGCCGCAGACAGGCAAATGCCTGCGGATCAAGGGCGCGCGGCTAACACAGATCGGGACAGGGAGGCAATATCATTAGGGAAGGAAGAAAGGCGCGAAAAGGCTTGCCGAAAGGCTTGCATGTTCTGAAAACTGCTTCTATGTGCCGCCGCTCCGGTCGGGACGTAGCGCAGCCTGGTAGCGCATCACACTGGGGGTGTGGGGGTCGGAGGTTCGAATCCTCTCGTCCCGACCAAAATTCACGAATGAAGTAGCGAGAAAAGCCGATTTTCGGAATCGGCCTGGCGCTTCATGCCCTTTCCTATTTTTCCTATTTTTAGCGTGGCGAGCGATTTTGCGCTGTCCTACAGCTAACCAGATGGGATAAATGCCCTGCCTCATTCGATGAAGGAGGCGGGTTGATGGATATTGCGGCATTGATCGACGAGGTGATCGCGCGCGAGGGCGGCTTCAGTCACCATCCGGCAGATCGCGGTGGGGCCACCAATTTCGGGATCACGGAAGCAGTCGCGCGCGCCAACGGCTATGCGGGCGACATGCGTCGGCTGCCCCGTGCGCTGGCGGAGAGCATCTACCGGCGGCTCTACTGGGAGAGGCCAGGCTATGCCTTCGTCGCGGAGATGGTGCCGGAGATTGCCGCCGAACTGTTCGACAGCGCGGTCAACATGGGCGCGGCAACCGCGACCGGCTTCCTGCAGCGGGCGCTCAACGCGCTCAATCGGAACCAGAAGGATTATCCGGACCTCAAGGTCGACCGGGTCATCGGCGCAAAGACCTTGGCGGCGTTGAGGGCCTTCATGGCCTTGCGCGGCAAGGCTGGGGAGAAGGTGCTGCTGAAGGCGATCGAGGCGTTGCAGGGGGAGCGCTATCTGGCGCTGGCGGAGAGCAGGCCCGCTAACGAAGCCTTTCTCTATGGCTGGCTGGCGAACCGCGTTGGTTAGGCGCCATGTGCGGGGGCGGGCCGATCGCTGGACGTTGCGGGCGCGGCCTGCCTTTCTCTACGTCATGTATGGCCTGCTGCTCTGGTCGGTGCCGGTGGGCTTGATCGGCGGGGTCTGGCCGGACGGCGCAGCGGCGATCGTCCGGGCGATGCGGGGCTATTTCGAGGCATTGCCCGAGCCGCTCTATGCGCTGTTCGGTACGGGCTATCTTGGATATACCGCGGCGCGGACATGGGGGAAGGTTAAGGGGGTGGAGCGGTAGTTGGGAGCGTCTTGAGCGTTCCCCCCTCTCCTGCCATCGCTTCGCTCGGCACCTCGGCCAGAGTCACGTGCCTCTGGCCGACCCCTGAAGGGGAGAGGGGCTCTGGTTGCGCTCCAGCCTCAACGGTTTGCAACCAAACTCCATAAATGAGAGGGGCCGCTGGGCAGATCGACCCAGCGGCCCATCATTGACATGGTCACAGTGGCCGGAAGTGCGGCCCAAGGGAAACGTTGATCGCGCTATCTTGGCGGACAAGGAACGCCCGTTCGCGACATGTCGCGGCGGAGGCTGTTTCGATGTCTGCAAAAACCGACGTTATGACGTCGCTCAGCGGCGCGTTTCCCGAATGGACTTGACCGACCTCACTGCTGAACCATGAGACATCGGATCACCTCCTTTCGCTTGTTTAAGCCCGCGCGACCCGGCTCAAAAATCGACCTTTCACCTGGCCACGAAATGGACTGTGAATCAGACGGGACGCACGATCAAGACTTGTAAATTTCTTTTTTCGAATCATACTTGCGCGTCCGCCTGAAAAGCCGATCTGGTGCCTTGGCGATGATTTCCCCACAAGATGATGCGGTGAGAGACTGATCTGCTCTTTAGCGGCGGCAGTCTTCGATGACGCGGCCGACCTCTGCCCAGGCGGGGAGGATCAAGGTGTCGAGCCCCTGCGCCTCCACGGCAAAGCGGCCACGGCTGTATGCGATCTGATCAAGCACCGTGTCGCTCGCGGCGCGAACGGCCAGCGTGCCGGCGCCGCCCGGTGTGGCGGGCCAGCTGGTCGCGCCATAGCTGGTGCGGATCGTGAGGCTCCCCTGCCCTGCCCCCGTGCGCAGGACGCTGACGCGCCCGGCAGCGGGATCGCACCGGACGGACAGCAGCGTGCCCGATGCGGGGCTGGAGAAAGCGGCGACGGAACCTGAGCCCTCGGCGCGGTAGCTCCATGTGCCGGGCGTTGCCGGGCGATATTGCCATTCGACCGGCGCAGGTGTCGGCAGAGGCGCGCTGGCCGAGGGCGGCGACGGGCGCGGGGCTGCTTGCCGTGGAGGCGGCGCGTCAGGGGCGCTGACGCAAGCGGGGAGAAGGAGCAGGGATGCAAGGGCGGCGGAGGCGGGGATCGTACGCATGGGTCCCTCAATGCCCGAGGGCACGGAACGGGTTCAACCGGGAAAAGCATTTTTCTGTTGGTGGGTTGCGAGATGGGAGGGAAGGAACATCCACCCCGCCGCAGCCGAGGGTGGCGAGAGCGGGAGCGAGGTTCTTTTCATCGCATCAGCGTTGCACTAGCCCCCCCTACCCTTCAAACGAGTCACGCGCCTCGTTTGAACGCCTGCGGGAGGGGAGTGGCAGTGCGCCATCCAGAATACCCAGTCATGAGGCGCTCGCCGATTGACAGTTTCCCGGCGAATCGCTAGGGGCACAGCCATCCCGGACACGCTGGTGAGCGGCAGTGCATGGCACTGGCCGTCTTTTTTGCGTCTCGGGGTCTATCGAATCGGCCGCAGTCCTTCTAGGGCTCGGCCCGGACGCTTTGAGATGGGGTGGCGCCAACCGCCCCGTGGAGCAGGAGTACAGATTACCATGGCACGTATTGCGGGTGTCAACATCCCGACCAACAAGCGCGTGATCATCGCGCTCACCTACATCCACGGCATCGGCCGTCACACCGCGGTTGCGATCGCCGACAAGCTGGGCATCGACCACAGCCGTCGCGTGCAGGACCTGTCGGACGCCGAAGTCCTGCAGATCCGTGAAGCCATCGACGCCGATCACACGGTGGAAGGCGACCTGCGCCGCGAAACCGCGATGAACATCAAGCGCCTGATGGACCTCGCCTGCTATCGCGGCCTGCGTCACCGCAAGGGCTTGCCGGTTCGCGGCCAGCGCACGCACACCAATGCGCGCACCCGCAAGGGCAAGGCCAAGCCGATTGCCGGCAAGAAGAAGTAATCGTTGAGGGCCAGCCTTTTGGCATGGTCCTCCGGTCACTTCCGCTTTCAACGATTTCAGTAGGATAGAGCAACATGGCACGCGAACCACAGCGCATTAAGCGGCGCGAGCGCAAGAACATCTCGGCTGGCGTCGCGCACGTCAACGCCAGCTTCAACAACACGATGGTCACCATCACCGACGCCCAGGGCAATGCAATCAGCTGGTCCTCGGCCGGCATGATGGGCTTCAAGGGCAGCCGCAAGTCGACCCCGTACGCTGCGCAGGTTTGCGCCGAAGACGCGGGCCGCAAGGCCGCCGAACATGGCGTGCGCACCCTGGAAGTCGAAGTGAAGGGTCCGGGCTCGGGCCGTGAATCGGCTCTGCGCGCCCTGCAGGCCGTCGGCTTCCACATCACATCGATCCGCGACGTGACGCCGATCCCGCACAATGGCGTGCGTCCTTCCAAGCGCCGCCGCGTCTAACCGCCGGGCTTGCGTTTTCCGGGCGGCGGACGCGCCGCCCGTTTAACCCACTTACATCGCCGGGCGGTCCTGTCGGGTTCAGGATTTCAAACGTTCCGGCCTCATCCCCAGGGGAAATACATGACTGTCAACATGAAGAACTGGCAGGAATTGAAGAAGCCCAACAGCCTTGAGATCAAGGCGGCGGGCGACGGCAGGCGCAAGGCGACCTTCGTTGCCGAGCCGCTGGAGCGCGGTTTCGGCCTGACGCTCGGTAACGCGCTGCGCCGGGTTCTTCTGTCCTCGCTCCAGGGCGCGGCGGTCACCTCGATCAAGATCGAGAACGTGCTCCACGAATTCTCGTCGCTGGCCGGCGTGCGTGAAGATGTGACGGACATCGTCCTCAACATCAAGCAGGTCGCGCTGAAGATGGAAGGCGATGGCCCTCGCCGTCTCCAGCTGTCCGCGACCGGCCCCGCCGAAGTGCGCGCGGGCGACATCACCACCGTTGGCGACATCGAAGTGATGAACCCCGACCTGGTGATCTGCCACCTGGACCAGGGCGCGACGCTGAACATGGAACTGACCGCCGACGTCGGCAAGGGCTATGTCCCCGCCGTCGCCAATCGCCCGGCCGATGCGCCGATCGGCCTGATCCCGATCGACGCGCTCTATTCGCCGGTGCGCCAGGTCGCCTACAAGGTCGACAATACCCGCGTCGGCCAGGAACTGGACTATGACAAGCTGTCGCTGACCGTCGAAACCGACGGCACCGTCACGCCGGAAGACGCAGTGGCTTATGCCGCCCGCATCCTGCAGGACCAGTTGCAGCTGTTCGTCCACTTCGAAGACGCCCTGCCCGTCGCCGCTCCGGCTGCTGGCGCCGCTGCTTCGGCTGCTGCGGAAGGCGAGAGCGACACGAACCAGATCAACCGCTATCTGCTCAAGAAGGTGGACGAGCTGGAACTGTCGGTCCGTTCGGCCAACTGCCTCAAGAACGACAACATCATCTATATCGGCGACCTGGTTCAGAAGACCGAAGCCGAGATGCTGCGCACCCCCAATTTCGGCCGCAAGTCGCTGAACGAAATCAAGGAAGTGCTGTCGTCCATGGGTCTGCGCCTGGGCATGGACATTCCCGGCTGGCCGCCGGAAAATATCGAGGAAATGGCCAAGAAGCTCGAACAGGAGCTGCTGGGTTAAATCCGACCCGTCGCCCCAGCGGATGTCGCAGGGAGTCACGTGCCTCGCTACGAGGCCTCCGGCCGCTACGGGCGACCTAGCGGCGCGAGATTCCAGCTTCCGCTGGGATGACGAAAATGGGCTGGTGGGCGGTGGCCCTTAACACCGCCTGGTCTGGGCTACCTCATACGGGCCCTTAACGAACGGAAGGAAAGACTTATGCGTCACAAGGTTGGTCATCGTAAGCTGCAGCGCAGCGCCGGGCATCGTAACGCGCTGCTCCGCAACCTCGCCGCTTCGCTCATCAAGCATGAGCAAATCCTGACGACCACGCCCAAGGCGAAGGAACTGCGTCCCTACGTCGAAAAGCTGATCACCCTCGCCAAGAAGGGTGGTCTGTCGAACCGCCGTCTGGCCCATGCCCGTCTGCAGGACGACACGCAGCTGACCAAGCTGTTCGAAGTTCTGGCCGAGCGCTACAAGGATCGCAACGGTGGCTACACCCGCGTGATCAAGGCCGGCATCCGCGCTTCGGACGCCGCGCCGATCGCGATCATCGAACTGGTCGATCGCGACGTCGATGCCAAGGGCAAGGATTCGGGCCCGGTTCAGAACGCTGACGCGGACGAGCTGGAAGCGGCCTGATCAGAGGCAACGGCGCGCTTCCTGAAAGCGGGCTGATGGATTGAGAAACAGGCTGCGGCTCGATGAAGCCGCAGCCTGTTTTGTTTTTCGGGGCTAGAAAAGAGGAAGTATGCGCTTTCCGGCTGGCCATGAGCCGGGAAGGCCGGTGGACGAGCTGATCGCGGTACAGGACCGGGGCTATGCCTTTGCCACCCCGCTATCCGCGACGAGCCGTGCCCTGCGTTCAGCCATGTGACAGCCGGGGCAGCCTAGACCAGCGGCGCATTTGGAGAGGAGCGATGGCATGAGCGGCAAGGCGGGGTGGATGACGGGAGCGATGCTGGGCGCGGCATTGCTGGTGAACGGCGCGGCGATGGCCCAGTCTGGGCAGGGATCGGACTATGGATATCCGCGAGCCGACGACCGCCAGCCGCAGGATGAGGGTTACGCGGACGATAACCTTGCCGAAGGAGCGCAGCGGGACAACAGGCCGTCAACGCAGCCGCGCGCGGATGATGATTTTTCCGACGTCACCGGCGAGCCGTATGAGCAGGCGCAGACCGATGCGAGAGCCGGGCGTGATGGCGATCCCTCGGCACCAACGCAGGACGCCTGGGCGGATCGGGAGCGGGAAGAGGCCACCACCGAATGCGCGGTTGCCGCGCGCGAGGAGGCAGAGCGGGACGGCGGCTTTGCGGAGGTTCGGCAAGTGCAGGAGCCGCGGGAAAGCCGCGACGGTTATGAGGTGGAGGGGGACATCGACGCCCGATCCAGCTGGCGCGCGACCGATGGCAAGACGCTCCACTTCACCTGCTCGGTCGAGAATGGCCGCATCGTCAAATTGAATATCCCTCGTGGGGCCTCCGCGCGATAGCGGCGTCAAAAGCTAGGGGCAGGAAGCGATCCGGTCCTGCTGCCCCGACGCATCTCACACGAACTTTCGAGTCCAATTCGGAAATTTCGCCCATTTTGCTTCCGGCGGTTCCACGCGGGGCGGGAATCGGGTAGGCGGGCCATCATGTCGTCAACCCCCGCCCCTCCCCGCACTGCTGCGATCGTCTTCATTCTGCTGACGGCGCTGCTCGATGTGATGTCGATGGGCATCGTCATCCCGGTCGTGCCCCAGCTGATCGAGGAGCTGACGGGATCGACGAATAATATCGGCTTGTGGAACGGCCTGCTGGTCGCGCTGTGGGCGGTGATGCAGTTCCTGTGCTCGCCCATCATCGGATCGTTGTCCGATCGTTTCGGGCGGCGGCCGGTGATCCTGATTTCGGTGGCGGGGCTGGCGCTCGACTTCCTGCTGATGGCGCTCGCGCCCAATCTGTGGTGGCTGGCGCTAGGGCGCATATTGGCGGGCGTAACGTCGTCCAGCTTCACATCGACCTTCGCCTATATGGCCGACATCATGCCGCCCGAAAGAAGGGCGCGCGGCTATGGCCTGATCGGCGCGGCGTTCAGCGGCGGGTTCGTCGCCGGGCCGCTGCTGGGCGGCATGCTGGGCGAAATTTCGGTGCGGGTGCCATTCTGGGCCGCGGCGGGATTTTCCGCGCTCGCCTTCCTCTATGGCCTGATCGTCTTGCCCGAGTCGCTGGCGCCTGAGAAGCGGATGGCCTTTTCGTGGAAGCGGGCCAATCCCTTCGGCGCGCTAAGGCTGCTGCGATCGCATCCCGAACTGTCGAGCCTCGCCACGGTCAACTTTCTGCTGCATTTTGCGCATCACCTGTTTTCAGCGGTGTTCGTGCTCTATGCAGGCGATCGCTATGGATGGGGACCATGGCAGGTCGGCACTTTGTTCGCGCTGGTCGGCGCGCTGGACATGAGCGTACAGGGGCTGCTCGTCGGGCCGGTGACGAAGCGATTGGGCGATCGGCGGACGATGGTGATCGGCCTTGCCTTTGGCGCGCTGGGCCTGGCGATGATGGGCCTCGCGCCCACCGAGGAGATGTTCATCGCGGCTGTATTCCCCAGCGCTTTCTGGGGCTTGGCGATGCCGACCATCCAGTCGCTGATGACGCAGCGCGTGTCCGAGTCCGAACAGGGGCAGTTGCAGGGCGCGAACAACAGCGTGGGATCAATCGCCGGGGTCCTTTCCCCGATCTTCTTCGGCGCGATCTATTCCATATCGGTGGGTGAGCGGCCGGTGCTGCCCTTCATTGGCAGCGCCTTCCTGATCGCGGCGGCGGTGCTGGGCGGCGCGGCGCTGCTCGGCTGGGCGGCGGGACGGGCGCAGGCCGTGCCTTCGCTGGACAAGAGGAGCCAAGCGCACTAACCGCGCGGCATCCCATTTCCTCCGGTTCGTAAAGGCGATTCGATGACGCTGCCCCTTCAGGATTCCATCCTTATCGTGGATTTCGGCAGCCAGGTGACGCAGCTGATCGCGCGGCGCGTGCGCGAGGCGGGCGTCTATTCCGAGATCGCACCTTTCAACAGCGCGGATGAAGCCTTCAAGCGGATGCAGCCCAAGGGCATCATCCTGTCAGGCGGGCCTTCGTCGGTAATGTGGGAAGACAGCCCGCGTGCGCCGGAGTCCTTCTTTGACGCGGGCATCCCGATCCTGGGCATCTGCTATGGCCAGCAGACGATGATGCAGCAGATGGGCGGCAATGTCGAAGGCGGCGAAAGCGGCGAGTTCGGCCGCGCCTTCATCGAGATCAAGAAGCGCTGCGCCCTGTTCGACGGCTTGTGGGCGGAAGGCGAACGCCACCAGGTGTGGATGAGCCATGGCGACAAGGTGACGAGCCTGGCTCCCGGTTTCGAAGTGGTGGCGGTGAGCGAAGGCGCGCCCTTTGCGATGACCGCGAACGAGGAAAAGCGCTTCTACGCCACGCAATTCCATCCCGAAGTCGTGCATACGCCCGACGGCGGCAAGCTAATCGCCAATTTCGCGCGCCATGTCTGCGGCCTGAAGGGCGATTGGACCATGGCCGAGTTCCGCGCGACCAAGATCGCCGAGATCCGCGAGCAGGTGGGTGATGGCAAGGTGATCTGCGGCCTTTCCGGCGGCGTCGATAGTGCCGTTGCGGCCGTGCTGATCCATGAGGCGATCGGCGACCAGCTGACCTGCGTCTTCGTGGACCATGGCCTGATGCGCAGCGGGGAAGCCGAGCAGGTGGTGAGCCTGTTCCGGGGCAGCTACAATATCCCGCTCGTCCATGTGAATGCCGAGACGCTGTTCATGAAGGGCTTGGAGGGCGTCACCGACCCGGAAGCCAAGCGCAAGTTCATCGGCAAGACCTTCATCGACGTGTTCGAGGATGAGGCCAAGAAGATCGGCGGCGCGGCTTTCCTGGCGCAGGGGACGCTTTATCCCGACGTCATCGAGAGCGTGAGCTTCACCGGCGGCCCTTCGGTGACGATCAAGAGCCACCATAATGTCGGCGGCCTGCCCGAGCGCATGAACATGAAGCTGGTGGAGCCGCTGCGCGAGCTTTTCAAGGACGAAGTGCGGGTTCTGGGCCGTGAGCTTGGCCTGCCCGAGGTGTTCGTAGGGCGTCACCCCTTCCCCGGCCCCGGCCTGGCGATCCGCATTCCGGGCGAGGTGAACAAGGAACGCTGCGACATTCTGCGCAAGGCGGACCTCATCTATCTGGAGGAAATCCGCAACGCCGGGCTGTATGACGCGATCTGGCAGGCCTTTGCCGTGCTGCTGCCGGTGCGCACGGTCGGCGTGATGGGCGACCATCGCACCTATGACAGCGTCTGCGCGCTGCGGGCGGTGACATCGACCGATGGCATGACGGCGGACATCTATCCGTTCGACGCCGCCTTCCTCAGCCGCGTGGCGACGCGGATCATCAATGAGGTCAAGGGCATCAACCGCGTGGTTTACGACTATACCTCGAAGCCACCGGGCACGATCGAGTGGGAATAAACCGGATAACATGACCGTCCGGGGGGGGCGGTCATCCGGTTTATTCGGCACCGGGATGTGCCGTGGGTGAGAGCTAGCCTCTCCCGAGTGGCGTTCGCTACTTCCGCTCTTCCGCTTGAAGAAGTAGAGGGCTTCGACAAGCTCAGCCCGAACGGGGTTAGATGAGTTGACGTCTTCCAGCGCGCTATACTCCGACAGTTGCGCGCGATAGTCTCGCTCCATGACCAGCGCGCCTCTGGGCCATCCCGTCTATCGGGAGATGCCCGCCACCATCTTCGAGAAAATGTCCGCCCGCGCGCGGGAGACGGGTGCGATCAACCTCGGCCAGGGATTTCCCGACGCGCAAGGGCCCGAGGACATATTGCGCGCGGCCGCCGACGCCTTGATGACCCGGTCCAACCAATATCCGCCAAGTGACGGCTTGCCGGAATTGCGGGCGGCGGTGGCAGCGCATTATGGGCGGCATCAGGGGCTGGCGCTTGAGCCCGAGGCGGTGATCGTCACTTCCGGCGCGACCGAGGCGATTGCGGCCACCCTGTTCGCGCTGGTGCAGCCGGGCGACGAGGTGCTGCTGCTCGCGCCGCTTTATGACGCCTATCTGCCGCTGGTGGAGCGCGCGGGCGGGATCGCTCGGGTGATCAGGCTGACGCCGCCCGACTGGCGAGTGACGCAAGAGGCGCTGGAGGCAGCGGTCGGGCTGCGCACCCGCCTGCTGATCCTCAACAATCCGCTCAATCCCAGCGGCAGCATCATGGATGAGGCCGAGCTGGCGATGCTGGCAGCCTTCTGCGTCGAACATGACCTGATCGCCATTTGCGACGAGGTGTGGGAGCATGTGACCTTCGACGGCCGCACCCATCAGCCGCTGATGCGCTTCCCCGGCATGGCGGAGCGGGCGGTGAAGATCGGATCGGCAGGCAAGATATTCTCGCTAACCGGCTGGAAGATCGGCTGGATGTGCGCGGCGCCGCCCGTGGCGCGGTTGCTGGGGCGGGCGCATCAGTTCCTGACCTTTACCAGCGCGCCGAACCTGCAATGGGCGGTGGCGGAGGGGCTGGCGAAACCCGATGACTGGTTTGCGGCCATGCGGGCGGGCTATCAGGCTTCGCGCGACCGGCTGGTCGATGGCTTGCGCGCGGGCGGATATGATGTGCAGCGGAGCGCCGCGACCTGGTTCGTGACGCTCGATCTTCGCGGGTCGGGCATCGCGTTGGACGATGTGGCGTTTTGCGAGCGGATCATCGGCGAGGCTGGGGTGGCGGGGATCCCGATTTCCGCCTTCTATCCCGATGCGGCGGTCAAGCATCTGGTGCGGTTGTGCTTTTCCAAGAGCGATGCAGTGATCGACGAGGCGGTGGCGCGCCTTTGCCACTTTCGCGACGCGGTGGGGTAACTAGCTCTTGCGGCCTGATGGCCGGGCGGCTAGGTTCACCTTTCGTTCCACAGGGGGATCTTCATGGACAGCCTAGCCATCATTCTCAGTCTGGCCGCCCTGGTCGCGGGGCTGGGGCTCGGCTGGCTGTTTCGCGGCAAGGCGCTGGCGCCATTGGCGGCGGAGAAGGCAGAGCTGACGTCGCGGCTGACCCAGGCGGAGGCGCAGCGGAACGGCGCCCTGCAAGAGCTGGTTGTGGCGCAGGACCGGGCCGCGCAGGCAGGGGTGCTGGCGCAGCGGCTGGAGGATGAGCGGGCGGCGCGGGGACTTGCCGAGCGGGAGCTCGCGGCGCTGCGATCCGAGGCGCAGGCGCGGGCGGAAGCTTTCGAGGCGCAGATCGTGGCGCTGAAGGATGCGAAGGAGCAGTTGTCGGCGCAGTTCAGCGAGATCGGCGGCAAGCTGCTGCATCAGGCGCAGAGCCATTTCCTGGAGCGCGCCGACCAGCGGCTGGCGCAGGCGCATGAGAAGAGCGAGGCGCAGCTCAAGCAATTGCTGCATCCGGTCAACGAGACGATCCAGCGCTACGACCAGAAGATCAGCCAGATCGAGCAGCAGCGCACCGAAGCCTATGGCATATTGCGCGGCGAGATCGAGTCGATGAAGTCGGGCCAGGAAGCCGTGCGCGCCGAAGCGCAGCGGCTGGTCGATTCGCTGCGCCATGCCCCCAAGGCGCGCGGCCGCTGGGGCGAGCAGCAGTTGCGCAACGTGCTGGAGACGTGCGGGCTTTCGGAACATGTCGACTTCCGCACCGAAGTCAGCGTCGAGGGCGAGGATGGGCGGCTGCGGCCCGACGCGATCCTGCGCGTGCCGGGCGGGCGGGCGCTGGTGATCGACGCCAAGGTGTCCTTGAATGCCTATCAGGACGCTTATGGCGCAGAGGGCGAGGATGAGCGCAAGCGGCTGCTGTCCGCTCACGCCGCCGCGATGCGCGCGCATGTCGAGACGCTGGGGCGGAAAAGCTATGCCGACCAGTTCGACGATGCGCCGGACTATGTCATCATGTTCGTGCCGGGCGAGCATTTCCTTTCCGCCGCTCTGGAGCATGATCCGCAGCTTTGGGATCACGCCTTTGGCAAGCGCGTGCTGCTGGCGACGCCCACCAACCTGATCGCCATCGCCCGCACCGTCGCGGCAGTGTGGCGGCAAGAGAAGATGGCGGACGAAGCCAAGCGGATCGGCGCACTCGGCAAGGAATTGTACGAGCGGCTGGCGGGCGCGGCGGGATCGCTCAAGAAGCTCGGCAATCGGCTGACGGGGGCAGTGAGCGACTATAATGCGTTCGTCGGCAGCTTCGAAGGCCGGGTGCTGGTGACTGGGCGCAAGCTGCGCGACCTCAATATCGAGACGGGCGGACGCGAACTGGAGTCGCTGGAACCAGTGGAAGCATTGGTGCGGGAGCCTGCCTCTCCTGAAGCGGTGCGGGCATTGCCGGAGGCGGTAGCGGACGCTGCGGAGTAAAGCTGCTTGCCCTCACCTGCTGGCGGGAGGAGGATAGAGCCAGCCGTTCCGCGTTCACTGCGGCAAGCCGTTTCCGAGCTCTGCAACATTGCATCCGCCACCAATCTCCCCTAAGTGCACCCCGTCATCTGGGGAGTAGCCAGCCGTTCGCCTCGGTCGAACGGACCGCCTGTCAACATATTTGGCCGAGAGGCCGTGGCATGTGGGATGCGGAACGTCGGGGCGAAAGCCTGCGCGGCCGTATCGGGCGAGACCAATGGCATCGGCTCTTCCCTGTCCGGCCGGGCGGGAGGAGGCGGTGGCATTGCGTCTTCAACCCTTCGCCCGGCCCCGGATATGCACATGATGGACGCTCTCTTCACCTCCACTGCCCTGGTCGCGCTTGCCGAGATGGGCGACAAGACGCAATTGCTGGCCATGCTGCTCGCCACCCGCTTTCGAAAGCCGGTGCCGATCATCATGGGCATATTGTTCGCTACCATGGCCAATCATTTCCTGGCGGCGCTGGTCGGCCATTCGATCGCGGGGGTGCTGACGCAGCCCTGGTTCCGTTATGCCGTGGCGACGAGCTTTATCGCGATGGCGGCATGGACGCTGATCCCCGACAAGATCGATGAGGATGAGCCGCTGAAGGCGCCGTCGAAGGCGGGCGTGTTCGTGACGACGCTGGTCGCCTTCTTCCTCGTCGAGATGGGCGACAAGACGCAGGTCGCGACGGTGGCGCTGGGCGCAAGGTTCGACGATGTCCTGGCGGTGACGGCGGGCACGACGCTGGGCATGATGATCGCCAACGTCCCGGCCGTCCTGTTCGGCGAGGCCCTGGCGCAGAAGGTGCCGATGCGCGCCTTGCAGATCGGCGCGGCGCTGCTGTTCTTCGTCCTTGGCCTGTGGATGATCGCGGGCCTGCAGGGGTGGATCGGCTAAAAAAGGAACATCGGCGGCCGCCCGGCTGTTGTCAGCAGGCGGCGGCTGTTGCAAGGGGAGCTGACTCTTCCCCCAAGCAGGACAGGCATGGAACGCGTGATGAAGGACAGTCTGGTTACGGTGTTCGGCGGCGGCGGCTTCCTTGGCCGGCAGGTCGCCCAGGCCCTGATGGAGCGAGGCGCGCGCGTCCGCATCGCGCAGCGCGATCTGGCGGGGGCGCTGCGCGTGCAGCCGCTGGGCGCTCTTGGCCAGAAGCAGTTCGTGGCAGCCGACATCCGCAATGCGCAAAGCGTTGCACGGGCGGTCGCGGGCAGCGACATCGTCATCAATCTGGTGGGCGTCCTGAGCGGCGATCTGGAAGGATCGCATCATGACGGCGCGGCCAATGTCGCGAAGGCTGCGGCGGATGCCGGAGCCCGCGCCCTGGTCCATGTGTCCGCGATCGGTGCCGACGCGCAGAGCCAGTCCGAATATGGCCGGTCCAAGGCCGCGGGCGAGGCGGCGGTCAAAGCGGCGTTCCCGAACGCGACCATCATTCGCCCGTCCATCATCTTCGGCCCGGAAGATCAGTTCCTCAACCGCTTTGCCGAGTTGATCAGCCGACTGCCTGTAGTGCCGGTGATCGGTGCGGACACGAAGTTCCAGCCCGTCTATGTCGCCGACGTCGCACAGGCGATCGCGAACGCGGCGGCCGACCCGGACCGGCATGGCGGCCAGACGTTCGAGCTGGGCGGCCCGCGCCAGATCAGCATGATGGAACTCAACCGCTGGATCGGCAAGGCGATCGGCCGGGATCGCAGCCTGGTGGCGGTGCCGCCCTCGATCGCGTCGGCGATCGCAAGCCTGGGCTGGCTGCCGGGCGCGCCGATCACGCGCGATCAATATGCGATGTTGCAGCGGGACAATGTCGTGTCGCCGGGCGCGCCGGGACTGGCGGAGCTGGGCGTGTCGCCGACACCGATGGAAGCCATCGCCGACAGCTGGCTGGTCCGCTATCGCCGCCACGGGCGCTTTGCAGGACGCGTGAAGGCCTGAAATCAAAAGGGTGCATTCATCGCCGCGAGGCAAACTGTCGATGGGCTGACGGGATGGCGCGGCGGTGAGCGTCGCGCCCGCATTGCGCCAGCGCGGCGCATCTGCACAATAGGCGGGACCATCCCTCCGCCCTCTTCCGGGCCGATTTCCCCTATCAGTTCAAGGACCAGAGCCGCCCATGGACCATTATCTGACGGTCATCCTGCTTGGCATTGTCGAGGGATTGACCGAGTTCCTGCCGGTATCGTCCACCGGGCACCTGATCCTGGCCAGCGAGTTGCTGGGCTATGACGCCGCGACATGGGCGATGTTCAACGTCATCATTCAGCTGGGCGCGATCCTGGCGGTGGTGGTGCTTTACTGGCGGACATTCTGCGCCGTTGCGATGGGGTTGTTCCGCAAGGAGCCGACGAGCTGGCGGTTCCTGCGCAATCTGCTGGTCGCGTTCCTGCCGTCCGTCGTGATCGGGCTGGCGATGCATGATTATATCGAGGTGCTGCTGGGCGCGCCGCAAGTCGTCGCCTGGGCGCTGATCATCGGCGGTGTCGCGATATTGTTGATCGAACGGATGGCGAAGGACAATCGCTTCCACGGCATTGCCGATATCCCGCTGGCTCGGGTCGTGGGCATCGGCCTTATCCAGTGCATTTCCATGATTCCGGGCGTCAGCCGGTCGGGCGCGACGATCATGGGCGCCTTGTCGCTTGGGGTGGAGCGGCGGACGGCAGCGGAGTTCAGCTTTTTCCTGGCGGTCCCGACCATGTTGGGCGCGTCGACATTGGAACTGTTTAAAAAGGGAAGCGACATCACTTCTGCCACGGTTGGCTGGAGCAGCATCGCCCTGGGCTTCGTCGTCTCCTTCATCGTCGCGCTGCTGGTAATCCGTTGGTTTGTCGGCCTTGTCTCGCGCCAAGGCTTTGTGCCTTTCGCCTGGTACAGGATCATCGCTGGAACGGCAGCACTGCTGTGGCTGGCGATGCGATAGGGCCGATGTGGACCAATGATGGCGTGATCTGCACTTGTGACTGATAGGGCGTGCTGCAAACGCCGCTATTTTAGGTAATTAAGGCTGTCCTATATCGCAGAATCCACGTGACTCCGCCGGTTTTTCTGCTATGTGCGCCCTGAATTCATTTTAGGGACTCATCATGGCTGACAATCCAATGCTGAAATTCGTGGGAACGGGCCAAGCCTATCCCGAGAAGCGTTCGGCGGATGATCGCGCCGACGACTTCATGGAAATCAGCCGCAGCTTCCTGCTGGAGAAGGCGGAAGAACAGGCGTCGCGCTGCTCGCAATGCGGCGTGCCCTATTGCGCGACCCACTGTCCGCTGCACAACCACATCCCCGACTGGTTGCGCCTGACGGCCGAGGGACGGTTGCGCGAAGCCTATGAACTTTCCAACCTGACCAGCACGATGCCGGAGATTTGTGGCCGCATCTGCCCGCAGGACCGCCTGTGCGAAGGCAATTGCGTCATCGAATTTTCCGGTCATGGCGCGGTCACGATCGGGTCGGTCGAAAAGTTCATCACCGACACGGCTTGGAAGGAAGGCTGGGTAGAGCCGCTGGTGCCCGGCCAGCCGCTCGGCCAGTCGGTCGGCGTGATCGGCGCCGGTCCAGCGGGCCTGACTACTGCCGAATATCTGCGCGCCGCTGGCTATGACGTGCATGTTTACGACCGGCATGACCGCGCGGGCGGGCTGCTGACCTACGGCATCCCCGGTTTCAAGCTGGAGAAGGACGTCGTCATGCGCCGTGTCCAGCGGCTGAAGGATGGCGGCATTATCTTCCATGAGGGCTTCGAAGTCGGCCGCGATGCGTCGATGGAGGAACTGCGCAGCCGCCATGACGCCATCCTGATCGCGACCGGCGTCTACAAGCCGCGCGACATCAAGGCGCCGGGCGTCGGAGCCAAGGGCGTGATAAAGGCGCTCGACTTTCTCACCGCGTCCAACAAGGCGGGCTTTGGCGATGCAGTGCCCGAGCATGAGGACGGCACGCTGCACGCCAATGGCAAGAAGGTCGTAGTCATCGGCGGCGGCGACACGGCGATGGATTGCGTCCGCACCGCCATCCGCCAGGGTGCGACGTCGGTGAAGTGCCTTTATCGCCGCGACCGGGACAATATGCCCGGTTCGCAGCGCGAGGTGCAGAATGCGGAGGAGGAAGGCGTCGAGTTCGTCTGGCTCTCCGCGCCGATCGCGTTCGAAGGCACGGAACATGTGACCGGCGTCAAGGTGACGAAGATGCGCCTGGGCCAGCCCGACGCGTCCGGCCGCCGCGCGCCGGAAGCCGATCCGGGCACGGAATATACGCTCGAAGCCGACATGGTCATCAAGGCGCTGGGCTATGACCCCGAAGAGCTGCCAAAGCTGTTCGGCGCGGATGACCTGTCGGTCACGCGTTGGGGCACGCTGCGCGTCGATCACAAGACGATGATGACGTCGATGGACGGCGTGTTCGCTGCGGGCGACATCGTGCGTGGTGCTTCGCTGGTCGTATGGGCGATCCGCGATGGCCGCGACGTGACCGAGCATATGCACCGCTATCTGCGAGCCAAGGCGAAGGCGGCCGCCGGGGAAAGGCAAGCGGCGTGAGGCGGGCTTTCCGCTTTTCCCTGATCGGGGTGGCGCTGCTGGCCGCGCCGGCCGCCCTTGCGCAGGGCGCGCCTGACGCCGCGCGGGTGGCGGCTGCGCGCCCGGTCGTGGACAAGATCTTCCCGGTCGGCACCTATCGCCGGATGATGGACGGCACCATGTCCAAGATGATGGACAGCATGATGGACGGCATGATGAAGATGCCGATCGCTCAGTTCGCCCGCATTGGCGGTGTGCCGGAAGAGAAGCTGGCGGCGCTTGAGGAATCCTCGATGGAGCAGATCAGCGCGATCATCGATCCCAATTTCCGCCAGCGTACGAAGCTGGGCATGGATGCGATGATGGGGTCCATGGTCGACATGATGGACAGCTTCGAGCCCAAGGTGCGCGACGCGCTGACCCGCGCCTATGCGCGCAAGTTCGACGGCAAGCAGCTTGGCGAATTATCAGCGTTCTTCAAGACGTCGACCGGGGACCTGTATGCCCGCGAGTCCATGATGATGTTCATGGATCCGGAGATCATGGGCGAAATGCAGGCATTGATGCCCGAAATGATGAAGAAGATGCCGGAAATGGCAGCCAAGGCGGAGGCGGCGACAAAAAGCCTGCCGCCGCCGCGCAAGATCGCCGACCTGTCGCAAGAGGAACGCGGCAAGTTGGCGAAGCTGTTGGGTGTCAAGGCGAGCGACCTGAAGGACGGCGCCGCCACGAGTGACGAAGGAACGAAGTGATGAGCGATCAGACCCCCTATATGGCGAGCCCCGAAGAGCGCGCGCGCCTTGCCGCCGAGGGCATGTATCATCCGGAGATGGAAGGCGATGCCTGCGGCGTCGGCCTTGTCGCCGCGACGGATGGTCGTCCGAGCCGCCGCGTCGTCGCTTCGGCGATCGATGCACTGAAGGCCGTGTGGCACCGTGGCGCTGTCGATGCGGATGGCAAGACTGGCGACGGCGCGGGCATCCATGTCGACCTGCCGGTGCGCTTCTTTGACGATGCGATTGCCGATTCGGGCCACAAGCCCCTGCCCAACCGCCTCGCCGTCGGCATGATCTTCCTGCCGCGTACGGATCTGAGCGCGCAGGAGACCTGCCGCACGATCGTCGAGAGCGAGATCATCGACGCGGGCTACACCATCTATGGCTGGCGCCAGGTGCCCGTCGACGTGTCGGTCATCGGCGAGAAGGCGCAGCGCACCCGTCCGGAAATCGAGCAGATCATGATCGCCGGGCCGATGCCTGAAGAGCGCGACCAGACCGAGTTCGAAAAGGACCTCTACCTCATCCGCCGCCGGATCGAGAAGAAGGTGATCGCCGCGCAGATCCAGGATTTCTACATCTGCTCGCTGAGCTGCCGGTCGATCATCTACAAGGGGCTGTTCCTCGCCGAATCGCTGTCGGTCTTCTATCCCGACTTGCAGGACGAGCGGTTCGAGAGCCGGGTGGCGATCTTCCATCAGCGCTATTCGACCAACACCTTCCCGCAATGGTGGCTGGCCCAGCCGTTCCGCACGCTCGCGCATAATGGTGAGATCAACACCATTCGCGGCAACAAGAATTGGATGAAGAGCCACGAGATCAAGATGGCCTCGCTGGCCTTCGGTGATCATAGCGAGGACATCAAGCCGGTGATCCCGGCGGGCGCTTCGGATACCGCTGCGCTTGACGCCGTGTTCGAGGCGATCTGCCGGTCGGGCCGTGACGCGCCGACGGCAAAGCTGATGCTGGTGCCCGAAGCTTGGCAGGCCGCCGCTGGCGAAACGCCGCAGAGCCATGTCGACATGTATGAATATCTCGCCTCCGTCATGGAGCCGTGGGACGGTCCGGCCGCGCTGGCGATGACCGATGGTCGCTGGGTCGTGGCGGGCGTAGACCGCAACGCGCTGCGTCCGCTGCGCTACACGCTGACCGGCGACAATCTGCTGATCGTGGGTTCGGAAACCGGCATGGTCGTGGTGCCCGAAACCACCATTGTGAAGAAGGGCCGCATGGGCCCCGGCCAGATGATCGCGGTGGACCTGCAGGAAGGCGAAATCTACGACGACCGCGCGATCAAGGACCAGATCGCGGGTGAGCGGCCCTATGCCGAGCTGATCAAGGACTTCATGAAGGTCGGTGATCTGCCCCAGGCTGACAGCGCCCTGCCCGCATGGGACAAGGCGGAACTGACGCGCCGCCAGGTGGCCGCCAATCTGTCGCTGGAGGATATGGAGCTGATCCTCGCCCCAATGGTCGAGGACGCCAAGGAAGCCGTCGGATCGATGGGCGACGACACGCCGCTGGCGGTCATTTCCGATAAGCCGCGTACCGTCAGTCACTTCTTCCGCCAGAATTTCAGCCAGGTCACCAACCCGCCGATCGACTCGCTGCGCGAACGGCATGTGATGAGCCTGCGCACGCGCTTTTCCAACCTGCACAACATATTGGAGCAGGAAGCGCAGAACAGCCATGTGCTGGTGCTGGAATCGCCGGTGCTGATTTCGTCCGAATGGGCGCGGCTGAAGGCCCATTTCGGCCCGGCGGTTGCGGAAATCGACTGCACCTTCCCGGCGGAAGGCGGGCAGGAGCAGCTGCGCGCCGCCATCGCCCGCATCCGCGAGGAAGCCGAGCAGGCGGTGCGTGAAGGCCGCACGGAAATCTTCCTGACCGACGAGCATATCAACGCCGACCGGGTCGCCATCGCTGGCGTGCTGGCGGCGGCGGCGGTGCACACGCACCTCGTCCGCAAGGGCCTGCGCAGCTACGCGTCGATCAACGTCCGCTGCGCCGAAGCGCTCGACACCCATTATTTCGCGGTGCTGATCGGCGTCGGCGCGACCACGGTGAACGCCTATCTGGCCGAAGCGAGCATCGCGGATCGCCATGCGCGCGGCCTGTTCGGAGATCTGGCGCTTGAGCAGTGTTTCGAACGGTTCCGCACGGCCATCAACGAAGGTCTGCTGAAGATCATGTCCAAGATGGGCATCGCGGTCATCAGCAGCTATCGCGGCGGCTATAATTTCGAAGCGGTGGGTCTGTCGCGCGCGCTGGTGAACGACCTGTTCCCCGGCATGCCCGCGAAGATTTCCGGCGAAGGCTATGCGTCGCTGCACCATAATGCGGTGCTGCGCCATGAAGCGGCCTATGACAGCGCGGCCGTGCGCCTGCCGGTCGGCGGCTTCTACCGCCAGCGCAATGGCGGGGAGAGCCACGCCTATTCCGCGCAGCTGATGCATCTGTTGCAGACGGCGGTGGGAACGGACAGCTATTCGACCTATCTGCAATTCTCGCGCGGTGTGCGGGATCTGCCGCCGGTCTATCTGCGCGACCTGCTGGAGTTCAACTTCGCGCGGGAGGCTGTGCCGATCGACGAGGTCGAGGCGACAACGGAAATCCGCAAGCGCTTCGTGACGCCGGGCATGTCGCTGGGTGCGCTCAGCCCTGAGGCGCATGAGACTCTGGCGATCGCGATGAACCGCATCGGTGCGAAGGCCGTGTCGGGCGAAGGCGGGGAGGATGCGAACCGCTTCAAGCCCTATGAGAATGGCGACAATGCCAACAGCGTGATCAAGCAGATCGCTAGCGGCCGCTTTGGCGTGCATGCCGAATATCTAGGCAGCGCCGAGGAAATCGAGATCAAGGTCGCGCAGGGCGCCAAGCCCGGCGAAGGCGGCCAGCTGCCCGGTTTCAAGGTGACCGAGTTCATCGCCAGGCTGCGCCATTCGACGCCCGGCGTGACGCTGATCTCGCCGCCGCCGCACCATGACATCTATTCGATCGAGGATCTGGCGCAGCTCATCTACGACTGCAAGATGATCAACCCGCGCGCGCGGGTCTGCGTCAAGCTGGTGAGCCAGGCTGGTATCGGCACAGTGGCGGCGGGCGTGGCGAAAGCGCATGCCGACGTCATCCTGATCGCGGGCCATGTCGGCGGCACGGGCGCAAGCCCACAGACGTCGATCAAATATGCGGGCACGCCTTGGGAAATGGGCCTGTCGGAAGCCAATCAGGTGCTGACGCTCAATGGCCTGCGCCATCGGGTCAAGCTGCGGACCGATGGTGGTCTCAAGACCGGCCGCGACATCGTGATCGCTGCGATCCTGGGCGCGGAGGAGTTCGGCATCGGCACGCTGAGCCTGGTCGCCATGGGCTGCATCATGGTGCGCCAGTGCCACAGCAACACCTGCCCCGTGGGCGTCTGCGTGCAGGATGAAAAGCTGCGCCAGAAGTTCACCGGCACGCCGGAGAAGGTCATCAACCTCATGACCTTCATCGCCGAGGAAGTGCGCGAGATCCTGGCGCGGCTGGGCTATCGCAGCCTGGACGAGGTGATCGGGCGGACGGAACTGCTGAAGCAGGTCAATCGCGGCGCCGAGCATCTCGACGACCTCGACCTCAACCCCATCCTTGCCAAGGTGGATGCGCCCGACGATCAGCGGCGCTTCAGCCTGACGGAATGGCGCAACGAGGTGCCCGACAGCCTGGACGCGCAGATGATGCGCGATGCCAAGGCGGTGTTCGAGCGGGGCGAGAAGATGCAGCTGACCTATACGGTCCGCAACACGCATCGCGCCGTGGGCACGCGGCTGTCGGCGGCGGTAACGGAGCGGTTCGGCATGTCTGCCCTTGC
Source organism: Sphingobium agri (assembly GCF_023051225.1). Classification (NCBI taxonomy): domain Bacteria; kingdom Pseudomonadati; phylum Pseudomonadota; class Alphaproteobacteria; order Sphingomonadales; family Sphingobiaceae; genus Sphingobium; species Sphingobium agri. Next base: position 238,707 of record NZ_JALKHS010000008.1, on the reverse strand, counting down.
GGACGGGCATCTGACCGTGCGCCTGCGTGGGTCGGCCGGTCAGTCGCTGGGCGCATTCCTTTGCAAGGGCATCACGCTGGAAGTCTTTGGCGACGCCAACGACTATGTGGGCAAGGGCCTGTCGGGCGGCACGATCGTCGTGCGCACCACCGTGTCCTCGCCGCTGACCAGCAAGGACAACACGATCATCGGTAACACCGTGCTGTATGGGGCAACGGCGGGCAAGCTGTTCGCGGCGGGCCAGGCCGGTGAGCGCTTCGCCGTCCGCAACTCGGGCGCGCAGGTGGTGGTGGAAGGCTGCGGCGCCAATGGCTGCGAATATATGACCGGCGGCATGGCGGTGATCCTGGGCAAGACGGGCGCGAACTTCGGCGCGGGCATGACCGGCGGCATGGCGTTCATCCTGGACGAGGATGGCAGCTTCGAACAGCAGGCCAATCCCGAAAGCATTGTATGGCAGCGGCTGGAAAGCGCCCATTGGGAAGCGCAGCTCAAGGCGTTGATCGCCGAACATGCGGTGACGACCGACAGCAAATGGTCGAACACGATCCTGGATGATTGGGATCGCTGGCGGCGGTATTTCTGGCAAGTGTGCCCCAAGGAGATGGTGCACCGGCTCGCTCATCCGCTGAGCGATCCGCCTGCCGCGGTAGTGGCCGCCGAGTAAGAGGAAGGGGAGGAAAGCGAAATGCTTCCTCCCCTTTTTCTATGACGGTGCGAAGGGCCTCGTCCCGCCCCTTGCTTTTTAGCTCAGCTAATAGGAAGTCACTGTTGCTGCGGGCGTCCGATCGAATGCCGGCTGGCTGCCTTGCGCCAGTTGAGCGGGGTGGGGCGGCGCATCATCGCCGTTTGCGAAACGCTCTATATTCGCGGGCAGGCGGTGAACCGGTGAGGGCGGCGCGTCGGCCAGAGGCTGCCAGTCGGTATCGGTTTGTACATCCTGCGCTTCATACCGCTGAACCGCCGGATCGTCATAGCCGCTCCAGCTTCCCATCATCGCGGTCATCTGCCGCTGCGCCAAGGTTGGGCCGCAGCCCTTGCAGTCGATTTCCTCGGGCCCGGCCAGATCACCGCCATCCGTCGCAATGACAGGATCAGGAGATGCGGAATAGGAGGATTCGATGTCGGTAAACGCCACGCGCGGCGGGGTCGTCGCATAGAGGCCGAGCGCCAGTCCGCTCGTCAATGCGGCTCCGGCGCTTGCCAGGCTGAACAACCAGAATCGAGCGGACATGCGACCTTCTCCTTTTCCGCCCTCGCCCACGGACTTCACCATCCTTCGGCAAAAGAAACGCGCATGACGATCGGTTGTTGCATGGCCTTGAAGCCTTTGCTAAGGGCCGCCTCCTACCAAGGCACCGGCCCCGCCGGTTTCCCTTCAGATGTGCGGTCGTGGCGGAATTGGTAGACGCGCAACGTTGAGGTCGTTGTGGCCGAAAGGCCGTGGAAGTTCGAGTCTTCTCGACCGCACCAAACAGTTTTCGAAGCAAACCAAATTCACCCCCTCGGGGGCGTCCCGCGTGAATGCGGCGCGGTTCCGCGGCATTTCGCGGCGCATCCTTTCCAGCCTGAAGGCAGAGACGCGGCTCCGGCCTTGGTTGGCGGCACAAGAACGGCCGGATTCTCTGTCGAGAATAACCCGGCTTCACTGTGGTTTGCTTGATGGTTGGGCGATCAGCCAGCGAAGCCGAACAGCCGCTCCTGCTCAGCCCATTCGATCGGCAGGTTCGCCGCGAGGAGGAGTTGGCGATTGAAATTCTGGGGTTGGGAACCCTCAACGATCGCTTCGACAATCCGCGGACTGAGCCACGCGAGGCGCAGCAGGCGGGCGAGATGGGTCCGGCAGCGCCCTTCGCGCTTGCCGATCTGGTGAAGGCTGAGCTCGGGGTTGGATTGGACAAGCTCCAGAGCGACGTGCCCGTCGGCCAGCAGTGCGAGCAAGTCGTCTTTCACTGGCTTTCCGGGCTTTCCGCCATCGATCCTCAGCTTCGCCTCGCGGAACGGCTTGCGGGCCGGGAGGGGAATGCTGAAACGCCAGCATGGCTGATTGGCCAGACCGAGAGCGGCAGGCTTGAGGGTCAGATCAAGACCGCCGCTCTCCACCTTGATCAGCGCGACCAGTGATCGGATCGCAGCCTGTGCATCGCTTGGCCGCGTGAGGCGCGTAGCGAGGAGTTTGGCTCCCTCGAACATGGCGCGGAGCAGGTCGGCCTGTTCGAGGTTTGCCAACCAACGCAAGCGATGATCATCGCCGAGCAGCATGCCAAGGTGAAGCAGAACATGCCCGTCGAGCAGGCCCTGCGTAAACCGGGTCGATGGCGGATCTGCAGGGCGGGCAAGGTCTTTCCGGGTCTCGTAATAGGCGTAACGGCGAGTTCCCTTGGTGGTATAGGTCGGTACGATCTGCCGTTGGTGCCGATCGACGACCAAACCAACCAGCAGCGCGTTCTGCCGGTCATTCTTGGATCGCTTACGCGGCGGAGCCTTCTCCCGGAGCTGCATCTGGACGCGCTCCCATAGATCCTCGTCCACGATCGCCTCGTGCTCCCCGTCATGGGCTTTGTCCTTGTGGACGATCTTACCCCGGTAAACCGGATTCTTGAGCAGGTAGAACAGGCTGCCCCGCCGGAACGGGATGCCGCCGCGATGCGGACCGCTCACTCGGCGCTGCACCTTGGTGACGACGCCTTCCGCTCGAAGCTGCTCAAGCAAAGCCGGTACCGACCGGGTCTCGAGGTAGCGTCGCATGATCGTCCTGACCCGCTCGGCCTCCTCTGGCACCGGCATCAGCTTGCGCTCGACCACCTCATAGCCGAGCGGTACAGGCCCGCCCATCCACAGGCCCTTCTTCTTCGAGGCAGCGATCTTGTCGCGGATGCGTTCCCCGGTGACTTCGCGCTCGAACTGGGCAAACGACAGCAGGACATTCAGCGTCAGCCGTCCCATGCTGGTAGTCGTGTTGAATGCCTGCGTTACCGATACGAAACTGGCCTGCTTCGCATCGAGCCGTTCGACGATCTTGGCGAAGTCGGCAAGACTGCGGGTCAGCCGGTCGACCTTGTAGACGACGATGACATCAACCAGCCCGGCGTCAACATCGCCAAGCAATGCCTTGAGACCTGGGCGCTCCATGTTGCCGCCCGAGAAGCCTCCATCGTCATAGTGACCTAGAACGAGATTCCAGCCTTCGTGGCGTTGGCTCAGGATATATGCTTCGCAAGCTTCACGCTGAGCATCGAGGCTGTTGAATTCCTGCTCCAGCCCATCTTCAGTGGACTTGCGAGTGTAAACCGCACAGCGCAGCAATTTCACTTCCTGGGCTCCGTCAGCCCGAAGAAGCGATTGCCGTTCCAATGCGAGCCGGTGATCGCCTTGGCCACCGCAGTCAGCGATCTCCAGCGTTGCCCGTTATATTCAAAGCCTTCGTCGAGCACGATCACCGTGTGGCCGACCCCATGCCAATCGCGTACCAGCCGGGTGCCGACGGTCAACTTGCGTGGCATCGGCTTCGTTGCGCGGTCCTCGTTGGGCGTTGCCGCAATCTGTCGTAGCAGCGACCTGGTCGATCGTTTGACCGTGCCCAGCCGTTGCGCCTGCAGCTTGTAGCCGATGCCCATGCGTAGCAGATCAACTGACATGTTGGGAGCGGGCGCGCCATAACAACGCGCCCACTCCACTTTAAGAACCTCAAATGGCAGCTCGGCAAGCCGTTCAAGGGTCATATGGGGCCTGCGCGCCATCAGACGGCTTCCACGCGATACACGCGGCCCGCACCCTTCCTTTTCTCGCTGATAATGACATGCCCCTTCTTCCTAAGGCCGGTCAGAGCGGCGCGGGTCGTGTGGGCCAGCCATCCGGTTGCTTCCACGATCTGTTCGATCGTCGCGCCATCTGCCCGTGAGAGCAGTTCAAGGACCAGGTCGGTCTTGCTGGCGTGCTGCTTGGGGGCCGGTTTGATTTCGATGGTATCGGGCATCGGGTGGTCTCCTGACATGGAGCGGCCCTGCGCCGCTTCCACGACCCGAGGCCCTGCCGATTCCATCGGTCAGGGCTCCAGCCGCACAGCGGCTGCGATTCAGTGACAACACCAATGCTCGGCGTGTCACAGAAGTCGAGGGGAATGTCGGGTTCGTTGGACACCGCGTAATTGATTTAGCCACCCTCCTGGATGGTACGAAGTCGCCTTGGCGCTTCAATGCAGGAGGGTGACCGATGTCGATCTTTGCTGGTTTGGATGTGAGTGACAAGACCACCCACCTTTGTGTGGTCGATGCCGACGGCGCGGTTTTGAAGAGGGATGTCGGAGCAAGCGATCCCGAGGCACTTGCAAAGTGGCTCGGCAAGCATTGCCCGGGGCTGGTCCGCGTGGTGCTGGAGACCGGACCACTATCGACATTCTTGTATCATGGCCTGGTCGAGCGCGGCATCCCGGTGGAGTGCATCTGCGCCCGCCACGCCAACGGCGTGTTGGCGGCGCGCGTGAACAAGAGCGATGTGCATGACGCTGAAGGACTGGCGCAGCTGGCGCGCACGGGCTGGTTCAAGCGCGTGCACATGAAGGCATCCGCGACGCATATCGATCGGGCGGCGCTGCGCATCCGCGCGCAACTGATCACTGCGCGGGTCGCTATGGGCAACCAGCTGCGCGGACTGCTGAAGTTGTTCGGCCTGCGCCTGGGCGCCACCCACACTCCCGGCAAGCGTCGCGAGCGGCTGAATGCCTTGTACCAGCAGCGGCCGGATCTCGAGCTGCTGTTTGCACCTCTCGTTGCATCGATCGAGGTCATCGAAGACCAGCTGCGTGCTTCCAACCGACTGCTGGAAAGTCGGGCGACCGAAGACCCTGTTTGTAGCCGGCTCATGACTGTTCCTGGTGTCGGGCCGATCACAGCGTTGACCTTCACGGCTACCATCGAAGATCCTCGTCGCTTCGCCCGTAGTGAGGATGTCGGAGCCTATTCCGGCTTAGCTCCACGGCGAAGCCAATCCGGTGAGCGTGACGTGCGCGGCAACATCTCCAAGGCGGGCGACCCGATGTTGCGCCGATCACTTTACGAGGCAGCCAACATCATGCTGTGCCGTGTGCAGCGACCATTCGCGTTGCAGCAATGGGGGCAGCGGATCGCCGAATCCAGGGGCAACAAGCGAGCGAGGATCGCGGTCGCACGCAAGCTCGCCGTTCTACTTCATTCGCTATGGTTGAACGAGACGGAGTTCCGCTGGGTATGACGCCAGCGGCCCTCTTCCCGGTCAGCCATGCCAGGGTGATCTCGCCCGGACTGTAGAGGCGACGACCTCGAGTTGACCCAGAGACACCCACCCTATTCGCCCGGCCGCGATCATGAAGGCTCGGATACAACGCCACCAAACGCCGTCCGATGACCTCGAAGACAACCATTGGCACCGGGAAAAGGAATGACCATGCGAAAATCAATTAGACAACACTCCGGTTAGTCCCCTTTGGAGATCGAAAAGGCGAAAAGCTGCCGTTTACGACGATCGGCGGCAGCGTCAGCAACGCGCCTCAAGAGTTGCCGTTCAATGAGCTGATCTTGATCCCAAAAGCTGCCGCCGGAGTGGTCTGAGATGGGTCTAATCTCGCCGTGTAGCAAACGCCGCTACCACTTCTCTGGCTGCGGTCGACCCGGAGTCTGCTAGAATGGCGAGGACCGCGCGCCCACTGGTGCGTACATCATTACTCGAGTCGGAAAGAGGCTTGAGCAAGACGGCCGCCTTGTTCGCCAACCCGTTATAGGACCAGAAGCTTTCATCGGGCCCGTGGAGCTGGGTCCAATGCGCCAGCCATGGCAGGAACCAGCGCACCCGCTGGTCGGGGCTCATGCGTTCGACGATCTGGATCACCGAATAGGCGCCCGCCGGCAGATGCGCGGTCGCGCGCACCCAGCGATCGACCGCGCCGAGAACATCCTCCAGATGGGGCCAGTCCGGGGGCAATGGTGTGTAGTAAGGCCCGACGAAACCCGCCGCCCCGGCGCCATGCGACAGGTGATCGTACCGACCGCGACGCTTTGGAATCGCGTGCTCTAGCATCCAGTCCGCGGCAGGCTGCCAGCTTGACCAGAAGCCGGCGTCAGGCCGTTCGCCGCTTTCCACGAGGGATGCCATCGCACCTTCGAGATACTCGCCGACCAGATCTTCGGGCCGGTCGTGACGGGAAAATGCGATCAACGCCGTCCATTCATCCCCGCCCCCATGGGCGACCGTGAACCGGCCCAGTTCCTTGGCGAGCCCGTGACCCCATTCATAGGGAAACTGGCGATCGTGCCGATCGGTGTCCTCCGAATAGGCGCGTGTCCATTCGACAAGCTTGGTCAAATAGGTCGAAAATAGCGCGTGGTACTTGCCGCCATCGGTGAGGCGGGCCCAGTCGAGGCCCTTGGTCAGCGCCAGCGCTCGACCCCAACTGAGGACGCGTTTGGCCGGCATATAGAGCCGTTGCAGCGGGCGCGGCCATTTGCCGGTCCAGACCCATTTCCAGCTATCGGGGGCGGGAGGCAGCAGTGGCGCGCGAACCCCGTGAGAACCAAGCGCCCAGCGCATCGCTCGCCTGCGCTCCCGGGCATTTTGGAGCTTCGCCTTGTCGCGCTGCCGGTCGCCGCGCCACCACCAGCCTATATTGACGACGCAGGTGTCGAGCGCGGCGATGTGCAGCGCCCGCACGAAATCAGGGCGCAGCGACCATTGCAGTCCTTCAAGAGCCCCTTGGGCGATCGCGTGCACGCGGTGCAGTGCAAGGAAAGTGACTTGGACGTCGATGGTCGCGTTCGCAGGCCCTCGGCTCGCTAGGCTTGCCAAGCCCCATGCGGCCAAGACCTGAAAGTCGTCGAACAATATCGCATAGCCGTCGACATCCTCACGCTCGCCCCCCGATGCTCCGAGCAAAAGCCAGTGTTCGATCCAGGCGCGACGGGTGGCCAGTTCCGCTTCGTTCAAATGCCTTGCAGCAACTGCTGCCGTGCCGACGATGGCGGCGGCGCCAAACGTGCGCGCAAGATCCAGATGAGCATTATCGGCATCCTCGAGCGCGGCGGCGAGTTGGGTTGCGCGCTCGATCGCGTCGGCAATGGGTATGGCCTGCGAGAGGCTTCGCTGTTCGCGGGTGGCGCGGATCCAGTTCGCAAGCGCGGTGGCCTCGCCGAGCAAGCGGTTGGCCGTGCCCATCGCTTCCATCTCGGGCAGCGCTTCCTCGGGTGGGGAGATGCTGACCTTCACACCTTGCTTGGCTTCTTCGAAGACGAGTTGCCCGGGATCGCCATCCGACCGGAATCGTTCGATTTGCGCGGTCCGCTCCGACACGAGCGCCTGGTTATCCAACTCGTCCTCGAAGCTGGAGAGATCATCTGCGGTCCAGGCGAGCCGCGCGGCATCGAAGCGCTGGCGCACCTCGCCGCCGGTCATCAGCCGGAACGGCAGAAGCAGAGCATGGTGGAGCGGACTGCGCTTCATGTGGCGCTGATGATTGCGCTCGTTCGCCTGAAAATGGATATTCTCGGCCGAGAAGACACCGATCCGATGCGCTCCCCCTTGATCGTCGATGTGCCGGTGGATGTCATATTCCCAAAGGCGGGGCAGTGCGAGGAAGGCGCCCGCGGAGTCGATGGCGCCCGCCGTGTTCACTTGCTCGCTCACGATCGCGATCAGGGGCGTTGCGGTGGCGACAAGGCCCTGATCTTGGAGCACTAGATCGATCAGCTCGGCAACGGGGCGGCCGACTTCGGCCTGACGGCCAAGCCAGTCGTCGAGCGCGAGATAGACCGATCCCAGAACGTTCGATCCGAGAATGCCGCGCGACCATCGATAGACCGGATCGTCGCCCCACAGCGTGACCTTGCGGTGGCCCAAGTCGATGACAAGGGGCCGGGGTCGCCTCCTATCGTAACATTTGGAACGCCACCGCCAATGCACGCTCGCACGCCGCTCGAGCGCATGGAACAGGCGAAGCGCCTGTGCCGAATCCGCTTCGAATAATTGATCGAGGCCGGCCCGCAAGGCTGAGGAGGGCGACATGCCCTGGTCGCTGCCGAGACCAGCGCGCTCATAATCATGCCATTGGAACAGCTCCCCGCCTAACGGGCCATCGCGGCGCGCGCGGCGCCGGCGGGGGAGGAACTGGCGCAGGCAAAGGTCGGTCCATGCCTGCGGGAGCTTTGCCGGAACTCTGCCATGCGACTCGATGATATCCGTTCGCGGGCGTCCGAGACTCTTTCCGGTCGTGAGGCGTCGCAGATAGGCATTAACCGTCGAGGGCGAGGACTCCACGCATGCGACGAGCACCTCGCGGAGGCGGTCTTCGACCTTCTCCCAGCCACGATAGTGGTCAAGCTTTACCCCGAACGGCTCTCGGCGATCGTCAAACGTCTCGACATAGCAGGCGTCCTCGATCTCGATCAGCCATTCGTGCACGATCTTGGCGAGGCCTTCGGAGAAGCCATTGGGAATATTCGCCGTGGCCCGCGCGAATATCGCTGCGACCTCCGAGAGCCGCGGCACAAGCTTTCCTGGCCATTCCCGCCAATGCGGTAGCGACCACCTCAGGAACGGAACCCAGCTCGGGTAGTGGGGCTGCCGCCAATAGGCCGCCATGGTGTAGCGGGTCTCTTCATCCCGGTCCGCGAGCAGAGCAAACATCCGTTCGTCGAGGCGCGTTTCGAAGACGATCAGCGTGTCGAGCACGCGCAACAACAGGCTGGCCTTGTCGGAGAGGAGGTTCTCGGACAGGCGCGCCAATATCTCGTCGGAGCGTTCCGAATAGAGTGGTGCCGCGAGCACCGCGCGAGCCCAGGCCGGGTCCAGCCCTTCTGCGGCGTCTAGATTGGCGAGCATTTCCCGCCATCCTGCGACGTCACCCGTCTCCAGGAGCAGCTGGGCGCTCAACCTGACGGCCCGGAGCCACCAGAGCGGTTGATCGGCGGCGGCAAGGATTGCCGGGAGTTCGCTGCGCCGGGCATTGAGGTGCCGGGCGAGCAGCCAGTCCTCGTGCACGTCATGGACCAGGCGAAACGCATCGCGGTTCGGGAGCTGAAGGACGGTACCTTCGTCGATCAGCGCCTGCAGCCCGTCCGGATCTATCTCGGATCGGCCGGGGAGCCGGACGGGCACCGACACGAGCGCCGCTCCGATTTCGGCCAGCGCCCTGCTTCGCCGCGCCTCCCCAGACGCCCAGGCGTCGGCGATGTCGAGCTCGGTCCATGTCTCGGCCGGCGGTGTCCCCCGCTTGAGCAGTTCCCGGATCAGGAACAGCGAACGGTTCTGGCGGCCCAGGTCGCGACGCGCCAATAGCGGTGCAAAGCTTGGAAACGCTTGGGCCAGCAGTTTGGTATCAGCATCGGTGATGCCTTCGACGGCGACCGGGGTTCCCGTTTCGGTGATCCCGGCTTCGACGAGCGCGTCCGCGACCAAGTCCCGATCCTGGTAAGAGCGGGCGCTGGTAACGATCCGCCAGCGGTCGCGGTTTTGAGAGCCTGCAATTGCGCGGAAGAGATCGAGGACGACCCCGCGTCCGGCCGACATCAGCAAGCGATCGGCGCCGTCGATCACGCACAATGCCTCGCCATCGCTACTGGCCAGATCGATCAATTCCGCCGGGTCGCTATCGACGCCGAGTTGCGAGCAATGCTGGACGAGGCTGGTCGCGGACACGCGATTGTCCTTGAGCACGATACGCGGCCCATCGAAGGCCTGCGCGAGACGCTTCAGGATCGCGGACTTGCCCGTGCCGCCGTCGCCCGTCAGCCGGACAACGCGTTCCTCGGCAAAGGCCTCGCTCGCGCGTCTCCAGGTCTCGGGCCGTTCTATGGCAATCTCGGTTGAGCCAAGCCGGAGCGTGTCGTAGATGCTGGCTAGCGCGGCGTCCCCGGCCGTCGCGACCCGCGCGAGGTCATCCTGTGCCGCCGGGGCCTGCTCAGGGTAGAATTGCCGGATGACAGGGTGGTGCTGCGCGATAAGCGCCAGCAGCGAACCCCATCCCAGGACTTCCACCGGGAACTGCCCAACAGCAACCCGCGCCGTGCTTGTCTTTCGCGCATGTTCCTGAAGTTTGGCGTCGTCAGGCGCGGTGGTGACAAAAATCCAACGGGATAGGTCCGGCTGAAAATTGCCAGCCTTAACAAGCTCCGCATCAAACTCGGCCTTGGTGGCTTTGGATCCGTATCCGAGATCCTTGCCCTTGCACTGAACGCCAACCCAGCTACCGGGCTGATCCAAGAGCTCGACAAAGACGTCAACACCATGCTGGGGCTGTCCCCGGCGACCGTTTTTCGAAGCGAGGGGGTTTTTGAAGACAGCTGCAAATAAGGCGCGGCAGAGTTCTTCGAACGTCTCCCAGTTGCTGGGTGGTGCGATTTGCTTGTCTAAAAAATCCACTACATTGCCCACCTGTTGAGGCTAACTTCCTCACATCGGCGCACAGCTTAGTCCAGTGTGTTTTCTGCGAGCCATCGTTTGCGAACAGTGACCGCCGCTGAACCATGATCGGTCCGCGTCGTTGCAATCGCGATCCTCGCTATTGCGCGTTTCGCTTGAACGCGCGAGCGATCGCTCGCACATCTGGGGGATGGCAGAAGAGGGGTCCAGTATCCACACCGAGCATGGATCGAGCCCGGCATCGCGCGGTGCGGCCGGCGCCTATATCGAAGGCGAGCTCGGCGCGCTCTATCTGCTGGCGATCCTGACCGGCAATAGGGCGCCGGGGCTGCCCGATGCGCGCGTAACCAGCGTGCGCCTCCAGGGAGTCGAGCAAGGTTTCAAGCTCGACGACCTCATCATCAAGGGCGTCGGCGCCAGAGGGGATGCGCTGCTCGAAATCCAGTCGAAGCGCGACATCCAGTTTTCGCCAAAGGACGCGGTCTACAAGGACGTCACCCATCAGATCGCCAGCAGCACGATCGGCGACGTGCCGGCGGAGCGCCATCTGTTCGGGATCGCCACGCAGCGTACCAGCCGCAAGATTTCGGGCGCCTATCAGGATGTGCTGGGCTGGGCGCGCAGCGCAGAAACAGCGTACGAGTTCTTCACTCGGCTGGGCGCCAAGGGCGTGGCGAACGACGACATGCGCGCGTTCGTCGCGACGACGCGCGCGCATCTGGTCGCGGGCGGTGTCGCCGACGAGGATGAGGCGATCTGGCGGCTGCTCCGCCGGATGCTGATCCTCGAATTCGATTTCGAGGCAAGTGCGCCGATCGCGCGGACCTATGGTCTGGCGCTTGCGCGGATGGCGCTGGCCGACGAGCAAGTCGCACGCGCCGAGGCGCTGTGGAGCCGGCTGGTCGATCTCTCGATCCAGACAGGCACGCGGGGTGGCGAAATCGACGCTGCCGCGCTCAAGGCCAATCTCGCCGAGGCCGATTTCAAGCTCGCCGGCGAACGCGATTACGGCCCGGCGCGCGCGCGGCTCGCCGAACTCGCGCATAACACCCTCGCGCAGATCGGTACGAGCGTCGCGGGCGTGACGCTGCCGCGGCTGATGGAGGTCGCGGCGCTCGACGAGGCGGCGGAGACGCAGCGCTTCATCGTCGTGCGCGGCGATACCGGTGTCGGCAAGTCTTGGGTGCTGCGCCACCATGCCGAGCGCGTCGCCGCGCGCGCGCCGATCATCGTCCTCGACCGTGAGGCGACACCGCCAAGCGGCTGGCTGTACCTGGCGAACGCGCTCGGAATCCCCGGATCGGCCGACGCCTTCCTGACCGATCTGGCGGCGAGCGGCGGGGCGTATCTCTTCATCGACGGCATCGACATGATCGACGATGCGGGGCGCCAGCGCACGATCAGCGAGTTGCTGCGGGCAGCTTCCACTATTCCCGGCTTCACGGTGATCGCGACCGCACGGCGGGGCGGCGCCAGCGACGCCATTCCCTGGCTCGACGCTGGAATCGCGACCGCGCTTGGCGGGCTGCATGCGGTCGAGGTCGGGGCGCTGTCGGACGAGGAAGTCGCGATCCTGGTCGACCAGGCGCCCGAACTCGGCATGCTGCTCGATGCCAGCCATCCCGCGGCCCAGCTTGCGCGCAATCTCTACCGCCTGTCGCGATTACTCCGCGAGCCGAGCGCCGCGTCGGTGCGGACCGAAGCCGAGCTCGCGCAGCTGTGGTGGACCAGTGCCGATGGCGCGCCTGCGGCCCAGGTGCGGGCAGCGCAGCGCATCCTCGAGGCGCTGGCGACCGCCGCGCTCAAGGGCGAGACCGGGATCGATCTCGCCGAGGATTCGCCGGCCCGCGACCATCTGCTGGCTGCGCAGTCGGTCCGCGAGGCCAGGCGCGACCGGCTCGATTTCTACCATGACGTGCTGCGCGACTGGGCGATCGGGACCTATCTCGTCGAAGACCCGTCCCGCTTGGCCGGTTTCGACCTGAGCGGGCCCGTATCGCCGCGCGTCGCCCGGGGCGTCGAAATCGCCGCGCGGCTCATGCTCGAGACGGGCAAGGATGCGAGCGCCTGGCTCGACCTGCTTGCGCATCTCTCGCCGCCGAGCGCGCACGGGTCGTGGCGCCGCCAGGCGATCCTTGCCCTCGTCCGATCCGAAGTCGCCATAGACGTGCTCGATAAGGCGAGCGTCTCGCTCCTTGCCGAGGGAGGCGCGCTTCTCGCCGAACTGTCCACCACGATCGTCGCGGTCGAGACGCAGGCGGCGGCAGACGTCATCACCCTGCCTGACGGATCGAAGGTCGATCTGCCACGGTCGTACCGGACCGATGTGACGGGATCGTCGGTCCTGGTGCTGCGCTGGGTGCTCGGCCACGCCGCCGAGATCCCCATGTCGGCGATCGGCGCGGTGGTCGAGCTGGTCGAGGTCCAGACCTTCTTCCTCAAGATGCTCCCCTCGCTCGCCGAGCGCACCGCCCGGCTGCTGTTCGGCTGGCTCTGCCAGCTCGATCTGCGCGACACCCCGGTCACGATCCCAGGAATGGACGGTCGCGCACGCTGGGCGAGCGACGTACGGCGGCAGACGATCGACAAGCTCCGGCTGATGACGATGCTGATCGGGTCGTTCGCGCCGGACGCGCTCAAGGCCTATCTCACCGCGATCACGAGCGACGGCGACCATCACAAGATGAAGGATCTGCGCCAATTCTCTAGCGTGATCGCGCCGGTCGCGCCGGCCGAGCTCGCGGCGATGGTCAAGGCGAGCCTGATCGAGAAGAAGGACAAACGGCGCGGGCGGGACCGGGCGATGGAGCGCGCCTTCAGCTTTGCCAACAGCGACTATCTGCCGCCGTCGCCCGCACAACCGCCGTTTCTCGACCTCCTGAATGCCGCGCCGGCTGAAGGACTGGCGCTGATCCGGGCACTGGTCGAGGAGGCGATCGCGTTTCGCACCGACGGGCGCGAGCCCGGCGACGATGGTATCGCAGTCGACTTTGGCGAGGGGCCGCGCTTCTTCCCCTGGGCCTGGAGCTATGGCTGGTCGCGGGGCCGCGGCAATGAATATGCGGCCGCCTCCGGGCTTTTGGCGCTGGAGGCGTGGAGCCAGAAGCGGCTCGATGACGGCGATACGGTCGAGGCGGTGTTGGCCGACATTCTCGGACCCGAGGCGAGCGCCGCCGCCTATCTGCTGATCGCGATCGATGTTCTCTTGTCGCACGGAACGGTCGCGCGCGGGCCGCTCGCGCCGTTCCTCGCCAGCCCGCGGCTGCTCGCCGACGATCGCACCCGGCAGATCCATGATCAGATGGGGTCGGGGCTCGACACGTTTGGGCTGAAGGAAGAGCCGAAGGGTCCGGTGCGCATGGCCGATCTTCGAGCACGCCCCTCGCGCGGCTATTCGCTGATCGACACCCTGCCGAATTTCCTCGCCGATGAGCCGGTCGGCAACGGGTTGCGGACAGCGCTCGCGGCCGCGGTCGAGACGCTTGAGCCTTATGGCGCGCACGCGACGTTGAGCGACCCGGAGCTGGCCGGACGGAACGCGCTCAACCTCCTTACCCGGGCGAACTGGTTCGAGCGGGACGACGGCAATCTCGAATATCGCTCGCCGCCGGTCGAGGCCGCGCATTTCGCGGCACTCGAAGCCAAGCGCGACGTGTCGGTCCAGGCAAGCGGCATGGAAGCGCGCATTTCGATGGCCGCCGAGGGCGGCGACTACGCGACTGCCGACACCGCGCGCGACGCGGTCGCCTATGCCGAGGGCGGCGTGCCCGATGGCAGCGATACCGACGTGCTCCAGTCACGCTCGACGCGGCTGATCACGACGGCGCTGCTGGTCGCGCGCGACGGCGACGACGCGCTGCTCGCGGCGAACGAAGCCTGGGTCCGGCAAGTGATCGCCATCGCGCTTGAGGAGAAATCCGATCGCGGCGGCGGCTCGCGCGACACGCTGCGCTACAACCGCCCGGCGATCGCGATCCTAGCGCTGATCCATCTCTGGGCGCGGCAGGGCCAGACCGCCGACCGCGATGCGCTGGTCGCGCTGGCGACACGACAGGACCGGGCGCCGGCCCCCGCGGTGGCGGCGGCGGTCCAGCGCATCCTCGAGATCGAGCCACGCCTCTTCAAGGCGATGATGCGCGCGGCTTTTGCCAGCATGACGTGGCGCTGGAAAAGCTACGAGCGGGAAGACGAGGCGCCCCACCCGGCGTTCGAAGCGGAACGTGCCGCCGGGATCGATGCGGCAGTAGCCGCCGAGCTGGCCTGGCTTGACGGCAGTGCGGAGCCGGACTGGCCAGCCTGGCCCGACGAGCGTCCGAAACTGCGCAGGGCTAGCCGGATGCGAGTGCCGGGACCGGTCACGCCGGAGGAGCTCGACGCCGACGACGCGCTCGCGACCGCGATCGACGCGTCGCCAGCCATCCTTCATGCCGATCATCGGGCGGCGGCTCAATGGCTCGCGATGATACAGTCGGCGCCTGCCGGCGCGATCGGCTGGCGGCAGGAGATCGTCTCGGCCTATGCCGAGTGGACGGGGCGAATGAACGGGCTGGGCTATGCGGCAGATGCCGAGGTCAGCCGCGACCCGAACGACTGGAATATGCACTATTACGCCTTCTACGCCGAGCGGCTACTCGACGGGGACGATGCGGCGTTCGCGGCCGACTTGCCCTTCGTGACTGACCTGCCGGACACGCCGTTCGGCGAAGTCGCGCAAACGGTGCAGCATGCTGCCGACGCGCTCTATTTCAACGACAGCGGCCGTGCGGCGGCGCGACCGGTGGCGCTACGCGCAAAGCTGGTCGGCCGTGTGATGACCCTCAACCGGTGGCAGCATGCCCGCGACCCTGCCGAAGCGCGGATCGACATGGAGAGCGGCGGCATCATCGCGAAGATGCTGTTCAACACCTATGGAATGATCAACGGGACGCACAGCTATTTGCCGCGCGCCCTGTTCGACAGGGTCGATCCCTTTCTGCCGGTGCTGCGCCCGATGCTGCCTGGCGGGCAGACCGTGTTCGTGGCGCGCTGCACGATGAACCTGTTGCTGGTTGCGCCGCGCGCGCGGCATCTCGACTTCCTGCTCGACGCAGCCGAGGCCTGGTTCGGCCGCACGACATCGCCGGGCCTCTGGATCGCGGCGGGCGTCGGCCGTCAGGTCGTGCAATGGTTCGAGGCGGTGGTGGTCGAGGACCCGGGGTTGCTCGCACCAGCGCATCCGGCGCGTGCGCGGATCGATCGGGCGCTGGGGCAACTGGTCGCGGTCGGTGTCGCCGAAGCGCATGATCTGGAGGGCCGTGTCACGGCGGCGGCCGAAGCCGCGACCGTGGCGCTCGTTCGCCGCACCCCGCCCGAATGAGAGTCGAGTGACCTCGTCCGTTTTGGTTGCCCGGATAACGAAAGCTGTCAGTCTCCTATCGGGCCAGCTACCGTCGTCGGTAAGTTGCTGAATGAATGGCAGATATCGGTAAACCAATTCGGGGCCGAGAATGTCGCCTCTGTCGGCGCCGCAGGTCGCGCTCCGAACGCATACGTCTATGTCCAGCAGTTCGAACAGCAGCTTAAGGTCACGAGGCTTCCCTGATCGGATGGTCTGATTGACGGTCTGCTGGATCGCCAGTTCGAACTTCGTCACATGCCTGCCATTCACCAGTACCAATTCGTCGCGCACCCTCGCCACGATCTCGGCTGAATTCTCCGTCTTGCGTCGACGCCCCTTGTTGCCCGAGACACCGGGAGGGAACTGGCTGTGCCTGGGTGGTTTGCCATAGCCGACCTCATAGTCATCAGTCTTGCGTGCCATCTTGCACCTCCAGCGCAATCTCGTTGAAGCTGCGGCCGGAAGCGGCTTCGATCGCCTCCTTTCCCGTCCATTCCTGCCACCGGCGAACGGCCAGATCGACATAGAGCGGATCGAGATCCATGCCCCTGAACCTGCGCCCTGTGCGTTCCGCGGCGATCAGCGTCGTGCCCGAGCCAAGGAAGCAGTCGAACACGATCTCGGTTCTCAGGCTGCTGTCGATGATCGCTTCCGCAATCATCTCGACCGGCTTGGGGGTGGGGTGGTTGCCCAGCATGTCGCCCTCTCGCCCTTTCCGGCTCGAGGCGGCACAGGGCCACGACCACAGGTTCGATCGATCGCGACCGTGACGGCCAAGCTCGACATTGTTGCGATGGCGCGCACCGGGCATGGCGAACAGCAGAACCAGTTCGTGCTGCGAGCGGTAGAAGCTGCCCATGCCCGCCCGGTCCTTGGCCCAGACACACAGGTTGATCAGCTTTCCAAACACAGCCTCCGCCGCTTGCTGCAGCAGACGCAAACTCCGCCAGTCTATGAAGAGATAGACAAGTGCCCCGGGGGCAAGAACCGTGGCCATCGCCCGGCAGAAGTTGGCGAAGAAGTTCAACAGCGCGCCATCATCCATTTCTCCTGACGCTTGCACAAACTCCCGGTGCCGGCCCTTCTTCGAGACAAAACCGTCTATCTTGCAGCCGAAAGGTGGATCGCACAGGGCGACCGACACCTTTTCACCGGCCAGCAGCGCCTGGATTGCCTGGGGATCGGTCGCGTCGCCGCAAAGCACCATATGGTTGCCGCACTTCCAGACCGTCCCCGGCCGGGATACCGGAAGTGTCTGAATGGCCGGGATCTTGTCGGCCTCCACTCCAGCGGAAGCGGCGCCGATAATCCGGTCCAGTTCTCCCGGCGCGAAGCCGATCAGACTGGCGGAAAAATCCTCGACGAACTCCTCGAACTCGCGAAGCGCTGTCTCTATCGCCGCACCATCCCAGCCGCCCAGCGTCTGAAGTTTGGTGATGGCTGTCCCCAGCATCAGCGCTTCCGCCTTGGGCAGGCTGGATTGCCTGATCACCCGGATCGTCTTGCGTCCAAGCAGCCGCGCCGCCTCGACGAATATCTCGCCGGACATCAGGTGGTTTTCGTCATCGACCAGGACCGGGAGCACCCTGTCGCCATATCGTGCGACTATCGGCTTCGCGCGGTCGATATCCGCTTTGCTGATTTTCCATGGATGACCGGGGAATGCCCGGAGGTCATTCACCCGGATTTCAACCGCGGCGGAGAGATTGTCTCCCAGCCCCGGGATCTCTTCCAGTTCACCACTGCGCAAACTCATATTGTCCCCCTTTGATTGATGGAGGACGCTTCATTGGAACGAGAAAAATGTATGGATAAAGCGAAAAGTCAGGGTGCGCGATTTTTCTTGGGCCGGCCTCGCTTCAGCGGGGTTTCCAAGCGAAACGCCAAGGGCGTCGGCAGGATATGCAGATGTGCCACTGGCGGCCCATCACCCAGATACTTAGGTGCCAGCAGTTCGTTGCGAATCTGGTGAAGTGCTACCCTGCGACGCTTCTTCGTCTGCGGCATGAGTGCGTTCACATCATCGTCCGGGACATATTTGCCCGAGGCCCGATCATATCTGTAGAAGGTCACCCCTTCTTCTGCCGCTGCCTGAAAAGTCCAGCCCTGATTGATCAGGTGGGTAGCGATAGCCAGCCGTTCAATCTTGAACGGGGCGGGCGGCCGCCCTTTTCCTCGTCTCTTGGTCCGTTCGTCATTGTCCTCCATCGCTCGCCTCCTTGCCCGTCGCGAGAGTTAAACCATGCCTTTCCGTGATTGGAAGCCCCCTCCCCCTGCGGCTCCCATCGGATACGATTGCTGACAAAGGGGCACAGCGCAGGGCAACCTCTAAGCGGAAAACACAGTTTGACTCGGCGGTTCAGCCTGCGCGAATGATTTGCCATGCTGAAGGTTGATCACGCCGTCGTCATTGGTGGAGGGTTCAGCGGAACCCTGCTGGCGATCAACCTGCTGCGCCACGGGTCGCTCAGGGTCACGATCATCGAGAAGCGAGCGGATCGACTAGGGCGCGGCCTCGCCTATGGAGCGGCGCAGGAGGGACACATCCTCAACGTCCGGGCTGCGAACATGAGCGCGCTTCCCGACCAGCCAGGTCATTTCGTCGAGTGGCTGAAGAAGCAGGGGATGGGAGGCGAAGGCAGCTTCGCGACCAGGCGCGACTATGGCGCCTATCTGTGCGCCCTGCTGCAGGAGGTGAGCAGCCACGCGCCGGGAAGGCTCACGGCACTGACCGATGACGCCGTAGACCTGCTTCGAACCGAAGCCGGCGTTCGCGTGATGCTGCGGTCCGGCGGCCATGTGGATGCCGACGTAGCGGCGCTCGCCCCGGGCAATTTGCCGCCCCACGACATGGCTGCCTTCAGCGGGATAAACAGCAGCGCCTATGTCAACGACCCATGGGCGCAGGACGTGGCGGAGGGTTTGCAACCGGCCGACGAGATACTCCTGCTCGGGAGCGGGCTTACTGCCGTAGACTGCGCGCTCAGTCTGGAGAATGCGGGTTTCCGAGGTCGCATAACGGCGCTTTCCCGGCGAGGACTGGCGCCTCATGATCATCGTGCGCCCTCGCCCTATGCCCCGCGCAACGAACGGCCAACGGGCAGCCTCTCCAGCTTCGTCCAGCAGATAAGGACCCGCAGCGCGGAGATTGGCTGGCGCGGCGCGGTCGACGAACTGCGCCCCTTCATTCAGGACATGTGGCGGGCCGCAACCACGGACGAGCGGAGCCGATTCCTGCGCCACCTGCGCCCCTATTGGGACGTGCATCGCCACCGCATCGCGCCGCAGGTCGCAGAGCGACTTGGCCGCATGCGAGCGGATGGCCGGCTGCAGGTACGAGCCGGAACGCTAGTGAAGGTGGTGCCCGAAGGAACGTCGCTCGTCGTCGCACTGCGCGCTCGCGGGCAGACAAAGGTCGAAGCGCTACACGTCGCGCGGGTCATCAACTGCACGGGTCCGCTGGGAGATTTGCACCGGACGCGTGAACCGCTGCTGCAGCGCTTGGCGGAACGAGGCGATATCCGGCCCGATCCGCTTTCCATCGGCATCGATGTGGACCGCCAGTGCCGCGCCATCGCCAGCGACGGCACCGCGCAACAACGCCTGTTCGTAGTAGGTCCCATGACGCGCGGCGCGCATTGGGGAGATCGTCGCGGTTCCCGACATCCGCCGGCAGGTCTGGGCGCTCGCGCGCGAGATCACCGGCGCACACTGGGTCGAAGCGGAAGGGCTGTAGGCCGCGTTCCCAAAGCAGGCCAGCCGGACCTTCCGTTGTTGCTGACATAACAGCAACATCTTTGCCGAGTGTGCAATTTCAACCAGCGCTTCGGCATGATGTTGATCAATATCTTTTAAAAACAATCTGTTAATAAAATGGCACAGCATTTGCGACGGATTCCCCCGTCCGATCCGCGCAACGCGGACTTGTTTCAACAAATGGGGGAACCTCCTTGTCCAGACCTGTCCACTCGTCCCGAACCCGTCGTATAGTGGGCGCCAGCGCCTTCGCCCTGTTGGCAGCAGGGCAGATACCGGCCGCTATCGCCAGCGAAACCACCGCGCCTGCGGACAGCGCCATACCGGCTGATGCTGCCGATGCCGATTCCGGCGCGGGTATCGTCGTGACCGCCCAGCGTCGGGAAGAGCGTCTGCAGGATGTGCCAGTTGCTGTCACCGCCTTTGACAAGGACCTCTTTTCGGTGGGCGGCCTCGGCCGATCTGCGAACGAAGTGCTGAACTATGTCCCCAATGCGTCTGCCGGCACGCAGCAGCATGGCCGCCCACGCTGGTGGATCCGTGGTGTCGGTGCGGGGCAGCAACAACTCGACCTCGCCAATCCGGTCGGCTTCTACCTCGACGATGTCTATATCAGCAACTCCAGCGCCACTGGCCTGCCGCTGTTCGACCTGGAACGCGTGGAAGTGCTGCGCGGCCCCCAGGGCACGCTGTGGGGCAAGAACACGACCGGTGGCGCGATCAACGTCATTTCCAAGCGTCCGTCGCTCAATGGTCAGGACGACAGCTATGTGAAGCTGGAATATGGCAGCTACGACAACAAGATCGCCGAGGGCGGCGTGGGCACGACTTTGGTCGATGAGAAGCTGGCGGCGCGCGTGTCGTTCCGCTTTGACGACCGTGGCGGGCGCTTCGACAATCTCTACACTGGCAACAAGTCGAACGAGATCAAGGACAATGTGCTCAGGGGCCAGTTGCTCGCCAAGCCGACCGACAATCTGCAGGCGCTGCTGAGCGTTCATTATCGGGATTATGACACCAACGGCACCTACTGGACGACCGCCAGCTATTTGCCCAGTGGCGAATTCCGCAGCGGCTATGTGCCGTCGACCGACATCAACGACATCAGCACCAATGCGCCTGAATATAGCCGCAACAAGCAGTTCGGCGGGTCGCTGCATGTGGACTGGGACCTCGGTCCGGCGGCGCTGACCTGGATCGCTGGCTATGAACGGTTCAAGACGCGAGGCGCGGGCGACACCGACTATACGCCGCTGGAAATTTCGCGCAGCTTCACAGAGGCGCGGACAAGCCAATGGACGCAGGAATTGCGGTTGGCATCGACCGGGGAGAGCCGGCTGAGCTGGATCGTGGGCGCCTTCTATTTCAACGAGAAGATCCGGTCCAACGCTTTTTCCGCGACGCTGCCGCAGTCTGCGGTGCCGGCACGGCAGATCACGCCCACCGGCCCGGCTGTCGCCTTCAGCAACACGGCGTACAACCACAAGGCGGAAAGCGGCGCGGTCTTCGGCAGCACGACCTTCCGCTTCACCGACGCGCTGAAACTGACGCTGGGCGCGCGCTTTACGCGCGAGACGAAGACGCTGGACCTCGTCCGCCGCGCTTCGCAAGCGTCCAACGTAAACGGTGCAGTCACCAGCTGGAGCAATTATGCCCGGTGGTGGGACAGCTATACCGGCAATTTCGGGCCCATTGGCCCTGTCGGCAGCAATTTTGCCGGCAATCTCAAGCGCACCTGGGACGCCTTCACCTATGATGTGACACCGTCCTGGAACATCGACCGCAACAACCTTGTATACGCCAAATTCTCGCACGGGGTGAAGTCGGGCGGCTTCAACACTGCGGCGACGCTGGCGGTCGCGCTGACCGCAGTCGAACCGGAAAAGCTAGACGCCTATGAAATCGGCTACAAGTCAAGCTGGTTCGACGGGCTGGTGACATTCAACGCTACCGCCTTCCATTATGACTACAAGAATGTACAGGTGAATGTCGTTGGCCCGAACCCGGGCGCGGTGGGCGGAGCGACCGTGTCCTATCTCCAGAACGCGGCGAAGGCGAAAGTGGATGGCGCGGAGTTCGAACTGGGCCTCACACCGCTCGATGGGCTGAAGTTCAACGCGGCCTTGGGTCTGCTCGATACGGAATATACGAGCTTCATTGTCCAGAACAGCGCGACGAGCCTTGCCGGTAACCGCTTCGTGCGGTCTCCCAAGGTCACGCTTAATGTCGGTGGCTCCTACAAGTTCGGCCTAGCCGATCTCGGGTCGCTCGAACTGGCCGCGGATGCCCGGTATCAGTCGCGGCAATTCTACTATGTGACGCCGCAGGACCCGGTGAATCGCTCCTATCTTCAGCAGAAGCCGTTCACTGTTACCAATCTGCGCGCCACATACACGACGCCGAACGAGAAGCTGAGCGTCACGGGCTTCATCAACAATCTGTTCGACGTTCGCTACCTCAACCACTCGCTGCCGGCGGCCAACGCGGCGCAGAACATCACCGGAGACACGGTGGCCTGGGCCGACCCGCGCACAGCGGGGATGGCTGCGCTGTTCCGTTTCTGAAGACGGAGGCCGGGCGATCCCCGGCCTCCTAACGCAAAAGGGGCGCCGGGAGGATTTCCCGACGCCTCTTTTTTTACCTGACGAAGGGTGGATTACTCTGCCGCAGCCAGCAGAGCCGGCGCGTGACGTCCGAGCAGCGGCAGCACTTCTTCGCCAACGCGATAGGCTTCTTCCAGATGCGGCGTGCCGGCAAGGATGAAGGCATCGGTGCCGCGCGCGATCAGGTCGTCAAGCCGGGCCGCACACTGCTCATAGCTGCCGACGATGCCGAGTGCCGGTCCGCCACGCAACAGGTTGAACCCGCCCCAGAGGTTAGGCGCGACGATCAGCTCATCATAACGCCGCGCATCAGTGGGCCGAAGCGCGGCTTGCCGGGCGGCGCCCACCGAGTCCGTTGCCTGTCCGCGCCAACGCTGGCGGGTTTCCTCGCTCACATTGTCGAAGCCCTTGGCGATGTCCGCCCAGGCTTCTTCCTCGGTGGCGCGGGCGACCAGATCGACGCGGACGGCGCATTTCTGTTCGCCGCCCAGCGCTGCTGTGCGCTCCTTCACTCGCGCAAATTTGTCGCCCAGTTGGTCGAACGGCTCGAGCCAGGAGAGATAGTAATCGGCATGCTTTGCCGCCGTCTGGAGTGCGGCATCCGAGGAGCCGGAGAACCAGATTTCGGGGAACACCTCGCCCTGAAGGACCGGCGCCAACCCGCCGTCGCGCAGCTGGTAGAAGTTCCCGTCATAGGAGAAGTCGGATGAGTCCCAGACGCCCTTGAAGATGTCGAGAAATTCGCTGGTACGACCGTAGCGGTCATCATGAGCGAAGCTGTCGCCCCACCAGAGCTGGGCCGGGCCGCCACCTCCGGTAATGATGTTGAACAGCAGCCGTCCGCCCGTCGCCCGCTGCAGGCTCGCAGCCATGCGCGCTGTATGAACCGGATTGCCGAACCCCGGTTGGAAGGCGATCATGAAGCGGAAGCTTTTCGTCTCGCGCGCAAGAAGGGATGAAATGACCCACGGATCGTCGGTATTGGGGAAGGAGGGTATGAGCCCGCCTTGAAAGCCGACGCTCTCCGCCGCCTGCGCGATCCCCGCGAGATGGTCGATATAGGTGAAGCCGTCGGGCTGACCTGCACGATCCAGACCGGGCGCGATATTGCCGGGCTGGAGCGCCGACCAGTCGCCCCGTTCATAGCCGCTGGTCTGGATGCTGTTGTGGCAGCCATGCGTCGGCAGGCGCCAATAGAAGTCGATGGACATGGGAGTAGTCTCCTTCAGGCGGCAGCGCGCACTGTGGCGGTCAGCTCGCGCAGACGGGGCAGAAGATGTTGGCCGATGCGATAGGCTTCCTCCAGCGAAGGCCCGGCTTCCAGCACCAGTTCGCTGATACCGGCGTGAACGATCCCGGCGAGTTGTTCGGCCGCCTCGTCATAGCTGGCGAGGAGCGTGCCGGGCGCGAGATCGCGGCCTTTTGCATCGCGCTCGGCACTGGCCTTGTCCTCGCGGATCAGCAGCGGCTGGATCAGACCCGCGCCGATCCGTCCACCTGTCAGCGCCTGAAGCCGTGCGACGCCATGGGCAAGCGCGTCAGCGGGAGCGGGCTGGAAGAGATGGACATCGGCATGACGCGTCGAAACCGCCAGCGCCTGCTCGCCCTCTCCTTGCAGGAAGATGCGCGGGAAAGGCACGCGGTTGAGCGGGGCGTCGAAGCCGCCATTCTCCACCTCGAAATGCGCGCCCTTGTAGCTGAAGGGGCGCTGCTGATGCACGCCGCGGGCAACGGTCAGAAATTCGTCGAGCCGCCGCCCCAGATCATCTTCGTCCACGAAATCGGCCTCCGCCTTGCGGA
The DNA here is from genome assembly GCF_023051225.1 of Sphingobium agri. NCBI lineage: Bacteria > Pseudomonadati > Pseudomonadota > Alphaproteobacteria > Sphingomonadales > Sphingobiaceae > Sphingobium > Sphingobium agri. The sequence goes on along the minus strand of NZ_JALKHS010000008.1, from coordinate 214,788 downwards.
TTGCCGGTTCGGCGTCCGGCGCGATCGCCCAGCCGAGCCGACCGTGGGTCGAGCGCTGGAAGGTCGTCGCCTGCTTGGCCGCATAGACAGCCGATCCAACCGAGACGGGAAATTCCGCCACGACGGTCAGGCGCGGTACCGCGCGCGCCACGATGGCGGCGATGATGCGGCTTTCGTCGGCCTCGATTCGGTGGCGCACGAACAAACCGTCAAAGGCAGTCTGCGCGGCAGCTTGCCCGACCTGGAGATAATAGTCGAAGCGGTTCTGGTGACTCACGCGGCGGTCACGGGCGAGCGCAGGCAAAGGCCAGTTGCGCGGTTCGGAGCGCTGCGGGTCGGCGGCGGGGTCGAGCCGCCAATAGATATTCAGTGTCACGCGGCGTCCCTTTCCTCTGCGAACGCCGGGCTGTCGAGCGTTCCGGCGAAAACGGTTTCGTCGAGCGGGCGGCGGCCGTTGGGCGCTTCGCTGCCGTGAAATTCGGGGTCCAGCCCTTCAAGTTCCCCCTTGCGGCCAAGTGCGATGATGGCCTCGATCGAAAAATCCTGCGAGATGTTCAGGCGCGCACGCGCGGCCTCGCGATCGAAGCCCCCAATACCGTGCGTGTGCCACCCCAAAAGCAGCGCCTGATGCGCGAAGTTCGCCCAGGCGGCGCCTGCATCGAAACTGTGTGAACTGTTGGGAACACGCTCGCCGCGCCGTTCCAGTTCGCGCGCGGAAAGGATCAGGATGAGCGCGGACGCCTTCGCCGCCCAGAGCCGGTTGCGCGGCATCAGCAGGCCCAGATAGGTCCCCCACCAGGCGTCATCTGGTCTGGTGACAAGGAAACGCCACGGCTGCGCGTTCATGCCTGAGGGCGCCCATCGCGCCGCTTCAAAGGCCGTCCGCAGCACGGTGTCCGGTACGGGTTCGCCGGTGAAGCTGCGCGGCGACCAGCGGTTGGTGAAAAGGGGGTCGACGGGATGATCTGCAATACGGCTCATCAGCGGGCCTCTCTGCTGGGCAGGTGGACAAGATTATCGGGGGTTTGGGCCGCATCCGCGCCGGATGTGAGCTCGGCCAGGATTTCGTCCTTCAGCCGGTGCAGCAGCGGCGCGCGACGGTCACGCGGATGCGGCAGGTCAACCTCTACAATACGGCGGATGTGGCCGGGATTGGGCGACATCACGATGACCCGGTCGCCCAGATACAGCGCCTCCTCCACATCATGCGTCACCATCACCATGGTCGATCGCTGCGTCATCCAGATGCGTTGCAGTTCGTTCTGCACATGGACGCGGGTCAGCGCGTCGAGCGCGCCCAGCGGCTCGTCCAGCAGCAGCAGCTTGGGCTCGGTCACCAGTGCGCGAGCGATGGCGGCGCGCTGCGCCATGCCGCCCGAGAGTTGATGCGGATAGGCTTTCTCGAAGCCCTTGAGGTTCACCAGGGCGATATGATCGGCGACGATCTGCGCCCGGCGCGACCTGGGCGTTTCGGTGTTGAGCAGCGCCAGTTCGACATTCTGCTCCAGCGTCATCCACGGGAAAAGCCGGTGGTCCTGGAACACAATGCCGCGATCGAGACTGGTGGTGGCGATGCGGTCGCCGTCGAGCCGCAACTCGCCGCTATAGTCGGTGTCGAGTCCGGCGATCAGGCGCAGCAGCGTGGACTTGCCGCAACCCGATGCGCCAACGATGCTGACGAATTCGCCGGGGCGGACGTCGAGATTGATGTTGTCGAGGATCTTGCGCGGCTGGCCGCCGATGTCGAAGCTCTTGTCGAGGCCGCTGACGGTCAGTGCCCCCCGGCTGGATGTGGCGGCGGCACGCTCTTCGCGGGCATGGGGGTGAGGGCTCATGCCGTTTCTCCGGATCATGACTGGGACGGTTGCCAGCGCAGCAGGGACTGGCGCAGGCGGCGGAACAACTGGTTGATGAGGAAGCCTAGGACGGCAGTGACGCTGATGACGACCAACATGACATCGAGACGCTGCTGCACCTGCGCGGTCTGCATGGCTACGCCAAGGCCGGAGCCTGCGCCGGTGAGCAGTTCCGAGCCGATGGTGGAAATCCAGGCAAAGGCGAGCGCCTGGGTGATGCCGGTCAGCACCAGCGGCATGGCGGCGGGCAGCAGGATGAAGCGGATGCGCTGGAGCGTGGTGAAGCGGTAGATGCCGCCCACTTCCAGATAGCGCCGCTCGACCTGTGCCACGCCCGCATGGCTGTTCAGCATCGACGGGAAGCAGGCGGACATGGCGACGACGATCAATTCCGTCCCCTCGCCGACTCCGAACCACAGGCCGATGAGAGGCAGCCAGCCGATCATCGGCACCTGCCGCAACGCGTGGAGCAGCGGTCCCAGCAGCCGGTCGACTGGCTTCCAGATACCCATGGCGATACCGGCCGCAACGCCGAGAGGAGCGCCGATCGTCAGGCCGGTGAAGGCGCGTTGCAGCGTCGCCAGCGTGTCGCGGGCGAGATCGCCGCTACGTAGCAGTTCGGCGAGGGCCGCAATGACGGCAGCGGGCGGCGTGAAGGTCGCGCTGTGGGCGTTCGCTTGCCACAACAGGATCAAGAGCAGCGGCGCGACAAGACCGATGGCGAGCCGCACCGGCCAGCGGAAAAGAGACGCGCTCATGCGGCCCTCCACCGGGTGGCCCAGCTCTCGACCCAGCGTGCCCCGCGGTCGAGCAGGAAGCCGATCAGCCCGCTGACCACGACTCCGGCCAGCACCACGTCGATCTGGAACAGCTGCCGCCCCATCTCCATCATCTGGCCAATGCCACTGTCGGCGGCGAGCAGTTCCGCCGCGACAAGCACGACCCAGGCGCGGGTGAGCGAAATGCGCAGCCCTGTTAAAACGGCGGGCACGGTGGCGGGCAGCAGGATGCGACCGATCAGCTGATGCAGCGCCAAACGATAGACTTTGGCGACGTCGAACCAATTGCGGGGCACGCTCCTGATGCCATCGAATGTTGCCAGCGCCATCGGGAAGAAGGCGGCGATCGCCACGACGGCGATCTTGAAAGGCTCGTCGATGCCGAGGAACATGACCATCAGCGGCACAAACGCGATGACCGGCACCTGCCATATGGTGTGGAAGAGGGGCGAGAGCGCAGCCTCGATCAGTCGCGACAAGGCAAGCGCCGCGCCGAACGCCATACCCGCGCTCGCCCCGATCGCGAAGCCGACGAGCAGCCGGTAGAGGCTGTCGCCCACATGCCGCTGCAACTCACCCGACGCAGCCATGTCGATCAGCGCCTTGGCAACGCCGCTGGGCGGCACCAGCACCTGCGGCGGAAAGAGGCCGCTGGCGCAGGCAAGCTGCCATAGGGCGAGCAGCAGCGCCGGGGCAATGAAGGCCGCCAGAGACACATGCCTCAGGCGAAATCCAGTGGGCGGGGTCGTGGCGAGAGGAAGGCTGGCCATCAGCTTCGCGCCTCATGCGTCCAGAACTGTTCCAGCTTCAGGTCCTTCAGCGCCTTGTCGACGAAGCGTTCGTCGATCAGCGCGTCGGCATCGACCTTTTTGCGGATCAGGCCGCGCTGCAACGCATAGTCGGCAACGGAGCGATAATGGGTGCGCACTGCAGGATTGAACACGGGCGAGAAGCGCTCACGCCATGGGATGCCGCTATTGGCGTAATCCTTGGCTACGATCCGCTCGGGCAGGGCGCCGCGCGCGGCGTTGCGGATGACTTCGGCCTTGTTCGCCTCATCCGACGACCAGGCGGCGGCGCGGACGAAGGCGTCCACCACCAGCTGCGTCAGATCAGGATGCGCATCGACAAAATCGGCGCGGCCGAACAGTTCGGCGCGCATCTTCCAGTCGGCCGGCGCGTGCCTCGTCGACCAGATCACCCGGCCGATGCCATTCTGTTCGACCAGCAACCCGTCGGACAGCAGCACGGCGGCATCCACGCTGCCGGACTCCAGCGCTGCTGGCGTGGCCGAGGGATTGATGTTGACGATCTTGAAGTCGCTGAGCTTCAGGCCGCTGCTATCCACCAGCTTGGAGAAAGGAAGCTCCCAGGGGCGCCCGCGATGCAGCGCGATCCGCTTGCCCTTGAGGTCAGCGATGCTTCTGGCCGCCAGCCCCTTACGCACGACGATATAGACGTCCTGCCCTTGGCCAACCGGCGCCACGATCTTCAACGGCACGCCGCCTGCTACCGCAATGGCAGCTGGAAAGTCGCCATAGGAGGCGAAATCGATCCGCTTGCCCGAAAAACCTTCGTTGATGAGCGGTCCGCCAACGGCCGTCGAGACGGGGGTGAAGACAAGGTTCACCCCCTTCTTCGCCAGCTGATCCTTGAGCCAGCCTTGCTGGATCACCACGCCATTGAGGCCGTTGAACACCTGCTTGCCCTGATAGGGGTAAGCGATCGACGCGATGGTCAGGGTCTTGACCGCCTCGCCGCCTGTTGCTCCGCCCGATCCTCCGCACCCGGTCAGCAGGGCGCCGCCTAGCATGGCCAGGAGCAGCGCCAGGGCATGACGGCATTTGGAAAGGAAAGACGCGCTATATTGATAGGCCACTCTGCAAGGCTCCATGCTGCGAACCGGGTTTGACGAAAGGCCATGCATGTCGTGTGCCAAGCGGTCATTCGCGCGGTTCTGCGTGACTTCGGCGAAGCCATGGGCATCCCGCTGCTGATTTCGCCGCAGGAGCGGCCGGCCCACTGCGCGAAATGAAGCGGTCGTGGCCGTTCACGACTCGGTTCCGCCTGCCTGTGAACGGCTCTTCCATCTGGCACGCCCCTTGCGATGCCATTTGCCCTATGGTCGAATCGGGGCAATCCCCGCGTGGAGAAACGAGGATGTCGAACAGCGTCGCGCATAAGGACGGACCAGCCGGTCTGGACAGCATATGGGTGACCCGCTGCCCCGTACCCGCTGCGTCCGGCGTGGCCTGTGCCAAGGGCTGGATGACAGAGGCCTTTGGCCGGGACCGCATTACCGTCAAGCGCGTGCTGGAATTGGGCTTGAACCTGGTCGCCAGCGATCCCGAAAACCAGGCTCGCCACCTGTTCCGCGAGGGCGGCAATATCCAGGCGCTGGCAGCGCGCGCGCTGGGAACCCCGACGCGCATCATCGGCCTCACATGGATCGATGAGAGGCAGGCCATCATGGTTCGACCCGACGTCGGCGTGCTTGATCCGGCCGATCTCAAAGGGCTGCGCTTCGCCCTGCCGGGCTATGGCCGCACGCGTGGCGAGAGCATCGCGCGCGGCATGGCGTTGCACGGGATCAAGAGCGCGCTGGCGCTGGGGGGGCTGACCCTAGATGACATCCAGATGACCGAATTTCCCGCTCCTCCCGTAGAACAGGCGAGCGTGGAGGGTATGAGGCGCCTGTGGCTTGGTCTTGAATGGCTCGCATCAGGACGTGTCGACGCGGTTTATGTGAAGGGTGCCGCCGGCGCCGAGGCGGCCCAGCGGCTGGGGCTGGAGATCGGCATTGACCTTGACGCCTATCCCAGCCGCCTCGCGCGCGTGAACAACGGCACACCACGACCCATCGTCGTCCACCAGCACATGATCGATCACCATCCCCAGCTGGTCGAGCGGTTCCTGGAACAGAGCCTGCGCGCGGCCGATTGGGCAGCCGCACATCCCGTTGAACTCAATGCGATCATCGCGCAGGAAACATTGTCCGGCATCGATGGCGTGGAAGCCGCTTACCGCAACAATTTCCATCGCGCACTCCATCCGGACCTGTCCGATGAGAGGGTAGAAATGTTGAAGATACAGGCGCGATTCCTGTGGCTGCATGGCTTTCTGGAACAACCGGTCGATGTTGAAGAATGGATCTGTTCAGAGCCGCTCACGACCGTGCTGGAGCGCCGCGCGAAACGAGCTTGCTCGCTCTGAACATCCCGCTGATAGCTCAGCTAGTCGGCTGACTTTATTTTCTACTAAATTGGAAGACAATTAGCTGCTATCCATGCCACGCCGCAGATGGAGGAAGCATGAGGAACAGTTCGCACAGTCGGGTCGATGATCGCGCCGAGGTCGGCTTGGTTTCCGCCACTAATGGCGACGGTCGGCCCTTGCTCGCCTATGATTGCGACAAGCATCATGCCGTGGGGCCTCGTGCCCGCGCGCTGATCTTCAACGACCCGCGTTCGCGCGCGCTGCTGCCGCTGATCGAACGGATTGCGCCGAGCGACGCCAACGTACTGATCATGGGTGAAACGGGGACGGGCAAGGAACTGGTCGCGCGGTATGTCCACAGCCTCAGCAACCGGGCGCATACGCCTTTCGTCGCGGTCAATTGCGGAGCTTTTTCCGAATCGCTGATCGAAGGCGAGCTGTTCGGCTATGAAAAGGGCGCCTTCACGGGCGCCAATGTTGCACGCCCCGGCTGGTTCGAAGCGGCCAACGGCGGGACGCTGTTCCTGGACGAACTGGGTGACCTCTCGCTGCCGCTGCAAGTGAAGCTGCTGCGGGTGCTACAGGAGCGGGAAGTGGTTCGGCTCGGTTCGCGTAAGGCGGTGCCCCTGAACGTTCGCGTCATCGCGGCCACCAATGTCGAACTGCAACAGGCGGTCAATGAAGGGCGCTTTCGGTCCGATCTGTTCTATCGGCTTCAGGTCGTGTCGATACCGCTGCTGCCCTTGCGCGAACGGCGTGCCGACATCCTGCCGCTCGCCCGCCACTTCCTTGAGATATACGGCACGCGCGCTGGCGCCAACCGCCTGGAGTTGAGCGCCGCAGCGGAGGAAGCCCTGTTTCAGCATAGTTGGCCAGGCAATATCCGTGAACTGGAAAACGCCATTCACCGTGGCACGCTGATCTGCGAGGAAGGTCGCATCCAGCCTGCCGATCTCGGGCTCGGGGAAGTGGCGGGAACTGCGGAGTCGAGCGGTGATGGTAGTTCGCTGGAGGAAGCGGTGCGTCCGTTCATTGGACGGCTGCTGAAGGGCGAGCATGACCAGTTGCTCGACAGGCTGGTGGCCTTCACGGTGACCGAAGCATTCCGTCAGTGCGGTGAGAACCAGATCAAGACGGCCGAGGTGCTGGGCATCACGCGCAATGTGGTCCGTACCCATCTGAAGAATCTCGATCTGATCTGAAGGCGGACCTTCTCGTCATTCCGGTCAGGGCCGGGACGATACCACTCACGCTGCCGCTTTCTCGCTTTCTCGCTTTCTCGCTCTCTCGCTCTCTCGCTTTCGCATTGGCCCCCGCTGAAAATGCAACAGCGCCGCTGCTCAATAAGCCGCAGCCGCGCCACTCACTGACGACCCGGTTGTCCAGATTTCCGCCGTTTTCTGGGTTGGCACAGCTCTTGCGAACTCCTCTGAACAATCAATCGGAGACATGCGAGCCGTGCCAACCCAGCCCAACAGTACCGCCATAAAGGCCAGCCAGCCCGACGAAATCTGGTTCACCCGCTGCCCCGTACCAACCGCTACGGGCATCGCTTACAAGCTGGGCTGGCTGACCGAGAGTTTCGAGGCGGACGGCATCGCGCTCAAGACCTTGCAGGAGTCCCGATCGGAGCTAGGCCGCCACCATTATGACCATCGCCTGCCGACGCTGATCCGTGAGGGCGGCAACATGCTGGCGATCGCCGCGCGCGCGCAAGGCGAACCGACCAAGCTCATCGGCCTGACCTGGATCGAGGAAAGCCAGCTGATCCTCGCTCGCCCGGACTCCAGCATCCGTAGCGCCGCCGACCTCAAGGGCAAGCGGCTAGCCCTGCCCGGCTGGAGCCACAACGATATTCCTAGCCATGTGCGCGGCACCAGCATCGCACGTGGCATGTCCCTCGCCGGCTACAAGGGAGTTCTGGCTTCGGCCGGGCTCACGTTCGATGACGTGGACCTGATCGAAACGCCCGACCGGCTGCCCAACATAGGCGGCAGCGGGCGCGACTTGCTGCCGCGTGGGGAAGGCCGGCGCAGCGGCGTCGGGCGGCTCTGGCCGATCGAGGCGCTGGTGGAGGGCACAGTCGATGCTATCTACGTCAAGGGCGCGGCCGCGCTGGACCAAGCGCGCGAGAACGGGCTGGTGGTCGCCATCGACCTCGACGCGCTGCCCGACCCGCGCTTCCGCGTGAACAATGGCACGCCCCGCCCGATCACCGTGCATCAGAGCCTGATCGACGATCATTTCGACCTGCTGGTACGCTTCCTTGCTGTCACGCTACGCGCGGCGGACTGGGTGGCCGAGCAGCCCGATCGCCTGCGGGATATCCTGGCCTATGAAACGGATGGCAGCGCTGCGGCGGTCGACCAAGCCTATGCCAAGTTGCACGAAGGGCTTCATCCGACCCTCGACGAGGAGCGGCTAGTCCTGCTCGAGCAGCAGAAGAGATTCCTGTTCACCCACGGCTTCCTCGACGCGGATTTCGCGCTGTCCGACTGGATCGATCCTCGCCCGCTCGAAGCCGCCCGCGCCCTCAACGAACAGCGTCCAGCACCGGTCGCCATTCCCGCCTGAAAGGAAACATCATGTCTGACGTCAACGGACTTTCGAAAGCTACGATCGACTTCGTGCTGCAAACGGAGAGGGACGCGTGCCGCGCCTTCCGCGTCCTGCGCGAAACCCGCACCATTTCTGCCAGCGGCACGCTGTTCTTTGCCGTCCGCGTGCCTGATGAAGAGAAGATCATCACGCTGAACTATGCCGGGCTGTGGGAAGACGATCCGGATCAGGCCGTCACCAGCGTGATCGGCTTCGACGGGACGCTCTATTGGGGCAACGCCCCGGGCGGCGCGGCCCGTTACCTCAAGATCTTCAAGAAATATCCTGATTTCCAGGCGATCAGCCACGTTCACACGCCGCATCTGGGCGCCTATTCGCAGGCCCATTCGGAGCTGCCGCTGCTCTATGTGCCCAACCGGCGGTTCCGCTTCACCGCGCAGCTGCCGGTCTATGTCAACCGCCGCCAGCCCGAGCCGGACTTTATCCTCGATTCGATCGAGCAGGACCGGGAAGTGCCCGGCATCGTGGAAGCCAATGGCGGCGCGACGATCTGGAGCTGGAAGGGGCTGCGCGACCTCACCAACAATATCGTGCTGCTGGAGGAAGGCGCACAGTTCCAGATCCTGGCGGCGGCGCTGGGCGGCTCCAAGCCTTTCGGCCCCGGCGTGCTGGAGCAGCAGTGGAAGATGGGCAAGCTGGTGCCGCCGGACGCGCGCGTCGACGACGACGGCACGATCCATCTGCCCGAGACGGCACAAGCCGCCGAATGATCACGACGGCCGGCGCTTCTTCGCGCCGGCCACCTCCTGCCCCGGAGCATCTCCCATGTCCCAGAAGAAGCGCCAGCTTGCGCTCGCCGTATTCCTTACCCGCCACGGCCATCATCCCGGCGCATGGCGCCAGCCGGGCACAGCCGAAACCGGCCAGCCTGATTTCCGCTATTGGGCCGATCTGGTCCGCACCGCCGAGCGCGGCAAACTGGACGCCGCATTCTTCGCCGACTTCGTGGGACAGAGCGGCGACAGCACCAAAGGCATCGCTCGCCGCCACGCCTTCCTCGATTTCGAACCACTGACTGCGACCGCCGCCTTGGCCAGCATCACCAGTCATATCGGCCTGGTCGCGACGGTGAACACCAATTTCGAGCAGCCCTATGCGCTGGCCCGGCGTTTCGCCTCGCTCGATCACATCAGTGGCGGGCGCATCGGCTGGAACATCGTGTCGTCGCTCGCGGACGGGGCAGCGAAAAGCTTTGGTATCGACCAGCCCGCCAGCCATGCGGAACGCTATGCCCGTGCCCACGACTTTGTGGAATTGGCCAAGGCTCTCTGGAACAGTTGGGAAGATGACGCCTTTGAGGGCGCGGATAAGGATAGCGGCATCTATCTCAATGCCGATGCCGTCCACCCGGTCCATTATCGCGGGCCTTATTATGGCATCGACACCGTGCTCGACATGCCCCGCCCGATCCAGGGCTATCCCGTATTCGCGCAGGCGGGCAATTCGGAAGTCGGCCGCGATTTCGCCGCCCGGCATGCCGAGATGATCTACGCCGCCGCGCAATTCATCGAGGATGCACAGGCCTTCTACAAGGATGTGAAGGCGCGTGTGGCCGCCTATGGCCGCGACCCCGATACGCTCAAGGTCATGCCTGGCCTCTCCTTCACCATCGGCTCCAGCTTGCAGGAAGCGCAGGACAAGTTCGGCGCGCTGGAGGAGAAGGTCGATTTTTCCGGCGACCTCAATCTCATGGGCCAGGATGTCAGCGCCTATCCGCTCGACGGGCCGTTGCCCGATCTGCCGGAGCCGGAAAATGGCAAGGGTCGCTGGCGACAACTCACCGCACTCGCGCGTCGCGAGAATCTTACCATCCGCCAGCTCTTCCTGCGCTTCAACGCCGTGCGCGGGCATCGCGTGGTATTGGGCACACCGGCCGACATCGCCGATCAGATGCAGGATTGGTTCGAACGCGACGCGGCCGACGGCTTCAACCTCATCCCACCGCTGCTGCCAAGTTCGCTGGAGGACTTCGTCGATCTGGTGGTGCCGGAGCTGCAACGGCGCGGCCTGTTCCGCACCGAATATGAAGGCGCGACGCTGCGCGAGCATCTGAACCTGCCGCGTCCCGCCAATCCCAACGCCCGGACGGGTCAAGCCGAAGCCCCCATCCTCGAAGCCGCACAATAAAGGAAGAGACGCATGAGCCAGAAACTCGACACCCTTTGGTACACACGCTGTCCGGTGCCGACCGGCCTTGGCATCGCCATCCAGCAGGGTTGGCTGGAAGACGCCTTTCGGGCGCAGGGCACCAGCCTGTCTTCGTTGCTCGAATCCAGCGATTTCTCGAAACGAGAGTCCCACTTCTCCCACACCGTCCAGAACAGCGTCCGCCATGGCGGCAACATCCCGGCGATCAGCGCGCGAGCGCGAGGCCGCGACACCCGCGTAATCGGCCTGTCCTGGGCCGATGAGACCCAGTTGATCCTGGCCAGCCCGGAGTCCGGCATCAAGACGGTGGACGACCTCAAGGGCCGCCGCTTCGGCCTGCCCAACTGGAAGAATGTGGAGATCGACTTTTCCCGGGCTCAAGCCATTCGCGGCCTGGAAAATGCGCTGCGGCTCGAAGGTCTGGAAGTATCGGACGTCGAACTGGTGGATCAGGATATCGACACCCATTATAGCGACGGCCAGGCGCAGACCGTTGGCGGCACGCTCGCCTGGAATGGCCGCAGCACCAGCCGGGCGCGCGCGAACAATCTGGAACTCATCGCCCTGCTGCGCGGCGAGGTCGACGCGATCTTCCTCAAAGGCGCGAGCGGTGCGCAGATCGCGCATCAGTTCGGCCTGACGACGGTGATAGACACCGGAATACACCCCGATCCGCTGGTTCGCTCGAACAACGGCACGCCGCGCACGCTGGCTGTGGACGGCCATCTGATCGACAATCATTTCGACGCCGCGGTCACCATAGTTGAGCAGGTCCTGCGCGCCGAACATTGGGCTCAGTCCCACCCTTCGGAAGTGCGGCGTTATCTCGCGCGGGAAACCAACAGCAGCGAATATTGGGTGAGCATCGCCTATGGCCAAGATGCGCAGACGAAGCTGAAAACCGACCTTGCCGAACAGTCGGTCACCGCGATCCAGGACTTTACCAACTTCCTGCACCGCTGGAACTTCATTCCGCAGAGCTTTGACGTGCGCGACTGGGTCGACGCCCGCCCGCTCGAAGCGGCGCAGTCGCTCGCTTTGGCCAGCTGACCGCGACCATGGGGGATAGGGGGTTATTGCGCCGCAGCCCTTTGCTGCGCTGCCTCGCCGTTTATGGCGAGATGCCGGGGCGCTTCCTGTTGACCGCCGTCCTGCTGGCGGCGGTCAACATCGCGCTGGTCGGCCAGCAGGTGCTGGTCGGCCATGCCGTGCAGGAGGCGCAGCATGGCAAGCTGGTGATCGCCGGGTCAGGCGGGCTTGATTATAGCCGCGCCTGGCTCTGGGTCATGCTGCTGCTGGGGCTGTCGCTTGCCCGCGCAACGGTGCAATATGGCGCCGGCCTCCTTTCCCTCTCTATCGGCCAGCGGCTGCTGACCATCCTGCGGGGACGCATCCTGACGCAGATCCAGCGGCTCGACCTTGCCTATCACTGGCGCCATGGCGTCGGCGAGATGGTGACCCGAATGACGCGCGATGCCGACAAGGTGCGCGACGCGCTCATCAACTTCTGGCGGCAGATTTTCGAAACCGGCCTGATCGTCGTCATCTCACTCGGCCTGCTGTTCCTCTATTCGCCTTGGCTGGCGCTGGTTCCCGCGATCCTGTTGTCGATCGGCATCGCCCTGCTCTGGTCGGAAGCCGACACGCTGGTCGCGCTCGACCGGCGCATCGGCGATGCCTATGACGCGGTGACGCAGGATCTTTCCGAAGGCGTCAACGGCGTCCGGGTGATCAAGGCCTTCTCGCTGGGCGAAGCGCGCGCCGACCGCTTCCGCCATCATGTCGATCTCTTCCGCGCCGAAGCGCGCGCCGCGATCCGCCATGCTTCGCGCCGGGTGCCGCTGCCGCAAACGATTATAGCCCTGTCCCACGCCTGGGTGCTTGGCTTTGGCGCGTGGATGGTCGCGCACGGAACGCTTGGTCTGGGCGCCGTGGTAGCGGCAATGCTTGTGGTCAACACGCTTGTGCTGCGGATCGAGGGGATCGGTCGGCTCCTACAGGTGATCGCCGACGCGCGTGCGTCGGCTGCCCGCATCTGGGAGGTGCTGGATGCCCACCCGGTGATCCGCTCAGGCGCGCAGCCCCTGCCCACTGGTCCGCTCGGAATCCGCCTGCGCAACCTTTCCGCCTCCCCGTTGGGCGATGGCGCTACGGTGCTGCGCGATCTGAGCCTCTCGGTGCAGCCTGGCGAGATCGTCGCGCTGGTCGGTGCGACCGGATCGGGCAAGAGCATTCTTACAGCGCTCCTCCCCCGCTTGGTCGAAGTGGACAAGGGTGCGGTCGAGGTTGGGTCGGATCAAGCGGGCTGGCAGGATGTACGGGAAACCGACCTGCGCGAACTGCGCCGCCGCGTCCATGTGTTGCCTCAGGAAAGCTTCCTCTTTTCCGATACATTGGCCGCCAATCTACGACTGTGCGCGCCTCATGCAACGGAGGCGCAGCTGCGCGAGGCGCTGGACAATGCTGCCGCTGGAGAATTGCTCGAACGACTAAGCGAAGGGCTGGACACTCGCGTCGGCGATCGCGGCGCGACCCTTTCGGGCGGCCAGCGCCAGCGCGTCTGCCTCGCCCGAGCCTTGCTGGCTGACGTCGACATCCTTGTGCTGGATGACGCGACCAGCGCGCTCGACGCCCGCACCGAACGGCGCGCGATCGACAATATCCGCGCTCTGCGCAGCGGCCGAACTCGGCCGCTCACGATGTTGATCGTGGCGAGCCGCCTGTCGACCGCCCTGATTGCGGATCGGGTGGCTGTGCTAGGCGAAGGCCGGATCATTGCGCAGGGCTCGCCTGAACATCTGGCGAATAACAGCGCATCCTATCGCGCCTTGATGGGGCTCTAAGGCCATGAATGCATTCCGCGGCGACAGCGCCCTGTCCGATATCGAACTTGAAGAAAAATTCTCGCAGCGATCGCTCGACCAAAGCGTAACGTCCCGTCTCCTTCCGCTGATCGCGCCCGTCTGGAAGCCTATCGCGGCTGTGATCGGGATCGAACTGATCCAGGTCCTCGCCATTTTCGCGCGGCCGCTGCTGATCGGGCTGGTCATTGACCGGGGGCTACGACAGGCAGGCGTCGCCGCGCCTTTGATCGCTTGGGCATGCGCCGGTCTCGCGGCAACATGGGGCTTGCGCTTCGTCCTCGGCGGACTGTCTCAATATTGGGCCGGCGTCGCCGCGATCCGCGTCCTGAATGATCTGCGCACACGCGTATTTTCCCATGTACAGCGCCTCGGCGTCGATTATTTCGATCGCACCAAGGCAGGCCGCATCATCGCTCGCGCCGATCGGGACGTCGATACGCTGGAGCCGCTGCTGATCCAGGGGCCGCCCGAATTTCTCTCGGCCGTGCTGCGCCTCTGCCTTTCGGGCCTCCTTCTCTGGCTCATCGCCCCGGTGCTTCTGGCCGGCCTTGCCGCAGTGGTGCCCATATTAATTCTTGCCACGATCCTGTTCAAACGCGTGGCGCAGCGCAGCTGGGCCAGGGTGGCGGAAAATCGCAGCCGCTTCACCGCTCATCTCGTCGAGACGGTAGCGGCCGTTCGCCTGATCAAGCAATCGGGGCGCGACCGGGAAAATCTCGCGAAATATCAGGGCCTGCTCGAAGACTTCAACTCCTCGCTGATCTACGGCTCGATCCGGTCCGGCTGGTTCGCGCCGTTCACCGGCTTGTTGACGACGGTCGGCCTGGCGATGACACTGGTTATCGGCGGTCGCGGGCTGGCTTTGGGCACCCTCACGCTGGGGGAGCTGACGCAAAGCCTGTTCTACGTGTTCCTTTTCCTTGCCCCGCTACAGGAGTTCAGCGACCTTTTCGAGCGCTTCGCCAATGGGACTGCCTGCGCCCAGCGCATCTTCCTGCTGCTGGATACCGAACCGGAAATTGCCGATGCCCCCGCAGCTCTCAATCCCCCGAGAGTCGAAGGTCATATCGAATTCCGGGATGTCACCTTCGGTTATCATGCGGACCGGCCCGTCATCCGTGGCCTGAACCTCACGATCCAACCCGGCGAGTCGCTGGCGATCGTGGGACCGACGGGGCATGGCAAGAGCACGCTCGTGCAGCTGCTAACCCGCTTCTATGATGTGGATGCTGGTGCAGTCTTTTTGGACGGACAGGACATCAGGAGGTTCGCTGAACGAAGCCTGCGCAGCCACATTGGTGTCGTGCTGCAGGACAATGTGCTGTTCGGCGGCACAGTGCTGGACAATCTCCGTCTCGCCAAGCCGGATGCGGCCGATGAAGATCTGATCGCAGCATCGAAACGCATCGGCGCCCATGAAGTGCTGAGCGCACTTCCGCACGCCTATGCAACGCAAGTGGGGGCGCTCGGAAACCAGCTGAGTCAAGGGCAGCGCCAGCTCGTTTGCCTCGTGCGCGCCTATCTGGCCGATCCTTCCGTTCTGGTACTGGACGAAGCCACATCCGCCATCGACGTGAGTACCGAACGCAGGATTCAGCAAGCCCTAAGAGTGCTGTGCGAAGGACGGACCGCCCTGGTCATCGCGCATCGGCTGGAAACAATCCGGTCGGCGCACAGGATTGCTGTCATCGAAAACGGTCAGGTGATCGAGACGGGTTCGCATCCAGCACTGATTGCGAAAGGCGGACATTATGCCGCGCTGCATGACAGCTATGAAAGGGCAGCGAGCGCGGATCAGGCTGCGACCACCGACCGGGGCAGGCTCACGGCTACGGCAGGCGCTACAGCGTGATCCATGGCACTTCAGAAGCGGCGAGCTTCCGAAGTCGAGATCCTCTTTGTTGAGCCAGTTGTATCGAGAGACATATGTCCGGGTCACGGTTCGAGACGGCCAGGAACATGCGATCTGTCGGAGTGAATATGGCACGGGTCGGCCGCCGTCGGCCCAGCGCGCTTTTCCTGATTGTCTCTCGGCAAGTTCAATGAAATGCGGGACGACACAATGCCTATATTTCGGCCGCCAGCTCCCTAAGATTGCGCACGATTTCCCTAAACCTCCGACAGGGATTTTGTGTTCATAAGCCCTTTAATTCAGGGTCTTCTGCGGGAGCGGAGGGCCGGGGCAGCCCCCTCTTCGGCCATAATTCCCTAAATTCCGGTTCTTTAGGGAATTCACGACACTGAGACCGGACCGCTCTGGACTGCGTCGCGCACCATCTTTCTCTCAAACAGCTGTACATGTGATACCGCCAAGCGCGGCGGGCGTTCGCGCGTTAGGCGTTGCTAGATTTTGCCAAGCTCATTGCGAATGAACAGCCGCTGTAGGCTTTCGCGCCGAGGCAGTCCGGTTGCGCCCTTGGATAGCCCGTCCTTCCCGGCGCGCCGCGCGACATGGCGGGCGATCAGATAGCTGGGGTCCAGCAGGGAGAGGAAGGTGAGAGAAGGCGCGAGGCTGGGCCAGCGCAGCTGAATCAAGCGCCTGAGATATTGGAGCCGCGCGCGCGCGCCGTGCGTCGCGGTGCGTGGAACATCCATGTCCAGCAATTTCTTGGCGGTCAGCAACTGGGTGCGCATCGCGTTGCGGGCATAGCCCGAGCGGAAGAGCCGGTTGAGCTCATCCCAGTCCGCGCGGGTGAACTGGCTGGCGAAAGACTGGATGTCGAGCAGGTGACGCAGGTCGATCCGGCCGCGCAGATAGTCCCTGCCCTTCAGCTGGTCATGCAGCAGGAGGATGGCGGTGCAGGCAACGGGCGAAGGCAACGATATGATGCCGCCTTTCAGGTCCAGCAGGGCAGCATCCTTTGCGAGATCGTCGAAGCGATAGAAGAGGGTGTTGATACTGCCATATTCCGAATGGAGATCTATGGTCGCCGCATCTTGCGGGCGGAAAAGAACGGCTGGGACGCCCGGTTCGAGATCGGTGGTTTCCAGATGATAGCCGATGCCGCGAAGCTGATCGATCATGGCATGAAAGCGGCCTGCGGGAACCATGAGATCAATGTCGGCCAGCATGCGTGCCGCACGCCGTTCAGGCGGCGCATGGGCGAGCCAGGCGGTCCCTTTCAACAGGAGGGGTGACACGCCAGCGGCGTTCATGACGACGGCCGCTTCGTCCAGCTGTGCCATGAGACGATCGTTGCGATCGCCATTGCGCCTCTCCATCTCGCTGAAGAACAAGGTTACGTCCGCAGGGAGTTCGGGAAAGAGCCCCGCCTCCCGAAGGCGCGCCGAGACGGCGGGCGTGCACAAGGTCTTGTTCGCCAGACCGATGATGCGGGGCCAGTCGGCATGCGCAGGCAGTTGGCCGCGCAGGCAGGCGAGAAGGCCATGAAGAGGATCAAGCCGGGCCACAAAATTCGCCGAGAAGGGCCGCGGCCTCGTTCAGATCATCATATTCCAGCATGCAGGTACGGGCCGCGCCCACGGTACGGATCATTATATCGATCGCGCTCCGGTCAGCTTCGCCGCTGGACGAGGCGGCTTCGGAGAGAAGATGTTTGACGAGTGCGGCCGGGTGTTGCTGGATGAGCCGGGCTGGAGCGCCTTTGGTCCGCCGCAACTTGACGATCCAGCCGACCGGTAGCGGCTCCTGGGCTGCCTTCTCGGGCAGATCGAGATAGCGGACGCGCCGTCCGTCAGGCCGCCAGTGGATCAGCGGCTGAAGCCGTCCCGGATAACGCGCGGCCATCATCGGCCATGCGCCGGACTTGACCGTCGGCAGGAAGGGCAGGCCCCGCACCCGCCCATCGGGTCCGAGCATGCTGATGTCGTCGCCATGATAGGCAAAGCCGTCGCCGATCAGCCAGGAGATCAGCGTGGTCTTGCCCGCCCCCGGAGGCCCGCTCAAGAGCAGCGCCTTTCCATCGCGGCTGACGCATCCCGCATGCAGTGCGAGCGTCCAGCGGGGATCGTCGATGATGTCCTGCACCACCTGCGCCTTGACCAGCGTGGCGGCCTGATTGAGTTGCAGCAGCGCGGCAGGCCCGCCGTCGCGGCTGAACAGGCAGAGGCCGTTATTCTGCCAGAGGTCGTAGCTCGTCAGGGCCTCTTCAGGAGGCGGATCAGTTTCCACATGTGCGAACAGCGGGGATATCTGCCGCGCCAACGCCTCGTCATGATAGCGCAGCGCGAAAGTTCGGGCACCCAGCGACATCCGTTGGGTGAGGATGGGCGGGCTTGTGGGCGGTCGGACGGTGGCGTGGACCAGCCCCGATTGGGACCAGTCCGCCAGCACCTTGTGCAGCATGACCGATGAGTGACTGACACCCCGGTCAGCCACTTCCTGAGCGAGTTGCGAAACGGATATGCCGTCTTCCAGGCGGCAGCCGATATAGCCCGCGATCTGGTTCAGTTCATAGATGGCGTGCCGGGACTGCGAAACGATCAGCGGCTGATCGCCGATGAAAGTCATGGAAGTCCCGGGAGTAAGGCGCAGCATCAATTCCGCCCTTTGAGGGCGCTCCGCCCATTCGCCATTTGATCGCCGGACTAGCGAGCTCAGGGTTTTTTACCCTTGCCGCCGCTGCCACCCTTGTTCCCGGGATTGCCAGGACCAGTGCCGGGGCCGTCGTTGATCGGCGGGTTGCCCGGAGGCTGGGGATCATAGCCATTGCCGACGCCGTTATTGCCCTTCGGCCCGCCGCCACCACCGCCGCCCGATGCCGCGATCGCCGGAGATGACAGGGAGGTCGACAACATGATCGTCATCGCCGGAGGAACGGTCGCGGCAAAGCGCCCGCAGGTCTTCAGGAAATTGCGGCGGTCATCGGCCGCAGCGAGAATGGTCGGTTCCTCTGCCAAGGGTAGCCTCCTCTTGTTCAGGATTGAGGCACGCTATCATCCCGGCCGAGTCCACCGCACTGCTATGGAGGGGTATATCAGAAGGTATAACCTTTCCGCCTCCCTCCATAGCTGGCACTAATCATCGACTTAGCTCAGCTGGAGCTATTCCGAAGCGGGCAGGTAAATCTCGCTCCCCTTGTTTTTGAATGTCTCGCTCATCTCGGCCATGCCCTTTTCGGCGTCTTCGGCAGCGAGGAACTGGTCGCTCGGCTGATTCTGTTTGGCGGCGAAGTCCCTCACCTCCTGCGTGATCTTCATCGAGCAGAATTTGGGACCGCACATGGAGCAGAAATGCGCCGTCTTCGCGCCCTCGGCAGGCAGAGTCTGGTCGTGATATTTCTCCGCCGTGTCGGGATCGAGCGACAGGTTGAACTGGTCGCGCCAGCGGAACTCGAAACGGGCGCGGCTGAGCGCATCATCGCGGACCTTGGCCGCCGGGTGGCCCTTCGCGAGGTCGGCGGCATGTGCGGCGAGCTTGTAGGTGACGACCCCAACCTTGACGTCATCGCGGTCGGGCAGGCCCAGATGCTCCTTGGGCGTGACGTAGCAAAGCATCGCCGTGCCATACCAGCCGATCATCGCCGCGCCGATGCCGCTGGTGATATGGTCATAGCCCGGCGCGATATCGGTGGTGAGCGGCCCAAGCGTGTAGAAGGGCGCTTCGCCACAGGCCTCCAGCTGCTTGTCCATATTCTGCTTGATCTTGTGCATCGGCACATGGCCTGGCCCCTCGATCATCACCTGCACATCCTGTTCCCAGGCGCGCTTGGTAAGTTCGCCCAGCGTGTAGAGTTCGGCGAACTGCGCCTCGTCATTGGCGTCGGCGATCGATCCGGGACGCAGACCGTCGCCCAGCGAATAGGCGATGTCATAGGCCTTCATGATCTCGGTGATCTCGTCGAAATGTTCGTAGAGGAAGCTTTCCTTGTGATGCGCAAGGCACCATTTCGCCATGATCGACCCGCCGCGCGACACGATGCCGGTGACGCGCTTGGCCGTCATCGGGATATAGGGCAGCCGCACACCGGCATGGATGGTGAAATAATCTACGCCCTGTTCGGCCTGCTCGATCAGCGTGTCGCGGAAGATGTCCCAGGTCAGCTCTTCGGCAATACCGCCGACCTTCTCCAGCGCCTGGTAGATCGGCACGGTGCCGATCGGGACCGGCGAGTTGCGCATGATCCATTCGCGGGTGTCGTGAATGTTGCGGCCAGTCGACAGATCCATGACCGTATCCGCGCCCCAGCGGATCGACCAGACCAGCTTGTCGACCTCGCTCGCCACATCGGAAGCGACGGCGCTGTTGCCGATATTGGCGTTGATCTTGACCAGGAAATTGCGGCCGATCGCCATCGGCTCCGATTCCGGGTGGTTGATGTTGTTGGGGATGATGGCGCGGCCGCGCGCGACCTCGTCACGGACGAATTCCGGCGTCACATAGTCGGGGATCGATGCACCCCAATCCTGCCCGTCGCGCACATATTCAGCGAGGCGGGCGCGGCCGAGATTCTCGCGTGTCGCGACATATTCCATCTCCGGCGTGATGATGCCGCGCCGGGCATAGTGCATCTGGGAGACGTTCATGCCCGGCTTGGCGCGCAAGGGGCGCTTCACGACATGGGGGAAAGGCTGGACGCCGCCTGACCGGTCGGGGCCCTTGAGGCCGTTATCTTCCGGCTGGATCGCGCGGGCGTCATATTCCTCGACATCGCCACGGCCGACGATCCAGTCGCGGCGCAGCGCTGGCAGGCCAGCCATGATGTCGATGCGCGCGTCGGGATCGGTATAGGGGCCGGACGTGTCATAGACGCGGACCGGGGGCTCGCCGCTGCCGGGCTCCAGATCGATTTCGCGCATGGCGACCTTGAGCGGGCCGACATGAATCTTGCGGCTGCCCCGGATAGGGCCCGTGGTTACGCGCATTTCAGTGCGGGCTGGAATGTCTGCCATGGTGGTTCCTTTCAGGCGATAACGGTGGCGCGGCCAGTGAGGCCAGCGAGGAAGAGGAAGAGGCCAAGGACGATGCTGACAGCAGCCCAGGCTCGGGTGAAATTGAGCGACCAGCGGCCGATGCGGAGCAGCGGAGCTGGGACTGCGAGCAGCAGCGCGCCTTCGACCAGCGCGGCATAGCCGATCAGGCTGACGATGACGGCGAGTGGATCGGTCCAGATGCTGTGGATGAGGACGAGGGCCGCGCCGACCACGAAGACGGGGAAGCCGAGCGCCATGACGAGACCCGGCGAGCGCTCCAGATCGTCCATCACCGCTCGCCAGCGCGACGGCGCCATGAGGCCGCCGATGCCCAAGACGATCATGTACAGGCCGATGGCTTCGGATAGGCGCAGGGTGAGGATGGAGATGGTGTCCATGGCAGCTCCGTCCTCCTCTTCTTCGCTGGGCGGAAGGAGGGTGCGGGCATGCCGGTGACAAGCCGTCCCTCCCTACGCCGGTCTCATCCGGATCAGGTTCAACGGGTCGCAGCCACATCAGCCGCCTCTCAACCGCCTGTGAGCGGTCCCCCGGGGATGGAGAGTCGATAGCCGAAATGGTTCGATCACGCCAGCCCATTGCGCTGGACATGGGACGGGCTTTGCCGCTTTTATGGCAGGAGATGAAGCATCATGATCTGTCCACCAAGGAAGGCCGCAAAGCGCACCGGCATGAAATGCGCATGGTCGCGGTGCGGCCCAGGCGTTGGGGGCTATGGCTGCTCACCGCCGGGTTCCTGCTGGTGCTGACGCCCTCCGCGCTGGATGTGCATAGCCTGTTCGGGCTGTGGCCGCCGATGCTGGGGGCGGTTTGCGTGATTGTCGGGGTGCCGCTGCTGGTGGCGAGCGTGGTGCTGAAGCGACGCTATGTGCGCGAGCGGGCGGCGGGGCAGGTTATGGTCGGGCGGATCAGGGGGTAGGTCGGCTGTCTTCTCCCCTCCCGCCTGCGGGAGGGGGAACGTCGTGCCTCGCCCGTTTAGGGCATCGCCTCGAACATCAGCTTCATGCCTGTCCTGGGCCTGATCGTCAGGCGGCTGATCGGCTCCGGCTTGAATCCTTCCGGAACCGACAGCCGATAGCGGCGCAGGACGCTGGCGATGACGGTCATCACCTCCTGCTGGGCGAAGCCTGCGCCGACACAGACGCGGGGGCCGCGGCCGAAGGGGAACCAGGCTTGGCGAACCATTTCGGCATTGGCGGGATCGTCGAAGCGGTCGGGATCGAAGCTATGTGGGCAGCCCCAATTATCCTTGTTCCGCTGGGTGAGCCACGGTGCGACGACGAGCATCGCGCCCTCCTCCAACTGCTTGTCGCGCATCGGCATGGGGCAAGGCACCTCGCGCGGGAAGAAGGCGACGGGCGGATAGAGGCGCAGCGTTTCGCGGAAGATGTTGCGGACATGCCCCATGTCCTTGAGCATCGCGGCGGTAAGCGGGGCGTTTCCGGCAAGTGCCACGACCTCGGCACGTGCCGCATTCTGGATATGGGCACATTCGGCGAGCATGTAGAGCGCCCAGGTCATGGTGCTGGCCGATGTCTCATGCCCGGCGAGGAAGACGGTGGAGACCTGATCCATCAACTGTTGCAGGGTGAAGGGCTCGCCCGTTTCGGGGTGCTTCGCCTCGATCAGCGACTGGAGGATGTCCTTGTTCGGCGATTCCGCCCGATCGTGGAAGCCCTGATAGCGCGCCTCCACGATCGGGCGGAACACGTCGTGGATCGCCTTTGCGGGTTTGAGCGATCGCTGCTCGAACCAGCGGGCGGGGAAGCCGTAAAGGCGCAGCATCGAGGCGCTGTGGGCGTAGCGCTGGAAACGGCCGAAGGCGTTGTGGATGATGTTGGATCGATGCTCGTCCAAAGCTTCGGAAAAGAGCGTGCGGAAGATGATGTCGGCCGCGACATGGGTCATCATCGGGTCGATATCGACGGGCTTTGTACGGTCGGCGGCATCGATGCGGGCGAGCAGATCGTCGGCAGCCGCAACCATCAGCGGCATCGACCGATGCAGCGCGGTATGCGCAAAGGCCGGGTTCACCATGGCGCGCTGGCTTTCCCAATCCTCGCCATTGGCGGAAAAGACGCTGTTGCCGATCAGGGGCGAAAGGTTACGGACGAGTTCGCGATGCTTGGGAAAGGCAGTGCCGCCGCGCAGAACCTTGTCCACCAGCGGCAGTTCATTGGCGATATACATGATCTGGCCGGGCATGCGGATTTCGCCAAGCTTCATGGTGTAGCTTTTTTCGAACAGCACATGGATCCAGCTGTGCCAGCCGCGCAGGAATCGCTTGAAAAGGCCCCGGCGGGTACGCGGCGGTTGCGGATAGGGCGGAGTGAAAGGTTCGGTCACGCTATGGCCCTGAAGGCTGTGATGGCTTGGTCAATCGTGCGGCGGCCAGCGGTCAGGCTGACATAGTCGATGGGGGACAGGCGGTCGCCGACGCGCAGATAATCGAAATGCGCCTCATATTTGTTCGACCAGCCGCTGTGGTAATTTTCCGGGTCATAAAAGAGGTGGAAACGTGGCGAGAGCAGATCGACGCGGGCGGCGCAACGGTCCGATACCAGGCGGATGGGATGGACGTCATAATAGGCGGCGCCATCGGGAGGCGCGGAAAGATCGACGAGGCGGAATTGCCCTTCGTCCAGTGCCTTGAGGTCGGCATGATACCAGTGGGCATCCTTGCGCAGGGCGACGACGGGCACGACCTGTCCCAAGGTGAGGGCCGTGAAGTGATCAGGCAGGGGCTTGCCTTCGCGCAGTTCAAGGATGCGGCGAAGGACGCTCATCGCGTAGATGGTGCCATTGCTGTGTGAAGCGAAGATGACTTCGTCCCAAGGGCCGTCCATTTCCTGCACGATGCGCGCGGCGAACTGGTCGAGCCGGGCGTTCATCTCCTCGCCGGGGCCTCGCGCTGCCACGCTATGATTATAATACATGAAGCGAAGCAGCCACGGCACGATTAGTTTGTTAAGCAATCGGCCGGAAAGCAGTATGCTGATGCCGATCCCGATTAGAGCGGCAGCCCAGAACGGCATCAGGAAAGACAGGAGCAAGGCTGGGATCAGCGCGAGCGCGAGCGGGACCAGAATCGCCAGCAGCGGCGGGTAAAGGATAGTGATGACCGGGCCGGACCGCAGCTTTCGCATGCGCAGGAACTGCATGTGCCGCGCATGGGCAAAATAGGTCGCGATCGACCGCCAGGCGAGGAGCAGCGGATTGCGGATCCACACCTTGCCGACCAGATCCTCCCAGCGGAGGAATTCATAGTCGGTCTCGACCTCCGCGCTGTGGTTGGTGACGGTCCAGATCGCGGAGGAAGCGGGCCCTGAACGGCGCGCGCTTACCTCCACCTGCTCACCTGACAGCCCGGCATAGCGCTCCGCCTGCTCACGATAGAGTTGGTGATAAAAACGCACCCCGCGCGGATCGAAACCGCCAAGGTAGAATACTTTACGCTTGAACTTCTGCACGGCCCTGTTCCACATCGGGCCATGACGACACCCGAACGCGATTACTGCTATTTCATAGATCACCGCAAATACAACCGAAACATCGGCTGCCGGAAACATGACAATGCCTACGGCATCAATGGTGGGGGCAGCGAGCGGGACCGGTGGCGGGCGGATTTCGCCTTTTACCGGCACATGCGCGGCAATGGCGACCCGATGGCACTGCCTTCCCTGCTCGCCTGCCTGGCGTTTGGCTGGTTCTGCTGGAACTATCATCCCGGTAAAGGTCCGTGGCGGGGACAGCTCTTGCGCCGCTTCGTGAAAGCGCCGAAGTGAGCGGCATGACCAATCCCAAGCATGTTTCCCTGGGGCCGATCACGATCGGCAATAACCTGCCCCTCATCCTGATTTCCGGCCCCTGCCAGATCGAGAGCCGCGATCATGCGATAATGATGGCGGAGAAGCTGGCGGATGTCGCGCGTAAGGCGGGCGTGCCGTTCATCTTCAAATCCTCGTTCGACAAGGCAAACAGGACGTCCGTGTCGGGGCAGCGTGGCGTGGGGATCGATGCGGGTCTGGCGATCCTGGCCGAGGTGAAGGCCCAGCTCGGCTGTCCGGTGCTGACCGATGTGCATGAGGCAGGCCAGGTAGAGGCAGCGGCGCAGGCGGTGGATATTCTGCAAATCCCGGCCTTCCTGTGCCGTCAGACGGACCTGCTGTTGGCGGCGGGAAAGACGGGCGCAGTCGTCAATGTGAAGAAGGGCCAGTTTCTCGCGCCCTGGGACATGGCTGCGGTGGCGCAGAAGGTCGCCTCTACCGGCAATGAGCGGATACTGCTTACCGAGCGCGGGGCGAGCTTCGGCTATAACACGCTCGTCAGCGACATGCGGTCGCTGCCGGTAATGGGTGAGACCGGCTATCCGGTGGTGTTCGATGCCACCCATTCGGTGCAACAGCCGGGCGGATTGGGATCCGCGTCAGGCGGGCAGCGGGAATTTGCGCCTGTGCTGGCGCGCAGTGCGGTTGCGGCTGGCGTCGCTGCAATCTTTGCTGAGGCGCATGATGATCCGGATCGGGCGCCATCGGATGGGCCGGTCATGCTGCCGCTGAAGTGGATGGGGCCGCTGCTAGAGAAGCTCAGAGCTATTGATGAGGTGGTGAAGGGATAGGGTCACGCGGAGGCGCGGAGACGCGGAGGAATGGGCGTAGCCCTGTTTCATCCATTCTGCGCCCTCTGCGACTCCGCGTGAACCAAATTTACTCGCCTACGGCCGCGTCTGGCCCGTTCCGCGTACCAGCCATTTGTAAGTGGTGAGGCCTTCCAGCGCCACCGGACCGCGGGCGTGAAGGCGGCCGGTTGAAATGCCGATCTCCGCGCCAAGGCCGAACTCGCCGCCATCGGCGAACTGGGTCGAGGCGTTCCACATGACGATCGCGCTGTCGACCGCGTTGAGGAAGCGCTCGGCTTTCTGTGCGTCTTCGGTGATGATCGCGTCGGTGTGATGGCTCGCATGCGCGGCGATATGGGAGAGCGCTTCGTCAAGCCCATCGACCAGCCGCACCGAGACGATGGCATCGAGATATTCGGTATCCCAGTCCTCGTCCGATGCCGCAACGACACGCTCGTCCAGCGCCTGCACCGCAGCGTCGCCGCGCACTTCGCACTTGGCGTCGAGCAGCGCTTTCACGATGGCGGGCGCAGCTGCGAAGGCCTGGTCGATCAGCACCGTTTCGGTCGCGCCGCAAATGCCCGTCCGGCGCATCTTGGCATTGACGATCAGCTTGACGGCCATGTCAGGATCGGCGGCGCCATCGACATAGCTGTGATTGATGCCGTCAAGATGCGCCAGCACGGGCACGCGCGCCTCTTCCTGCACGCGCGCGACCAGGCTCTTGCCGCCGCGCGGGACGATAAGGTCGATGAAGTCCGACGCCTTGAGCAAAGCGCCCACGGCGGCGCGATCAGTCGTCGGCACCAGCTGCACCGCGTCGGCGGGCAAACCCGCGGCGGCTATCCCTTCCGCCATGGCGGCGTGGATGGCGCGATTGCTTTCCTTCGCCTCGCTTCCCCCGCGCAGGATGACGGCATTGCCCGCGCGCAGGCACAGCGCAGCGGCGTCGGCGGTCACATTGGGACGGCTTTCATAGATGATGCCGATCACGCCCAGGGGCACGCGCACGCGCGACAGCTCCATGCCGTTGGGCCGGACCTGCTTGTCGATGATGCGCCCAAGCGGATTGTCGAGGATCGCAACCTGATCGACGCCAGCCGCAGTCGCTTCCACACGGGCTTCGTCCAGGCGCAGCCGGTCGAGCATGGCTGGCGAAAGACCATTGGCGGCGGCATTTTCCACGTCGCGCGCGTTGGCAGCAAGGATTTGCGGCGCCTGATCCCGAAGCGCCTGGGCGGCACGGCGCAGCGCATCTATCTTCTGCGCGTCGCTCGCGCTGGCCAGCGCCGTGGCGGCGGCACGGGCGCGTGCGCCCATCGCGGCGATGAGCATTTCGGGAGTCTGAGTGAGGTCATTCATCTGGTCGAGCCTTTCGCCCGCGCCCTTAGCATGAAAGCGTGATGCGGCGAAAGGCGCTGAGACTTGCAATGGATGGCCTGTTGAGCGCTGATCTTTTACCGGCGTCACCCAATCGTTCGGGCCGAGCTTGTCGAAGCCTCTTCTTCCTAAAAGAAGTAAGGCCCTTCGACAGGCTCAGGGCGAACGCGGTGGTGGGGTGACTCCTGACGCCCTAAGCCGCCTGCGCCAAACTCACCGCCTTCATCGCGCGGAAAGTGCGGCAGGGCGGAATATTGCGCCATTCGATACGTTCGGCGATGTCGTTGAACTGCCCGGTAAGCAGCCGCCGGACGAAGGCGGAATATTGATACACAAGAAATTCGCCGCCCGGCCGCAGCGCCCGCTGCGTTTCCGCGCAGATCAGTTCGCCCACGCCATCCGGCAGGGTGGAGAAGGGAATGCCCGACAGGATGTAATCGGCCTGCTGATGCCCAGCTTCGCTGATGAAGCGGCGCACGTCCGCCGCCGATCCGTGCACCACCCGGAGCCGGGGATCATCGATCTGCGCTTCCAGCCAGGCGACGAAATCGAGGTTGAGGTCGATCGCCAGCAGCTTGGCGTCCGGGTGCATGCGCTCCAGGATCGGCCGGGTGAAGGTGCCGACGCCCGGCCCATATTCGACGAACAGCCGCGTGCGCTGCCAATCCACCTGATCGAGCATGCTGCTCACCAGCGCGGGAGAGGATGGGATCACCGATCCGATCATGCCGGGATGCTTCACGAACTGACGGAAGAACATGCTCCATTGGCCAAGGAATGAAGCCGGAACTGCTTTTGTCTTCAGGGGAATGGAGGCCATCAATACTCGCCTGTCTGCCTTCTGTCTGGGCCTTGCAAATAACGGCCCGCCTTGCAAGCCGCTTTGCGCTGGCGGGCTTGTGGCCCGGCCATGGGTAAGCGAACGCGCGGAGCGCGGATGGGTTCAATCCGCAATCCGCTAGCCCTTGTTAAGAGGGACGATCGCGCGACCGGAGCATGCCCGGCGCGACGAAGCCGATCGGATCGACCCGCATGGCGCTTTGCTTCAGCTGGGATTGGATTTTTTCATATTCCTGTTCCATTTCGGGCGTCACCGATGCGCGGGTTTCTTCCAGCGCCTCGTTGAAATGCGCCTGCTCGACGCGCTCCACCGACAGCGACTGACGCAGCGCGATCAGGCCCGCGCGGCGCACCAAGTCTTCAAGGTCAGCGCCGGTGAACCGCTCGGTCCGTTCCGCCAGATCATCGAGGTCGACATCGTCGGCCAGCGGCATTTTACCGGTGTGGATGGCAAGGATGCGCTTGCGCCCCGCCTTGTCCGGCACAGGCACATAGATAAGCTCGTCGAAGCGGCCCGGCCGCAGCAGTGCGGGATCGATCAGCGTCGGCCGGTTGGTCGCGCCGATAACGACCACCGACTGCAGCTCCTCCAGCCCGTCCATTTCGGCAAGGATGGTGTTCACCACCCGCTCCGTCACTGCCGGTTCGCCCAGCCCGCCGCCACGCGCCGGGACGAGGCTGTCCAACTCGTCGATGAAGATGACCGTCGGCGCCACCTGGCGCGCGCGGGCGAACAGGCGGGCAATCTGCTGCTCGCTTTCGCCATACCATTTGGACAGGAGGTCGCTGGACTTGGTCGCGATGAAGTTCGCCTGCGCTTCCCGCGCCACCGCCTTTGCCAGCAGCGTCTTGCCGGTGCCGGGGGGGCCGTAGAGCAGGAAGCCCTTGGCGGGACGGATGCCAATGCGGCGGAAGGCGTCGGGGTCCTTGAGCGGGAGCTCGACCCCTTCCTTGAGGCGCATCTGCGCTTCGTCCAGGCCGCCAATGTCGGACCAGCCGATATTGGGCGCCTGCACCATCACCTCGCGCATGGCGGACGGCTGGACGCGCTTGATGGCGGCCATGAAGTCATCGCGGGTGACCGACAGTTCCTCCAGCACATCCTGCGGGATGGTGCCTTCCTCAAGGTTGAGGCGCGGCATGAAGCGGCGTACCGCCTCGATCGCCGCCTCGCGCGTCAGCGCGGCAAGGTCAGCACCGACAAAGCCATAGGTCATGCGCGCCAGTTCGCCGAGATCGACTCCCTCGCCCAGCGGCATGCCGCGCGTGTGGATGCCCATGATCTCGCGCCGTCCGCGCTCGTCGGGCACGCCGACGATGATCTCGCGATCGAAGCGGCCGGGACGCCGCAACGCTTCGTCGATCGCTTCGGGCCGGTTGGTGGCGGCGATCACGACCAGATTGGTGCGCGGTTCGAGGCCGTCCATCAGGGTCAGCAGCTGGGCCACCAGCCGCTTCTCCGTCTCGCCGGTCACATTGCCGCGTTTGGGCGCGATCGAATCGATTTCGTCGATGAACAGGATGGATGGCGAGGACTTCGCCGCTGCCTCGAATATCTCACGCAGCTGCTTTTCCGATTCGCCATAGGCCGATCCCATGATCTCCGGCCCGTTGATCAGGAAGAACTCCGCCTCCGATTCATTGGCGACGGCGCGGGCGAGCCGTGTCTTGCCCGTTCCGGGCGGGCCATGGAGCAGCACGCCCTTGGGCGGATCGACGCCCAGCCGCTCGAACAATTCGGGGTAGCGCAGCGGCAGCTCCACCATTTCGCGGAGCTGGTCGATCGCTTCGGCCATGCCGCCTACATCGTCATAGGTGACGTCGGCCCGCCGGGATTCCTTAGGCTCTTCATATTCGGCGCGCAGGTCGATCTCCGTATCGGCGTCGATCTGCACGAAGCCTTTGGGCGTGGTGGATACGACGACCAACCGGATTTCCTGCAAGGCATAGGCGGGCGCGGCCAGCATCTGGCGCAGCTGCGGCGGCATGTCGCTAGGCGGGACCTGTTGCTGTCCAGCCGTGGCGACGATGTCGCCAGCGGCAAGCGGGCGCTGGAAGAAGACGCGTTTCAGCGCCTCCGGATTGCCCTGAAGCCGCAGGTTATTTTGTGCAGGCGCGAAGACGACACGCTGGGCGGGCCGTGGTTCGATCTTGCTGATCTGGACGAAGTCACCGGAGCCCACGCCTGCGTTCGCGCGCTGCAAACCGTCGAGCCGAAGGACGTCGAGCCCTTCATCCTCCTTATAGGGCCGCACGACACGCGCGGGCGTTGAACGTTTTCCCGCGATCTCGATCACGTCCCCTTCAGCAAGCTGAAGTTCCGCCATGACGGCGACCGGAATGCGCGCGAGCCCGCGACCTGCGTCCTCAGGCCGTGCATTTGCTACCTGAATCCTGCGTTCCGGGCTTTCCTGTTCGGCCATTGCCATCCCCATTCTTGTCACTGCGTAACGAGATAGGAAACGTCGAAGCGCGAGGAAAGAGCCCCGCGATCATGATAACCCGGGATAAAAAAAGGGCCGACCCGAAGGCCAGCCCGGAAAGTTTTAGGAGAGGATGCCTGAAAGGCCTTTCCTATGTGCGTTGCAGCATGGTATTTTGCAATTGCGAAAAGGATTGAAGAGTTGCAAATTTTGCATCTTACCGGTTGACGCTTTTTCATGCTGGTGAAAAGAGGATGACTGAAACCGGGCTGCTGCCTGCCCGCACCGCGACGATGACGCGTCGCAGCAGAGCGGTGGCTTGGCTATTAGATTGACTATGCGCAGACTGCCGCCCCTTACTGCCCTTGAGGCCTTTGTTCAGGTAGCCCGGCTTGGGTCGGTCAAGGCTGCGGCGGAAGAACTCGCCTTGTCCACGCCCGCGCTCAGCCGCCGCGTGCAGGCGCTGGAGCGGTTCATCGGCCGCCCCCTTTTCGATCGCAAGCATCAGGCGCTGGAGATCAACGCCGATGGGCAGAAGCTGCTCGACGACATCGCCCCCGCGCTGGATTCGCTGAGCCAGGCGCTGGAGAATATCCAGAGCGGCGGCAATCAGCTGCGCCTGCGCCTGGCCGTCATGCCGCTGTTCGCGACCCAGCGGCTGTTCCCCCATCTGGGCGCCTTGCGGCAGAAGCACCCCCAGTTGCATATCGATATCGAAACGACGCCGCATGCCGTCGCGCGTCTGGGCGAAGGGCTGGATGCGGCGATCGTGCTTGCCAAGGATATCGATCCGGCGCTTTATGCCCATGAGCTCGATCATGACGAAGTTTATCTGATCGGCCGCAAGGCGCTGCTCGACGCCCCGCAAAAGATCGGATCTCCGGCGGATCTGGCGCAGCACACGATCCTGCTCCACCGCGACATGAACCTGTCCTTCGACGCATGGAAGGATGCGGTGGGCTTGCCCGACCTGCAGCCGCTGGCGATCGACAATTATGATTCGGGTCAGTTGATGCTGGAGGCCGCCGCGCAAGGGCTGGGCGTTGCCGTCATGCATGCGAGCCACTTCAAGGAAGCCGGTGACTCGCGTCTTGTCCGTCTGTTCCCGGAGACGCGGGTGGAAAGCCCCTATCGCTATTATTTCGTGTGCCGTCCGCGCGCCTTGCAGACCCGCGCCGTGCGCATTTTCCGCGACTGGTTGATCGCGGCGGATATCTGATTCCGCTCAATATCGGCGGCTGATCAGCGGCTTGGCGATTTTTGCCTGCCGCGCTCTTAACCCTGTCACGCTCGCGCCGTTATTAGCCGCATGACTGGGGCATCATCATCCGCAAATCCGCAGCACGGCCTGGCCGACCGCCTGACACGGTGGGCGCGTGGCCTGTCGGGAAAGCTTGAGGCAGAAGAGGAAGCGGATGAGGCGGAAAGCCAGCGCACCCGATCAGGCAGCACGGTGCATCGCGAGGTCAATCGCCGCCGCAAGCTGTATGACGAGATCGGCAATTTCCTCTTTGCGCATGACCTTGACCTGACTCCGCTCAATTTCGGGGTCGCGCATGATTACCTTACCGGATCGCAGATCGCCGTTGAAAAGGCGATCAGGGCGGTGCTGGCGGAGCGCGGCAAGATCAGCAACAGCTGGGTCGAGGAGATCGTCGCCGAACAGCGCGCCGACGAAGTGACGCCCGAAGCCCTGTCGACCATGTTGGCGAAGGTCGAAGAGAATCTCTCCGAATTTACCGGCCTGATGACCGAATCGCGCAACTCCGCGAAGGATTATGGCGCGGCGTTGCAGGAGGAGGTGAAGGGCCTGGCGGCACGGGCGGACAATGAACCGGTCCTGTCCCGCCTTGTGGCGCTCACCCGGTCCATGGTGGAAAAGACGCGGCAGGTCGAAGGGCAGCTGCGGCAGAACCAGAAGCAGAATCACGCGCTCCGCTCCAGCCTCGCCAATGCGCGGCGCGCGGCCGAACATGATCATCTGACCGGCCTTCCCAACCGGCGCGCGTTCGAAGGCAGGCTGCGCGAGGAAGTTGCCACGGCGCGGAAGGAAGGACAGCCACTCGCTGTCGCCTTCTGCGATATCGATCATTTCAAGCTGATCAACGACACCCATGGGCATGACACGGGCGACAGGGTGCTGAAATTCGTCGCCGGGCTGCTGGCCAAGGCAAGCGACGACCAATGCCATGTGGCCCGTCACGGCGGCGAGGAATTCGTCATGCTGTTTCGCGGCAAGACGGCCGCGGAAGCGTGCGAGGCGGTGGACAGCGTCAGGCAGGATCTGGCGACCCGTAGCCTCGTCAACCGCACCAATGGCGAGCGGATGGAGCGGGTAAGCTTTTCGGCGGGCGTCGCCAATGTGCTCGCCCACGACGATCCGCGCACGGCGCTGAAGGCAGCTGACCGGGCGTTGTATCTGGCCAAGGAACATGGCCGCAACCGCGTCTATCTCGCGGTCGAGGGCGAGTGATCCTGCCTTAGAAATCCGGCTTCTCATAATGGGGCGGCGGGGTGATCACCTCCATCCGCTCCGACAGCAGGGGCCGGAAGGACGGGCGCGACTTGAAGCCTGCATACCAGCGCTTGACCGTCTCATGCCCGGCCCAGTCGATGCCTCCCAGATAGTCGGCAACCGACAGGTGCGCGGCCGCCGTTATGTCGGCCAGGCTCATCGTGCCACCCGCCATCCAACTGCGGTGATCGAGCAGATAGTCCATATAATCCATATGGACATTGGCCCGCTTCATGGCTTCGCGCAGCACCCGGGCGTCTGGCGGCGCCCGTTCGATCAGCCGCTTCTTCATCCGCTCGTGCAGTAGTGGGCCCACGACATCGCCGTAGAAATTCTGGTCGAAGAAGGCGACGAGCCGCCGCACCTCCGCCCTGCCCGCCGCCGTGCCGGAGATCAGAGGGAATTTTTCCACCGTCTCTTCGAAATATTCGCAGATCGCCTGGCTGTCGATCAGCGTCGATCCCTTTTCCTGGTCAACCATGACGGGCGTCGTGCCCGCCGGATTGAGATCAAGAAATTCGTCTCGCGCTTCCCAGGGCGATTCGCGTACCAGATCATAGCCGATCCCCTTTTCGCCCAGCAGCAGGCGCACCTTGCGGGAGAAGGGACAAAGCGGGAATTGGAAGAGCTGCCACATGGCCTCCTGTTAAGCGGAGCCAAGCGCTGCGAAAAGCGGCAAATGGCTGACACTCGCTTAAATGGGGGACGATAGTCGCGGAAACTTTGGCGGCGGGGCGACAATCCGGGGCTTCCGATGATCGCCTCTACCCTCTAGAGGGTCAGGCAACGCATAGGAAAGGATGATCGATGTCTGACGATTTTTTCCCGGTCCCTTCGGAATGGGCCGCTTCGGCGCTGCTCGACCGGGATGGACGTGAGGCAGATTATCAGCGGTCGATCGATGATCCGGAGGCCTATTGGCTGGAGCGTGCAGAGCGCCTCGACTGGCTGACTTTCCCCAGCAGGACGGACGAGAGCAGCTTCAACGAAGCGGATTTCGGCGTGAAATGGTTTGCCGACGGCGTGCTGAACGTCAGCGCCAACTGCATCGACCGGCATCTGGCCGAGCGTGGCGACCAGACCGCGATCATCTGGGAGCCGGACTCGCCGGACGCGGAGCCGCGCCGCTTCACCTACAAACAGGTTCATGAGGAAGTCTGCCGCTTCGCCAATGTCCTGAAAGCCGCAGGCACGAAGAAGGGCGACCGCGTCACCGTCTATCTGCCGATGATCCCGGAAGCGGCCTTCGCCCTCCTCGCCTGCGCGCGGATCGGCGCCATCCATTCGGTCGTCTTCGGCGGCTTCTCTCCCGAAGCGCTGGCGGGCCGGATCATCGACTGCGATTCCAACATCGTCATCACCGCCGATGAAGGCTGCCGCGCGGGCAGACAGGTGCCGCTCAAGGCCAATGTCGATGCCGCGCTGAAGGATTGCCCAAGCGTCAGGAAGGTCGTCGTGGTGCAAGCGACCGGCGGCGCCATCGCCATGCAGGAGGGCCGCGACCTGTGGCTGCATGAGGAAGCGGCAAAGGTCTCCGCCGACTGCGCGCCCGAGCCGATGAACGCGGAAGATCCGCTGTTCATCCTCTACACCTCCGGTTCGACGGGCAAGCCCAAGGGCGTGCTGCACACGACCGGCGGCTATCTGCTGTGGGCGAGCCTTACCCATGAGCTGTGCTTCGACTATCGCCCCGGCAATATCTACTGGTGCGCGGCGGACATCGGCTGGGTCACGGGTCACAGCTATATCGTCTATGGCCCGCTGGCGAATGGCGCGACGACACTGATGTACGAGGGCGTTCCCAACTATCCCACCGCTAGCCGCATCTGGGAGGTGGTGGACCGGCATCAGGTGCAGACCATCTTCACAGCGCCCACGGCTCTGCGCGCGTTGATGAAGGAGGGCGACGCGTTCGTGCGCTCCACCAGCCGCAAATCGCTGCGCCTGCTCGGCACCGTGGGCGAGCCGATCAATCCCGAGGCGTGGCGCTGGTATCATCATGTCGTGGGCGAGGATCGCTGCCCGATCATCGATACCTGGTGGCAAACCGAAACGGGTGGTGCGATGATCGCGCCGATGCCGGGCGCCACGGACCTGAAGCCCGGCTCCGCCACATTGCCGATGCCGGGCGTGATCCCGCAGATCGTAGACAGCGAAGGCAAGGTGCTGGAAGGCGCGGCGGAGGGCAACCTGGTCATCGCCGGAAGCTGGCCGGGCCAGATGCGCACCGTCTGGGGCGATCATGAGCGCTTCTTCCAGACCTATTTCACGACCTTCCCCGGCAAATATACGACCGGCGACGGTGCCCGCCGCGATGCGGACGGCTATTACTGGATCACCGGCCGCGTCGATGACGTCATCAACGTGTCGGGCCACCGCATGGGCACCGCCGAGGTCGAAAGCGCGCTGGTGCTGCACGAAGCGGTCGCCGAAGCGGCCGTGGTCGGCTTCCCCCACGACATCAAGGGGCAGGGCATCTACGCCTATGTCACGCTGAACAGCGGCGAGGAACCGAGCGAGGACCTGCGCAAGACGCTGGTCGCCTGGGTCCGCACCGAGATCGGCCCGATCGCGACGCCCGACGTCATTCAGTTCGCTCCGGGCCTGCCCAAGACCCGGTCGGGCAAGATCATGCGCCGCATCTTGCGCAAGATCGCTGAAGGCGAAGTGTCGGCACAGGCGCTGGGCGACACCAGCACCCTTGCCGATCCCTCGGTGGTGGACAATCTGGTCGCCAATCGGCAAGGATGACGCCTGATCTGGATCAGGAGACGTCCTTGCAACGCTACAGCCTGGTTGCCCGTACGCTGCACTGGGTCATGGCGATCCTGATCCTCTTCAATCTATGGCTGGGACTGGCGCACGAATCCCTGCCGGGCGACTGGCAGGTGATGCCGGTGCATAAATCGGTGGGCCTGACCGTACTGGCGCTGGCGATCCTTCGCCTGGTTTGGCGTCTCACCCACCGCCAGACACCCTTGCCCGAGGGACTACCCGCCTGGGAAAGGCTGGCTGCGAAGGTTACGCATTATACCTTCTACGGCTTCATGCTGTTGGTGCCGTTGACTGGTTGGATCATGAGTTCTGCGGGCAAATATCCGCTGAACTGGTTCTTTCTGTTCGATGTGCCGAAGTTTGCGGTCACGAAGGATGATGCGATCGTCGGCTTTTCCGCCGAAGCGCATGAGATATTTGCCTTCGCCTGGATCGCCCTCCTCATCCTGCATGTCGCGGCGGCGCTGCGCCATCACTTCATCCTGAAGGATGACGTGCTGCGGCGGATGTTGGGGTAGACCCCCCCTGGCCTCTTCACCCCGATGCCAGCTTTCGTTGGCATGACGGAACAGCTTTAGACCATTTCCCCGATCAGCAGCTTGGGCAGTGCGCCGCTTTCACCCCTTGCCTCGGCCATGAAGCGGTTCTTGAGCATCGGCGTGCGCTGGACGGCGGCGAGGCCGAAACGGCGGATGGCAGAAGGAACGCGGCCGGGCACATCGAACAGCCGGACGAGCCCGTCCATGGCAACGCTGACCGACATCGCGTCCAGCCCCCGCCAGCGCTGGTAGCGCGCCATCAGTTGCGCATCGCCCGGATCAAGGCCAAGGCGCATGCCATCGACCAGAACCTCCACCAGCGCCGCGACGTCGCGAAACCCAAGGTTCAGGCCCTGCCCCGCAATCGGATGGATCGCATGGGCGCTGTCGCCGACCAGCGCCAGCCGCGTATCGGTGATCCGCGCGGCATGGTGGAAACCCAGCGGATAGCTGGAGCGCGGCCCGGCGAGTGAAATCTCGCCCAGGAAGCCGCCCATCCGCTTCTGCGCTTCGGCGAGCCATGCCCGCTCGGACAATTTCAGCATCACCGGCGCCTGCTCGGTCGGCACTGTCCAGACGATGGCCGATCGCGTCCCCGGCAGCATCGGCAGCAGCGCGAAGGGGCCGCCGGGATAGAAAATCTCATAAGCCGTGTTGGCGTGCGGCACCTCATGATCGATCGCCGTTACCATGGCGGTGTGCTTATACTGCCAGCGCGTGGTGCGGATGCCCGCGGCCTCGCGGGTTGGGCTGTTCCGCCCTTCGGCCGCCACCAGCAGCGCGCCGTACAGCATCTGCCCGCTGGCGAGCGTCAGGCTGACGCCGTCGGCATTGCGATCGACATGGATGGCACGGTCCGGCTGGAAGCGGATCAGATTCTCCGCCTTCTCGGCCGCTTGGGATAGGGCGATGCGCAGGTCGCGATTGGGGAACATGATCCCCATGACACCATCGTCCGCATCAGGCGCGAAATCGAGAGCGCCGGGTTCCAGCCCGTCGCTTACCCAAATCCGCTCGATGGGGCAGCCTTTCCCGTCCAGCAGTTCAGCTACACCGATGGCGGAAAGCATCGCATAGCTGGTCGAGGAAATGGCGGACACGCGCCCGTCGAACCCGACGGCGCTGGTCTCCACCGGATCGGCGGGATCGATGACGGCGCAGCGCACCCCATGACCGGAAAGCGCGATGCCCAAGGTCAGCCCGACAAGGCCCCCGCCCAAGATGACGACGTCAAAACGTTGCATATGATCTATCTAGGCGCTCGGCCGGGGAATAGGAAGCGGCGCGAGCCGCCTATTCATCCGTGCTCCTGCGAAGGTAGGAGCCTAGGCGTTTATTTAAGCTGGGCTCCTGCCTCCGCAGGAGCACGGCAAAGAAAATTTTTCAAAGCTTGCGCACCCACCCAGCGGGGTCGGCCACCGTCCCGCGCTGAATGCCGGTCAGTTCCGTGCGCAGTGCTTCGGTTACGATGCCGCCATCGCCATTGCCGATGGTGAAGTCGCCATCGACGCTCTTCACCGTGCCGATCGCGGTGACGACCGCCGCCGTGCCACAAGCGAACGCCTCGCGCAGCTTACCGCTCGCCGCATCGTCGCGCCATTGCGCGAAGCTGTAGGGCTCCTCGCGAACCTCATGCCCCTTGGCGCGGGCCAGCGTAATAATGCTGTTGCGGGTGATGCCGGGTAGGATCGTGCCCGACAGCGGCGGGGTAACGATCGACCCGTCGTCCATGACAAAGAATACGTTCATGCCGCCCAGTTCCTCGACCCACTTATGCTCTGCGGCGTCGAGGAAGACGACCTGATCGCAGCCATGCTTCGTCGCTTCCGACTGAGCCACCAGGCTCGCGGCATAATTGCCGCCGCACTTGGCAGCCCCCGTGCCGCCCTTTGCCGCGCGGGTATAATGTTCCGACACCCAGAGCGTGACCGCCTTCTTCCCACCCTTGAAATAGGCGCCAGCGGGCGAAGCGATGACGCAGAAGATATACTCCGCCGCCGGGCGCACGCCCAGAAAGCTTTCGCTCGCGAACATGAAGGGGCGCAGATACAGGCTTCCTTCGCCGCTGGGGATCCAATCGGCGTCGATCTTCACCAGTTCTTCGACGGCCTCCAGGAAGATGTCCTCCGGCAGGACCGGCATGGCCATGCGTTCCGCCGACTCGGCGAAGCGGCGGGCATTTTCCTCCGGCCGGAACATGGCGATGCTGCCATCCTCAAGCCGGTACGCCTTCATCCCTTCGAAGATTTCCTGGGCATAATGCAGCACGGCGCAGGCCGGATCGAGCTGGAACGGCTCACGCGGGCCGATGGCATGGCTGTGCCACCCCTGCCCTTCCGTATAGCGGATCGTCACCATATGATCGGTGAACAGGCGCCCGAACCCCGGGTCCTCCAGCAATACGGCGCGCTGGTCAGCCGATACAGCCTTGCTGCTCGGGTTGACGGTAAAGCGCGACTTCTGCTGGACGTCCATGATCTATGCTCCTTTGGTAGGACCGGCCGCCTATGTCACAAACGGCTGGCGGAAACAATGGGTCATCAATACTGACCAATTTGTTGCGCTTTCGAAAGGGCCGCTCGCTGCCTGCTGGCATCTTGGCGCAGGGCGGCGGCGCGCTTATGCCGCAGCCATGCACTTTTTCTCGGACAATGCGACACCGGTCTGCCCGCAAGTGATGGCGGCGATGGCTGCGGCTGATGTCGCGGACCATGGCTATGATGGCGACGCGTGGAGCGCACGGCTGGATGGCGCATTTTCCGACCTGTTCGGCACCCCGGTTCGCGCGCTGTGGGTCGCGACCGGCACCGCGGCGAACAGCATTGCTCTGGCCTGCCTGTGTCCGCCCTATGGCGGCATCCTGGCCCATGAAGAATCGCATATCATGGTGGACGAATGTGGAGCGCCCGGCTTTTACACCCATGGCGCAAGCCTAATGAGCTTGCCCGGCGATGGCGCGAAGCTCTCCCCCGAAACGTTGATCGAGCGGCTGAAGGCGATCCGCCCGGACGTGCACCAGATCCCGGCCCGCGCGATCAGCATCACCCAAGCCAGCGAATATGGCCGCGTCTATACGCCGGAGGAGGTCGCGGCGATTGGCGAGGTGGCGCGGGATCACCGCCTCGACCTGCACATGGACGGGGCGCGCTTCGCCAATGCTGTCGCGCATCTGGGTTGTCATCCAGGCGATATCAGCTGGCGCGCAGGCGTCGATGTCCTGACCTTTGGCTGCGTCAAGAATGGCGGCATGGTGGGTGAAGCACTGCTCTTCTTCGGCAGCCAAGCGGATGCGCGCGCGTCCGAAGCGGCACGCTGGCGCAAGCGCGGTGGACATCTGCTGTCCAAGGGGCGCTATCTTGCCGCGCAGATATTGGCGATGCTGGAGGATGACCTCTGGCTGCGCAATGCGCGGGCCGCCAATGCCGCAGCCGCTGCGTTGGCCCAAGCCGTCCCGGATCGGCTGCTTCATCCCGTCGAGGCTAACGAGCTGTTCATCCGCCTCTCTTCTGCCGAAGCGGCAAGCCTGCGCGCGCAGGGCTTCGACTTTTACGACTGGGGAGAGGGAGCGGCACGCCTCGTCACCAATTGGGCGCAGGATGCGGGCGCGGTCCAGCCGCTCGCCGACGCACTCAGGTCGCTTGCATGAGCGGATCGTCGGAGGCGAAGGGCGGCGTCATCCTGCCTTTCCTGCTTGTCACGCTGATCTGGAGTTCGACCTGGATCGTCATCCGCGATCAGCTGGGCGCGGTGCCGCCGAGCTGGTCGGTCTGCTACCGGTTCCTCCTGGGGGCGGCTGGCATGGCGCTGTTCGCGATGATCCGCCGTGTGCCGTTGCGGCTGCCGCCCGCCGGGATCGCCTTTGCGGGCGCTCTGGGCGTCGCGCAGTTCGTACTCAACTTCAACTTCGTCTATCGGGCAGAACATTATCTGACCTCCGGCGTCGTCGCGACCGTCTACGCGCTGCTGCTGATCCCCAATACTATCCTCGCCTGGATCGCGTTTCGCCAGCCGGTCAGCCGCGCCTTCATCCTGGGGTCGCTGGTGGCGATCGCGGGCATCATGTTGCTGCTGCTGCGCGAATATCGCGCTGCGCCGGTGTCCGCCGACGCCGTGCTGGTCGGCATCGCGCTCAGCGTCGCTGGCCTGCTCAGCGCGTCCAGCGCGAACGTCATGCAGGGGATGCAGATCGCCCGCCGCCTGCCTATGGCGGCTGTGCTCACCTGGGGCATGCTGATCGGCAGCGCAGTCGACGCGGCCTATGCATGGGCGACCGTGGGACCGCCTGTGATTGAGTGGCGCGCGGGCTATTTGTTCGGCATCGCCTGGCTGGGCATTGCGGGGTCGGTGGTGACCTTCCCACTCTATTTTCAGCTTATCCAGCGGGTGGGACCGGGACGGGCAGCCTATAGCAGCGTGCTGATTCCCGTGATCGCCATGCTGATTTCCACGGTTTTCGAGGATTATCGCTGGTCAACGCTGAGTGCGGCAGGCGCGGTGCTGGCGGTGGCTGGCATGGTGATCGCGCTACGGGCGAAAACGGCCTAGCGGCGAAGGCCCGGCTCATAATGGCGCTTTGCCGCATTAACCCGATCGATCAGGCTGGCGAGCGATTGCGGAGCGGGAGTCACGGCTTCGGGCATCGCCAAGCGGCTCATGCGCTGGCTGAGCGCGGCGAAGTTGCGGTCGATCCGTTCCATGGCGACAAGTCCCTGCAAAAGCTGTGGGACCATCCATGGGGCGCTTTGGTTAACGGGGCGTAAGCGATGCGACAGCCTGAGTCATTTCGCCACGGCAAGGCAGGCGGCCAGGCCTTCGCGATAGGTGGGGTAGCGCGGTGCCCAGCCGAGAAGCCGCTTGGCCCGGCCGTTCGCCACCCGCCTGTTCTCCGCATAGAAGGACAGCGCCATGGGCGACAATTGCGCCTCCTCCAACGACAATAGCGGCGGCAGCGGCGCGCCGAGCATGGCGCAGGCCGCCTCGATCAGACGGTTCTGAGCGCAGGGCAGATCGTCGGAAAGATTATAGATGCCGGGCGGGCCATCGAAGGACGCGATAATGCCGCTGACGATATCATCCACATGAGCGCGGCTGAAAATCTGATCGGGCAGATCGATGCGATGCGCCTTGCCCTCGCGCACCCGCTCGATCGCCGACCGGCCCGGGCCGTAAATGCCGGGGAGGCGGAAACAGCGCATGTCTTCACGCAGCGCGCGCCAGTCGCCGTCTGCCTGCACCCGCGCGGCACGGCGGCCGGAGCCGATGGGGCTGGCTTCGTCCACCCACGCCCCCGCAGCATCGCCATAGACGCCGGTCGCGGAAAGATAGCCGCTCCACAGCGCCGGGGCGGCGGCGATCGCCGTGCCGTAACGGGTTAGGACCGGATCCGCCCCGCCCTCAGGCGGCACGGAGGAAAGGATGTGCGTCGCCTTGGCGATACTGGCGCGCACGGCATCGCCGTCATCGAAGGCGATCGCCTCGGCATCGGCGGAGCGGCGGACCCCCGTGACCTCCCACCCCTCTCCGCTCAGGCGAGCGGCCAGCCGGGACGCGGTGTAACCCATGCCGAGGATCAGCATATGAGGGATGGCAGCGACCCTCCCGAACTAGACGGTAAAGCTTTCGCCGCAGCCGCAGCTGCCCTTTGCATTGGGGTTGTTGAAGACGAACCCGGCGGTGAAGTCATCCTCCACCCAATCCATCGTCGATCCGACGAGATAGAGCACCGACGCGCCGTCGATATAGAAGACGCCGCCGGGCGTTTCGATCTTCTCGTCGAACTTCGCTTCCTCGGTCACATAGTCGACCGAATAAGCGAGGCCAGAGCAACCGCGGCGCGGCGTCGACAGCTTGACGCCGATCGCGCCTTCAGGAGCCTGACGCATCAGGTCGGCGATGCGCTGTTCCGCACTCGGCGTCAGGATGACGGCGGCAGGGCGGGCGCGGGTCTTGGTGGTCGTCTCGGTCATCTAGTTCCTCTTCTCCCCTCCCACTTGCGGGAGGGGTCGGGGGTGGGTTCGTGCCGCGCAAAGCTCGCTCCGCTCGCGCCCACCCCTTGGCCCCCTCCCGCTTGCGGGAGGGGAAATGGTTAGAGCATCCCCAGTTCCAGTTTCGCCTCGTCGCTCATCTTCTGCGGGTCCCAAGGCGGGTCCCAGACGAGATTGACCTGCGCGTCTCCCACGCCCGGCACGGCACCGACGCGCAGTTCGACCTCGCCGGGCATTGATTCAGCGACCGGGCAATGCGGCGTAGTCAGCGTCATGGTCACGACCGCATGGCCGTCTTCCGTCACATCGACGCCATAGACGAGGCCGAGATCATAGATATTCACCGGAATTTCCGGGTCATATATCTCCTTGAGCGTGTCGATGATCGCTTCATACAGGTCGCCGCCCGGCTCGCCCTTCGGCGCTTCGCTCGGCTTGGCGTTCAGGAAGCCGTCCAGATAGTCGCGCTGGCGCGGAGCCGCCTCAGCCGCCGTCTCCTCCACGCGCGCCTTGGGCGGGGCGTCAACCGCCTCCACCTCTTCCACCCGGATCTGGCGTTCCCCGGAATTTACCTCAGTCATTGGTGAAGATCTTCCTCACTCGCTCTATGCCCTTGACCAGGGCATCGACATCGCCCTCGTCGCTATAGATGCCGAAACTGGCCCGCGCCGTCGCTTCGACGCCCAGATGCCGCATCAGCGGCTGCGCGCAATGATGCCCGGCGCGGATCGCGACACCCGTTTCGTCCAATATGGTGCCAACATCGTGCGGATGCACCCCCTCGACTTCGAAGGACAGGATGCCCGCACTGTCCTCCGGCCCGAAAACCCGCACGCTGTTGATGCTCTCCAGCGCGGCCCGCGCCTTGCCGACCAGCGCGCATTCATGCGCATGGATCGCGTCGAGGCCGATCGCCTGCACATAATCGATCGCGGCGGACAGGCCGACGACGCCGGTGATATGCGGCGTCCCCGCTTCGAACCGGGTCGGCGCGGGCGCGTAGGTGGTTTTCTCGAACGTCACCTTGTCGATCATCGACCCGCCACCCTGATAGGGCGGCATGGCGTCCAGCAGTTCCTTGCGGCTCCACAGCACGCCAATCCCGGTCGGGCCGTAGAGCTTGTGCGCGGAAAAGACATAGAAGTCGCAATCGAGCGCCTGCACATCGACGGCAAGGCGCGGCACCGCCTGGCATCCGTCGATCAATATCTTCGCGCCCACGCTGTGGGAGATGTCTGCTGCGCGGCGCACATCAAGCACGCTGCCCAGCACATTCGACACATGGGCTAGCGCGACCAGCTTGTGCGCAGGCGTGATCATCGCGGCCATGGCTTCGAGGTCGATCCTGCCATCCGCCGTGAGCGGCACGACATCGATCGCCGCGCCGACACGTTCGGCGACGATCTGCCAGGGGACGATGTTGCTGTGATGCTCCAACATCGACAGTAGGATGCGGTCGCCCGCCTTCAACTGCGTGTCTGCCCAGCTATGCGCGACCAGGTTGATCCCCTCGGTCGCGCCGCGGACATAGACGATCTCGCTATCGGAAGCCGCGCCGATGAATTGCGCGACCTTGCGCCGCGCCGCTTCATAGGCGAGCGTCATGTTGGCGGAGCGTTCATAAACGCCGCGATGGACGGTCGCATAGTCGGGGCCGTAGGCGCGGGCAATCGCGTCGATAACGGCGGTGGGCTTTTGCGCGGTGGCGGCGCTGTCAAGATAGTGCCAGCTGCCGACGCCGGGAAAATCGTCCCTTAAACTCAGCAAACCGTTCGGGCTGAGCCTGTCGAAGCCTTCTCCTGTCTTTGAAGAGAGTTGAAGCCCTTCGACAGGCCCAGGGCGAACGAAGGAGGGATCACCACTCATACCAAATCTTCCAGCTTGGCCAGCGCAGCCGCTTCCAGCCTGTCCTTGACTGCCTCATCAGCCACATCGTCGAACACGCCAGCAACGAAGGCCTTCAACAGCAGCGTCTTGGCAGTCGCCGGGTCCATTCCCCGCGACGCCATGTAGAACAGCGCCTGACGGTCCAGTTCACCCACGGTTGCGCCGTGGGCGCATTTCACATCGTCGGCGTAGATTTCCAGCTCCGGCTTGGCATTGGCCGTGGCAGTGCGATCGAGCAACATGGCCTTCACAGACTGAAACGCATCCGTGCGCTGTGCATCGCGCGCGACATTGATCGACCCGAGATAGCTGCCCGTCGCCCGCTGGCCCAGGATGGAGCGGATCGTCTGCCCGCTGGTCGCGTCCGGCTCGGCATGGGTGACGGAGGTGATGATTTCCAGCACCTGATCCCCGCCGCCGATGATCGCGCCGTTGAGTTCGAAATGGCTCCCCTTGCCCAGAGTCACCTTAAAGGTCACGCGGCCGAGCTTGCCGCCGATGTTCAGCACATGAAAGTCGCACCGCGCTCCGTCCGCGATCGTGATGACATAATCATGCACCGCCGCTGCGCCATCGCTGGCGTTCTGCAACAGATGGTGGCGCGACGTTTCTCCGGCCGCGACGTCGATCCGCGTCGGCGCAGGCGTCGGCCAAATGGAGGCGACAGCCTCCAGATCGCTATAGCGCCATTCCTCTTGCTTGCGCGTGGGCAGGGCGAGTGCGGTCATGACCGAACCTCCTCCGCGCCTCCGCGCCTCCGCGTGAGCACAATCATTTCACGCTGAGAGGCGGAGCCACGGAGAGAAAGGGAAGTGCTTGCGGCGCTCATGCAGCGACCACCTCCGCATAGCCCTCGCGCTCTAGTTCCAGCGCGAGTTCGGGGCCGCCGGACTTCACGATCCGGCCGCCAGCCAGCACATGGACATAGTCCGGCTTCACATAGTCGAGCAGCCGCTGATAGTGGGTGATGAGCAGCACCGCCTTGTCCGGCTTGCGCATGATCGCGTTGATCCCTGCCCCCACGATCTTGAGCGCGTCGATGTCCAGGCCGGAGTCGGTTTCGTCCAGGATCGCCATTTTCGGATCGAGAATGCCCATCTGCACCATTTCGGCGCGCTTCTTCTCACCACCCGAAAATCCGACATTCACCGGGCGCTTCAGCATCTCCATGTCGAGCCCGAGCAGACCCGCCTTTTCCTTGGCGAGCTTGATGAACTCGCCCCCTGATAGCGGTTCCTGCCCGCGCGCCTTGCGCTGCGAATTCAGGCTCTCGCGCAGGAATTGCAGGTTGGATACGCCGGGGATTTCGACCGGATACTGGAAACCGAGGAACAGGCCTGCCGCGGCGCGTTCATGCGGCTCCATGCTGAACAAGTTCACAC
This sequence comes from Sphingobium agri, assembly GCF_023051225.1. Taxonomy (NCBI): domain Bacteria; kingdom Pseudomonadati; phylum Pseudomonadota; class Alphaproteobacteria; order Sphingomonadales; family Sphingobiaceae; genus Sphingobium; species Sphingobium agri. The sequence continues at coordinate 170,072 of NZ_JALKHS010000008.1, read as the reverse complement.
CGTCCAGCGAGGCAGCGCCGCCGGTCACTTCATAGCCCGGACGCCCGCCCAGCGTATAGGCCAGTGTCGACTTGCCCGCGCCGTTCGGCCCCATGATCGCATGGACCTCGCCCGCATTGATGGAGAGCGACAGACCTTTCAGGATCGCCTTGCCGTCGATCTCGTTGGCCAGATTTTCGATCGTCAGCATGCGTTATCCCTTATGCGCGCGCTGGAGCGTCCGCGCGGTCCAGAAGGCCATGTCCCGCACGTCGCCCGGCGCGGGGAACAGCGTGTCGATATGGCGCTTGATCGGCATATAGGGCCACCAGTCGGCCCCGGGTTCAGGCGAACCCTTTTCCAGCAGCCCGGTCACGAACTCCGTCACCGGACCCATGCGGGCGAGGTTCGGCGCCTTCGCCTTGTGGAAAGCCTTGTCGCTCTTCAGCTTTTCGGTGAAGGCGACGTCGCCCTTCTCCAGAGCCGCACGGCATTCGGCCTCATAGGCGTCGAGATCGCCGAAATCCTTGCGCGCGCGCGCTTCCAGTTCGCCGTCTTCCAACTCATAATCCTCGGTCAGGATGCGGATCGCGGCCGTCCATGACTGGCCATTGCCGACATCCTCCGCGAAATCGGCCAGGGCATCCTGAATATCGTCTTCGTCGCTCAAAGGTCTTGGTCCTCAACAAGGGAAAGCCCCTCCCCTTCAGGGGAGGGGTTGGGGTGGGGGCTCGCCCAACGATCCGGCGCCCGTTCCAGCGCGCGAAGGATGGTTTCGCAGACCCCATCGATATTGTGCATCACCTCCTGATCGGCGATGCGGATGATTCGGTAGCCCATCTCGCTCAGCACGGCGTCGCGCCGATCGTCGGATCCCGCCACATGCGTATCGCCATCCACTTCGACGATCAGCGCCTTTTGCGGGCAGAGGAAGTCAGCGACGTACGGGCCGATCACGGATTGACGGCGGAATTTGTAGCCACCGAGTTGCGTGCGGGTGAGTTTCGTCCACAGGCGCTTCTCTGGCTCCGTCGGTTCGCGGCGCATCTCGCGGGCGAAGCCTGCCAGTTCAGCGAGGCGTCCAGAGGATAGCCCCCACCCCCGGCCCCTCCCCTGAAGGGGAGGGGAGTTTGAGCGCTTCGCTTGGTCGAGAGGCGTCAAATCCCTCAACCGACCGAACCCTCCAGCGAAATCCCCAACAGCTTCTGCGCCTCCACTGCGAACTCCATCGGCAGCTGTTGCAGCACCTCGCGGGCGAAGCCGTTGACGATCAGGCCAACAGCCGCCTCCTGGTCCAGCCCCCGCTGCATCGCGTAGAACAGCTGATCATCGCTGATCTTGCTGGTCGTCGCTTCATGCTCGATCTGCGCGCTCGGGTTGCGCACCTCTATATAAGGCACGGTATGTGCGCCGCATTTGTCGCCGAGCAGCAGGCTGTCGCACTGGGTGAAGTTGCGCACGCCCTCCGCGCCCGGCGCTACGCGCACCAGCCCGCGATAGGTGTTGTTCGAACGGCCCGCGCTGATCCCCTTGGATACGATGGTCGATCGCGACCCCTTGCCATTGTGGATCATCTTCGTGCCGGTATCGGCCTGCTGCAAATTGTTGGTCAGCGCCACCGAGTAGAATTCGCCGACGCTGTTCTCGCCGTTCAGCACGCAGCTGGGATATTTCCAGGTGATGGCGGAGCCGGTCTCGACCTGGGTCCAGCTGACCTTGCTGTTCTTGCCCTGGCACAGCGCCCGCTTGGTCACGAAATTATAGATGCCGCCCTTGCCCTGCTCATCGCCCGGATACCAGTTCTGGACGGTGCTGTACTTGATCTCCGCATCGTCCAGCGCGACCAGTTCCACGACCGCCGCGTGCAGCTGGTTCTCGTCGCGCATCGGCGCGGTGCAGCCTTCGAGATAGCTTACATAGCTACCCTCGTCCGCGACGATCAGCGTGCGTTCGAACTGACCCGTATTCTCAGCATTGATGCGGAAATAGGTGGACAGCTCCATCGGGCAGCGCACGCCCTTGGGGATGTAGACGAAGGTGCCGTCGGAAAAGACAGCGCAGTTCAGTGTGGCAAAATAATTGTCATGCATCGGCACGACCTTGCCCAGCCACTTCTTTATCAGCTCGGGATATTCGCGCACCGCCTCGCTGATCGAGCGGAAGATGACGCCCGCTTCCTCCAGTTCCTTGCGGAACGTGGTGGCGACGGAAACGCTGTCGAAAACCGCATCCACCGCGACCTTGCGGCTGCTCTTGACGCCTGCCAGCACTTCCTGCTCGGCAATGGGGATGCCGAGCTTCTCATAGGTCGCGCGAATCTCGGGATCGAGTTCGTCGAGCGACTCCAGCTCCGCCTTCTTCTTCGGCTCGGCGTAATAATAGGCGTCCTGATAGTCGATCGGCGGGATGTTGAGCTTGGCCCAGTCGGGCGCTTCCATCTTCTGCCACATGGCAAAGGCCTTCAGCCGCCAGTCGAGCAGCCATTCCGGCTCCTTCTTCTTGGCGGAAATGAAGCGGACCGTGTCCTCATTCAGCCCTTTGGGCGCGAAGTCCTGCTCGATGGCGGATGACCAGCCATGTTCGTAGGCCGAGGCGCGCTCGGCAGCCTCATGCGCTTCCAGGTTGCGAATAGTGGTCGTCTCTTCGGTCATGCCATTTCTCGTGTCAAACTGGCGATTGTCACCCCGGCCAGTGCCGACCGGATCGCATTGTTCGCGACATTCATGTGCGGGCGTACGCGGCAACCCTGTTCCAGCGTGCAGTCGTGCGCGCCCTGTTCGGCGCAAGGGGTCATGGCAATGGGTCCTTCCACCGCCTCCACGACATCCACCAGCGTGATGGCCGCCGCAGGCCGCGCCAGCCGAACCCCGCCGCCGGTCCCGCGACTCGATTCGAGCAGCCCCGCAGCCGACAAGCGGCTCACCAGCTTCTGCGCTGTCGGCAGAGGAATGCCCGTTTCGCTGGCGAGCGTGGTCGCATTCATCTTAGCGCCACCGCAATGGCGGGCGGCGGCCGACATCAGCACCACGGCATAATCTGCGAAACTCGAAAGCCTCATCCTGGGCAAGCGTCCCGGTTGCGAACCATTCTCAAATCGGATCGAATCAATCCGATTGCGCATGTGGTCGCGCGGGCACGCGGAATCAAGCCATTTCTAAAGTGGCAGCCGCCTCAACTGAAACGGTTCAGCACGGCCACGTCCCCGCCCAGCGAGCGGCGCAACAGGGTAAGCTGGGCGACCGCCGTCGGCTCGGTCTGCAACTGATGCGGGGTCAAGCCGATGAAATGCTTGATCTCCCGGATGAAATGCGACTGGTCGTAGAAGCGGCCATCCTCGCACAATTCCTGCCAGCTATGTTGGTCGAGCGCGATACGCGCACTGCACCGCAGCGCCCGGTATTTGCGCGCCAGCAGCTTGGGCGGGCAACCATAATAGCGGTTGGTCATCCGGGCGAGCTGGCGCGGAGACAATCCGGTTTGCTCCACCAGCGCTTCGATCCGGGGCGATCCTTCCCCCATCAGCCAGTTGTCCACGGCTTCCAGCAGCCGCCAGCTTGTTTCCGGCAAAGGCCTAACCCATTGCGCCAGCACCGACCAGCAGCAGGCGGCGATCGCTTCGGGATCGTGCATGCCCTTAAGCCGGGTCAGCAGCGCGGCCATGGCGCCGTTTTTCTCCGCGCTCATGTCGCGCAGCCGGTCCGCGAGCAGGCTGGCATCGCCTCCGCCCAGGCTGACCCAGCCTGCGGGCAGGAGTGAGATGCCGACGACGCAGGCGGGGCCGTTCAGCTCGAACCGCGTCGCTCCCAAAGTGGGGCCGAGCAGGCAAATTTCCGGAGTCGCGGCCACCGTACCGTCATGGAAATGATAATCACCCGCCCCCGCGACCATGAAGCGCAACTGCGGAACATCCGCACGCGTCACGTCAAGGTAGCGGTCGGCGCTTTCGGTAAAGATGTAGACGGAGCCGAAATAGGCATGCAGCGGGTCAGGCGGAGCGAAATAGCGGAGTTTGACCGGCCCCTGCGCCGCTTCCACAGTATAGGAAAGCGACGGATCGCCACCCTTTTCCACTCTCTGTGGCATCCCCCCGGATGCGCTGTCGCGATGCGGCCCCATATTCACCCCACAGCTGTACTATGAAGCTTCTTTGCTGCTGCGCAAGAGAGATACTGAGGCAACGAAGGTTTTTTCCGAACCGGTTCGAAAAAAATGACCCGGCGTTTTTACACGCCGGGCCAGTAAAAGGTCTCGTAGCCATATGGCCAAGAGCCTTCGGGTCGCAGCACGGTCATAAATCCGAATCGGATCGGCTTGATTGGATGAATCGGACATTAAGGGCGCGAAAATGCGACCAATATGAATGATTTGGCAGCTAATTTACCCTTCGCAGCCAACTGTTGCGCCATTACCACAGCGACTCGACGGGGAAGATCGGCGATGGCATAGCGCGCCCATGTCCTACCGCCTCGTTCGCCCGCTGTTTTTCGCGCTTGATGCAGAGCGCGCGCATCATCTGTCTGTCGCGCTGCTGCGCATGATGCCATTCGCCGCTCCCCCAGCGCCTGACGCTGCCCTGACCCAGACCGTGGCAGGCATCAGCTTCCCCAACCCGGTCGGGCTGGCTGCGGGCTATGACAAGGAAGGGCTGGTCGCGCACAAGATGCATGCGCTGGGCTTCGGCTTTGCGGAGCTCGGGACGCTGACCCCCATGCCGCAGCCGGGCAATCCCCAGCCGCGCCTGTTCCGGTTGGTGGAAGATCGCGCCGTCATCAACCGCATGGGCTTCAACAATGGCGGCCTCGCTGCTGCGGCCGAGCGGGTGGCAAAGCGCCGGCGCCCGGCCGGTCAGGGTGCAGCGCCGGTGATCGGCATCAATATCGGCGCGAACAAGGACGCGGCCGATCGCATCGCGGACTATGTGACCGGCGTCACCTGCATGGCGCCGCTCGCCGACTATCTCACGGTCAACATTTCGTCGCCCAACACGCCGGGCCTGCGCGCGTTGCAGGACAGGGCGGCGCTGGACCAGCTGCTGGCGGCGGTAATGGCAGCGCGCGGCGCGGACCGCACCCCCATTTTCCTGAAGGTCGCCCCCGACCTTGAGCCAGCCGATGTCGAGGATATCGCCGCCGCCTGCCTTGACCATCAAGTCGATGCGCTGATCGTGTCCAACACCACCATTTCGCGCCCGCCGCTCCGCTCCGCCCATGCGGGGGAAAGCGGCGGATTGTCGGGTGCGCCTCTCACCGACCTGTCGCTTCAGCGGATCAGGGATTTTCGGCGGATATTGGGCAATCGCCTGCCCCTGATCGGCGTTGGCGGCATCGGCAATGCGGAACAGGCCTATGCCCGTCTTCGCGCGGGGGCGAGCCTGATCCAGCTGTACAGCGCGCTCGTCTATGAAGGGCCCTATCTCGCCAAACGCATCAATGCGGGACTGAAAAAGCTGATGGCGCGGGACGGCTTCACGCATATCAGCGATGTCGTCGGCATCGACAGCTGATCTTGACCTTTGATCTCAGGGGGTTGCGGCGGACCGGCTGGACGATAGTGTGCGGGGGATGACGCCTCGTCTCGCTGGCCTGCTGGCCCCCTTTGCCTTTGCTTTCCTCTACACTGCGCCGGCCGTGGCGCGCGAACCCGTTTCGCTCAATGCGACGGTTTCGGCTGCCGATCCACGCGCCGCGGCGGCGGGGCAGGACATCCTTCGGCAGGGCGGCAGCGCGACGGACGCCGCGATCGCCATGATGCTCGCGCTCAATGTCGTCGAGCCGCATAATAGCGGCATCGGCGGCGGCGGCTTCCTGATGCATCATGATGGCGAGACGGGAGTGCTTGAATCGATCGACGGGCGCGAGACCGCGCCTGCGGCGGCGCGGCCGGATCGCTTCATCGGGGCGGATGGCCAGCCGCTCGATTTCCGCTCCGCCTGGCCCGGCGGCTATTCGGTGGGCGTGCCGGGGAATGTGCGGCTCGCCTGGGAAGCGCATCGCAAATGGGGCAAGCTCTCCTGGGCAAGCCTGTTTGCGCCCGCAATCCGCCTTGCCGAAGAAGGGTTCGAAGTGCGCCAGCGTCTCGACACCGCGATGAAGGCCGTGGCGCCGATCTGGGCCGATTTCCCGGAAATACAGAAGTTCTTCTGGGTGGATGGCGCTCCTGCCCCGATCGGGACGACGCTCAGGAACCCGCCGCTTGCCGCCCTCTTCCGACGCATCGCGGCAGAAGGGCCTGACGCCTTCTACAAGGGGGAAACCGCGCGGGCGATCGCCGCCACTGTCACCAGCGCCCCCAAAAATCCCGTGCCGATGACGGAGGCCGACATTGGCGCCTATCAGGTGAAGGCGCGCAAGCCCGTCTGCGGCCCTTATCGCGGCTACAGCATTTGCGGCATGGGGCCGGCCTCTGCGGGCGGCATCACCGTGCTGCAGATATTGGGCATGGTCGAACGCTTTCCCCTCAAACAATGGGGTAAGGATGATCCGCGTTCCTGGCATGTCATCGGTGAAGCCATGCGCCTGGCTTATGCCGATCGGGACAAGTGGCTCGGCGATCCGGAATATGTGTCCGTGCCGATCGCCGGGCTGATCGATCCCGATTATCTCAGGAAGCGGTCGGCGCTCATTGCGCTTGGCCGGTCGCTCAACGACTATCGCCCCGGCACGCCGCCCGGCGCTGAAGCCCGCACCGCCGCCGCGCCGCAGCCGGAAAGCGGCACCAGCCATTTCGTCGCCATCGACCGCGACGGCGACATCGCCGCCTGGACGTCCACCATCGAAAGCTTCTTTGGCAGCCAGTTGATTGCCAACGGCGTCATCCTCAACAATGAACTGACCGACTTCAGCTTCACACCCGAGAAAAATGGCGCGCCGGTCGCCAACCGGGTGGAACCGGGCAAACGGCCCCTGTCCTCCATGTCCCCCACCATCGTTTATGACGGCAAGGGAACGCCTGTCTTCACCATCGGCGCGGCTGGCGGGCGGACGATCATCATGCAGGTGACAAAGGCGATCATCGCGCATTTCGACTGGGGCCTGTCAGCACAGGACTCGATCGCGCTAGGGCTGGAGTTCTTCGACGCCAAAGGCCTTGTGCTGGAGAAGGGGACGGCGCTGGAGGCAATGAAGGCGCCGCTGGAGGCCTGGGGCCACACGGTCACTATCGCACCGCTTGGCCTCAAGGCGAATGCGGCGGAACGCGGAACTGACGGGCGGTGGCAGGGCGCGGCTGACCCCAGAAGCCCCGGCGTGTCGCTCCAGGAATAGCCTTCCCCCGCTCAGTGAACAGCCCGCTCCCCCCCACGGGTTGTGGACGGAAACATCACCCCTTCAAATCCAGCCCCGCGACGTTGAACTCAAACGGAAAGCTCTTGTCCTTGGGGCCGATCACCAGATTGACCTTCAGCAGCTTGGTCCCCTTGATCGCCTGATCCGCCTTGGCTGCGGGCAGCACCTCTATGCCGTCCTTATTCTCCGTCATCCGCCCGCGCCATTCATGGCTCTTGCCGTCGTCGGTCACGGCGGTCACGCGGCAGTCGGACAGGTCGCAGCTGAAGGGCGCGCCCACCAGCTTCACCGTCACCTGCGCGCCGCCTTCCGCCATCGGCTGGACCAGCAGCACCGAGAAAGTGTCTTGCGCCGTCATGGTCTGCACGCTGTTGGCGCTGCCGATATAAGCGACCTTGGGCTTGCCCGCCTGCCCGCCTTCATATTTCCATTGCTGGCCGATCTGCTCGCGCTGCGTCGGCCCTTCTTTCTCACCGCCAGAGCAGCCCGCCAGCATGCCGATAGCCGCCAGCATCCACAGGCTTCGCATCGCGCATCTCCTCTTCATCCGTTCCGATCACGGAAGGAGAACGCCGGGACGTCAGCAGGTTTCCTTATGTCAGCTGTAGCGTTCCGCCGTCTGCCGGATCAGCGCGATCATGTTGGGGATGCCCTGTGTCCGGTTGGAGCTGAGCTGATTCTTGAGGTCGAAGGGCGCCAGATCGCCTTCGATCTCGGCCGCCGCGATTTCCGCTGGCAGCTGGTCCTGCACCGTCAGCAGGACGAGCGCGATGATCCCCTTGGTGATCGCGGCATTGCTGTCGGCGAGGAAATGGAGGCGGCCATCATCGCGCACGGTGGGATAGACCCACACCGCCGCCGAACAGCCCCGCACCAGCGTCGCATCGGTCTTGAGCGCATCGGGCATCGGTTCCAGCGCGCGGCCAAGGTCGATCAGCAGCCGATAGCGGTCATCGGCATCAAGAAATTCATATTCTTCCTGAAGATCGGCAAGGGCGGGCGCTTTGGTCATAGCCCGCATATAGGCAGAAAAGTGGCCCGCGAAAGCCGCTTTTCCTCACGTCATGGATCAACGCCCGCCGCGATCGCCTCCAGCTTGCGGATGCGCTCCTTGAGGTCCGCCATCTCGATCCGCGTGCTTCCCATGGCTGCAACGCCCTCCACGGGACGGCCAAGCTCCGCGCGCTTGAGCGCCAGCCACCCGTCCCATCCGCGCAGCGCCGCCCCCGCGACGATCAGCAGCCCCAGCAGGCTTCCCATTACCATGGTCAGCGTGAAAGCCATGTCCTGCATATGACCCTCCGACGCTCCGTTCAGCGCAGGCTTTCGATCTCGTCCGCAAGCCTTTTGTTGCGGCTGGTGTAGAAAGTCTCGATGTCGGCCAGCCGCCGGTCGATGTCGCGGAACTTCGACCGCACATCGCGCGCCGACCGCGCGGGATTGGTGCGCACGCCCTGCCAGAATTTCTCATCGTCCCGATCGGCATAAAGGCCAAGCGGCTTGTTCTCGCCAAAATAGGCGACGGCGAAATAGGCGATCAGCGACCAGGGGAAGGCCCCCATCAGCGTCACCAATACCGCGCCGACGCGCACCCACGTCACGTCGATGCCGGTATAATCGGCGATGCCCGCGCATACGCCCATCCATTTGCCATTCTGCTTGTCGAGGTAGAATTTGGTACGGCGCGCAGCCATGTCAGTTCCTCCTGTCGAGGTTCGGGCGATCGAAATCATAGCTATCGTCGGGCGCGGGGCGCGCCGGACGGAAATCGGGATTGTCGGCGGCGACGATCCGCTCGACGGTCTGCAACCGGTCCTCCAGCCGCCGGGCGAGCAGGTGCAGCTCATCGAGCAGCCGCTCATCCTCGTCGGTGATCTTGGGCGCCTGCTTCCACTTGGTCGTATAGTGCAGGATCAGCCAGGGCATGCCTATGAACAGCATGCCGCAGATCATGATCGGCAGAAACACATCCTCCATGCGTCACACTCCCTGTTCGTCTGGCGGGTTCAGGCGGGCCGGTTCATGCTGGCCTTGAGCGCCGCGAGTTCGGCGTCGACCTTGTCGGCGGATTGCAATTCGGCAATCTCCTCCTCCAGCGTCTTGGGCTGCTGGCCAAGGTTGAAGGCTTCCGCCCGCCCTTCTGCCAGGTCCGCCCGCCGTTCGAGCATGTCGAAACGGGCAAAGGCCTCGTTCACCTTTTCACCGGCATAGGCTTCGCGCATCCGCAGCCGGTTCTGCGCGCTTTCCATCCGGCTGACCAGGCTGTTCTGCCGGTTGCGCGCCTCGCTCAGCTTGGCCTGAAGCTTGGCGATATCCTCTTCGGACGCTTTCAGCGCCTCGTCCAGCAGCTCGATTTCCGCCCCAAGCTTTTCCGCCATGTCCGCCGCCTTCTGCTTTTCGACCAGCGCGGCCTTGGCCAGATCCTCGCGATCCTTGCTCAAGGCCAGCTGCGCCTTTTCGGTCCAGCTGTCCTGCAGGCCCCGAAGCTTGCCGATATGACGACGCATCTCTTTCTGGTCGGCGATGGTCCGCGCGGCAGACGCGCGCACTTCGACCAGCGTCTCCTCCATTTCCAGGATGATCATGCGGATCATCTTGGCTGGGTCCTCGGCCCGGTCGAGCAGGTCGGTGACATTGGCGGCGATGATGTCGCGCGTGCGAGAAAAAATACCCATCGGAACTGCGATCCTTCCGTTCAAGCGGCTTTGCCCCTCCTTTGCAGGAGCCGTGCCAGATCGATCCCGCCGCATTTTTCGGAGATTCCAGAATCATCACGGCGAAGATCATTGCCAAATAATGGTAATTTTCGCCATATGTTAGGAATGGAGCGCAACACGCAATTCGTTGGCCAGTCCCTCGCCTTCCTGGACGCGGTGGAGCAAGCAGGCCGCGCAGCCGAACTCAACCGCCCCGTGCTGGTCGTCGGCGAACGCGGCACCGGCAAGGAACTGGTAGCCGAGCGGCTCCACCGCCTCTCACCCCGTTGGGGCGAGCCGCTGATCGTGATGAATTGTGCCGCGCTGCCGGAAACATTGATCGAAGCTGAGCTGTTCGGCCATGAACAGGGCGCATTCACAGGCGCCACCCGATCGCGCGCAGGCCGGTTCGAGGAGGCCGATGGCGGGACGCTGTTCCTCGATGAACTGGCGACCCTATCCATGGCGGCGCAGGAACGGCTGCTGCGCGTCATCGAATATGGCGAAGTCACCCGCATCGGCGCGTCGCGGCCGATGACGGTGGATGTCCGGATCATCGCCGCCACCAACGAAGATCTGCCCGGACTCGCCGAAGCACGCCGCTTCCGCCCCGATCTGCTGGACCGGCTGAGCTTCGAGGTCATCACCCTCCCGCCGCTCCGCGCCCGCGACGGCGACGTGGCCGTCCTTGCCGATCATTTCGGCAGGCGCATGGCGGCTGAATTGGGATGGCCGCAATGGCCCGGCTTCTCCACGGACTGCCTGAGCGCGCTGGAAGCACATGCATGGCCCGGCAATGTCCGCGAACTGCGCAACGTCGTGGAGCGCGCCGTATACCGCTGGAATGAGCCAAGTCGCGCCGTCGCGCAGATCGTCTTCGATCCCTTCGCCTCACCCTGGCAGCCGCAACCGCCGGCAAAAGCGGGCGAGGACCCCCAACCCGCCCCCGTGCCCAGCCTCGCCCCCGTCAGCAATCTGCGCGCCGCCGTGGACGCACATGAAGCCGCCATCGTGCAAGCGGCGCTGGAGCGCCACCGCTACAACCAGCGCGCCACCGCCAAGGCGCTTGGCCTCAGCTATGACCAGCTGCGCCACTGCATGCGGAAGCATCGCCTGGGGGCAGACTGAAACCCCCTTGCCACCCTCCCCGCTCAGCGGGTCGGCACAGGCTCCGCCCCGGAATAGTCGTAAAAGCCCTTGCCGGTCTTCCGCCCCAGCCAGCCAGCCTCGACATATTTGACCAGCAGCGGCGCGGGGCGATATTTGGAATCGCCAGTGGTCGACCGCAGCACGTTCAGCACCTCAAGGCAGGTGTCGAGCCCTACAAAGTCCGCCAGCGTCAGCGGCCCCATAGGATGGTTGAGCCCCAGCCGCACGCCCATGTCGATGTCGCGAATGTTCGCGACCCCCTCGCCCAGGGCGAAGATCGCTTCATTGATCATCGGCAACAGGATGCGGTTGACCACGAAACCGGGGGAGTCGAACGCCTGCACGACATTCTTGCCGAGGCTGGCGGCAAAGGCCTCCACGGTGGCCACCGTATCATCCGAGGTCGCAAGGCCCCGTATCAATTCGATCAGCGCCATGACCTGGACAGGGTTGAAGAAGTGGATGCCGACGAACAGCGCCGGATCGGGAACCACCTGCGCCAGCCGGGTGATGGGGATGGAGGATGTATTGCTCGCCAGGATCGTGCCGGGCGTGATCACCGCGCCGACATTGGTAAAGATCGTGCGCTTGATATCTTCCCGTTCGGTCGCCGCCTCGATGACCAGCTGCGCACCGGCCAAGGGAGCCAGATCGCCGCTCGGGCGGATGCGGGCGAAGGCGGCTTCGGACTCTTCCGGGGTCAGCTTGCCCTTCTCCACGGCCCGGCCGAGCTGCTTGGAAATGCCCTGAAGTCCCTTTTGCGCGCGCGCCAGATCGACGTCGCACAGGATCACGTCATAGCCAGCCTGCGCGCTGACCTGCGCTATCCCGGCGCCCATCTGACCAGCGCCGATGACGCCAACGGTCTGAATGTCGGTCATGCCAAAATGTCCTTGCATAAATCAATTTGCCGCCCACTAGCGCCATGGCAAGCAGGGGGCCAGCGCTTTTGAACATCATCACAACAGGCGCCGTGTTAATCAGGGCTTAGCGTGATCCCTTTGTGGGATGGATTGCCCCGGCTGCCCGGCAGGACGCGCACGCTTCTTTCATTTCCGCCTTTGCCTGCCGCCTGCTTGATGGTTAAAAGGCCGCGCATGTCCGTTACAGCGCCCATGCCCGAGCCGGCGGCCGGAAGGTTCATCGCCGCCGTGCATCATTATCCCGTGCGCGTCTATTTTGAGGATACGGACCTGTCTGGCGTCGTCTATCACGCCAATTACCTGCGCTACATGGAACGCGCGCGATCCGACATGCTGCGGGTCGCGGGAATCAATCAGCGCGCCGCGCAGGAAGATGGAACCGGCGTCTATGCCGTGACCAGCCTGCACATCGATTACAAGCGCCCGGCCCGGCTCGACGATGATCTGATGGTGGAAAGCCGCGTAACCGCAATCCGCCCTGTCGCCTGCACCATTCATCAAAGAGTCAGGCGCGGCGATGAAATACTGACGGACGGCGAAGTCTCGGTCGCCTTCCTTAACGATCAGGGCCGCCCGACGCGGCAACCAAAGCCCTGGACCGACATTTTCAGCCGTTTGATGAGAGGGGAAGACATCAACTCATGAGCCTTTCGATGCCTGACGTTGGCGCAGCGGTGGGCGCTGCCACCCAAGCCGCGACCATTTCGCCGCTGGCCCTGTTCCTTCAGGCGGACATCGTCGTGAAGCTGGTGATGCTGGGGCTGTTGCTCGCCAGCATCTGGACCTGGGCGATGATCATCGGCTTCAGCTTCACGCTGCGCAAGGCGAGCCGCCAGAGCAGCGCCTTCGAAGCCGACTTCTGGAAAGCGGAGGACATCGACCGCTTCTACGAAGCACGCGGGAAGGCCGATTTTCCTGCTGCCAAAGTGATGGCAGCGGGCGTCACCGAATGGCGCCGGTCGACCGCGCAAAAGGTGATCGACCGCGACGGCACGCGCGACCGGCTGGCCACATCCATGTCCAGCATGATCGCGGCCGAGGTCGATCGCCTGTCCGACCGGCTCAACATCTTGGCAACGATCGGCTCGGTCGCGCCCTTCGTCGGCCTGTTCGGCACCGTCTGGGGCATCATGCGCGCCTTCACCGCCATCGCGAAGGAACAGAATAGTTCGCTTGCCGTGGTCGCGCCCGGCATCGCCGAAGCGCTGTTCGCCACCGCCATCGGCCTGTTCGCGGCGATCCCGGCCGTCATCGCCTACAATCGCTTCAGCCATGGCATCAACCGCATGGAATCCAAGCTGACCCGCTTTGCTGACGGCTTTTATTCGACGCTGAGCCGGGAGCTGGAGGCGCAGCGGTGATGACGGCAGCACAAGTCAACCCGACCATTTTCGTCATGCCAGCGACCCGAAGGGCGGCGTTAGCCAACGCTGGCATCTCATGCCTCACCCTCCGCCCTATCCGGCCTGCGATCCCAGCTTTCGCTGGGATGACGAATTTGGCGGAGATTGCGTAAATGGCAATGTCCGGCCCCCCATCCCATCGCCGTGGCCGTGGCCGCGCGCCGATGGCGGACATCAACGTCACGCCCTTGGTGGACGTCATGCTGGTGCTGCTCATCATCTTCATGGTGACTGCCCCGCTGCTCGTCACGGGCGTGCCGGTGAACCTGCCCGAAACCCGCGCCAAGGGCCTTGATCAGGACGACAAGCCAGCCGTGGTCTCGATCGATCGCGACGGCGGCCTCTATATTGACGAGACGCAGATCAGCGACGCGGAATTGCCCGACCGTCTGGCGGAGATCGTTTCCGCCAATGCGGGCAAGGCCGAGCCGCCTCAGATATTCCTGCGCGCCGACACCGGGCTGGACTATGGCCGGGTGATGCGCGTGATGGGCGAACTCAACCGCGCCGGTCTGAACAAGGTCGCGCTGGTCAGCACCGGCGGCGACGAAGCCGCCGCCAGCGGCGGTTCGGAATAGGGCCATAGGGACTTAACGAATGGAACGCGCGGAGAAGATCGGCCTTGGCGTCGCGACGGCGGGACATGTCCTGCTGTTCGGCCTGCTGTCCGCCGGATTCTTGGCCACGCCCAATCCGCTCAAGCTGAACTCCCCGCCGATGGACGTCAGCCTGGTGGATGAAGCGGCGCTCCAATCGACCGCGCCGCAAATCTCGACCCAGCCGCCCCCGCCCAGCGTCGCGCCGGAAGAAGGACCGACCGAGGACGCGGCCCCTGCGCCCGTTCCAGAGCCCGCGCCTGTTCCCGAGCCAGAGCCTTCACCCGCGCCGCCGCCGCCAAAGCCTGCTCCACCCAAGAAGGTGGAGAAGCCTGCTCCTGCCAAGCCCGAACCCGCTCCGGCGAAGAAGGACGTGGCCAAGGCCAAGCCAAAGCCCAAGCCCGCGCCCGAAAAGCCAGCGGCCAAGCCCACGCCAGCCAAGGCGAAGCCCGCCGCCGCCGCTAAGCCCGTCCCAGCCAAGTCGGCGCAAAAGCCTGCTGCCAAGGCGAAACCTGATGCCCCGGCCCGCGCATCCGGTCAGGGCAAGGCGGAAAAGCCCAAGGGTTCGCTACTCGGCAAGGACTTCCTGAAGGGCATCGACACCGAAGCCGACGCCCCGCGCAAGGCCGCGCCGCCGCCCGCCGCGGCGATGGGCCCCGCGCAAAAGGCCGCGCTCGACCGCTTGATCGGGGACCAGATATACCGGCACCTGAAGCTCCCTTCCGGCGCGGATGTCGAGCAGCTGGTGGCATTCCTGGAGGTGAAGATCGACCGCAACGGCCGGGTGATCGGCAGGCCCGAAGTCATCGACGTGCAGGGCCAGACCGCCAGCAACAAGCCGCAGGTCTCCATCTACAAGGAACGCGCCGTGCAAGCGGTTATGCAGGCTTCCCCTTTCCAGGGGCTGCCGGACGAATATTATGAACAATGGAAATGGCTCAAACCGTTGAGAGTCTACGCAAGGAAAGCGCGATGAGAAGCTTTGGAATAACCGCACTGCTCGCCCTTTGCGCAGCCTTTGCCAGCCCTGCGATGGCGCAGCTGTCGGTCGATGTGACGGGCGAGATCGACAGCAACCTCAAGATCGTCGTGCCCGCCCTGCCGCCGCAGGCCGAAGTATCGACGCCCGCTGGCTCGTCATCCGAACTTGGCCGCAAGATCGCCGAAGTGATCGCCACGGACCTCAAGGGATCGGGCCTGTTCGATCCATCCGGCCCGGCCGGCATTCCCGCCATCGGCTTCCCGGAAGTCACCAATCCCGCTTATGACAAATGGGGCGCTTACCAGGCGCTGGTGCAGGGCTTCGTCCGCACCACTGGCGGGGAAGCGGACATCACGGTCGGCTGCTATCTCTACGACGTCGCGTTGAAGCAGGAACTGACCCGCCAGGGCTATGTCGTTGCCCCGCGCGACTGGCGCCGCGCCGCGCATAAATGCGCCGACGCCATCTATGCCCGCCTGTCGGGCGAAAGCCCCTTCTTCGACAGCCGCATCGCCTATATCGCGGAGAGCGGCCCCAAGGGGAACCGCACCAAGCGCCTCGCCATCATGGATAGCGATGGCGCCAACCACCGCTTCATCACCAACGGCCAGTCGATCGCGCTCACCCCGCGCTTTTCGCCCGACTACAAGTCGATCGTCTATGTAAGCTATATCGGCAGCCGGGTGCGCATTTATGTCTATGACATCGGCACCGGTCGTCAGCGGCTCGTCACCGAAAGCAACAATGCGACCTTCGCGCCGCGCTGGTCGCCCGACGGCCGCAACATCCTCTTTTCGATGGCGGTCGCGGGCAATACCGACATCTACCGCGTCTCGGCGCAGGGCGGCCAACCCGTCCGCCTCACCACCGCGCCGGGCATCGACGTCGGCGGCAGCTATTCGCCCGACGGCACCCGCATCGTGTTCGAAAGCGACCGTTCGGGCAGCCAGCAAATCTATGTCATGAACGCCGATGGTTCGGGCCAGCGCCGCATCAGCCATGGCGGCGGCCGCTATGCGACGCCAGAATGGAGCCCGCGCGGCGACCTCATCGCCTTCACCAAGATCAGCGGCGACTTCAAGATCGCCGTCATGACGCCGGATGGTGGCAATGAACGCATCCTCACCAATGGCTGGCAGGATGAGCAGCCCACCTGGTCGCCCAACGGCCGCGTCCTGCAATATTTCCGCACCACCGCCGGGCGCGAAGGCACCAGCCAGGTCTGGCAAGTCGACCTGACCGGCGTCAACGAACGCCGCATCCCCACGCCGCTGAGCGGTTCAGACCCCGCCTGGGGTCCGCTGCTCCCCTGATCGGGAACAACATCGTCGCGCAGACGTAACGACCCTATGCTCTTCAAGGAGACCCCTGATGAAACTCAACCGCCCCCTCCTCATCGCCGTCTCGGTCCTGGCGCTCGCCGCCTGTGGCAAGAAAGCGCCCAAGGATTTGCCGCCCCCGCCCGCGACTGACAGCAGCGCGCAGACCGGGACCGGCACGGGCACCGGCACGGGCGCCCCGGTCAAGGGCAGCCAGGAAGATTTCGTCGCCTCCGTCTCGTCCGACCGCATCTTCTTCGACACCGATCAATATGATGTCGACGCGCAGGACCAACAGACGCTGCAAAGCCAAGCCGCCTGGCTCCAGCAGAACCCCAATGTCCGCGTCACGATCGAAGGCCATGCCGACGAGCGCGGCACCCGCGACTATAATATCGCGCTGGGCGACCGCCGCGCCAACGCCGCGAAAAACTATCTCGCCTCGCTCGGCATCGACCCCAGCCGCATCAACACCGTGAGCTATGGCAAGGAACGCCCCGCCGCGCTCGGTTCGGACGAATCCGCCTGGGCACAGAACCGCCGCGCGGTGACGGTCACTGTCCAATATTGAGGCCATCGGTCCCTCAACAGCTACGGGAAAGCCCGCCGGTCACAGCATCGGCGGGCTTTTTCATGCCCCTCACCTCCAGCCGCCACCCAGCGCCAGAAATACCGCCACCTGATCCTGCACCAACTGCACTCGCGCCGCAGCAGCCGCCGCTTCCGCGCTCGCCAGGCTCCGTTGCGCGTCGAGCAGCGACAGGAAGTCCCCGCGCCCGAAGCGGAACAGCTTGCCCGCCTGCCCTGCCGACACCGCCGCGCTAGCCCGTGCCCGTTCCAGCGCCGCCGCCCGCTGCGTATCCCGCCGATAGGTTTCCATCGCCGTTTCCGCCTGCCGCAGCGCCTCCAGCACCACCGCATCGAAGGAGGCGATGCTGCCCTGCACCCGCGCATCGGCCTGCGCGATCCTGGCCCGCACCACTGGACGGTTGGGGAAGCTCCAGCTAAGGATCGGCCCAAGGCTGATCCCCAGCGCGGTGCCGGACCCCAAAGTTTCCAGCGGCCCGGACAGGCCGACCGACCCACCAATCCGCACCTGCGGGTAAAGGTCCGCCATCGCGACCCCCAGCCGCGCCGTGTCGCCCGCGATCGTCCGCTCCGCCTGCCTGATGTCGGGCCGCCGCCGGATCAGCCCCGCACCATCGCCCACCGGCAAAGCGCCGCCCAGCACCGGCAGGACAGCGCAGCCCTCCACCTCACGCGGGTAGTCGGCAGGCGGCCGCCCCAGCAATGCTGCCAGCAGATAAAGCCCCACCTGCCGCTGCGCTTCGAAAGCGGGCAGGTTCGCCGCGCTTGCTTCAACCGCCGCCTGCGCGCGGCTGACGTCGAACGCCGTTCCTCGTCCACCCCGGAACAGCCGCCCCGTCGCGTCCAGCGTCTGCCGCTGCAGGCCGACCACCTGCCGGTTGACGGCCAGCGAATAATTGGCCGCGCACACCTGCGCATAGGCCCGCGCCGTCGCCGCAGCGACGCTCACCCGCAAATAGTCGCGCGCCGCCACCATCGCCTCCAGGTCAGCCGTGCTCGCTTCGATCGCCCGCCTGATCCGACCGTTGAGGTCGAGCGGATAGGATGCGCTCAGCCCCAGGTCATAGCCCACGACACCCGGCAGACTTTCAGCCGTTCCCGAAGGCCGCGCCAGCGTCGCGCCGCCGCTCAACGCCGTGCTGACCGACCGCCCGGCTTCCGCCTCGCGCAACACGGCATGGGCTGCATTCACATTCGCTTCGGCCCGGCGAAGGTCGGCATTGGCGATCAGCGCCTGCTCGACCAGACCATCCAGCTGCGGATCATTGTAAAGCCGCCACCAGTGATCGGGCAGATCGGCATTGCTGAACACGGTCCCTTGCGCGGACTGGAAGCTCCCTTGCGCCGCTGGAGCCGTGGCGACGTCATGTTCGGGCGGGCGATAATCGGGGCCAGCGGTCGAACAAGCGGTGAGCGCCAAAGCCGCCCCGAGTGGCCAGACACCCCCTCTCCCCCGTTCGCCCTGAGCTTGTCGAGGGGTCTTCCTTCCCGTCAGGTAAAAGAAGCGCTTCGACATTCGCACGAGATGAGCGGCTCGTTCAAAAAGCCCGAACGCAGATGAGTATGAATTACTGATATCGCCCTCACGCATGGCGGCAGCTCCCCGCCCGATCCTTCTCCACGGGTTCCACCGTCACCGTCGCCGTACGCCCAGCGATCAGGCGCACGCTGGCCGGCACCTTGTCGAGCTTCACCCGCACCGGAATGCGCTGCGCCAACCGCACCCAGGAAAAGGTCGGCTGCACCGTCGGCAGCAAATTGCCCGAATCACTGCGCGTCGTGTCGTTGATGCCATAGGCGATGCTCTCCACCCGCCCATGCAGGTCCGCCGCTTCGCCCATCAGCCGAACTGTCACCGGCGCGCCGACGCACACCAGCGGCAGCTTGGTCTCCTCGAAATAGCCCTCCACCCGCAAACTGTCGCGATCCACCAGCGCCATGGCCTGCTTGCCCGCCGCCACATAGTCGCCGACATGCAGGTCGAGGTTGGTCACAACGCCGTTTACCGATGCCGTCACCTGAGTGCGTTTCAGATTGAGCGCGGCGGCATCGCGGCTGCTCATCGCCTGCGCAAGCGCCGCGTCAGCCGTGGCAACCCGCGCGACATTCTGCTCATGCGCCTCCGCCGCCACCAGATCGCCCAGCGCCAGATCGCGCTTCGCCTCCCGCCGCGCCTGCCCCAGCGTCGCCCTTGCGCTCGCTACCTGCGCATCGGCCTGTTGCAACGCGAGTGCATAGCGGGGCCGATCGATCACGAACAGCAGATCGCCCGCCTTCACTTCCTGATTGTCCCGCACCGCGACGGACGTGACCAGCCCGCCAATGTCCGGCGTCACCCGCACCACATCGGCGCGCACCCGCCCGTCGCGCGTCCACGGGCTTCGCTCATAATGGTTCCACATGGCGATGGCGGCGATGACAGCCAGGGCGACGATGATGATGGTGGCGGCGCTGCGCGCCAGCCCGCTCGACAGACGGTTCATGGACGAATCCCAAGGAAGGGGAGAAGGAGGCTAAGGCCGCCCAGCACCAGGACGAAGATGCTGAGGTCGACGATCGCCCGATAGGCAAGGAAACGGTAGAGCCCGAAGGCGCCTATCAGCCGCGTGACGCCCCAGCTGATGACCAGCGCCATCACGCCCAGCAGCAGCAGGGTCGGCATGAACACCCCACCCAGGGCGATCTCGCCTGTCATGCCGCCATCCTCCGATAGGGTGGCCCTTCTGGAAACAGGTTCCGCCTCAGGCTGACGAGCGCCAGCACGCCTTGCCTGCGCACCGCCGCGCTCTCATTGTCCGACAACGCGTCCACGGCATGGTCAATCCCGGTCAGCAGCGCCGGTTCGGCAGGCTGTGGCGCGTCCGGGTCCAGCCCGCGATAATGGCGGGCGACGCCCGACAGCACCTCCGCCAGCGGCTGCCCCTCTTGCGCCGGCAATGTCAGCCGCAATTGCCGCAATTCGCCGATGGCGACGCCGGTGCGCAGATCCCGCAGCGCATGGAACAGCAGGTCGCCTCCGTCCCGCCGCGCGGTCGCCAGCCGTGGCGCCAGCAGGGCGATGCGGTCGAGCATCCGGTTTACCCAGCCGCGCACATCGGGCGTGGTCATCATCGTGCTGCGCGTGGCCAGGTCGGTCCATGTGGCGCGGATCGTTCGCCGGATGGCATTTTCGACCCCCGCCGACTGCAACAGCCCGGCCATGATGATCGCGAACCAGACCCCTACCAGCTGCGCGATCGTGCCATTCAGGAACGCCGCGAACTCGCCGACATAGCGATCGGCGATCAGCGCGGGACTCCCGAGCCCGAGCAGCACCGGCAGGGCGATACCGGAAAAGCGCGGCGATGCCAGCATTGCGCCGAGCGCCAGCAGCATCGGCGCGAAGGCGGCGGCCAGCATCGGAAAGCCGTCCAGCCGGGGCAGGATCGCATAGCCATAGACCGCCGCCAGTGCAGAGGCGATCAGGGTGCCCATCATGAAACCCTTGATCGGCGCGGCGGGATTGTCCGACCCGGCGAACAGCGCCAGGAAAACGCCCGCCAGCATGACCGCCGTGCTGCCGTCGGTCCAGCCGCTGCCGATCCACAGCGCGCAGCCGGTGATGATGGTGACGAAGGCGCCGAACGCGCCTCGCGCGGCACCGGCCACGTCCCTGTGCAGCTCACGGCTGCGCCTTCCCTCCAACAGTTCGGCCACGCGGGGCGTCACCGGTTCCCGGCTGTGGACGGCCATCTGTTCATACAGGTCCCGGCAGTCGCGATGCGCGGCGATCAGCGTGGCGAGCCGCGCGAACAGGCTCATCCGCATCATCTCGCCCCAATCCATGTCGCGCCGGGCCGCCGGTTCCATCGCGGCGCAACGGTCGATCAGCGCCTGCGCCGCCGCGCTGCGCTCGGGCCGGTCCTCGCCCGGCGCGGCGAGCCAATCCCGCACATCGGCGATCAGCGCCTGCGTTTCGGGCGGCACCACGCCGCCGCTCGCGCTTTTCAGCGCCGCCAGCCTGTCCTCGACCGCCGCGCCAAGGGGCAGTAATTGGGCCAGTTCATCCTGCAAGGCGCGCACTGTCCGCACGCGCGGCGCAAGGCGCGACGTGTCGAACGGCAAGTGGATCGACAGCTGGTGCAGTTCGCTGATGTCCTGCGCCAGCCTGCGCCGCTCATCCTCCAGCCCCTCGACGGGATGGATGGCGATGGCGTCATGCGACCATCGCTCGGCATCGGCCAGCATCGCCTTCACCCGCGCGAGCAGGACGTTGCTGACCGATCCGGGAAATATGACGCTATGCACCAGGCTCGCGCTGGCGATGCCGATCATGATCTCCTGCACGCGCAGGCTCGCCACGGTGAAGATCGTATCCGGCGCATCGACGCTGGGAAAGACGATGAGGCAGGCGGTATAACCCGCCAGAACGAACATATAGGCCCGCGGGGTGCGGTCGAGCAGCGACACGAAGACGCAGAGCGCCAGCCACGACGCCATCGCCAGCGACAGCAGTTCCGGCGCGTTGACGAGCGGCGGCACGATCGCGACCGCGAACGCGCCGCCGGCCATGGTGCCGATCACCCGGAACAATCCCTTCGAGACCACGGCGCCCGCCATGGGCTGGGCCACGATATAGGATGTCAGGAACGCCCAATAGGGCCGCTCCAGCCCGATGCTGAGTGCAACGAACAAGGCCAACATGCTGGCCCCGAAACATTTCAGGGAAAAAAGCGCCGCGGGCCAGCCGAAGCGCGCGCTCATGCCTGTTGGCGGCGCTCGGCGATGCGGCGACCGAGCAGCTCCATAAGGTTTACGGTGATCTCGATCGCGGCGTCCGGCACGCCGTCGAGCAGTTCGCGGCGCAGATTGTCGAGCCGTTCTTCGATCCGGCCCGCCAGTTCTTTGCCGGTAGGAGTGAGGGCAATACGGTTCGATCGCTTGTCGTCGGGGTTGGGAACCCGCTCCACCAAGGACATCGCCTCCAACTGATCGAGTGTACGTACCAGCGACGGTTGGGTAATCCCCAACTGTTCAGCCAGGTCCGCCTGCCGCGCCTCCGGCTCCATCCTGGACAGATGGACCAGGCACCAGCCCGCGCTGTTTGACACACGAAACTCCGCCAGCGCCTCATCCGCCAACATGCGCCAGTTGCGCGCCACCTGCGGCATTTTGTGCGCCAGCACCCGCTTCATTTCCGATCTCGACATGGCGCTTAGATAGCTAACTAATACCCCTGTTCAAGTCTGCACCCCGTTAATCCGCCACTTCATTAATGCATTTAAATTCCGGGAGCTTCAAAACTCCCGGAATCCGTGGCTCAAACCCGCCGCGTCCCGGAAAAACCAGCCGCCCCAAACGCACCCAACTGCATCGTCCCGTTGATGCTGTCTCCGCTGACTTCCGCCTCACAATCCATCGTGATCGGCATCGGCATGGTCATGTTCATCTTCCAGCTGAGCTTGTTCCCCTGAACCTTGCCCTCGGCAACATCCAGCGATCCCATCATGCCCGCGAAGGTCCCGTGAAAGCTGTCGCCCGAGCTGATGACGGTCAGCACGCCCTTCTGCTCACCCAGCGGCGTTTTCGCCACGCAATCATAAGCTCCATCGACACCTGCCATCTTCATTCTCCTTATCAACCCTCAATCCGCGAGCGTGCCCGTTTCGACCGGCAGCCCGACAGCGTCAAGCTGCGGCCGCACCAGTTTCGCGTCACCTACCACCACCCAGATCAGCCGATCAGGATCGATCGCCTCACGCGCCGCCTTGTCCAGGTCAACAGGCGTCATCGCCCGATAGATCCCCGGCAGCTTTTCATAAAAATCATCAGGCCGCCCCAGCAGCCGATTGCGCATCATCGCGCCCAGGAGGTCGGATGAGGTTTCGAAACTGCCTGGCAGAGACAGGATCTGGCTGTTGATCGTCTGGTTCCGTTCGGCGGCTGTCGTGCCCTTGCTCGTCAGGAATTCGGCGATGTCCTTGCGCGCGGCAATGATCGAATCGCCAGTCTTGTCGGTTTGCACCGGCGCATAGACGAGCAGCGGAATCGTTTCCTTGACCCCCGGCATGGCGGTGCCGGCGGAATAGGCCCACCCCTTGGTTTCGCGCAGATCCATGATCAGACGGGATGTCGAACTGCCGCCAAGCACCTCATTGGCGGTCAGCAGGGTCAGCGGATTGTCGGTCCCGCGCTTGCCCGTGAGCAGTCCGGCCAGGATCAGAGACTGGGGGCTTTGCGGCTTGTCGACCAAGATGATCCGTGCTGGCCGCATCATCCTGTCCATGCGAAACAGCTTGCTGCCCCTCTCTCCCTGCGGAGATTTCCAGTCGCCAAAGCGCTTCTCCAGCAGCGGCAGGATCTCGGCCAATGTCGTGTCGCCCGTCACGAAAATGGTCGCATTGTCGGGCCGGATCCATTTGCCGTGGAAGGCGGCCAAATCCGCCCGCGTCACCGCCTTGACCCCGCTTTCCGTTCCCGATCCCGTGAAGGGGATGCCATAGGGGTGCGCCTCCCCATAGAGGAGCGGCGGCAGCAGGCGCTGCGCGATCGGCATCGGCTCGGTCTTTTCAGCAGCGATCCGCGTCAGCACTTGACCGCGCAGCCGCTCCACCTCCTTCGGATCGAAAGCGGGATTGCGGATCACGTCCGCCAGCAGTTCGAGCGACGCGTCCAGATTGGGCTTCAACGCATAGAGGCCGACATTGGTCGTATCCATGCCGTTGCCCGCGCTTATCGATGCGCCCAGCCTCTCCTGCTCCTCGGCGATCTGGATCGAGTTGCGGCTCCTGGTCCCCTCGTCGAGCAAGGCAGTCACCAATCCGGCCGTGCCTAGCTTTGCCTTGTCATCGGCGGCATTACCCGCGTCGAACGCAACCGATACTCGGACCACCGGCACGGTCGCCCGGCGCGCGAACAGGATGGGAATGCCATTCTTCAAGGTGGCATGCTCCACCTCTGGAAACTCCAGGTCCTTGACTGGCTCAATGGCAGGTTCAGCGATCTTGGTTGGCGGCGGCGGCGTGCCAGCGGAGGGGGCGGGCTTCTTCGGGTCCCGGAAGAAGGCAGGGCGATGGGTCGCGTTGCCCGCAAGCGCATTATCTTCAGCCGAGCGCTCACCCGGTGCCACGGTCAGGCGGAACACTGGCCGCCCCAGCCATTTCCGGGCAGCCGCACCGACGGACTGCGGTGTTGCCGCTGCATAGAGCGCAAGGTCCTTCTTGTATTTCCCCGGATCGCCGGAATAAACGGCGCCTTCCGCCAGGGTCACAGCCTTGCCGCTGAATCCGCCGACTTTCTCAAGACCGCCGATCGTGCCGGAAAGCTGACGGGTGGCCGCGCGTTGCACCTCATCGGCGGTCGGCCCCTTGGCAAGATAGTCAGCCAGCAACTGGTCGAGCCGCCTGCCCACGGCCGCAGCATCCTGCCCCGGTTTCACATCGACGGTAATTTCGGCGATGCTCAGCTTTTCAAAAGGCTGGATGCTTGCGCTCACGCCTACGGCGACTTTTTCGCCGCGGACCAGGATATTGTCGAGCCGCGATGATTTGAGCCCGCCAAACACCGCCATCGCGAGATCCAGCTGTGGCAGGTCGGCGGAATTGACGCCGGGCACGATCCAGTTGCGATAGAGCCGGGTCGCCGCGACATTGTCGTGCATCAGCTTTTCAGCGTCTCGCGGCAAGGTTGGGACGGTCGCATCCACATCTTTTGGAACCGGGCCGGATGGAATGGCTCCAAACCATTTCTCCACCTTTGCCTTTGCCGTAGCCACATCGATGTCGCCAGCAAGCACCAGAACGGCGTTGTTGGGCCCATAATGAGTCTTGAACCAGTTCTGCACGTCCGCCAGGCTGGCCGCGTTCAGGTCAGCCATCGAACCGATGGTCGAGTGACGATAGGGATGGCCTACCGGCAACATGGCGGCAAGCTGAGCATATTCGACAAGGCCGTAAGGCTGGTTTTCGCCCATGCGCTTTTCATTCTGAACGACGCCGCGCTGCGTATCCAACTTCGCCTGCGTTACCGCGCCGAGCAGATGGCCCATGCGGTCGGCTTCAAGAAACAGCGCGCGGTCGAGCGCACCGGTCGGGACCGTTTCGAAATAATTGGTGCGGTCGAACCAGGTCGTCCCGTTCCAATCGGTCGCGCCGATATCCTCCAGGCGCCCGAAGAAAGGGCCGTCCGCATTTTCCGAGCCGTAGAACATCAGATGTTCGAACAAATGGGCAAAGCCGGTCTTGCCTGCCGGTTCAAAGCGCGAACCCACATGATACCAGACCGACACGGCAACGACGGGCGCTTTCCGGTCGGTATGAACGATCACGCGAAGGCCATTCTTCAGCGTGAACTGCTCATAGGGAATATTCACGGCTGCGACTAAGCTAGAGAGCGCCGCGGGTGCCGCTGCATCTGTTTTCGCCGAAGCAGCCGATATGGCCGGGACCGCAACTGCCATGGCTGTGAAAGCCAAGGAGCAAAGGCCGAGCGTCAACGGACGGGGGAAGAATCTCATGAAGCGCCCTCATCAAGGTCGGGGTCATAGCCGCAGAACCGGCCAGGGATTGCAGCAACATAGCGGCGAAGGTCCACGGCGCAACAGGCATCGCCGACCTGCGGATGGTGGTCCGCGTTGGAGCAAACGAGTTCGTGGTGGATTTTTGACCGATGGCAAGGATATTTGCGTAGCGCCTCTTGTGTTGCTTTTATGCAACATTACATCGTGGCAAGTTTCACGAAGGGCTTCTTATGAACCTCGATAAATTCACTGATCGCGCCAAGGGATTCCTCCAGTCGGCGCAGACCGTCGCGATCCGTATGAGCCATCAGCGGATAAGTCCCGAGCATCTGCTCAAGGCGTTGTTGGAAGACAATCAGGGCATGGCGTCCGGCCTTATCAAGGCGGCGGGCGGCGACCCGGCGGTCGCATTGCGCGAAACCGATGCGGCTTTGGCCAAGGTGCCTGCCGTGTCGGGCAGCGGGGCGCAGCAGACGCCGGGGCTCGACAATGATGCCGTTCGGGTGCTGGACAGCGCGGAGCAGGTGGCGGCGAAGGCTGGCGACAGCTTTGTGACAGTCGAACGGCTGTTGCTGGCGCTGACGCTGGCAACCACGAGCATGGCGGGCAAGGCGCTGGCCGCAGCGGGCGTGAAGGCGGAGGCACTGAACGCGGCGATCAACAATCTGCGCGGTGGGCGCACCGCCGATACTGCTGGCGCTGAAGATCGTTACGACGCGCTCAAGAAATTCGCCCGTGACCTGACCGAGGCGGCGCGTGAGGGCAAGCTCGATCCCGTAATCGGCAGGGACGAGGAAATCCGGCGGACGATCCAGATCCTGGCGCGGCGGACCAAGAATAATCCTGTACTGATCGGCGACCCTGGCGTCGGCAAGACCGCGATCGCCGAAGGCCTCGCGTTGCGCATCGCCAATGGGGACGTGCCCGACACTCTGAAGGACCGTACGCTGATGGCGCTCGACATGGGGTCGCTGATCGCGGGCGCCAAATATCGCGGCGAATTTGAAGAGCGCCTCAAGGGCGTCCTTGACGAGGTGAAAGCTGGCGAAGGCCAGATCGTCCTGTTCATTGACGAGATGCACACGCTTATCGGCGCGGGCAAGTCTGAGGGCGCGATGGACGCGGGCAACCTCTTGAAGCCTGCCCTCGCGCGTGGCGAGTTGCACTGCATTGGCGCGACGACGCTCGATGAATATCGCAAATATGTCGAGAAGGACCCTGCGCTCCAGCGGCGGTTTCAGCCCGTGTTCGTGGGTGAACCGACGGTGGAGGACACCATCTCCATCCTGCGTGGGCTTAAGGAGAAATATGAGCTGCACCATGGCGTGCGGATAACCGATGGCGCGATCGTGTCAGCGGCAACGCTCAGCAACCGCTACATCACCGACCGTTTCCTGCCGGACAAGGCGATCGACCTGATGGACGAAGCGGCTTCGCGGCTCCGGATGGAAGTGGAGAGCAAGCCCGAGGAGATTGAGACGCTCGACCGGCGGATCATCCAGCTCAAGATCGAGCGCGAGGCTCTGCGCAAGGAGACTGACAAGGCGTCGAAAGATCGGTTGGAGGCGCTTGAGGAAGACTTGGCCAATCTGGAGGAGCAATCCGCCGCGCTGACGCAACGCTGGCAGGCGGAGAAGGACAAGATCGCAGGCGAAAGCAAGCTGAAGGAACAGCTCGAAGCCGCGCGCGTCGAACTGGAGCAGGCGCAGCGAGCCGGCGACCTCACCAAGGCGGGCGAGCTTGCCTATGGCCGCATCCCTGAACTGGAGCGCAAGATCGCCGAAGTAGAGGGCGCGACCGAAGACGCGATGCTGCGCGAGGAAGTGACGAGTGAGGATATCGCCTCCGTCGTGTCACGCTGGACCGGCATTCCCGTCGACAAGATGATGGAGGGTGAGCGCGAGAAGCTGCTGGCCATGGAGGAGGAACTCGGAAAGCGCGTGATCGGGCAGGCCGATGCGGTGAAGGCCGTGTCGACCGCAGTGCGACGTTCGCGCGCGGGCTTGCAGGACCCCAACCGGCCGCTTGGGTCGTTCCTGTTCCTGGGACCGACCGGCGTCGGCAAGACCGAATTGACCAAAGCGCTCGCCGGATTCCTGTTCGACGATGACAGCGCGATGGTGCGGATCGACATGAGCGAGTTCATGGAGAAACATTCGGTCGCGCGGCTGATCGGCGCGCCTCCGGGCTATGTCGGCTATGAGGAGGGCGGCGTGCTGACCGAGGCGGTGCGGCGGCGGCCCTATCAGGTCGTGCTGTTCGATGAGGTCGAGAAGGCGCATGGCGACGTGTTCAATGTGCTGTTGCAGGTGCTGGACGACGGCCGCCTGACCGATGGGCAGGGCCGGACGGTGGACTTCACCAACACGATCATCGTTCTGACGTCGAACCTGGGTAGCCAGTTCATCGCGGGCCTTGCCGATGATGAACCGGTGGAGAAGGTCGAAGATCAGGTGATGGACATCGTCCGCGCGCATTTCCGGCCTGAGTTCCTCAACCGCCTGGACGAGGTGATCCTGTTCCATCGGCTCGGTGCAACGCACATGGCGCCGATCGTCGATATCCAGGTGGCGCGGATCGGCAAGCTGCTGAAGGACCGCAAGGTGACGCTGGACCTGACAGACGGCGCGCGGGCGTGGCTGGGGCGGGTCGGTTATGATCCGGTCTATGGCGCGCGGCCATTGAAGCGGGCGGTGCAGCGGTATCTGCAAGATCCGCTGGCGGACCTGATTCTGCGGGGCGAAGTGCCGGATGGATCACGAGTGCGCGTGGATGAAGGCGATGGAGCGCTGAAACTCAGCCTCGCATGAAAAAGGGGCGCCGGAGTGGCGCCCCTTTCTTCCTGAATATCCGCTTGCCTAGAAGTTGGCGCGGACGCCCAGCCGGTAAGCGCGGCCATAAATGCCCGTTCCACCCTGAACCGGGTTGTAGTTGTTCGCGCCATAGGTGACCGGATCGATAGGCGGCAGGTCGTCAAAGACATTGAGCACGTTCAGGTAGAGCGTGAAATTGTCATTGAGCTTGTAGCTGGTGGTGAGGTCGACAGTGACGTAGTCGTCAACGTTGCACTTCACGAAGCGGGGCGAGAGCAAGCCGCAACCGCCCGATGCACCGGGCCCTTCGACGTCTTCTGCCGAAAGGTTATATCCACCGAAGAATTCGGCAGTGGCAGATAGGGTCCACCTCTTCCATTCTAGCGTGTTGGTCCAGCTGCCGTGCCATTCGGGCGTGCCGGAACCCGCCGTCAGGCTGTAATTTCCGATCGTGCCTTCATAGCTTTCGCGGCTACCGTCTGCGAAGGTCGTGTCCAGATTGATGATGTAAGTTGCTTCCACTGAGCTGGTGAAACGCACATCGCCAAAATCGAACCTGCCAGTAGCGGCGAAGTCCAGGCCTTCGGACCGGATCGTCGTGGCGTTGATCAGCGGTGCCTGAACATAGGCGACACGGGGCAGAACGCCGGGATTCTGCGGATCAGGGGAGTCCTGAATGATGTTATACCCCGCCGGGATCGCTTGGCCCGAGTAGTAGGCCGCCAAAGCCGGGCCGAATGGGGCCGGAATGATCGCGCCCTTCTTCTTGATGTTATAATAGTCGACGCTGAGGCGGATGTTGCGGGTTGGCTCGAAGATCACGCCCGCTGTCCAACTGGTCGACTTTTCTGGTTTGAGGTCAGGGCTGGCCAATTGCGTCTGACCATAGCTGCTGGAGCTGAGATAGGTCGGGCAGCTGGTAAAAGTGTCCCGGGTACAACCAAATTGAGCCAGATAGGATTCGGGGAAGGTCGATGCAGTGTTGTTGACGAAGCCCGTTGTTGGCAGCGCATTCGCTTCTGCAAAGCTCGGAATGCGGAAGCCACGCGACCAGGTGCCGCGGAGCGTGAGCGCATCGATCGGCTTGTAGCGGAACCCAATCTTCGGCGAGAAAGCATCCTGACCGCTGTTATAATTGTCATAACGACCGGAAGCATTGACTTCGAAACCTTCGAACGCAGGCACGTTCAGTTCGAAGAAGCCCGACCGCACCACGCGTTCACCCTTTGTGCCGAAGGCATTGAGAACAAAATAGCGGTTTGTCGGACCTGCAAAGTCGGGGTTGGCGCTGGGGGCGTCGATCGCTTCCAGACGGATTTGACCACCAAAGCCAAGCTGCACTGGGCCTGCGGGTAGTTCAAACAGTGTGCCGTTAAAGCTGACCTGTGCGGCGTAAAGCTCCGACTTGGACTTGGTAATGTTGTCTGGCGCCAGATAATCGAGCACTGACTGGCTGTTCGACAGCGGATTGACGAAATTATAGCTGCCGTCGGCGACAACGTTCAGCAGATTTTGGATGTAAACGTAGCCTTTCGACGTGCGGGTGAGATCGGTGACCATGCCCACGACATCCGCCGCAAAGTTCCAGTTGTCGGTCACGGGTCCGGAAATCGAGAAGGCACCGCGATAAGTGCGGCTGAGCGTCTCATTATACTCGGTCAGGTTCGGAATGCGTCCGAGAATTCGTGCCTGCAATCCCTGTGCCGCAAAGGGGTTGTTGGGGTTAAGCGTGCCGTTGGTCGCATCGCAAGTCGCTTGCGGGAGACCATTGACCAAGGGGCAGACAAAGACCGGCAGCGCCAAGGCAAAGGAGCCAGGTGCGTTGGGGGGTCCGCTGTTGTACGTGCTGAATCGGGGGAAGGCGATGCCGGCGGGCCCATTGGCCCGGATGGTCGCCGGTTCGCCGGTATAGCTGACCTTGCTCTGCAGATAGTTGGCGGTGAAGGACGCTTCAATATCGTCCGTGACCGCGACAGTCGCCTTCAACGCACCGCCGAAGCGTTCGATACGTGGCGAAATGACGCCATATTGACGAACCAAATCACCTTGGCAGACGGTGGTCGGCGCAAAGGCATTCTGCTCCGTGTCCGCAAGTTCGGCCGCAGTGAGCGTGTAAGGCGTCTCCCCGGCAATACAGCCGGCGGCAGGATTGAGGAATTGATATCGGCCAAGCGGGTCATCGAGCGCGCTGTTGGAGTTGGTGGGCGCAACGAAGAAGGTCGTGGCAAACGAACGGCGGTCGCTCGACGAGGTCGCGTCTGCCCAGCCCACATAACCAGTGCTGGACGGGTTGATCGAACCGCCATTCGGGCCAACCTGCGGTCCGCAGACGCCGTCGCGGCAGATACCGGACAGATCCTGTGAATTATACGGATATGGTCGGTCACGATTATAAAGAGCGTTCTGGCGATACCAGAAGCCACTGGCGTAGATGTTGTAGCCATCACGGCCGAGGTCGCCGGTGCCCGCCGTCAGGCTGATGCGATAGTTTTCACCATCGCCGCGCTCGGTGAGGCCGCCTTCGATTCGGCCGCCGATGCCCTTGAACTGCTTTTTCGTGATGACGTTGATCACGCCCGCAATGGCGTCCGCGCCGTAGGTCGATGATGCGCCATCGCGCAGCACTTCGACACGGTCGACGATGTCATCTGGGATGGTGTTGAGATCGACGAAGTTTCGCGTCGCGTCATCCGCGAGCGGATAATAAGCGGCGCGTTGACCATCGAACAGCACAAGCGTGGAACTGGTGGTCAGGCCGCGCAACGACACGGCGGATGCGCCGGCGGCAAAAGCGCCGTTGGCCGAGAAGCTGTTGGTGAGCGCCGCGCCGTTGTTGGACGAAATGCGCTGAAGCGCTTCCTGGGTCGTCTGAATGCCGCGCTGCTCGAGCGACTCGGAGGTGAGAACGGAAACAGGCGAGGGCGTGTTGTTGACGTCCTGCCGCAAAATGGAACCAGTGACGACGATCGTAGCCTCCGGTTCTTCGGCCACCGTACCGGCCGGAGTATCCTGCGCAAAGGCAGGGGCGGCGAGCGCCGCAAAGCCCGCGCCCGCGCATGCGAGCGCCTGCAGCGCCGCGCTATTGCGCAGCCACGCATTGTTCGAGAGTTTCTTCACAATCCAGTCCCTTGCTCTGGAGCGACGCAAGCGAACCCGCGTCCTTTGTTTGACGCATGAAGAGGGGCATTGGAGCCCGACAGCAGACCCCTCTTCATCCGTGCTGTGCGACAGTCTGCGCAGTCGTTTTATGCGTGTAAAGCAATGCTACAGACACACAGACACTTTGCTGTTGCACTGTCGTAAATTTGCCACATCTTGGAAAACGGCGATTTTACCGCTGTTTAACAATATTATTGGCGAAGGGAGCAGGCCGGTAGAACTTTGATGCTCCACGGTTGCGGCTGGTGGCGCTAAGTTGCGCGATTGCATCGCCCATTCATGCTAAGGCATGGGGCCTGCCAGAAGAAGCGGGTCGATCCGCGCCTCGTTCCACCGCATACCCCAATGAAGGTGGGGCCCCGTCGCGCGGCCGGTTGCGCCCACGGCGCCGATGCGCTGACCTTGGCGGATGCTTTGCCCAAGCTTCACGTCGATGCGGGACAGATGAAGGAAAGCGCTGCTGAGACCATGACCATGGTCGATCATCAGCAGATTGCCCTCAAGCGTGAGTGGCCGGTCGGCGGCCAGAACCACGACGCCGTCGGCAGGAGCAAGGACTGTATCTCCGGTCAACGCCGCGACATCGATGCCGCCATGATAGGCGCCCGGCACGCCTTGGTAAACGCGCTGCGATCCGAACAATCCGGAAATACGGCCGACCCGGGGCCACAGGAAGCGCTGGCGCCAACCGGTCGCGCCTGTGTCCACGCTGCGCGCTGCGGCAATCCGGGCCAGTTCGGGTCGGCGAAGCGCAAGATAGGCTTTATTATCCCGCACAGGGCGAAGTGCCGTGTTGACCCGCTCTATCCGCCAAGCACGAGGGGCGACGTTGATGATCTGGCTAAGCATATGGCCATCGGCGAGGCGCGCGGTCAGGCGCGCCTGCGGCTTGGCGTCACGGTCGAAAGCGATGAGAAAGCGTCCGTCCCGATCGAAACGGACTGGCTGATCATCAAGGCGCAGTTCCGCTGTCGCGGCCGGCGCTGTGCCGATGAGGACGCCGCCTTGTTGTGCTTCACCATCAAGGATGATGCCGGTAATGGAGTTGGAGGTTGGATCTTTTGCCGCCCCTACACTGCCTATCATCAGCAGGAGCGCGACCGCCCAACGCCTCATCGCAGGCCGCGCGCCTTCAGTTCAGCCTGCGCCGAGGCTTCCGCGCTGGCATAAGGCTCCTGCCGGGCGATGCTCCAATAGCGCAGATCGTCGAGGGGGATTTTCTGCCCAGTGACCGCGCACACGACATGATCGCCCGCCTGCAGCACACGGAAGCTGTAGGCCATATAGTGGAGACGAGCCGGACGATCGCGGTTGGACATCAGCATGAGATCAAACGGCCTTCTTCTTGGTCATGCACATCAGGAGAACAAATCCTGTTGGCGATTTTCCCCTCTCTCCTGCGCTTTGTGAGAAGAGCGTGATGAAGGGGATATAGCTTGCGGCGGTGCCATCTCAAGGGTTGGCGATGTAGATCTTGGTCCTACGTCTGCACCGACTGCTCCGTCGCTGAAATGGAGCAACACGGCCCCCGCAGCTTGAGCTTCCGCGACCGATCTGACGAGTCGGCCTTCCGCCATCACCCGAGCAAAACCACGCGCAAGCGGCAAGTCGGGATTGACCGAAACGAACAGGCGGGAAAGCCTGTCAAAGGCAGTGGCGCGGTCACGAAAAACGCGCGACAGATAGTCCGGGCGGAGCCGTTGACGATCAAGCCGCTCTTTAGCGCGGGCCAGATGCTGGTGCAGGAGAGCCGGTCGCAGAGCGCCACCCGCTTGATTGAGATGTGCCCGCGCGTCCGACACGCGATGACGCAGGCAGTTGCCAAGCTCGCCGGACAATTGGTCGAGCCGCTGACGTTGCGGAGCCAGCAGCATGTCTGGCGTCGGCATGAGCCGGGCCTGCATCTCCAGCCGTTCGCGGGCTTGCGCAGCACCGCGCCGCACGGCCCTGTCCATACGCAGCCCTTGCTCAGTCAGCATCGCCATCAGATCGGCGCGAACAGGCACCGCCATCTCCGCAGCGGCGGTCGGCGTGGGCGCGCGCATGTCGGCGGCATAGTCGCAAAGCGTCGTGTCCGTTTCGTGACCAACGGCGGAGATGACCGGGATCGAACATTCGGCCACCGCCCGCACGACGATTTCCTCGTTGAAGCTCCACAAATCCTCGATGGAGCCGCCGCCACGCGCAACGATCACCAGGTCGGGGCGCGGCAGGGGGCCTCCGGGCTGCATTGCCGAAAAGCCGCGAACCGCACGGGCGACCTGGTCGGCTGCGCCCTGCCCTTGCACCAGAACTGGCCAGAGCAACACATTGGTGGGGCAACGATCTTCCAGCCTGTGGAGGATGTCCCGGATCACCGCGCCGGTTGGCGAGGTGACGACGCCGATGGTGCGAGGCATGAACGGGATCGCCCGCTTGGCGGAGCGGTCGAACAACCCCTCGGTGGCGAGCTTTGCCTTCAGCTTTTCGAGCAGCGCCATCAGCGCGCCTTCGCCCGCCAGTTCCATGCGGTCGATCACGATCTGATATTTGGAGCGGCCGGGATAGGTGGTTAGCTTGCCGGTGGCGATCACCTCGACGCCGTCCTGAGGCGCGAACGGCAACCGTTGTGCTCCGCCCTTCCACATCACTCCATCTATGACCGCATTGTCGTCCTTCAGGCACAGATACAGATGGCCCGATGCAGCGCGCTTGAACCCGGAAATCTCGCCACGCAGACGAACATGGCCAAAGCGGTCCTCGACCGTGCGCTTCAGCACGGCGGACAATTCGCTCACCGAAAGCGGCGGCGCGTTGTCCCCCGCCCTTTCCTCCGCTAACAGGCGGCCCGACACATCGAAACCAGCTTCATATTCCGGGGACATGGGCGAAATGAACATCCTTTTATTGGGCAGCGGCGGCCGCGAACATGCTCTGGCCTGGAAGCTGGCGCAATCGCCCAGCCTCACGACCCTTTATGCCGCACCAGGCAACCCCGGCATAGCCCAGCATGCGACTTTGGTCGATCTGGATGTCACCGATCATCGTGCTGTGGTCGATTTCTGCCTGCGCCACTCCATCGGACTGGTGGTGATCGGGCCGGAAGCGCCGCTGGTCGACGGCCTTGCCGATAATCTTCGGGTGAAGGGATATCCGGTATTCGGGCCGGGCAAGAAGGCGGCGCAGCTGGAGGGGTCCAAGGGTTTCACGAAGGATCTGTGCAAGCGCGCCGGCATCCCCACCGCTGCCTATGAGCGCGTCCACAGCCAGGACGGCGCGATTGCAGCGCTGGCCGATTTCGGGCTGCCGGTCGTCATCAAGGCAGATGGCCTAGCAGCGGGCAAGGGCGTCATCATCGCCGAAACGCACAGCCAGGCCGTAGAAGCGATAGAGGATATGTTCTCTGGCGCATTTGGCGCAGCGGGCGCGGAAGTTGTGCTGGAAGAATTCATGATCGGTGAAGAGGCGAGCTTCTTCGCGCTCACCGACGGCAGCGCGATACTGCCGTTTGGTTCCGCCCAGGACCATAAGCGCGTCGGCGATGGCGACACCGGTCCCAATACCGGCGGTATGGGCGCCTACAGCCCAGCGCGGGTGCTGACGCCCGAACTGGAAGCCGAAGTCGTAGAGAAGATCATCCGGCCGACGGTGGAAACGCTGGCGGCTGAAGGGACGCCTTATTCCGGCGTCCTCTATGCCGGGCTCATGCTGACCGAAGAGGGGCCCAAGCTCATCGAATATAATGCGCGCTTCGGGGACCCGGAATGCCAGGTTCTGATGATGCGCTTTGACGGCGATCTGGTGGACCTGCTGCTTGCCGTTGCGCAGGGACGGCTTGCGGAGCAGGGCCCGGTGAAGCTGGCTGACCGGACGGCTTTGACCGTAGTGATGGCAGCCAATGGTTATCCCGGCACGCCTGAAAAGGGCGGGGCGATTGCCGGCATCGATGCGGCAGAAGCAGGCGGCGCGCTGGTCTTCCATGCTGGCACGGCAGCAAAGGATGGCACGCTGGTCGCCAATGGCGGACGCGTGCTGAACGTCACCGCCAGCGGCCACAGCGTCAATGAAGCCCAGGCAGCCGCTTACCGCGCAGTAGATGCAATCGACTTTCCGACGGGCTTCTGCCGCCGGGACATCGGATGGCGCGAGGTTGAACGCGAGGGGCGGTGAGAGACGCTCAACACGGCCTCTTGCTCATTCCCGTCGAGCGCCACTAGATAAAGGCTGAAAGCTGGAGGGAGCGCGATGCAGGAATTCTTCATGGACTATGGCCTTTGGCTGCTGATCGGATTGCTCGTCCTGATCGGCGCCATATTCCTGCTCGCGGGGCGCAAGGCGTCGGTTGACTCGCCTGCCGCCGAACGGCCCGCCTTGGTCGAGAAGGAAGTAGCGCCGACAGCTGCGGCCATTCCAGAGCCGGTAACGCCCGCTCCCCCGATTATTGCGGCCGAGCTCCAGCCGTTAGTCGCACCAGTGGCACCCCCGCCAATCGCGTCTCAGGCCACCGCCCCCGTGCAAGGCGGTCAGGATAATCTGCTGAGAATGAAGGGCGTAGGACCAAAGCTCAACCAGCTGCTTATCGAACTGGGTGTCACCCGCTATGAGCAGATCGCCAATTGGACCGACGCTGACTTAACGGCGATCGACGCGAAACTCGGCAACTTCAAAGGGCGTCCGGTCCGCGATCAGTGGATCGATCAGGCGAAATATCTCGCAGCGGGAGATTTCGCCGGTTTCGAAGCCAAGTATGGCAAGCTCTAAGCCGCGAGCGCTGCGGCTGAGGTCAGCCCAATTCTTCCAACAACCGGCACAGGCCGCGCGCTAAGCCCGCCCCAGCAACTCACGCGCGCGGGGGGCGAGGCGGTTGGTGGCGGCTTCGTGGATGCCTGGGGCCGTGCAAAGCAGACCGAAGGCGGTGGGTTCGGGGCGATTAAAGGACAGGGGATCGCCGAGCGCGTCGGTGACTATTGCGCCCGCTTCCTGTGCGATCAGGGCGGCTGCGGCGACGTCCCATTCATTGCCCCAACGGACAGTGGCGACGATATCGGCTTCGTCAGCGGCGACCATCGCCATGCGCAGGGCGATGCTGTTGGGTTTGTGGACGGCGCGAAGATCGCTGTCGTGACGGGGCAGATGGTCGGCGGGCACGCGGGCGCCCGGCAGGATCATGCGCGAACCGGCGGTGAGGGTTCGGCCGTTTCGAGTAGCGCCCTCCCCTGCCCTGGCAATCCACAACTCATTGCGCGCGGGCGCAGCGAGTATTCCTATGCTTACCGCCCCATGTTCGACCAGTGCGACCGAAACCGCCCATCCAGGACGCCCACGCAAATAGTCGCGGGTGCCATCGATCGGATCGACGACCCAGACGCGGGCAAGGTCCAGCCGGTGAACGGTATCGGCGGTTTCTTCGGACAACCATCCGGCCGCAGGATCGATGAGGCTGAGGCTCTGGCGGAGCATGACGTCGATTTCGAGGTCCGCTTCGCACACGGGATGGCCCGGGACTTTTTCCCATTGGCGCACCTGGGTCTGCCCGCCCGCCCAGAGGGTAAGCGCCCGGTCAGCCGCATCCGATACCGCGCCGACGAGCGCACGCAGATCGATCTCAGCCCCCGGCAACGGTCATCCCGTCGATGCGGATAGTTGGCACGTTCATGCCATAGCGAAATACAAGGTCGTTTGCAGGAACAAGGACGCGGAACATGTCCTTGAGATTGCTGGCGATGGTGATTTCGGACACCGGCCGGGTGATTTCGCCATCCTCGATCAGGAAACCGGCCGCGCCGCGGCTATAATCCCCCGTGACGCCGTTGACGCCCATGCCGATCAATTCTGTGACATAGATGCCGCGCTTGATGTCCGCCATGAGCTCGGCTGGCGAGACGCTGCCCGGCTCCATATGGACGTTGGTGACACCAGCGCCAAGCGCGCCGCTGCCGCCCCGGCTCGCATGACCCGTGGGTTCTAGGCCGAGCTGGCGGGCGGAGGCGCTGTCCATCAGCCAGCCGGTCAGCACGCCCTTGTCGATCAAGGCGCTGCGAGCGACGGGAAGCCCTTCCCCGTCAAAAGGACGCGAACGCAGGCCGCGCGGGCGCAACGGATCGTCGATGATGGTGATGGCCCTGTCGAACAGTGTTTCTCCGAGGGAGTCGAGGAGGAAGCTCGACCGCCGCGCAATGGCAGCGCCGACCATCCCGCCGATCAAATGGCCGAGCAGGCCGGAGCCAATGCGCGGATCGAAGACAACGGGCAGGACGCCGCTTTCAATCTTGGCGGGATTGAGGCGAGCAACCGCCCGCTCCCCGGCGCGCTGGCCGATCGCCGTAGGGTCATCAAGGTCGTCAAGGTAGCGCGCACTGTGACTGGCATGGTCACGCTGCATATCCGCGCCCGTGCCTGCGAGGACGCTGGCCCAGGTCGAATGGCTCGTACCAGCATACGCGCCGGCAAAGCCGTGGCTGGTTGCGAGGGCAACCTGGCTCCGGCCGTTCGATGCCCCACCGCCCTCGCTGTTCGTGACGCCCGACACGCCGCGAGCAGCTCCTTCCGCCTCGAGAGCGCGGGCGCGCAGCAGCGCAGGTTCCGGGTCGCTCGGGTCGGCTATATCGAGTTCCGGCAAGCTGCCGCGCAACAGCCGATCTTCGGGCGCGAGTCCCGCATAGCGGTCCTCCGGGGCCTCCCGCGCCATGGCGATGCAGCGGTCGACCAGCGTAGCAAGGGTGGCTGGATTCATGTCCGACGCGGCGATGCTGGCCGAGCGCTGGCCGACGAAAACGCGCACGCCGATTTCCTCACCTTCGGACCGCTCCACATCCTCCAGCGTGCCAAGGCGTACGGCTACAGTGGTGGAGGCATTGCAGGCATAGATGGCATCTGCCGCATCAGCCCCTGCCCTGCGTGCCGCCGTCACCAGATCCTGCGCGCGCGACTGGGCTTCTTCGAGGCTGAGCATATGTGCGGGGCGTTCCTGATAAGGGGTCGGGCTTTGGCCTTACGCGCTTGGGCCGGGCGGGGCAACCTGCGCATCAGCCCAATGCTTAAGCAGATGATGCGCGACCGCCATGGGCGGCGGCGCGGTGAAGGGTGCGTCGGCCTTACCCGCCAGAGCCGCGCGAACACCCGCCGCATCGCACCAGAAGGCATGCTGGATTTCAGTCTCGTCCAGCTTCAACGCATCATCGTTGGCCTGTCCGATGCAGGCGATCATGAGCGAGGAGGGGAAAGGCCAGGGCTGGCTCATCACATAGCGGACGGCATGGACGGTGACGCCCGCTTCTTCCTTGATCTCACGCATGACCGCTTCTTCGATCGTCTCACCAGGCTCGACGAAGCCTGCGAGAGCGGAATAGAAGCCTTCGGGCCAGCTATGCTGCCTCCCCACAAGCACGCGGCCCTCATGCTCGGCAAGCATGATGACGACCGGGTCGACACGGGGGAAATGCTCCGCGTTGCAGGCGCCGCAACGGCGTGCCCACCCGGCCTTTTCGGGCGATGTGCGCGATCCGCACACCGAGCAGAAGGGGTGACGGCCATGCCAATGGACGAGGCTGCGAGCCGCGCCATAGAGCGCAACTTCGTCGGCCGGGATTTCAGTGACGATGGCACGGCTACGGGGGCTGGGGAAGAAATTGCTGCCGACTTCCTGAGCAAGGCGGACGAAGACCGGGCGCTGTTCGTCGTCGAGGCCGAGCAGCAGATGATCGTCTAGGCTGGCGTCTGTAGCGACCGGCTCCATCAGCAGATGGCCATCCTGCGTGACGGGATCCAGTCCATCGAGTACGAGGCAACGCGCGCCGGGCGAAGCGAGGGCTTGCGCTGCCTGATCGGGGTTCATGCGTATATGATCGGCTCTGTCGAGACGGCCGCCGACATAGCCAAGCTGCTCAAGGGGCATGTGTTTCACTCTCCTTCATCGCCACATCTGCCGCGCGACGGAACAAGGTCGGCAATCCCGCCTCTTCCAACCGGGCGAGCGGCCACCATTCCCCCTCGCCGGGAGGTATGCTTTCATTTGCCACATGGGCGACATGGACGGTCAAGGCCAGCGAGAAATGGGTGAAGACATGGCCGACAGGTTGGGAAACTGTTTTCCATTCAGCAGCCATGGGTGGGGCGGCGGTGGGCGCGTCGCTCCAGTCCGAAGACGGGAGCGCGCGCATGCCGCCGAGCAGGCCCTTGGCCGGACGGCGGATCAACCAGACATGGCCGTCCGGTCGCTCGATCCACCAGCCATGGCCCAGACGGTGTGGCTTTGCCTTCTTCGCGACCTTGACCGGAAAGGCGGCTGGATCGGCGGTGCGGAAGGCCGCACAATCCTGGCGCAACGGGCAGATGCCGCAGGCAGGGTTGCGGGGCGTGCAGATGGTCGCGCCAAGGTCCATCATAGCCTGGGCAAAGTCCCCAGCACGCACATCGGGGGTAATGCGATCGGCGGCAGCGCGGATCGCGGGACGCGCTGCGGGCAACGGGGTATCGATCGCAAACAGGCGAGCAACCACGCGCTCCACATTGGCATCCACCACGACGGCGCGGCGGCCAAAGGCGATCGCAGCCACCGCAGCGGCGGTATAGGCGCCAACCCCTGGAAGGGCACGCAACCCATCTTCATCACCCGGAAAGATGCCGTCATGCTGCTGCGCCACGGCGCGGGCGCAGGCGAGCAGGTTGCGAGCGCGGGCATAATAGCCAAGGCCCGCCCATGCCGCCATGATATCGGCATCCTCGGCTGCCGCAAGTGCTTGCACCGTGGGCCAGCGGGCCGTGAACTTCGCGAAATAAGGGGCGACCGCCGCCACCGTCGTTTGCTGAAGCATGATCTCGGACAGCCAGACTCGATAGGGATCTGTTGCGTTGCTTCCGGGCGGCGCGCGCCATGGCAGGCGGCGGGCATGCACATCATAATGCGCGAGCAGATCTTCTGCGATTTTCTGCGGGGTCCCCTCGACGTGCATGGCCGCCCTATGCCATTAAGCGGCGCATGACGGAACGGCCCGCGACACCCAAATTGAAAAGCCGTGCAGAAGCTGCGGCCGAACGGCCCCGGGTCGGCGGCCCGCGCCAGATCGCCGACCTGATGCCGCAAATTGGCGCTGCGGCCTTTCGCAAGTTCGGTTTTGTCCAATCCAGCATCGTCACCCGCTGGGCCGAGATCGTCGGATCGCATTATGCGGAGATTTCCGCGCCTGAATCGATCCGCTTCCCCGTTGGCAAGAAGGCAGGCGGGACGCTCCAGCTCACGGTCATGAGTGGCCATGCCCCGATGATCCAGCATGTGCTGCCGGACATTATCGAGCGGGTGAACCGATTCTTCGGCTATGCCGCCGTGGCGAAGATCGCGATGAAGCAGGGAGAAGTACGTGGAACAGCGGCCGAGCGGCGGCCACCGCCGCGCAACTTGCGGCCGGTCCCGATCGAGCTCGGCGATTCGCTGCGGGATATCGGCGACCCGGAACTGCGCGCCGTGCTGGAATCCCTGGCACAGGGGCTTGCCAATTCGAACGGCTTGCCGAAAATCAGCTAGCAAAAGAAGGGCGTGGTTCTGACAGCTATGCTGCGACCGGTACTGCCGCCTGCATCAATTCAACAGCCGTACAGGGGCGGCGCTTCATTGGGTGATCGCATGATGAAACTCCGCTTTGCCGTGCTTGCTCTATTTGCCCTGCCCTCCATCCTGATGGCGGCTCCCGCTGCCAACTGGACCGCGCGGGTCGCGCTTTCACCCATCGGCGGCCACGTGCTCGGCAATCCTGCCGCGCCGACGAAGCTGGTCGAATATGTAAGCTATACCTGTTCGCACTGCGCACATTTCGTGGGTGAGGCGAGTGCCCCCTTGAAGGCGAACTATGTGAAGGGCGGCAAGGTGAGAGTCGAAGTGCGCAATGCCGTGCGCGATAAATATGACCTTGCCGCCGCGCTGCTGGCCCGCTGTGGAGGCCCAAGGCGCTTCTTTGGCAATCATGAGGCACTGTTTGCCAATCAGGACGCCTGGATGGCGCAGTTGCAGGCCTATGACCGGGGTGCTGCCAAGCCATCCGAGCAAATCCCTGCGCTCAAGGACATCGGGCGCAATACCGGGCTTTACACGTTGATGGGCAAGCGGGGCTTCACGCCCGCGCAGCTTGATGCGTGCATTGCCGATCCGGCCTCGATGAAGCAGATATTGGCGATGACCGACGAGGCGTGGAACAAGGTGAAGATCGGTGGAACGCCTGCCTTCACGATCAACGGGACGCGGGCCGGGGGATCAAGCTGGACGAGCTTGCGCGATGCATTGCCCGCCGCCGCACAGTGAACTAAACCCCCGATACCGACGCCCGAGCAACGGAGCCTGCACCCAGTGAAAGCCATTACCGGACTTGCCCTTATCGCCCTCTCGCTGACCATTTCCGCCTGCGGGAAAAAGGACGCGGCCAGCAACTCTTCCGCCGAGCCCGTCGCCGCGGTTGCCGCGCCGGCAGGGACCAGTTGGTCCAGCACAGTGACCGAAACGCCCGAGGGCGGCTTCGTCATGGGCAACCCGCAGGCGAAGGTGAAGCTGGTCGAATATGCGAGCTATACTTGCAGCCATTGCCGCGATTTTTCCGCCGAGGCTTCCGAGGAAATCCGCAAGATCGTCGATACCGGCAAGATGAGCTATGAATTGCGCAACTTCGTGCGCGATCCGATCGACATCTCGACCTCGCTCCTCGCTCGCTGCGGCGGCAAGGATGTCTTCTATCCGCTGAGCGAACAGTTCTTTGCCAACCAGAATGCCATGTTCGAAAAGGCGCAGGCGCTGGGCGATGCGAATTATCAGCGGTTGATGAGC
The DNA here is from genome assembly GCF_023051225.1 of Sphingobium agri. NCBI lineage: Bacteria > Pseudomonadati > Pseudomonadota > Alphaproteobacteria > Sphingomonadales > Sphingobiaceae > Sphingobium > Sphingobium agri. The sequence continues at coordinate 127,899 of NZ_JALKHS010000008.1, read as the reverse complement.
AGCCCCCCGGCGCAGCGCTTCGGCAATCTCGCCGAGGCCGTTGGGCTGGTTGACTTCGCCAAGCAGCGCGGCATAGCGGAAGACAGGGCGAAGCAGTGCCTTGCCGACACGGCGGCGGCTGAAAAGTTGGCCAAGGGTGTCGAAACCGCAAGCAATCAATATAAGATCGACGGTACGCCCACCTTCGTCCTCAACGATGTGAAGGTGGACAATGTCGCAAACTGGGCGACATTGCAGCCCAAGCTGAAGGAAGCGGGTCTCTGATTGACTGAAGGGGGGCGGACATCTGCAATGAGCTTGCCCGCTGAAGGCGGGGCGGCCGCGCGCTGCCCCGGCGGACGGTCATGCAGATAAAGCGCCTAAAGCTTTCCGGCTTCAAGAGCTTCGTCGATCCGACGGAGTTGCGCATCGAACCCGGCCTTACCGGGATCGTCGGTCCCAATGGTTGCGGCAAGTCCAACCTGCTTGAGGCGATCCGCTGGGTGATGGGCGAATCCAGCGCCAAGTCGATGCGCGGCGCTGGCATGGAGGATGTGATCTTCGCGGGTACTTCCACCCGGCCGCAGCGTGACTTTGCCGAAGTGTCGCTGCTGACCGTGCAGGAGCAGGGCGAGCTGTTCAATGCGGTCGAGGTCGGCGCGGACGGTGAACTGGAAGTCACGCGGCGGATCGAGCGCGGCGCAGGCAGCGCCTACCGCGCCAATGGCCGCGACGTGCGGGCGAAGGACGTATCGCTGATCTTCGCTGATGCCGCCACCGGGCCGCATAGCCCGGCGCTGGTAAGCCAAGGCCGGATCGCCGCCGTTATCGCCGCGCGTCCGCAGGAACGGCGGGCCATGCTGGAGGAAGCGGCGGGCATTTCCGGCCTGCATGTCCGGCGCAAGGATGCGGAGCAGAAGCTGCGCGCGGCCGAGGCCAATCTCGCCCGCCTTGACGAGATTTTGACCGACATGGAAGCGCGAGCGAGCAGCCTGCGGCGGCAGGCGAAGGCCGCCGAACGCTATATCAAGCTGTCCGAGCAGATCAGGGTCGCCGAAGGGCGCGTCATCTTCGCGCGCTGGCGTGAAGCGTCGGCGAGTGCAGATGCCGCGCGGAAGGAAGCCGCCGAGGCTGAAGGCGCGGTGCGGACTGCTCAGGAGGCGCAAGCGGCGGCGGCCGTGCATGCCAATGCTGCGGTCGAGACGCTTGCTGAGCGGCGGGCGGCGGCGCAGGCAGCGCGGGATCAGGCCAATGAGGCGGGCCATAGACTATCGGCGCTGAAGACCGAGCGTGATGGCGTGGTGCGGCGGCTGCATGATCTGGCGCAGCAGTCCGAACGGCTGGAAGAGGATCGCGCGCGGGAAGGGACCCTCGCCAACGACGCGGCGGAGGCGATTGCCCGGCTTTCGGGTGAGATTTCAAGATTGAAACAGCGAATTGCGCAGACTGAGGCGATGCGGCCCGACTTTGCAGGCCGGATCGCGCAGGCGGAGGATGCGGCGCGCGACGCGGAACTGGAACTGGCCAAGGCGATGGCGCTGCAGGCGAGCGAACAGGCCGAGTTGCGCGTCGCCGAAGCGGCGCTGGCGGCAGCGCGAAGCCGATTGGAGCGAGCGGAGCGTGAGGTGGCGCGGCTCGGCGCCGAGGCGGCTGCCCTGCCCGATGTTGCGCCGCTGGAAGCGAAGCGAAACGACGCGCTGACCGCCCAGGCGCAGACAGGAGCGGATCGCGATAGCGCGGAGGGGGCGATCGGGCAGGCGGAAGCCGCGCGGCAGAGGGCGTCCGAGGCACGCGCAGCGGCGGAAGCAGCGCTATCGGCCGCGCGGGCAGGCCTGGCCGCGCTCGACAGCGAGGCCGCCGCGCTAAAACGCGCTGTCGAGAGCGGCAGCGGGCGGAAAAGGGCGCTGGATCAGGTGAAGGCAGCGCCGGGGTTCGAACGCGCGCTGGCCGCTGCACTGGGCGACGACCTGGAAGCTGCGGTGGGTGCGCAGGGCACGCGGCGCTGGGGAGGCGCGGTGCTGCTGGAAGGTGACCCAGCCTTGCCCTCCGGGTGCACGGCGCTGGCGGCCCATGTCAGCGCGCCCGAGGAACTGGTGCGGCGGCTGTCGCAGGTGGCCGTTGTGGACACAGATCAGGGACAGCCGTTGGCGGTGGGACAGCGGCTGGTCACGAAGGACGGGCAGCTCCGGCGCTGGGACGGCTATGTCGCGGCCGAGGGCGGAGCGGCGGCGGCCGAGCGGCTGATCCGGCTCAACCGGCTGGAGGCGATCGAGGCCACCCGGCCAGCGGCGCAAGCGGAGGTCGAAACAGCTCGCCAGGCACAGGATGAAGCCGCGGCGCAGGAGAAGGCGGCAGCGCAAGCGCTGGCGACTGCCCGCACGCAGCTTGGCGCGGCCGACCAACGCTTGCGGGCGGCCCTGCGCGCCGCCGATGAGGCCGCCACCGCGCTCGAACGGCTTGCCGGTCGGCGGGAGGCGATCGAAGAACGTCTGGCGGAAGCCCGTGCTGACCTGGAGACCGCCAGGATCGAGCATGACAAGGCGGATGCCGCCCGGGCGGCGGTGCCGGATGGCGCGGAGACACGGGCGCTGGTCGCGTCCCTTTCGCAGCTGAGCGACAAGGCGCGTCTTTCCGTCAGTCAGTTGCAGGCGGATCAGGCGCTGGCCGACAGGGCGTTGGCGAGCGATCGGGAACGGATGGCGGCGGCCGATGCGGAGGCCAAAGGGTGGCGCGCGCGCGCGGGGGAAGCGGCAAAGCGAATCGCCGCCATGGTCGATCGGGGCCAGACGATCACTGCCGAACGCGACGCTTTGACCGATCAGCCGGAGCAGCTGGCGGAAGCGATCGCACGGCTTTCCAATGAGGGCGCGGCGTTGGTGGACACCGCCGAGGCGGCGCGGCGCGCGGAGAGCGAGGCGGAAGCGGCTTTGCGCACTGCCGAGACCAAGGCCGCGCAAGCGGGCGAAACACTGGCTGAGGCACGCGAACGGCGCGCCACTGCCGCAGCGCGGGCCGAAGCGGCGGACGAGAAGCGGATAGAGACCAATCGCCTGTCAGGCGAACGCTTTGAATGTCCGCCGCCAGTTCTTCCCGAAAAGCTGGGCTTCGCCAGCGCCGAAATCCGGATCGCGCAAAGCGAGCAAGGCGAACATGATCGTTTGTCCGCGGAGCGCGAGCGGATCGGGCCGGTCAATCTGGTGGCGGCGCAGGAGCTGGAAGAACTGGAGGCCACACAGGCCGCCAGCCGGGCCGAAAGCGAGGAGCTGGCTCAAGCCATCAACCGGCTGCGCGGGTCGATCGGAAGCCTCAATCGCGAAGGACGGCAGCGGCTGCTCGCGGCCTTCGAGGCTGTGGACGGCCATTTCCGGCGTCTGTTCACCACCTTGTTCAACGGCGGGCAAGCGCATCTGGAATTGATCGACAGCGACGATCCGCTGGAGGCCGGACTGGAAATCATGGCGCAGCCGCCGGGCAAGAAGCTGGCGGCGCTGACCCTTTTGTCGGGCGGTGAGCAGGCGCTGACGGCCGTTGCGCTTATATTCGGCCTGTTCCTCACCAATCCGGCGCCCATCTGCGTGCTGGACGAAGTGGACGCGCCGCTGGACGATGCCAATGTCGAGCGCTTCTGCGACCTGCTGGACGTGATGGTCGGCCAGACCGATACCCGTTACCTGATCGTCAGTCACAACGCGGTCACGATGGCGCGCATGCACCGCCTGTTCGGCGTGACAATGGTCGAGCGCGGCGTGAGCCGTCTGGTATCCGTCAGTTTGGGTGGTGCGGAAGAGCTGCTGGCGGCTGAATAGAGCAGAGGGCGTCAAATCCGAGCACTCGGCCGTTCGGCCTGAGCCCTTCGACAAGCTCAGGGCGAACGGAATTAAACGGAGCGCCGGTTAAAAGCACATTGGTTCAGGTGAAAGAGCGCGCCGTCAGCGCTTCTTGCGCAACCGCCGGAACAGGCTGCGGTCAGCGACGGGCTCGAACATTTCCTCAGGACCTTCGGGATCGAGCACCTCATTGTCGGCGAGCCAGGCCTGCACGTCGTTAAGGTCCGGCGTCACATAGGGACGCAAGGTTCGGCCCGGTTTGTCGCGCAACTGTTCGATGGCGGCGATCAGTCCACGCTCTGCGATGACGGCGGAGACGCGTTCCGCAGGCAGGTCCAGATGCTCTGCGATGAGGTCGTCGCGGATGGCAAGGATGGTCGCCTTCTGCCCGGCGTTCGCAGGCAGTACCGTGTCGATCGTCACGTCGCATTCAGTGTCGAGCCGCAGCGAGCGGTTGTTCATGTTGGATGACCCGACGCGCACGCTGCGGTCATCGACGATCATGATCTTGGCATGGACGTAGATGGGTTCGCCGCGCACGGTGAAAGGATGGTAGATGCGCAGCTTGCCATAGGTGTCGCGGGCGCGCAGCGCTTCCACCAGCCGGGCGCGGGCCGTGTCCATCGCCTGCTGTTCCAGCCAGCCATCAGCCTGTTCGGGATTGATGATGACGATTTCCGGGCCGTCGGGATCGCCGAGCCGTGCAGCGATCGCCTCCGCTATGCGGCGCGACGCGAAATATTGGCTTTCGGCATAGATGCTGTGCCGGGCCGCCGCGATCTGGTTCAGATAGAGCTTCTCGATCTCCCGGTGCGGCTGCTGATCCTCCATTTCCGGCGCTGACCGGGAAATGGCGATGTCGACATTTTCGAACTGCACCGCCAGCGCGTCGGGCCAGCAATCATGTTCGCCGAAGATGGGCTCCAACTCGCCACCGCCTGCACCCTGCCATCGGGCACGGGCATGGTCGCCCAGCACCATCGCCACATCGCCCTGCAACGCGGTGGTGGCGTCATGCCAGGGGCCATAGGGCGAGCCATCCGGATGGTGGCGGCCAGGGTCTTCGTCACGGTGGTGGCGCGTGTCCCAACGGTCGCCGGTCATGTCGATGCCGCCGCAAAAGGCGAAGCAGTCGTCGATCACGACGATCTTCTGGTGGTGCGAAGCCGCGGGCGGATGATGGCTGTCCAGCTTCACCTGAATCCGCTTGTTGGCCATCCATTTGACGGTGGTGAAGAGATTGGCGGGCTGCACCATCGACTTCATCGCGCCAACGTCCCAGCGCAGCAGGAAAATCTCAAGCTCCGGCTTCTCTGCGACGAGCCAACTGATGAAGTCGCCGATGATGACGGGCGCGTCATCTTTCGCCTCATCTTCGCGGATGAGGCTTATGGCTGCATCGAAATCCCATCCGATCAGCATGATGCGGCGCTTCGCCTTGAGCATGGCGGCGCGGGCGTGGCGGAAATAGGCTTCCGCGTCGATGATCACGCTGGCCTTGGTGGCGCGGGCGATGCGCCAACAATCCTCGCCCGGGAGGGGACCGCTGCTCATGCGCTGCCTACCACCAGACAGCCGAGGAACATGAGGAGCCCGGCAAAACGGTTCGACCGGAATTTGGTGAGAGGATCGGCTCCATCCTCCTTCAGCGTTCCCACCTGCCAGAGGAGATGCGCCGCCATCGGCAGCAACGCGGCGAGAGCAAGCCATTGCGGCCGGATCTGCCACAGCGCTGCGGCCCATAGGGCAAGTGCGGCCATATAGCAGAATGTTACGCCAGCACGGACATGGCGGCCCATGGAAAGGGCGCTCGACCCGATACCGATCAACGCGTCATCCTCCCTGTCCTGCAATGCATAGATGGTATCATAACCTACAACCCAGAAGATGGTGCCTGCGTAAAGGAGTAGCCCCGGCAGGGTAAGCGCGCCCGCGACCTCGCTCCAGCCGACGAGCGCCGCCCAGGAGAAGACGAGCCCGAGCCAGACCTGCGGCCAGCCGGTGATGCGTTTCATGAAGGGGTAGGCGGCAACCAGCGCGAGGCTGCCGAGCGAGACGAGTTGCGCATAGGGGCGCAGTTGCAGCAGGACGACCAGCCCGATGAGGCAGAGAAAGATCAGCCATGCCCAGGCCGCCTTCAAACTCACCGCACCACTGGCAAGCGGTCTTGCGGCAGTGCGAGCGACCTTTCGGTCAAGGTCACGATCGACGATGTCGTTGAACACGCAGCCAGCGCCCCGCATGGCTATGCTGCCGAGCAACAGCCAGAGGATGAGCGGCCAGCGTTCCCCTGCCCCGCCCGCCAGAACCACCGCCCAGGCACCCGGCCAGAAGAGCAGCCACCAGCCGATCGGACGATCGAGGCGGGCGAGCAGGGCGAGGGCGCGAGGCGTTGCGGGCAGGCGGGCAAGCAGGCTGCGCGCCTGGGTGTCGGGTACTATACTCTCACTCAACGTCACGCTCGCTTGTCGAAAGGCCGTTCTTCCTCTTTAGAGGAGTGGAGAGCCGCAACAAGCCTGTCCTGCGCTTGTTGAATGGCGCAGCCCGAAGGGATGGATGTTCGATGACCGCAACCCCCGCCTGGCCGCCGCAGAGCGCGCCGCGCCTGCATGTCGAGACGCAGTTGGGCGATGGCGTGGCCGTGCCGGTCGATGGCAATCCCGCCCATTATCTGATCAGCGTCATGCGGGTGAAGCCGGATGACATCATATTGCTGTTCGATGGCAGATCCGGCGAATGGGCCGCGCGGGTGCGGGACATGCGAAAGCGCGACCTGGTGCTGGAGTGCATTAGCCAGACGAAAGCGCCGGAAGAGGTGCCCGATTTCTGGCTATGCTGCGCCCCGATCAAGAAGGGCCGCATAGACCTGATCGCCGAAAAGGCTTGCGAACTGGGGGTGGCGAAGCTGCAGCCGGTGCTGACGCGGCGGGCTGTTGTGGACAAGCTGAACCTCGACCGGTTGCACGCGCATCTTGTCGAGGCGGCGGAGCAGTGCGGCCGCACCGCCTTGCCGGAACTGGGCGCGATGGTGAAATTGGACGCACTGCTGCGGGAGTGGCCGGATGACCGCTGGCTGTTCTTTGCCGATGAGAGTGGCGGCGAACCGCTGAACGAAACGCTGCGCGCGCATCCGGGCGCAGCGGCGTTCCTTATCGGGCCGGAGGGCGGATTCGACCCGGCGGAGCGGGAGGCGATCCGCGCTGTCGGCAAGGCCGTTCCGGTCTCGCTGGGCCCCCGCATCCTGCGAGCGGAGACGGCCGCGATCGCAGCAACGGCCGCCTGGATGACGCTGAACGGCGACTGGCGATAGGAAAGCTGGGCCAGTTGCAATCCGAAATTGGATTGCAGCCCCCGCCAGCGCAACCTATTTGATCGTCGAGCGCTGTCGATTGACGCGCAAGGGGGGCAAGACAAGGCGGGGCATGAGCACCAGAACCGACTCAGGGGGACTCGATCCCGTCATCGAAAGCCGCGATCAGCTGATCCTGGCCTTTTCCAAGGGCGCGAAGCCCAGGGGGCGCTGGCGCATCGGCACCGAGCATGAGAAGTTCGTCTATTCCAAGGCCGATCATCATGCGCCCTCTTATGACGAGCAGGGCGGCATCCACACATTGCTGATCGGCCTGACCCGCTATGGCTGGAGCCCGGTGTTCGAGGGCGACAATATCATCGCGCTGTCGGGCTCTGACGGGACGGTCAGCCTGGAACCGGCAGGGCAGCTGGAATTGTCCGGCGCGCCGCTGGAAAATCTGCACCAGACCTTCGCGGAAACGGCGCGGCATCTGGAACAGGTCAAATATGTCGGCGACATGCTGGGCCTGGGCTTCCTGGGCCTTGGCATGTGGCCGGACAAGACGCGCGACGAACTGCCGGTGATGCCCAAGGGGCGCTACGACATCATGCTGCGGCACATGCCACGGGTGGGCACGATGGGCCTCGACATGATGTTGCGCACCTGCACCATCCAGACGAACCTCGATTATGGCAGCGAGGCGGACATGGTGCAGAAGTTCCGCGTCAGCCTGGCGCTGCAACCGCTGGCGACGGCGCTGTTCGCCAATTCTCCTTTCACAGAGGGCAAGCCCAACGGTTTTCTGTCTTATCGCAGCCATATCTGGTCGGATACGGACCCGCACCGGACGGGCATGCTGCCCTTCGTGTTCGAGGATGGCTTCGGCTATGAGCGTTATGCGGACTATGCGCTCGATGTGCCGATGTACTTCGTCTATCGCGACGGCCGCTATATCGATGCGGCGGGGCTGAGCTTCCGTGACTTTCTGGACGGCAGGCTATCGGTGCTGCCGGGTGAACGGCCGACGGAGAAGGACTGGGAGGATCATCTTTCAACCGCTTTTCCGGAGGTGCGGCTGAAGAGCTTCCTGGAAATGCGCGGGGCCGATGGCGGAAGGGCGGATCGTATCACGGCGCTGCCCGCATTCTGGGTCGGCCTGCTCTATGACCAGGGCGCGCTGGATGCCGCATGGGATCTGGTGAAGGACTGGACGATGGAGGACCGGCAGATGTTGCGCGACGCAGCGCCGAAGCTGGCGCTCGACGCGCCGGTTCCCGGCGGGCGCAAGTTGCGGGATATCGCCGCTCAGGTGCTGGATATCAGCCGCACCGGGCTCAAGGCGCGGGCGCGGCTGAACGATGGCGGCGCGGATGAAGCGGCCTATCTGGCGCCGCTGGACGCGATCGTGGCGGCGGGGCGGACGCATGCCGAAGAGTTGCTGGAGCGCTATCATGGCGACTGGGCGGGCGATCTTTCCCGCGCCTATGCCGACGAGAGCTTCTGACCTATTCCGCTGGGTTAAGTGCCGGTTCGGCCTTGCGCCCGCGCCCCGTCATCCAGGCGAAGAGGCGGGGCACGGGGGCGTTGCGCTCCATCCAATCACTATAGGCGCGGTAGGCGGAGTCAGTGGAGAGGTGCGCCTCCTCCGTCCGCGCGCGCCAATAATAGACGGCGTTGGTGATCGCCAGCATCGCGCAGTTGCGCACCATGTCGGTGAGGCTTCCCGAAACCGTCAGGAAGGGTAGCGCGGAAAACCACCAGAAAAGATTTTTCGAGAGATAAGCCGGATGACGGCTCCAGCGATAAGGGCCGTGGGTCAGGATGCCCCTATGGGTAAGGTTGGAAAAGCGGATGCCGAAGACGACCGTCGCCCAGGCGTAAATGGCGGTCAGCAGGACCAGCCAGCCGCCGAGCAGCCATTGCAGCGCCCTGTGCCCTTGCGTCCACACGTCCCATTCCGCGCCGCCCGCATGATAGTCCAGCGGACCCCCTCCCCCCATCAGCACGAAGGGCGGATAGCAGATAAGCGCCGCGACCCAGCCAGCGAGCAACGGATTGGCTGACCGGATGTGGGAATCGAGCGGCTTGCATGTCAGCAGATAGCCCACCGTTGCCATGCAGACATCGATCATGAACATGACCGCGATCAGGAAGGCCGCCAGGCTCACAGGATTCGCGAAGGCATGATCCAGCCGCCAGTCGACGATGCTGGCGAAATTGCCCGGCACGATGGAGAGCATGAAGGCAAGGAAGAAGCCCTTGACCGCCCAGGCGCGCGCGTGATTGGCGACCTGCGCCATGTCAGGTTTCCCTGCGGCGCCGCCGATGACCCATTGGCCAAAAGCGTAGGTCGCGTCACGAGGCTCAACCAGCCGCCGGTCGAGCCATGCGACATAAGGAAAGGAAAACAGCAGCAGCCAAGGGGCGGCGTCCATGAACAGGTCCATGGAGTAGCGATAGTTACCGTTCCAATACCAGCGGGCGAGACAGTAGAAGATAGCGATCGCCAGCCATGTCGCCCAAAGTCCGGCGACCTTTACGAGGCTGATGTCGAGCACGGCGCGCAGCCGCCGGGGCGAAGCCTGCCAATCGATACCGGTCGAAGCATTGCGATGAACCTTGTCCACCAGCAGCGACCACAATACCATCGGCAGTCCGCAGGCGACGACTGCGGCAAAGCCTGCATTGGGGCCGTTCATGCCATAATGCCGAGCCACCATTGCCCAAAGAGCCAGGCCCGCGAGGCCAACAAGGCCGACACCATGACTGACGGCGGATGGGGGGCAGGGGTCGGCAGCAGGAGGCATGATCGCGCTTATGCCTGCAAATGGTAAGCAAGCCGTGAAGCTTGGCTCAGGCGCCTCCGAGCACGTTGATCGTGAAGGCGAGGATGCCGAGATTGAACAGGAAGGCAGCGAGGCAGTGCGTCGTGACGACCTGGCGCATGGGCGTGCCGGTGACCGTGACGTCCGAGGTCTGAAATGTCATGCCGAGGGTGAAGGCGAAATAGACGAAGTCGCTGTAGCCGGGCTCCGGCGTGCCGGGAAATTCGAGCCCCTGCCTATCTGAACCCTGCGCATCGGCCAGATAGAAAAGATGCGCGTAGTGCATGGCATAGACAAGGTTCGAAAAGAGCCAGGCGAGCGCCAGTGTCACGAGCAGCAGGGCTATGACCGCCGCGTTCGGGCCGCCATGCTGGCTGACGGCAGCGCCCACGGCAACCAGAACGACCAATGAGACGATACCCGTGAGAAGGAGCATGAGGCGGCGATTGGCGTCGTTCACCTCGGCATTGCGGCGCATGCTGTCCGGATCGGCATGAATGAGCGATGCTGCGGCGGCGATGAAAGCGGAAGAGGCACAATCGAACCCCGCCATCACCGCCTGATGCCAAGGCATCATCAGGCCGAAGGGCAAGGCCGTCGCCAGAAGCATCAGGAACATCCCATAGCGCCAGGGGAAAAGCGCGCGACGCGAAGAGGCAGGCTTCATGTCCATCAGGAAGCCGCAAAAAACGGAGGCTGGCAAGGGTGGGCTATTTCTGAGCGCGCCCGTTCGCCCCTGACTGCACAAAGAGCAGCGAAAAGAAGGATTTCAGGACCGCGCTCAATCGGCTTTTCTTTTCACTACCGTTCGCCCTGAATTTGCTTCTCCTACCGTTCGCCCTGAGCTTGTCGAAGGGTTTTACGTTTTAAAATGAGAAAGGCTTCGACAGGCTCAGCCTGAACGGCTTTTAGTTTTTCGGATCAATTTCAGCTTTCAGATCAAATGCTGCGCGCTTTTAGAGCACGGCTGCCACCAGACCGAGCGACGCAGCTTCATTGGCTTCCAGATACCAGTTTTCGGGGGCGCGGCGCAGGACTTCCTCAAGCGTGATGTCGGAACCAAGGATAAGGTTCGAAAAGCCCTCATTTTGAATGGTGATCGAAGACTCTATCTCATTGAGCGCAGCTTTGAGCGGCGCGATGCAGGTCGTGAGCGGCCCCTGCAAATGGATGTCCTTCGTGATCAGCCGCTCATGGATCATGACCCGCGTCCCGCGGGTGAGATAGCGATTCTCCTTGGCGAAGAAGCCCATGAAGGTAGCTCCTGCCGAATAGACGGCGGTCTTGCCAAGGAAGACGAGCCTACGGCCGGGACTAAGCTCGGAATGAAACCGGATATCCTCGCCCATCATCCGGGCGATTTCGGGATCGCCCCCCAGCGTCGCGATTTCTATTACCACCAAGCCTTCAGAAGGAGCGGCGGCGAGTGCATCCTTGAAGTGCAGATACATCGCCTGGTCGACGGGGCCGGAAAGGCGAATGGCGGGGCAGACGAAATCCTGCGGCGAGAGCAGCGGCGCTTGCATGGACATCAATGGCTTCCTGAAAAAAGGGAGGATTTCGCTGCATTACGCCCGGCAGACCAAATGGTGCCGTGACAAACACGCTTTTGACTGGCGCTGCGCCGGAGACGCTGTAAAGAACAGACCATGACCAAAGGGTGCGGGGCATGATCGCGAAATTGAAAGGGCGGCTGGACAGCACCGGGCTGGACCATGCGATCATCGATGTGGCGGGCGTGGGCTATCTGGTCGGGGCATCGTCCCGGACGCTGGCTGCGCTGGGGCCGGTGGGCGAAGCCGTGACCGTGCATACCGAAATGCTGGTGTCGGAGGATTCGATCCGGCTCGTCGGCTTTGCGCGCGGAGAAGAGCGCGACTGGTTCCGCCTGCTGATCGGCGTACAGGGCGTGGGGTCGCGCGTGGCGCTGGCCATTTTGTCGGCGCTTGAACCAGCCGAACTACATCGCGCGGTGGCGACGGGCGACAAGGCCATGGTGGCGCGCGCCAATGGCGTCGGCCCCAAGCTGGCGCTGCGCATCGTCAATGAGCTCAAGGACAAGATCGGCGCCGCGCCGGGCGCGGGTGGAATATCGGGCACCGGCATCATCCCGGCGACTGCCGGAGGGCTTGGCGCGGATGCCGTGTCTGCGCTTCAGAATCTCGGTTTCAAGCCGGTCGAGGCCAGCAGCGCGGTTGCCGCGGCGGAAGAAGAGCTGGGTGAAGGCGCGACGCTGGATGCGCTGGTGCGGCTGGCGCTGCGGAAGGCGGCCAAGTGAGCGAGGACCGGTTGATCGCCTCGACGCGCCGTCCCGAGGATGTGGACGCAGCGCTGCGGCCCAAATCGCTCACCGAATTTATCGGGCAGCAGGCAGCGCGCGAAAATCTGCGCGTCTTCATCGAGGCGGCGAAGCAGCGCGGCGACGCTTTGGACCATGTGCTGTTCTTTGGCCCGCCCGGCCTTGGCAAGACGACCCTGGCGCAGATCGTTGCGAAGGAGATGGGCGTCGGCTTTCGCGCGACATCGGGCCCGGTGATCGCCAAATCGGGCGATCTGGCGGCGCTGCTCACCAACCTTGATGAAGGCGACGTGCTGTTCGTGGATGAGATCCACCGGCTCAATCCAGCCGTGGAAGAAGTCCTCTATCCCGCGATGGAGGACCGGGCGCTGGACCTGATGATCGGCGAGGGACCATCGGCTCGGTCGGTGCGCATCGACCTGCCGCGCTTTACGCTGGTGGGCGCGACGACCCGGCAGGGACTGCTGACGACGCCGCTGCGCGACCGTTTCGGCATTCCGGTGCGGCTGCAATTCTATACCGTCGAGGAACTGGAACTGGTGGTGCGGCGCGCTGCCCGGTTGCTCGACCTTGGCATCACGTCTGACGGAGCGATCGAGATCGCCCGGCGGTCGCGCGGAACGCCGCGCATCGCGGGGCGATTACTGCGGCGGGTGCGCGATTTCGCGAACGTCGCTGGTGTCGAAGCGGTGGACGCCAAGGCCGCCGACGCGGCGCTCAGCCGTCTGGAAGTCGATCAACTGGGCCTTGACCTCATGGATCGCCGCTACCTGATGATGATCGCCGACATTTATCGCGGCGGGCCGGTGGGCGTCGAAACGCTGGCGGCGGGGTTGTCGGAGCCGCGCGACACGATCGAAGAAGTTATCGAGCCCTATCTGATCCAGCTTGGCCTTATCGCGCGCACGGCGCGCGGACGCTGCCTCAACGGGCCGGGCTGGAAGCATCTCGGCCTCAATCCCCCTAGCGGTCTCCAGGACGGGCTGTTCGACTGAAAATGCGTGACCGCTACGGCAAGGCACGGCTATAGCGGCCGAAGGAGCGGATGCGCGGGTGATACGCGCCCTCAATCAAGGAGTTGCGCTGCTTGCGGGCGATCGAACAGTATCCCAATCTGGTGACCATGTTCTTCGCGCGGGCGAAGGAAATGGGTGACCTGCCTTTCCTGTGGCGCAAGACAGCAGGCGGCTGGAAATCGCTTAGCTGGACCGAGGTGGCGTTGCAGGTTGCGGGCCTTGCCGCCGCCCTCAAGGCACAAGGGCTGAAGCCAGGCGACCCGGTGATGCTGGTGAGCGAGAACCGGCCGGAATTCTGCATCGCCGACCTTGCCATCATGGCAGCCGGTTGCGTGACGGTGCCAACCTACACCACCAACACGACACGCGATCATCAACATATCCTTACCGACAGCGGCGCGCGGGCGGTGATCGTGTCGACCGCCAAGCTGGCCCAGACGCTGATGCCCGCCGTCCTGCGATCGCAGGCGAGCTTCATCGTCGGCATGGAACCGCTGCGCGGCGCGCAGGGCGATCTGTCCTGCCATCTGTGGGCGGACATGATCGCGTCGCACATCGCCGATCCGGATGCCTGCGCGGCGGAACAGACCGCCGGGCGGAACGACCTTGCCTGCATCATCTACACCAGCGGCACTGGGGGCGCGCCTCGGGGCGTCATGCAGCATCATGGAGCGATCCTGTGCAATATCGAGGGCGCGGGAAAGCTGGTGGCGGAGGATTTCGGATGGGGGGACGAGGTCTTCCTGTCCTTCCTGCCGCTCAGCCACGCCTATGAGCATAGCGGCGGCCAGTTCCTGCCGATCATGCTGGCGGGGCAGATCTATTATGCCGAGGGGCTGGAGAAGCTCGCCAGCAACATAGAGGAAGCGCGGCCCACGATCATGGTCGTCGTCCCCCGCCTGTTCGAGGTGCTGCGGGCACGGATCATCAAATCGATCGAGAAGCAGGGCAAGTTTCCGGCCTGGCTTCTGGCCCAGTCCCTGCGGATCGCGGCCAAGGAGCAGAGGGGCGAGGGGTCCATTGCCGACCTGCCGGTGAAGCTGTTGCTGAACCGGACGCTGAAACCCAAGATCGCCAAGCGCTTCGGCGGGCGCATGAAGGCTCTGGTATCGGGCGGCGCGCCTCTCAACCCTGATGTCGGACTCTTCTTCGATGCGATGGGGCTGACGCTGCTACAGGGCTATGGCCAGACGGAGGCCGGGCCAGTCGTCAGCTGCAACCGGCCCGGCGTTGGCATCGCTATGGACACGGTCGGGCCGCCGCTGGACGGGGTCGAGGTAAAGATCGCCGATGATGGCGAGATCCTGGTGCGCGGGGAACTGGTGATGCAGGGCTATTGGCGCAACGCGGCGGAGACCGAGAAAGCGCTGAAGAACGGCTGGCTGCATACCGGCGACATTGGCGAGATCGACCACAAGGGCCGGATCCGGATCACCGACCGCAAGAAGGACCTGATCGTCAACGACAAGGGCGACAATGTGTCGCCTCAGAAGGTCGAGGGCATGTTGACGCTGCAGCCCGAGATCGGCCAGGCTATGGTCTATGGCGACCGGCGGCCGCATCTGGTGGGTCTGCTGGTGCCGGATGCCGAGTGGACACGCGAATGGGCGCTGGCCGGAGGGAAGACGGCCGATCAGCTTGCGAAAGACGCCCAATATCTGGCGGCGCTAAGGGCGGCGATGGACCGGGTGAATGAAGAGCTTTCCGTGACCGAACGGGTGCGCCGCATCATCCTGGCCGAGGAGCCCTTCACCATAGAAAATGGCGAGATGACACCGTCGATGAAAATCCGCCGCCATGTCATCAAGGCGCGCTATAGCGAACAGCTGGACGCCTTGTATAAAGGTTGAACGTCAGCGATCCGGCGTGCGATAAGGTGTGAAGGAGCCAAGCGCGCAACCGCCCGTGATGGACCCGGTAACCAGATCGGCGCTTCGCACGATGTCGCCACGGCAATATTGAGACCCGGCGCCGGTCGGCCTGATGACGAGCGTGTCGCCCCGCCCAAGCCCGGTGCAACTGCCATTAAGGTCGTTGCGGTAGACGAGGCGTCCGCTCACCCGGTACAGCAACACGCTTTCGCTGATCGCGGTCAGGCTGGAACCGGGATAGCGGCTCACGCAACTGACCGGATCACCGGCGACCTTGCCGTCCAACGCCGCTTCCAGCCGGTCGGCTTGCTTTTCCGTAAGACGCGCGGGTTCGTCACCACCCGCGCACGCTGCCAGCATCAGCGGCGCCAGACACATCCATGCACGCATGGCACTTCTCCTGCACTTGTCTCCGCACGGCGGAGCAATCGCGGTAACGCCCGAACCGTCAGGCCGTATCCTTGGCCGTGCGTCGACGGGCGAGTTCCTGCACATCATTGGCGCGCATGAAGATATTGGTCGCGCGCTCAAGGCCGATGGTGGTGGGCACGGTTGCTTCTCCCCGCGCCCGGGCCTCATCCACCTCTGCCATACGCGCCACCAGCGCTTCATTGTCCGGCTCGATCGTCAAAGCGAAGCGGCCATTGCCCTGCGTATATTCATGCGCGCAATAAACCGCCGTCTCGTCGGGCAAGGCGGCGAAGCGGGCCATGTTGGCGAACATCTGGTCGGCCGTCCCTTCGAACAGCCGCCCGCAGCCCATCGCGAACAGCGTGTCGCCGACAAATATGATGCGATCGGAGGCGAGATGATAGGCGATGTGACCGGCGGTATGGGCGGGCACCTCCATGACCGTCGCGACATGGCCGCCGATGCGTACCTCGTCGCCCTCGCCCACCTGCCGGTCGAGCGCACCGATCTTGGCGGCCTCCGCTGCGGGTCCGGTGATCCGGCAACCGGTCGCGGCCTTGATCGCCGCATTGCCGCCGACATGATCGCCATGCCAGTGCGTGTTCCATATCTGGCTTATCGCCCATCCCCGCTCCGCCGCCGCAGCCAGCACGGGTTCCGCCACGGCGGGGTCGATCACGACCGTTTCGCCGCTGGCATCATCATGCAGCAGCCAGACATAATTGTCGGACAGTACGGCTACGCGCGCGACGCTCAGCATGGGATTACCAGACGCCCGTGTTCGGCATGGACGCCCAGGGTTCGGCAGGCTCCAGATGACCGTCCTGCAACAGTTCGATCGAGATATTGTCCGGCGTGCGGACGAAAGCCATATGGCCGTCGCGCGGCGGCCGGTTGATGGTAACGCCCGCATCCATCATACGCTGGCAGACGTCATAGATGTTGCTCACCCGATAGGCGAGATGGCCGAAATTACGGCCCTCGCCATAGTGTTCAGCAGGCGTGCCATCTTCCGCTGGCCAGTTATAGGTCAGTTCAACCTGAGCATCCTCGTCCCCCGGCGCGGCGAGAAAAACGAGTGTGTAGCGGCCGCTTTCATTGTCGAAGCGCTTTTGCTCCTCAAGGCCCAACAGCTTGAAGAAGGCGACTGTGCGATCGATGTCGGTCACACGGATCATGGTATGAAGATATTTGGTCAAGCAGTCGCTCCATTCGTCGCCAGCAAGCAACGGTTCATCTCGGCAGTGGCAGGGTCGCTGCCAAGATAGGGCGGCACAGGCATCGATGAAAGAGGAGACGCGAATGGCGCTGGAGTATCGCGACAAGGTGCTGCTGGCTTGTGCCGGGCTGCTGACGCTGGGATTGGTCAGCGGCGGCTATTTGCTGGGTGATGGGTTGAAGCGGGCCAAGGCCGCCGATCGGTCCGTCACGGTCCGCGGCTTGGCGGAGCGCAATGTCACGGCTGATCTCGCTACCTGGTCGATCAGCTATGCTGCGACGGGCTTTGATCTGCCCGCCGTACGCGCGGAGATCGATAACAATACGCGGGAGCTGAAGGCCTATTTCACAAACCTGGGCTTCAAGCCGGAGGCGCTCACGCCCACTGGCGCTGGCGTCAATCAATATATCAACAACGGCCTCAACACGATCACCATCACCCAGCGCATGTTGTTGCGCACGACAGACATCGCCAAGGCGCAGAAGGCAGTCGCGCAACAGTTCGATCTGGTCCGCCGGGGCGTCACATTACAAGAGGGGTCGGGCATGCGTTACAGCTTCACCAAGCTCAATGACATCAAACCGCCCATGGTTGCCGCCGCGACCCGCGATGCGCGCGCGGCGGCCGAACAATTTGCCCGCGACAGCGGCGCCAGCGTAGGCGGGATCAAGAGCGCGACCCAAGGCTATTTCTCCATCGATCCGCGCGACGGCGAGGCGGACGGGTCCAGTGACACGCCCTACAAGAAGGTGCGCGTCGTCACGACCGTGGACTTCTACCTTAATTAGGGCGCGCTGGCCGTTCAGCGAGCCGGAGCGCCTGTAGGCAGCCGGGCGAGATTGTCGGCAGCGGCCTTTCCAGCGGGGGATTGAGGGCCGAGCTTGATCGCGCGCTGCCAGGCCGACCGCGCGACATCGTCATGGTGGGTCAGGACTGCGATGTTGCCCTCCTCCAGCGCGACGGATGCATCATCGGGGGAAAGCTGCACCGCGCGCGCAATATGCGCCTGCGCGAGCTTCAACTCTCCAGACCGACGCGCGAGTGTGGCCGATAACAGCCAGGCAAGGGGGTCCTGCGGTACTTGAGCGAGCGCCACATCGAGCGAGTCCCGCGCTTCCTTGGCGTCGCCCAACGCCACGAGGGCCCGCGCGCGATCAAGATAGGTCTCTCCCTTTTCAACGCCGTCGGGCAAGCCGCGCGCCAAGGCCGCATCGAAACTGCTGCGCGCCTTTGCGGCATCGCCTGCCGCCAGTGCGGCGTTCCCCGCCTGCGCCCACAAGCGGGCGCTTTGCGCCATCTCACCGCTCCGTTCCGCCTCATCAGCGGCCTGCTCGAAGGCGACCATGGCGGGCGCCCACCGCTCCGCGCGGGCATAAGCGAAACCCATGCAATGGCGCGCGTAGAAAGAGCCTCCTTCAATCCGCCATTTCTGTGCGAATGCTACACCTTTGTCGGGGGACGCGAGCGCTTCATCGAGGCAGGCCTGAAATGGCGCGGCATATTTTTCCGGAACGGGAATGCGGCCATCGGCAGCGGAGGAGCCACTCGGTCGCGGAGTGGACGCCCGCTGCTCCTCCTTTCTGGGCCGGTTCATCACCGCTTCGATTTCGGGATCATAGGCTTGCGGCGTCAAGAGCAGCAGCGGGAGAAGAAGCATCAGAGAATATCCAGAAGGCTGCCAAGGGTGTTGATCAACAGCGTGATGTCGCTGTCACGCGACAGGCGATGATCGCCATCCTTAACGAGCAGCGTCTGCACATCATATGAATGCAGGCGCTGGGAAAGCCGCAGGGCCGTCTGCCAAGGCACGTCGCGGTCCTCTTGCCCCTGCAGCAGCCGGACGGGGCAGCTGATCGGGATTGGCCGGTCGAGCAAACGAAGCGCCTGGCCCGACTGCCAGAAAGCGAGCGTAGTCACAAGCGGCTGGTCGCCATAGGGCGTGGGCTCGCGCAACTGGCCCTCCGTAGCCAGCAGCGCCTTGTCCGCGTCGCTGAAGCCCCATTCGGTAAAATCCGGCGCCGCGGCGATCCCGACCAGCCCGGCAATCCTTTCGGGACGAGCCAGCGCGATGAGCAAGGCGATCCAGCCGCCCATCGACGATCCCGCCAGCAGCAGCGGCCCGTCCGTCAAAGCGTCGATCAACAGCAACGCATCGTCACGCCAACTGGCAAGCGCACCATCCTCGAACCGGCCTTCGCTCGCTCCGTTGCCGCCATAGTCGAGCCGCAGCATCGCCCGGCCAGTCCGTGCCGCCCAGGCGTCGATGGCGATCGCCTTGCCGCCTTCCATGTCGGACATATAGCCCGGCAGGAAGACGATGGTCGGGCCGGAACCCGGGCGATGCCGATAGGCGAGGCGCACGCCATCGGCGCGGGCGAACGACGCCAGCGGAACTGCTGAAATAGGGTTCATCGGCTATCTCCCACCGACCTTTGATGCGGCTTGCATGAAGCCAATAGACGCTGGCGCGCGGAAAACCAGAAAGGAAGAAAATAATAGCTCCGATGGAATTGACACTAGGCAGACCAACGGCTAATCGCGCCGTCCTACCCCGTGCCCAGATGGCGGAATTGGTAGACGCACCAGCTTCAGGTGCTGGCGATCGCAAGGTCGTGGAGGTTCGAGTCCTCTTCTGGGCACCATTTGTTCTCAAAGCATTGATAATGCACGGGGATCGTCGAGAACACGGTCCCCAGAGAGCGTCTGCTACAAAGAACTGCTACTCGCCGCATTCCGCACGATGCTCGACCGCTCATGGGTCACCCCGAAATATGGCGGTCGCTTCAAACCGACAGCTTGAAGATCTCCCTGCGCCGGTTGCCCAACGCCATGGCTCGGGTCGAGACAGAGATTGAACATCGCCGCTGGGCTGCTGGTCTTCACTGCGACCCGACGCTGCTCGAACCGTTGTCGGACGATGCCGTGGCAAAGCGTCAGGTGATCCATGATGCGGCTCCGGTGGATGCAGAGCCAGTGCCGCCCGTCCCGGCCAGCAAGCTCACCCTGGGCGAAACATACGAGCAGTATGACCGATCCGATGCAGGCGTAGTCAGCCCGAACGCGGGAGGCTTATGAGACAAGCCGTAGGCTTGCCGTGTCGATCATCGGCAAAGACGTTCCCATACAATCGCGCGCTCGCGCCCATTGTCGCGACTATATCGACGTGCTGCGTTTCATGCCGCGCAATGCCGTAAAGCGGTTTTCGAAGCTCACCGCGCGCTAAGCCTCCAATCGCGCTCGAACCCCCGGCAAGACTGATCTCGGCGCACCAGAACGGATAAACATTCCCTCCGCAGCTAGTGCACGGAAATTTGCCCCTGGGCGGCTGAAAAGGTCGGGACTCAAATGGATGCCGGACGGTGGGCCAGCTTAGCGACTTCAGCAGCGACACACCTCTTCGATTGCAAATTGTGCAACGCAAAAATTTTTCTTGCGACTCGGACGAATCGGTGACAGCTTAATCCATGTCGAGGCAGGGGCGCTTCGACGCATAGGCTGGCACCGCCGATGACGGCAGAAACCAGCTTCGAGATTACAGTATCGAAATCGGCAATGACGCCGCCCGGGCTGGTCTGAACAGACCTCGTCCAGGCGGCTTTTTTATTATGTTTTTCACGCGAACGCGAACGCGCGCCGTGAACCTTCATCATCATCTTTCACACGCCGGGCAGCGCTTCGGCGAATGGCTGGCTGCGTGCCTGTCGCAGCGCTGACGATCTGACAGAGAAGGACATTGGGGAATGGCAGAGGGGGACAATCCGAAAGGCGTTAGCCGCCGTGGCGCGTTGAAAGCCGGTGGGACAGCTGCGCTTTTTGCTGCGGTGCATCAGGCATTTCCGTCGGGCGCCTTCGCCGCAGGTGCTGGGCCGGAAGTGACTGGCGCGAAGTTGGGCTTCATCGCCCTGACCGATGCTGCGCCTGTGATCATTGCCAAGGAACTGGGCTTCTTCGCCAAATATGGTCTGCCCGATGTGCAGGTGACCAAGCAGGCCAGCTGGGGCGCGACACGCGACAATCTAGTCTTGGGCAGCGCCGGTGGCGGCATCGACGGCGCGCATATTCTCACGCCAATGCCCTATCTGCTGACGCTGGGCTCGATCGGCAAGGCGACGCCGATGAGCATTCTCGCCCGCCTGAACGTCAACGGTCAGGCCATTTCGGTTTCCAAGGAATATCTGGGCGCGAAAGCCGACATCAGCTCTGCGAAAATGAAGGGCGTGATCGCCCAGCGCAAGGGCGCGGGCAAGAAGATCACGATGGCGATGACCTTCCCCGGCGGGACGCACGACATGTGGATCCGCTACTGGCTGGCGGCGGGTGGCATCGATCCGGACAAGGATGTCGAGCTGATCACCATCCCGCCGCCGCAGATGGTGGCGAACATGAAGGCCGACACGATGGACGCCTTCTGCGTGGGCGAGCCGTGGAATGATCAGCTGGTGGCGCAAAATCTGGGCTACACGGCGGTTTCGACCGGCCAGATGTGGATGAACCATCCCGAAAAGAGCTTCGCCATGCGGTCGGACTGGGTGGCGAAGAACCCGCGCGCCGCAGTCGCCATTACCGCAGCCATTATCGAAGCGCAGCGCTGGGCGGACAATCCGAGCAATATCGCGCGTCTGGCGGGTACGATCGCTGGTCGCGACTATCTGAAGTGCCCGGTTACGGACATTGCCGACCGCCTGCAGGGCAATTTCAACATGGGCGACGGGCGCAAATTCCCGAACGCGGCGTTCAAGATGAAGTTCTTCAACGGGTATGCCTCGTTCCCCTACAAGAGCCACGACCTGTGGTTCCTCACGGAAAATCAGCGCTGGGGCAAGCTGCCCATGTCGCTGGATACCAAGGGGGTGATCAGCAAGGTCAATCGCTCCGACATCTGGCGGAAGGCAGCAGCGATGCTGGGAGGCAAGGGGCCAGCCAGCGATAGCCGCGGCGTCGAGAAATTCTTCGACGGCAAGACCTTCGATCCCAGCAACCCCAAGGCCTATCTGGCCAGCCTAGCGATCAAGCGGGTCTGATGAGGGAGGAAAAAGCCATGGCTCCGTTATCGCCAAAGAGCAGGAATGGAGGGCCGCCGGTATCGTCCGGCGGCACCACCACCGAACTGGGGGTCATCCTGCCCTATCCGGAAGAAGCGATCGCACGACGCAGTTTCGAGCCCGTAGCAGCGCCGGTGAATCCGATCGTGAGCAAGGGGCGTGCGCTAATCGCCGCCATACTGCCCACTGTCGTCATGATCGGGGCGCTGTTGCTGTTCTGGCAGCTTCTGTGTGGATCGCCGGACGCGACTTTCCCCAGCCCTGTGAAAGTCTGGCAGGAAAGTCATGATGTCGTCACTCACCCGTTCAAGGGCGTTAAGATCGGTTTTACCCACTTCAGCATCCAGGATGGCGGCGATGTCGGCATTGCCGGTCATGTTCTGACCAGCCTCAGTCGGGTCCTCATCGGCTACAGCATCGCGGCGATCGTCGGTGTGGCGCTCGGTATTCTGATCGGTCAGAGCGTTTGCGCCTTCCGCGCGCTTGATCCCTTGTTCCAGGTGCTGCGCACAGTGCCGCCGCTCGCTTGGTTGCCGATCAGTCTCGCCATCTTTCAGCAAGCGCAGCCATCGGCGATCTTCCTGATCTTCATCACCGCGATCTGGCCGGTCATCCTGAACACGGCGGCAGGGGTTCAGACCATTCCGGCGCCCTATCGCAACGTGGCGAAGGTGCTCGCGCTCAATCCCGTCGAATATTTCGTCCGGATCATGCTGCCCGCCACCGTGCCGCACATGTTCACCGGGCTGCGTATCGGCGTCGGCATGAGTTGGCTGGCGATAGTGGCGGCGGAGATGGTGCAGGGAGGCACCGGCGTCGGCTTTTTCATCTGGGACAGCTACAACAGCTCGTTGCTCACCGACACGATCGTCGCACTCGTCTGGATCGGCCTGGTCGGATTTACGCTGGATCGCATCGTCGCCTTTGCGGGCCGCGTCATCAGCCGGGCAGGCTGAAGGGGAGAGCAGTTTCATGAAACAACGCAGCTATCTCGCGCTTGAGGGCATCACCGTCGAATTTCCCACGAAGGCCGGACGTTTCTGCGCGTTGGACCGCATCGACCTGGAAGTGGACAAGGGACAGTTCGTAGCGCTGATCGGTCATTCGGGCTGCGGCAAGTCAACCTTGCTCAACGCCGTGGCCGGACTGGTCGAACCGACCCGCGGGGCGATCTTCCTGGACGGGGAAGTGGTGGATGCACCGGGACCGGACCGTGCATTCGTGTTCCAGGACCATTCGCTGCTGCCCTGGTTGACCGTCGAGGAAAATGTGCGCCTGGCGGTGGACAAGACGGCGCGCGGCAAGAGCAAGGCAGAGCGCAGGGATTGGGTCATGCACAATCTTGAGCTGGTGCAGATGGCCCACGCCGCCGGGAAAAGGCCGGGCGAATTGTCCGGGGGCATGAAGCAGCGCGTGGGCATCGCCCGCGCGATAGCGATGAACCCGCGCGTCCTACTGATGGACGAACCCTTCGGCGCGCTCGATGCGCTGACGCGGGCGGCGCTGCAGGACGTCGTTATGGATCTGCAGGCGCGGCTCAACAACACGGTGCTGATGATCACCCATGATGTGGACGAGGCCGTGCTGCTCGCTGACCGCGTCGTCATGATGACCAACGGCCCGGCCGCGCGGATCGGCGAGGACCGGCCCGTGGCATTGGCGAGGCCGCGCAACCGGCTCGAAGCCATCGACATGCCTGAATATGCAGAGGCCCGCAGCGCGGTCATTCATTTCCTGCACGAGCGCTACCGCAATCCGGCGACGCTTGCTGCGTGAGAGACAGGTCGCCCACCGAGGCGGCATCAAGAATATCGGGATTGAGAGGGGATGCCCTGCAAGGCCTCAAAAAGCCATCGGGAGCAATAGAGGGGGAATTATGCGTGGATTGAATATGTTGCTGTCGGCATCCGCGCTGGCGACGTTAGCGACGCCAGCCTTGGCGCAGGATATCGTGTTCAAGCCGATCGTCGAAGCGCGGCTGCGTTACGAGACGGTCGATCAGGACGGGCCACTGCCGTTGACCAGCAGCCGTGATGCTGATGCAGTCACCATGCGCCTGCGCGCTGGCGGCGAACTGTCCAAGGGACCTTTCGCTTTCCTTGTCGAAGGGGAAGGGACGCTGGCCATCGACGAGGATTATAATAGCGGCGTCAACGGCAAGACGCTCTATCCCATCGTCGCTGATCCTGAGACCGTCGAACTCAATCGCCTGCAACTGCAATATCGCACCAAGCCGCTGGTGGTCACGCTGGGGCGGCAGCGCATCAACCTGGACGATCAGCGCTTTGTCGGTTCGGTCGCGTGGCGCCAGAATGAGCAGACCTTCGACGCACTGCGCGTGGAATATATGGGGATCAAGACTCTGAAGGTCGATGTGACCTATGCCATCGCGGCGCGCACGATCTGGGGGATCGATGGCGGCAAGTTCGGATCAGTGAACCGGCCTACCGAGATTGACGGCGACGACATCTTCGTGAACGTCTCCTACAAAACCAAGCTGGGCACGATCACCGGCTTTGCCTATCTGATCGATGAGGACGAGCCTGTCGCCGCACTGCTGCGCAGCAGCAGTCAAACCTATGGCGCTCGCTTTGCTGGGGCGGTTCCGCTCACCAAGAAGGTGAAGCTGAGCTACCTCGCCAGCTACGCGCGGCAGAGCGATTATCAGAAGAACCCAGTGGACTATAAGGCCGACTATGTCGCGGCGGAACTGGGGTTGGAAGTGGCCCCCTTCAAGCTGACGGCCGGTTATGAGCTATTGGGGTCCGACAGCAATGCTAAGGGCGTTGCGGGCGGTTTCGCCTTCCAGACGCCTTTCGCGACGCTGCACAAATTCAATGGCTGGGCGGACAAGTTCCTGACGACGCCGACGACTGGCATTCAGGACTATTATGGCGGCATCGCCTACACGATGCCGAAGGTCGG
Source organism: Sphingobium agri (assembly GCF_023051225.1). Classification (NCBI taxonomy): domain Bacteria; kingdom Pseudomonadati; phylum Pseudomonadota; class Alphaproteobacteria; order Sphingomonadales; family Sphingobiaceae; genus Sphingobium; species Sphingobium agri. Next base: position 103,193 of record NZ_JALKHS010000008.1, on the reverse strand, counting down.
CAAGATGGGGCCGTTGGTCGCATCTTTCATCTATCACCGCTTCAGCAGTGACCGACTCTCGATCCATTATGGGGACGAATATAACGCCCAGGTGACCTTGAAGATCGACAAGCATCTGAGCGCTCTCGTCAAATATGCGGACTATGAGCGGAAGGGCATCGCGAGCTTCACGGGCGACGCCGACACCAAGAAGTTCTGGGCGCAGATCGATTACGCGCTCTGAACAATATTCGGCCAGGACAAAAGTCCGCGACGGGTCATTGTTAGCCAATGGCCCGTCAGATGGAGGCTGATTGTTAGGATGCGTTGGGATATCGCAGCAGATCAACAGACCCTTCATCCTAACATCATCGGACCAGCGCCTCCTTGTGCAAGTAAGGCTCCGCCGCCTGTTAGCGGCTGAGCCTTACTTTTCACCTGCAATAGAACCGTTATAAGCCGGTCATCACGCCATCAGTCCGACCCGCCGAACTTGTAACGCGCGCGCAGGCCGAACATTCGCGGTTCGCCATACATCTGCGTCCAGGCACCGATCGTCTGGTATGTGCCGGTATTGGTGATCGCATAAAGCTTGTTCGTCAGGTTGGTCGCAAACAGTGACAGGTCCAGCCCGCTGGCAAGAGCATTCTTCCAGTCCAGGGTGGCGTTGAGCAAGCCGAATGCCGGCAAGCGCACACCTGGCTCGTTTGTGGTGCCGTCTGGGAATGTCTCCGTCGAGAAAGGCGCGGTTTCCTGCGCGTCCGTCCAGTTATAGCTGACGAACAGGCTGACGTTGCCGAACTTCTCGGAGGTCGGGATCGTGAAGCGACCGTAGACCGAGAGAATATTGGGAGACAGATATTGCAACGGGCGGCAGGTCATGTCTGCTCCGGCAAAAACCTTGGGCGACGTGATGGACTGAGCCGTGCAATCCCAGACACCCGAGTTCGAGTCGAACTTGAACGACTTGTAGTGGGAAGAGGTATGGCTGTAGTTCAAGCCGAGTTCGATTTCGCGAGATGGCCGGATCATGGCCTCCACTTCCACACCCTTGATGACGGCCGAAGCAGTGCTGAGCGTGATCGCGCCGTTGCCGCCGGTGGCGTTGTTGCGGTCACCCGCAGCGCGCTGAATGTTCGAATAATCCAGATAGAAGCCGTTGACGTTGAACCGCGTGGCCATACCGCCGACCTCGAAGTCGGATTTGAAGCCTGCTTCATAGTCGGTGAGATATTCCGGCCCGAAGGTCCGGGTGTTCGGGAACACTGCATAGGCGTTGAAGCCGCCTGCCTTGTAGCCCTTGGTCACCTTCGCATAGAGCATCAGGTCGTCATTCGGCCTATAATCGATGCCCACTGTCCAGTTCGGTGCCGAGCTTTTGAGATTACCGGAAAAACGGCAATCAGTGAGCGGCGTCGTTGTGAACTGCGATTTCCAGGAGCACAGGTTGATCACGGCACCCCCGCCCACCGGGATCGCCGACCAGGAAGCCGTAAAGCCCTCCACATGATCCCAGGTATAGCGATAACCACCAGTCAGCCGAACACGATCCAGCGCGGGCACGAACGCTCCGAGATCAAGGCTCGCTTGAGCATAGAGCGCCTTTGATTCATTGGTCACCCCAACTTGGCTGGTGCCCAGCGCGCAGCCAGCTTCGGTCTTGTTACTACATACGTTGATGGAAAAGGATTCCATCAAGCCTGCAGGGGACTGTTTGAAGTAGAAGCCACCTACGGTATAAGTAAGCTTGTTGTCCAGGGCATTGCCCTGCAACTGTAGTTCTTCCGTGAACAGCTTGTAGTGATCACGCGGAGACCGGCGACTTTCAACCGTCGTGCCAGTGTTATAGATCGGCGCGATCGTGCCGTCCTGATCGTTCGAGTAATAGGATTTAAAACGAGCATAGCTGATGATGTTGCGTATTTTTATGTTGTCAGTCGCATCAAAATCAGTGGTGTTCGTGATCCCCCATGTCACTGTCTTGGCGAAATCATCCACGCCATGAGCAGTCTTCCGGGGGCCAAGCTCATTGGCCTGCGCTATCAGATCGGTGTAGTAATTGCAGTTCCCGGCGGAACGACAGAAATCGAATGACGGCACAAAGCTGTCAAGCGCCTGAAAATAGCCCGTGTTGAACCCCTTGGCGATTGATCCCGAACCGTTTGTTCGGGAATAGCCGTAATAAGCCATCGTATAGTTCTGAAGAGTTTCGGTCGGGGTCAACAACAGGCCTAAGCGAGCCATGCGCCAATGCGTGTCGTCGCGATCCTTGCGCCAGTTAACGTCGTAGGTAAAACCGTCACGATCGCGCGTTGCACCCACCAGACGAATGCTCACCTTGTCCGTAACCGGCACGTTGAGCATGGCTTCCAGTTCGGTCATATTATAGTTACCGACGCCACCGCCGATATAGCCCTCAAGCCGATCCGTTGGCTTGGCCGGAGTAAGCAGGATCGCGCCACCCGTAGTGTTACGGCCGAACAAAGTGCCCTGCGCACCCGACAAGACCTGCACGCTCTGAAGATCGACGAAGTTACCTGGGCCGCCTTGGTTCGACAGTGTGTAGCCGGATGGCAGCGGTACTTCGTTCATGTACACGACAACTGCGGGCGAACCCTGAAACGATGCCGACTGACCCCGAATGGAAGGTGACATGACGTCGCGCGACGCCTGACCATTGGGCGCGATGACCAACGACGGCACCGATGCCTGCATGTCTTGAAGGCTTGTTACGCCGCGCTCCCGCAGCCCTTCACCTGAAACCGCTGTAATGGTGATTGGAACATCCTGCGCACGTTCCTCACGCCGCTGGGCGGTTACGACAATTTCGTCGATCGCAGTTTGGGCAGCCGCGATATCAGGCGCGATCACCGCACCCGCAGCAACGCCTGCAAGTAACAGCCGACCCGCATGTCGTCTAAACGCTAGGAATTCAGCCCCCATGTCATCCTCTCCCTTATCTTCTCGTGCGAGAACCATTGAATATTGGAAGAAAACAAAGAAGATTGCCGCCAACAACGCACAGCCATCATAATGCCGACCTCAGGGTCGCTGAATTCACTGAGACGTATGACATGGCAGAGCGTTTCCACTCCGACCCTCTCCAACCTGTTTATTCTTTCCGAATATTTTAATCTACCTACCACTACGATATATGACCTGCAATGGCCATTCATCAGCTATGACAACTTCTCCGACATGAACATTATACGTTATCAACTTATTTAAGGTCTTGCCCCCGATGACCCGACATCGACACGAGCAACATCGATACGACCACTCCTGACCTTCACTGTCACTGCTGGATCATGATCCGAAGCACAGCAGATGAACAGGTCACGCCCATCCATTCCGCCCAGCATACAGGCATATGGTCGGGCGCCCTCAATCGGGATTTGCGTCAAGATCTCGCCACCTTCGCGCACGCGCACGACAGAGTTCGCAAGGGCAACTGCCACCCAGACGCAGCCTTCCGCATCAAGGCAGATGCCATCTGGTGCATAGCCGCCCAAGTCAGCAAATATCCGCCGATTGGAGAGCCGTCCTTCCGCATCTATGTCAAAAGCTGTCAGGCGAAACGCAAATGTTTCGGCAACGATGAATGTTCGACCATCTGGTGTGATAACGCTGCCGTTCGGGCAATGCAGGTGATCCGCCGCGACTGTAACCATCCCCTCGTCCGCAACCGCAACGATACATGTTGGCCGGGGCGCTTCACCATTGAAATAATCAAATCCGACATTGCCTACGTAGGCGCGGCCCAGATGATCAACGACCATGTCGTTGCTCTGCCCCGAGTGAATGTCCGCCAATTCGGCATGCACCACTAATTGCGCATCCGATCGCCTGCGGTAAAGTCTGCGCTCGTCCATCGACACGACCAGCAGATCGCCATTCGGCAGCCACCCCATGCCCGATGGCCCGCCCGGCACATCGAAATGCTCGTGAATACTACCATCAGGCTCAAGGACGTACACGGTTCCGCCATGCTGGTCGGCGAACCACAAACGCCCTTCATGCCAGCGCGGCCCCTCCGGAAAGGCAAAACCGCGCGCAATCGTTCGGATCATAGGTGCCTTAACGCCGACTGCGGTGAGTTCTTCGGCGAAACCCAAGCTCTTACCTCCCCACTGTCTGCGCTTTATTTTTGCGCCTTGCCTCCATGTTTACGCATATTGGCACCTCTTGGCAATGGAGGCTTATCGTTTTGCGGAACGGTAATGCGCGCAACGCATGCAGATCCGCACCAAAGGGCGACCATCTTGATGTATGCGTAGCGAAGCAATAGCCATCATACGAATTGATTCCTCTTCGCCCTGCCAGCATTCCCAGTGTGTTAGGGGGGACGCTGACCCATGCTAGCTACGGGTGAAGCTCCGTCACAGGTCAGAAATCTTCCAGATCATCTGTTGATAACTGTCCACAAAATCGCTTATGACGCAGGTGGGCAAGCTGCTTACCTGCAAGATGCGCCGACGAGTGCGATCGCGCATGAATGAGGTACGTCGATACCCACATGTTTGGCGCATAACGGCTGTCGGACGCTCGTCCACGGGATGGCCGCGAGAGTCTGTTCTTAACGATCGGAAGCACGACGATAATGTACGATCCCAGCGAAAATGCCGCGGCTGATATTGCAGCTCACTTCCATTCCTTCACGAACCTGGCGGCCCATCCTGAGGTCGGCCCCCTTGTCATAACCAAGGGTGATGGCGTGTTCGTGGAAGATGACAAAGGTAACCGCTATCTTGAGGCGGTGTCGGCGCTGTGGTGTGCTTCGCTGGGCTTCAGCAATGAGCGTCTTGCCAAGGCAGGAAGCGATGCGCTGCGAGGCTTGCCTTATTATCACACCTTCACCGGCCGCTCCAATCCGACCGTGATCGAGCTGGCCAACAAGCTGCTGTCGGTCGCGCCTGTTCCGATGTCGAAGGTGTTCTTCGCAAACAGCGGATCTGAAGCCAACGACTCCGCTGTGAAGATGATTTGGTATTATCATAATGCCATCGGCAAGCCGGAAAAGAAGAAGATCATCGCCCGGCTCAATGCCTATCATGGCGTGACTGTCGCGTCGGCAAGCCTCAGCGGTCTCGTCACGAACCATCGCGATTTTGACCTGCCGATCGCCAATATCCTGCATGTCGATTGCCCGCATTATTTCCGCTACGCCGAGCCCGGCGAAAGCGAAGAGGATTTCGCCACTCGCCTGGCCGACAATCTTGAAAAGCGGATCCTGGCTGAAGGTCCTGACACCGTCGCCGCTTTCTTCGCTGAGCCGGTGATGGGCGCGGGCGGGGTGATTCCGCCACCGGCGACCTATTTCGAGAAGGTTCAAAAAGTTCTCGCCAAATATGACGTGCTCCTCGTCGCGGACGAAGTGGTGTGTGGCTATGGCCGGACGGGCGAGATGTTCGGTTCGACCACCTTCGGCATGAAGCCTGACATTCTGACGACGGCAAAGGGCCTGTCCTCTGCCTATGCACCCATCTCGGCGGTGATGGTGAATGAGAAGGTCTATGCGCCGATCGCCCGGAACAGCGGCACTATCGGAACCTTTGGCCATGGCTTCACCTATTCCGGCCACCCGGTGAGTTGTGCCATCGCGCTCGAAACCCTGAAGATCTACGAAGAAGATAATGTGGTCGGCCATGTGCAGTCACTGATGCCGCAATTCTGGAAAGCGCTGCGCAGTTATGAGGGCCGCAAATATGTCGGCGAAGTGCGTGGCGTAGGCCTGGTAGCCGCGATCGAGCTCTATGCCGATCCTGAGAACCGGACCAGCTTCGATCCAGCAGTAAAGGCGGGTGCACGCCTTGTTGAAATCGGGCTCACCCAGGGCCTGATCGTGCGGGCGCTTGGCGACACGATCGTCTTCTGTCCCCCGCTCATCATCACAGCGGAAGAGCTTGACGAGCTATTCGCCCGTTTCGAACGCACCATGGCGATCTTTGAAGAAACTATCGGCTGACCGGCAGGCGAGGGCCGCCAATGCGAGCGGCGGTCGCTGAGCTAGGATGCCGCTGCTGCACTTCGCCACATTAGGCGAAGTGCAGCATGCACCAATAGCGATCCTTTAGAGAATACTTGCCGCGGCTATCACAAGCCGCGGTGTGGGTCAGGCACGGCTGAGAGGCATTGCGGCGACCTCAAGCTGGGGAAGCTGCGCAGGATGCGGGATCGTGACATCCACGGGTACAATCGGCTCCACTTCGGAGACACGGCCGCGCATGCCGTGATTGGCTGCCCAGATGGCGGCTTGGGTGCGGTTCTTGACGCGGAGCTTGCGCAGCACCGCCTTCACATGGACCTTCACCGTCGCCTCGCTGATATCCATCCTCTTGGAAATGACCTTGTTCGGGCATCCCATGATGAGCCAGCGCAGGATTTCCAGCTCACGATCGGACAGGCTTGCAGCATCGACGGGCCGTTCCACCTCCAACGCATCTGTCAGCGTCGGCCGCGACTGCAATTCGTCGGCAAGTTGCGGCGGCAGGACCCGCTCACCCATCGCAACCAGATGCAATGTCGCCACCAGGCGATCGCAACTGATTTCCTTGATGATGTAACCCATCGCGCCCAGGCGGAAGGCCTTCAGCATGGTTTGGAAGTCAAACCGATCGGATAATAGTACCAGATAGGCGCAAGGGAATTTCCGCTGAAGAACGGCGACACTGTCGGCGTCCAGCTCTTCGGTTCCATTATCTATCAGGAGCAACGAAGGCCCCGTATCTTCCTCCGGCACCTCCACCTTTTGGAGTGCGGCGGCAATATTTGGATATTGATTAACCCGGAAGTCCCGCTCAGTGAGAATCCGGCTCAAACCTTCTCTTACGATTGCATTACCGCACAACAGACGCACATTGACTGGGTAAGCCATTGGGTAGTCCCCTCATGATCCCTTCCACTTTCGTTAGCAGGCCCCAAACGAAGCGTGAAAGACCAGTGATCAAATGCCTGCAGTGCAACCCTTTCTTTTCGTTTCAATAAGTTATGACTAGCATATTTACGACGCTAGAGTCCTGAACTGACCTATGGAAATTTAGGGTTAGTTCAACAACTCGCTAACTGATTGGTAAGATTGTGTATTTCGCTCTTAACCATGGGAGTTATGTCCTAAGCACAGCGTCCCATGTAATACTTTGGGCTTACTGCGAAGAACGTGACTCGAGCATATGCCGGACGAACGATGGTTGCGAGTCTCTATTGGTTAACTTCAGCTGTTAACTATCTTTCCTAACAAGTCCAAAGACTTGCCCTGCGCCCAAAGCGAGGATGCGGCGCTCCTTTGCGGGTAGATCCTGCAGAGACTCGATAGAGCGAGGATTTCAGGTCACAGTAGGAAGGGCGTGCCGAACGTCAGGGCGTTTTCAAGCTCAATGACGCCTTCTTCGGCCGTCAGCTTCCGTTAGGGCCGCCGCCGGTATTGCTGCCGCCACCGCCGCCACCCATGCCACCGGCCCCTACTGCGCCGATATTGCCGAATATTTCGTCGAACAGGCTGCGATGGCGGCCCAGGGTGGGCGTCTTGTCGCCGGACGGCGAAATCTTGGCGACCTGCTCAAGGCCCATGCGGTCAACCGCCACGACATTGCCCGCGGGGTCAAAGCGGACATGGAGCACCGTCTGCGCCACCGGCTTGGGATTGGAGAAGGCCAGCGCCCGCATGTCGCGCGACACATAATACCAGTCCTGATCGCCGAATTGGGCGGTAAAGCTGGGGCGGCCCAGCGTCCCTTCTACCGAAGCGCGGTTGTCGATGCCGGGCTGGATCGAATCGACCAGCAGCTTGTCTACCTGATATCCCTGATGGGTACGGATGCGCGAACAAGCCGAGGTTCCGAGCACGAGCGCGCCAAGGCCGACGGCAAGCAACAGATGTCGGCTGAACTGACGCATGAACTTCTCCTGCCGGGAAGGGACCCGGAAACCAAATACCAAAGCCGCCATTGCATCGCGCGGCCCGCCGATCAATATGGAATTGCGCGCCCCCCGGCAAGGGGGCCTCCGCTCAGCTCAGCCAGGAAACCGTTTCGACATGCCAAAGCTTTTCCAGCGCCTGTTCGCGCGCACCGACCCCAAGGATGCGATGCAGCCGCTTTACCAAGCCGTCGTTCGCGAAGGCCGCGCGCCGCACTGGTATATGGAAGGCCAGGTGCCCGACACGATGGATGGCCGGTTCGACATGATCGTCGCCATATTGGCGCAGGTGCTGATGCGGCTTGAAGCGCTCGGAGCAGCCCAGGAAAGCGTCTGGCTCACCGAATTGTTCGTCGACGACATGGACGGACAGTTGCGGCAGGAGGGCGTAGGCGACGTGGTCGTAGGCAAACATGTCGGCCGCATGGTGAGCGCGCTCGGTGGAAGGCTCTCAGCCTACAAGGCGGCCCTTTTGGGCGGGGCGGAACTGCGGGACGCCCTGGTGCGTAACCTGTACCGTGGGGCGACGCCTGCTGGAGACGCCGTGAAGCATGTCGAATCCCGGCTGAGGTCGCGCTGGGTCGGCCTTTCCACCTTGCCGCTCGATGCATTGATGGCGGGAGATATTGGATGACTAATCCTGCGCCCGAATTTTCCCGACCCGTTCGGACCGATCAGATCGCGCGGCACGCGCAGGGCATGACCATCACCGCCGACGCCGGGGAGCGCGACGCGTTGGCGCGACGCTTCAACCTGACATCACTTGACTCGCTTGAGGCTGATTATGCGTTGAGCGAACAGGACGGCGCCATCGAGGCGCGGGGCCGGTTACGCGCAAGACTGGCTCAACCCTGCGTCGCCACCGGAGTAGCGGTGCCGGAGACCATCGATACCGACTTCCTGTTGCGCTTCGTTCCGGAAGGTAGCGGCGCCGATGGTGGTGAGGAATTGGAGATCGATTCGGAAGATTGCGACACGATCGGCTACGACGGGCAGACGATCGACATGGGGGAAGCGGTCGCCGAGACGATGGCGCTGGCGATGACGCCTTATCCTCGATCAGCGGAAGCCGATGCTTATCTGCGGGAAGCGGGCGTATTGACGGAAGAGCAAGCAAGTCCTTTTGCCGTGTTGCAGTCGCTCAAAGACAATAAGTCCTGACGGACCGGCCTCCACGCGTTTCACTCTCCTGCTTGCTGTGGCATAAACCGCCTTCATGGACTCTCGGCCGCGCAAGATCATCCATATCGATATGGATGCCTTTTACGCGTCGGTGGAGCAGCGCGACGATCCAAGTCTGCGCGGGAAACCCATCGCGGTAGGCGGCGGTGGGCCCAGGGGGGTGGTGGCGACGGCCAGCTATGAAGCGCGCGTTTTTGGCGTGAAGTCCGCCATGCCGGGCGCGCGAGCGCGGCGGCTCTGTCCGGACCTGCTGTTCGTGAAACCCCGATTTGAGGTTTACCGCGCGGTTTCGACTCATGTGCGTGAGATTTTCGCCCGCTTCACCGATGTCATTCAGCCCCTGTCGCTGGATGAAGCCTATCTGGACGTCACCGAAAACAAGGCAGGGTCATCGTCCGCCACCGCAATCGCGCAGCAGATCCGGCGCATGATCCGGGACGAAACCGGCCTCACTGCCTCAGCCGGCGTCTCCTACAACAAGTTGATCGCCAAGCTCGCGTCGGATCAGAACAAGCCGGACGGTATTTGCGTGGTGCGGCCGGACGAAGGAGCGCGCTTCATGGCGCAGATGCCGGTCCGGCGAATCCATGGTGTGGGACCCGTAACAGCGCGGCGGATGCAAGCTTTGGGAATAGAGACAGGCGCCGACTTGCTGGCCCGTGACCTTGGTTTCCTGCAGCAGCATTTCGGGAGCGCTGCGCCTTTCTACTATCGCGCCGCGCGGGGAGAGGATGATCGGCCCGTCCATGAAAGGCAGGAAAGGAAATCGGTCAGCGTCGAAGACACGTTCTTCGATGACCTGATCACTCAGGACGCCTTGGTCGCGGAAATCGACCGGATCGCGCAAAGCCTCTGGACCCGGATCGAGAAGAGCGGCGCCTATGGCCGCACCGTCGTCCTCAAGATCAAGTTCGCTGATTTCCGGATCATCACCCGGTCACGCAGTATGAACGCGCCGGTTCGCTCGCCAGACCTGCTCGCGGAAACTGCGCGCGCCCTGTTAATCGCCCAGTTGCCGCTGCGGATGGGCGCGCGGCTGCTGGGCTTGGGTGTCCATAATCTCGATGCTGAGGAGCCGGTCGAGCAAAGTCAGCAGCTCAGCTTCCCTCTTTAAAAACCGGTCAGAACGGCAGCCAGTTCCGCTTTTCCGTGAACTTCATGTAACCGGCGTTTACACCAAGCCGATACCCTACGCCGAGACGGATGGGGATCAACACGACGCTGCCCCAGCGAAGATAGCTCGCCGTAAAGCCGCCAACCAGATAGGCCGTGCCTTCCGCCGCGGGAAAACGGTGGTAAAGATCCTGCGTGTCGTAGAGATTATAGACCAGGACGAAGGTGTTGGCGGCGTTGCCCCCCACGTCGAAGCCGATCGACGGCCCGGTCCAATACACTTCCCGGCGCCCTTCCACCTTGTGGTTGAGCGTGCCCGATCCATAGCGCAGACCAACCACAAAGGCGCCCGACGCTTCCCGGCCAGCGATATAGGCGTTGGGGCGGCCCTGATCCTTCAGGATCTTTTCGATCATGCCAGCCAGCCCCTCTGCCCCCTTGCCGAAGACGCCTTCGGCAGCGCCGATCAGGTCATCTTCCTGATAGGATTCGCTGGGGCTCAACGCAGCGGGCGGAGAGTTGGCGGTGACGGGAGCTCCCGTCGCTGTACTATTTGCCGTGGATGCCGAAGACTCCGGTGCCGCACTGCTCGCTGGCGGAACGCTATTGTCCACACCCGGTTCGGTCGGCGTGCTGTTCGCCTGCGGCACGGGCGCGAGATCAGCGTCAATCGCGCTGTTCGGATCGACCGTGCGCACCTGCGCCTCCGCCGCGAGCGGACTGAATGCCACCCCGGCAACGGCAAGCGTCCATGCGCCACGTCGTGCCACGCGAGCCGACACTCGCCTTACCATCCCGATCATGCCCGCTACTCCCCGACTTTGCCGCTCTTCGACCATCTATCAGATTATCGGAAGCCAAGCTGAAACGACAATGAACGAACGGCGACCCGAGTCGATTCCGGGCTGGAACGAATCCGGCAGCGAAGTTTGTAAGAATTTCATGGCATAGCCCGTTGCCTTGCGGGAAAGCCGCCGTTATAGCGCTTCTCGCCTAGCCGCTGTCCCGCCCCAAGCGGGCGTTCAGGCCATGTTTGGAGACGTGGGTGAGTGGCTGAAACCAACGGTTTGCTAAACCGTCGTACTGGTAAATCCGGTACCGAGGGTTCGAATCCCTCCGTCTCCGCCATCATTCCGATATTAGATCACAGCTGCGGCAATCACGCCGGTATCAGACGGCGTTCGTAGCGCCAGCTGGCCCATAGCTGCTGCGCCATGCGGCTTGCCGTTCGCACGCGGCTTGGCGGTACGCGGTTGTGTGAGGCGGGTGCGGTCGACGCCAAGTCGGGTGGAAGATCGTGGAAGCCGCACACAGTGAGGCCTGGTAATCGGGCTGCGGCGCGGCAGAGAGAAGTGAACCGGCGCATGATTGCATGGTTGGGACGTTTGCGGTCGCGGCTGAGCATTTCGAAACTGTGCGTGACGACCACATAAGCCGCATGGCTTTCGCGCACGGCGTGGCGCAGTCCCGTGCGCATCTCCCCCGCCGACATCGCGCAGATTTGCGCGGGGCGGAAGCTGCCGCGCCGGTCCGTGATACCCGACACGGCAAGTTCGCCAACGCCGAAGCGGTGAGAAGGAGCGATCTGATCGCGAGCGCCGCTGATCCGGCAGCCATAGCGATGATAGGCCGGATTGACGCTGCTGTCCCAAGCCAGGCCGACGTCAGCAAGCGCCCGTAATGTATCGTCATTGGCGCCGAAATTTCCCGCGCGGAAGGCGGTAATCGGCGGTGCCCCCGCCTCCTCCAGCCATGCCTTGCCGAGGCGCAGCAATATGGCTTGGTCTGCTTGACTGAAGTCGCCGATGTTGCGGCCCAGTTGCCCGCTCACAGGAGAGTGACGCGCCCAGCGAAGCCATTCGCTGTGGATATGCAGCTGCACCTCATGTCCGCGTGCCACGATCGGCGCGACGATGGGTCTCAGAAACTCCGTCCCATATAAAAGCGCGGGCATCGGGTCGACGAAGAACACGCCCTTCAGGCCATGGCTCTCCAGCTCATCCATCTGCCAGCCAATGCCATAGGCTCGGCCCTCGGCTTCTCCCCAGATGGATGAACGGACATTGTCTTGCAGACCCATCCCCCGCTCATGAAGCAGCGACGATAATTCTGTGTCTACGGTGATCAGGACGGCGGTCATCATCAACGCCTTACTTCATCCATGTTAAGGAGCCGTAACGCCCATGCTGTTCGCGGACCATGGAGCGGCTACCAACAGGGACAGCCGCGCGCTACATCGCCTCATGATCTCGATTCATCCGCTAACCGGCCTGGCAGAAATATGTGAAGGTGACGACTTGGCCATGCTGTTGCGCGATGCGCTTGGGCGGGCCGGGCTGTGGCCGTTGCAAAAAGGCGATATACTGGTCGTCACGCAGAAAATACTGTCCAAGGCGGAAGGCCGCATGGTGGACCTCACTGAGGTCGAGCCTGGCGAGCAAGCGCTGGAACTGGCGGAAACGACGAGGAAAGATCCCCGCCTCGTCGAGCTTGTGCTTCGTGAAAGCAGCGCCATCGTACGTGCCGTGCCGCACATATTGATTACCCGGCACAGGCTTGGCCATGTCATGGCCAATGGTGGCATAGATCGATCCAATATCGGTCCGGGTGGCGCGGAACGGGCGCTGCTGCTGCCGGTGGACCCCGATGGATCAGCCGCCGCGCTTAGCCATGATCTTGCAAGCGAGGGCGCCGCTCCTGCCGTGGTCATTTCCGACAGCTTCGGACGCCCCTGGCGCCACGGTGTCGTGGGTGTGGCGATCGGCGCCGCGGGACTGCCGGCGCTCGTCGATCGGCGGGGCGAAGAGGACAGGGATGGTCGGCGGCTGGAAGTGACGCAGATCGCGCTGGCTGATCAGATTGCGACCGCCGCCGCCCTGATCACCGGTGAAGGGGCCGAAAGCATACCGGCTGTTCTCATGCGTGGAATGCGTCTGCCGCCCGGAGATGCTCCAGCCGCCACGCTTGTGCGGCCGATCGAAGAGGATTTGTTTCGATGAGCCGGGTCGTGACCCTGACCGGAGGCGTGGGCGGAGCCAAGCTGGTGCTGGGGTTGATGCAGATATGCCCGCCGGAACAGATCACCGCCATCGTGAACACGGGAGACGATTTCCGGCACCTGGGGCTTGCCATATCGCCCGACATCGACACGCTGCTGTATACCCTGTCCGGCAAGGCCAATAAGACGCAAGGCTGGGGCCGGGAGGGCGAAAGCTGGAGCTTCATGGATGCCGTCAAATCGCTAGGCGGCGAAGACTGGTTCCTGCTGGGCGATGGGGACCTGGCGCTGCATGTACTGCGGTCGCATCTGCTTGCAGAGGGCGAGACGTTAAGCGCTATCACGGCGCGGTTCGCTTCTGCGTGGGAGTTGGGTCTTTCCATTCTGCCGATGAGCGATGACCCTGTGGCCACTCATCTCACTACAAGTGAGGGCGACATGCCGTTTCAGCGCTATTTTGTCGAATGCCGCTGCGCGCCTGAGGTGGAGGCCATCCGGTTTGAGGGCGCCGAACGGGCGTCAGCGACGGCGGGCGTGATCGAAGCGATCACGGATCCAGCCACCAAGGCCATTCTGATAGCGCCCTCCAATCCCTGGCTCAGCGTAGACCCGATTCTGGCCGTGCCCGGCATAAAGGAGGCACTTGCGGTTACGCATGCACCGGTCGTGGCCGTGTCGCCGATCGTGGGCGGGCAAGCAGTCAAGGGGCCTACTGCGAAGCTGATGGGCGAGATGGGATTGGCCGTGACGAACGAAAGTATCGCCGCGCATTATGCCGATGTCATCGACGGCTTGCTGGTCGATGAGCGGGACGATGCGTCTGGCCTGACCATTCCACATGACGTCACCGACACGCTGATGAAGACGCTAGCGGACCGGGAACGCGTCGCGCGCGCTGCTTTGGCGTTGGCGGATCGGATCGCTGGCTGATCGTGAACTGCTGGGTCGTCATACCGATCAAGGCCCCGGAATGGTGCAAGACGCGGCTTGCGCCTGTCCTCGGCGATAGAGAGCGTCGAAAGCTGGTGGCTGACATGCTGGCACAAACCGTATCTGCCGCGCAAAGCATTGTCGGTCTGCAGCGGGTATTGCTACTCGGCCCGTCACGCCATGACCTACCAGGCGACATCCCGCTGCTTCCCGACGCTGGACAGGGGCTCAATGTGGCGCTGGAAGGAGCGCGGAATGCGGCTATCGGGGCGGGGGTTCGTCGGCTGCTGATAGTGTCGGCAGACTTGCCTTTGATCAAAGCTGACGATGTCGCCGCCCTGCTGAACCTGCCGGGGGAGAGTGTCGCCATCGCGCCCGACCATGCGGGCACGGGCACCAACGCTGTGTCGCTCCCCCTCCCCTCGGCCGCCAAGTTCGCGTTCCACTATGGCGATGGCAGCTTCGCCGCGCACCGGGCCGAAGCAGGCCGACTGGGCCTGCCCTTTCTCAGCCTTCGGCGGCGGGGACTGGAACTCGATGTCGACCGGCCGGAAGAACTCGCGTTCTGGCGGCAGAGCCAAGCTCACTGACATCGGCCCTTAAAGGGCGACGCCCGCCGAAGCCAGCACTGCGAGCGTCAGCAGTTCAGACGCATTGGACGACATGGTGGCGATCTGCACGGACTTCTCCATGCCCACAAGCATAGGTCCGATCATCGTCGTACCACCAAGTTCGCGCAGCAGCTTGGCCGAGATGTTGGCTGACTGGAGGCCCGGCATGACCAGCACATTGGCGGGACCCGACAGACGGCTGAACGGATAATTCTTCATGACCGTAGGATTGAGCGCCGCGTCGGCGGTCATCTCGCCCTCATATTCGAAATCGACATTCCGGCCGTCGAGCACCTTCAGCGCATCACGGACATTTTCCAGATGGCCACCCGGCGGGTTGCCGAAGTTGGAATAGGAAAGGAAAGCGACACGCGGGTCATGTCCCATGCGCCGCGCGACGGCGACTGTGCCCTCGGCGATATCGGCAAGTTCACTGGCGGAGGGCCGCTCATTGACCGTGGTGTCGGCCAGGAACACCGTCTTATCCTTCGACACCATGATATGAATGCCAAAGGCGGTGCGGCCCACCGCCGGATCCATGACGCGCTTCACTTCGCGCAGCGTCTGCGCGAACGGCCGCGTCACGCCGGTGATCATCGCATCGGCATGGCCCATGCTGACCAGCAAAGCACCGAATATATTGCGGTCCCGGTTGACCATACGCTCGCAGTCGCGCCGAAGATGTCCACGCCGCTGCAACCGGCCGTAGAGCGCATCCACCATCTCTGGGACCAGCGGCGAGTTGACGCTGTTGTGCAGTTCAAAGCTTTCAGGATCGCGGACGCCCAGCGCCTTCAGCTTGTCATAGACTTCGTTCCGCCCGACCAGCACGGGGATGCCATAGCCAAGGTCGCGGAACTGGATGGCGGCGCGCAGCACCACCTCCTCTTCTGCTTCGGCGAACACCACGCGCTTGGGGTTGGCTTTCGCCACCTCATAGGCGCTTGTCAGGACCGAGGTCGTGGGATTCAACCGACCTTTAAGCGATTGGCGATAGGCGGCCATGTCCGAAATGGGCTTTTGCGCAACGCCGCTTTCCATCGCAGCCTGCGCCACGGCCGCCGGAACGACCTCCATCAGGCGCGGGTCGAACGGTGCGGGTATGATGTAATCGGGGCCGAAACTGTGCGACCGGCCATAGGCCTTCGCCACTTCCTCGGGCACCTGCTCGCGCGCGAGTTCCGCGATCGCCTGGGCCGCGGCGACCTTCATCGGCTCGTTGATGCCTGTTGCCCGCACGTCCAGGGCGCCGCGGAAGATGAAGGGGAAGCCAAGCACATTGTTGACCTGGTTCGGATAATCCGAGCGCCCGGTCGCAACGATCGCGTCGGGCCGAACTTCCAGAACCTCGGGCGGGGCGATTTCCGGATCGGGATTGGCCATGGCGAAGATGATCGGCTTTTGCGCCATCGACTTCACCATCTCCTGCGACACGGCGCCCGCGACGGAGAGGCCGAGGAAAACGTCCGCACCCTTGATCGCTTCGCCAAGCGTCCGTGCATCCGTCTTCACCGCATGCGCCGACTTCCACTGGTTCATGCCTTCGGTGCGGCCCTGGTAGATAACGCCCTTGCTGTCGCACATGATGACATTGTCGTGCGCGACGCCGATCGCCTTGATCAGCTCGGTGCAGGAGATGGAGGCGGCCCCCGCCCCGTTCACCACCACCTTCATGTCCTTGAGATCGCGCCCTGTCAGCATCGCCGCGTTGATGACGCCCGCCGCCGCAATGATCGCGGTGCCATGCTGGTCATCGTGAAAGACGGGGATGTTCATCCGTTCTTTCAGCGTCTGTTCGATGATGAAGCATTCGGGTGCCTTGATATCCTCAAGGTTGATCCCGCCGAAGCTCGGCTCCATCAGCTCGACCGCGTCGATGAACTTGTCGACATCTTCGGTCTTGAGTTCGATATCGATCGAGTCGACGTCAGCGAAGCGCTTGAAGAGCACCGCCTTGCCCTCCATCACCGGCTTGGACGCGAGCGCGCCCAGATTGCCAAGGCCAAGGATGGCCGTGCCGTTCGAGATGACGGCGACGAGGTTGCCCTTGGCGGTATAGTCATAGGCGGTTTGTGGATCGGCCGCGATGGCGCGCACCGGAACGGCCACGCCCGGCGAATAGGCGAGGCTGAGGTCGCGCTGGGTCGCCATCGGCTTCGATGCGATGATCTCGATCTTGCCCGGCCTGCCAGTCGAATGGAAAAACAGCGCCTCGCGCTCGGAAAATTCCACGTTCGACTTATCTGCCATGACGCATCCGCCCCTCTTTACCTACTGATGAGGCCCTAGCGGCAAGGCGGACCTGTCGGCAAGCGCACGGCCACCTTTTTTCCACACCCTTTCCTGATCTGCTGCTTGCCGCTATCGCCAAAAGGCCATGCACAGCCCCAAGGATATCGCAGCGAGCCAGCCGACGCCGATGATGGCGCAATATCTGGCGCTGAAGGCGGAGGCGCAGGATTGCTTGCTCTTCTATCGCATGGGCGACTTTTTCGAACTTTTCTTCGACGATGCAAAGGCGGCGGCGGCCACGCTGGACATCGCGCTCACCAGCCGGGGGGAGCATGGCGGCGCGCCGATCCCGATGTGCGGCGTGCCGGTGCACAGCGCGGAAAATTATCTCGCCCGGCTGATCAAGGCAGGGCACCGGGTCGCCATCGCGGAACAGACGGAGACGCCCGCCGAGGCGAAGGCGCGGGGCAGCAAGGCGCTCGTCGCCCGCGCTATCGTGCGGTATGTGACGGCGGGCACACTCACAGAGGAGACGCTGCTCGATTCCCGGCGCGACAATATGCTGGTTGCGCTTGCCCAGACAGGCGGTGAAGGCACCGGCGAGATCGGGATTGCCGCCGCCGACATTTCAACAGGTCGGTTCGAGACGCTGACCTTGCGGTCGAGCGATCTTCCGGCAGAGCTGGCACGGCTGAGGCCCAGTGAGATCGTACTGCCCGATGGGTTCGATCTTGATCTGCCCGAGGCACATCCGTTCGACCGTGCAGCCTTTTCGAGCAACCGGGCGGAGGCAGCGCTCAAGCGGCTCTTTGGTGTCGCCACTCTCGACGGATTCGGTCAGTTCAGCCGCGCGGAGCTTTCCGCGATGGGCGGGCTGATCGCCTATCTCGACCATGCGGGCAAGGGCACCCTGCCCTTCCTGGCTCCACCCGTGCGGAAGACGAGCGGCGCCCATGTCGCGATTGACGCAGCGACGCGGGAAAGCCTGGAAATCACCGCCACGATGAGCGGCGCCCGGGCCGGGAGCCTGCTGGGGGCGGTGGACAGGACCGTCACGGGCGCAGGCGCGCGTCTGCTCGCACAGGACCTGTCAACTCCGTTGATGGACCAAGAGCTGATCGAGGCCCGGCTTGGACTGGTGCAACTGCTCCATGACGATCCGCTGCTCCGCGATCAGCTGCGTGCTGCGCTGAGGGCCCTTCCGGATATCGGGCGCGCTTTGGGACGCATCGCGGTGGGCCGGGGAAGCCCGCGTGACCTGGGGCAGCTTCGTGACGGCCTTAATGAGGCACGGATGCTGCGCGAGCGGCTGGGCAGATTGGCTGATCAGCCACTGCTGCTTCAACAATTGTTGCCAGCGCTGGATGGCCACGGCGCGCTGGTCGGCAGTCTTTCTCGCGCGCTGGTGCCCACCCCGCCTACCGAGACGGCCAATGGCGGCTATATCGCCGATGGCTACGACCCGGCTCTGGACGAACTGCGGCGGATGGCAGGCGATGGCAGGCGCGCCATCGCGGCTCTGGAAGCCAGCTATCGTGAGCGTACCGGCATCGCGTCACTCAAGATCCGGCATAATGGCGTGCTCGGCTATCATGTCGAAGTGCCCGCCCGATCCGCCGATCCGCTGATGCAACCGGACAGCGGCTTCACGCATCGCCAGACGCTGGCAGGCGTGGTGCGGTTCAACTCGGTTGACCTGCATGAGCAGGCAGGGCGTGTCGCGCAGGCAGGGGCCCATGCACTGGTGGCTGAAGCGGCCCATCTGGAGGATCTGATCGAGTCGGCGCTGGCGCGCAAGGCGGAGATCGCGTCTGCGGCGGACGCGCTCGCCAGGCTCGACGTCGCGGCCGCGCTGGCGGAGCGGGCCGCCGAAGGGGGCTGGCAGCGGCCCCACTTGCTGCCACAGGATGGCGAAGGACCGTGCCTGCAGATTATCGGCGGCCGTCACCCCGTAGTCGAGGACGCGCTGCGCAAGGAAGGGCAGCCCTTTGTCGCGAATGACTGCTGCCTGGGTGCAGATGATCGGCTTTGGCTGGTTACCGGGCCAAATATGGGCGGCAAATCGACCTTCCTGAGGCAAAATGCGCTGATCGTGATATTGGCGCAGGCAGGGAGCTATGTTCCGGCGCAGTCGGCGACGCTGACGTTGGTGGACCGGTTGTTCAGCCGGGTCGGTGCTTCGGACAATCTCGCGCGCGGACGATCGACATTCATGGTGGAGATGGTCGAAACCGCCGCCATCCTGGCGCAGGCGACCGAACGCAGCTTCGTCATCCTGGACGAAGTCGGACGCGGCACGTCGACCTATGACGGGCTGGCTCTTGCGTGGGCCGTCGTTGAAGCGGTGCATGAGGTCAATCGCTGCCGCTGCCTCTTCGCCACCCATTATCATGAGTTGACGCGGCTGGCGGAAACACTCTCCTCACTATCCCTGCATCATGTCCGCGCGCGGGAATGGAAAGGCGACCTCATATTGTTGCATGAGGTGGCACCTGGGCCAGCCGATCGCAGCTATGGCCTTGCCGTCGCGCGGCTGGCGGGATTGCCGCCCGCTGTGCTCAAGCGGGCCAAGGATGTGCTGAACAGGTTGGAAGCAGGGCGCGCCAAAACGGGCGGCATTGCGGCGGGGCTTGGCGACCTTCCCCTCTTTGCCGCTGCCGCCGCGCAGGAGGAAGATAAGGTCGACGCCCTGCGCGCGGCCATCGACCTGATCGATGCCGACGCCCTTTCTCCGCGCGAGGCGCTGGAGCAGCTTTATCACCTGAAACAACTGGCCGCGGCCAGCAGCTGACATTAGATTGAGCCGATGGTCATGCAGTACCCCTCCCTCGGCTCCCGCCGGTCCATCATCGATCGGCGCGCGATTTCGGACCGTATCCACGATCTGGCGCGGGAGCACAGGAGTGATCCGGCGAAGCTGCGCGGCCTGATCGTCCGGGAATTGAAGTCAGCCCTCGATGCCGGGCGCCTGGACGTTGCAAGGCGGTTGGAGGCCAAGCCGACGCGCGGGCGGGAGGCTGTGACGGCCTTCGCTTTCCTGATCGATCAGATTTTGCGGCTGTTGTACGACGCGACGACGCATCATCTTTACCCTGCCAGCAATCGCAGTACCGGTGAGCGCATCACGCTGATGGCGGTGGGCGGCTATGGACGCGGCGAGATGGCGCCCCACAGCGATGTCGATATCGCCTTCATCACGCCATGGAAGCCCACCGGGTGGACCGAGCAGGTCATCGAATCGATGCTCTATTCGCTTTGGGACCTGGGGCTGAAGGTTGGGCATTCCAGCCGGTCGATCGATGAAACCATGCGCATGGCCAAGGCGGACCTGACGGTTCGCACAGCGGTGCTGGAGGCCCGCTATGTCTGGGGTGACCGCGCGCTATATGAGGAAACCGCGCGGCGCTTCGATGCCGAAGTGATGCAGGGAACCGCCCGCGCGTTTGTCACCGAAAAGCTGGAAGAGCGGGACGAACGGCATAAGCGGATGGGTGACAGCCGCTATGTCGTCGAACCCAATGTCAAGGAAGGCAAGGGGGGTCTGCGCGACCTCCATACGCTGTTCTGGATCGGCAAATATGTGAACCGGGTGAAATCCGTCGCCGAACTGGTGGATGTTGGCCTGCTCACCGACCTTGAACTGCGGCAGTTCCAGAAGGCGGAGGATTTCCTCTGGGCTGTGCGGTGCCATCTGCATATGATCACCGGGCGGGCGGAGGACCGGCTGACGTTCGACCTGCAATTGGAAACGGCGACGCGGATGCATTTTACCGGGCGGCAGGGCCGGTCCGGTGTGGAGCGCTTCATGCGCTACTATTTCCTGAACGCGAAGATCGTCGGCGACTTGACCGCCGTGTTCCTTGCGCATCTCGATGACCAGTTGGGCGCCAAGGGACGGCGTTATATCCCGTCCCTCTTCCGCCGGCCGAAGAAGCTGGATGGTTTCGTGCTGGACCGTGGCCGCTTGGCATTGCCGAGCGACGACTTCTTTCAGCAGGATCCTGTGCGGCTGCTAGAAATTTTTGCCGTGGCCGATCGGCACGAGCTTGGCATCCACCCGAGCGCGATGCGGGCGGCGAGCAGGGACGCGGGCCTCATCACAGCCAAGGTCCGGCGCGATGCCCGTGCCAATGCCGCTTTCATGGATGTACTGACATCCCGCCGCGATCCGGAAACGGTGCTGCGCTGGATGAACGAATCGACCGTCTTCGGCCGCTTTATCCCCGATTTTCGCCGCGTCGTCGCGCAGATGCAGTTCGACATGTACCATCATTACACGGTCGATGAGCATACCATCCGCGCTGTCGGGCTTCTGGCGCGCGTGGAAAAGGGCGATCTGGAAGTAGATCATCCCCTTTCCACCGAGATCATGGGAAGGCTGCTGTCGCGCCGGGTGCTCTATGTCGCGGTTCTGCTCCACGACATCGCCAAGGGAAGGGGAGGCGACCACAGCATATTGGGTGCAGAGGTCGCGGAACATCTCTGCCCGCGTCTGGGGCTGTCCGCTGCGGAAACCGAGACCGTTGCCTGGCTGGTGCGGCACCATCTGCTGATGTCGGCCACCGCCTTCAAGCGCGACCTGGCGGATTACAAGACGATCCTGGATTTCGTGGAGGTGGTGCAAAGCCCGGAGCGGCTGCGCCTCCTCCTTTGCCTCACTGTCGTGGATATCCGCGCCGTCGGGCCTGGCGTATGGAACAGCTGGAAGCGGCAGCTTCTGGGCGACCTGTATGAAGCTGCCGAGGAAGTATTGCGCCTTGGCCACAAGCAAAAGGGACGCAGCGAGCGTGTCACCGCCAAGCAGGAATCGCTGCGCAACGCACTTGGCATGACGAAGGCCGAGTTCCAGAAGCTCAGCAATCGCCTGCCCGAATCCTACTGGATCGCCGAGCCAGAAGACATTCTGATCCACAATGCGCAGCATATATTGGCGTCCGGCGACGCGCCGCTGTCGATCGCTGCGCAATATTACCCGCAGCGCGGCGCGACGCTGGTCACCGTCTATGCCGCCGACCATCCCGGCCTGTTCTACCGGATTGCCGGTGCGATTCACCTTGCAGGCGGCAACATCATCGACGCGCGCATCCACACCACGCGGGATGGCGTCGCGATCGACAATTTCCTGGTGCAAGACCCGTTGGGCGGCGCTTTCCACAGCCCGGAGCAGTTGACCCGCATCCGCAATGCGATCGAGGATTCGCTGGCCAACCGTCACCGCATGATCACGAAGCTGGAAGCGCGCCCCCTGTCCCGCACCCGTGCCGAGGCGTTCCGCATCGAACCCAATGTGCTGATCGACAACAAGGCATCCAACCGCTTCACGGTGATCGAGGTCAATGCCCGTGATCGCCCTGCCCTGCTGTTCAGCCTCGCCAACGCGCTCTTCCAGTCGAAGGTCACGGTGCATAGCGCCCATGTCGCGACCTATGGCGAACGGGCGGTCGACACCTTTTACGTGACGGACCTTCTGGGCGGAAAGATCGAGAGCAAGGCGCGCATCCAGACATTGGAACGGCGGCTGCTGGAGGCTGCGGGCGATCAGGCGGATGAAGCGCTTCAGCAGGCCTGATTGCCGCCGCTAGACGATCTCCACCGTGTCGCCCGGGGCGAGCATCGGCAACAGCTTCAGCATGTCACCGCGATCGATCGCGATGCAGCCAGCGGTCGGACGACCTTCGGAGAGGTGGAGGAATATGGCACTCCCCTGCCCTGGCACCGGCGGCGCGTCATTGTGGCCAAGGATGACGATCACGTCATAGGCATCATCTTCGCGCAGCAACGACTCGGCTGAAAAAGGCCGTGGCAGATGGACTGGACGATTATAGGCTGGATCAGCCGGATCATCGGACCAGCCATCGCCCTCCCTCACCCAGCGCCAGGAAAGCTGGATAGCGGCGGGATCAATCTTCCCGGGGCGCAGCAACACGCCACGCAGCGGCCATTCGCCCAAAGGAGTGCAACCATCCCCTTCCCGCTTGTGGGCCGGCGCGCAAACGCCGCTGCGGCCCAGCGCGCATGCGATATCCAGCGCTCCGGCCCGCAGCCGGCCTGTCGCGCTGTCGACGTGGATGACGCTCATAGCTGGTGGCCGGTGCGGTCGCGCTTGGTGGCCAGATATTGTTCGTTATGGGGATTGGCCGCCAATATGATGGGCAGGCGCTCGGCGACCTTGACGCCGGCTTGCTCCAACCCCTCGACCTTCTTCGGGTTGTTGGTAAGCAGCCTGACCTCATCGATGCCCAACAATTCGAGCATGCGCGCCGCTACGGAAAAATCCCGCGCATCGATGGCAAAGCCGAGGCGGATATTGGCGTCGACCGTGTCGAAGCCCTGATCCTGCAAAGCGTAGGCGCGCAGCTTGTTGATCAGGCCGATGCCGCGCCCCTCCTGCCTGAGATAAAGCAGCACCCCCCAGCGAGAGTCGGCTATCCGGTGGAGCGCCTCATGCAGTTGCGGGCCGCAATCGCATTTGAGGCTCCCCAGCACATCGCCCGTCAGGCACTCGCTATGCAGCCGCACCACGGGCGGCGAGTCATCGCGCGTGCCGATGACCAGCGCAACATGCTCGCGCGGCTCGTCAGGACTGCGGAAGGCGATGATCTCGGCCGTTTCACTTGTAGAGACCGGCAACCGGGCGCGCGTTGCGATCGCAAGGTGCGCCGCATCATCATAAGCGTCGATGTCGCCTGCATCGACTGACGCTTCGCTTGATCCTTCTGATCCAACGAAGAAGGCGGGAAGAATGCCCGCGAGGCGGGCGAGCCTGAGCGTCGCTTTCGCTGCAGCCGGCGCGCCGAGCGGCTTTGCGGCAAATGGTCCCTTCAAGGGTGATGAGAGGTCGAGCACCGGATCGGCAATTGCAGCCGCCACATCGCCATCGATCCAGGGGGCGCGGGCGATCAGCACCGGCATGTCGGGATCAGCCGCCGCCAACTGGTTGGCAAGCTTCAACGTCTCGCCTCTGGCCGCCGCGACCAATATGTCAGCCTTGCCCGAAGGATCGAAAGCCTTCAGCGTCACCGCGTCCGCGCCTTCTACAGCCATGACATGCACCACGCCGTCCGCTGCATGGACGCTGATGGCCCAGCCACGACGAAGGGCATCTATTGCACGTGCGGCGGCGCGGGCATTCATGACAAGAGCCTCATCAAAAGGCGAACTCCGTGATGATCGGAATATGATCCGACGGCTTGACCCAGCTTCGCGCCGGTTCGACGACCCGATGTGAGACGGCCTTGTCAGCGACGTCCTGCGTCATCCACATATGGTCCAGCCGCCGTCCCCGGTCGGACTCCGCCCAGTCGCGCGCGCGATAGCTCCACCAGGTGTAAAGGCGCTGGGGTGCGGGAAAGAATTTGCGGCCGATGTCCACCCAATTGTTTGAATGCTGCAACCGGCTGAGCAGTTCGCATTCGATCGCCGTATGGCTGACCACGTTCAGCAGTTGCTTGTGGCTCCACACATCGCATTCCATCGGGGCGATATTGAAATCGCCGGTCAGGATGGTCGGCATGTCTTCGAGCTGGGAAGACCACTCGATCATTCGCTCAAGGAAGTCGAGCTTCTGGCCGAACTTCGGATTGACCGTCCGGTCGGGAACATCGCCGCCCGCTGGGACGTAGACATTTTCGATGCGGACCCCATTGTCCAGACGAATACCGACATGGCGCGCTTCCCCATTGGCTTGCCAGTCCAACCGGTCATCCTCATGGATCGGCACCTTGCTCATGATCGCGACGCCATGGTGCATGCGCTGTCCGTTCAGCACCTGATGAACATAACCCAAGCGCCGGAACATCTCCGTCGGGAATGTCTCGTTCACGACCTTTGTTTCCTGAAGGCAAAGAAGGTCAGGCGCTTCTTCGGTCAGGAAGCGTTCGACGATGTCGATTCGGGCGCGGACGCTGTTGATGTTCCAGGAGGCGATGCTGAGTGTCTTCGGCATGCTGATCCCCTAAGACCCTGTGAAGGCCCGCGCAAGCTTGGGCGCCGCGCCGCATGATCCTGACACAGTAAGACCCCCGCTCCGGGGGCATGGAACGGGGGTCTCGATCGCGCCCTTGAAGCGCTTTGCGGCGGGAGTGACATCCGAGTAACAGGGGGGAAATCCCGGATTTCGTCTCGCGCCGTGGAGTCCTTATTAGGGCTGCGGATATGAGCCCAAGATGAACAGGATTTATCCTATCACCGTCCATCTCACGCCAGACCCGCTTCATCCGCCCGCAGCACGCCCTTTCGGCCGTGGGTCTGTCCAGCGGAACGCAGAATCAGCAACGGGAACGCCGTAACGCTGGTTCGACAGGCGAACCGTCGTGCGGTTATTCTGCGAATCCAGCGCCACCCAGCCATAGAGTTGCAGGCCAGCGGGGCCAGCCGGATCCTTCTGGAAGATCATCGTGATGGTCCCGAACTCGGGCCGCTTGGGATCGCGCGCCTGTACACTGATGACCTTCGGATCGCCGGTCTGGATCAGCTTGCCGAAGCGGGACAGGTCCTTCTTCGGGTCGAGCAAGGCGCCGAGCGGCGAGCTGCCGATCGGCCAGCGCTGTACCTGACGGACCTCATAGTCGATCATGGTCAATGCCTTGCCATCCCCGACGATGAGCAGCGGCACCCCCTTCTGATATTGGAACCGCACCTTGCCCGGTTGCCTGATGGTGAGCTTGCCCGACAATGTCTGACCGGCGCGGTCGGTTTGCACGAAGTCCGCCGTCATGGTCGTGACGCCACGGATATAGGCATTTACCTGCGCCAAGCCGCCCTGCGCCTGCTGCGCTGGTGCGGGCGACGCAGGGATGATCAGGGGCGCGGCGGCCAGAGCCAAGGCGAGGGGCGCAACCAAGCGCTTCATGTATTTTTCTCCGCTTTGTTGAGAAAACAATATGTAAGGGTCAGGCGTTGAACCCATCGTGAACTGATGCGTTCCTGATCACGCGCGCCAATAAGGCCGTTCTGCAGCCGGATGTAAATTCCTGACAGATCAAAAAAAAGGCTGGTCCGAAGACCAGCCTGGAAAGTTTTAGGAGAGGATGCCTGAAAGGCCCGTCCTTATTGAACGGTCCCGATCATTTTCGCAAATGCGTTGAGCATCGCGCCGATTGCGTTTTGCGCAATCGTCAAAGCGGATTGCCATTTTCGTCACGCAGTACTTCACGGCGTCCGACATGGTTGGGGGCACCGACTAGCCCTTCTTCCTCCATCCGTTCTATGAGGCGCGCGGCCGAGTTATAGCCGATGCGCAGCTGGCGCTGGAGCCAGCTGGTCGATGCCTTCTGATTCTCGAACACCAGCTGACACGCCTTGCGGAACAGCTGAGCGTCGGGGCTGTCATCGCCCAGATCCACCCCATCCAGGGCAAAGCTGCCCTCTTCGGGTTCCTCGGTTACGGCGGCGATATAGTCGGGTTGGCCCTGTGCGCGCCAATGATCGGCGACGACGCGTACCTCATCGTCGGACACGAACGGTCCATGGACGCGCATCAGCCCCTTGCCGCCATGCATGTAGAGCATGTCGCCCTTGCCCAGCAGTTGCTCGGCGCCCTGTTCGCCCAGGATCGTGCGGCTGTCGATCTTCGAGGTCACGAAGAAGCTGATGCGGGTCGGCAAGTTCGCCTTGATGACGCCGGTGATGACGTCGACCGATGGGCGCTGCGTCGCGAGGATCAGGTGGATGCCGGCAGCGCGCGCTTTCTGTGCAAGGCGCTGGATCAGGAATTCCACTTCCTTGCCAGCCGTCATCATCAGGTCGGCAAGTTCGTCCACCACCACCACGATCTGTGGCAGCGGCTGGAAGTCGAGCTGCTCTTCCTCGTAGATCGGCTTGCCGGTTTCGGGATCATAGCCGGTCTGGACGCGGCGGCCGAGCGGCTTGCCTTTGGCTTTTGCCGCCCGGACCTTCTCATTGTAATTGGCGAGGTTGCGGACGGAGATCGACGCCATCATGCGATAGCGGTCCTCCATCTGCTCGACCGCCCATTTCAGGGCCCGGATCGCCTTGCTCGGCTCGGTGACTACCGGCGACAGCAGATGGGGGATGTCGTCATAGGTCGACAGTTCCAGCATCTTGGGATCGATCATGATGAGGCGCAGCTGATCCGGCGTCATGCGATAGAGCAGCGACAGAATCATGGCGTTGAGGCCGACCGACTTACCCGAGCCGGTGGTGCCCGCGATCAGCAGGTGCGGCATGGGGGCGAGGTCGGCGATGATCGGCTCGCCCGATATGTTCTTGCCCAGGATGATCGGCAGGGTGGCGTCCTGCGCAAATTGTTCGGACGTGATCAACTCGCGGAACGACACGCCTTCGCGATTGGCGTTGGGCAGTTCGATGCCAATGACCGTGCGGCCGGGTATGGTCGCGACGCGGGCCGACAGAGCGGACATGTTGCGGGCGATGTCGTCAGCCAGCGCGATCACGCGGCTCGCCTTTATGCCGGGCGCGGGTTCCAGTTCGTACATGGTGACGACCGGGCCGGGTCGCACTTCGACGATGTTGCCTTTGACATGGAAGTCATCAAGCACGGATTCGAGCAGGCGCGCATTG
Source organism: Sphingobium agri (assembly GCF_023051225.1). Classification (NCBI taxonomy): domain Bacteria; kingdom Pseudomonadati; phylum Pseudomonadota; class Alphaproteobacteria; order Sphingomonadales; family Sphingobiaceae; genus Sphingobium; species Sphingobium agri. Next base: position 75,692 of record NZ_JALKHS010000008.1, on the reverse strand, counting down.
CGTTCAAGCGCCGCCTTGTCGATCTTCTGCGCCTGGCCAGCCGGAATCGGGTTGAGCAGATCGGCCGAGGGAAGCGAGCTGTTGCCGAACAGGTCATCCTGAGACACCGGCGCCATTTGCCGTTGGGCGGGCGCAGGTTTGGGAGTCTGGATGGTGATTGGCGGCTTGGGCTCGTTCGACACGGCGCGCCGGGGCGCGATGACGCGTTCCTCCGCACCTTCATCATCATCGTCGGCTTCGGCGGGAGCGTTGCCTGCGAAGGCAAGCGCGGGCTTGGGCAGGCTGAGACGCGGCAGGGTCGGGCGGCGCAGCGCTAATATCGGCTTTTCCAGCGCAAGACTGCGATACCAGGTGAAGAAACCGGCGATCAGCATTAAAATGACGAGGATGCCAGTGATCCACCCTTGCGCGGCGGGTGCGGCGGAGGTGAGGCTGCGCACGCCGTTGGCGGTGGCGAGGCCGATGAGGCCGCCCCAGCCCGAAGGCAGGTCGATGAGCGAGTCCGGTTGGAACATCGCAAGCGCCATGCCGATGAGGACGATGCCGAGCAGGCATTTGCCGAACTGTCCTTTCCAGCCGGTCATGTCCTGATCGCCCCAAAGGCGGCGGGCGGTGATCGCCAGCAGCGGCAGGACGAGGGCGACGGGGACGCCGAGCAGGGTGAAGAGGAAGGCGGAGACCCAAGCGCCGGGCCAGCCCATGATGTTCTGGACCTGATTGTCGGCGACGGTCATCATCGATGGGTCGCTCAGGCGGAAGCTGAGCAGGGCGAGCGCCAGGAACAGGGTAGCCAGCATCAACGCGATCGCGCTGATCAGCGCGCCGCTGCGGATGAGGCTGCGTTTCAGCATTTCGCGCCATTCCGGCGTGCGCTTGGCTCCGCGGCTGACAGCCATGGCTTTCGAATGTCCCCCAAATGTTCCGTTCCGGCACAATGCGCCGAGCGGGGAGTGTGCGTCAAGAGTCCGCTGTTTCGGCTGGTCGTGGGAAAGTCATGAAGAAAGTGGTGAGAAAAACGCGTTTTTCAGCGGGCGTCGAAATCGACAAGTCATGCGATTCCTTCATGCATTTGCGCTGGCGGACCGGAGCGCATGGCGATGAGGCAGCCCGCGACGATCAGGGCCGCGCCCGCGATGGTGGAGAGGGTCAGCCGTTCGCCAAAGGCAAGCCAGCCGATGATCGCGGCCCAGAGGAAGGCGGTATATTCGACCGGAATCAGATGCTGCGCCTCCGCCCGCGCATAGGCCCATGCGAAGGCGGCGAGCGAGGTGAAGGCGAACGCCGCGCAGGCGGCGATCAGCAGGAAGGAGGCGGGCACGGGCAGATCGAGGCGGAGCGGCACGAGATCGGGTGCCGCCCAAGCAGCGATGGCGCAGAGACTAAAGAGGATGAACATGATGCCATGCTGGAAGAAGGCGACCTCCACCGGCGAGGCGAGCTGCGCCTGCTGACGCTGGATGATGAGGTTCCATGCGAAAAGGACAGCGGAAACCAGCACGGCGATGGCGCCGAGCAGGGCGTCCCAATCATAGCTGTCCTGCATCCGACCCGACAGGATGACAGCAACGCCGACCAGGCCGAGCAGCGACGCGCTGATGGCGCGCTTCCCGATCCGTTCGCCAAGCAGCAGCGCGGCGAGATAAAGGGCGATGAGCGGCGCGATGAAGGACAGGGCGATGGCTTCGGCAAGCGGCATGCGCATCAGCGCCCAGAAGAAGAGGCTGGCCATCAGCGTCACGACGACGCCGCGCAGGACATGGAGGCGCAGCACCGCCCTGTCGGGCCAGCGGTGGCCGGTCGGCAGCATGATGGCGAGGCCGAGCAGCGTTCCGGCGAGAGCGCGCCAGAACAGGGCGTTAAAAAGGCCGAGCGAGAGGCTCAAGCCTTTCATCGTCGCGTCCATGATGGCGAACAGCAGGACGGCGAGACAGGATACCGCGAAGGGGATGGCGAGGGAGCGGCTCTGGGTCATGGGGTCATGGCATCGGTTGGGATGGTTGGAGTTTGCCTAAGAAAGGGCCTTCGGCTGCCTGCTTGCATCAGACGCTCAGGAGAAGGCTTCGACAAGCTCAGTCCGAACGGGGGTTGGGCGGAACCGCAGAGGAGAGGTCAAGCTCAGCGGGACCGTCTTAGGCAAGCAGGCTGGCGAGCGATCGAGAAGAAAGCCCCCTCCCCTATTCCGCCGCCTCGGCCCGACCTGCATCCGTTGTTTCCGCCTCGATCTTTGCCGCTTCGATCTCCGCTGCCTTGGCTTCGACCAGTTGGACGATATGGTCGATCATGCCTTCGTCCTGGATGGTGTGGTCGGTGAGGCCGGAGAGATAGACCATGTGCTTGCCTGCGCCGCCGCCGGTAAGGCCGATGTCGGTTTCGCGCGCTTCGCCGGGACCGTTGACAACGCAGCCCAGGACCGAGAGCGACAAGGGCGTGTGGATATGCTGGAGCCGTTCCTCCAGCGCCTGAACGGTGCGGATGACGTCGAAGCCCTGGCGCGCGCAGCTGGGGCAGGAGATGACCTTCACCCCGCGCGTGCGGATGCCGAGGGACTTCAGGATCTCATAGCCGACCCGCACTTCCTCCTCCGGTTCGGCGGAGAGGGACACGCGGATGGTGTCGCCGACCCCGGCCCAGAGCAGGTTGCCGATCCCGATCGCGCTTTTCACCGTGCCGCCGATCAGGCCGCCCGCTTCGGTGATGCCAAGGTGCAGGGGGCAATCGACCGCGTCGGCGAGTTGCATATAGGCAGCGACGGCAAGGAAGACGTCGCTCGCCTTCACCGCGACCTTATATTCGTGGAAGTCCTGATCCTGCAGCAGCTTGATATGATCGAGCGCGCTTTCGACCAGCGCTTCCGGGCAAGGCTCGCCATATTTTTCGAGCAAATCCTTTTCGAGGGAGCCTGCGTTGACGCCGATGCGGATCGCGCAGCCATTCGCCTTGGCGGCGTCCACCACTTCCTTGACGCGCGCCTCCGAACCGATGTTGCCGGGATTGATGCGCAGGCAGGCCGCACCCGCGTCGGCCGCTTCGAGTGCGCGCTTATAGTGAAAATGGATATCGGCGACGATCGGCACGCGGGCGGCGCGCACGATCTGCTTCAATGCGGCAGTCGATTCCTCGTCCGGGCAGGACACGCGGATGATGTCGACGCCGACTTCCTCGCAGCGGCGAATCTGGTCGATCGTTGCGCGCACATCATGGGTCGGCGTGTTCGTCATCGTCTGCACGGTGACAGGCGCGCCGCCCCCCACCGGCACATTGCCCACCATGATCTGGCGGCATTGACGCCGGGCGATGTCGCGCCAGGGACGCAGGCCGGGATTATGGTCGGACATGAACTGGGGGCTCCGTGCTGATGGAGCCCCTATAGTGATTCATGGACCAAGTTAGAAGCGTGCCGTCACCGATGCGGCAATCTGATCGGCATTGCCGCTGGTCCGGGACAGGGTGGTGACGGTCGTGGCGGCAGGGCTTCCACCATAATAGGTGTCGGGACGGATGATCGTCGCCTTTTCCACGAAATTATGGGCGTAGCTGAGATTGAGGGCGAGATTGGGCGAGACATTATAGGTCGCCCCTGCCGACAGCCAGGCGCGATCGCCATCGGGCACGCGGGTCGTCAGGAACTGCGCATTGGTGGGCGTGCGATCGAACATCGTGCCCGCGCGCAGGGTCAGCGCCGGATTGACATCATATTCGCCGCCCAGGCTGACGCTGTAGCTGTCCCTGTAATCCAGTTCCTTGATCGAGGTGCGGCCACCGGCCGTGATCGCGATCGATTTGAAGACCGACCAATTATACCAGCGGGCGCTGATCAAGGCGCGCAGGCGCGGCGTCAGCCGGTGCATGAAACCGGCGGTCACGATGTCGGGAAGATTGAGCGGGGCGCTGACACCGGTGCTGCCATTCTGGGCGGCAAGGAGGCTTTGCAGGCCCGATATGGTCTGCGTGCCCGTCATGCTATGATCGATGCCCGACCGATAGGAAATGCCGATATTGGTCACGCCGTTGGTGTAGAAAAGGCCAGCGTGCCATCCGACGCTCCAATCCTTCCCCTTCACCTCCGCAAGACCATCGGCCGCGATCAGCGGCGTGAGCTGCGGCAAGGCGTTGGTCAGCGTGACTTTCACATATTGCACGTCCACGCCGCCGCCGATCGAGAAATGATCGTCCAGCTTGTAGGCGGCCGATCCCTGCATGTTATAGGTCTTCAGGTCGGTGTGAAGGGAGTCGTAGCGACCGAAAAAGCCCTCATCATAGGCAAGCTTCAGCCCGAACGGCGCATTGACGCCCGCACCGATCCACAGCCGGTCCGTGACCTGCCCCGTGACATAGAAGCTGGGCACGGGGATGAGTTTGTCGAACGGATTGCCGCCGGAATTGCCAGCAACTGGAACGGTGGCGCCGGGCAGCCCCGGGACGGTGCGATTGCTGCCCTGATTTTGCTGGCTCGCAGTCGCGAACAGGGCAATCACGCCAGCAGACAGTTGAGCGCCCGGAAGCTCCGTCATGGCGGCGGGGTTGAAATAGATGGCGGAAGGATCATCGGCTGCCGCGCCCGCACCGGAAAGCGCCCGACCGGTCTCCTTGGGCGATTGTTCCTGAAGATAGAAGCCACCTGCGAATGCTGGGAGTGGCAGTGCGACCAGCCCCGCGGACAGACAAGCGGTGGCAGCGCGGCGGCTTAGAAACATGCAGATCCCCCTTCTTCAAACCCGTGCGGCGCGAAGCGCGCAGATGTGGCACCGGCTATGGCAGCGATATGGTAAATTTCCCGTTCGGAAAATCCGCTGTGGCCGCTGGAGGCAAAAAAAAGCCGCCCCAAGGGACGGCCTGGAAGTTTTAGGAGAGGATGCCTGAAAGGCCCGTTCCTTGTGCAGATCGGCGCTGCTTTTCGCAACTGCGAAAGAAAACTACACGGTTGCGTTTATTGCAACTGTCGGTGAAACCGGCTGATGCCGTAGCGGAAGATGCAACCAAGAACGTTGACGGTTGCCGCTTTTTTTTTGCTTTCCTCTGCTTCTTTACCCATCAAGGCCCGGCACATGCGGTGACAGATAACTCCACAGGTCGGTCCGAAGACGCTCGAGTCCCGGTTGATCGTGCGACTCGATTCTGGCGACCAATTCCGCCTGGGTGTTGGAGGCGCGCAATAGCCACCAGCCCTCTTGCCTCGTCACCCTGGCGCCATCGATGTCGTTCAGGATTGCGCCCTCCGCCCGCAGCCGGGCGATGATGTCCCGCATGATCGCGAATTTGCGGTCCTCCTCGACGGCAAATCGCAGTTCGGGGGTGTTCACCAGCGGCGGCAGATCGTCATGCAGGGCGGTGATGGTCTTGCCCTCATAGCTTGCCATGCGGATGACGCGCAGCGCGGCGTACAGGCCGTCGTCAAAACCCAGATAATCGTCGGCGAAAACGATGTGGCCGGTCATTTCGCCGCCCAAGGGGCTGCCGATCTGCTTCATCTTCGACTTGATATGGCTGTGCCCGGTTTTCCACATGAGCGGCTGGCCACCCAGCGCGGCGATCCGGTCGAACAGTATCTGGCTGCATTTCACGTCGGCGACGATGGTGGCGCCCGGCCGTTCCTGAAGCACTGGCCCGGCCAGCAGGGCGAGCAACTGGTCGCCCCAGATGGTGCGGCCCTGCGCATCGACGACACCGACACGATCGCCGTCACCGTCGAAGGCCAGTCCGAAATGGAGCTTGTTCGCGAGGACAAGATTCCGAAGGTCGTGCAGATTCTCCTCGATTGTCGGGTCGGGGTGATGATGGGGAAAATTGCCGTCTATTTCGGTGAAAAGCGTGTGATGCTCACCCGGCAGCAGCTTGACGAGCTTGTCCACGACCGGACCCGCTGCGCCATTGCCCGCGTCCCAGCCGATGCGCCAGGCGGTGCCGTCAAATCCTTCCATGAGCCGCGCGACATAGCGGTCCATGACGTCGATGGCGCAGCTGCTGCCGCTGCCCGCTTCCCAATCGCCAGCAGCGGCGATGGCGCCAAGACGGGCGATGTCGGGCCCAAAAAAGGCTTCATGCGCAAGTACCAGCTTGAAGCCATTGTGATCGGCGGGATTATGGCTGCCGGTTACCTGGATGCCGCCATCAACATCGAGCAGCGTTTCGGCATAATAGAGCATTGGCGTGGGGCCGATGCCGACGCGCAGCACGTCGATGCCGCTGGCTTGAAGGCCATCAGCCACGGCCTGTTCCAACATGGGCGAACTGAGGCGGCCGTCGCGCCCAAGCACGACCGCTGAACCGCCCCTGCGCCTGACGATCGTGCCGAAACTGCGGCCGAGGGCATAGGCGTCTTCCTCGCCCAATGTTTTGCCGACGATGCCGCGCATGTCATATTCGCGCAGCAGCGAAGGGTGGAAGTGGTGGGACATGAGCCCTGTTCTATCGCCCTAGCGGCTGGGCGGCTGCTGTTTTTTGTCCGATTCAGACAGCAGCAGGTCGCGGGCGGCGTTGATTTCCGCCGCCAGGGCTTCCGTGCCGCCGCGATCGGGGTGGACCGAAGCGATCAGCCGCCGGTGGGCTGCGCGGATCATATTTTCGTCGGCATCCTCAGGGACGCCGAGCAGGGCGCGCGCTCTGGCGATGCTGGCCGGTTCGGGGGCTGCCTTGGGAGCGGCGGAGCGCTTTTTATGGCGCGACTGGTTCATGAAAAAGAGCGCCGCGCCAAGCAGCAACGGCGCTCCGGCGAGCGGCTTGCCCTTGGCCGCCATGACCGCGCCCACCAGCGCGCCCCCCAACACCATGCCATCCTTCACACTCATGCGCTGCAAACGTCCCGTCCAGATGAGCCAGGCGGCGAGCCCGAGAAGAAGAAAGGCGAAAAGACCCATCAGGCCGCGCCGAGAAGATCGACCGGCGTCCTTTCCTCACGCGAGGGAAGGGCAAGGCCGGAGACCATCTCGCGCAGTTCCTGGCGGGCGGCGATGTGGCTTACGCCTAGGTCGCCCAGATGCCCCTTGTCGAGCAGGGTGAGACCGGACGGGAAAAGCTCGCGGAAGATGACGCGCTCGGAGAGGCCGGGAATGACGCGGAAGCCGACGCGGCGGGAGAGTTCCATCAGGGCGTCGCCCACGCGCTTCTTGTTGCGGGCGTCATGATGCTGGACGCGATTGCGTAGCACGACCCAGTCGATCGAGACACCATCCGCCTTGGCGCGGGTCTTGCGCGCTTCGAAGATGAGCTCGGAATAGAAGGACAGGCGGCGGACCTTGAAGGTTTCCGCGTCGACCTGGCCGATGAGGTCGAAGTCCACGAAGCTGTCGTTCATCGGCGTCACCAGCGTGTGGGCGCGGGCGGCCATGTGGCGTGCAAAAGCGTCGTCACGGCCGGGGGTGTCGACGACCAGGAAATCCTTGCCATCGGCAACCGCGGCGGATTCTTCCTCCAGCGCTTCTATCGTGTCGCCCTTCAGCACGGCGAAGTCCGGCGCGGGGAGGTCGATGTTGCGGCGGCGGGCGGTTTCGGCGCGATTTTCCATGTAGCGCGTGACGGTGCGCTGGCGCGGGTCGAGATCGATCATGCCGACCTTGTAGCCGAGCGCGGTCAAGGCGATGGCGGTGTGCACGGCGGTGGTCGACTTGCCGGTCCCGCCCTTTTCATTGGCGAAGACGATATGATGCGTTTGGGTGTTCGTACCCATTGATAACCCCGTTTATTGCCGCAACGATTCTTGACCCTATTGTCGGGTCGTGCCTTTAGCAGGATAGTCCCCGTGCCCCTGCCATATCGGAGCCCCTCGTCCCGTGCAAACCCTGCGTGACCTTCCTTCCTTAAGAACCGCGATCGATGCGATGAAAAGCGATGGGCGGCCCGTCGCGCTGGTGCCGACGATGGGCGCGCTGCATGAAGGGCATATGGCGCTGGTCGAGGAAGCGCGGCGCCATGCCGGGCATGTCGTCGTGTCGATCTTCGTCAACCCGCGGCAGTTCGGCGCGAACGAAGATCTGGACGCCTACCCCCGGCGCGAGGCCAAGGACGCACAGATGTTGCAGGCCGCAGGCGTCGATGCGCTGTGGGCGCCGACGCCGCAGGTCATGTATCCGGAGGGCTATGCGACCAACATTTCCGTTTCGGGCATCACCGAAGGGCTGGATGGCGCGGCGCGGCCGGGACATTTCGATGGCGTGGCGACGGTCGTCACCAAGCTGTTCAATCAGGTGCAGCCCGACGTCGCGCTGTTCGGCGAAAAGGATTACCAGCAGCTTGCGACGATCCGGCAGATGGTGCGCGACCTTGACATGCGGATCGAGATCATCGGCGTGCCGACGCAGCGGGCCGAGGATGGGCTGGCCCTGTCATCGCGCAACGCCTACCTGACCGACGAGGAGCGCAAGGAAGCACTCGCCCTGCCCCGCGCTTTGGGTGAAGCGGCGCGGCAGATGGAGAAAGGCGCGAGTGTCGAGGCTGCGGTTGCCAAGGCGATCACGATGCTGAGCGCGCATGGCTTCGACCCTATCGATTATGTGACGCTGTGCGACGCGGTGACGCTGGAGCCGATGCAGGTGCTGGATCGGCCCGCACGGCTGCTGGGCGCGGCGAAGCTGGGGCGGACGCGGCTTATCGATAATATTGCGGTGGAGCCTTCCTGAACCTCGTCATTCCAGCGGAGGCTTGAATCGGCCGACGTTCAGCGATGCCTCATGAGATCCCAGCTTTCGCTGGGATGACGCTGTTCAAAAAGGTTTGACGATCACAGCGACCACGATGACTGCGGCGGCGATGCCGGGGACTTCGTTGATCAGGCGCAGCTTCTTTTCGCTTAACGGGCGCAGGCCTTTGGCGAGTTTCTTCGCATAGCCCGCGATCCAGCCATGATAGGCGGAAAGGCCAAGGACGAAGAGCAGCTTCAAGTGGAACCAGCCGAAATGCCAGGCGCCAATTTCCACCATCAGCATGAGGCCGAAGACCCAGACGAGGATCAGAGAGGGATTGAGAATGATCTTGAGCAGCCGCTGCTCGCGGTCGATCCATTTGCGGTCCTCATCCGATCCGACGGCGCATTGATGATGATAGACGAAGAAGCGCGGCATCATGAACAGTCCCGCCATCAGGAAGATGACGAAGATGACATGGGCGGCCTTCACCCACAGATAGGCAGCTCCGAGATAAGGCATCAGCTACTCTTTCCTTGCCGGACATAGGCGATGAGCGCCTCGACATGGGCGATCGGCGTGTCGGGGAGAATGCCATGGCCGAGGTTCAGGATGTGGGGCCGATCTGCAAAGGCTGCGCGGATGTTGTCGACCGATTCCTCGACCGCCCTGCCCCCGGCGATGAGCGCCAGCGGATCGAGATTACCTTGCACAGGCAGGCCCTCCGGCAACACCCGGTTCGCCCAATGGGGATCGATGGTTTCATCGACACCGATCGCGTCAACGCCGGTCCCTGCCGCATAGTCGGCAAGCTTCGCTCCAGCGCCCTTGGGAAAGCCGATGATCGGGACGCCAGGATGCAGGCTTTTCAGCTTTTCGACGATGCGGCGATTGGGTTCGATCACCCAGCGGCTGAACTGAAGCGGCGCCAGGCTGCCTGCCCAACTGTCGAACAGTTGCACCGCCTCTACCCCGGCATCGATCTGGCCTGACAGATAGGTGACGGTGGACTCGATAATGGCATCGATGATCGCGCCGAACCGTTCCGGATCCTGATAGGCGAGACGTCGGGCCGCGCCCTGATCCTTGCTGCCCTGCCCGGCCACCATATAGGTGGAAATGGTCCAGGGGCTGCCTGCAAAGCCGAGGAAGGTGACAGAGGGGTCCAGCGCCGCTTTCACCCGCCGCACTGTTTCATAAACGGCTTCATAGCGGCTGAGGTCAGGCTTCAGCGCTGACAGGTCGGTTTCGCTGAGGATGGGTGCGAGGCGAGGCCCCTCCCCCGTTTCGAACCAGAGATTTTGCCCCATCGCATAAGGAACGATCAAAATGTCTGAAAAGAGGATCGCACCATCGAAGCCGAAACGGCGCAGCGGCTGAAGCGTGACTTCAGCGGCCGCCGGACTGTCATAGACCAGTTCGAGAAATCCGCCCTTTTGCGCGCGCAAGGCACGATATTCCGGCAGATAACGGCCCGCCTGGCGCATCAGCCACATGGGCGGCACGGACAGGCTTTCCCCCTTCAGGACGGAAAGCAGCGGCTTGGAAGGTCCAGCGGAAAGGCCGGCATCTGGTCCCGTCATAATCTCTCTTATTTAGATTCTTAAAAAGGATGATGGAGATAGTAGAGGCGTTGGCAGCGGGGTTTATGCGCTGTGCCCGGATTTGCCAACAGCTTGACTCCTTCACGTCAAGGATTCCGGTGCGAGTCAGTCCGTTCATCCACGTTACCCACAGGCTGTGGATGAAAATGACGGCCTGTGGGAGCCATGTGGATAAGATTCCGGCTAATGTGAGCTACCTAAAAAGGGGTATTTCGTCCGCAACCTATCCCTTGCTTTATCCACAGGCTCCACACAGAGATATGCGTCATGTCGCGTATCCATCTGCATTTGCTGTCTGACTCCACCGGCGAGACACTGGAAAATATCGCCAAGGCGGCGATCGGCGCCTTTGAAAATGTCGAGGCTGTGCGGCATTTCTGGCCGATGGTGCGGTCCGATGTCCATCTCGATCGGATCATGGAGGAGATTTCCGCCAATCCGGGCCTCGTGCTGTTCACCCTGTCCAATCACCAGTTGCGGCGGCGGCTGGAAACGCGCTGTCGGGCGCTGGGCCTGCCCCATGTCGCGGCGCTCGACAGCGTGACCGACGCGCTGTCCAATATATTGGGACAGGAAACCCGCAACCGGCCGGGGCGCAAGCATATCCTCGACGAAGCCTATTTCGCGCGGATCGAGGCGATCCAGTTCACCATCGCCCATGATGACGGCGTGGGCCATGAAAATTGGGAGGAAGCGGACATCGTATTGGCGGGCGTGTCGCGCGCGTCCAAGACGCCGACGTCCATTTATCTTGCCAATCGCGGATACAAGACGGCGAACATTCCGCTGGTGGTGCAATCGCCGCCGCCGCGCAGCCTTTATTCGCTGAGGCACCCGATGGTCGTGGGGCTGACCGTCAGTCCTGAGCGGCTGGTGCAGATCCGCCGCAACCGGCTGCTCTCTTTGAACCAGGCGCCCGAAACCAGCTATGTCGATCTGGAAAAGGTGCAGGAGGAACTGGCCTTTGCCCGGCGCATGTTTGCCGACAATGGCTGGCCAGTGATTGACATGACGCGTCGCTCGATTGAGGAAGCGGCGGCTGCGATCATCAATCTGTTCAATGACCGCGTGTTGGCGGAAGGAAGTGAATCATGATCGTGCTGGCGTCACAAAGCGCAAGCCGCCGAGCGCTGTTGCAGGCGGCGGGCGTTCCGTTCGAAGCGCTCTCGCCGGGCGTCGATGAAGAAGCGGCGAAGGAAGCGCTGCGGGCGGATGGACTGGACGCGCGGGCGCTGGCGGATGCACTGGCGGAGTTGAAGGCGCTGCGCATATCACGCCGGGTGCCGGGTGGATTGATCCTGGGATGCGACCAGACGCTTAGCATCGATGATGGCAGCATGATCGACAAGGCGGTGGATCGCGCGGATGCGGAGCGGATTTTGCGCCTGTTGTCGGGGCGGGTGCATCATCTGCATAGCGCGGCCGTCATCGCGCTGAATGGGGAGCCGATCTGGCGGCACATCGAACGGGTGCGGATGACGGTGCGGCCCTTGTCCGATAGTTTCATAGCTAAGTATCTGGATGAGGAATGGGAGCAGTGCCGCTGGTGCGTTGGCAATTACCGGATCGAAGGGCCGGGCGTGCAACTGTTCAGCAAGGTGGAAGGGAGTCAGTTCGCGATTCAGGGGCTTCCATTGCTGCCGCTGCTTGACTTTCTGCGCATGCGGGGCGTTCTGCCGTCATGACTGACACGCTTCCCTATGCAGAAGTGATCGGCGATCCGATCGCGCACAGCAAATCGCCGCTCATTCATAATTTCTGGCTCGATTGCCTGGGGATCGAGGCGGAATATCGCAAGACGCATGTCACGGCGGAGGGGCTTTCCGCCTATTTTCTGGAGCGCAGGGCGGATCCGGACTGGCTGGGATGCAATGTCACCATTCCGCACAAGATCGCGGTAATGGACTATACCGACGATCCGGGCGGTGTGCGCGAGCGGATCGGGGCGATGAACACGATCGCCAGCGAAACCGGCGGGCCGCTGATCGGGACCAATACCGATGCGGGGGGATTCCTCCAGCCGCTGCTCCGCGACAAGTGGAAAGGGGAGAGCGCCGTGCTGGTTGGCGCGGGCGGCGCGGCGCGGGCGATCCTGTTTGCGCTCACCAGCCTGGGCGTGGCCGATATCACCGTGATGGCGCGCGATGCGGCGAAGGGGCAGGCCTTGCTCGACCGGGCGGAGGTCAAGGGGCGGGTAATCGGCATGGGTGACATGCTTCCGGCGGCGGATCTGCTGGTCAACACAAGTTCGCTCGGCATGGTGGGTCAGCCGGTGCTCGATCTGGATCTTTCCACGCTGCCCGATGGGGCGACGGTCTATGACATCGTTTATGCGCCGCTGGAGACTCCACTGCTCAAGGCAGCGCGGGCGCGCGGATTGAAGGCCTTGGACGGGCTGGAGATGCTGATCGGGCAGGCGGCGCTGGCGTTCGATATCTTTTTCGACGCGCAGGCCCCCCGCGAGCGGGACGAGGAATTGCGCGCATTGCTGCTGGCGGCCTGACGCGCCATGAAAATCTATGGGCTGACCGGATCGATCGGCATGGGGAAGTCGGCCGTGGCCGCCATGCTGCGGCGGGAGGGCGTGCCAGTCTTTGATGCGGATGCGGAGGTGCATCGGCTGCAAGGGCCTGCGGGCAGGCTGTTACAGGCGATCGAGGCGCGTTTTCCCGGGACGACCGGGCCTGCGGGCGTCGACCGGGCGAAACTCGGGGCGGCGGTGTTCGGGCATCCCCAGGAACTCAAGGCGTTGGAAGCGATTGTCCATCCGGCAGTCAAGGAAGAGCGGATGGCTTTTCTGCGTCGGCATCGCTCGCGCGCCTTTGTCGTGCTGGACATTCCGCTGCTGTTCGAAGGGCATATGGAGCGCAAGCTGGCAGGCGTCATCGTCGTGACGGCGCCAGCCTGGAAGCAGCGCAAGCGCGTGCTGGCGCGCAAGGGCATGACGGTGGAGAAATTCCGCAGAATCCTGCACTTGCAGACGCCCGATGCTGAAAAGCGGCGGCGGGCAGACTATATCATCCATACAGGCACCACATTTGCGGCCACGCAGCGCCAAGTGCGGCGCTTGGTTGCTTGCCTTGGATCAAAGACGGGCCGATAAGGTACGGGCCGACAGGGTGAGCCGCAGAGTCGGCATGAAGAGGTCAATGCGCGAAATCATATTCGACACCGAAACGACTGGATTTGACCCCGCTTCCGGGGATCGAATGGTGGAAATCGGGTGCATCGAACTCGTTAATCGGGTGCCCACAGGCCGCACCTTCCATGCATATTACAATCCCCAGCGATTGATGCCCGCCGCCGCTGAGGCGATCCACGGGCTGTCCGACATATTCCTGAAGGACAAGCCGCTTTTCGCCCATGGCGTGGAGGAGTTGCTGGACTTTCTGGAAGACAGCCATCTGGTCGCGCACAATGCGCGGTTCGATTTCGGCTTCCTCAACCATGAGCTGAAGCTTTGCGGTCTGCCGGAAGTCGGCATGCACCGGATGATCGATACCGTCGCGATCGCGCGGCAGCTGCATCCGGGCGCCAAGCATAGCCTAGACGCGCTATGCACCCGCTACGGCATCGATCGCAGCCATCGTGTCAAGCATGGCGCCTTGCTGGACGCCGAATTGCTGGCGCAACTTTATATCGAATTGAGAGGAGGCCGTCAGATCGGCCTTGGTCTTGCACAGGAGGAAGAGAAAGACGCCATTCGGGTGGAACTTGCGGCCAATATCGCGGTTCGCCCTGTTCGTCCCGCGCGGGTTTTCACGGCCAGCGCGATGGAGCTGGAGAGGCATGCAGCGTTTGTCGCGACGCTGGAAAAGCCGCTCTGGCTGGAGGAGGCTTGAAGGCTGGTTTGACATGCTGCCCTTCACGCTTCGCCCAACCGGACTGCCTCCCGCAGCCCGGCAAGAACAAGGAGAAGGCATATGGATATTCGTGTTTCCGGGCATCAGGTCGATACGGGCGACGCTCTAAAAGAGCATGTGGCGACCCGGTTGGAGGCGATGGCCGAGAAATATTTTTCGCGCACGATTTCCGCCCAGGTCACGTTCCGGCCTGCGCCCCACGGGGCTTTCCACTGTGATATTGTCTGCCATGTGATGACCGGCCTGATCCTCAAAGGAGCGGGCGAGGCGCAGGAAGCGCATCCGGCCTTCGACCAGGCGGCAGAAAAGATCGAGCGGCAGCTGCGGCGCTACATGCGCCGCCTGAAGGACCGTCATCCCCAGGCCGTCGCGGCCGAGGCGCAGCGGGCCAATGGCTATGACCTCAACGGATTGGATGGCGCGGGCTATACCATTTTCGCTTCGTCGCCAGAGGAAGAGGAACCGGCTGACGCACCGTTGATCGTGGCGGAAACGCGGGTCGATATTCCCGAAGCGAGCGTTTCTGACGCGGTGATGATGCTCGACCTGCGCAACACCAACGCGCTGCTGTTCCTGAACGCGGGCACATCGGCCTATAACATGGTCTATCGCCGTCAGGATGGAACGATCGGCTGGGTGGAACCACGGGAGCAAGCACGCGCCTGACCATCGGGCCCGGTCCCGGGCCGCCATTGACCCGAAGCGGCAGGCGGCTTATGGGGCCGGGCTTTATATCCCCGGGCACGCGTGATCAAAAGGGGCGTGGCGCGCGCCCGGCTGTTCCAGGTTGGTCATGGTTCATTTCAACGACATCGTCGCGCCACAAGCACTTGCAACGGACGTTTCGGCTAACGGCAAAAAGCCGCTGTTCCAGAAGATCGCGCAACTCGCCGCTTCCGCTTACGGGCTGGATGCGGCCGCGGTATCGGATGCTCTGTTCGAACGGGAGCGGCTTGGATCGACTGGCTTTGGCGGCGGCGTTGCCATTCCGCACGCGAAGATTCCCGGCCTGGAACGGATGAGCGGCGTCGTGGTGCAGCTCAATCCACCGCTCGCCTTCGATTCGGTCGATGACGCGCCGGTGGACATCGTCTTCGCCTTGCTTTCCCCTGTGGACAGCGGGGCGGAGCATCTGAAGACATTGGCCCGCGTGTCGCGCTATTTGCGTGACGAGGGACATGTCGCGCGGCTGCGGGGGGCGAAATCGGCCGAGGCGCTGCATGCGCTGCTGGCTGGCGGCGAAGCGCGTGACGCCGCCTGACATGGCCGATGTGCCGAGCGGCGAGACAGCGCATTTTCGTGCGCTGGAGAATCTCTACCGCTCCGCACCGATCAACCGGATGTTCCGGTCGGAACTGACGATTGCCGAACCCGGCCGTTCCATCATCGAATTCGATGTCGATGAAGAACAGTTCCATGCGGCAGGCGCTGTCCATGGCACCGTCTATTTCAAGATGATGGACGATGCGGCCTTCTATGCGGCGAACAGCCTGGTCAGCGATCGTTTTCTGCTGACGACCGCGTTCAACCTGTTGTTCACCCGGCCCATCGGACCAGGGCGAATCCGTGCGGAAGGCCGTTGGATCAGCGGCAAGCGGCGCGTGTTCGTCGCCGAAGCCAGCCTGGTCGATATGGACGGCGAAGAGGTCGGCCGGGGAACGGGCACTTTCATGCGGTCGCACATCCCGCTGTCGTCATTGCCCGGTTATGCAGGCTGACCGGCTGACCAGCGCGATGCTGATCGGCGTGCTGGTAAGGCGCGCAGCGGCGGCAGGGGGCTTCGCCACGGTGCTGGTCAAGGGCGACGAGATCAGCGGTGTGATCCTGATCGAAGCGGCGGAAAAAGGGCAGTTTGCGGGGCTGTTCGAACGGGTGTCAGACTTTGCCGGCGGGTACAGGATGGAACGGTGCGGGCCTGCGGCGGAAGAGGGAACCGATTCCCTCAATCAATATCTAGCGAGGCGGAGACGTTCGGACCCCGATCTGTGGGTAATCGAACTCGATATCGCGGATGCGGAACGGTTCGCCGCTGAAACGATCTGCTAATCGTTGACTCCCCGGCTGGTCAAAGGCACTGGCCCCTCCCAACGCTTAACGCGCAGGTTGCCAAATTCGCCCGTGGGGGGCGGGGGAGGTAAACACGCAGACGGGGGGCGGCCTGACGTCGATAGTTGTGTAGGGTTTTTCCTGACGTCCCTGGCCAAGAACCGCATGTTTCTGAGTTGTAATGAGTTTTCGTTTGAAGGCCGCGACTGCCGCGGCATTTGCCCTGACCGCCACCGTCGCGGTAACTGCGGCCGACATGTCGAGCGCTAGCGAAGTCGCTCCATCGGTCGTCTCCCTTCCGGGAAATCAAGAGCTGAATGCAGCTCCGGCGGCTTCCAAGCCCGCTGTTGTTTTCGCCGCGCCGCGCGAAGTCGCTCAGCCGCTGGCCAATCTTTCCGACAGCGCCGATGTGCGCGCCGACAATCTGTCTGCCCTGGTCGCCTCGCACGGCGAAGCCGAAAGCGTCGATGGTGACATGAAGTGCCTGGCTGGCGCGGTCTATTTCGAATCCAAGGGCGAAAGCCTGGAAGGCCAGCTGGCCGTCGCTCGCGTGATCATCAACCGGGCGAAGTCGGGCCGTTTCGCCAGCAGCCTGTGCGGTGTCGTCTATCAGCCGGGCCAGTTCAGCTTCGTGCGTGGACGCGGTATGCCCGCCATTCCGATGGCGAGCGAAAGCTGGCGCGAGGCGGTTGCGATTGCCCAGATCGCCATGCAGGACAGCTGGAACAGCAAGGCGGAAGGCGCCCTGTTCTTCCATGCCCGCCGGGTTTCGCCGGGCTGGGGCAAGCGCCAGCTCGCCGCGATCGACAATCATATCTTCTATCGCTGATCCTCGGGTCCCACATCACAAGGACAGCGGGCCGGTTCAGGAAACTGAATCGGCCTTTTCTTTTGTTCCCTTCCTGTTCTAAAAGCTGAGCCATGAGTCCGGCTTCTTCCCTGCCCGCGCCTGATGAGGGCTGCTCTCCACTCACTGACGGCACCGCCTTGGCCGTCGCGCGCGGGACCCTGCGGCTGTTCTTTCGGCACGACATGAGCGGAATATTGGAAGTGCCGCTGCCCAACGGCCGCCGTGCCGACATCATGGCGCTGGATAGCGCGGGACGCATCACCATCGTCGAAATCAAATGCAGCCGCGCAGATTTGCTGGGCGACATGAAATGGCCCGATTATCTCGATTATTGCGACCGCTTCTTTTGGGCGGTGCCTTCCGGCTTCGACTTGTCGCTCTTCGACAGCGAGGCGCTGTGGCCCGCGCGCACCGGCCTGATCGTGGCGGATCAATATGATGCGGAATTGCTGCGGCCTGCGCCGGTGGAGCCGCTTGCGGCTGCGCGGCGGAAGGCCGAGACGCTGCGCTTTGCGCGGCGAGCAGCGCGGCGGCTGACCGCGCTGGCGGACCCGGACCATGCTGCGGAATTGGGGTGGTGAGCGTTAGCCGCCACCACCTTCATCCTTATCGAGGGCGCGTGCCCCAATATTCGTCGGCCAGGAATCGGTTGAGCGCAGTGGAACCCTGCCGGGCCGCAGTTCGGGCCATGTGGCGGCGGATGTCGTAGCTGCTGTTGGTCAGGCTGCCATGAAATGAGTCCAGCGCCTTCTTCATGTCATGGGGGGCATGCGTATAGGGCTGGAATATATTGCCGAGTGCCTGTTCCCAGGCTTTTTCGATATCGTTCTTGCGCTCCATGACCGGCCTCTCCAGGCTTTCAGGATTATGGAGAGAAGATGGGAAGGCGCGGGGCCGGAGACAAGGCGGTTCGGGCTGAGCTTGTCGAAGCCCTTTTCCTTTCTTGAAGGAAGTAAGACCTTTCGACAGGCTCAGGGCGAAAAGTGGACGGGAGACTTAGACTAGCGCGTCCGTTGTAGACCGCGGGCTTGGCAACTTTAAAAAGTCGGACCCTGGACCGGACCCGATGGCGTGGCCTTCGGCTTGGCAGCTGCCAGTGCTTCGACGATTCCCGAAGTGCGGGCGTCCCGTTCAGCATAATCACGCGCGGACATGCCAGCGATCGTGTCGCGCTTGTCGGCATTCGCTCCCTGCGCGACGAGCAGGCGGACCATCCCGATGTCGCGTAGCTGCACCGCGCGGATCAGCGGGGTTTCGCCGCTGCCATTGGTCTTGTCGATCTGCGCGCCGTTGCCGAGCAGCGTGCGGACGCCATCCTCGAAACGGGCCTGCACCGCATTCATGAGCGGCGTGTTGCCGCGATTGTCGGCAAGATTGGGATTGGCGCCCTTAGCGAGGAGGAAGGACAGCCATGTATTATCGCGCCGGGCGATGACGAGATGCAGCGCGGTCTCTCCGCTGGTGACATCGCGGCTGTTGATGACGGTCGATCCCGGCTTCTGGATCAGGTCGGTGACTTTCTGCCCATCGGCGTCCTTCACCGCCTTCAGAAAATTATAGGCGTCCGAAAATTGCGCCTGCGCCGCGACCGGCGAGAGCAACGTCAGCGCCAGGGCAGCAGCGCGAGCCGCACCCATCCAAGCCGGAAAAGCCTTCATCATCGTCCTTGAGCCCCGTTGGCATTTGCAATGGCGCCCATAGCAGGGCATGGCTGGCGGCGCCATGAACAAAGCGATCCGTCCCCTCATCCTGCCGCTCATAGCGCTGCTGGCCGCCTGCAATATGGGTGGCGGCGGCAACGCATCAGGCGAGGCGGAGAGCATGCGCGGTGATCTGGCCGGAGCGCGCATCGGTGCGCCTTTCACCCTGACCGACCAGGATGGGAAGAAGGTGCGGTGGGACGATTTCAAGGGCAAGTACCGGCTGGTCTATTTCGGCTACAGCTATTGCCCCGACGTCTGCCCGCTGGACTTGCAGCATATCATGCAGGGCTTTTCGCAGTTCGAGAAGGCGGATGCGGCACGCGCCGCGAAGGTCCAGCCGATCTTCATCAGCGTCGATCCGGAGCGCGACACGCCGGCCGTGCTGAAGACCTATGTCGCGGCGTTTCACCCCCAGCTGATCGGCCTCACCGGTACGCCGGAGGACATCGCGAAGGTGGCGAAGGATTTCGTCGTCATCGCCAACAAGGAAAAGGCGGAAGGAGCGAGCGGCTATCTGGTAAGCCATAGCCGCACGCCTTATCTGTTCGGGCCAGACGGTCAGCCCGTGGCTCTGGTGCCGGTGGATGATCCGGGAACGGCGGACAAGCAGGAAGGCACGGCGGATGATGTACGTGCCTTCCTGGAAAAATGGGTCAAGTGACGGTTTGAACTTCTGGGAAAAGCCCCTCGACAAGCTGGACCGCGCGGAGTGGGAAGCGCTGTGCGACGGGTGCGGCAAATGCTGCCTGCACAAGGCTGAGGATGACGATACGGGGCGCGTCTATCCGACCAACGTCGCCTGCCGTTTGCTCGACCGGCATAGCGGGCAGTGCAGCAATTACAGCGAACGGCGGCGCTTCGTGCCCGATTGCGTCCGGTTGACCCCGCAAAAGGTGAAGACCATCAGTTGGCTTCCGCGGACTTGCGCCTATCGGCTGCGGGGCGAGGGCAAGCCGCTGCCGTCCTGGCACTATCTGATCAGCGGCGATCGCGAGGCGGTGCATCGTGCGCAGGAATCAGTGCGCGGCTGGACGATTGCGGAGGCGGACGCGGGCGATTGGGAAAATCATCTTGTCGACCGCGAACTCTGACAGCAGCATCACGATCGACGGGGTTGCCGTTCCTGTCCGCATCCGCCGGTCAGCGCGGGCCAAAGCTTATCGTCTGTCGCTCGACCATGCGCGCGGGGAATTGCGGTTGTCGCTGCCGATGCGGGCCAATCTCAACCGCGCGCTGGGGTGGGCGCAGGGGCATGAAGGCTGGGTCCGGACGCAGATGGCGGCCCGGCCCGCGCTGGTGCGATTAGAGGATGGGACATGCTTTCCTCTGGAAGGGCGGGAGGTCCGCATCTGCTGGATGGCGGACGCGTCGCGTACGGTGCGGATCGAGGGCGACCGGCTGACGCTTGGCGGCGTGCGCGAATCGGTGGGGCCGCGTGTGCTGCGCTGGCTCAGGGCGCGGGCGAGGGGGGTGCTGGAAGAGGAAAGCCATGCGATGGCGTGCGATCATGGCCTGATCGTGGCGTCGGTCGGCATAGGCGATCCGCGCAGCCGCTGGGCCAGTTGCGCGTCGAGCGGGGCGATCCGCTACAGCTGGCGCTTGATCCTGTGCCCGCCGCATGTCCGGCGCGCGACGGTGGCGCATGAACTCGCCCATCTGCTGCACATGGACCACAGCCCTGCCTTTCATGCGGCCCATGCGCGGATATTGGGGGAAGATCCCAAGCCCGCACGCGCCTGGCTAAGGGAGCATGGGTCGGGGTTGCACCGCTATCACGCCTGAGATGAGGCGGTGTCACCTTCTGCCACGCAGACATGCGCGGCGTCTTGACGATGGGCGAGGCCACAGCTGCGGCAGATGATGTGGTTGCCGGGCGTCAGGCCGTGGCCGACCGACACGCGTTCATCGAACACATAGCAGTCGCCCTGCCATCGGCTCTGGTCTTCCGGCATTTCTTCCAGATAGCGCAGGATGCCGCCGCGCAGATGATAGACATGCTCAAAGCCGCGCGAGCGCACCAGCGCCGTCGACTTTTCGCAGCGGATGCCGCCGGTGCAGAACATGGCGATGCGCGGCTCGCGGCCGTCTTCGCGCAACTGCTCGGCAAAGCGGTCGAACCAGGCGGGAAATTCGCGGAAGGAGCGCGTGCCGGGATCGATCGCGCGGTCAAAGCTGCCGACGGCAACCTCATAGGCGTTGCGGGTGTCGATCACGATCGTGTCGGGATCGGCGATCAGCGCGTTCCATTCGGCCGGGTCGAGATAGCGCCCGGCTTGGGAGGCGGGGTCGAGGTCGCCTGCGCCCAGCGTCACGATCTCCGCCTTCACCTTGATCTTCATGCGGGCGAAGGGCGGTTCTTCCGCCGTGGCGAATTTGACGTCGAGATCGGCGCAGCCCGGAAGCGTACGGATATGGGCGAGGAGGGCGTCGATCGCTTCGGCATTGCCCGCGACCGTGCCGTTGATGCCTTCGCGCGCAAGGATCAGCGTGCCGCATGTGCCGAGCCGCGCGCATATTTCGCGCAGCTCAACCGCCAGAGCTTCAGGATCGGCAAAGCTGGCGAAGCGGTAAAGCGCGGCGATGGTGAAGGGCGAAGCCATGGCGCGCCCATAGCGGCTTCAAACCGCTCTTGAAAGGGCGGGCGCGAGCGCGCATAGGCGAGCCATGGTTCCCTTTTCGTTCGCGGGTCACGAATTCATGGCTTTGCCGGAGGCGGCGCTGTTCTGGCCCGCCCGATCGGCTTTGCTGGTGGCGGACCTGCATTTCGAGAAAGCGAGCTGGTTCAGCCGGTTCGGCCAGTTCCTGCCCCCGCATGACAGCCAGGCGACGCTGGACGTGATCGAGGCGCTGGTGGCGCGGACGGGCGCGCGGGCGGTGTGGTCGCTGGGGGACAGCTTTCACGATGCCGATGGCGCGGCGCGGCTGCCGTCCAGGGCCCGCGAGCGGCTGGAGGCGCTGACGGCGCGGCTGGATTGGTTGTGGATCACTGGAAATCATGACGCCGGCATGGATGCGACGCCGGGCGGGCGGCGCGTCGTGGAAGCCGAGGTCGATGGCATCTGGCTGCGACATGAGGCCGATCCGGTCGATCCGCGCCCGGAAATTTCAGGCCATTTCCACCCCAAGCTCCGCCTGTCGTTGCGTGGGCGGCGGGTGTCGCGGCGGTGCTTTGTCGGCTCTTCTTCCAAGCTGATTCTGCCTGCTTTAGGCGCGCTAACCGGCGGGCTGGACGCAGGACATGGCGAAATCCGTCGCGCCGTCGGGCCCGGCGCCATGGCGATGGTGCCGGTGGCCGACCGGATGCTGCGTTTCCCGCTTGGCTAGCAACGCTACGGAAACGTAGCGTTAAGCTGTTGCTGCTAAGCCACAGAAGCCTGTAATCAGGTAAACCAACGGACGCAAAGGGTTGGAAAAGCTGGCTTGCCTTGCCTTTGGCCTGCTGTGTCCGCATAATCGCACTCCGTAGACGACATGGGACAATCATGCGCTGCAGGAGAGGAAAGGGTCTCATGAGCAAGAAGAATCTTTGGCTGTTGTCCGCCGGCATGATCGCGCTGGCTGGATCCGTATCCCATGCGCAGGCGCAGGAAACCCAATCGCAGACCAGCGCGGCAGAGGATGAAGGCATCATCATCGTAACGGCGACGCGCCGGGCCAGTCCGCTGTCGGACGTGCCGATCGCGGTATCCGCCGTGACGGCGCAGGCCATGCAGAATAGCGGCGCCAGCGATATCCGGTCGCTCAACCAGCTTGCGCCATCGCTGCTGGTGTCTTCGACCGGGTCGGAAGCCAATGCGTCCGCCCGCATTCGCGGCATCGGCACGGTCGGCGACAATCCGGGGCTGGAAAGCTCGGTCGCGGTGTTTATCGACGGCGTATACCGTTCCCGCACTGGCGCGGGCCTCAATGAACTGGGCGAGATCGAGCGCGTGGAAGTGCTGCGCGGGCCGCAGGGGACGCTGTTCGGGCGCAACGCCTCGGCTGGCCTCATCAACGTGATCAGCAAGGCGCCGGAGTTCGAATTGGGCGGCAAGGCCGAGGTCACCTACGGCAATTATGACTATTGGCGGCTCGCCGGGCGCATTACGGGGCCCGTATCCGACAAGCTTGCGCTCAGCCTGGATGGGGTCTGGTCGAAGCGGGACGGCTTTTTCGACCTGGTGGACACCAGCGGAAACAAGGTTGGCGAGACCAATGATCGCGATCGCTATTTCCTGCGCGGGCAGGCGTTGTTCGAACCTAATGACGCGCTGTCGATCCGGTTGATCGGCGATTATACCAATCGTGACGAAAGCTGCTGCGGCGCGGCCTATATCGAGACGCGCGAGCGGCGGCCGGTGGCGGGCGGCGGGTACAGCACGGCTCCCTTCAATCGTATCGCCGCGATCCTGGCGGGACAGGGCAGTGTCTTCCCGTCCGATCCCTACGACCGCGAGCTGACGATCACGCCCGGGCGCGATTATGTCAGCAAGGTCAAGGATTGGGGCCTGTCGGGCGAGGTCAATTACGACTTGGGCGGCGCGAAACTGACCAGCATCACCGCCTATCGCGATTATAAGAGCCAGGACTATGGCGATTATGATTATAGCGGCGCTGACCTGCTGTACCGCGATCCCAGCACCTACCGTCAGTTCCGCACCTTCACCCAAGAATTGCGCGCGCAAGGCTCCGCCTTTGGCGAGGTTCTCGACTGGCTGGTCGGCGGCTACTATGCGCATGAGAAGCTGACGCTGGAGGACAATATTGTCTTCGGCGACGACTATGGCCGCTTTGCCGCGTGCCGCCTGATGGCCGGGGCTGGGGTCAACAGCAACCTGACGGCGCAGCAACTGGCGGCGTGCGGTAGTGGCCTCGCGACACAGGCGCTGATCAGCGGGACGCAGGCGCAGCTCAATGCGGGTCTGACGCCTGCGATCGGTGCTGGCGCCGCGGGCGCACTTTCAACTGGCCTTGGGAACGGGCTACGCGCATTGGCGGCGATTCCCGGCGGCACGGGCGATCTGGCGTCGGTATATCGTCAGAAGAGCGAAAATTGGGCGCTCTTCACCCACAACATCATTCACATCACAAAGCAGCTCGATCTGACGCTGGGCCTGCGCTACACGCATGAGACAAAGCGTTTCTCGGCAGATTTCAGCAATAATAACGGAACTTGCGCTGCGTTGCAGGCGCGCAATCCCGGGGCGCTGAACGACCTGTTCGAGATCGCCACCACCCCTGCATTGGGGAGCGCCGCCGCGTTGGCGCAGGGTATATTGACGCTGGGTTGCCTGGGCAACAGTTCGACCGGGCTCAATACGCTGAACCTCAACGACAGGATCAGCGATGGCGAGTTTTCCGGAACGGCCGTGCTGTCATGGAAGCCTTTGGACGAAATGCTGGTCTATGGCAGCTATTCGAAGGGATATAAGGCGGGCGGCTATAATCTCGATCGGTTCCAGCTTGGATCGACCGGGCTGAACCCCGTTCCCGCCGTCTTCTCTCCGCGCAGCAATGCCGATGTGAGCAGCCTTCGCTTTGCCGCGGAGAAGGTCGATGCCTTTGAAGTGGGGCTGAAATATACCCAGCCCAAGTGGAGTGTGAACATCGCGGCGTTCCGGCAGGAGTTCAAGAATTTCCAGCTGAACACCTTCAACGGCACCAGCTTTGTCGTCCAGAACATCAATGGCTGTGATGGATCGCTTTCGGCCGGCCGCACCTGTGACAGCGATGATGTCGGACCGGGCCTGATCAGCCAGGGCGTCGAACTGGAACTGTCGGCGTCGCCAGTACGCAATGTCCGCGTGGCGGGCGGATTTACCTATGCGCGGGCGAAATTCGCCAACCGGCTGGTGGGCAGTGGCGACGGGTCCGTACCGCTCGATCCGGCGTTGTTCCTGCTGCCGGGATCGCTCAACAGCCAGGCGCCTGAGGTGGTGACGACGGTCAGCGCATCTTGGACGCCGGAGATCGGCTCCTCTGGGCTGTCCGCGCTCTTCTATATCGACGGGCGCATGACCAGCGACTTCAACACGGGGTCGGACCTGTTCCCCGAAAAGCGGCAGGATGGCTTTGCCGTGTTCAACGCGCGGGTCGGCATTCGAGGACCCGAGCAGCGCTGGGCAGTGGAATTCTGGGGCCAGAATATCTTCAACCAGGATTATACCCAGGTGGCGTTCAGCAGTCCGTTGCAGTCGAGCAGTCCTTCGACATCGACGACGGGTCAGTTCGCGCTTGGCGCGCCAATGGCAAACCAGCTTATCTCGGCCTATCTGGCTGAACCCCGCACCTACGGCATCACCCTTCGCGGGAGTTTCTGATCATGCCTCTCCCGCTCGCCGGAACAGGGCGGGCGGGAGAAGGCCTTTCGCCGAACAGGGCCGTGCCGACGCGAATATGGGTGGCGCCCAGCATGATCGCCGTTTCGAAATCGCCCGACATGCCCATGGATAGCTGATCCATGCCCTCGTCCCGGGCGATCTTTGCCAACAGCGCGAAATAGGGCGCGGGCTCGACGTCCGCTGGGGGGACGCACATGAGGCCGGACACGGGGATGCCAGCGTCGCGGGCGGCGCGGATCAGTGCCGGGGTTTCCGCGATTGGGCAGCCGCCCTTCTGCTCTTCCGCGCCGATATTGACCTGAATGAAGCAGGGGACGCGCTTGTCGGCCGCATCCATCGCCTTGCCGAGCGCGGTGAGCAGGGAAGGGCGATCGAGCGAATGGATGACGTCGAACAGGGCGACGGCGTCGGCCGCTTTGTTCGATTGCAGTTGGCCGACAAGATGCAGGGAAAGGCCGGGGGTTTCCTCTCGCAGCATTGGCCATTTGGCCTGGGCTTCCTGAACACGGTTTTCGCCGAATATGCGCTGGCCCGCGGCGATGAGCGGCCGGATGGCGGCGGCTTCCTGCGTCTTGGAGACGGCGATGAGGGTTATATCATCGGCGGTGCGGCCGGTGAGGCGGGCCGCACGCCCCATGCTGTCGCGCAGGGCGTTCAGCCGGTCGGCGGCTTCGATGCTGTCGGTCGTCATAGGGGCTGCTATAGGCGAGGGCGATGAGAGCCCGCTACGCTAAAAATCTGCCCTCGATCTGGCTGGTGACGGACGAGCGCGTGTCGACCGAGGCGCTGCTGGCGAGCGCCGCGCGGTTGCCGAAGGGGCAGGGAGGCATCCTGTTCCGCCATTATCATACCAGCGTGGGTGCGCGACGGGACCTGTTCCACAGGCTGGCGCAGGTGGCGCGGCGGCGGGGTCTCATGCTGCTGTTGGCGGGATCGGCGCGTGAGGCAGCGGCCTGGGGTGCCAATGGCTGGCATGGGCGGGGATACTGGCGGGCGGCGCGGCCTCTGGTTCGCAGCATGGCCGTTCACAATGAGCGCGAATTGCGAGCGGCCGAGCGGGCGGGGGTGGACCTTGTCTTCCTCTCGCCGCTCTTCGCGACGCGGTCGCATCCGGGGGGGAGGGTGCTGGGGCGGGCCGCTTTCGCGGCTCTGGCGCGCAGGGCAAGGGTGCCGATCGTCGCATTGGGAGGCGTTCGTGCGGAACATCGGCTGATGCTGAAGGGGATCGGCGCTTCGGGCTGGGCGGCGATTGATGGTCTTACTGAGGGATCATAGTGGCTTGCACAGGAGTGAATTCTCCCTCTCCCCTTCAGGGGAGAGGGTTGGGGAACGGGGAATGTTTTGGATCTTGGCCGGTAGACAATGCGCCCCAGGCCTGTTGGTTTTCCATAGCGCTCACCCCCACGAGATCCCAACATTCTCTGGGATGACGGGGGAGTGGCTCAAATCATAGGTGGAAGGCAGCTGGGGACCAGGATCAGAACTTGAATACGGTGCCCAGATACACCGCCTGATTATCCTGACGGTCGTCGGTCATCGGGGTCAGGCGGCCGATCACGCTATTGTTGTAGCGAAGACCAGCGGTGACGTTCAGGTTGCGCGTCAGCGAATAGGAGCTGGCGAGATCCAGCGAATAATCCTTGTCCGCGTTCGGGTTGCGGATCGCGGTGCCCGGATCGCGGCGGCTTTCGATCATCACCTTGGTGCTGAAACGATTCTTGCCCTGATCCAGCGAGAAATTCTTCGCGCCAGCCATCTGCTCGATCGAAACCGGGTCCAGTTCCTTGCGACCCACCGCTTCGGGCAGGGCGAACTTGCGCCAGTTATGCGCATTGTTCAGGCTGAAGGCGACGGGCGCGATACCGACCGGGTCGATCGTGCGGCTGACCGTCACGCGATCATTAAGATCGGCCGCACGGACCATGACCGTTACCGAGCGCTGTCCGCTGAGCGAACCGCTGGTGGGCGTGAACTTGAAATTCTGACGTCCAGCCGAGGCTGCGATGCGCGCATAGGCGGCAGCCAGACGTGGATCCTTGGTCGTGGGCGTGAAGGAGGAGATGCTGCCCAGCGCGCCGAGCGAGACCGGGACATCGGCGCGGAGCTTCACAAGATCGGTGGCAGCGCCAATGGCAGGAGACAGCATGAAGCCAGCGACGGCAACTGCCGCGCCCGCTAACGCCAAATGTCCCCTATTCATGCGCATCACACGAATCTCTTCCCCACCGACTAATTTTTTAAAGCTGTACACCTATGTGCCTGCGATGGGTAGTGCGTCATGACCTTTTTGTCCGCGCTGTTGCACGGAACACACAGAGTCCAAACGCGCGAGGCGGCCAAGCGTTTCAGCGGCGACGACGGCCCCCTTGCCCATTGCCACGGCTTCTCTATAGATGCGGGGCGTTTTCTTCAAATATGGGACATATCCTGATGGTCCGCCGCCTACCCGCTCCTGTTTCCGCCGGTCTGCTGCTGGCCGCGCTTCTGCCGCTCGCCGCGTGCGGTGGCGGGTCCAAGGAGCGGCCCAAGGCCGACCTGGCCGCGTCCAAGGTGACGACGATCGGCGTCAACAGCTATCTGTGGCGCGCCACGCTGGACACGCTGTCCTTCATGCCGATGGTGCAGACCGATTCTAACGGCGGCGTGATCGTCACGGACTGGTACGCCAATCCGAACACGCCCAACGAGCGGATGAAGCTGACCGTGTCGATCCTGGACCAGGACTTGCGCGCCGACGCGCTGCGCGTCGCGGCCAGCCGCCAGGTGAACCAGGGCGGCCAGTGGGTCGATGCGCCGGTGCAGGCTGCGACCGTGCAGAAGCTGGAAGAGATCATCCTGACCAAGGCGCGCGACCTGCGCCGCATGGCCATTGCGGGATAAGCCATTCCCTTCAAAGGATTTCCTGAATAACTGGGGCTGGGCTTGTCGAAAGCTCAGCCCGCCTGCATTTTGAGGACTTGGAATAGATGCAAAGGCGCTTCAACCCGCTGGAGGCCGACGCCCGCTGGCAGTCTGTCTGGGACGAGAAGCAGACGTTCAAGGCGTCGGATACGAGCACCAAGCCGCGATCCTACGTGCTGGAGATGTTCCCCTATCCGTCCGGGCGCATCCACATCGGCCATGTCCGCAACTATTCGATGGGCGACGTGCTGGCGCGCTTCCGCCGGATGACGGGGCATGAAGTGCTGCATCCGATGGGCTGGGACGCCTTTGGCATGCCGGCCGAAAATGCGGCGATGGAAAAGAAGGTGCATCCGGGCGACTGGACCCGATCCAACATCGCGACGATGCGGGCGCAGCTGAAGAAGCTGGGCTTCGCGCTTGATTGGAGCCGCGAACTCGCGACATGCGAGCCGGACTATTATGGCCATGAACAGGCGCTGTTCCTGGACATGATGGAAGCGGGGCTGGTCTACCGCAAGGAAAGCGCGGTCAATTGGGACCCGGTCGACATGACCGTGCTGGCCAATGAGCAGGTGATCGACGGCAAGGGCTGGCGTTCTGGCGCGCCGGTAGAGAAGCGCAAGCTCAGCCAGTGGTTCCTGAAGATCACGCAATTTGCCGATGACCTGCTGAAGGGGCTCAAGACACTCGACCAGTGGCCCGAAAAGGTGCGGCTGATGCAGGAGAACTGGATCGGCAAGTCGGTCGGCCTGCAGTTCCGCTTCCAGCTGGACGAGCCGGTGGACGGCATCGAGGAACTGGAGGTTTTCTCCACCCGGCCCGACACCATTTTCGGCGCGAGCTTCGCGGCGATCGCGGCGGATCATCCGATCGCGCTGGCGCTGGAGGCGAAGGATGCGGGGCTCGCCGCCTTTGCGGAGGAATGCCGTCATAGCGGCACCGCTGCGGCGGAGATCGAGACGCAGGAGAAGAAGGGCTATGACACCGGGCGTTCGGTGATCCACCCCTTTACCGGCCGTAAGCTACCGCTGTTCGTCGCGAATTTCGTGCTGATGGAATATGGCACGGGCGCCGTCATGGCGGTGCCGGGTCATGACCAGCGCGACCTGGATTTCGCCCGCAAATATATGCTGCCGGTCGACCGCGTGGTCGCTGCCGAGGGCGATGAGGACAAGGGCATCGGTGACGAGGCCTATGCTGGTCCCGGTCGTCTCGTAAACTCCGATTTCCTCAATGGCATGAGCGTAGAGGATGCCAAGAACGAGGTGATCCGCCGGGCGGAGAGCGAAGGGTGGGGCAACGGCACCACCGTGTTCCGCCTGCGCGACTGGGGCGTGTCGCGCCAGCGTTACTGGGGCACCCCGATCCCGGTGATCCATTGCGAGGATTGCGGGCCGGTGGGCGTGCCCAAGGATCAGTTGCCGGTCGTGCTGCCCGAAGATGTCAGCTTCGACATTCCCGGCAATCCGCTGGATCGTCACCCTACATGGAAGCATGTCGATTGCCCCAAGTGCGGCAAGGCGGCGCAGCGCGAGACGGACACGCTGGACACCTTCGCGGATTCAAGCTGGTACTTCATCCGCTTCGCCAGCCAGCCCAAGGACAAGCCCTTCGACCGCGAGACGGTAGAGAAATGGCTGCCGGTCGGGCAATATATCGGCGGCGTGGAACATGCGATCCTGCATCTGCTCTACGCGCGTTTCTGGACCCGTGCACTCCAGCATATGGGGCAGATCGGCTTTGCCGAGCCGTTCACCGGCCTGTTCACGCAGGGCATGGTGACGCACGAAACGTACAAGTCGCCCGAGGGCGCTTGGCTCGCGCCGCAGGATGTAGAGCGGCAAGGCGATAAACTGGTCATGGTCGAAGGCGGTGCTCCGGTCACGGTTGGCCGCGTCGAGAAAATGTCCAAGTCCAAGAAGAATGTCGTCGATCCCGATGACATCATCGCCCAATATGGCGCGGACGCGGTACGCTGGTTCATGCTGTCCGATAGCCCGCCGGAGCGCGATCTGCCCTGGACGGAGAGCGGGATCGAGGGCAGCTGGCGCTTCATCAATCGCCTGTGGAGGCTGTTCGGTGAGGCCGACAAGGCTGCCGAGGGGCAGGACAAGGCGCTCGACCGCAAGCTGCACCAGACGATCGACGGCGTGGCGAAGGATATCGAGGCGCTGTCCTTCAACAAGGCGGTAGCGAAGATCTACGAGCTGACCAATGCGGTGGAGAAGGCCAAGCCATCCGCCAGTCGAAGCGCGGCGATCCGGGCTTTGGCCCTTCTGGTCGCGCCGATGACGCCGCATCTGGCGGAGGAAGCCTGGGCGGACATGGGCGAGGACGGCCTGATCGCCGACGCAGCCTGGCCGCAGGTCGATCCGGCATTGCTGGTCGAGGATGAAGTGACGATCGCCTGCCAGGTGATGGGCAAGCTGCGCGATACCATTACCGTGCCCAAGGGGACGGCCAAGGAGGAACTCGAACGGCTCGCGCTGGCGGCGCCCAATGTGGCGCGGACGCTGGACGGCGCGACGCCGAAGAAGGTGATCGTGGTGCCTGACCGGCTGGTCAATCTGGTGATTTGAAGATCGCCGTTGGGGCTGAGCGGGCTTGGGCACTTTTCTTTCGAAGAGGAAGAAGGGGGCTTCGACAGCCTCAGCCCGAACGGATATAGGGTTGCTGATGAGATACGCTGTTCCCCTCTTGCTCCTCGCTACCCTTTCCGCCTGCGGGCTGCGTCCCGTTTATGGCGGCGGCAGTCATGGCGCTGTTGCGCAGAAGTTGGGTAGCATCGACATCGCGCCGATCGAGGGCAAGGCTGGTTGGCTGGTTCGCAACGCGCTGAACGATCGCCTGGCCGCGATGAGCGGCGAAGGACCGAGATATCGTCTGGTGGTGAAGCTGGATGACCAGATCAGCGGCTTTGGCCTGCGCGCCGACCAGGCGATCACGCGCGAGCGGCGGACCTTGCGGGCGCGCTATCAGCTGATTGATGACAAGGGCGCACAGATTATCGACGATACGGCGGGATCGGACGCGGGCATCGACGTCACGTCGAGCGAATATGCGACCATCGCGGCGGAAGACACTGCGCTTGAGCGCTTGTCGCAGACGATCGCGGATCAGATCATATCCCGGCTCGCCCTGTTCGCGGCGAGGGACCAGCGGCGTTGAAGGCCAATCGCGGCCAGATTGAAAAGGCGCTCGACGCACCCCCGGCCGATATCCGTTTCTTCCTGCTCTACGGCCCTGATGAGGCAGGGAGCGCCGCGCTAGGCAAAAGGCTTGAGCGGGCGATGGGACCCGAGGCCGAGCGCGTCGATCTGGACGGGCCCACTTTGCGGGACGATCCTGCGCGGCTGGCTGATGAAGCTGCGTCCTTTTCCATGTTCGGCGACCGCCGCTGGGTGCGGGTGAATGGCATGGGCGAGGAATCGCTGGCTGCCGTAACGGCGCTGCTGGAGGCGGAGGCGGCAGGCAATCCCGTGATCGCGACGGCTGGGGCGTTGAAGGGCACGTCGAAGCTTTTGAAGCTGGTGCTCGATAGTCCGCGAGCCATGGCGTTCATTTCGTACCAGCCGGATGCCCGAGAGGCCGAGCAGATCGCTGTCGCGGTGGCGCGGGAAGGGGGGCTGCGCCTGCCCAACGACCTTGCCAAGCGGATCGTGGACCTTACCAATGGCGACCGCGCGCTGATGAGCGGCGAGATCGAGAAGCTGATCCTCTATCTCGACGCCGCGCCGGATCGCCCTGCCGAGGCGACGGCGCAAGCAATGGATGCCTTGTCGGCCGACAATCCCGATGCGGACGCTGCTCCGCTGGTGAACGCGGTGCTGGGAGGCGACTTGCGCGCGATGCACCGGGAACTGGGCCGCCTGGGCGAGGCGGGAACAGCGATGGCCGCGGTGTTGCGTCCGCTGCTGACGCGGGCGATGCTGATCGCCAATATTCGTACGTCCTTCGATGAAAGCGGGCGGCTGGAAGGCGCGGTCGAGGCGGCGGGCAAGCAGGTGTTCTGGAAGGACAAGCCTGTCGTGACCCGGCAGGTACGGCTGTGGGACGCGCATGGCATCGCCCGCGTGATCCAACGTCTGGCGCAGGCAGAGCGGGCGAGCCGATCGGGCAGGGGGCTTGGCGACCTGATGGTGCGGCACGAACTGCTCGCCATTACCCGGCAGGCGGCGCGGGAGCGTTAGGCGCTTGATCGCAGGAAGAGCCGTCGCCATATTGCGGCCATGGACAAGCTCAACCTGACCGATGCCGAATGGCGCGAGCGCCTTTCCCCCGAACAATTTCATGTGTTGCGAGAGGCCGGGACCGAGCGGGCCTTTACCGGCAAATATAATGGCAACAAGGCCGATGGCGTTTATTATTGCGCTGGATGCGGGGCCGAACTGTTCGATGCCGAGGAAAAATATGACAGCGGGTCTGGCTGGCCGAGCTTTACCGCGCCCGTGGACATCGACGCGGTGGAAGAGGTGCGCGACAGCAGCCATGGCATGATCCGCACCGAAGTACGTTGCGCCAAGTGCGAAGGGCATTTGGGCCACGTCTTCCCTGATGGGCCGGGCGTCAACGGCCTGCGCTATTGCATGAACAGCGCGTCGCTGGATTTCAAGCCGCGCGACGAGGTTGAATAATCATTCATCGCCGGTAAAGCGTCGTCCCTCTTGAGAAACAGGCTCATGGGCAGGCTCGCGTCCGATTTGCGCTGGCGGCTCTATCAGTTAGCGCGTATCCGGGCGGGATAGATGGCACGATCAGGCAAGAGCAAGGACACGCCCGGGGGCGCGAAGCGGTGGCTCGTGAGGGCGTTCAAGTTCGGGCTGGTCGCGACCCTTGGCGCTTTGTTCGCGATCATCGTTGCGGTGGTGATCGCCTATCAGTCGCTTCCCAGCTATGAATCGCTGAAATCATCGCCCAATGGCCAGATGATCCGGGTCCATGCCGCCGACGGTAGCGTGATCGTCTCTCTGGGGCCGAGCTTTGGCCGCTGGCTGTCCTATGATCAGATCCCCACGGTCATGGTCGATGCGATGGTGTCGACCGAGGACAAGCGTTATTACATGCATCCCGGTGTCGACCCGATCGGCATGGCGCGCGCGACCTGGGTTGCGCTGGAGAACCGGGGCAAGGGCCGCCGCTGGCAGGGCGCATCGACCATCACCCAGCAGGTGACGCGCAACATCTTCCTCAACAACAGCTATAGCTGGGGCCGCAAGGTCAGGGAGATGATCCTGGCGCTGGCGCTGGAGCGGAAATTTTCCAAGCGGCAGATTTTGGAGCTTTATCTCAACAAGGTGTATTTCGGTGGCGGCGCGTATGGCATCGATGCCGCAAGCCGCAAATTCTTCGGTCATCCCGCGACCACGCTCGATCTGCCGGAAGCCGCGATCATCGCAGGCCTTGTGAAGGCACCGTCGAGCTACTCCCCCACCGCTGACGCCGAGGCGGCGATTGGCCGAGCGGGTGTGGTGTTGCAGTTGATGCAGGAAAATGGCGCGATCAGCGCGGCCGAGCGCGCGAGCATCGACCTGGACGACGTCAAGATGGCGCCGGAGCCGCCGCAAAACAGCGTCCGTTATTTCACGGATTGGGCTTTGCCGCAGCTCGACGTGCTCGTAGATGAGCCCAATGAACCGCTGGAAGTGTATACGACTATCGATCTAGGCATGCAGAAGGCTGCGACCGCGGCGATCCAGGCCAATGTGCCTCGTGGTGCGCAGGGCGCGCTGGTGTCGCTCGATCGCGATGGGGCGGTGCGGGCGATGGTCGGCGGGCTCGATTATGTGACGTCCAACTATAATCGCGCGACCACTGCGACGCGGCAGCCGGGTTCGGCTTGGAAGATCTTCGTCTACATGGCGGCGCTGGAGGCGGGTTACACGCCGGATACGGGCGTGACCGACAAGCCCGTCACGATCAATGGATGGAGCCCGCGCAACAGTTCCGGCCGCTTTTCGGGCGACATCGATGTGCGCACGGCCTTCGCTTATTCGATCAATACGGTCGCGGCGCAGCTGGGCGTGGAAGTCGGCTTTCCCACGGTGGCGGACATGGCGCGACGCTTTGGCGTGACGACGCCGATCAACACGCATCCCTCGATGGTGCTGGGCACGTCCGACGTGCGCCTGATCGACATGACGCGCGCCTTTGCCTCCATAGCGCGCAAGGGCGTGGCGGTGACGCCCTATGGCATCACCAAGGTAACGACTGCCGACGGGCGGCTGCTTTACCAGCATCAGGATGATACCAGCCGCGTGCTTGTCGCGCCGTGGGTGGCCGCGGGCATGACCGACCTCATGCAGACGGCGGTCAGCACAGGCACGGGCAAGGCCGCGCAGATCGGCCGCCCTGTAGCGGGCAAGACCGGCACGACGAGCAGCAACAAGGATGGCTGGTTCCTGGGCTTTTCCAGCGGCATCACGACGGGCGTCTGGATGGGCCGGGACGATGCGCGCCCTGTCGGCGTGTTGCAGGGGGGACGCGCGCCCGCCCATGCCTTTGCCGACTATATGAAGGTCGCGGTTTCGCGCCGCCCTGTGGAACAGTTCGAGACGCAGGTAACGCTGCCCGAATGGCAATTGGAGCCGGACGAGGAAGCCTATTATGGCGAGCCCGACAATGGATCGGGCGGTGGCATGATGGTGGATGAAAATGGCATGCCAATCAGCCAGGACCAGCAGCAGCAACAGGATGACGGCACGGAGCCGGACGACCAATCCGTCGAGCAGGCGCCTCCCGCCCGCACGACGCCGCCCCGGTTGGATCAGCAGTGGATCGACCAGGTGCTCGGCCGCGAAGGGCGGCGGCCCCCGCCGCGCTAACCGGCCTTACCCGGTGCTGGCCAGGCGCTGCCGGTCGAGGGCGCTCGCGCCCGGCATCAGGAAGTCGATTTTTCCCCGGCCGAAATCGATGGCAACGCGGTCGAACATCT
Organism: Sphingobium agri; assembly: GCF_023051225.1. Taxonomy (NCBI): domain Bacteria; kingdom Pseudomonadati; phylum Pseudomonadota; class Alphaproteobacteria; order Sphingomonadales; family Sphingobiaceae; genus Sphingobium; species Sphingobium agri. The sequence continues at coordinate 40,856 of NZ_JALKHS010000008.1, read as the reverse complement.
TGAGCGCCTGAATGCCGAGCAGCAAAGTGGGTTTGTCGGCCAGGCCGAGTTCCCGAAAAGGCTGCGCATCGGCGAACATGACCGGCAGGTCGGTCAGAGAGATCGGCCCCATGCGGATCTTGCCGATGCGCCCGAGTTGCCCGGTCAAGGTCTCGCCCGTGACACTGATCAGGCTGACCTCGCTCATCGAGGGCGCGCGTTTCTTGCGGATCAGTTTGTCGCGCAGCGCCAGGTTGCCGACGCTGAGGTGTGTGCCGGTGTCGAGGATGATGTTGACCTTCAGCCCGTTCGCGTCGGAATGGAGCAGGATCAACTGTCCCTTGCGCCGCCGCGCCTCGACGATGATCGCATTGGGATCTCGCCATGAGGGACGGCTGGCGCCGATTTCCATGCGTCCGGTGCGGAAATTGAGGAGGAGACGCTTGGCATGCAGGCTGTCGAGCCCCAGCAGTCCAGCCGCGCCGAGATGATCAGCCTCCAAAACCGGAGCCTCGATATCGTCGATCATTTCCTTGCCATAGCCGAGGCGGGGGAGGGCAACCGTCCGCGCTTCGCTGCGCCCTGCCATGCTGACGATGGTGACGGGGCGGCGGGCGGGGAGGGCGAGTTGATCGGCAAGGTTACGGGATATGACGGTGCGTTGCGAGCCCGTATCCACGATGAAGTTCCAGGGGCCCCGGCCACCAATGTGGATCGGGATGGAAACACGGTCGTCGCTGGCGGCAAGGGTGCGGACAATAGCGGGCGGATCAAGCGCCGGGACGGGCTGACCGGCAGCGGGCAGGCAGAGCATCAGCATTGCCAATGGCGGGACGAGATACGCGTTTCTCATGCCCTTCGCCTCTTCAGCGGGAAGGCCAGATCATAGCATGGATGAGCGGCGCGGGTCCATTGCCGCAACTGTTGCACCATTTGCCGACAGGAGCGGCGGAGCGCGCATTTTCCGGGAACGGGACGCGACGCGGTGCCTTGACTTGCATGGGCGCTGATCGCTAAACGCGGACAGTCTATCCCGGCCGTCCCGCGCCGGAGTCCCGTGTTTCTCCATACCGGGCAGATCTCTCCTTTTCTATCGCAGTTTCGTTCCTCATCTCTCTCCATCGGACTCAAGTCGAATGCACCTTAAGGACCTCAAGAAGAAATCCCCCGCCGATCTTGTCACCATGGCGGAAGAATTGGGCGTGGAAGGCGCGTCGACCCTGCGCAAGCAGGACCTGATGTTCGCCATCCTCAAGGCCGAGGCGGAGAATGGCGAGCAGATCATGGGCGAGGGCACGATTGAAGTGCTGCCCGATGGCTTCGGCTTCCTGCGCAGCCCGGAGGCAAACTTCCTTGCCGGTCCCGACGACATCTATGTGTCGCCCAACCAGGTGCGCAAGTTCGGCCTGCGCACCGGCGACACGGTGGAAGGCGAAATCCGGGCGCCCAAAGATGGCGAGCGCTATTTCGCGCTGACCAAGCTGATTTCGGTCAATTTCGACGATCCCGAAGTCGTCCGCCACCGCGTCAATTTCGACAATCTGACGCCGCTCTATCCGACGCAGAAGTTGGTGCTCGACACGCTTGATCCCACGGTCAAGGACAAGTCGGCCCGTGTCATCGACATCGTGTCGCCGCAGGGCAAGGGCCAACGCGCGCTCATCGTCGCGCCGCCGCGCACCGGCAAGACGGTGCTGTTGCAGAACATTGCCAAGGCGATCACCGACAATCATCCGGAAGTCTTCCTGATCGTCCTGCTGATCGACGAGCGTCCGGAAGAAGTCACCGACATGCAGCGCAGCGTGAAGGGCGAGGTCGTGTCCTCCACCTTCGACGAACCGGCGCAGCGGCATGTGCAGGTTGCCGAAATGGTGATCGAAAAGGCCAAGCGCCTCGTGGAACACAAGAAGGATGTGGTGATCCTGCTCGATTCGATCACCCGTCTGGGCCGCGCCTACAACACGGTTGTTCCTTCGTCCGGCAAGGTTCTGACCGGCGGTGTCGATGCCAATGCGCTGCAGCGTCCGAAGCGTTTCTTCGGTGCGGCGCGCAATATCGAGGAGGGCGGTTCGCTCTCCATCATCGCGACGGCTCTGATCGACACCGGCAGCCGCATGGACGAAGTCATCTTCGAAGAGTTCAAAGGCACCGGCAACTCGGAAATCGTGCTGGACCGCAAGGTTGCGGACAAGCGCATCTTCCCGGCGCTCGATGTCGGCAAGTCGGGCACCCGCAAGGAAGAGCTGCTGGTCGACAAGGCCAAGCTCAGCAAGATGTGGGTGCTGCGCCGTATCCTGATGCAGATGGGCACGGTCGATGCGATGGAATTCCTGCTCGACAAGATGAAGGATTCGAAGACCAACGAAGATTTCTTCGATTCGATGAACCAGTAAGCGGAGTTATATCAGGCCGTTATGATCGACCTTCTTACGACTGCCGCTGCCGCTGCGCAGGGTCTGGGATCGCCCGCCGACATTTGGGGGCACATCGTCAACGACTTCAGCAATATCGGCTCTCCGACTGCTCTGGCGGCCTTTGGCCAGGTGCTGATGATCGACATCCTGCTAGCTGGCGACAATGCGATTGTCGTGGGCGCCCTGGCAGCGGGGCTGCCGGTGCAGCAGCGTCAGCGCGTCATCTTGATCGGCATCATCGCGGCGTTGGTGCTGCGTATCGGTTTCGCATTGGTCGTGACCCAGTTGATGCAGATCGTTGGTCTGATTCTGGCCGGTGGGTTGCTGCTGCTGTGGGTCAGCTGGAAGATGTGGCGCGAGCTGCATCCGAAGCGGGGTGCGGATACGCCGGACCCCAGCGACGACGACATTTCGGGGCTGCGGCCCGCCAAGAGCTTCGCGGCCGCAGCCTGGGCCGTTGCCGTAGCCGACGTTTCGATGAGCCTGGACAATGTGCTGGCTGTTGCGGGCGCGGCGCGGGATCATCCCGGCATTCTGATCATCGGGCTTGTTCTGTCGGTCGCTCTGATGGGCGTCGCGGCGAACATCATCGCCAAATATATCGAGCGTTTCCGGTGGATCGCTTATCTGGGTCTCGCCGTGATCATCTATGTCGCGGTCAAGATGATCTATGAAGGTTTCGTCGACCACCAAGTCGGCGTCCTGACGCTCTTCAGCTAATGAGCGGCGGCGGCGGGTTTGATGCCCGCCGCCTGCTTTCCTGCTTTTTAATCCCCGTCGGGCACCAATATGGTGCTGCCTATCGCCCTCCGCCCTTCCAGCGCCCGGTGCGCTTCGGCAACATCCGATAAGGCGTAGCGCTGCCCGATATGCGGGCGAACGATGCCCCGGCGCATGCGATCGAACAGACGCGCGCTGACATGATCCAACTCTTCCCGCGTGGCGATATAGTCGAACAGGGTGGGCCGGGTCACATAGAGCGATCCGGCGCGGCTGAGCTCCAGCAGCGAAATGGGCGACACCGGACCCGACGCATTGCCGTAGCTCACCATCATGCCGCGCCGCTTGAGCGAGGCAAGTGACGCGGTCCAGCTGTCCCTGCCCACGCCATCATAGACGACATCGACGCCGTTTCCTTCCGTCAGTTCACGCACTTGGCCGGCAAGGTCTGTGAATGGGCAGTGCAGGCTATGGTCCGCCTCGACCTGAGCGGCTTTTTCTGCAGAGCCGCTATGCGCGATGACGGCCACGCCCTTGTCGCGAAGCCAAGGCACCAGCACTGATCCGACACCGCCCGCCGCCGCATGAACCAGCGCCACCTGGCCGGACTGCAACGGCAGCGTGTCTTCGGCCAGGAAGCATGCGGTCATCCCCTTCAGCATCATAGCGGCCGCTTCGTCCGTGCCGATTTCCGCCGGAATCTTGATCACCCGGTCGGCCGCGACGGTACGATGGCTGGCGTAAGCGCCAAAACCGCCCGCCGCGCCGACTTTGTCCCCGACGGCCAGGCCCTCGACGCCCGGCCCGACAGCCGCGACATAGCCCGCGCCCTCCACGCCGAGGGTGAGAGGCAGTGGGGTGCTGTAAAGGCCGGATCGGTGATAGGTATCGATGAAATTCAGGCCTATGGCGTCCTGCGCGATCAGCACCTCACCCTTTGCCGGGGGAGCGGGATGGAAATCCTCCCGCTCGATCACCTCCGGACCGCCGGTCTCGCGAATGACCATGCGCCAAGCCTGAGCCATTGATTGCGGCCTGTTTAGAGATGTGTAGCGAAGAAGTCGGCTGTCCGCTGGTCCGCCAATTGAGCGGCTTCTTCCACCCGGCGGACGCCCATCTCGGCGGCGAAGCCGTGATCGAGCCCCTTATAATCATGGAGGACCACATGGCGGTTGTCCTTCAGGCCCTCATGCATCTTCTTCTGAACGTCCGGCGGCACGAAGCCATCAGCGGTGGGAATGTGCAGCATCACCGGCTTGCCGATCGCATGTTGCTCACTCAGGAGATTGTCGATGCCAACGCCATAATAGCCGACAAAGGCATCGCCATCCGTCCGGCAGGCAGCCATGAATGTCAGGCGGCCGCCAAGGCAGTAGCCGACAACGCCCACCTTGCCATCACCGCCAAGCTGGGCCCGCGCGAACTTGATCGCTGCCTCGATATCATAGATGGCGCGGTCCTGATCCAGCTTCTGCATATGGTTGATCGCTGCCTGGAAATCTTCGGCGACATCCGCGTTCAGTTCGACATGCGGGGTATCGCGCCAAAACAGATCGGGCGCGACAGCAAGATAGCCTTGTTCCGCCCAATTGTCGCATTTGCGCCGGATGCCCTCATTCACTCCGAAGATTTCTTGAATGACGATAATTGCCGCGCGGGGCGTGCTTTGCGGCTGCGCGACATAGGCGTCGAATTGGCCATCGCCTTCCAGGGTCGAAACTGACGTGAATGATCCCATGGCTGTTATCCTTCCCTAATATCGGAGTTTGTGGCGAAGATAATCGGCTTTGGGTGAGCCGCCAACGCCGCTTTTGCCAATTTATTTGCGTTTGAGGCCCATGTTGCGGCATGACGATCAGGGCTCCGCAGACGAAGGCGCATGACATGAAAGTGACCGTGGACGTAGATTGTACCCCAGCCGAAGCACGGTCTTTCCTGGGCCTTCCCGACGTGACGCCGATACACGACAAATATGTGAAGACCATGCTCGACAGCTTCGACGGCATTGCCAATGTCGAGCAGATGGAAACCATGTTCAAAAGCTTCTCTCCGCTAGGTGATGCGGGGATGCGCTTGTTCCGGCAGATGATGGATATCGGCTTGGCCAGCGTTCCGGGGAAGAATGGCGACAAGCCTTGAGCCGTTGATGGCTGACACGATTTTTGCACTGTCGAGCGGTGCGCCGCCGGCAGCCATTGCCGTCATCCGGATTAGCGGGCCTTCTGCGGCTGCGGTGCTTCAGGGTCTGGCGGGACACCTTCCTGAGCCCAGGCGCGCGCGTTTGGCATTATTGAAGGACCCCCGCAACGGGATGCCGCTCGATCGGACGCTGATATTGTGGTTTCCTGGGCCGACAACTGCGACCGGTGAAGATCTGGCTGAAATCCATTGTCATGGCGGGCGCGCCGTGGTGGCCGGGATTGAAGACGCACTGAAATCCTTCTCCGGCCTGCGGCTTGCGGCTCCGGGTGAATTCACGCGGCGTGCTTTTGCCCACGGGCGTATGGATCTGAATGAAGTCGAAGGACTGGCCGATCTGCTCGCTGCCGAAACACAGCAGCAGCGGCGCGCAGCCTTGCTCATGTCGGAAGGGCATTTTTCTCGACGGCTGGAGGCGTGGCAGACACGGCTGCTCGATCTGTCCGCAATGGTTGAGGCTGTGCTGGATTTCTCCGACGAGGACGACGTACCGGAGGCTGGTGCCGAAGCGTTTGTTGCCAGTGGCGCCCGAGAGCTGGCTACTGAGGTGAGATCGGTTCTCGCTGCCCCCTCGGCCGAGCGGCTGCGCGACGGTATCAGGGTGGTGCTTGCCGGACCGCCCAATGCCGGGAAATCGACGCTGCTGAATGCGCTCGTTGGGCGGGATGCCGCGATCGTTTCCGAAGTTGCCGGGACGACGCGCGACCGGATCGAAGTACCTGCGGCGCTGGCGGGCACAGCCTTCCTCTTTACCGACACCGCTGGATTGCGGGATAGCACGTCGGACGCCATCGAGATAATCGGAATGGATCGGGCGCGCGCGGCGTTGGAGAGCGCGGATATCATCTTGTGGCTTGGAGACGCTGCGGAACTGCCCCGGCCCGACGCAATATTGGTGGCCGCCCAATGCGACCGCCGGGCCGTCGCCCAAGGCTTGCCGATATCGGCCGTCACAGGGGAAGGAATGGCCGAACTCATATCCACATTGCTGGAGCGAGCCGCTGCGCTCCTGCCTGGCGAAAGCGAGTATGCGTTACATGAGCGCCAGCGGCGGGGGGTCTTGTCGCTTGCCGAACATTTGAGCAGCGCAGCGGCAAGTGGCGACTTCCTGATAGTTGCGGAGGAATTACGCCACGCTCGAGCAGCCATTGATAGTCTGACTGGCCGCGCCAGTACCGAGCATATGCTGGACCGCCTTTTTGCGGGATTTTGTATCGGCAAATGAATGCTGTTCCACGTGGAACAGTTTTGCCCCGCTCCGCCAAGTCTGTTATGGGCACGGCCATGCGGACAGCTTTTGATGTGATTGTGGTTGGCGGCGGCCATGCCGGGTGCGAAGCAGCGGCTGCTGCTGCCCGAAAGGGTGCGCAAGTGGCACTTCTCACCTTCGAGAAGGCGACCGTAGGCGCGATGTCCTGCAATCCTGCTATAGGCGGCTTGGGCAAGGGCCATCTGGTCCGAGAGATCGATGCGCTCGATGGGCTGATCGCGAGAGCTGCGGACGCTGCCGCCATCCACTATCGCATGCTGAACAGCAGTAAGGGCGCCGCAGTTCAGGGGCCAAGAGTGCAGGCGGATCGAGCGTATTATCGCGCCGCCATCCATCGCATGATCGAGGCTCAGGTGGGATTGACCCTGGTTAAAGGTGAAGCCTCCGCCTTGTTGCTGGACAAGGGTGAAGTGGCTGGACTGGCGCTGGCGGACGGCACGAGCCTGTCGGCACCCGCCGTCATACTGGCAACCGGCACCTTTCTTGGCGGAAAGCTTTTCCGAGGCGAAGAAACAAGCTTTGGCGGGAGGACGGGAGAGCGGGCTGCGGCGGCGCTTGGGCTACAACTCCGTGAGCTTGGGCTGCCGATGGCGCGTTTGAAAACTGGTACGCCGCCGCGGCTCGACGGCCGTACAATCAACTGGGCTGTACTGGAAGAGCAAGCATCGGATGACGCGGGCTGGACGATGTCGGCGCTGTCGAAGCATCGGCAGCTTCCTCAATTGAGTTGCGCGATCACGCGTACGAACGCGGTTACGCACGCCATCATACGGGATGGCTTGGGGCGATCACCTTTGTTCAGTGGCGCGATCGAAGGGCGGGGGCCGCGCTACTGCCCGTCGATCGAAGACAAGGTGATCCGTTTCGGGGATCGGGATGGTCACCAGATTTTCCTGGAACCGGAAGGGTTGGATACAGAGCTGGTCTATCCGAACGGGATCAGCACGTCCCTGCCTGCAGATGTCCAGGAACGCATGGTCCGCTCGATGATCGGGCTGGAGCAGGTCGAGATCGTTGTTCCGGGCTACGCGGTCGAATATGATCATATCGATCCGCGCGCCCTTCAGCATACGTTGGAGATGCGGGACGTGCCGGGTCTCTTCTGTGCAGGCCAGATCAATGGCACGACCGGATATGAGGAGGCCGCTGCCCAGGGGCTCGTCGCTGGCGTCAATGCGGTGGCGCGGTCGCAAGGCGTCGAGCCGATGATCCTTGACCGGGCGAGTAGCTACATCGGCGTCCTGATTGATGATCTGGTGCTTCAGGGGGTGACTGAACCTTACCGGATGTTGACCGCGCGGGCGGAGTATCGGCTACGATTGCGGGCAGACAATGCGGGTTCGAGGCTTGGGGATATCGGCCGGGAGCATGGTCTTCTGGGTGAAGAGCGGCTCGCTTATTATGACAGATTGTCGGCGCAACGGATCGTCGTCGACAAGGAGCTCGGAGAGCAGTTCAGCGCCACCCAGCTTGCCCGTGCTGGAGCAAATGTACGGCAAGACGGCGCGCGGCGCACCCTGTTTGAATGGGCGCGTTTTCCGGAGGTGCAGCGCGAACTACTGTTTGCCCTCGCGCCATCGCTTACCAACATCGACGCTGACCTCCGCGAAGAGATTTTGGAAGATGCGCATTATGCTCCCTATCTCGAGCGCCAGGCTGCAGAGATTGCGGCCCTGCGCCGTGATGAGCGGGTTATCATTCCATTGGATTTTGATTTCTCCTCAGTCGGTGGCCTTTCCAGTGAAATGGTGGAGCGTCTTGACCGGGCTCGTCCTGATACACTCGCAGCGGCAGCGCGCATAAGGGGCATTACGCCCGCGGCCTTGGCGGCATTGCTGGTTCATGTGCGTCGGCAGGCGGCATGACCGAGGACGAAGCAAAGACGTGGCTGAAGGCGAATTTCGACGTTCCACGTGAAACATGGGCACGCTTGGACGGCTATGTGCAGATGCTTTTGGCGGAAATGGATCAGCAGAATTTGATCGCGGAATCGACACGCGAGCATGTGTGGTCGAGGCACATCGTAGACTCTGCCCAGTTGATGAAGTTGGATGGCACCGCGAATGAAGGGCTATGGATCGACCTGGGATCAGGGGCAGGTTTGCCGGCGATCGTGGTCGCTATATTGAGTGAACGGCCCGTTCTGATGATAGAGTCGCGCAGAAAGAGGATCGATTTTTTGAACCGGCTTGTCGGTGAATTGTCGCTCAACAATGCAGATGTGTATGGCGGTCGGGTCGAGAGTGCCCCCGCGAGTGAGGCAGCTGTGATTAGCGCGCGGGCCTATGCGCCTCTGGACCGACTGCTTTCATCGGCGCTGCATTTGTCCACGGATAAAAGCCTGTGGATCTTACCAAAAGGGCGCAATGCGCAAATTGAACTGGAGGCGGCGCGATCCTCATGGCAAGGTGTGTTTCACGTGGAACGCAGCATCACTGATCCGGAAAGTGCAATCATTATAGCACGGTCAGTCGCGCCAAGGGGCAAGAAAGGTCGCAAATGATCCGTATCGCCATTGCCAATCAGAAAGGCGGTGTGGGGAAAACCACGACCGCGATAAATTTGGCTACAGGGCTGGCAGCGACGGGGTTGCGGGTGCTGCTGATCGATCTCGATCCGCAAGGAAATGCATCCACGGGTTTGGGCGTTAATCAAGCTGACAGGACATGGTCGAGCTACGATCTGCTGGTTGGTAATTGCGCCATCGAAGACGCTATCCATCCAACGCGCGTGCCCAAGTTGGACATCGTCGCTGCAACCCAAGACCTGTCTGGTGCTGAAATCGAGTTGATCGAATATGAAGAGCGGACCCACAGGCTGGAGCGGGTTCTCAGTGAAGCCCAGGCAGGGCGGTGGGACATTTGCCTGATCGACTGTCCTCCTTCTCTTGGCTTGCTTACCATCAACGCGATGGTGGCGGCACAATCGCTTCTTGTCCCTCTTCAATGTGAGTTCTTTGCGTTAGAAGGGCTGTCGCAGTTGTTGCAAACGGTCGAGCGGATACGTGGGCGTTTCAATCCCGGTCTTTCGATCCTGGGGGTGGCTCTTACGATGTATGACCGTCGAAACCGGCTGACTGACCAGGTTGCTGATGATGTCCGGGCTTGCCTGGGAGACTTGGTTTTTTCCACGGTGATTCCGCGTAATGTCAGGCTTTCCGAAGCGCCAAGTCATGGCGTGCCCGCACTTATCTATGATTTTCGTTGCTCCGGATCGGAAGCCTATATGCGCCTTGCCCGCGAACTGATTTCACGACTGCCCCGACAGGAGGCTGCAGCGTGAGCAGCGATAGTGATGATAAGCTGAAGGTGGCTAAACGTCCCCATGGACTTGGCCGCGGTTTGTCAGCATTGTTGGGCGATGTTTCCCGAGAAGAGCCGGTGGCGCCTCAAACGCCTTCAGCTTCGACCAAGGCGATCCAGAGCATCGAGGTGGCGCTGATCCAGCCTCACCCGGAACAGCCCCGCCGCCATTTTGACGAAGGCGCTTTGGCGGAACTCGCCGACAGCATCGGGAAACGCGGCGTCATACAGCCGATCATCGTCCGTCCGCATGGTGGCGGATTTCAGATCGTTGCGGGGGAACGCCGCTGGCGCGCCGCCCAGCGCGCGCAACTACATCGTATTCCAGCAATTGTTCGTGATTTTGACGAAGCAGAGACGCTGGAAATCGCGCTTGTGGAAAATATCCAGCGCGAGGATCTCAATCCGATTGAAGAGGCGGAGGCATACCGCAAGCTGATCGCCGACTTCCATCACAGCCAGGAAGCGTTGGGCCGGATCGTTGGCAAATCGCGCAGCCATATAGCCAATTTGATCCGGCTGCTGGACTTGCCAGCATCCGTACAGCGGCAGGTGGTGGAGCAGAAGCTGTCCATGGGGCACGCTCGGGCCTTGATTGGCGCTCCCGATTGCGAAACGCTGGCGCAGACTGTCGAAGCCAAGGGCCTGTCGGTCAGAGATACCGAGGAACTGGTTCGCCGGTCGAAGAAGGGGGAAGGGGCAGCCCCGCGCAGCCGCGCGCCCTCCGCGCCTTCATCAGGCAAGGATCCCGACATCGCTGCGTTGGAGCAGCATCTTGCCGACATTCTGGGGGTTAAGGTAGAGATCGGGCATGGCGAAGGTGCGGGCGGCACATTGTCCTTGCGCTATTCGACGCTCGACCAGCTGGACATGCTGTGCCAGCGGCTTTCAGGCGAACGGATCTGATGGGATTGGCTGCCGTCTGACAGACGCGAACCACTGGCCTTTTGACTGCGGGCTTCTTAGGTTGCGGTCATGGCTGACATTCAATCGACAAGCGCTTCCTCTCCTATAGTCGTTCGGCGTCGGGATTACCGTCCACCCGACTGGCTTGTCCCCACTATCGATCTTGATTTCAGCCTCGATCCGGCGCGTACGATCGTCCGGGCGAGCCTTAGCGTTACTCGCAACGGAGGGCATGACCGGCCACTCAGGCTTGACGGCGACGAGCTGACGCCGATCGAGGTGAAAGTCGATGGGCGCGCGCTCGGGCCGGGCGAGTGGAGTATCGAACAGGGCGCTTTGGTCATCCCTCTGCCTGGACCCGCGCATCAGGTGGAAACTGTGGTCGAGTTGGCTCCTGAGCAAAACAGCAAGCTGATGGGCCTTTATGCCAGCGGCGGGCTGCTGTGCACGCAATGCGAGGCGGAGGGATTTCGCCGGATCACCTTCTTCCCTGACCGGCCGGATATTCTCTCGCGCTATTCCGTTCGCCTGGAAGCCGACCAGGCCCGCTATCCGATCCTCCTTTCGAACGGCGACCCGACAGAGCAAGGCGAGCTGCCGGACGGGCGGCATTGGGCGAAGTGGATCGATCCATTCCCGAAGCCTTGCTATCTTTTTGCCCTCGTCGCCGGAGACCTTGCCTGCAACAGCGAAAGCTTTGTCACGATGAGCGGACGAGCGGTCAAGCTGGGGATTTGGGTCAAGGAGGCCGACTTGCCCCGCACCAGCCACGCCATGCAAGCTTTGAAGGACAGCATGGCTTGGGACGAACGGGTCTATGGCCGCGAATATGATCTCGACGTGTTCAACATCGTCGCAGTAGCTGATTTCAATTTCGGAGCGATGGAGAATAAGGGGCTTAACATCTTCAATTCGCGCTACATTCTTGCCGACGCGGAGACCGCTACGGACGCCGATTATGATGGCGTCGAAGGGGTGGTGGCCCATGAATATTTCCACAACTGGTCGGGCAACAGAGTGACGTGCCGCGACTGGTTCCAACTGTCGCTGAAGGAAGGGTTCACCGTCTTTCGGGACCAGAATTTCTCGGCCGATATGGGCAGCCACGCCGTCAAGCGGATCGAAGACGTGCGCGTTTTGCGAGCCGCGCAGTTTCAGGAGGACTCAGGACCGCTGGCTCATCCGGTGCGGCCGGAATCCTATATGGAGATCAGCAACTTCTACACAGCGACGATCTACAACAAAGGCGCCGAGCTGATCAGGATGATTGCCCTGATGCTTGGCCCGGATCGCTTTCGCGCAGCTACCGACCTGTATTTTGAGCGGCATGATGGAGAAGCGGCGACCTGCGAGGATTTTATCCGGGCAATGGAAGAGGGCGGCAGGATCGATCTCACCCAATTTCGCCGCTGGTATGAACAGGCGGGGACACCCCGTGTCAGGGCTAGCTTGACGCATGATCCGATCACGCAGTCGGTGGAACTGGTGCTGGAGCAGAATACGCCGCCGACGCCGGGGCAGCCCGACAAAGCGCCGCTGGCTATGCCGCTGCGCGCGGCGCTGTTCGACCGGCATAGCGGCCGCAGCAGTGGCGAGACGCTGCTGATGCTGACGGAGGAGCAACAGCGCTTCACCTTCAATGGCTTTGCCGTGGCTCCTGTTTTGTCGATCAATCGCGGCTTTTCAGCGCCGGTGATTGTCGAGACCAGCAGGAGTCAGGCCGATCTCGCCTTCCTCGCCGCGCATGATGATGATCCCTTCGCCCGGTATGAGGCAATGCAGCAATTGATGGTCAACGCGCTGGTGGGCAGAGTGGCGGGGCAGGAGGTGGATGAGACAGCAGTCATCGCGGCGATCCGCGATACAGTAAACGATCCGCATCTCGACAGCGCCTTCATCGCCGAAGCTATTCGGCTACCCAGCGAAGCATATATCGGCGATCAGATGGTGCAGGTCGATCCGGACGACATCCATGCGGCGCGTGACGCGTTGCAGCGGCGCGTCGGAAAGGAACTGGAACCACTTTGGCGCGATGTCCATGCCCGGACCAGAGCCAACGGGTTCTCGCTCTCGGCTGCTGCGAAAGGCGCTCGCAAGCTGCGCAACAGCGCCCTGATCTATCTGGTGGCGTCGGGCGCGGTGGATGGGCCCACAGTGGCCTTCTCGCAATTTGACGAAGCCGACAACATGACGGAGCGGCAATCGGCGCTCGCTACCTTGGCGAATGACCGCAGTGACGAGCGCGAGGCGGCACTCGACATCTTCTACAATCGGTATCGGGATGATGCGTTGACGCTCGACAAGTGGTTCCAGACGCAAGCCTTTGCCTCGCATCCGGACACCGTTGATCTGGTCGAGGAGCTGGCCGGGCATCCTGATTTTACATTGGCCAATCCCAACCGGGTGCGTTCGCTCTTCGGCGCCTTTGCAGGCAACCAGTGGGCGTTCCATCATCGGTCTGGGAAGGGCTACAGGCTTGTGGCGGACTGCATCATCGCGCTGGACAAGCTCAATCCGCAAACGGCTGCGCGCCTGGTCCCGCCGCTCGGACGCTGGCGTCGTTTCGACGAGGAGCGAGCCGCTTTGATGCGCGGGGAATTGCAGAGAATATTGTCGCAGCCCGGTCTGTCAAAGGACGTCACCGAACAAGTGAGCAAGAGCGTGGAGTAAAGCTGAGGATGCCATGCTGAACGTCATCCAGAATGGCATCCTTCAGAGGGTTTAGCGTCCGCTAGCAGTGAGCCATGCGGCCACGTCAGCAGCAACCTTGTTCGCCGCGCTGTTGAGCGGTGCGCCGATCGTGGTTGCGTCGATCTTGCCACCTACAGGCACGCTGGCAGTAAAGCGCTGCCGTGCAATTGCCGTGCCGCCGGGGCCCGCAAGGATGGCATCATAGGTGACGACGGCGCTGTTGCTTGCCTCATCCAGGCCGAAATCGACCAATTCGCCCATCAGTCGCTGGCCCGCATCCGCTGAATATTGACCGGGATCGAGTACGATGCGGTTGCTGCTGGCGGCGATCGTTTCGGACAGCAGCTTCTGGAACAGGTGGCGCGGCGTGTCGGCCCACTGCACCTTGGTCACATAGGCGAGCGACGTGGGCGAAGTGCGTACGGGAACGCGAACCGTGTCGAGGAGCTTGGGGGACTCCGGATCCGCGACCGTGATGGTTGTTCCCGCAGCGATGCTGCGAAGCGTGCCCGGTGCGACCTTCCGCGCGGCATCCAGCGACAGCAGCCGTTCGGGCGGCTTGCCGCCGAAGGACACGCAGCCTGTCAGTGCGGCGGCGAAGGCCAGCATAATCGGGAGGGCGGCAGGTTTCTTGTGGAACGTCATCGCTGTCCCTCTCATCGCTTGTAGTCGGGCAGTTTGGGCGACCCGACGATCGAACCCGCACCCTGTTGATCCAGTTTTTCGGCAACGCCGCGGAACGCGCGCGACATTTCACGCAGGTCGCGCACCAGCTGATTGACCTCCGGCATCGTCTGATTGCTGAACGCGCGGACGCCCGGTTGCGCTTCGGCAATCGTCCTGTCGAGCGTTTCGATGCTGCGGGTGGCCGACTGCACGCTCTTGCGCAGATCGGCCATCAGCGGCTTGCCTTCTTCGGTGAGCATCGAGTCCGTCGTCGCGGCGAGTTTGCCGATCTGTTCCGCCGCTATGCCCGTGCGCTGAACCGCAATGCGCGCTTCGGCAAGGGTGGCGGCGATTTCGGGGCTGCGATCTGCGAGAGCGCCCGATACGCGTTCGACATTGGCGAGGATGCCCGCGATCGATTGCTGATTCTTGTCGTTCAGAAGTTCGGTCAGCCGCTCGGTCAGGGTGGAGAGCCGCTCCAACAGTTGCGGAGCGTTGTTCAGCAATTCACCCAGCGCACCCGGCTTTGTGGGGATGACCGGCACGCCGTCAGGGCAGGCAGTCAGGGGATTTTCTTCCGGACAGGTGATGGGCGGGGCGCCCTTCACAGCGCCATCCAGCACGATTTCACTGACCCCGGTGAAGCCAACCCCGGCGATCGTTGCGGTGGTCCCTTGAAGGACCGGCGTGCCTTCCTTGACGGAAATGCGCACCTTCACGAAGCTTGGATCGCGCTTCCAAAGCTCGATCTTCTCAACCTGTCCCGACGGAACGCCGGAATAATTGACGCTCGACCCCTTGGCGAGGCCGTTCACCGACTGTTTGAAGAAGATGTCATATTCCATGTTGTCGCCCTCGGAGAGGCGCGAAAACCAGAAGGCGGCGACCATGATCGCCGCCAGCAGCAGCAATGTGACCGTGCCCACCAGCACATGGTTGGAGCGGGTTTCCATATCCTATCGCCTTCCGTCCGATGGCTGCGGCGCCGTCTTTTCCCGTTCGCGGGTCACGGCCGCCGTCGCGGCGCGCCCGCGCGGGCCATTGAAATATTCCTGAATCCAGGGGTGATCCGTCGCCAGCAGCTCATCGATGGTGCCGACAGCGATCACCTTCTTATCCGCCAGCACCGCAACGCGATCGCAAATCGAATAGAGCGTGTCGAGGTCATGGGTGATGAGGAAGACCGTGAGGCCGAGCGTTTGCTGGAGCTTTCGCGTCTGATCATCGAAGGCTGCTGCGCCGATCGGATCTAGCCCGGCAGTGGGCTCGTCAAGAAACAGCAGGTCCGGGTCCAGCGCCAGCGCGCGGGCGAGGCCTGCCCGCTTCTTCATGCCGCCTGACAATTCCGCTGGATATTTCGGGCCAGCTTCGGCTGGGAGGCCAGTCAGCCGGATCTTATAGGCGGCGATCTCGTCGCGCAGTTGCGGCCCGATGTTGGGATAATATTCGCGGATCGGCACTTCGACATTCTCGGCCACCGTTAGGGTCGAAAAGAGCGCGCCGCCCTGGAACAGCACGCCCCAGCGCTTACGGATCGCCAAGGCCTCGTCATCCAGGCGGCCGATCATCGATTCGCCGAAGACGTGGATTTCGCCTTCATCCGGCGTCTGAAGACCGATGACCGAGCGCATCAGCACCGACTTGCCGGTGCCAGAGCCGCCAACGACGCCCAAAATCTCGCCCTTACGCACATCGAGATCGAGATTTTCATGCACGACCTGATCGCCGAAGCTGTTCTTGAGGCCCCTTACGGAAATGGCGACATCGCTTTTCTCGACAGCCTTGTCGACCCGCGCTTCCTCGGCCGCCGCTTCTTCTTCCTCAGCCATCAATTCCACCCCAGCCAAGTGAAGAAGACGGCGAAGAAAGCGTCGATCACGATCACGAGGAAAATGGCCTGGACCACGGCGGAGGTCGTCCGCAGTCCTACTTCCTCGGCATTGGCCTTTACCTGCATGCCCTGGAAACAGCCGGAAAGCGCGATGATGATCCCAAACACGGGCGCCTTGAGCAAGCCGACCCAAAGGTCCGTAATTGGTACGACCTCTCGCAGCCGCTGAATGAAAGTGATGGGCGGAATGTCGAGTGACACGGCGCAGAGAAAACCGCCGCCGATGACCGCGACGATGGACGAATAGAAGCCGAGCAGCGGCATCATGATGACCACCGCCAGCGTACGGGGCAGGACGAGCGCCTCCATGGGCGACACGCCGATGGTGCGCATCGCATCCACTTCCTCGGTCAGCTTCATGGTGCCAAGCTGCGCCGCGAAGGCTGATCCCGAACGGCCTGCGACCATGATCGCCGTCATCAGTACGCCCAATTCGCGGAAGGTTAGCCGGCCGACGAGGTTGATCGTCAGCATTTCCATGCCGAATTGCCGCAGCTGTACCGAACCCTGCTGCGCGATCACGATGCCGATCAGGAAGCTCATGAGGCCGATGATGCCAAGCGCCGAGACACCGACGACCTCAAAACGTTGCACGACGGCGTTGACGCGGAACTTGCTGGGGTGCCGGATGACGTTCCAGCTTGCCACCAAGGTCGCGCCGAAGAAGCCGAGCAGGCCAAGGAGCGTGGTGAAGGAGTTGACTACCGCCTCGCCGATCTGGCCGACGACGCGTTGGAGGGGGGGGACATAATCGGGGCGGATGTTGACCGGTTCATCCAGCTTGCCCACGGCCTCGATCAGGCGCTGTGCGTCATCATTGCCGCCAGTCACCTCCGAACCCAGCCGCTTGGCCGTGCGGTGCACGGTCCAGGCGCCAATCGTGTCCATATGTTCCACGCCGGACAGATCGATAGCCGAAACGGGGCCCGTCACAGCATCCAGACGCGCAGGCAGATCGCGCAGACAGGCGATGGAGAGATGCCCGAGAAGCCGAATGACAGCACCGCCATCGCGCGTTTCTTCGACAAGATCGGCGGCTTTGTTCATCAAAGGCGGTTAGTGGTCCATTATCGGTTGCACGGCAAGCCGAAACGGCCCATCCGCACGGTAGAACGACAATAGCGGCCAAAAAGTTTCGGACACGGCATGACGCACCGCCTGGCAATCTACGACATGGACAGAACGGTGACCTTTTCAGGCACCTATACCGGCTTCCTCATTCATGTATCCAAAGCGATGGCGCCATGGCGGCTGGTCCTGCTGCCCTGCGTGATCCTGTTGATGCTGGCCTATGTCTTCAAGCTGATCAGCCGGCAACGGCTGAAGGAACTCAATCAGGCGTTGATGATCGGCTTCAATGTCGAACGCGCCAAGCTGATGCCACATGTGGAAAGCTATGCGGCGAAGGTCGTGGCCAACAATGTTCGAGCGGGCGCTCTCGAGCAGATCGCGCGGGATCGGGCGGACGGCTACCGGCTGGTGCTCGCCACCGCGTCCTACCGCCTTTATGTGGAACCGATCGCCCGCAGGCTGGGGTTCGACGCCGTGATCGCGACCGATCATCTGAGCCAGGACCTGCGCTATGTTCGCGCGAAGATCGCGGGCGAGAATTGCTACGACACCGGCAAGCTGCGGATGATCAAGGCGTGGATGGCGGCAGAGGCCATCGACCGCGAGCATGCGCAGATCAGGGCTTATTCAGACCATGTGTCCGACGCGCCGATGCTGGAATTTGCCGACATGGCCTTTGCCTCCAATCCGCACAAGCCGCTAGCCAGGCTGGCGGCGGCGAAGGGGTGGCCACGCGTGGACTGGCTTTAGGCCTCGCCCAGTCAATCAGGCCTGACGCGGTTCGGCAGTGCTTCTCCGGCGAAGAAGGCCTCAAGGTTCGCCAGCACCATCCCGGTCATGCGCGCTACCGCTTCATGGGTGGCGCCGCCCATGTGCGGCGTGAGGACGCAGTTGGGGACATCCGCCCAGATATCGGCCGGAGTAGGTTCATGCTGGAACACGTCCAGCGCCGCGCCGCCGAGTTTCCGCTGTCGCAGCGCCTGCCTTAAAGCCGGTTCGTCCACCAGTTGCCCGCGCGCGACATTGACGAGGAGCCCGTCCGGACCGAGTGCATCCATAACGCCCGCATCGATCATCCCGCGATTGCCGCTGTCGGCACGCGCTGCGACGAGTAATATATCGCTATCGCGCGCCAGCGCGTTCAGGCTTTCCGATCGCGGCCAAGGCAGGGTCGGCTTGTCGCGCGGGCCCCACCAGCCGATCTGCATCCGCATCGCCTCCGCGCGCCTGGCGACTGCTTGCCCGATATGGCCCATGCCGACGACGCCGAGCCTTGCTTCTGCCAGCGAATGCGACAGCCTTTCAGGGCCAGCGATCCACAGGCCCGCCCGTAACAGCCGGTCACCTTCGACAATGCCCCGGCGGTGCGAGAGCATGAGCCCTATAGCGTGGTCCGCAACATCTTCCGCATTGGCGTCGGCACCATGGGTCACCGCTATACCGCGCCGATCCGCCTCCATCAGGTCGACGCCATCATAGCCCACGGTGAAGCAGGCGATGAGGCCAAGTTGCGGCATGATGTCGAGCAGCGTCGGCGCCAGCGGGAATTCTCCAGCCCACACAATCGCCCGCGCTTCAGCGCACCGGCGTGCGCCCTCATCTTCCCACAGCGGCCAGACGTCATAGAGCGGCCGCAGGATTGGCAGCAGCGGAGCGAGAAGCGGCTGTCCGACCAGGACGACGGGACGGCTATCGCTCATCCCACTGCTTTCAGTGCCTGCGCAAAGTCTGCGATCAGGTCGTCGGCATCCTCGCAGCCGATCGATATGCGCACCATATTGTCGCTGATCGCCAGAGCTTTCTTGCGCTCAGGCGGCACGGATAGGTGCGTCATGGCTGCCGGGTGGCTGGCCAGCGTTTCTGTGCCACCCAGGCTAACCGCCAGCTTCGCGATCTTCAGCGCGTCGAGGAAGGCGAAGGCTTCGGCCTCGCCGCCCTTCAGATAGAGGGAGAAGGTCGAGCCCGCCCCCTTGCAGTGGCGGCTGTATATGTCTGCCTGGCGCTCCGTTTCCGGGAAACCGAGATATACGACCTTCTCTACCTGCGGCTGGTCCTTGAGCCACGCGCAGACCTTCGCTGCGTTGTCGCCAGCCCGGCTCATGCGCAGTTCGAGCGTTTCCAGGCTACGGAGCAGCATCCAGGCACTGTGCGGATCGAGGATCGTGCCGATGGTGTTGCGCATCAGCCGGATCGTGTTGATCAGGTCCTTTGAGCCTAAGACCCCGCCTGCCACCAAGTCGCTATGCCCGCCTGCATATTTGGTGAGGCTGTAGATGACGAGGTCGGCGCCATGGGCGAGCGGATGATGCCATAGCGGCCCGAGAAACGTATTGTCGATCGCGACCGGCGGAATATGGTCCTCCCCGCCGAAGAGATCATCCCGCCGGGCCACGACGGCTTCCACGTCGACCAGCACATTGGTGGGATTGGCGGGGCTTTCCAGATAGATAAGCGCGACGCGGCCAAGCGACTTTGCTTGTTCGATTACCGCGCCGATCTCCTCCTCGGTCGAGCCTGCTGGAAAATCGAGCCATTGCACGCCGAATTTGCCGAGGATTCGGCCGATGAGTGATTCCGTCGCTGCGTAAAGCGGCGCCGAATGGACGATGACATCGCCGGGTTGGACGAGCGCGAGGAGCGTTGTCGCTATCGCTGACATGCCACTGGAAAAAAGCAGGGCGTCTTCCGCTTCCTCCCACACCGCGAGCCGGTCTTCGGCGATTTCCTGATTGGGGCCGTTGAAGCGGGAATAGACCAGTCCTTCCGCGCCGCCCGGCCTGATCCCCGTCACCCCTTCGAAATGCCGCTTGCCAGCGGCCGCGCTTTCAAAGGCGAAGGTCGATGTCAGGAAGATGGGAGGCTTCAGCGATCCTTCCGACAACATGGGATCATAGCCATGGCCCATCATGAGCGTCGCTGGTTTCAGCTTGCGCCCGCCGATCTCCATTATGGCGGCTTTGGCACGGCGCCGGTTGCGGGTGGGCTCGGCCCCGGACAGGTCGGCCTCTGTTTCGCCGGTCATCGCTGTTCTCCTGAGTTGGCGGTTTGCAGCCTTGCTCTGATGTCCTGGAGTGTAACGCCTTTGGAAGGGAAAGAGAGCAGTCATCCGGCATTTATCTGGCCGCCTTCATGATCTTGCGAGGGAGGGATCGTGACAGCGCCGGTGCGCGTTCCTACATCTGTCGATATGAACCAAGGCCTTCCTGAACAACTGGAGCAATGGTTCACCGCGCGCGGCTGGTCGCCGCGGCGCCATCAGATGGAGATGCTGGCAGCTGCACGGGCAGGGGATCATGCCTTGCTCGTGGCGCCGACGGGTGCGGGGAAGACATTGGCGGGGTTCCTGCCAACGCTTGCCGATCTGATCGAAAAACCGGGCGATGGTCTTCACACCCTCTATGTTTCACCACTCAAGGCGCTGGCGGTCGATGTGCGGCGCAATCTCCTTACCCCGATCGAGGAGATGGACCTTCCCATCCGGGTCGAGACGCGCACCGGCGACACGCCCTCGGACCGCAAGGCGCGGCAGCGCGCTCGGCCGCCGCAGATCCTGCTGACCACGCCGGAATCCCTGTCCCTCCTGTTGAGTTACCCCGACAGCTTCCTGATGTTCGCGCAGTTGAAGACGGTGATCATCGACGAGGTCCATGCCTTCGCCACGCAGAAGCGGGGGGATCTGCTCAGTCTGTCGCTTGCGCGCTTGCAGAGGATCAATCCCGAACTGCGCCGCGTCGCTCTGTCGGCGACCGTAGCGGATGTTGACGCTTATCGCGCTTGGCTTGCGCCCGACGGTGACATCAACAGCGTCGCGCCGGTCATGGGGGAGGAGGGCGCTGATCCGGACATCGCCATCTTCATTCCGGAAGGGCGCATTCCCTGGTCCGGCCATTCGGGCAAATATGCCGCAAAGCAGGTCATGGCCGAAATCGAGCGGCGGCAGACGACGCTGATATTCTGTAACACGCGTGGACTTGCGGAGCTGATCTTTCAGGAGCTTTGGACTGCGAACGAGGCCAACCTGCCGATCGGCATCCATCATGGCAGCCTGTCGGTGGAGGCGCGGCGGAAGGTGGAAAATGCGATGGCCGACGGCAGGCTGCGCGCGCTTGTCGCCACGGCCAGCCTCGATCTGGGTGTCGATTGGGGCAATGTCGATTGCGTGATCCAGATGGGTGCGCCCAAAGGTTCATCCCGCCTGCTCCAGCGCATCGGCCGCGCCAATCACCGGCTGGACCAGTCGAGCGAGGCCATCATCATTCCGGGCAATCGCTTTGAATATCTGGAAGCCCGCGCGGCGTTGGATGCGGTGGAGGCGGGGGAGCGGGATGCTGACGATTTCCGCACCGGCAGCCTCGACGTTCTGGCGCAGCATGTGATGGCGCTGGCCTGCGCGGCACCGTTTGCGGAATCGGAGTTGCTGGACGAAGTCCGATCGGCCACGCCCTACAGCGCGCTCACCGATGAGGGGCTCGCCAACGTCCTGCACTTTATCGAAGGGGGCGGCTATGCGCTGAAGGCCTATGACCGGTTCAAGCGGCTGACCCATGACGAGGATGGCTTGTGGCGCGTGTCGCACCCGCGCTTCATTCAACAGCACCGCATGAATGCCGGGATCATCGTCGATCAGCCGGTGTTGGATGTGCGGTTCGCCAATGGACGCAAGCTTGGAACGGTGGAGGAGGGCTTTGCCGCGACGCTGCGTCCCGGCGACAGCTTCTTCTTTTCTGGGCTGGCGCTGGAAGTGGTGCGTATGGACGTCACCGATCTGGTCGTGCGCGCCACCTCAAAGCAGGCGCGGGTGCCCGCCTGGGGCGGCACGCGGATGGCCATGTCCACGCGGCTTGCCGACCGGGTGCGCCATTTTCTGGCCGAGCCGGAGGAATGGCATCGCTTCCCCGACGATGTGCGGGAGTGGCTGGAAGTGCAGAAATATCGGTCGGCCCTGCCCGAACCGGGGCAACTGCTCATTGAAACCTTTCCGCATGAGGGGCGGCATTATCTCGTCTGCTACAGTTTCGAAGGATGGAATGCCCATCAGTCACTGGGGATGCTGCTGACCCGCCGCATGGATGCGCAGGGCTTGATGCCGCTCGGCTTCGTGTCCAACGATTACGCGCTCGCCGTCTATGGGATGAAACCGGTGACGGACCCGCAAAGCCTGTTTTCCGCAGACATTCTGGATCATGAATTTGTCGAATGGGTCGAACAATCAAGCCTGCTGAAGCGGGCGTTCCGGGACGTCGCCGTCATCGCGGGCCTGATCGAACGCCAGCATCCTGGCAAGCGGAAGACCGGGCGGCAGGTCACTTTTTCGACCGACCTCATCTATGACGTGCTGCGCAAATATCAGCCGGATCATTTGCTGTTGAAGGCGGCCTGGGCCGACGCCCGTGCGCGCATGACCGATGTCGGGCGGCTCGGTGATCTGATCGACCGCGCTTCGGCGACGATGTTGCACGTCGACCTTGATCGGGTCAGTCCGTTGGCCGTGCCGGTGCTGATCCTGATCGGCCGTGAACAGGTGGCGCAGGCGGCGGCGGAGGACGCCTTGCTCATGGAAGCCGAGGCGCTGGTGGCAGAGGCGATGCGAACGGATTAGAAGTCCTCGCGTACGCCGCCGCAGCCTTTCAAGGTCCCTTCGCCGAAGGACAGCGCGACGCTATCGGCCCAGTGCGCATCGCTCATGCCGTCGCTGCACGGACCTTCGGTCACCGTCATGGCGAAACCGTCTGCCAAATAGCGTACGGCCCGGCCATCATCCGTTCGGCTGACGGTGAAATGTCTTGGAGGTTTGTCTGGACGTTCCAGGGTTGCAACGGATCCCTTGACGGTCACGGACCAGAACGGCTCCGTGCCGAGCGCCCTGTAGCGTGTTTCGCTGCTCAGCGGCGCCGTATCGACAGTTTGTGGCGGCGGTGAAGCGATCTCCGGGTCGGCATGAGCTTCAGCTTTGGAGAAAATGGCCGGTTGCTGCTCCGCCGTCTGGCCCTCGACGATCTGCGCATTTGCCATGTGCAGGTCCTTTGCGGGCCGATCAGCCATATCCTCATTCCGACCGCAGCCGGTGAGGAGCAAGCCGCTCGCAACAAAAAGCCAAAGCTTCATAAACTCCCCCGCTTCTTTACCGCTAATTAATATAACGTCAGATATATACCTGAGCATAAACAGCATATTAGCATATTATTAAGCATGCCGTTTAACGCAATGGACAGCATGTGCTGAGTAGAAAATCCCGGTGCGAAGGGATTTTCGATGCGTCCTTTTATGTTCAGCCAAGCGTTGTCGAGCGGTGCGATCAGTGATTCGCCTCGCGTTCGGCCATTTGGTGCGGCTCCGGCGTTTGTTCGCGCCCTACTGACCAAGCTGCAGATCGACACATCCGGCATTACGCTTGTGGAAACGGCGATGGTGGCTCCGGTTCTCGCCATGATAATCATGGGGACAACAGATGCTGCCCGCTATGGCGCAGCCAAGATGAAGGTTCAGCAAGCCGTAAACCGCGGGCTGGAAATGTCTTGGATGGGCGGCACGAATGTTTCCGCAGCCGATATTCAGACGCAGGCGGCCGCGCAGGCAGATGTTGCAACGAGCGCGGTGACGGTCACCCAGACGCTTGAATGCGGGGGTACGGCGACCACCTGGACGACCAGTTCCAGCCCCTGTCCATCCGGGGAGACGGCACGCTATACCCAGATCCAGATTTCGACAACCTTCACGCCGTCCTTTGCGGGTAGTGCGCTGGCGAAGATGCTGGGCAATTCCAATGGCGTCGTGCCTATTTCGGCAACGGGGGTCTTGAGGATCCAATGACCCGCTTTTTTCGCCTTCTCAACCGACTCGCACGCGACTGCCGCGGCGTCAGCGTGCTGGAATTCGCAATCGTGGCGCCCGTCCTGCTCGCAATGCTGATCGGTATTCCGGCACTCGGCGTCCTCTTCTACGCGGAGGCGGGTTTGCGCAGCACCGTCGAGGATGCTGCGCGATATGCGACGACCTGGCCCAAGCCAGGCGAAGCAGACATACAAGCGCGAATCGCGTCGAACCGGTTCGGAATGAATCCGGCGGACATCGTTGGGCCGACCGTGACCTTTACGTCTGGCACCAGCAGTTCGTCCCCCAGCTATGTGACGATAACCATGGGCTACAATCTGGCCGTGAACTTCCTGTTCGTCAGCAAGACGATCACGCTGTCTGAAACGCGCCGAGCCTATGTCGCGAGCTAAAGCCGAGGACCTGACGATGCCCCTCTCCAATTGCCTGTCGCGATTGTGCACACTTTGGTCTGATGCCCGAGGCAATGCCCTCATGCTCACAGCGCTGGCGCTGCCGGTCATGATCGGTGCAGCGGGCCTTGGCGTGCATACGATGCAGCTGGCGCATGTGAAGCGGGAATTGCAGCGCGAAGCTGACTCCGCGGCCATGGCTGGGGCCTATTCGCTGTATCAGGACCAGGGGAATAGCGCCGCGACCGCTCAGGCGAACAAGGCGCTGACGCAGAATGCCCTTGTGCCGGGGGCCACGTCTACGATCACGCCGGGGGCTTATACCAGCGGCAGCATCACCTACACCTCGGCAATGTACGTCCGGCTGGTGAGCACGCAGCCCACTGCCTTGATGGCCCTGTTCGGAATGTCGACCTCCACGGTGGCTGCCGAAGCGCGGGCAGCGGTCGTTTCCGATGGCAAAGTCTGCTTTTTCGCCAAGGAGAATGGGAACAACACGGGGATCACCTTTGCGGGCAATTCGACGCTGGACCTGGGATGCGGGGCCGGGACCAATTCGATCAGCAATAATGCTGTAAATGTTAACGGCCAGCCGACCGTCAGGGTGTCGCCCATCGTAGCCATGGGCGGCATTCCCCCGTCTACCGCCTATGCGTCCGGCACGATGCTGATGCCCAACCATTCTGCGCTCACTGATCCGCTGGCAGGGAACGACTATGACCCTACGACCAGCGACGTCTCAAATGGTAAGTGCAAGAATGGCAGCAACTGGAATGTTATCGACGTTGCTTCCGGGACAACGGTCGATAGCAGCAGCGGAAGTCCTTACGCTCCAGGTTGTTATGGAACGATCAATGTGCAAGGCACGCTGACGCTGAAGCCGGGCGTCTACTACCTGGCCAACGGGGCTAATAACGCTGGTCTTCAGGTTGGTGCTCAGGGGCATCTTACCTGCATGGGCTGTACTTTCGTGCTGACCAGCACCACGCCCAACAATGCGAACAGTTTTGCCACGATGGACATAAACGGGGGTGCGGAAGTCGATCTTTCGCAGTCGACCAGCGGCACCTATAATGGTATTACCATTTATCGGGACAGCAGGGCTGCGGCGAGCAATCAATGCTGCCAGGTCAACGGCAATTCCTACTCAACCCTGAGCGGCGCTTTTTACTTCCCCAACGATACGCTTACTTTTAACGGCACATCCGGAATGTCGCTCACCTGCTTTCAGATGGTCGCGATGCGATTGTCCTTCAGCGGAAACGCTACCATCACGAACACGTGCGATCCTCCAGGTGGAGCATCCAAATGGTCGATAAGCGCCGTCCGGCTGATAAGTTGAAGCGGCTGCAAGAGCCGCTTCACTCTACCGAGTTCAGACGTCCAGGTTCGCGACGTTAAGGGCGTTGTCCTGAATGAATTCGCGCCGGGGTTCGACCACGTCGCCCATGAGGCGGGTGAAGATTTCGTCCGCCACGTCCGCCTGCTCGACCTCGACGCGCAGCATCGAGCGGTTGTCCGGATCCAGCGTTGTTTCCCAAAGCTGCTCGGCATTCATTTCGCCAAGGCCCTTATAGCGCTGGATGGCCAGACCCTTGCGGCCCGAGCTGAGGATCGCCTCCAGCAATTCGCTCGGCCGGGTGACTGATACCGCGCCTTTGGATACGACCGGCAGATCATCGTCACCAGCCTCTTCAGCGGCGGCCGCGGCCTTTGCGGTGACGAGGCGGCTGGTGGTACGATAGCTGTCCGCTTCTTCGGCGGCGATCGCGTGCAGCTTGCGCGCCTCGGCCGAACCGATGAAGCCATGTTCGATCATGTGGTGATCGGTTACGCCGCGCCACAGCCGTTCGAAGTGGAAGCCGCCTTCTTCGGCGATCCGCCCACTCCATTTTCCTTCTTCATCCTGCGCGTCCATCCAGCGGACGGTGGCGGCCAGCCGCTCGGCCTGGGCCTGCTGGCTGAGTTCCGGATCAAGCGCGCCATTGATCGCCAGCGCTTCGATAATGGCGGGATTATAGCGGCGCGGCACGTAGCGCATCACCGCCCGCATCCGACGGCCATGTTCGATCAGGTGACGCAGGTCTTCGCCCGAACGCATGCCACCACTCGTTTCCAGCGCCATGGACTCAACGCCATTGTCGACCAGATAATTTTCCAGCGCCGCTTCATTCTTCAGATACACCTCGGAACGGCCCCGCGTCGCCTTATAGAGCGGCGGCTGAGCGATGTAGAGATGCCCCGCCTCGATGATCTGCGGCATCTGGCGATAGAAGAAGGTCAACAGCAGCGTGCGGATATGCGCGCCGTCGACGTCGGCGTCGGTCATGATGACGATCTTGTGGTAGCGCAGCTTTTCAAGGTTGAAATCGTCGCGGATGCCGGTGCCCATCGCCTGGATCAGCGTGCCGACTTCCTTGGACGAGAGCATCCGGTCAAAGCGGGCACGTTCGACGTTCAGGATCTTGCCCTTGAGCGGGAGGATGGCCTGGTTATGGCGGTTGCGCCCCTGCTTGGCAGAGCCGCCCGCCGAGTCACCTTCGACCAGGAAGAGTTCGGATTTGGCAGGATCGCGCTCCTGACAATCAGCGAGCTTACCGGGGAGCGATGCGATGTCCATCACGCCTTTGCGCCGGGTCAGTTCGCGCGCCTTTTTCGCGGCCTCGCGCGCGGCGGCGGCGTCGATCACCTTCTGGATGATCATCTTGCCGTGACTGGGGTTCTCCTCCAGCCACTCCGCCATCTTGTCTGCCATCAGGCTTTCCAGGGGCTGGCGGACCTCGGAGCTGACCAGCTTGTCCTTGGTCTGCGACGAGAATTTGGGATCGGGCAGCTTCACCGACACGATGGCGGTGAGGCCCTCGCGCATGTCCTCGCCAGTCAGCGAGACCTTCTCCTTCTTCAGCATGCCCGATTTGTCGGCATAGCTGTTGAGCGTACGGGTCAGCGCCGCGCGGAAAGCGGCCAGGTGCGTGCCGCCGTCCCGCTGCGGGATGTTGTTGGTGAAGCAAAGGACGTTCTCATAATAGGAATCGTTCCACTCCAGCGCGACGTCGATCGTCACATCATCGCGGCTCCCCGCGATCGCGATGGGATCGGGCATCAGCGGCTGCTTGTTCCGGTCGAGCCACTTCACGAAAGCCGCGATGCCGCCCTCATAGAACAGCTCGACTTCCTTCTTTTCCTCATGCCGCGCGTCGATCAGGAACAGGCGCACGCCGGAGTTCAGGAAAGCGAGCTCGCGGTAACGATGCTCCAGCTTGTCGAAATCGAACTCGGTATGGTTCTTGAACGTGCCGCCGTCACCCGGAACCTTCTCGGTCGAAGGGAGGAAGGTGACGCGAGTGCCCTTCTTGCCTTCCGGCGCATCGCCGACAATTTTAAGCGGCGCCACGGCATCGCCATAGGCAAAGCGCATATAATGCTCCTTGCCGTCCCTCCAGATGTTGAGGTCGAGATATTCGCTGAGCGCATTCACGACGCTGACGCCCACGCCATGCAGGCCGCCCGAAACCTTGTAGGCATTGTCGTCCGAGGTGTTCTCGAACTTACCGCCAGCGTGCAGCTGGGTCATGATGACCTCTGCCGCCGACACGCCTTCTTCCTTGTGGATGTCGGTAGGTATGCCGCGGCCATTATCCTCGACGCTGACCGATCCATCGGGATTAAGCGTGATCAGGATACGGTCGCAATGCCCGGCCAGCGCTTCGTCGATTGCATTGTCGCTGACCTCGAACACCATATGGTGCAGGCCCGACCCGTCATCGGTATCGCCGATATACATGCCGGGCCGCTTGCGTACTGCGTCGAGGCCCTTGAGGACCTTGATGCTGTCGGCGCCATAGGCGTTGCTGTTGGGGCTGCTTAGACTTTCCTCGCTCATGACCGAGCATATAGGGAAAGGCCCGCCGAAACTAAAGCGAAACATGCCTGCTTCCGCTTGGGGGTGGGGCGGTCTATCAGGGTGGCATGCGCGCCATCTTTCCCTTGTTTCTCATGCTTGGCGCCTGCTCCGACAGCAGCGACGTCCTGGAGGAGCTGCCCAACAGTTCCATCGCCGGTGCGCCGCGCGACGCCATGCCGGAAACGCGGCTGGAGGCAAAAATCATCCGCCCGGTGACGATCGGAGAAGATGGGCCTCGCCTCGATGCATGCGGCGCGATGGGGCAGGCGGCGCGCGTGGGCGCGAGAGGTCTTGCGATCCGCGCAGCCCCCTTTGCCGATGCGCAGGAAGTCGGACGGCTGGCTGAGGGTGGGCGCGTTCATGTTTGTACCCGCAGTCTCGATCAGAAATGGCTGGGCGTGGTCGTGCTGATGCCTGCTCCCAATGATTGCGGCCTGTCTGAACCAGTCGAGCGCAGGCAGCCTTATGAAGGGCCATGCCTTAGCGGCTGGGTCTCGAGCGCTTCGATCCGGTTTGTTGCGTACTGAAACTGAAAAGAACCGGCCAGCGGGTTCAGGCTGGCCGGTCAGGGGACAAGGGTCTCGATCAACATGTGGCGCCAAATGGCCTTTTACAAAACGTCCATTTTTTCTTAAGTGGACTTTGTAGATCCCGTTTGGATGACCATTGGCCATGTCCACCTCTGCCCTCCGTCCGCCCTCTCTGCTCCGCTTGCTTGGGGCCTGGCGTGTGGAGGAAAGTGCCGAACCAGCCTATCGCCAGCTGGCGCAGGCGCTGCGTATGCTGGTATTGGACGGGCGCGTCGGCTTGAATGTACGCTTGCCGGGTGAGCGGGAGCTGGCCGCTGCGCTAGGCCTCAGCCGTACGACTATCGCTGCCGCCTTCGATCGGCTGCGGGACGAAGGGTATCTCGAAAGTCGTCAGGGGTCGGGCAGCGTTACTCGGCTGCCAACGGGGCGGATGGAGGCAGAGCCGCCTGAACTGGATATGTCATCGCATGGCAATATCCTCAATTGGACCCATGCCGCTTTGCCCGCAGCCGCTGGCGTGGGGCGCGCCTGTAAGGCTGCCGTGGAGGCGCTGCCCGCGTTCCTCGGTGAACTTGGCTATGACCCGCTTGGCCTGCCGCCGCTGCGCCGTGCGATTGCGGCGCAGTTCGAGCGGCGTGGATGTCCTACCAGTCCCGACCAGATCATCGTCACCAATGGTGCGCAGCAGGGCTTTGCACTGCTGATGCAATGGCTGACGGGACCGGGCGACCGGGTGGTGATCGACCATCCGACCTATCATAATGTGATCCAGGCCTTGCAGCGCTCCCATGTTGTTCCGGTGCCTGTCGGACTCCCCGCCCAAGGCTGGGACATTGACGCCATGGAGGCAGCGTTTCGCCAGACAAGCCCGCGCTTCGCCTATATCATCGCCGATTTCCACAATCCGACCGGTCGCAGCATGGATCCGGCGACCCGGCGCGCCCTGGTCGCTGCGGCCGCGCGGACGCATACGCCGCTGATCATTGACGAGACCATGGTGGCGATGGGGCTCGATTTCCCCGCGCCGCCGCCAGTCGCGATCCATGATCCTTCAGGGCGGCAGGTTATCTCGATGGGATCAGCGAGCAAGATCTATTGGGGTGGCTTGCGGGTCGGCTGGATCCGGGCCGATCCGCAGACGATCGCCGCGCTTGGACGGCTACGCACGACCATGGACATGGCAAGCCCGGTAGTGGAGCAACTTGCCGCCGCGCAACTGATCGACAGCGAGGAAGGGCTGGGGCCGCGCACCGAGGTTCTCCGGGCGCGGCGGGACCATCTTATCGCGGAGATCGAGAAGCATCTGCCGCACTGGCGCGTCGAATCGCCAGCGGGCGGCCTGTCGCTCTGGGCGGAACTGCCCCGCGCGGAAGCGACCGCCTTGGCCGCGATCGCGGAAAGCCATGGCGTGCGGGTTGCGCCCGGACCGCGCTTTGGAGTGAGCGGCGCTTTCGAGCGGTTCCTGCGCCTTCCCTTCACCTTGCCGGAAGAGCAGCTGACCTTGGGCGTCGAGCGGCTGGCGGAGGCGGATGCGCGCCTCCATGCGCGTCTGCCGCGTGGCCGTGATTCGCTGGCGGCGGCGCTGGAGGCGGATCGGCTGATTTAAGGTGGGATCGGGGGCAGGCCCCGATTGAAGCATCTTCCCGGCGGAAGCTGGCATCTCAGGCCAACTTGCGCCCCATCTACTGAGATGCCAGCTGTCGCTGGCAGGACGGATTGGAGACGCAACAGCCTTGATGAAAAAGAGCCGCGCAGGACATATCCTGCGCGGCTCCTATCTCACTGCGCAGCTTTATGCCGCCTTCTTGTCAGCCTTGTAACGCTCGATCGCTTCCAGCGTGATCTGGCGGGCGTCTTCAGCGCCGCCCCATGTGCCGATGCGCACCCACTTCTGCTTTTCCAGATCCTTATAGTGGGTGAAGAAATGTTCGATCTGCTCCATGACGATACCGGGCAGGTCGTCCTTTTCACCAACCTTGGAATAATAGGGGAATGTCTTGTCGTCAGGCACGCAGACCAGCTTTTCGTCGCCGCCCGCTTCATCTTCCAGATTGAGGACGGCGATTGGCCGGGCACGCACGACGCTGCCCGGGATGAAGGGCGAGCGTGAGATTACCAGCGCGTCCAGAGGATCGCCATCGGGCGAAAGGGTGTGCGGCACGAAACCATAATTGGCTGGATAGCGCATCGGCGTGTGCAGGATGCGATCGACGAACAGCGCGCCCGATGCCTTGTCGAACTCATATTTCACGGGCTCGCCGCCAGTCGGCACCTCGATGATGACGTTCAGGCTGTTGGGCGGATCGTCGCCGACCGGGATCAGTTCGATATTCATGGACTTCAAAGCCTTTTGATGCACGTTGGCGTTGCGGGTGATTATGTCCTTGGTTTGAGCAGCCGGTCGAGGCTGCCGTCACCCTCTCCTGTCTTTTCGAGGCGCGGATAGCGCAGGCCGCCGGAATAAGCGAGCGTCAAAGTGCGGTAGTATTTATCCTGTTTGACGATGATCTGCATCGGCTGGGCGGCCTTGAGCGCAGCCTTGAAAACCTCGCCCGAATATTCATCGCCATTGATCGCGACGATCTTTGCGCCAGTGACCAGACCGGCCTTGAAGGCAGCGCTGTCCCAGACGACGTTGCTGATCTCGCCGTCACTCTTGACGATCATGCCGACGCCAAAGCTTTGATCGACATTCTTGCCTGCGCTTTCTGCTGCCTTGGTGAAGGCGTTGGGCGTGTCGCCATAAACGAGCTTGTAGCCGCCCATGGTGAAGCCGCCCTTGGGCGTTTCCCGCGTCGTACTGTCGACATGTCGGGAGAAGAAGCCCCCCCAATCATAGGGCGCGACGCCGTTCAGCGTCCGGATGACATCATCGCGATTATAGACGACCTGTCCCCAATCGCCCGGATTGATGCCGAAGAATGCCTTTGCAAAATCGTCCAGTCCCTTTGCACCGCGCGTTTGGCGGCGGATGATGGCGTCGGCCTCCAGCCAGATCATCAATCCTTCATTATAATAGTCCTCCGACCGCTGCCAGCTGGTCCAGCCCTTGGGACGGCGAGCCGAAATGATCGGGTCGTGGGTCGTATCCTCCATCGCCCGCCACTCACGGCCGCGCGTGGTGTCGAGCTTGGCGGCGATATGGGCATAGGCGTCGAGCGTTTCCTGCTTGGTGAACAGGCCAGACCGCGCGCCCAGCACATAGCCCCAGAACTGCGTCTGCCCTTCATAGACCCACAGCAGATTGTCCTGCATCGGCACGTTGAAATCGGGCGTCCACAACAGGTCCGGGCGGCGGAACTTGCCATCCCAGCTATGGACGAATTCATGAGGCAGAAGGTTGCGATCCAGCAGCGCGTCGCTGTCGCTCCACTTCTTGAAATAGCCCGGCTCTACTTGGTTCTCGGATGAACGGTGATGCTCAAGGCCGATGCCGCCCATTTCATCGGTGATCGCGAACAGGAAATCATAATGGTCGAAATGATAGGTGCCGAACAGCGCCCCCGCTTCATCGACCAGCTTCTTGTGCTTGGCGATCTGGTCAGGCTTCGCCTCCAGCTCATCCGCCTCGTCGGCGACGATGTTGAGGGTGACGTTGTGGCCCAAGTCCACCGGCTTGAAATAGCGCCCGGCGAAGACCGGCGAATCCTGCAGCGCCTCATAGTCGATCTTCTCATAGGCGACGGTCGATCCGGTCTTCTGTCCACGCAAGGCGGTGGCCGCCTGCCAACCGTCGGGATAGGTCACTGTCGCCTGAATCGGAATCTGCCGCGTATAATAGCCTGCGGGGTAGAGCGAGACCGACTCCCATTGGATGTTCAGCATCTTGGGCGTCACCACGATCCGGCCCTGATTGGGCTGGGTAGCCGACAGGAATTGGAAGGATGCTGTGACTTCGCGCGTGCCCTGCGGCACGTCGATGATGAAGGCGTAGACGTTGAGCGGATCGCGCTTCCAGCTGACCGGTTTGCCATCGGCGGTGAAAGTCAGCCCGCTGATCTTCTCGATCTGCCCGCGCGGCGCATGATTGCCCGGCAGCCATTCGGGCGCCAGCAGCGTCATGGGGCCGCTCGTCGCGACGGGAATATGCTCCTTTACCCGGAAAATTCGCTGGGTCGTGTCGGTCGCGTCGACTTCCAGCCGGATCGTACCGCCGGGGTAAGGTACGTCGCGGGGCGCCGCAGTGGCGTCGTTCACCGGCAGTGCGGCAGGCTTTGACCTTACGGCATCCTGGGCAGCAAGCGGGCTGATGATGGCGGTGGGAAGCAAGAGGGCGGCAGCGAGGCTGCGGATCATGTCTGTCTCCGAAAAAAGACGCGGCAGGAATGCCTTATGAAATCAGCATGACGAACCAAGATGACCGCGTCCACCCGGAAGAAGAGCGGCGACATAATGTGACAAAAAAGCGCGTTTCCTTGAGCCTTCTTTGCCGCTAAAGGCGCATCCCCATGGCGAAAATCGAAAATCCGCGCCCAAAGACACCCAATGCGGTGCGCGGCACGCAGGACATGCTGGGGGGCACCGCTGAAGCGTTCCAGGAGCGCTTTGCCCATGTGATCGCGACCTTCGATCGCGTCCGCAGGCTCTATGGCTTTCATCGGGTCGAAGTCCCGGTGTTTGAAGCCACCGCCGTATTCGCCCGTTCGCTCGGCGAAAGCACCGATGTCGTTTCGAAAGAGATGTACACCTTTGAGGACCGCGGCGGGGACAGCATCACGCTTCGTCCCGAATTTACTGCGGGGATCGCGCGGGCCTATGTCACCGAAGGCTGGCAGCAATATGCGCCGCTCAAAGTGGCAACCCATGGCCCACTGTTCCGTTACGAGCGTCCGCAAAAGGGCCGCTTTCGCCAGTTCCACCAACTGGACGCCGAAATCATCGGCGCTGGCGAAGCAGGGGCGGATATCGAGCTGCTGGTCTTCGCCGATCAGTTGCTGCGCGAACTTGGCGTTTCCGAGGGCGTCACGCTGAACCTCAACACGTTGGGTGACGCGCAAAGCCGGGACGCCTGGCGCGCCGCGCTGGTTGCGCATTTCGAAGCGCATCGCGACCAGCTTTCTGAAGAAAGTCTCGACCGGCTGAGCCGCAACCCGCTTCGCATCCTCGACAGCAAGGACCCGCGCGATCGGCCTGTGGCGGACAGCGCACCCGAGATCGACGCCTATTTGACGGACGAGGCCCGCGCTTTCTTCGATAAGGTGACGGCGGGCTTGGACGCGGCGGGCGTAGCTTGGCAGCGCAACGCCCGGCTGGTGCGCGGCCTTGATTATTACCGCCATACTGCGTTCGAGTTCATCACCGACCGGCTGGGCGCACAGGGCACCGTGCTTGGCGGCGGACGCTATGATGGGTTGATCGAGAATCTTGGCGGCCCGGCGACGCCCGCCGTTGGCTGGGCTGCGGGCATTGAGCGGCTCGCCATGCTGGTTGATGCGCCGGAACCTTCCGCGCCCATAGTGGTCATGATCCCGCTGGGCGAGGTGGCAGAAGCGAGGGCGACGGGCCTTGTCGCTGATCTTCGCCGCGCCGGCATTATGTGCGACATGGGCTTTCGGGGGAATATGAAGAAGCGGATGCAGCGCGCCAATGTTTCGGGCGCCTCCTGGGCTGTCATCATCGGCGAGGATGAACTGACTCGTGGCGAAGTGGGTCTGCGCGATCTGCGGTCCGGGGAACAGCAGGCCGTGCCGTTGGCCGGACTGGTCGAGAAGCTGACGGCCATTTGATGCATATTTCCGCCGAACGCATCGCGCAGATCGAGGCGCGCCGGGACGAGGTGCAGGCGTCGATGACGCGTGCCGACCTCGCGCCCGAGGAGTTCGTGCGGTTGTCGAAGGAATATGCGGAGATCGAGCCGGTCGCGCGCGCAGCGCATGAAGTGCGGCGGCTTCGGCAGGAACTTCAGGCGCTCGAATATATGGCGGGTGGCGACGGCGCCGACGCGGACGCCGCGATGCGCGAGATGGCGCAGGAGGAAATGCAGCTGATCAAGAGCCAGCTGCCGGGCGCAGAGCGTGCGCTTGCCCTGCAACTGCTGCCGCGCGATGCAGCCGACGCGCGCCCGGCCATGCTGGAAATCCGTGCCGGGACCGGCGGCGATGAGGCTGCGCTGTTTGCGGGCGACCTGTTCCGCATGTATCAGCGCTATGCCGACGCGCAGGGTTGGAAGATGGAGATGATCTCCGCCAACGCAGCTGAAGTGGGCGGCTTCAAGGAAGTGGTTGCCAGCATCACGGGCACAGGCGTGTTCGCCAAGCTCAAATTCGAGAGCGGCGTCCATCGGGTGCAGCGTGTGCCCGTGACCGAAAGCGGCGGGCGCATCCATACCTCCGCCGCGACCGTCGCTGTCCTGCCGGAACCCGAGGAGGTCGATGTGCAGATCGCTGACAGCGACCTCAAGATCGACATCTACCGGGCGTCGGGCGCTGGTGGCCAGCATGTGAATACGACCGACAGCGCCGTGCGGATCACCCACTTGCCGAGCGGCATCGTCGTGACGCAGCAGGACGAACGGTCGCAGCACAAGAACAAGGCAAAGGCCATGCAGGTGCTGCGCGCTCGTCTTTACGAGGCGGAACGGGAGCGGACACAGAGCGAGCAGGCAGGCGCGCGCAAGGCGATGGTCGGATCAGGCGACCGGTCCGAACGCATCCGCACCTATAATTTTCCACAAGGGCGCGTGACGGATCACCGCATCAACCTGACCCTGCATCGCCTGCCGGAAATCCTGGAAGGCGCAGGTCTGGCCGAAATCATCGATGCGCTGATTGCCGAGGATGAAGCCGCACGCCTTGCCCAGCTGGATGGCATCGGGTGAGCATCGCCCAGGCGCTCCGCGATGCGGCTGCGCGGCTCGACAAGGTCAGCGGCACGCCGCGTCTCGATGCCGAACTGCTGCTTGCTCATGCGCTGGGCCTCGGCCGGAACGCGTTGCTGCTTCGCCAGCAGGATCTGTCCGTGCCTGATGGCTTCGCCGCTCTTCTCGACCGGCGGCTTGGCGGTGAACCCATCGCCTATATCACCGGCGTTCGGGATTTCTGGACGATCAGCCTGCGGGTCACGCCGGATGTGCTGATCCCTCGCCCCGATACCGAAACGTTGATCGAGGCGGCGATCGAGCATTTCAAGGATCGTTCGCCGGAACGGATACTGGACCTGGGCACTGGATCAGGCGCGCTGCTGCTCGCGGCGCTTGATCAATGGCCGCGAGCGAGCGGGATTGGAGTAGATCTTTCCTCTAAAGCGCTTGCGGTGGCGCAAGATAATGCTGAACGTCTCGGGCTTGCCAGGCGGGCTTCTTTTCGGTTGGGGGATTGGGCGGAGGGGATGACCGGACCTTTTGACCTCATCCTGGCCAACCCGCCCTATATCGCGAGCGAAGAGGAGTTGACCGGCGACGTGCTGCACGAACCCGCAAGCG
The DNA here is from genome assembly GCF_023051225.1 of Sphingobium agri. Lineage (NCBI taxonomy): Bacteria > Pseudomonadati > Pseudomonadota > Alphaproteobacteria > Sphingomonadales > Sphingobiaceae > Sphingobium > Sphingobium agri. Next base: position 4,670 of record NZ_JALKHS010000008.1, on the reverse strand, counting down.
CTCTCTTTGCGGGAACAGATGGTCTGGACGACTATCGGCGTATCGCGCCCATGATTGCCGGGCTTCTCACGGATGGCGGCGTGGCTGCCATCGAGATCGGCCATGATCAGAGGGAAAGCGTGTCCGCGCTGCTTCGCGCGGAGAGACTTGGCGTAGCGGTCCGCAAGGACATGGCAGGGCTCGACCGCTGCCTGATCGCCACTCGCCCCTCGCAATCTTGAAAGGCGAGGGCGCGCCGGGGCTGCTTCAAGAGCGGGAAATATGCTGGTTTTACCGCGCTGTATCGCGCCGCGTTGACGGCTGCGGACGACCACCTGTGGGTTCGCCCGCCAAACTCGCCGGAATCGCTTCGGCTCAAGTGAAAATTGCTTGGTTTATCTCCGCAAAGACACTACATGGAGAGCAGGGACGGCATTATCCTGAGGATCTGCCCTGTGGGGCTTAGCTGAGAAAAGGCCGTTTTCCCGCTCCTTCAAAGTCACGATGGCGCTGCTGCGCAGGCGCCTCTGGCAGCGTAAGGGCAAGGGTTGTCGCACAGCCCCTGTCCGGCGGAGCCCTACCCGGCCTGATGAGCAGGCGGTGTTTTAGGATGCGACTGAACGATGTTTTCAGTGAATGATGGCAAAGTGAACGCAAGGACCAGCTCTTGATCAACAACAGGCAGGCCGGTCGCCGTAATCGCGGCCGGAACAATAACGGACGTCCGGGTGGCGGCAACCGGGGCGGCGGCGATAGCGGCAACCGGATTGATAGCCGCGCACGCGGTAACGCGGTCCAGCTTCTCGAAAAGTACAAGAATATGGCTCGCGACGCCCAGATGGCGGGCGACCGTGTGAATGCGGAATATTATCTGCAGTTCGCGGACCATTATTTCCGCGTGCTGGCCGACAATCGCGCCCGGCAGGAGGAGCAGCAGCAGCGCTTCCGCCGTCCGGAAGACAATGGCGATTATGAAGGCGATGATTTCGACGCCCCGGACTTCGCGGGCGACGACAATCGTAGCGAACCGCAGCAGCAGTTCGAGCGTGGCTATGAAGGCGATCGCCGCCGCGATCAGCAGCGTGACCAGCAGGATAATCGCGACAACCGTAACCGCCGCGACCGCCCGCGCCGCGAGCGCCCAGCCTATGAAGTGGCCGAGCGGCAGGACGAAGAAGCCCCGGAAGCTCCGGCACCGGTCGCAGAGCGTGCGCCTGAACCTCAGGCTGAAACGGAAGCTGCGGCAGCAGCGGAAGCGCCCCGCGCCCGTCGCGGCCGTCCCCGGAAGGCGGATGTGGCGAAGTCTGAAGGCAGCGAAGGGCTCGACCTTTCCGTCCTGCCGCCTTCGATCGCCCGTGCCGACAATGACAGCGAGCCCGCTGCCGAGGAAGCGCCGCGCAAGCGTACGCGCCGCGCGCGTCCGGCTGCCGAAGCGGCGGAATGATCTAGCGTCTCGCTTCGGATAACGGCGATGGGATTTTGAAGGGAGTGGCGTATGCGCCGCTCCCTTTTTCCTTTCGGCTGCGGCAATTCAGCGCGCGGGCAACACGCGTGGCCGATGTTGATCGTCAAGCGCGACGAAGGTGAAGATACCGCTCGTCAGGTCGATCTGCCGCTGATCCGTCCCGCGTGTCGCCACCACGTCAACGCGAATGCCGAGGGACGTTCGACCGCGCCGTTCTTCATGCGCATAGACCGTGACAATATCGCCCAGCAGCATCGGCGAAATGAATTTCATGCCGTCGATAGCCACCGTCGCCACTGCGCCTTCAGCCAATCGGCCCGCCACGATCCCTCCGGCGATATCCATTTGGCTCAAGATCCATCCGCCGAAAATATGGCCGTTGCTGTTGATCTCGGTAATGCCGGGCACCACCCGCAGAACCAGCTCGCCCCTCTTTTCAGTCATCGATGGATACCTCGTCCTTCAGCGGGTCCATGACCTGATCATCATGGCCCGTCCCACTCGAAAGGAATACCAAGGCCATCAGGCCGGTCCCCAGCATGAAGGTCAACCAGACGCCGATGACGGTGGCCAGGACCATGTGCAAGGGCATCGGGCCAGCCCATAGGCGAAGGCAGCCCAGTGCCACGCCAACGCACAAGGCTCCGCCAAGCGCCATCCAAAGCATGATGCGCCGAAACCGCCCCCAGGCGGTCGCTGCGATCCGTGGATCGTCCAGGCCCTGTTTATCTCTCATCCCTTTTCTTTGGGGAACGAAAGTGGGATCATCAAGGGACGGACGCATAATGTCTGAACGCAAGGAGACGGGGCATGACGATCACCGCGATTCTGCAGGGCAAAGGCCATGAGGTCACCCAGGTCCGACCGGAGGACAGCGTGCTATCGGTAGTCCAGCTCTTGTCCGAACGGCGGATCGGCTGCGTGCCTGTTGTCGATGATGGTCAGGTGCTCGGGATTTTCTCCGAACGCGACCTCGTCCATCAAATTGCGCGAGATGGCGCGTCGGTGCTGGAACGCAGGGTGGGGGATGTGATGACCGCCCCTCCCATAACCACCGATGACAAGACTCCGGTGATCCATTGCCTGTCACTCATGACGAAGAAGCGGGTCCGCCACCTTCCTGTTGTGGTCGATGGTAGGCTGACAGGTCTCGTGTCGATTGGCGACCTCGTCAAATTCCGGATCGACAGCATCGAATCGGAAGCAGCAGCACTGCGCGATTACATACAGTCGGCGTAAGTCAGGCCGGGGCGGGCTGTGGCGCTGTCCGCCTCACCACCAGGCTGACGAGTTCCATCAATGTACCGCGCGCGCAAAGCATCAGCGCGGCAAGGAAGGCGAAGGCGCCTGAAGGCACCAGGACGCAAAGCCGCACCAGTGCCGGCAGTGGGGGCAGCAGCGAATCGACAATCAGCACTATCCCCGCCATCATAATGGAACAACCAAGGCCCGGAGCCGCAGCGCGAATCAGGTCCATCAGCCGCAATCCCATCGCTCCCCCGGCTAGGCGCGCAGTGACCGCGGTCAGCAACGGGAAGGCCCCAAGCCACGCCCAGGCCAAGCCGATCGCTCCGAATCGAATGCCCAGCAGGAATGCGATCGGCATCAGCACAGCCCCCACGGCGGCGATTCGCGCCGTAATCCCAGGACGCCCGAGGGCATTGCTTACCGGGGCGAACATGACCTGCAGCGTCATGAACGGCATCGCGAGCGCTAGGACCGACACAAAGGGCGCCATTTCAAGCCACTTCGCTCCGAAAAGGGTTTCCACCAACGGCTCGGCAGTAACCGCCATGCCTAAATATACCGGGCAGGAAATGAGCAGCAGCAGCCGCACGGCCTTGCAGAATGACCATGCGATTCGCGCCGGATCCTTTTGCATCCGCGCATAGGCGGGAAAGGCGACGTCGTTCAGCGGGGGGATGAATTTGGACACGAAGATCTGCGTCAGAAAGAGTGCTTCGGCATAAAGACCAAGCTGATGGGGATTGAGCGCGCGACCGCCGATGAAGATATCCGCCTGGCTCTGGATGATCCAGAAAAGCTGGCCGCCCAGCAGCGACGCGCCATAGGCGACCATCGCGCCCGTACCCCGAAAATCAAAGCTGGGAATCGGCCGGAAGCCGGTAGCGATGATATAGCCCACCGCCTTGACCCAAAAGCCCGCCATCGGCGCAAATACCAGCGTCCAGACCCCCCATCCTGACAGCGCACCTGTCAGGGCTACAGCGGCTGATGCCGCTGCCGCTATCAGGTTGACCAGGGCGGGCCGCTTGAAATCCAGCGCCCGCCCCATGAGCGCTTCAGGGATGGAGATGAAGGGAGTCGACAGGTAAAGCAGCGCCTGCACCCGCAGCAGGTCCGCCACCATGGGTTGGTCGTAATAATCGGCTGCCCACGGCGCGATCATCAGCTGTGCTAGGGCAAGGCCGCCGTTCAGCAGCAGCATGATGCCAAACGCCTGCCGCAGCTTATGCGAATCGAGCGTCTCCGACTGAACCAGCGCGCTCACCAATCCATAGCCGTTGAGGAAAGTCGCGAAGTTCAGGATCACCTGCGTCATCGCGAACAGGCCGTAATCCGCAGGATCGAGCAGCCGGATCACTGCCAATGTGACGACCCAACTGATCATCTGCGACAGGATCTGGCTGCCTGATCGCCAGAAGAGCGCGCTTCTTATGCGCGCGCCAAAGCCCGCATCATCTGCGTCAGCATCCTGCAAAGCCATTCTAAACCCATTCCTCTGGCGCACCATGCGCCCGATCGACCCCTAAAGGAGGAAGTCCAAAAATTTCTGAAACAAAAATGCAAAAACTGTTTGACGGTTCGAGAACCCCTCCATATATGCCGCCTCACCGGACGGAACGACGCCAACACGGCGCTGAAACGGCCGGTCGCCAACATAGTCGGACACCAGTCCCCCGGAACGCAAGGATCGGGGAACATCGGTTGTCCGCTTCGATGTTTGGATGGCTCTTTGACATTGTTAGTATGATGAAGGGACATGTGGGCGGCGGCCCTGGGTTCTTACGGCTTCTAGGCGTAGGGTACTCAGTTAAATCAGCCATCCTCACAATGTCCTTACACACCATGTAAGATTTGTGCAGGAATGGCTCCTAGAAATGAGCGGTTTCGGTTTGGGATTATTCCTCCTGGATCGAGATCGGACATCAAACTTGAGAGTTTGATCCTGGCTCAGAACGAACGCTGGCGGCATGCCTAATAC
>NZ_JALKHS010000007.1:0-122554 GCF_023051225.1 Sphingobium agri | reverse complement strand
AGCGGCGAAGTGGATGGCGGGCTGGTCTGGGCCGGGCTCGGCATCGGGCTGATGGACGACATTCCTACTTGCGCCGAATTGATCGAGCGCATCGTGGATGAATGCCGCGAGGCGCTGGGCCGCGCCGTGGAGCTGACCGGGGAGGCATGAGCATGGGCTATAATACGATCCGCTACGACCCCGAAGATGACGGCGTGCTGCCGCTGACGCCGAACTGGTCTGTCTCCGAAACCGAACGGACGAGCGGTTTGGGGGAACAAGAAACCGCCTACCGAATGGCAAGTAATAGCGCGTGCCAGATCCGAGTTCAGAGTCCGGTGCCTCCGCCGGGATCAAGGCGTCCTCCCCATCGACTCCGTGATAGCTGACGGTGCTTTCAATCTTCGTATGCCCAAGCAAGATCTGGACCGCGCGCAGATTTCCGGTGGCTTTGTAGATGATCGATGCCTTCGTCCTCCTCAGCGAGTGCGTGCCATAATCCTTGCTTGGCAGGCCGGCGCCTGTGACCCACTGATCCACTAGGCGGGCATGCTGGCGGGTGCTCATATGGGTCGCGTGATCCGTGCGGCTCGGGAAGGCATAATTCTCCAGGCAGCCCCCTAAAAACGCGCCACTGTCACTCTCCCTTCATCGCGAAACTGAATCAGAAATCACGCCCGTTGGAAATCCCATTTTTGGGTATGTAACCTAGAGTCCGTCAGCGCTTTAGCAATTGGAGATACCGGCTGACCTTCAACTTGCGACGGCGATGATAAGCTCGCACGAGCGATGCCAGAGGCTTACTGTCGCTTAGGGCAAAAGCATCCTCTAGCATCGTGAGCTCATGGGTGACATCGCTGAAGATCCTGTCTTCGACTGCGCGGAGCGGCGCAAGGCGATCATTGTTTGAGGCAATGGCGGCAATGAACTCCCGATTTTCCTCCCGCCCAGCTATCCGATAGAAAAGATCTGCTGTCTGCTCCGCTATATTCATCGGATCGCTAAGACGGCTCGCTTCCTTCCTCGGTGGCAAATTCGACCGTAGCACTTGAAGAACGATATGGCCGTTCCATCCCAAGAGGTCCCGGATGGTTGCTTCATCAAGCGTCGGTACGGAGAAGCCGTCACCCGGGGAGACTTGGACAAGCCGTTCTCCGGCAAGGCGGTTGAGGACGTCTCTCACAGGCGTGATGCTGGCATGTAGTTCATCGGCGATGCGTGAAGCCTCCAAGCGATATCCCATGGGATACTGCCCTGCGCGCAATTTTGCTTTCAACGCTCGATAGACTCGCTCAAGAACAGGCGCTGGGCTCATCGGGAATCGGGCTCAAGGGATATGCAGCCATGGCCGAACCTCTCCACTGCGTTGTCTTGCAAGAATATCCTCAACCATCATCTCCTGGTCGGGCCGCAGGGCGTCAATGGCGCCAGGAAGAGGGGAGACGTCGTCGCTCAACAAGAGGGAAGGACAGCGCCCCTCATAATTCCCCAGGTTGGGTCGATGTTGAGCATAGCCCGCCAAACCCGCCAGCTCGATGCTGAAAGTCCGGGCGACTTCAGGTGGATAGGCAAGCCAGAGATTTTCATAGGGCTTGAGCCATCCGAGCGAATAACCGAATATGACTGCTCGTCGCGCAGCCGAGCTGACATTGGCGCCGGCACCGTGAAGGGTGGACCCCAGAAAACAGATTGCTGATCCGGGAAGGCATTCAGCTATGACCGGCGGGGCGGGGTGACTTTGCGTTATCCCGTGCGCGCCATGGCTGCGCGGGTAGAATTCCGTGCCGCCATTCTCCCTCGTGAAGGGCGAAAGCGGCCAGATGACGTTGACCAGATATTCGTGCTTCCCTTTTTCGCCTTGCCACATGTCGTGATCGCGGTGGGGAACCTGGGCCAAGGCGCCCGGATGAATTTCGATGGCTTGTGCAACGTTCATTTGTATGCGGTCGCATGCCTCGCCCAGCATCGTGAACGCCTCGCAAGCCGCGCTCTCGCGCCAGATGCCCGCGATGCAGAACCATGGGTGATCCCTCATGGTGAACAGCCATTTGTCGAGCCGCTTCTGTTTCGGGTCTGCCGGATCGGTGAATTCATAGAAGCCGTCGGCCAGGATCAGGCAGCGGTGCGAACTGAAGGCGCGGCCCTCGCTGCGGAAATTATAAACAGGCTTGCCCCTCGGCCCCGGCCAGCTCCAGCGCCTGTTCACCAGTTCGCCGATGCCTCGTTCGCCTTCAACGGAACGGAGGATGGGCGCCATGTCGGTGATCTTGATGTCCTCGCGCGCGGGCACATTGGGCGTGCCTTCAGGCATTTTGATCTTGATCTGCAGACTTTCAAAATCCTCGGCGATCGAGGCGATATCGACCTCAAGGCGGTAGTCGTTGCACATTGCATGATCCTCACCAGCTGCGCCTCTTGCGCCCGGCTATCCAACGGATAGGGTTGGTCTCATGGCGGGCCTTGCTCCTCTAGGCTGTTTCGATGTCGGTCTGAGGAAAGTCGTCGCCCTTGTAGAGGAGCGGCACACCGGCGATCCGGGCACAGGCATAGGCAAAGCAGTCGCCGAAGTTGAGCGAAGCCGAATGCCGTGACTTTCCATAGCGATTATAGGCATCGATCGCGTGATTCCGGGCCTCTGGCGGCACCGCTGTGACCTGAATTTCGGATAGGACCAGAAATTCTTCTACGGCTTCATGAGCATGACCAACCTCCAGGTCGAGGATTCGAGAAACCGCCAGGACCGTCTCCCAGACGGCGAGAGGGGATGTGATACGGATGCGTGCCTTCTGGAGCCGAGCCAACAGCTCCGGAGCGTCGCCTTCGTCAGCCAATATTGCTGTAAGAGCAGACGCGTCCACGAACATCATGGTTCACCGTAGAGGCTGTCGATAAATTCCTTGTCGGCCGTTCGTCCCGCAGCAGGTCCAGCTTCAGCACGCAGCGAACGGGCAAAAGCCAATCCGCGTTCCACCAGCGAAGGCATTTGTTGCTCGCGCTCGAGCTCGTGTCGCAAAGCCCGACGAACGGCTTCGGTCTTGCTCACTTTCTGCAGCACGGCGAGGCGTTCTGCCATCCGGTTCACTTCATTATCCTTGACGTAAAGTGACATGGGATATCCTCCAACAGGTAGGATATACTTTATATGTATCGGTGGAACAACACCCATGGACGCCGGAACGTGAACCAGTCACGATGCACCTTGCTGTCAACCTTCGTTCTCTGTATGTTCTTATGATGGACTCGAACGCAAATCCATTCGATACGGCCGCTGTGGGAAGCCGGCGTGCGATCATCAGGCGAAACCCCGATGACGTGACTGAGATCGAGATGATCGAGGCGGTGTGGGGTTCCAATCCGCAGTTCAGTGACGGCATATCCTACGAGTTCATCCGTGCCGAAGGAAAGCGCTTTGCCAGCAACCGCTGCCTGGTTCCGGCGTCCGAATTCCACATCCGCAATGGCGAGAAGAAATTTCGCGCCTTCAGGGAAGATGGCAATTTCTTCTATTTGGCTGCGATCTGGGAGCCGCCCATGGGTGACTGGCCGGTCAGCTATCGTATCCTCACGGTCGACGCCAATCCTGAGGTGATGCGCTATCAGGCTCGCCATGGCGCGATTATCGAGCGGCGTCAGGTCATGCAGTGGTTAGACCTGACCCGTCCCGAGGCAGAACTGCTCGTGACGCCACCGGCTCGGATGTTCCGAATCGAGGATATTTTGACGAAACCGGTTCAGACCAGCCTCGCCCTCTGATCGAGGCAGCGAGCGTGCGGCGACGGGTCACGGTAGCCAGGATGGTCAAGTTTATGCCGAGCATCCGCTAGCGTGATCGGCGGTGAAAAACGGCACGGCCGAACATCGCAAAGGCTGCAATGAACGCCCATCGGAACCCGAAGGCCAGGACCTCGGTCGGCCAAACCGGGTGGCCGCCGAAGCGAGCGATCGACAGCGTGAGGGCGCTAAGAGTGACGAGCGCCAACAGGAGCCAGATCGGGCGAGAATGCATGCCTCGCACTGCCACGGCTGGCGGCAAAACTCCAGATCGCGCTGCATCAATTGTCCAGCGAGCCCGATTCGGCAGTCAGATGCCATGATTAGGAAATCAGGTAGCAGCGAACTGAAAGTAACCGATCGGGCCTGCCGCAGCAAACCTCTCCATTGGCTTTGCAAACCCGATCCCTCTTGGTCACATCCTCCGCTCTCCGAATCAGAGGACGCAAGAAATCATGCGACCAACCGGAGATAGTCTTCGCTCCCGACATCAGAATCTGCTGCGATTATTTGCGACAAGTGATCGTTCCAGGCCTCAAGCGCGGCTCGCTTTTCATCGCGCCAATCGTGTCGTTGATAGATCCCCGCCACGCCGGACCGAGCCAAGCCTACGTGATTCAGCACAGCCTCGGTAACTTCGAACCGGACACCCAGACGTTGGAAGTTCGTCGCCAGGGTGCGTCTGAGATCATGCAAACGCCAAGGGGGCAAGGCGAACCCGCGTTCTGCTGCTATTGCGCTGTCCACCTTCAGTTTGCCTTTGTGATAGCTGGTGAATGAGCCGCCCCTGGAGGTCAAAAAGAGCCTTCCATGGCCGGGCCACTGCGCTCCCTCGGCGACGTCATCAAGGACGCGGATGGCAAGGTCGTTCAGGGGGATCGTATTCGCCTTGCCATTTTTAGTCCGTGTACCGGGAAGGGTCCAAAGCTTTTCGGCGCGATCGAGCTCCTCCCATGCAATCCTCGACACCTCTTCTCGGCGTTGGCCGGTTACAATGAGGAGCCGAACTATCGGACCGAAACAGGGATCTGCTGTAGGAGCGTGCTTCCAGATTCTTTTAAGCTCATCGTCGGCGAGCCAGCGCTCCCGTGGCGTGACAGGAGGCGGCGTCTCCATACCTTCCGTAGGACTGCGCTCGAGATCGCCTCGGCTGACGGCCCAGCGAAACATGCGTCTGATCACTGCGAAGACATCTCGCCGCTTGGCGATCTGACTGACGGGCATGGCGTCGAGAACAGCGGCTATGTCGGATCGGGTGATCTGCGGCAGCGGTTTGTTCTTGAGTATGGGCTTAACATGCAGTCGGAGGGAGCGCTTCACCATTTTTGTCCACCCCTCTCCCCTCACTGAATTGCCGAAGAGATCCGCGTAGTTGGAGAAGGCGAGATCGACGGCCTCCCGCCGCCGCAATTTGTCTGCTTCGACCGGGTCTCGGCCTTGCGCGACAAGGATCAGGAGGCGCTCTGCTTCGGTGCGAGCGGTCGTCGGTGTCCAGGGGGATCCGTGCCTACCAATTGTATATCGCCGCGTAGCAGCCTCACGACCGCCCATCCTGTATTGGACAACGTAGGAGATGGCTCCTGATTTTGTGAATTTGGCCCCGAACCCTTTGGTTTCGAGGTCCCATACAAAGCCGACGTACCCTTTGGACACCAACGAATCGATGGTCCGCTTTGTGATCTTTCCGTTCGCCAATTTGGGGCCTCCCGCCAAGCGTGCCGAGTAATCACCGGGTAATCACCGTAGCGGAAAACACTGCTAAAAGACTACCAGGCTGGCGTAGGCACGTCGAAGAAAAACCCTTCTTTTTCAACGCTATAGTAGGATCTACCTACGTCTCCAGCGCATATACCAGACTTCGTGGCCGAGGCGGCGGGCCTTGGCTTCGTAGCGGGTTTCGGGCCAGCCGCCGGGGCGGGTAAGGAAGTCCCTGGGCTCGCTGGCCAGCCAGTCGAAATCGGGGTGGCCGTTCATCACCATCATCGCCCAGCGCAGATAGACGGGATGGTCGGTGCCGAAGCGGAACTCGCCGCCGGGCTTGAGCTTCCGGGCGATCATTTCCACCGGGCCCGGGTTCATCATGCGGCGCTTGGCATGACGCGCCTTTGGCCAGGGATCGGGATGGAGGAGGTAGACGAAGCTGAGTGCGCCATCGGGAATGCGCGCGAGGACCTGAAGCGCGTCGCCCATATGGACGCGGATGTTGCCCAGGCCCTGCTCGCGGATGTGGCCGAGCGCGGTGACGACGCCGTTCAGGAACGGCTCGCAGCCGATGAAGCCATGATCGGGCAGCAAGTCGGCGCGGTAGGCGAGATGCTCGCCGCCGCCAAAGCCGATCTCGAAATGGAGCGGACGATCATAGCCGAACAGATTGGCGGCGGTGACTTCGCCCTCTTCGGGGACGGAGAGGGCGGGGAGCAGGGCGTCGACCAGCTGCTGCTGACCCGCGCGCAGCTTGTGGCCTGACTGGCGGCCATAGAGGCGGTTGAGCGTGGTGGGGTCGCCGGATTTGTGCGCGGTCATGGGCGGGCGCTTAGCGGGGTGGAGCTATCGGGGCAAGTGGCGCGCGCCCTCCGACAGGCTCAGGACGAACGGAGGTCGAGGGCGTGTCATCCCGTCATCCGCCGGGATGAGGCAAAGCAAAAGGCGGCGCGCAGGATTGCCCGCGCGCCGCCTTCTGATGCGATGAGAAGGGAGGCTTAGAGCGCGGCCTTCAGCTTTTCGACGAGGTCGGTACGTTCCCAAGGGAAGAAATCGCCTTCCGCCTTGCGGCCGAAATGGCCGTAGGCTGCGGTGGGGCGGTAGATGGGCTTGTTGAGGCCAAGATGGGTGCGGATGCCGCGCGGGGTGAGGCCGCCCAGTTCCTTGATCGACAGAATCGCTTCCTCGATCTTCGCGTCGTCGAGGCTGCCGGTGCCGTGGGTGTCGACATAGAGCGACAGCGGTTCGGAGACGCCGATGGCGTAGGCGAGCTGGATCGTGCAGCGGCGGGCGAGGCCAGCAGCGACGATGTTCTTGGCGAGATAGCGGGTGATGTAGGCCGCCGAACGGTCAACCTTGGTGGGGTCCTTGCCGGAGAAGGCGCCGCCGCCATGGGGCGATGCGCCGCCATAGGTGTCGACGATGATCTTGCGGCCGGTGAGGCCTGCGTCGCCATCCGGGCCGCCGATTTCGAAGCTGCCGGTGGGGTTGATGTGATAGACGGTTTCGTCGGAGAGCAGCTCGCCGGGCAGGACTTCGGCGACGACGCCCTTCACATAGTCCTTCAGTTCCGCTTCCTTTTCGCCCTGGTCGTAACCAGCGGCATGCTGGGTCGAGACGACGATGGCGGTGGCGGCGGTGGGCTTGCCATTTTCGAAGCGCAGCGTGACCTGGCTCTTGGCGTCCGGCTCAAGAAAGGGCGCGCGGCCGGAGTGGCGGTCATGCGCCATCTTAGCCAGGATCTTGTGGCTGTAGTCCAGGGTCGCGGGCATGAGGTCGGGCGTTTCGTCGCAGGCGAAGCCGAACATGATGCCCTGGTCGCCAGCGCCTTCATCCTTGTTGCCGGCGGCGTCGACGCCCTGCGCGATGTGGGCGGACTGGGCATGGAGGTTGTTTTCGAAGCGCAGGGTCTCCCAGTGGAAGCCGTCCTGCTCATAGCCGATGCGCTTTACGGTTTCGCGGACGGTGCGCTCAATCTCTTCCTGCGCGCCGGGTGCCCACTGGTCATTTTCGTAGACGCCCTTGCAGCGGATTTCGCCTGCCAGCACGACCAGCTGCGTGGTGGTCAGCGTTTCACAGGCGATGCGGGCTTCGGGGTCCTTGGACAGGAACAGATCGACGATGGCGTCGGAAATCTGGTCCGCGACCTTGTCGGGATGGCCTTCGGAGACGGATTCCGAGGTGAAGAGATAGTTGCTGCGCATGAGACTCCCGTAAGCCAGCTGGCGTGAAAGGCGACATAAAGAAAAGTTTATGTGCCCTATTAGCCCTTCACCCTGCGGATGGCAATGGCCAGTCCGGCCAGCAGCGCCATGAACAGGATCGACGCCCAGTTACCCAGATGCGCGAACAGCGTCGGCGGGAGTGCGGGAGGGAGCGCGCCTTCCAGATATCCGGCGCGGTGGAGGCCGAGCGCGCGCTGAACATGGCCGCGCGCGTCGATGACGGCGGACACGCCGGTGGGAGTGGAGCGGATGATGGGCATGCCTTCTTCGATCGCGCGCAGGCGGGCTTGCGCGAGGTGCTGGACCGGGCCCCAGCTGCCGAACCAGGCGTCGTTGGACGGGTTGAAGAGGAAGGCGGGGCGGTTCTTCGCGTCGATCACCTGACCGGAGAAGATGATCTCGTAACAGATTTGGACGCCCATGCTGAGTTGCGGGCGGCCAAGCGTGGCGGGGAGGGTAAGGCTTTGCGGGCCGGGGCCGGGCCAGAAGTCAGCGTCTCCGGGGACAAGGCGGGAGAGGCCGATCGGCTGGAGAAGCGCGCGCATGGGGAGATATTCGCCATAGGGGACGAGATGCGCCTTGTCATAGCGGCCGAGCAGCTGCGCCTGGGGTGAGACGATGAAGAGGCTGTTGGCGGCTCCCGCGAGCGCATTGGTGATGACGCCGTCTTTCTCGACTTGCTTGAAATAGACCTTGGTCGCGCCGGTCATCAGCAGGTCGCCGGGGCCGAGCAGGCTGGCAAGACGCGCGCGCCATTGCGGTTCCATGTCGAGATAGGCAGGGATGGCGGCTTCGGGCCAGAAGATGAGGCGCGGGGCGGGGCGCGGCTGGCCGGAAAGGGCGGCGAGGGTGCGGAAGTGGGCTTCTTCCAATTCGGGCGAGTATTTTTCGTCCTGGCCTATGTTGGGCTGGACGACGCGGATCAGCGGGGCGCCTGCGGGGGTGGGAGGGGCCTGGGTGAGTTGGCCCCAGATTGCGAGGGCGCAGAGGGGGACGGCGATGGCTGCGGCGGGAACGAACTGGCGCTTAATGACGAGGAAGATGGCTCCGGCGGCGAGGATGGCGAGGGCGCTGACGCCATAGGTGCCGATCAGGGTGGCGGCTATGGTGATGCCGGTGGGGAGCAGGGTCACGCCGAGCGGGTTCCAGGCGAAGCCGGTGAAGACGAGGGCGCGGAGATACTCGCTGATGAGCCACGTGGCGGCAAAGAGGAGGATAAGGGGGAGGTTGTTGCGCGCACGATGCGCGCGGCCCACCCCCGGCCCCTCCCGCAGGCGGGAGGGGAGTATTTGGGACAACCACCATGCCCCTAGTGTTGCCAGCCCCGGATAAGCCGCGAGATAGAGGGACAGGAGGACGACCGCGCCATAGCCGAACCAGTGCGGCATGGCGTCCTGGAAGGTGAAGGCGTGGGCGATCCAGTTGAGGCCCAATGTGAAGTGGCCGAGGCCGAACAGCCAGCCGCGCGTGAAGGCGGCGCGGCGGGTGGGGGCGCCTTCGATCAGCCACAGGAGCAGCGCGAAGCAGGCGAGGGTGACAGGCCAGAGCTTGAGCGGTTCAAATCCGGTTGCCGCGACGAAACCGGCGAGCAGGGCGGTGAGCCTTGGGAAGCGGGCGGGCAGCTGCATCATCGGGCGAAAAGTCAGCGGATCGTGGCCATGGTGGCGTTGCTGCACGTGTCGCTCTTGTCCCCGCCGCCCGAAAGCATCGATGCCGCGATGAAACCGCCGACAACGAGGACGAGGAAAGCTGCGGACAGGAGGCCGAGATATTTCTCGATGAACGCCTTTATGGGGCGGCCGAATTTCCAGAAGAGGAAGCCGACCAGCATGAATTGGAAGGCGCGGGACAGGATGCTGGCCCAGATGAAGGTGAAGAGCGAAAGGCCGATGAAGCCAGAGGTGATGGTGATCAGCTTGAACGGGATGGGCGTCGCGCCCTTCACCAGGATGATTTCAGCGCCATATTCGCGCAGATAGCAGGCGGCTACCGGGAATTTCGCGGCGAGGCCCAGCGCGTCGAGGATCTGCTGTCCGACGGCTTCGTAGAGGAAATAGCCGATCGCATAGCCGAACAGGCCACCCAGCACCGACGCGAGGGTGCAGATGATGCCGAAGCGGATCGCCCTTTCGGGCCGCGCAAGGCACATGAGGCCGAGCAGCGGATGCGGGGGGATCGGGAAGAAGCTGGATTCCATGAAGGATATGGCGAAGAGCCAGCGTTCGGCATGGGCGTGGGCGGCTTTGGCCAGCGTCCATTGATAAAGCTTGGTGAGCATTGGAGGCGGGCCTAGCGGAGATTGCAAGGGACCGCCAGCGCTTTCATCCCATTACGGAGTCGCAACATCGTGAAGACGTTGACGCGGTCGGAGCGGCTGGGCATCACCCCTGTTCTCCGCAGCAGCAGCCCGGCCCGACTTCAGTGACGATCTCCAACATATCATGGCCGAAATTGCGCGAGCGTGGCGGGGGATTGATCTTTGCGCTGGGGCTGAACGCACTGTTGGTGCTGGCGCTGCTGACGTTGGCGCCCGCGCTTGATCCCGAGAAGGTCGATCCGCGCAATCCGGTGACGTTCGAAATGGCCGCTTCGCCTGAACCTGAAGCGGAGAAGAGCCCGGAGCGGACCGAAAAGAAAAAGAAGGAAGAAGCGGCGGCGCCGGAGAAGAAGAAGGTCGAGAAGCCCGAGGAGCCGCGCAAGCCGGTCGAGAAGCCCGTCGAAACACCGGTCGAAAAGCCAATCGTGACCTTGCCCGTGCAGCCCAAGATGCCGTTCCTGCAACTGGACAGCGCGCAGATGGCGGCGGCCGATATCGGCAAGATGCCGAAGAAGGACGACAGCCAGAGCGCAGGCACCGCTGGTCAGGGGAATAGCCGCGTGGCGGCAGGGCCGGGGGAAGGGCCGGGCGGCGTCCAGCTGTTCGAGGCGGAATGGTATCGGCGGCCGACGCCTGCGGAGCTTGGCGGTTACATGCCGCCCAATGCGCCCGCTGGTGGATGGGGGTTGGTGGCGTGCAAGACGGTGGAGAATTTCCGGGTCGAAAATTGCCAGGCGCTGGGAGAATCGCCGCAGGGTTCGGGCTTTGCCCGCGCGGTGCGGCTGGCGGCGTGGCAGTTCCTGGTGCGGCCGCCGCGCGTCAATGGGAAGGCGATGGTGGGCAGCTGGGTGCGCATCAGGATCGACTATAGCCGCGCGCCTGCCAGTGGCGGTGGTGCGGGCATGTGAGTGCGGTTGGGGCCCTGATAGAATTGTGATCTTTAATAACCTATATGGATGATGGTTGTAGGGGATTTGGCGAGTGAGTGGATAAAAATAGGGGGAATGGCGAACCTATATGGAACATTTCTCTTGACATCGTGACGCTCTTCTGGCAGAGATGTCGATATTGGGAATTGTGAGTCGCCGGGACGGTGACGCGGCAGGGGCTGGTCCGAAAGGAACCGGCCCTTTTCTGTTGGGGAAAGCGGAGGGCGAGGACATGGCGGATCAGAATGGCGCGAAGGTGGTGCGGCGCTTTTCCGGCAAGGCCAGCGATGCGCCGGACAGGGCGCTGACGGTGCAGCGCAGCCAGCGCGGATCGGCTGGCAGCGGCGCGCAGTTGCGGGCGGTGCGCAAGGATGGATGGACCGCCGAGCGGCGGAAGGTCTTCATGGAGACGCTGGCCGCCACCTGCAATGTGAGCGAGGCGGCGCGGGTGGCGGGCAAGAACCTGTCGAGCGCCTATTATCAGAAGCGGCGCGACCCCGGCTTTGCGCGGGAATGGGCGCAGTCGTTGAGCGTCGGCTATGGCGAACTGGAGGCGCTGCTGCTGCGGCAGGCGCTGTTCGGCACGGAGGAGGAAGAGGTCGTGCTGGACGGCGAGGGGATGGTGAAGAGCCGGAAGGTGAAGCGCGGGCATCCCAATGCGGTCGGGGTGCGGCTGCTGCTGCAGCATCGGCGCGAGGTTGGGGAGAAGCTGGCGGCGGAGACTGTGGACCGGCCGGACGGGGCGGATGCGGTCGAGCGGTTGCGGGCGGCGCTGGAGAGGGTGCGGGAGAGGCGTGGGTGAGGAGGAAGTGTTGGGTGAGGCGGCTTTCCTTCTCCCTCTCCCCTTCAGGGGTTGATGAGAGGCACGTGACTCTCATCGAGGTTGGGGAGAGGGGAGCGGCGGTGGAGCTTGCGTTCCCCTCTCCCGCCTTCGCTTTGCTCGGCACCTCGGCCAGAGTCACGAGCCTCTGGCCGACCCCTGAAGGGGAGAGGGAAATGCGGTTGCTTACCGCGCCGCTTCGGGAGCGTGGCGCAAGTGAAGGAGAGGGTAAGGCCTGCCTTGGCCATCCCTTTCCGATCTGCCGGTTCGGGCGAAGCCCATGCGTTCGTAGAAGGTGACGGCGCCTTCATTCTGTTCATTGACGTCGGTCGTCATGGCCGGGTGGAGGGCGAGACCGTGATCGACGAGCGCGCGGCCTACGCCTTTGCCGTGCCACGCCGGGTCGATGAAAAGGGCGTCCATGTGCGTGCCGTCGATCAGCATGAATCCGACCGCGCGGTCATCGGCATCGGTGGCGAGCCATGCGGGGGATTGCGGCAGGAAGCCGGACACTTCCGCATCGATCGCCTGGCGGTCGGCGGGATCGAGGAAATCATGGGTTGCGTCGACGGCGCAGCGCCAGATGTCGAGCAGGCGAGCGCCATCGGCGGCGCGGGCGGGGCGGATCGATATCATGGGCGGCATATAGGGACGCAGCGGAGCAGGCGAAAAGGCGCATGATCAAAAAAAGGCCAAAATGAGGCACTTGGGCCGGTGAGGGGAGTGAATGGCCGATGGGTGGCATGTCGGATTTCGAGAGATTGGCGGCCCTGCCCGATGCGGCGCGCGAGCGTGTGCTGGCGGGGTTGAACGGCGCGGCGGCGCAGGCGCTGGAACATGATTGGGAATGGCTGGCCCGGCCCGAGCAGCTGGCGCCCGAGGGCAGCTGGCGCATCTGGTTGATGATGGCCGGGCGCGGATTTGGCAAGACGCGGGCCGGGGCGGAATGGGTGCGGCGGATTGCGGAGAATGACAGCGCCGCGCGGATCGCGCTGGTCGGCGCGACCCTGGGCGAGGCGCGTAGCGTGATGGTGGAGGGGCCATCGGGACTGCTGTCCATTGCGCCGTGGTGGAACCGGCCCATCTTTTCGCCAGCGCTGCGGCGGCTGGTGTGGCCCAATGGCGCGATGGCGCTGCTGTTTGGCGCGGCGGATCCGGAATCGCTGCGTGGGCCGCAGTTCAGCCATGGCTGGGCGGACGAGATCGCGAAATGGCCGCTGGGAGAAGCGGCGTGGGATAATATGATGATGGGGATGCGACTGGGGCGCGCTCCACAAGTGATGGCGACGACGACGCCACGGCCGGTGCCGCTGGTACGCGGGCTGGTGGCGCGGGACGGCGCCGATGTCGCGGTGACGCGGGGGCGGACGGCGGACAATGTGGTCAACCTGGCCGAGGGCTTCGTTGCGGCGATGGAGCAGAGCTATGGCGCGACGCGGCTCGGGCGGCAGGAACTGGACGGCGAGCTGATCGAGGAGGTCGAGGGCGCGCTGTGGAACCGGGAACTGCTGGAGCGGTGCCGGGTGGCGCATGTGCCGGGCGGCGGGGATGGCGGGGCGTTGCTGTCGCGCGTGGTGATCGGGGTCGATCCTCCGGCTTCGGTACATGGCGATGCTTGCGGGATCGTGGTGGCCGGGATGGGCGGCGATGGGCGGGCCTATGTCATTGCCGATGCGAGCGTCGAGAAGGCGAGCCCGGAAAGCTGGGCGCGGGCGGTGGCGCAGGCAGCGGCGCTGCATGGCGCGGACCGGGTCGTTGCCGAAGCCAATAATGGCGGGGCGATGGTGGAGAGCGTGCTGCGCGCGGCGGAGGCGGCGCTGCCGGTGCGGCTGGTTCATGCCAGTCGGGGCAAGGCGGCGCGGGCCGAGCCTGTGGCGGCGCTGTATGAAGCCGGGCGGGTCCGGCATCGGGGAGCCTTCTGGGCATTGGAGGATGAGATGTGCGGTCTGATCGCCGGGGGCGGCTATGTCGGGCCGGGGCGGTCGCCGGATCGGGCGGATGCGCTGGTGTGGGCTCTGACCGAGTTGATGCTGGGACGGCGCGGCGATGCGCGGGTGCGGGCGGTTTGAGGAACCGGGCTGACCGGCGCGGCGTATTATCCCAAGTCAAGTTTTTCGAGGGAGTTAGGCTGATGAAACTGGCCAGGATCATGATGGTGGCGGCTGGCGCGACTTTGGTTGCCACGCCGGTGATGGCTGCGTCGCTCAATAGCAAGGAGCGGGCGCGGGTGGCGCGGGCGGCTCCGCGTGACCGTGATGATGTGCGCTACTGCCTGTTGCAGGCGAAGAAGGGGCGCGATCGAGGGACGGTGATCGGCGCGGCTGGCGGCGCTGGCGTGGGTGCGCTGGCGGGCGGGAGCCTGGGTGAGTCCCTGCTCGCCGGTGCGGCTGGGGCAGTGGCCGGGCGTGTTATTGGGAAGAGCGAGGGGACTAATGCCGAATGTGATCGGGTGTTGCGGCGTAATCCCTGAGTAGGTGGGCGGTAAGTCCTTTCTGTCATCCCGGGCTTGACCCGGGATCCCGCTTCTTCTTCCGCAATATGGACAAGGAAGCGAGACCCCGGGCCAAGCCCGGGGTGACAATCTCAAGATAGTAGGTTGGGTGAGGGCGTTCCCCTCTCCAGGTTCCGTAGGCGGCGGGGCGTGCCCCTCTCCAAGTTTCGCTAGGCGGCTGTCGCCGCCAAGCTTCACTATCCTCTCCCCTGAAGGGGAGAGGATTTTTGTTTTGTGGGGTCTTCATGAAATTTTTCGGGGCGAAGGCCGCGCGGGGTGGCGCGCGGCCGGTGTTGGCGCGTGCCTGGGGTTCGGGCGCGGTGGCCTTGGGGGAGTGGCCTGCTTCCTATGAGGCGCAGGTGCGCAGCGGCGTGCTTGGCAATCCGGTGGCGCAGCGCGCCCTGCGGCTGGTGTCGGAAGGGGCGGGGGCCACGGCTTTGCTGGCGAGCGGGGTGGAGGAGGAAGAGCGCGGGCCTGTGCTGTCGCTGCTGACGCGCTGTTCGGCGGGGCAAAGTCTGGTGGAGACGCTGGCGAGCCATTTGCTGCTGCATGGCAATGGTTATGTGCAGGTGATGACGGGAGCCGATGGCAAGCCGGTCGAGCTTTATGCGCTGCGCCCCGAGCGGGTGAGCGTGGAGGCGGACGCGCGGGGGTGGCCTGCGGCCTATCTTTATCGCGTGGGGGACAGCGTGACGCGGCTGCTGCCCGAGGATGGGACGGGGCGGGCGTCGATCCTGCATCTGAAGGCGTTGCATCCACTGGACGATCATTATGGGCTGGGCTGCGTGGGCGCGGCTGCTGGGGCGGTGGCGATCCACAATGCGGCGACGGTGTGGAACAAGGCTTTGCTGGACAATGCGGCGCGGCCTTCGGGCGCGATGGTCTATGATCCGGGCGACGGGTCGGTGATGAGCCCGGAGCAGTTCGAGCGGGTGAAACGCGAGATGGAGGTCGCCTTTTCCGGCGCGGCCAATGCGGGGCGGCCGATGCTGCTGGAGGGCGGGCTGGATTGGAAGGCCATGAGCCTGACACCGGCGGAGATGGACTTTGTGGGCCTCAAGGCTGCGGCGGCGCGAGAGATCGCCTTGGCCTTTGGCGTGCCGCCGATGCTGATGGGGCTGCCCGGCGACAATGCCTACGCCAATTATCGCGAGGCGAACAAGGCGCTGTGGCGGCAGACGATCCTGCCGTTGGTGGCGAAGATCTGCGGCGGGCTGGCGCAGGGGTTGCAGGGATGGTGGCCGGGGCTGGGCCTGGCGGTGGACCTGGATGCGGTGCCTGCGCTGTCGGATGAGCGGGCGGCTTTGTGGGAGCGGGTAGCTGCGGCTGACTTCCTTTCGGCGGATGAGAAGCGGGCGATGCTGGGGATTTGAGGTTCACGCGGAGACGCGGAGACGCGGAGGGTTTTTGAGGGCTGCCTTTGGCAGCCTTTTGCGTCTGTGGGTCTTTGCGCGAGGGAGGAGTGGGGCCGATGAAATATGATGGCGAGATGCTGGCGAGGCTGGTGGCTCAGGCTGAAGCGGCGCCGGGGCAGATGGACATGTTGATGATCCGCGCGCTGATCGAGGAGGCGAGTGAGTTGGGCGCGGGGCGGGCCCTGGAGCGGCTGGGGCTGAGCGATGGGCGTGCGGAGGGCGATGTGCGGGAGTTGCGCGAGCTGCTGTCCGCCTGGCGGGACGCGAAGAAGGCGGCGCGCGGGGCGGTGGTCGGCTGGGCGGTGCGGATCGTGATGGCGCTGGTGCTGCTGGGCGTGGCGGTGAAGGCCGGGCTGATCGGGATGGTCCGGGGATGAGCGGCCCGAGCGGAGGGGGCGATGTGCGGTTCGCTGGTTATGCGGCGGTGTTCGATCGGGTCGATCATGGCGGCGACGTGGTGCGGCCGGGCGCTTTTGCAGGCGTGGCGGCGGGGGTGCCTTTGCTGTGGCAGCATTTGCCGGGCGAGGCGATCGGGACGGTCGAGCGAGTGGAGGAGGATGCGCGCGGATTGCGGGTGATCGGGCGCGTGTCGGGGCGGACTGGCGCGGGGAGGGCGGCTGCGCGGGCGTTGAAGGAGCGCGCGGTGGATGGGCTGTCCTTTGGCTATCGGGTGCGGGAGGCGCGGGGGGCTTCGCCGCGAGAATTGCTGGCGCTGGAGCTGGTGGAGGTGAGCGTGGTGACGCACCCGATGCAGCCTTTGGCGCGGGTGATTGCGGTGGAGAGGTAGCGCCTCTCCCCCTCATCCAACTTCGCCTAGCCAGGAAGCTGGCGAGGCTTCGTATCCTTCTCCCTCGAGGGGAGAAGGTTTGATGGGCGGTCCTTTGGGGCCGCCTTTTTTGTGGGAGTGGTTGATGACGGATCAGTTGGAAGCGAGCTTTGATGCGGTGGTGCAGGGTGAGCGTATCGAGGCGCTGGAGGGTGAGATCGCGGCGCTGAAAGGCGCGCTGGTGCAGCAGCAGCGGCCTGCGCTGGATGGGGTGAAGGGTGGGACGTTCGATCCCAAGCGGGCGGCCTTTGTCGATCGTTACTTGCGGCAGGGGCTTGAGGCCGGGGTTGAGCTGAAGAGCTTTTCCGGCGCGACTGGCGCTGCGGGCGGCTATGCGGTGCCGCGCGAGATCGACCAGATCATCGATGCGACGCTGAAGGGCATTTCGCCGATCCGGTCGATCGCCAATGTCGTGCGCACGGGCAGCGCTGGCTATCGCAAGCTGGTGACGTCGGGCGGCATCGTGTCGGGCTGGGCGAGCGAGACGGGTGCGAGGGCGGAGACGGGAACGCCCAGCTTCAATGAGATCGTGCCGCCCTATGGTGAGCTTTACGCCAATCCGGCCGCGTCTCAGGCGATGCTGGATGATGCGCAGTTCGACGTCGAAGGATGGCTGGCGGGCGAAATCGCGCGTGAGTTTGCGGCGGCGGAGGGTGCGGCCTTCGTCAACGGCAATGGCACGAACAAGCCCAAGGGCTTCCTGACCTATACGGCGACCAATGAGGCGGACGGCGTGCGTGCCTTTGGCTCGCTGCAATATGTGGCGTCGGGGGGCGCGGGCGCTTTTGCTGCGAGCAACCCGGAGAATAAGCTGATCGACCTCGTTCAGAGCCTGCGCGCGCCCTATCGCCAGGGGGCGTGCTTCGTCATGAATTCGGCGACGTTGTCCGCCATTCGCAAGATGAAGACGAGCGATGGCGCGTTCATCTGGCAGCCGTCGTTGGCGGCGGGGCAGCCTGCGACGCTGCTTGGCTATCCGGTGGTGGAGGCCGAGGACATGCCGGACATCGCGGCGGGTTCGCTGTCGATCGCCTTTGGCAATTTCCAGGCGGGCTATGTGATTTCGGAACGTAGCGAGACGAGCATCCTGCGCGATCCGTTCAGCAACAAGCCGTTTGTGCACTTCTACGCCGTGAAGCGGATCGGCGGCGCTGTTTCCAATTCGGAGGCGATCAAGCTGATGAAGTTCGCGGCTTCTTAAGCGGTGCCCTCATCCAACTTCGCCTAGGCCCAGTCGGGCCAAGGCTTCGTATCCTTCTCCCGCTTGCGGGAGAAGGATCATATTTCGTGGGAGGGGCGGTTGGTGCTGGTGCGGGAAGAGGCTGGGGCGGCGGGGGCGTCGCTTGGGCAAGTGAAGGAATATCTGCGGATTAGCGGCAGCGGCGAGGATGGCTTGTTGGAGGGACTGATCAAAAGCGCAACGGCGCTGTGCGAGCAGTTTTTGGGGCAGTGGCTGATCCTGGGTGAGGCCCGGGAGACGGTGCTGGCGGACGGAGGGTGGCAGCGGCTGTCGGCGCGGCCTGTGTCGGCGATCCTGGGAGTTGATGCGGTGGGGCCGGATGGCGCGGGGCAAGCGCTGCCCGTCGATGCCTATTCGGTGGATATCGATGCGTCAGGCGATGGCTGGGTGCGGGCGCGGCCTTTGTCCGGGCAGCGGGTGCTGGCGGTGCGCTATCGCGCGGGAATGGCGGAGGATGCGGACGGGTTGCCCGAGCCGATCCGGCAAGGGATCGTCCGGCTGGCGGCGGAGCATTTCTCCGCGCGTGGAGGTGAGGTTGCGAGCCCGCCTGCGGTGGTGAGCGCACTGTGGCGGCCGTGGCGGCGGATGCGGCTGGCATGAAGGTCGTGGCGCTGGCGCGGCTGGCGGAGGAGCGCGCCCGACGGCGGCAGCGCGAGGTGGCCGAGGCCATGCTGGCGGCGGGGGTGGAGGATGCGCGGATCGAGGGGGATGCGGTGCTGCTGTCGGGACGCGGGCTGATGCGGCGATGGCTGGGCGCGCTTGATCTGCGCGATTGGGCGAGGGGTGGGCGATGAGTGCGGAAGTGACGGTGCGCGCTGCGGTGATTGCGGCTTTGACGGAGGACGCGGCTGTGATGGGCGGCCTTAATGGGCTGTTCAACGGGCAGCCGCTGCGAGCGAGCGTGCCCTATGCGGTGGTGGGCGAATGTATCGCCAGCGACTGGGGCGCGAAGGAAGTGGACGGGCGTGAGTTGCGGCTGACAATTGGGCTGCATGACGCTGGTGAGACGCCGGGGCGGTTGGCGGCGCTGCTGGAGCGGATCGATGCCGTGATGCAGCTTCTGGAATTTGCCGAGGGGTGGAGGATCGTCGGGGTGCGGTTGATCCGGTCCCGGGTGGTGAAGGGGCGCGAGAAGGAAACCTGGCAGGCGGTCGTGGATTATCGGGTGCGGGTGGTTCGGCAAGGCGGATGATTTTCGCGCGGAGACGCGGAGGCGCAGAGATGCTGCGCTGAAAGCACGGTCATGCCTGTTTCCGAACTCCCGTCCAGACGCGACCCGGCAGGGCAGGGCCGCAATATTCCATGGCGCTCCGCGTCTCCGCGTCTCCGCGTGATTAATTCTCGCGCAGAGGCGCAGAATGCGCAGAGCAGGAAGAGATGCTTCGGCGCGGATGGGATTGGGCTGATCAGAGGGTTGTCACGTCTCCCCGCTAACCCGGTTCTCGAGACACGGATTGCGCGACGCTTCTCGACTTCGCTCGAAACGAACGGAGGCGGCTGTGGGGAACTTCGTTCCCGTGCCTTAGCCGCCGGGCTTGGAGTAATCCTCGAACTCGCCGGTGATCTTGTCGACATATTCGGCGATCTGGTCGTCTGCGTCGGCCTGGGCGTCCTTGTCGGACATGCCGGTGGATTTGTCGTCAGCGACGATGGCGGCGCGGAAGGCGGCTTCCTTGGCGCTGCACTTGGATTTCAGCGTGGACTGGAAGTCGCCGAGCGTCAGTTTCTTGTCGAGCGCGGGGCCGACTTCCTTTGACAGGCACTCGGAATACGCCTTGCGGCCAGCGCCTACGGCATCGCCGCTTTGCGGGGTGGCGGCCAGCATCATCATGAGGGGAGCAGCGAACAGCATTCGAACCTCTCCAATCGCAATTCAGGCACGGTTTATCTTACGGGAGAATGCTCCATGGGAGTGGAAAAGGGAAGCGCGTTTCTGTTGAAAGTGGGCGACGGCGGGACGCCTGTCGCATACGCAACTGTCGCCGGAATGCGGACCACGCAGCTGTCGGTAAATGGCGAGGGCGTCAACGTTACGTCGAAGGATTCCGGCGGCTGGCGGGAGCTGCTGTCGGGGGCGGGGGTGCGGTCCGTCAGCGTGTCGGCAGCGGGCATCTTTACCGGGTCGGCGGCCGAGGTGCGCATTCGCAACCATGCGCTGGCGGGGACGATCGAGCAGTTTGAGCTGAGCTTCGAAAGCGGCGAGCGGATGCGCGGGCGCTTCCTGGTCACGCGGCTCGACTATGCCGGGGATTATAATGGCGAGCGCAACTATGCGCTGAGCCTGGAAAGCTCCGGCCCGGTGGTGTCGGAATGAGCGCGGCCAATAGGGCGAGGGGCGAGGCCGCGCTGGAACTGGCTGGCGAGACTTTGCGGCTGCGGCCGAGCTTTGCGGCGCTGGTGGCGGCGGAGCAGGAATTGGGGCCGCTGTTCGAACTGGTGGAGCGGGCGGCTGCGGGCAAGCTGTCGCTGTCCGACATGGCGGGGCTGTTCTGGCACTGCCTGGCCGATGCGCCCGAAGGGCTGACGCGTGAGAGGCTGGGCGAGGCGATCGTCGAGGCGGGGCTGGCGAAGCTGTCGCCGGTGCTGGGCAGCATCATCAGGCAGATATTGGGGGGACGATGAGCTTTTTCAAAGCGGCGGCGCGGCTGGCTGGCGTCGCGGGATGGCTGCTGGGCTGGCGGCCGGATGAGTTCTGGCGATCGACGCCGGTGGAACTGGAGGTGGTGCTGCGGGCCGCGAGGGGGGAGGAGGAAGAGATGGGTGTTGGGATGGATGCGGGGGAGTTGGCGCGGCTCAGGGGGGTGATGCCGGATTGAGGTGGATGCTTTCCGTTTCTCGACAGCACTCGAACGAACGGAGGTATCGTGTGGGGCACGCCCCCACCCCAACCCCTCCCCTGAAGGGGAGGGGCCTTTTTATGTGTGTGGGAGGTGGCGATGGACGAGGAAATCGAGACGCTGGTGGTGCGCGTTCGAGCGGATACGCAGGGCTTGTCGCGCGATGTGGAGGCGATGCGGGGGGCGTTGGAAGGGCCGTTGGCTTCGGGGGCGGAGCGGGCTGGGCGGCGGATTGAGCAGGGGTTGTTGCGGGCGGTGCGGAGCGGGCGCTTTGGTTTTGAGGAACTGAAGCAGGCTGCGTTGTCCGTGTTGGAGGAGATCGCCGCCGGAGCGGTGCGGTCTGGCGCGGCAAGTGTCGGCGGCGTGGGTGGTTCCCTGCTGACATTGGGTGCCGCCGCGCTGGGTCTGCCGGGGCGGGCGACGGGCGGGCCGGTGTCGCCGGGGCGCGCCTATGTGGTGGGCGAGCGGGGGCCGGAATTGTTCGTGCCGACGGCCAGTGGGCAGGTGGTCGCACATGGCGGCGGTGGCGGGCGTGATGTGCGGGTGAACATCGCCATGCAGGGGCGCGGCGAAGGGTTCGATAACGCCCGGATGCTGGCGCGGAGCGCGCGGCAGGTGGCACGAGCGGTCAGGGGGGCGCTGAACGGATGAGTGGGCTGGGCTATTGGCTGGCGGACGCGCGGCGGGGGCAGGAGGAGCGCTTTATGAAGCGTTTCGCGCCAACGCATTGGACGGTGAACTTCCCGCGGCCGATGATGGCAAGCGTGGTCACGACCGCGCCGGATGCACTGCGGGTGGACGCGGTTTTTTATGGGTCGGGCGATCTGGCGGGGCTGATCTGGGAGGCGGAGGACAAGTGGAGCCATCCGCTGCTGGCCTATGAGACGGCCCGCGATTTTCGTGCGTGCGTGCTGCGGTTCCGCTGGCGGAGCGGGGGGCTCAAGCGGCTGGACGAGGTGCATGGCCCGACGCTGACGATCGAGGGGCGGGATGCTGCGGGCAATCCGAGGTCCTGGTATGTGCGGCTGTGGAATTATGCGAGCGGCACGGCGGAAGATGCTGAAGTCGTTTTGGATTTCGCTGATCTGGATGGCGGGTTCCTGCTGCCGGGCGAAGCTGATCCGGTGTGGGCGGGCGATGTCGATCGGATGTTCATTTCACTTGGCTCCCCCGGCTACGACGCGGGGACGACAGCCTTTGTGGCGGGGGTCGAGGGATGGGCCGAGCTGTCCAACATGCGTTGCGACGGCGCGGGGTCTGTGCTGAGCGTCGGCGATGTGATCGTGCCCGAACATGGGCTGTCGATGGCGACCGGCTATGATGATTGTTTCAACCAGACGCCTGAGCGGATCGTCGAAGCGATCCATGCGCTGGGCTATCGGGGCGACATCAACCATTATGTGGGAATGAGCCATTATTTCCGGCTCGAACCGCTGGGCGGCGGATTTTACGTCAGCCTTGCCGGGGGCGTGCTGAATGCGCCTTGTGCGGCGTGGCATGCGGATTTTGCGCGGCGGGCGAAGGCGCTACGGCTGGGGGTGATCTGGTCGCTTTCCTATGAGCTGCTGGACGCGCATTGCTGGAACGACTGGAAGCAGCGGGCGGAGAATGGCGATCCGGCGCTGACCGGATGGTCGCCGCCTTCGACATTGCTGTCGCCCGCGCATGAAGGGGCGATGAGCTATTTGCGGCTGGTGGCGGGGGCCTTTGTTTCCATTGGTTTGAGCGCCGGGATTCCGATCAAGTTTCAGGTGGGCGAGCCATGGTGGTGGGTGATGCCTGCCGATGGGCGGATCTGCATTTATGACGCAGCGGCGCGGGCGGCCTTTGGCGGGAGCCCGGTGTCGATCAGCGATGTGCGGGGAGCTTTGAGCGGCCCGCAAAAGGCTCTGCTGGATCAGGCGGGGGCGGTGCTGGCGGCTTCGACGGCGGCGCTTTGTGCCTGGGTGAAGGGGTTGGCGCCGGGGGCGGTGACGCATTTGCTCGCCTATCTGCCAACCGTGCTTGATCCGCTGGCTCCGGAGGCGAAGCGGGCGAACATGCCTGTCGGCTGGGCGTCGCCCGCCTTCGATGTGCTGCAGCTGGAGGATTATGACTGGGTGACGGAGGGCCGTCCTACGCGCACGTCCAGGGGGATCGAGGTGGCGACGGCGCGGCTCGGCTATCCTGTCGAGGAGCAGCATTATTTTTCGGGCTTCGTGCTGCTGGGTGAGCAGGCGGCGCAGTGGCGGCAGATCGCTGACGCGGCGGATGCAGCGGTGCGGCGGGGGACGGCGGCGACCTTTGTCTGGGCGCTGCCGCAGGTGGCACGGGATGGCTTCACCTGCTTCAGACTTCAGGGGGATGATGAGATGCAAGCCTTTGACGATGTGGCGTTTCCGATCGCCATCGGGCGGGACGCGAGCTTGTCGCCTGCTTTTTCGACCCAGATCGTGGAGAGCCCGTCCGGGCATGAGCGGCGGAGCAGCGATTGGGCGGATGCGCGGCTGTCCTTCGATGCGGGGCCGGGCGTGCGATCGGAGGCGGACATTGTCGCGCTGATCGCTTTTTTCCGGGCGCGGCGTGGGGCGGCGCGGGGATTTCGTTTCAATGATCCTTATGATGATCGCAGTTGCGGGCCGGGAATGATGCCGACTGCGCTGGATCAGCGTCTGGGGACTGGAGACGGCGTGCGGACGGAGTTTCCGTTGCATCGCTATTATGGCGAGGGCGAGGAGGCGCAGGTGCGGCGCATCACCCGGCCGGTTGCGGGCAGCATCAGGGTGGCGGTGAATGGCGTCGAGATGATGAGCGGCTGGAGCCATGCGGGGCTGGGCGTGATCGCCTTTGACGAGGCGCCTGCGCCGGGCGCGCTGCTGACGGCGGGCTTCCGTTTCGACGTGCCGGTGCGCTTTGCAGAGGACAGGCTGGACATCAACCGCGCGACCTTTTCGGCGGGCGAGGCGCCTTCGGTGCCGCTGGTGGAGATACGGGAATGAGCGGGGTGGAGGCTTTGGACAAGCCGCTGTCGACGCTTGCCTTCTGTTGGCGGCTGGAGCGGCGGGATGGGGTGACGATCGGGCTCACCAGCCATGACCGGGATCTGGAGATCGGGCATGTCCGCTATCGCGCTGCGCCGGGGATGATGCCTTCGGCTATTCGCAGCGGGATCAGCGCGGAAGCGGGCGATACGGACTTGGCTGGCGCACTGATCGCCGATGCGATCAATGAGGCGGACCTGATGGCGGGGCGCTGGGATGGCGCCGTGCTGGAATTGCGCCTGACCGAATGGGAAGCGCCGGGCGTGCTGTGGTGGCTGCTGGCGAAGGGTGAGATCGGCAGCGTGGCGCGCAAGGGCGGGGCGTTCACGGCGGAGCTGGTGGGGGCGATGGCGGCGCTGAAGGCTCCGGTCGCGCCCTCTACATCGCCCGATTGCCGGGCGCGGCTGGGCGACCGGCAGTGCCGGGTCGATCTGGCGGCGCGGCGCAAGGTCGTGACGGTGGAGGCCGTCGATGATGTTGAGGTGAGCGCGGCGGGGTTGGCGGCAGGGGTCTATGCCTTTGGCACGTTGCGGTGGATGACGGGACCCAATGCTGGTGCGGTGCAGGGGGTGGTGGATAATGGGGCGAGCCTGCTTACCCTGTCGGACCCGCCTTCCTTTGCCGTCGCGCCGGGCACGCTGGCGCTGCTGACGGAGGGGTGTGACCGGCAGTTGGAGACATGCCGGGCGCGGTTCGGCAATGTCGTGAATTTCCGGGGGGAGCCCTATCTGCCGGGGACGGACCTGCTGACGCGCTATCCGGGCGCATGAGCAGCGGACAAGCGGACCGGATCGTCGCGGCGGCGCGCGGTCTGGTGGAGGTGCGCTTCCGCCTGCAGGGACGAAGCAGGGCGAGCGGCGTGGATTGTGTCGGGCTGGCGGCGCTTGCTCTGGCAGAGGCGGGGCATGAGGCTGCCCTGCCGCGAGGCTATGGGCTGCGGTCAGGAGACGAGGCGCTGGCGCGTGACTGGTTGACGCAGGCTGGATTGGTGGCTGTCGAGCGGCCCAAGGCGGGCGACCTGGCGCTGGTACGGCCGGGGCCGTTGCAATTGCATCTGATGATCCTGGTCCCTGGCGGGCATGTCCATGCCCATGCGGGGCTGGGACGCGTGGTCGAGACGCCGGGGCCTTCGCCCTGGCCCGTCATCGGCCATTGGCGGACGATAGAGGAGGAGACATGGCGACTTTAGTGCTGACGGCGCTCGGCACCGCCATTGGCGGGCCGCTGGGCGGGGCGATCGGCGGGCTGATCGGCAGCAGTTTCGATCAGGCGGTGCTGTTCAAGCCCAAGGGGCGCGAGGGCAGGCGGCTCACCGAATTGCAGTTGCAGACGTCGAGCTATGGCGCGCAGATTCCGAAACTGTTCGGAACCATGCGTGTCGCGGGCTCGGTGATCTGGGCGACGGACCTCAAGGAAAAGCGCAACCGGAGCGGCGGCGGCAAGGGGCGGCCGAGCGTCACCAGCTACAGCTATTCGGCGAGTTTTGCCGTGGCCTTGTCGGCGCGGCGGGTGCGGGCGGTGCGGCGCATCTGGGCGGACGGCAATCTGCTGCGCGGCGCGGCGGGCGATTTCAAGTCCGGACTGAACGCCTTTCGCCTGCACCTGGGCGGGGAAGATCAGGCGGCCGACCCGTTGATCGCTGCGGCGGAAGGCATTGCCAAGGCGCCCGCGCATCGGGGGATTGCCTATGCCGTGTTCGAGGACTTGCAGCTTGCCGATTTCGGGAACCGCATCCCTTCCCTGACCTTCGAAGTCGAGGCGGATGCGGGGATGGTGGCGATCGATACGGTGGCGATGGACCTGAGTGGCGGCCTGCTTGCCGCTGCTGGGGATGAGAGCGTGCAGGGGTTTGCGGCAGGCGGCACCGATGTGGTGGAGGCGATCACGCCGCTGGTGGAGGCGTGGGACCTTGCCTTTGCCGCTGGGGAAGATGGGCTGCGGCTGATCGGAACGGCTCGGGATGAGCCCGAGGCCGAGGTCGGCGAGGCTAAGCTTTGCAAGCGCGTCAATGGGCGAGCCATCGACGCTGTCGAGCAGACGGGCGGGAGCGTCGAGACGGTGCCGGTGGCGCTCGCCCTGCGCCACTATGATGCGGCGCGCGACTATCAGGCGGGGGTGCAGCGGGTGACGCGGCCAGGGACGGGGCGGATCGAACGTGGCATCGATCTGCCCGTCACCATGCCCGCCGATGCGGCACGACGGCTGGCGGCGCGACGTTTGGGCCATGACTGGACCGGGCGATCGGCCATGACGCTGCGGTGCGGGTGGGAGGCTCTGCGTCACGATCCGGGCGACATCGTGACAGTCGAGAATGTGCCCGGGCGCTGGCGGATCGAGGAGCGGGAATGGGAGGCGATGGCCGTGCGGCTGGCGCTGCGGCGGGTGCCTGGAGCCGGGGGTGTGTTGCCTGCGGGTGCATCATCCGGTTCCATCGTGCGGCAGGTGGATGATCCGCCGGGCCCCACATCGCTGATGCTGGTCGACCTTCCGCCGTTGCGGGACGCGGCCGCCACGGCGCCCTTGATCGCGGCGGCGGCAAGTGGCGGAGAAGGATGGCGGGGCGCGGCCCTCTTCGCGATGAGCGGTGCGGGGGAGGCTGACCCGGTTGGCCGCACGGCGCCCCGCGCGGTGATGGGGCAGGCGGACGAGGTCCTGGGGCAGGGGAGCTGCACGTTGATCGATGCGGTCAACAGCCTGCATGTGACGTTGCTGGCCGATGACATGGAACTGGGCGACGCGGATGAAGCGGCGCTGGCGCAGGGGCGCAATCTTTGCATGGTCGGACGGGAGCTTCTGCAATTTTCCCGTGCGGTGCAGACGGGCGCGGCGAGCTTCCGGTTGGAGGGGCTGCGCCGTGGGCTGTTCGGAACCGAGTGGGCTATGGCCGAACATGGCCCTGATGAGCCGTTTCTGTTGATCGGGGAGGAGCGGCTCGCCGAGCCATTTGCCGGGACGGGCAACAGTGAAATCGGCATGACGCTGCGCCTTGCGGCTCTGGGGATCGGTGATGCCGAGCCGGTGGAGGCGGAACTGGCCGTGAGCGGCGAGGCAGTCACTCCGGTAGCGCCCGTTCACCTGCGCGCCTTATCTGACGGAGCAGGCGGCTGGGACATTCGATGGGTGCGGCGCAGCAGGAGCGGCTGGCGGTGGGTCAGCGGGGCGGATGTGCCGATGGGCGAGGAAGGTGAGCGCTATGAACTGCGCGTTCTGGCGGCTGGCGCTTTGATCCGGCGGATAGAAACCGGGTCGGCGCAGTGGACTTACGAGGCCGCTGCCTTCGATGCCGACGGCGGGGGCGCTTTGACGATCGAGGTCCGGCAGATCGGGTCCTTCGCCCTGGGACGTCCCGCGCGCATCATGCTGCCTGGCTGATAATCGAGAATGGAAAGGAAATTCGACATATGACGAGCGATGCGACGCCGCGCTGGGTGCTGCCGAACCTGTTTGCCGGGCAGGCTCAGAAGGAACTGTTCCATAACGAGGCTTTGGCAAGGATCGACATGCTGTTGCACGGCCAGGTGGAGAGCGCGGACGAGGGTACGCCGCCGCTGTCGCCCGGGGAAGGGCAATGCTGGATCATCGCTGCGGGCGCCACGGGAAGCTGGCTTGGCCGGGAGGGATCGGTCGCGTGCTGGACCGATGGCGGATGGCGTTATGCCGAGCCTCGTGCGGGTCTGGTCCTGTGGGTGGCGGACAGGGGGCACATCATGCAATTCGATGGCCACGGATGGGCCGACGGAGCCGTGCGGAGCGATGGGCTCTATGCCGGAGGTTTGCGCGTGGTGGGGACGCGGCGTCCGGCCATCGGCAACCCTGTGGGAGGGGGTTCCGTCGACAGTGAAGCGAGGAGTTCCATAGCGGCTATTCTTTCCGCGATGCGGGATCATGGATTGATCGAAACATGACTTGAACGTGCCCGACTTTTACAGTGCTGGTGCACGGAAATGCTTATATATCGGGGCTCCCGCAGTCCGCTGATGCATTTTGGCAACAGTTTCACCAAATGTGGACTTGCCATGAAACTTTCTTGCCGATACATGGTTTCAGCAGTCCTTCGTGACACTTTTGAAAGGGGAATCCAAATGCGGAAGCTTGCCCTCGCGGCTGCGCTTGCGACCAGTGCCCTGGCCACCCCGGCCCTGGCGCGTGATGATAGCTGGTATATCGGTATCGAATCCGGCGTCACCATCGTTGAAGATCAGGACATCACTTTCAGCCCCGGTTTCGATCCGTTCACGGGCGCTCCCACTGCCAGCACCACGCTGGAAAATGTGGACTACCACAAGGGTTGGGACGCTGACGCCGTCATCGGTTACGACTTCGGTGGTTTCCGCCTTGAAGCCGAAGCTGGCTACAAGCGTGCCAAGGTCGACCTGGACAACAGCCAGTTCGGCGGTTCCGTTTCGGCTCTCTCGTTCATGCTGAACGGTCTGCTTGACTTCGGTTCGGACGATGGCCTGCAGGGCTTCGTCGGCGGCGGTGTCGGCGTTTCGCGCGCCAAGCTCGCCAACGACCTGGTCAACGACAGCGACACCGGTTTCGCCTGGCAGGCGCTGGCTGGCATTCGCTATCCGCTGACCAACAACCTCGACGTTTCGCTGAAGTATCGCTTCTTCAACCAGGACGACATCAACCTCGTCCCGGCTTACACCACTGCGGTGGGCGTTGCTGGCGGTGACGTCGAAACGAAGCTGCGTACGCACAGCCTTCTGCTGGGTCTGACCTACAACTTCGGTGGTGAACCGGCTGCTCCTCCGCCGCCCCCGCCGCCGCCCCCGCCGCCCCCGCCGCCTCCGCCGCCGCCTCCGCCGGTCGCTGAGTGCAGCCCTGGGCCGTACATCGTCTTCTTCGAATGGGACAAGTCGGACATCACGCCTGACGCCGCCACCATTCTGGACAACGCGGTTTCGGCCTACAGCAACTGCGGCAGCGCCCAGGTCATGCTGGCAGGCTATGCGGACCGTTCGGGTTCGGCCTCGTACAACGTCGGCCTGTCGCAGCGCCGTGCGGACGCCGTCAAGGCCTACATGGCTTCGAAGGGCATCCCCGATGGTGTGATGACGACCCAGGCGTTCGGTGAATCGAACCCCCGCGTCGAAACCGCCGACGGTGTTCGCGAACTGCAGAACCGTCGTGTGGAAATCACCTACGGTCCGGGTTCGGGTCAGTAAGCAAGATCTCCATCTTTCGGGATGGATCAAGGTTGAGGGGCTGGTCGAAAGACCGGCCCCTTTTCCTTTGCGGGGTGTAGGGCGACATGGTGCTGCACAGCACCGGAGGAAAGGGGAGCGGCGGCGATCCGCTCGTCGGCTTGGCATTCTGAACTATATGCGCAACAAACAGCGTCTTGCTGCGTTCGCCAGCCATGCTTCATCGGGAGTGCATTTGATCATGAAACGTGCTGCAATCGTCTTCGCGCCGCTCGCCCTTAGTCTTGCCGCATGTGCAAGCACTGACGTCAGCACCGTCAATAGCGGGGCCGCTGGAGCCTCCAGCGCCCGCGCCGTTCTTCTGGCGGCGGATGGTTCGCGCCGCGGCGAGGCCATGGTGACCGAAGCGGTGGACGGCTTGCATGTGGCGGTACGGGCGATGGGGATCACCCCTGGAGTTCATGCGGTTCACGTGCACATGACGGGTACTTGCACGCCTCCCGACTTTGCCAGCGCGGGCGGCCATTGGAACCCCACGGCCAGGCAGCATGGCAAGGACAATCCTGCGGGCATGCACATGGGGGATATGCCGAACCTCACCGCTGGTGCCGATGGCACGGGCCGGATGGAGTTCGTGATAGCTGGCGCTACGCTACGTAGCGGAGCCAATGCTGTGCTCGACGCGGATGGCGCCGCGATCGTGGTTCATGCGCAGGCGGATGATAACAAGACCGATCCTGCGGGGAATGCAGGCGGGCGCATCGCCTGTGGGATATTGTCCGCTGCGTAAGGCGGCATCGTGGTGGGCGCATACACTCTATAAAGGGGCGGACGTGGCGGGATAGGTCGCCGCAATCTCATAATGCGCGCCGCTCTGGGTCAAATGGCTTTCGAACAGGGCAAATTCATCTACGGTGAAAGGCGCACTGGAGAGACCGGCATGATGGGTGATGAAGCCGTCCGTATCGCCACCGCTCCTTCCGAAGCGCGCCAGGGTTATATGGGGCAGGTAGGCGCGTTCTTCTGCCGGGAAGCCTGCTGCGACGCAGACGCGGTCAATCTTCCGGTGAAGGTGTTGGAGAGCATCGTGCGGCTGGACGCCTGCCCATAATATATGGGTGCGTCCCTTGCGATCGAACTGGCCGAGGCCCGCCAAGGAGAGCGAGAAGGGGGAAAAGCGAAGGGACGACAGCGCTTCCGCAAGGTCATTGGCGTGGTGGCGGTCGGCATCGCCTATGAAGCGCAACGTCAGGTGAAGTTGATCGTCATCCTGCCAGCGTGCTCCGGCAATGCCGCCCATCAACGACAGCAACCGCGTCCGAATGTCCTCCGGCGGGCGAATGGCGACGAACAGGCGGTGCATGTTGCCGATATAGTGAGGCCCGGCCGAGGCGCTAGCGGACAAGCGTGCCGATGTGGCGCTATTCCTTCCCCGGAGCGTTGGCTCTTCCCTTGAATTGCCACTCATATGGGGCGATAATAGCGATATCGGCGAAAGTGCGCCGGCGAAGGAGACTATCTCATGGCCAATTGGTCTGACCCCCGATCGAATATTGCCGGTTTCGGCGGGGCGACAGTGGCGCGCGGCGAGGCTTTCGACGCTGGCCTGCGCAGCTACATGCTATCGGTTTACAATTATATGGCGAGCGGCGTGCTGCTGACCGGCATCGTCGCAATGCTGTTCGCGTCCAGCGGCTTTGCCTACCAGATCCTGGCTGGGCCGGGCATTCTAAAATATGTGATCATGCTCGCACCGCTTGCCTTCGTGATGGTGATGAGCTTCGGCATGAACCGGCTGTCGACGGTCGCCATGCAGGCTCTGTTCTGGGCCTATGCGGTGACGATGGGGCTTTCGCTCTCGTCGGTCCTGCTGGTTTATACCGGTACGTCAGTGGCGCAGACCTTCTTCGCGACGGCTGCGGCTTTCGCGGGGCTCAGCCTGTGGGGCTACACGACGAAGAAGGATCTGTCGGGCTTCGGCACCTTCCTGATCATGGGCGTGGTCGGCCTGCTGGTCGCATCGCTCATCAACCTGTTCCTGCGCTCTAGCGCGCTGGACATGGTGGTCAGCTTCATCGGTGTACTGCTGTTCGCAGGCCTCACCGCCTACGACACGCAGAAGATCAAGAGCATCTACGCCCATGTCGCAGGGACCGACATGATGGGCAAGTCGGTGGTGATGGGGGCGCTGAACCTTTATCTCGACTTCATCAACATGTTCCTGTTCCTGCTGCGCTTCATGGGCAATCGCGACTGATCGCACGCTTGCGGACGAATCGAAAAGGCCCGGTGGAGCGATCCGCCGGGCCTTTTTCTATGGGGTGGTTCAAGAGGAATCAGGATGACTTCTGCATCTGCGCAATGAGCGCGCCGTCCAGTTCCTTCTGCCGTTTGTAGGCCGGGCGTTCGCGCAGG
This sequence comes from Sphingobium agri, assembly GCF_023051225.1. NCBI lineage: Bacteria > Pseudomonadati > Pseudomonadota > Alphaproteobacteria > Sphingomonadales > Sphingobiaceae > Sphingobium > Sphingobium agri. Next base: position 91,418 of record NZ_JALKHS010000007.1, on the reverse strand, counting down.
CGGGCGGCATAGGCTTCGAAGGCTGGGCGGCTATCGATGGTGCCGAAGGTCAGGCCCCAATCCACCTGAGAACCGACATAAACATCGGCGGCGGTGAACTGGTCGCCGCAGATCCATTGGCCGCCCGACACCGCCTTTTCCAGTGTGGTGACGGTCTGGTCATAGCTGCCATAGCCCATCGAGCGCTCCCGGCCTTCCGGCACAGTGAGGCCGAGCGACTTGTTGGAGACCGCCGCCTCGACCGGACCAGCGGCGAAGAACAGCCAGCGATAATAGTCTGCCCGCTGATCGACGGGCGGGGCGAGACCGGCGTCCGGGAAAGCATCGGCCAGATAGGCGCAGATCGCGGCCGCCTCGGTCACGACCTTGCCCTTGTGCACGATGGCGGGAACCTTGCCCATCGGGTTGATGGCGAGATAGTCGGCCGCCTTCATCGTGCCGTCATAGTCGAGGATGGTCATGTCGTAGGGTTGGCCAACCTCCTCCAGCATCCAGCGGGCGATTTGTCCGCGCGACATGGGGTTCGTGTAGAAGGCGATGTCTGTGGGCATGGGGTTCTCCCTTAAGTGCGTGAGAGGGAGAGTGCCGCAAGTCGAGGCTGTGGACTATCGGGAATTTTTGGTTGGTGGCTGCCTCGGCTGTTGCGCTGGCCCACCCCCTGGCCCCTCCCGCTTGCGGGAGGGGGGACAAGTTGATCCTGGCCTCTTTGCCCCAAAAAAAGGGCGGCTACAGGAGCCGCCCTTTCATCTCATTCTCTTCAGTCCGCTTACTTGGCCGGTTCGGCGGGCTTGGCCTTGCCACCCTTCTTGCCCTTCTTGGGGGCCGCCGGGATGATCTCGAAGGCGAGCGCCTCGTCCTTCAGCCTGACATGCACTTCACCGCCATGCACCAGCTTGCCGAACAGCAGTTCCTCAGCGAGCGGCTGCTTGATCTTTTCCTGCATCAGGCGGCCCATCGGGCGAGCACCGTAGAGCTTGTCATAGCCCTTCTTGGTGAGCCAGCCCTTCGCCTCGTCGTCCAGCGTGATGTGGACGTCGCGGTCGGCCAGTTGCAGTTCCAGTTGCAGCACGAACTTGTCGATGACCCGCGCCACGATCTCCGGCGGCAGATAGCCGAAGGGAACGATGGCATCGAGACGGTTGCGGAATTCCGGGGTGAAGAGCTTCTTCACCGCATCTTCCTGCACATCGTCGCGGGTCAGTTCGCCAAAGCCGATGCTTTCCTTCGCCATGTCCGACGCACCGGCATTGGTGGTCATGATGAGGATGGTGTTGCGGAAGTCCACCGTCTTGCCATGGTGATCGGTCAGGCGGCCATTATCCATCACTTGCAACAGGATGTTGAACAGGTCCGGGTGGGCCTTCTCGATCTCGTCCAGCAGGAGGACGCTGTGCGGGTTCTGATCGACCGCATCGGTCAGCAGGCCGCCCTGATCATAGCCGACATAGCCCGGAGGGGCGCCGATCAGGCGGCTGACCGAGTGGCGTTCCATATATTCCGACATGTCGAACCGCTGGAGCGGAATGCCGAGCAGGTTGGCCAGCTGGCGCGCCACCTCCGTCTTGCCGACGCCGGTCGGGCCGGAGAAGAGATAGCTGCCGATCGGCTTTTCCGGATCGCGCAAGCCCGCCCGCGACAACTTGATCGCGGAGGACAGAACTTCGATCGCCCGGTTCTGGCCGAACACGACGCGCTTCAGATCCGTGTCCAACGTCTCCAGCACGGACTTGTCGTCGGCCGAGACGGTCTTGGGAGGGATGCGGGCCATGGTCGCGATGACCTGCTCGATCTCCTTGGGTGTGATCGTCTTCTTGCGCTTCGACGGCACCACCAGCATCTGCATCGCGCCGACTTCGTCGATCACGTCGATCGCCTTGTCCGGCAGTTTGCGATCGTTGATGTAGCGCGCCGACAGCTCCACCGCCGCCTTGATCGCGTCGGGGGTGTATTTGACGTTGTGATGTTCCTCAAAGGCGCTGCGCAGGCCCGCGAGGATCTTGACCGTGTCCTCGACCGAAGGTTCGTTGACGTCGATCTTCTGGAACCGGCGCAGCAGCGCGCGGTCCTTCTCGAAATGGTTGCGGAACTCCTTGTAGGTGGTGGAGCCGATGCAACGGATCGTGCCGCCCGACAAGGCGGGCTTGAGCAGGTTGGACGCGTCCATCGCCCCGCCGCTGGTGGCGCCAGCGCCGATGACGGTGTGGATTTCATCGATGAAGAGGACCGCATGCGGCATCTTCTCAAGTTCAGTGACGACAGCCTTCAGCCGCTCCTCGAAATCACCGCGATAGCGCGTGCCCGCGAGCAGCGCGCCCATGTCGAGGGAATAGATCACCGCTTCCTTCAAGACGTCGGGAACCTCGCCCTCGACGATCTTGCGCGCCAAGCCCTCCGCGATCGCGGTCTTGCCGACGCCCGGATCGCCCACATAGAGCGGGTTGTTCTTCGACCGGCGGCACAGGATCTGGATCGTCCGGTCGACTTCGGCGCTGCGGCCGATCAGCGGGTCAACCTTGCCCCGCGTCGCCTTCTCATTGAGGTTGACCGTGAACTGCTCCAAGGCACTGTCCTTCTTGCCCTTGCTGTCCTGCGCCTTCTTTTCCTCCTCCTGAGAGCCCTTGGCGGCGCTCTGTTCAGGAGCGGCAGTACCCTTGCCGACGCCGTGGCTGATGTAGCTGACGGCATCCAGTCGGCTCATGTCCTGCTGCTGGAGGAAATAGACGGCGTAACTCTCCCTCTCGGAGAAAAGCGCGACGAGCACATTGGCTCCCGTCACTTCATCCTTTCCGGAAGATTGCACGTGCAGGATGGCGCGCTGGACCACGCGCTGGAAACCGCTGGTGGGGGATGGGTCGCTTGATCCCTCCAGCTTCAGGCTGTCGAGTTCGCTGTCGAGATATTGGGTGACGGCGTCGCCCAGTTCGCCAAGCTCTACACCGCACGCCTGCATCACCTTCGAAGCATGCTCGTCATCGATCAGCGCGAGGAGCAGATGCTCCAGCGTCGCATATTCGTGGCGGCGCTCCGACGCATGGGTCAGCGCGTTGTGCAACGTGGTTTCAAGGGCGGGTGCGAAAGATGGCATTTCTATTCTACTCCTGAGCCCGCAAGAGGGGCTGTCTTGAACCATATGTCGGCATTGCTCGACGGCGGATCAAGGAGGGGTCCCTGATCGCCGGAATTGCCAGACTGCCCGTGCCCGAAGAGACCCTGTTCAGGGCCGCAGGGGGCGGGGCGCGGGTTCATCGCTTGAATAACGCCTCGGCACTTGATTTGTGGTTAACGGCGCTTTCAATCTTTGATCTGGTGCGGGCTATTTCACCCTCCAGCGCCGCGATGCGCTCTTCCAGATCGGCAAGGGACAAGGGACCCAAATCCTGTCGAAGCAGTTGGGCCAGCGGATCATCAATCTTGCGAGGCAGATCGTCGTCCATGTCCATATATGCCAATGTTGACCCTCGCGGCGGCTCTGTCAATAAGGGGCTTGAGCCGCTGGCGAATTTCAGCTGCGGCTTGATGATGGGGCTGGGGGAACGTGATCATGGCGATTGAGGCGGCGTTGCCCCAGGAAATGATGGCGGTCGCCATTCCCGTTCCGGGCGGCCCTGAGGCGCTGGTGCCCGAACGCCGCCCTGTGCCGGTTCCGGCCGAGGATGAGGTGCTGATCCAGGTGGCGGCGGCGGGCGTCAACCGGCCTGATGTCTTGCAGCGGCAAGGAAAATATCCGCCGCCGCCGGGCGCTTCGGACATTCCTGGGCTGGAAGTTGCCGGAACCATCGTCGCGGCTGGCGGCAGCGCCGGACGGCTGATCGGCCAGCGCGTCTGCGCCCTGCTGCCGGGCGGCGGCTATGCGGAATATGCGGTCGCGCCTGCCGGGCAGTGCCTCCCCGTTCCGGACAGCTATGACATTGTCGAGGCGGCGGCCTTGCCAGAGACGCTCTTCACCGTCTGGACCAATTTGTTCGAGCGGGCCTATGTCGTCGTCGGCGACACGGTGCTGGTGCATGGCGGGACCAGCGGCATCGGCACCATGGCGATTTCGCTTTGCCGCCTGTTCGATATCACCATCATCGTCACTTGCGGCAGCGACGCGAAATGCGAGCAGGCAAAGGCGTGGGGCGCGGATCATGCCATCAATTACCGGGACCAGGACTTTGTCGAGGAGGTGAAGCGCATCACCGGCGGGCAGGGCGTGCAGGCGGTGCTGGACATGGTGGGCGGGAACTATGTGCCGCGCAATCTCCAATGCCTTGCCGAAGATGGCCGCCATGTATCCATCGCGGTGTTGGGCGGTCCAAAGGCGGAAATCTTCATTCCGGCGGTGATGTCCCGGCGGCTGACGCTGACCGGATCGACGCTGCGCCCTCGCTCCTCCGCCTTCAAGAGCCTCGTTGCGGATGAAATCGTCCGTGAGGTCTGGAGCTTCGTCCAGGAAGGCAGGCTGCGGCCGGCGATGGACCAGCGCTTCCCGCTCGCCGAGGCGGCACGGGCTCATGCGCGGATGGATGCCGGGGAGCATTTCGGCAAGATCGTGCTGACCGTCTGACGCGGCGCCACAGTAGCAATTCCGTCACATTGGGCGCGGGATTGTAACATTGCCCGGCTAAGGATTCGGTCCCGAGGACAACAGCTCCAAAGGCCCGCTTCATGAATGCCATCACGCGCTTGCCCTTTCTGGCGGACATGGATGAAGGCGCGCACAGCCTCGATACGCCAGAGCGTGCGGGGAAGCGCAAACGCTACCGCACCATCTGGATCTCCGATATCCATCTCGGCACGCGCGGCTGCAATGCCCGGATGCTGATCGACTTCCTCGACAGCGTCGATAGCGAGACAATGTATCTGGTCGGCGACATCATCGACGGCTGGAAGTTGAAGCGCCGCTTCTACTGGCCTGCCGCGCATAATGACGTGGTCTGGCGCATCATGAAGCGGGCCAAGCGCGGCACCCGCGTCGTCTATATTCCCGGCAATCATGACGAAATGTTCCGCCAGTTCACCGGCCTCAGCTTCGGCGGCGTCGAAATCAGGCGCAAGGCGATCCATGAGACCGCCGATGGCCGCAAGCTCCTCGTGCTGCACGGGGACGAGTTCGATACCATCATGCTCGCCCATCGATGGCTCGCTTTCGTGGGGGACGCGGCCTACACGTTGCTGATGCGCCTGAACGTCGTGGTGAACGCCGTCCGCCAACGCATGGGCCTGCCCTATTGGTCGCTCAGCAAGATGGCCAAGCACAAGGTCAAGAATGCGGTAGAGTTCATCTCCCGCTTTGAGGAAGTCGTCGCGCATCAGGCGGGCACGCGCGGCGTCGATGGTGTCGTGTGCGGTCATATCCACAATGCCGAAATGCGCGAGATAGGCGGCATCCAATATTATAATGACGGCGATTGGGTGGAAGGCTGCACGGCGCTGGTCGAACATTTCGACGGACGCATGGAGGTGCTGCACTGGGCCGATGAGGTTGCCGCGCGCACCGCCGCCGCCGACGCGAAGATGGCCGCCTGATGCGCATCGTCATTGTGACCGACGCTTGGTCGCCCCAGGTGAACGGCGTCGTCCGGACGCTCCAGACCATCATGGCGGAGCTTGAGGCGCGGGGTCATGCCGTCAAGATCATCTCGCCCGATCTCTACGGTTCTTTCCCTTGCCCGACCTATCCGGAAATCCGGCTCGCCTTCGTCCGGCCGAGCGTCGTTGGCGAGGCGATCGCGGCCTTTCAGCCGGACGCGGTCCATATTGCGACCGAGGGGCCATTGTGTCTGGCTGCGCGGCGCTGGTGCCTGCGGGGCGGGGTGCCTTTCACCACGGCATATCACACGCATTTTCCCGACTATGTCTCGCGCCGGACGGGGCTGCCCGCCAGCTGGTTCTGGTCCTATATCCGCTGGTTCCATGGTCCTGCCCGGGCGGTGCTCGTCTCCACCGGATCGGTGCGGCAGCAGCTCCGCGCGCATGGCCTGGCGCAGGTGCGGCCGTGGGGCAGGGGCGTGGACCTTGCCGCCTTCACGCCCGAGGCAGAGCCGCCAGCGCTCTTCGCTAGCTTGCCGCGGCCCATCCAGCTCTATGTCGGCCGCGTCGCGATCGAGAAGAATCTCGAAGCCTTTCTCGGGAACGCGCATTCCGGCAGCAAGGTCGTGGTGGGCGATGGTCCTGCCCGGACCCAGCTGGAAACCGCCTATCCCGACGCGCATTTTCTCGGTCCGCTGTTCGGGGCAGAGCTTGCAGGCGCCTATGCGGGGGCTGACGTGTTCGTCTTCCCCAGCCGCACCGACACGTTCGGCCTTGTCATGATAGAGGCGATGGCCTGCGGGACGCCCGTCGCCGCTTATCCCGTCAGCGGCCCGATCGACATCGTGACCCCGGCGAGCGGCGCGCTTTCCGATGATCTGGAGGACGCCATCACCCTCGCGCTGCGTTGCGATCGTGCCGCCTGCGCCGCCCAAGGCCGACGCTTCAGTTGGGCACGCAGCGCCGACGAGTTTCTCACCGGCCTTCATTGCATCGATGCCGCCGCGAGAGACAGCGCGGGCTGACGCTTTTCCTTGCTCCACCGGGCTTCTTGCACTATCTCAGGACGGGCGTGGCCGCCCTGCTTGGGCGGCCCTTGTTGTTTTTAGTGCCGGAGAATCCTCGTGTCCCAGCCTCTCATGCCCCATGCGACCGCCAGCTGGCTGGTCGACAATACCGCGCTCGGCTTTGATCAGATCGCGGAATTTTGCGGGCTGCACATCCTGGAAGTACAGGCGATCGCGGATGACACGGCTGGCATCAAATATACCGGCCGCGATCCCGTACGTGCCCATGAAATCACCATGGACGAAATCCACAAGGGTGAGGCGAACCCCGACTATCGCCTCAAGATGCTGAAGGGTCCCGAGCCGGTTCGCCGTACCAAGGGGCCGCGCTACACGCCGGTGTCGAAGCGTCAGGACAAGCCAGATGGCATCGCCTGGATCCTGCGCAACCATCCGGAAATCTCGGACGGCGCGATCGGCAAGCTGATCGGCACCACCCGCACCACGATCGCCGCGATCCGCGACCGCACGCACTGGAACATTTCCAACATCGTGCCCAAGGATCCGGTGACGCTAGGCCTCTGTTCGCAGCGCGAGCTAGATGCGCTGGTGACCAAGGCTGCGAAGAAGGCCGGTATCGAAGCGCCGACCGACTCCCGCCTGGATGGCGACCGCGAAGCGCTGATCGAAGAACTGCGCCGCGAGCGCGACGATGCCGCCCGCCGCGCCGAGGAAGCGTTGAAGAGCGAGTCCGACCTGATCTCGGGCGCCGCGACCATCCTCGACCCGTTCAGCAACAACCAGGGTCAGGTCTGATCCTCTTCTGACGCCCTGCTTTACGCTTGCGTAAAGCAGGGGTCCGGCTTACACCTGCCTTAATGGAGAGCAGCGAAGCGGTCTGGAAAGACCATTATAATCATCCCAATGCCTGGGATCAGTCCTTTCCCCCCCTGTCGATGGTCGACATGGTCGTCGCCAGCGCGAAGGCCAATCCCGACGCGGCGATGATCGATTTCCTCGGCCGCCACACGACCTATGGCGAGATGCTGCACGCCATCCGCCGCGTGGCCAGAGGCCTTCAGGACATGGGCGTGCGCAAGGGCGACCGGGTCGGCCTCTACCTTCCCAACGTCCCCCATTATGTCGCCGCCTATTATGGAGCGACGATGGCGGGGGCGATCGTCGTCAATTTCTCCCCCCTCTACACCGCCGCCGAACTGGAACATCAGGTCGAGGATAGCGGCACAAAGATCCTCTTCACTCTGTCCGCCAAGGCGCTGCTGCCGACCGCGCTGGAGGTGCTGGACAATAGCAGCCTGGAACGGCTCGTCGTCGGCTGCGTGGCCGAGGCATTGCCCCCCGCCAAGTCGGTCCTCTTCCGCCTCTTCAAGCGCAAGGAGACGGCGCAGATCCCCCATGATCCGCGCATCACCAACTATGCCGACCTGTTGCGCCATGGCGAAGATCCGGCGGCTGTGGAGATCGATCCCGTCAACGATGTCGCCCTGCTGCAATATACCGGCGGCACCACGGGGCGGCCCAAAGGCGCGATGCTGACCCACCAGAATCTGACAGCCAACGCCCGCCAGATCCGCCTCATCGACCCCCACCCGGAGGCCGTCGATCGCATCATCGCGGTGCTGCCCTTCTTCCACGTCTTCGCCAACACCTGCGTCCTCAACCGCACGGTGCTGAACGGCGGAGAGATGGTCATGCTGCCCCGCTTCGAAGCCGTGCAGGTGCTCGCGGCGATCCAGCGGACCAGCCCCACATCGATGCCCGGCGTGCCCACCATGTTTCAGGCGCTGCTCGATCATCCGGCGACGCCCAATATCGACTTCTCCTCGCTGCGCCTCTGCATTTCCGGCGGCGCGCCATTGCCGCTCGAAGTCAAGCAGCGGTTCGAGGCTGCGACGGGCGCGAAGCTGGTCGAAGGCTATGGCCTTACCGAAAGCAGCCCCGTCGTCTGCTCCAATCCCTATGAGGGGCTGAACAAGTCAGGCACCGTGGGCCAGCCGATCCCCGGCACCCACGTCAAGCTGGTCGATCGCGAAGACCCGACCCGCCCGCCGCCCCCCGGAGAACCGGGCGAACTAGTCTTCGCCGGGCCGCAGATCATGAAGGGCTATTGGCAACGCCCCGACGCCGACAAGGACGTCTTTGTCGATGGCTGGCTTCGCACGGGCGATGTCGGCCTCATCGACGAGGACGGCTATGTGAAGATCGTCGACCGTTTGAAGGACATGATCGCCGTCGGTGGCTTCAAGGTGTTCCCAAGCCAGGTCGAAGCGGTGCTCTACCATCACCCCGCCGTCAAGGAAGCGCTGGTGATCGGCATCCCCGACGCCTATCGCGGCGAATGCCCCAAGGCGTTCGTCACGCTTCAGGAGGGCGCCGACATCGATGGCGAGGGCCTGAAAGCCTGGCTCAACCCGCAGCTCGGCAAGCACGAAAAGGTCTGCGAGGTCGAAGTCCGCCTGAACCTGCCCAAGACGCTGGTCGGCAAATTGTCGCGCAAGGAACTGGTCGCCGAGGAACGGGCCAAGGCGCAGTCAGCGACGCGGCAGGCTGGAACCACTGCCTGACCGTCCCTATCTTGTGCGCCACACAGGATAAGGAACCAAGCGAATGGCCGAAGACATCGCGACGCTGGCAGGTGGCTGCTTCTGGTGCACCGAGGCGGTCTACCAAAATCTGAAAGGCGTCCGGTCAGTCGAGAGCGGCTATATCGGCGGCCAGTTGCCAAACCCGAGCTATGAGCAGGTCTGCTCCGGCGCGACCGGCCATGCCGAAGCGATCCGCATCGCCTATGATCCGGAGGAGATCTCCTATGGCGACTTGCTCGACATCTTCTTCGCCACGCATGATCCGACGACGCTGAACCGCCAGGGCAACGACATCGGCACCCAATATCGCTCGGCCATCTTCCCCCATTCGCGCGAGCAGGAAGCGGAAGCCAAGGCCGCGATCGCCCGCGCGCAACCGGATCAGCCGAGCCCGATCGTCACCACCATCGAACCCGATGCGCCCTGGTATCCCGCCGAGGACTACCACCAGAAATATTGGGATCGCGTCGGCGATCGGAACCCCTATTGCATGGCGGTCATCCCGCCCAAGCTCGCCAAATTGCGCAAAGGCTTCGCCGAACGGATCGAAGGCTGATTACCGAAAATAGGCCCCTCCCTTTCAAGGGAGGGGGAAGGGGTGGGTAGCGAGCGCCAGCGAGCCTCTTCTTCCAACACCCTTCTTGCGTTCGCCCTGAGCCTGTCGAAGGGCGTTCTTCCTTTTCTTAGAAGAACGAGGCTTCCACAGGCTCATCCCAGACGGGAATAGATTGGAAACCCCAAAAGCGCTTAGGCTAAGGTTAATCCAGACCATGCCATGCCCGCAGCAGTTCACAGGGGAATATCCATGCGCCCATTCATGACGATCGCCGCAGCCGCTATCATGCTCACGCTGCCGGGCTGCATCGCAAAGACGGCGCTCGACGTCGCCACACTGCCGGTCCGCGCCGGGGCGCAGGCCGCAGACTGGGCGACCACCAGCCAGGAAGAGTCCGACCGCAACTACGGCCGCCGCATGCGCAAGCAAGAGGCACGCGAAGCCCGCGAACGCAAGGAAGCCGAAGAACAACGCCGCCGCGAATGCAAACGCGCTGGCTATCGGGATTGTTATTGAGCGCGCAGGTACGGACGTAGGCGATTTGCGAAGCCATCCGTCAGTAACAGAGTCCGTCCAATCTACATCACTCACCCCGTTCGGGCTGAGCTTGTCGAAGCCCTTCCCTCCTAAAAAAGGTAGAACCCTTCGACAGGCTCAGGGCGAACGGATTTGGAATGGAGCATCTAAGGCACTAAGCCAAAAATCCTCTGCGCCTCTGCGCGAATCCAAAAATCTATGATCGCCGGATCAAGCCGCCGCCCGCCGCAACCGATCATTGATCGCCACCCCGATCCCTTCGTCCGGGATGGGCGCCACCGCGATATGCGACGCAGCACTCGCATCGGCCACATGCAGCGCCGCGAACAGGTTGGCCGCCGCTTCCTGCACATCGGCATCGGGGCTGAGGTTCAGATTGCAGGGCATCAGGCCAAAGCCGATCAGATATTCATCCTTCTCCGCCCGCAATGCATTGAGGCGCACCGGCTTGGATGGCGCATAATGGCTTTCCAGCTGTCCCGGCGCTTCGATCCTGGCCTTCTCCGCCCCGACCACCACCGGAAGCCCGCTCGCTTCCTCCAGCATCGCCGCCGTCACCGGCCCGGGCCGCAGCAGCCGGATGCGATCTTCCTCCGGTGCCGCGATCGTCGATTCCAGCCCCTCGCTCGTCGGCCCTTCGTCCAGGATCAGCCGCACCTTGCCGTTGAGGCTGGCCAGCACATGCTCCGCGCGCGTCGGGCTGATCGCGCCGCTGCGATTGGCGGACGGCGCGGCAAGCGGCCGGTGGCTCTCCCGGATCAGCGCCCGCATCGCGGGGTGCGCGGGCAGGCGTAACGCCACGGTCGGCAGGCCCGCCGTCACCAGCGATGACAGGCCGCTTCCTTCCCGCACCGGCAGCACCATGGTCAGCGCGCCGGGCCAGAAGCGCGCTGCCAGCCGGTCCGCCACTGGCGAAAAGACGGCAAGCCGCTCCGCCATCTGCTGGTCCGCGACATGGACGATCAGCGGGTTGAAGCTTGGCCGCCCCTTGGCGCTGTAGATTGCCGCGACCGCGCTATCGTCCGTCGCATCGGCGGCGAGGCCATAGACCGTCTCGGTCGGCACCGCGACCGGCTCGCCCGCGCGGATCAGCAATGCGGCCTCGCGCAGGGCTTCGGTGCCATAGCGGCAGATGCGGGTGGAATAGACAGGATTTGGGATGGTCACGGCCCCCGCGGTATAAGCCCCTGCGACGTGGAGTAAAAGTCCATTACTACAGAAGAATGACAGGCCCGTTCGCCTTGCCGGGGCGGGGCAGGGGGGCTAAGCCCGCCGCATGACCGACGATATCCTCAGCCGCATCGCCAGCGCGCTTGAGCGCATGGCACCGCCGCCCGCGCCCTCGGCGGACCTCAGCGCCGCATCCGCCTATGTCTGGGACGGCAGCGCGATCCAGGCTGTCGACGCGTTCGAGCCGGTAAATTATGACCTCCTGACCGGCATCGATGCGCAAAAGGCGACGCTGCTCGAAAACACCCGCCGCCACGCTGCGCACCATGCCGCGCATGACGTGCTGCTCTGGGGCGCGCGCGGCACGGGCAAGTCCGCCGTCGTCGCCGCTGTCGTTGACCGGCTCCAACGGGAAGGGGCGGACATCGCCCTGCTGCAATGCGCGATCGATGAACTGGCCAGCCTGCCGCGCCTCTTTTCGCTCCTGCGCACGACGCAGCGGCCTTTCATCCTCTTCCTCGACGACCTCGGCTTTGACGAAGGCGGCGTCGGTGACGCACGCGCGCTGCGCTCCCTGCTTCAGGGCGGGACGGCGGCGCGGCCCACCAATGTCCGCCTCTACGTCACCTCGAACCGCCGCCACATCGTTCCGCGCCACCTTTCCGAGCAGGATGACCCCGTCAATCCGCGCGACGTCATCGACGACAAGATGGCGCTGTCCGATCGCTTCGGCCTCAGCCTCGGCTTTCACGCGATCGACCAGCAGGCTTATGTCGACATCGTCACCGGCTATGCCGACAGCCTCGGCCTCAGCTTCGACCCGCTCGAAGCGATCCAGTGGGCGACGCAGCGCGGCAGCCGGTCGGGCCGCGTCGCCTGGCAATATGTGGTGGAGCTGGCAGGCCGCAACGGCCGCGCGCTCTGATCCTTTGTTTGCCGATTTCCTAACCAGCACTCGGTTTGGAGCGCTTGGAAATCGTCCATGATCATGTTTTGAATGATCGTCACCCCGGACTTGATCCGGGGTCCCGCTTCTTATCTGACGCCGCCCGGGGAGCGGGACCCCGGGTCAGGCCCGGTGTGACGGAAAAGGAGCCTTGGTGCGGATGCGCCCGCATATGCGATCACGGCCTCAATCACTTGCCCCCAGTCACCCGCCAGATCACGCCGCCGACATCGTCGCTGACCAGCAGCGCGCCCTTCGCGTCGCCAGCGACATCGACCGGCCGCCCCCGCGCATTGCCGTCCGCATCCAGAAAGCCGGTCAGCACATCGACAGGCTTGGCCTTGCTCACTTCGCCATTGGCGGCGAAGGGCACGAAGACCACCTTGTAACCCGCCGCAGGCTTGCGGTTCCAGCTGCCGTGCAGTCCGACAAAGGCTCCGTTCGCGAACGCGCCGCCGATCTTCACCTTGTCGGCAAAGGCCAGCCCCAGCGGCGCGACATGATTGCCCAGCGCATAGTCGGGGCGCTTGGTATATTCGCGCACTTCCGGCCGTTGCGGCTGGACGCGGCGATCCTCATAACCGCCCCAATAATTCCACGGCCAGCCATAAAAGCCGCCGAACTCGATCCGGGTCAGATAGTCGGGCACCAGGTCGCTGCCCAGCATGTCGCGCTCATTCACGACACCCCACAGCGCGCCGCTCTTGGGCTCGAATGCCAGCCCGACCGGATTGCGCAGGCCCGAAGCATAGATGCGATAGTCGCCGGTCCTGGGATTGACCTCCAGCACCGCCGCCCGGTTTGCTTCGCCTTCCAGGCCGTCTTCGGCAATATTGCTGTTGGACCCGACGCCGACATAGAGCAGCCCCGTCGGGCCAGCCGTCAGGCTCTTGGTCCAGTGCATGTTCGGCGCATTGGCGGGGAGGTTCAGGATCTTGCGCCCCTTGGCGGTGATCCGCGTCTCGCCCTCCTTATAGGGGAAGGCCATCAGCGCGTCGGTATTGGCGACGTAGAGCGTCCCATCGACCAGCGCCATGCCATAGGGCGAATTGAGCCCGGTCAGGAACGGCGTCTTCACCTCCGCGCGCCCGTCGCCATCGGCGTCGCGCAGCAGGGTGATGCGATTGGCCGAAGGCACGCCCGCGCCCGCCTTGTTCATCAGGTAATTCATCACCCGATCGACCAGCCCACCGGACGGGCGCGGCGGGCTGTTCGTCTCGGCCACCAAAATATCGCCATTGGGCAGCACCAGCATCGATCGCGGATGCGCGAGCCCATCGGCAAAGCGCGCGACGGCAAGGCCCTTGGCCGCGACCGGCTTCTCGCCCGCCGTCCACACCTTCACTTCAGCGACGTTGATCGTGGGGATGAGTTCGCTGCGAGGAGCGGTGAACACCGGCTCCTTGCCCGTATCGGCCCCCGCCGCCAGCTTCGCCTTATCCCCTTGCGCCAGATAGAAAATGACGCCCCCAGCGATCAGCAGGAGGATAAGGGTGATGGCGATCAGATGCTTCTTCATGGCGCTTGTCTATGCTGCCGCAACGCGCGCCGCAAGGCGTGCTATCGGTCCCGTTCGCGCAGCCACAGCAGCAGCGCGATCACGCCGCCCAGCGCCGCGCCCGCCAGCAGCCCCGCGCTCGGCTGGTCCATCATGCCGCCGATGATCGCGCCGCCCAGGATCAGCAGCGCGATGATGGCGCCCGCGCCCGTCGGATTCTTCTTGCCATTGGTCATCGCCACCGCCCTTGCCACGACCCGCGGGCCAAGGCCAGCGCTTTGCTCACCGGCCCGCCATGGCACATGCCCGTCCCGATCCAGCACAACTGTACCGCAACGGGACTTGGCTAACGGACCATTCACCCTCGTAACCCGCCGCAGCCCGTCAAAGCATCAAACTGGCACGGCCCTTGAACCCGTTCCTCCCATCGGGGTGAGTTTTTTCAAGGGGTTCTCATGCAGTTGCCATATCTGTCCGGCCGCAAAAGCTATGAGGATGCGGCGGAACTGATGGCGGCCTTTGGTGACAATGCGGGCTATGAAGCGGCAGCGCGCGCAGACCGCAGCCGCGACCTTGGCAACTACATCCATTTCTGCCACTGGCGCCAGATCGAGCGGCTGATCGTGCTGCTCGCGCACGACATGCCGCTCGGCACGGTTCACTAAGCGCCGCGGTTCAGAGCCGCAGCCCGGCCGTCTCCGGCAATCCCGCTAGGATGTTGAGGTTCTGCACCGCAGCACCCGCCGCACCCTTGCCCAGATTGTCGAGCGCCGCCACCAGCCGCACCTGACCCGCATCGTCATTGCCGAAGACGAACAGCGCCAGCCGATCCGTCGCTCCGACATGCTCGATCGCGACCTGGCCAAGCCCCGCGCTTTCCTCAAGCGAAGCAACGCTCACGATCGGCGATCCCGCATAAGCATCCGCCAGCGCCGCATGAATGTCGGCAACCTTGGGCGCACCGGCCATCGCGCGCAGCTGCAAGGGCACCTCGACGATCATGCCGCGATAGGCGTTAGCCACCGCTGGCGCAAAGATCGGCGGATGCGACAGCCCCGAATAGCGCAGCATTTCCGGGATATGCTTGTGCGTCAGGCTAAGCCCATAGGGCCGGAAAGCGCTGGGGGCGCAGCCTTCGCCCTCATATTCCGCAATCATCGCCTTGCCGCCGCCGGAATAGCCCGACGCGCCCGACACCGTCACCGGCCAGTCTGCTGGCAGCAGTCCGCCCAGCACCAGCGGCCGCACCAGCGCCAGGAAGCCGGTCGGCCAGCAGCCCGGGTTGGACACGAACCGCGCTTTTGCCAGCTTTTCCCGATGACCCGGCTCCAGCTCGGCAAAACCATAGGTCCACCCATCCGCCACGCGATGAGCGGTGGACGCATCGATCACGCGCGTGCGGTCATTGTCGATCAAGGCCACCGCTTCGCGCGCGGCGTCATCAGGCAGGCACAGGATCACGATATCGGCGGCGTTCAAAGCCTCCCGCCGTGCCGCCGCATCCTTGCGCTTGTCTTCGTCCAGCGTGATGAAGGACAGTTCGGGCCGTCCGGAAAGCCGCTCGACAATCTCAAGCCCGGTGGTGCCGACCCCGCCATCGATGAAAATCTTGTGAGTCACGCGCCGATCCTCCGCCGCGAAATAATGGGTTCTGCATGATCATCCGCCAGCCGGGCGACCACGTCGGCCAAGGGTTCGACCACCACGGCCATCCAGTGCGCATTGGCATGCAGCAGATTGTCGCCGTCCGTCATGATGCCGACATGGCCGGGGAAGAAAACGAAGTCGCCCCGCCTCAACGGCTCGTCGGAGGGCAGGGGGCTGCCAATGCCCTCGCGCTGCAAGTCCGTGTCGCGCGGCGCCTTGATCCCGCACTGGCCAAGCGCGACCTGGACAAGCCCCGAACAGTCGATGCCGCGATGGCCGCGCCCACCCCACACATAGGGCTGGCCCAGATAGCGCAGCGCCACCGCGACCCAATCGCTTTCCAGAACTTCGGCGCCCACGGCATGGCGCTCATGCACATATCCTTCGGCGCAGGCGACGAAGCCGCCCTCCGCCTTGCCCGTGAAAAGCGCGCCGCCCGGCCAATAGTCGCGAATGGGCGACTTGATATCGGCCGCGCTGAACAGGGGCGCTGTACCAGCAAAGACCCG
Source organism: Sphingobium agri (assembly GCF_023051225.1). Classification (NCBI taxonomy): domain Bacteria; kingdom Pseudomonadati; phylum Pseudomonadota; class Alphaproteobacteria; order Sphingomonadales; family Sphingobiaceae; genus Sphingobium; species Sphingobium agri. Next base: position 75,431 of record NZ_JALKHS010000007.1, on the reverse strand, counting down.
ATGATCGGTCTGTTCGTGCACGTCCAGCGCGTCCCGCCGTACATAGCCGACATAGCCGTCATGCCCGCAAAAGCCCCAGGCCCAGTCGGTCGTGACGTCCAGCGCATGAAAGCTTTCGCCGCGCAGCAATTCGCTTACCGCAGTCGCGGTAACCGTCGCTGAGGCAAGGACCGGCGTTCCCGCCGCGACGCAGGTCAGTTCGATCGAGCGGGCGTAATGGGCTGAAAACAGCACCCCTGCCAACGACAAGTCGGCAAGATCGCCGCGCGCGGCATGGATGCGGCTGTCCAGCTTGACGGAGCGGCCGTCCAGTTTGAACCGGATGCGTTCAGGCGGTGCGTTCCGCAGAGTTGAAGTCGTGGCGTTCATCGCGGCCGGTTCCTGCGATGAAATGGTGAAACGCGTCAAGGAATTCCGCCCCTTTGGCGGTCCGGGTGATGAAAATATTGCGCCGGTCGGCCGCATCGCGCTCCCGGCGAAGATATCCGAGCGCGGAAAGCTTGTTCAGCGCCCGGGTAATCACTGGCTTCGACACATGCAGCGCTTCCGCGAGTCCCCTGACCGTATGCGGCCCGGAGCTGATGTACACTGTCATCATCAGCGCCATTTGCCGATTGGTGAGGTCGGGCCTGCCGGATCGCACATAATCGACCAGCGTTCGCATCCATTGGCCGAGTTGTTTCAGACCGGGGCGGTTGAGCTCAGAGCTCTGATCATGTGCAGAGGCGGCATCCATGCCCCCGTAACGCATAATGCACAATCCGGTTGCGTAACGGCCTCATGCCACAGGATCATTTCCGCCCTGAATTTTCATAACGTTGTTCCAGCAGACGGAAAACGGCGCGCAGGCCCAATGCCTCACCACCCTTGGGCCGCCCCGGCTTTGGCGACGGCCGCCAGGCGAAGGTGTCGAGATGAATCCATTTCGCCTTGTCCGGCACGAACCGCTTCAGGAACAGTGCGGCAGTGATCGCGCCAGCAAAGCCGCCTTCGCCCGCATTGTTGATGTCGGCGATGTCCGACTTCAGCATGTCGGCATAGCCATCCCATAATGGCAGGCGCCAGCTCGGGTCGTCCACTTCGCTGCCCCCCGCGTCCATCTCTGCCGCCAATGCATCATCATTGGTGAAGAGGGCAGGGAGGTCGGGTCCAACGGCGACCCGCGCCGCGCCCGTCAGCGTGGCATAATCGATGACAAGCTCCGGATCATCTTCGCCCGCCAGCGTCAGGGCGTCGGCCAGCACTAGCCGTCCTTCCGCATCGGTATTGCCGATTTCCACCGTCAGCCCCTTGCGGCTGCGCAATATGTCCCCTGGCCGGAAAGCGTTCGCGCCCACCGCATTTTCCGCCGCCGGGATCAGAACATGCAACTGCACTGGCAGGCGCGCGCCCATAATGAGCCTGGCGAGCGCCAGCGCATGTGCCGCACCGCCCATATCCTTCTTCATCAGGCGCATGGCCGATGACGGCTTGATGTCCAGTCCGCCGCTGTCGAAGCAGATGCCCTTGCCGACGATGGCGACGCGCGGATGCTTGAGATCGCCCCAGCGCAGTTCGATCAGGCGCGGGGCAAACTCCTTGCCCGCCGCCCGCCCCACGGCATGGATCATCGGAAAGCCCTGCTCCAGCGGGTCGCCCTTCGTCACCGTGAAGCGCGCGCCAAAGCTTTCCGCGACCTTCGCCGCTTCCTCCTCCAGTTGCGCAGGCCCCATGTCGCCCGCCGGAATATTGACGAGGTCGCGCACCAGCGCCACCGCCTCCGCCAGCCTGACCGTCGCGTCGATCTGCGCCACCTCGCCGGTCAGCAGCACGCGCGGCCCAGCGGCATTGTCGTCGCGGCGATAGCGGTCGAACCTGTATTGCGCCGTCAGCCAGCCAAGCATGGCTGGCCCGGCCATCCCCTCCGCCAACCGATATTGCCCCTCGGGCAATGTCTCCGCCAGCTTGGCGAGGCACCAGCTGCTGAGTTTCGACCTGTTCGCGACCCCCGCGACCACCGACCAGTCCGAAGGCTCGTCGCCCGGAATGATCGCATGCTCATAACCCTTGCCCGCGAATTTCTGGGCGGCAACGATGGCGCGCACTCGCTGCGGCTGGGCGGAAAGCCAGCTTTCGAAGCTTTCCGCATCGACGATCCGGATCATATGGGCGGGCTGGTTGTTATCTGCTTTCAGCAGGTCGGAATAGTCGGTCATGGGCAGGGTTTGGACAAGGATGGCAGGGTTGGAAAGCCCCATTTTCGCCGCGCTGCCGTCTCCATCTGCCCTCGCCATGTTTGCGCCTCAGGCGCGAAAGGCCTAGATTGATGTCAACGCTAACTGGCAAGGAGAGAGACATGGTTATGCATGGCGATGATGCGCGGCAGCAGGCGCTCCGTGCACGTGCCTATCAACTGGCGGAAAGCGGAAGGTTCGACGGCGCACATGCGGTCGAACAAGCCCTGATCGCGGAAGGCTGGCCGAATGCCTCCGCCGCTCTTCAGAGCAGCTATGCCCGCAAGGCGATCAGCGAGCGCTGTCTGGCGGCCAAGCCGCATTGATGCAGCAATCGATGATGCGAAAGAAGGCGGGGCCGGTCGCAGGACTGGCCCTCTTTCTCTGTGCCTGCACCCCGACCGCCAGTGATCAGCCGGAGGGGCGCGCCGACAAGGGTGAAGATGCCGCTACGGCAAACTTCCTCAACCGCATGGCAGGCGCGGAACAACCCAAGCCGCCGTCCGAGCCTTTCCAGCAGGCTGAAAAGACCGATCTGCTGGAGTTTCTCTACGCCTGGCCCGCCCAGGCATCTGCCGTGCCGCAGATCGCCGCCAAATTGCGCAAGGATATGGAAAGCGGCAAGGTGGACGCGCTTAAGATGGCTGCGGACGACCGGAAATCGGCGCAGCAGTCCGGCTTTCCCTTCCACGCGCATAGTCTGGAGACGCGCTGGACCGTCGCGGCCGATACGCCGCGCTTCCTGTCGCTTCGCTCCAGCCGCTACACCTATACGGGCGGCGCGCATGGCATGACGGGCTATGACGTGCTGCTGTGGGACAAGGCGCGCAAGCGGGAAACCAGCGTGAACGCGCTCATGACCTCACCCGCCGCCTTTGCCGAAGCCATCCGCACGTCCTTCTGCGACGGCCTGGACAAGGCCCGCGCGAAAAAGCGGGGAGGGCCGATCATGCGGGGCGATGATCCCTTCACCCAATGTATCGATCCGATGAAGGAAGTGCTCGTCCCTACATCGCGCGGCGGCAAGCTGATAGACCGGATCGTCGTCGTCGTCGGCCCCTATAGCGCGGGCCCCTATTCGGAAGGAACCTATGAAGTCCCGCTCGCGGTAGACGCCGCCATGCGGAAGGCGATCAAGACCGAATATCAGAACGCGTTCGCGGGAGGCTCATAACGACACCTCTCCCCGTTCGCCCTGAGCTTGTCGAAGGGCCTACTTCCTTCAGGAAGAAGAGCGCCCTTCGACTGCCTGCTTGCAGCTGGCGCTCAGGACAGGCTTCGACAGGCTCAGCCCGAACGGACGAGAGATTCAGATCCAAGGCACTTTGCTCTAACCGACCGAAGCCTTCGGCCAAGCGTGTCTAAGCCACCGGCGCGCCATAAAGATCATGCTCGTCGGCATCCTCGATCACCACATCCAGGATGTCGCCAGCTTTCAGCCCTTCACCAACATCGCGCAGGAACACATTGCCGTCGATCTCCGGCGCATCTGCCTGGCTCCGGGCGGTCGCGCCGACCGAACCGTCCTCGTCCGCTTCGCCCACCTCGTCGATGATCACCGGCAGCACGCGCCCGACCTTCGCCTGCAACTTGGCGGCCGAGATCGCGGCGGTCTTTTCCATGATCCGCTGATAGCGTTCTTCCTTAACCTCTTCCGGCACCGCACCCGGCAAGTCATTGGCTGCCGCTCCTTCCACCGGCTCGAACCGGAACGCGCCCACGCGGTCCAGCTGCGCCTCGTCCAGCCAGTCGAGCAGATATTGGAAATCCGCCTCCGTCTCGCCGGGGAAGCCGACGACGAAGCTCGAACGGATCGCGATGTCCGGGCAGATGTCCCGCCACTTGCGGATACGGTCCAGCACCTTCGCCTCGTTCGCGGGGCGCTTCATGGCTTTCAGCACATTGGGCGATGCATGCTGGAACGGAATGTCGAGATAGGGCGTCAGCAGCCCCTCGGCCATCAGCGGAATGACGTGATCCACATGCGGATAGGGGTAGACATAGTGCAGCCGCACCCACGGAGCCGCGCCCTCGCTCGTCCGCAACTGGCCCAATTCGCGGGCCAGGTCGGTCATATGCGCGCGCACCTCGCGGCCCTTCCACTGGCGCGGATCATGCCGCGTATCGACGCCATAGGCCGACGTGTCCTGGCTGATCACCAGCAGTTCCTTCGTGCCAGCCGCGACCAGCTTCTCCGCCTCGCGCAGCACCGCATCGATCCTGCGCGACACCAGGTCGCCCCGGATCGACGGGATGATGCAGAAGGAGCAGCGGTGGTTGCAGCCTTCCGAAATCTTGAGGTAGCTGTAGTGGCGCGGCGTCAGCTTCAGCCCGCCTTCGGGCACCAGATCAACAAAGGCGTTGGGCACCGGCGGCGACGCGTCATGCACCGCATTCACCACCTGCTCATATTGATGCGCGCCCGTAACGGCCAGCACCTGCGGGAATTTCTGGCGGATCAGTTCCGCCTCGTCGCCCATGCAGCCCGTCACGATGACGCGGCCATTCTCCGCGATCGCCTCGCCGATCGCCTCCAGCGACTCTTCCTTCGCGGAATCGAGGAAACCGCAGGTATTGACCAGCACCACGTCTGCCCCGGCATAATCGGCCGACATCAGATAGCCGTCGGACCGCAGCTTGGTCAGAATGCGCTCGGAATCGACGAGGTTCTTCGGACAGCCGAGCGACACCATGCCGACCTTCGGCGCTTCGGGAATTTTGGTTGCCATGATCGGCGCGCACATAGGGATTTTCGCGCCAAATGTCACGCCCGTGCGAAAGATCAGCCGGGGCTGGGCGCCTCACCCACGCCATGCCCTTGAACAATCTCGATGATAAGGTCGCCGGGCTCCAGCCTTTGTGCCCCCTCTTCCCAAAAGCCGATGACCCGCTCGCCACGATAGATGCGCACGCCCAGCCCGGTGCGGATCGCCGAGAGCGGCCCGCCGATCTCCTCCGCCACGGCCGGGCGTTCATGCAGTTTCACCGCGCCGCCGGACGCCGCCAGGTCCGCCATATAGTCCGCGATATGCCGCCCGCTCGTGCTCCCCGCCAGCAGCAGCCCGGCAAAGCTCACCGGGTTGATCACCGTCGTCGCGCCAGCCTGCCGCGCGGGCAGCTCATTATCCTCGTTCCGCACGACGATGCTGATCGGCAGCCGAGGGGCCAGATGCCGCGCCGTCAGCGTGATTAGGATCGACGTATCGTCCCGCCCGGCCGACACGATCATGGATCGCGCCCGATCGATTGCCACATCCTTCAGCGTCTTGTCCCGCGTCGAATCGCCGCACATCACGTTGCAGCCCAGATCCTCCGCCTCCACCAGCGGCTTTTCCTGCGGATCGACCACCACGATCTCGCGCGGATCGACGCCCCGTGCCAGCAGTTCCCGCACCGCCTCGCTCCCGCTGGTGCCAAAACCGGTGACGATAATGTGATTATGCAGATCGGCCTGAATGCGAGCCATGCGCCACCTGTAGAAGATGTTGCGGAAAAAGAGATTATAGGCCGTCCCCAGAAAGATCAGCCATACGAACAGCCGGATCGGCGTCACCAGCAGCGCCTCGAACAGCCGCGCTTCCGGGCTCACCGGTACGATGTCGCCATAGCCGACCGTCGTCACGGTGACGGTCGTGAAATAGAGTACGTCAACAAAGCTGATCTGGTCGTCCAGATTGTCCTTCAGCCCATCGCGCCCGACCCAGTGGATCAGCAGCACCAGCGCGATCAGCCCGAACACCAATCCCACCCGCCAGGCGAGATCGACCCATACCGGCATGGAGGACCGCCGCCGCAGGAAGCCGGTCTGCGCCAGGGGAGGGCGGGCGGGGTTGATCCTCATCGCGCGCGCCGGTCGCCCCTCACGCCTCGAACAACCGCGCCGTCGCCGCCATCGCTCCATCCTGCGTCAGGTCGTAATGGAGCGGCGTTACGGTCACATAGCCTTCCGCGATCGCGGCCAGATCACTGCCCTCCGGCACCGAAGAGCTGCTGCCAAGCCCGAACCAGTAATAACGATAGCCGCGCGGATCGGTCCCCTCCAAGATATGCGTGCGATCGACGTCATGGAAACCCTGCCGCACCACGCGAATGCCCTTCACCGCATCGGCGTCGATCGCGGGGAAGTTGACGTTGAACAGCAGGCGCGGGCTCGCGGGCATGTCGACCAGCGGGCGCAGCACCTTCTCACCCCAGGCACGCGCAGCGGCGAATGGCACTGCATCGCCCATCCCCTCGCGCGCATAGACCTGGCTCAGCGCGATCGACTTGATGCCGGAAATCGCCCCCTCCATCGCGGCGGACACCGTGCCCGAATAGGTGACGTCCTCGGCCAGATTGGCCCCGCGATTGACGCCCGACAGCAACAGGTCGGGCTTGGCATCCTTCATCAGGTGCCCGACCGCCATCATCACCGCATCGGTCGGCGTGCCGGTGACGCTATAATGTTTCTCGCCATGCTGTCGGATGCGCAACGGCCGGGTCAGCGTCAGGCTGTGCCCCGCGCCTGACTGCTCCTCGGCAGGCGCGACGATCCAGATATCGTCCGACAGCGTCCGCGCAATCTCCTCCAGCACCTTGAGGCCGGGCGCATGCACCCCATCGTCATTGGTCAACAGGACGCGCATGCAGCTTCTTCAACCCTTCTTCCTACCGTCATCCCAGCGAAAGCTGGGATCTCAGGAAATGTCGCACAACCCGGCCTGAGACCCCAGCCTACGCTGGGGTGACGGCGCAAGACGGAAGCCTTACCTCGGCTCCAGCTTGTCAATCCCACCCATATAAGGCTTCAACACCTCAGGCACGATCACGCTGCCATCTTCCTGCTGGTAATTTTCCAGCACCGCGACCAGCGTCCGACCCACGGCGAGCCCCGACCCGTTCAGGGTATGCAGGAAGCGCGTCTGCTTCTCGCCCTCCGGCTTGAACCGCGCATTCATCCGCCGCGCCTGGAAATCGCCGCAATTGGAAATGGAGCTGATCTCGCGATAGGTCTGCTGGCTCGGCAACCACACTTCCAGGTCGAATGTCTTCGCCGCCGCAAATCCCATGTCGCCGGTGCACAGCAGCACCTTGCGATAGGGCAGGCCCAGCGCCTGCAACACGCCTTCGGCCGCCGCGCACATGCGCTCATGTTCGGCCTCCGACTCTTCGGGCTTGCAGATGGCGATCAGTTCCACCTTCTCGAACTGATGCTGGCGGATGAAGCCGCGCGTATCGCGTCCCGCCGATCCCGCTTCCGACCGGAAACAGGGGGTCAACGCCGTCAACCGCATCGGCAGGCTGGCGACATCGACAATCTGCTCGCGCACCAGATTGGTGAGGGAGACTTCGGCGGTCGGGATCAGCCAGCGGCCATCGGTCGTGCGGAACAGGTCCTCGGCAAATTTCGGCAGCTGCCCCGTGCCGAACAGCGCCTCGTCCCGCACCAGAAGCGGCGGGTTCACTTCCTCATAGCCATTGTCGCCCGACTGGCGGTCCAGCATATATTGCGCCAGCGCCCGGTGCAGCCGCGCGATCTGCCCGCGCAACGCCGCAAAGCGAGCGCCCGAAAGCGCCGCTGCACCCTCGAAATCCAGCCCCAGCGCCGGACCGAAATCGGCATGATCCTGCGGCGCAAAGTCGAACGCGCGCGGCTCACCCCAGCGGCTCACCTCGACATTGTCCGCCTCGTCCGCGCCCTCGGGCACATCTGCGGCTGGCAGGTTGGGAATGGCCGCCAGCAGCGCGTGCAGCTTCTCGCTCACCTCCCGGTCTTCATTCTCCAGCGCGGGCATGCTTTCCTTCAGCGCCGCGACTTCGGCCTTCAGCGTCTCGGCCTTCTCCATGTCCTTGGCCGCCATGGCCGCGCCGATGGCCTTGCTCGCCTCATTCCGGCGCGCCTGGCCCTGCTGCAATTCGGTCTTGATCGCCCGGCTGCGCTCATCCAGCGCCAATATGTCCGCGCTTGAAGCGGCAAACCCCCTACGGTCAAGGCCGACGTCGAAAGCTGCGGGATTTTCGCGGATGAAACGGATGTCGTGCATGGGTCAGCCCTATGCCGTTCCGCGATCAGCCGCGCAACCCTGCGCGCTCCCGTCCGTTAGGGACTGCAAGACGTAAGGAAAGGAGCCGCTGATGTGGATCGATCATGACGCAATGGTGCTGGTGGCCGATGGTCGCAAGATGCTGTTCTTCCGGAACAAGGGCGACCGCATGGCGCCAAATCTGGAAGCGGAAACAGTGAAGGTTCAGGAAAATCCCGCAGATCGCGATCAATCCACCGATCTGGCGGGGAAAGCGCCATCAATCATTGGTGGTCAGGCGACCATGGGCAAGACCGACTATCATGAACAGGAAGAGGCGCGCTTCGCCGTCGAAGCGGCTGACATGCTCAAGCGTCGCGCGCTCGCCAATGATTTCGAAAAGCTGATCATCGTCGCTCCGCCGAGCGCGCTCGGCGAAATGCGCAAACATTATCACAAGGAAGTGCAGAGCCGCCTGGTGGGCGAAATCGCCAAGGATCTTTCCAACCATCCGGTTCCGGAAATCGAAAAGATCATCGCCCAGAGTTGAGCTTGCCAACGAAAAAAGGGGCGGCCCCCCACAAGCCGCCCCTTCTGCACGCCCCCGCGTGAAAGGCTGAAATGGCCGGATCCGGGCAGCTAACGCCCACCTCCGGCTCCGGTAAATCTTAGCTCCAACCACTGTCTCCGTTCGGGCTGAGCCTGTCTAAGCCCGTCCTGATCGCCTTCTGCAAGCAGGCAGTCGAACGGGCCCTCTGCTTCTTTCCAAACGGCCAAGCCTGGTCAAGAAGGCACAGGCTCGTCGATACCCAAAGCTTCAGTCCCGCTTCGCCTTCCGCTCGGCAAAGCGCCGCCGCGCGACCAGCGCGACCGCGCCCGCGCCGAACAGCAACACCATCGGCGGCGCAGGCACATCATGCCCGCCGCTGCTGGTGGAACCGCCCGAGCTGCTGGACGAGGTCGAGGAAGATGTGCTCGACGATGTCGACGTGGACGAGGATGTGCTGGACGACGTCGAGGACGAGGTAGAGCTGGAGGTGGACGTCGACGAGCTGCTCGTCACATTGCCGCTGGAGGTGGACGTCGAAGAACTGCTCGTCACGTTGCCGCTGGACGTGGAGACATTCCCGCTGGAGGTCGAGACGTTTCCGCTCGACGTCGACACATTGCCGCTCGACGTGGACACGCCACCAGTCGAGGTGGAGACTCCGCCGGTCGATGTCGACACGCCGCCCGTCGTAGAGCTCGTCGAACTGCTGATGCCGCCCGTCGAGCTGCTGGTCGAGGAAATCACCACCGATCCGCCGCTGCTGCCACCGCCGCTGCCGCCGAAAAATCCTCCGAAGAAACCGCCCCCGCCAAAGCCGCCGCCGCCGCCCGCCAGCACCACCGGGGCAGCGCCGCCGCCGGACATGGGCATTTCAGCCGCTGGAAGTGGAGCGGGCAGGGGAATGGGCGCGCCTTGCGTCACCACAGTGATGGTCTGCGGCTTGCGGGGGGCGGCCCGCTTCACGATCTTGCGCTTGATCGGGCGGACGGCATAGCGCTTTGGCGCGGCCTTCACGCTCTTGGTGCTCTTGACCACGGCCGGGCGCGCGCTCTCCGCGACATGGACGGCGCCACCCCCGATGATCGCGCCACCGCAGGTGAAAGCGCATAATTTGGCCAGTGCCATCCGTACCGACATAGCTATCCACTCTTCTTCGTCTTGAAGCTTCGGGCCGCGTCAGTCGCCTTTGGCAGCCATGAAACTGTTCTGTGCTTCTAAAAAGGGGGAAGAACAGTTCAACTTCAACGTCATTAACCTTGAATATAGGCTATAAGTTGGTGGGCGATGTAGAACAGCACCAATCTTTATGGTTAACGTCTCGTTTTGATACGCTGGTTGTTAACGATTGGATTGTGTTTTTCTTTGCAGCCGGTGCTGGCGGATGAGGGGCGGAATCGGGCGGGGAGGGACCCGTTCCCCTCCTCGGCGCTCTTGCCTCTCTGCATGGCTGATGATTGCGCGCTTGTGTCGTCCCGCGCCGCTCGTTATTAGGCGCCGTCAATCATAAGTCACGGGCTACCGGCGCTTTTGAGCCGGAGCCTCTCGAGTCGGAGAGCCAGATGGCATCGGTCCTGAATTCCGATAAAGACGGCCATAATCCGCCGAAATCGGCTGTTATACTTCCCCCCGACTATCGTCCTTCGCCCGACGAAGAGTTCATGAATCCCCTCCAGCTCGAATATTTCCGCCAGCGCCTCTGGGACTGGAAGAAGCAGATCCTGGCTGAGGCGGAAGGCACGCTGGCCGTGCTGCAGAATGAACCCCTTCGCGAGCCCGACCTCAACGACCGCGCGTCGAGCGAGACCGACTGGTCGATCGAACTGCGCACCCGCGACCGCCAGCGCAAGCTCATTTCCAAGATCGACGCTGCGCTCCGCCGCATCGATGATGGCGAATATGGCTATTGCGAAGTGACCGGCGAACCCATTTCGCTCGGTCGTCTCGAAGCTCGTCCGATCGCGACCATGACCGTCGAGGCGCAGGAACGGCACGAGCGGCAGGAAAAGGTCTCGCGCGACGATTAACGCTTTATCCACCGATCCCTGCCAATGTCCCGGCAAATAAACGGGTCATTGCAAGGTATTGGACATGGATAAGGATCAGGAAATGGCAGAACGGGGTCCGGCACGGTCGGGTCCGCGGGACAGCCTGTTCCTGCTCACCAATCTGGCGACGGAGGAGGGCAAGCCGCTCGGCCGCGCCCGCGTGCGCAACCTGTCGGCGACCGGGCTCATGGCCGATTGCGAACGGCCCGTGCCTGCGGATGCCGCGATCGTCCTCGACCTACGCGGGGTCGGGCGGGTCAGCGGCCGCGTCGTCTGGTCGAAAGATGGCAAGATCGGTATTGCATTCGATCATGAGATCGACCCTGCGCTTGCCCGCAAACCCGTGGCCTCCGGCACCACCTCCCGCGCTCCTTCCTATCTGCGCCTCCACCAGATAGGACGCTAAAATAGCAAAACGCGGTTTTCCCGCTATTTCCTTCATGAAAAAAGCGGCCCGCCTTCAGCGACGCCGCATTCCGTGCGCTCAAAATGAGGAAAGGGCGAACTTTCGCTCGCCCTTCTCAAAATGCCGGATCAATTCCGCGTCATTTCCTCTTTCACCCGCAATTTCTGCTTTTTAAGCGAAGCAACCAGGATTGCATCGGGCATCGGCCGACTCGTCTCCGCCTTGATCCGCGCTTCAAGGCCGGCATGCTTGGCTGAAAGAGCTGAAATGTGGCTGTTTTCCATGACATTCTCCTGATGAGGGTAATGGACGAATGAGTAGATCATGATTCGCCCCTCATGTCTTCGCGCTAACCGGGCTTTGCGACGGGCCGCGTGCAAATTTGCGATGGTCCGACCGGGTTTGCGGAGTTATCAGGATGCTGTCCGCAACATGGCCGAGAAAGTGGGTAGTGGGTGAGCCGGGAAGACATCATGCGACGGCTGGAACTGCTGCGAGTCGAGCATCGCGACCTTGACGGCGCGATCGAAGCCCTCGTCGATGCCGGCGGCCGTGACCAGATGCAGGTCGCCCGACTCAAGAAGCGCAAGCTCCGGTTGCGCGATGAAATAGCGCTTCTTGAGGATGCGCTCGTCCCGGACATCATCGCCTGATCGCATATCCGCCTGTTTGTTGGTTAACAACGGCCCTGAATGAGACAATCCAGCCCATGTCCGCTGCATCTTAACTGACAAGCAGCAGCTTTTATGTCAGTGATTCGGTCCATGTCTCCGTCCGTCACTCTTGACCGTGGTTTGCATCGGCGTCTGGTCGATGGCCTGTATCTGGAAGCCATGGTGATGGCCGATGAAGCGCGTGCCTATTTCGACCATCGCGATACGACAGAGGCTGAGCTGCAGGATCCACTTCGCCGCGTGTCTTTCGCTTGCGAATCCCTCAAGGTCACGACCCGGCTGATGCACATCATCGCCTGGCTGCTCAGCCAGCGCGCGTGGCAACGTGGCGAAATCTCGGACGCGGACCTGGTGGACGAAAAATACCGTCTGGGCCGCGCAACGGAAACGGACCCGGACATTGCGGCCGCTTTCCCCTTTGCCGCCCGCGCACTGATCGACGCCAGCCAGGAACTATATGGCCGCGTCGCACGCCTGCAGGACCGGATGGATCATATGGCGCGTCCTCGGGGTCAGGTGGAAAGCAGCCCGGCGCGCGCGCTGATGGATCGCCTGAACACTGCCTTTTAAACGGCAATCGCCCGTCATCGGCCATCTTACAGGCTGGCGCTTCCTTTCTAACTTGGGCTAGACCGCTGATATGAATACGGGCTTGCGGCCTTGCCGCCGCGTATCAGCCATGTCGCAAGCCTCCCGGCTTCTCCTCCTGCCTCTGCTTTTGGCGGCTCCTGTCGTGCACGCCCAGAGCGCCGAACCGCCCGCGGGGGCGGTCGATCAGGACCTGCCCCTTGATCCCATGCCCGACCTGGGTGTCGCATGGCCCGACCTTGGACAGGCTGATACCGTCACATCCTTGCCGCCCGACCCCCTGGACGCTCCAGATATGGCCGGGCAAGTGGCTGATGCCGCCGTTCCGGACCCCGGTGACGAAGTGCCTGCCGAGGTGGCGGCCTTCGCGGACTCCGGCGAAGAAAAGCGTTACTTGGTGCAGCTCAATGGCGCGGACCAGATCGCTGACCCGCAGTTCGACAGTCGGTTCAAGCAATTGTCGGTCCTGCGGGAAGGCGAAGGGAAGCCTGCCAATATCGCCCAGATAAACAGGCGGATTAAGGAAGATAGCGAACTGCTCGAGCGGCTGTTGCGAGCCAAAGGCTATTATGCCGCGCGCGTCCGCAGTGCCATTTCCGTCTTGCCCGGCACTGAAGACCGGCTCGCTGTGCAGTTCGATATAGCAGCGGGGCCCCGTTATCAGCTTGCTTCCGTCGATCTCCCGGGATTGAATGAGGCGGGCGAGCGCGAAGCGAAATTGCGCGAAGCCTTCGCTGTCCAGGTGGGCGATCCCGTCGATGCCGATGCGATCCTGGCGGGGCAGGCCTCTTTGTCGCTCGCGCTCAGCGAGAATGGCTTTCCCTTCGCGAGCGTCGGCGAACCGGAAGTGCGGATCGATCATGAAGAGCGCAAGGGAGAGCTGGATATCGTCGTTACGCCCGGCGCCTACCGGACTTTCGGCTCGATCATCCTCAACAATGAAAAGCTCTTCAGCGCTCGTCATGTGGCGCGGATTGCGCGCTTCGAACGGGGCGATCCCTATAACATATCGGATGTCGAGGACCTGCGCGGAGCGATCGTCGCCACCGGGCTCATATCTTCGGTCACATTGACCCCCAAGGACGCTGGTGACGGAGAGCATGTCGACCTGGCGGTCGATGTACGCCCAGCACCGTTGCGGACCATTGCGGGCGAATTGGGCTATGGCACCGGAGAAGGCTATCGTGCCGCCGTCAGCTGGCAGCACCGCAACCTGTTCCCGCCCGAAGGTGCCGTCACATTGCGCGGTGTTCTGGGAACGCAGGAGCAGACAGCATCCTTCACCTACCGGCGCAATAATTTCCGGGAGCGCGATCATGTGCTGACCGGACTTGTGTCGATCAGCAACATCAAGCGCGACGCTTATGACGCCCGCACGATCACCCTGTCCGGGGCGCTCGAACGGCAAACCAACATCCTCTTTCAGAAAAAATGGGTGTGGCGGGTCGGAGCGGAACTGATCGCATCGGACGAGAAGGATGCGTTCAGCGGCGGGAACCGGCGAACCTTCCTTATCGGCGCAGTGCCGCTCAGCCTGACCTATGATGGTAGCGACGATCTGCTGAATCCCAGCCGGGGTTTCCGCCTGGGCGGCAGGTTCAGTCCTGAGCTGTCCTTCCAGAACGGCACCTTCGGCTATTCCCGGGTGCAGATCGACGGCAGCGTCTATCAGCCGATGACTGAGCGCGTGGTCCTGGCGGCGCGCGCCCGCTTCGGCACCATATTGGGTTCGACGGTCGACCGGATTGCGCCATCGCGCCGTTTCTACGCGGGCGGCGGCGCTTCGGTCAGGGGCTATGGCTATCAGGATATCGGCCCACGCGACGCGAACAACGACCCGATCGGCGGCAAGAGCCTGGCCGAATTCTCGCTGGAGTCACGCGTCCGGTTCGGCAATTTCGGCGTCGTGCCCTTCATCGACGCAGGCAACATCTCCACCAGCTTCCTGCCGCGTTTCCGCGATCTGCGCATCGGGGCGGGCTTGGGCCTTCGCTATTATAGCAGCTTCGGTCCGATCCGGATTGATGTCGGCACGCCGTTGAACCCGCAAAAGGGCGATCCCCGCGTCGCTGTCTATGTGTCCTTGGGCCAGGCTTTCTGATGGCGGAGGATATCCAGCAGCCCCTGCGGCGGCACCGCGCATGGGACGGTCCGTGGCAGCGCTGGATTACCGGGCTGCTGGCCCTGCTGGTCGTCATATCGGCAGCAGCGCTTATATGGCTGGACACGTCGGCGGGGCACCGCTTTCTCATCACGCGTATCGACAAGATCAGCCCGCCGTCAGGTTTGCGCATCCATGTCGATCGTATCGAAGGCAGCATCTATCGCCGGGCCGTCCTGCATGGCGTGACGGTTGCAGACCCGAAGGGCGCTTTTCTAACGGCGCCGCGGGTAGAGCTAGACTGGTGGCCGCTGGCGTGGCTTTCAAACCGTCTGGATATCGATCGGCTCAATATACCGGCTGCAACGCTGCACAAGCTGCCCCGCCTCAACCCCGCCAAGCAGCAAGGCCCCATCCTCCCAAGCTTCGACATCCGGTTGATGCAGTTTTCGGTCGGGCGGCTGACCATCGACGACAGCATCAGCGGCAAGGTGCAGCAGGCAACCATTTCCGGCGATGCCGACATCAGGGGGCGGAGGGCCGTTATCGATCTTTCCGCGCGCGTGTTGGGGCAGGAGGACGCGATAAACCTCGCGCTCGACAGTCGGCCCGACGATGACCGGTTCGATCTGGATGTGACGGTGAACGCCCCATCGGGTGGCGTTCTGGCGAACATCGCAGGGCTGCGGCAGGACGGCAACCTGCGAGTTCGGGGAAAGGGGAGCTGGACCCGCTGGGACGGGCGCTTGTCCGGCACGCTGGACAGCGAACCGGCGATCGACCTCATGTTGGCGGCGCGCAGCGGCACCTATTCAGCAACGGGATCGATCGAGGCGCAGGCGGTAGCGGGCAAGGGACTGGTACAGCGCCTGTCCGCGCCGCGCCTTTCAATAGAAGCTAGGGGGTCTCTGACAAACCGGATCGTTGACGGCAAGCTGTCGCTGCGATCGGAGGCGATGCAGTTGAAGGCAGATGGGGCGCTCGATCTACGCAACTCCGCGTTCGACAATCTGCTGATCGATGTGAGCCTTGTCCGGCCCCAGGCATTGCTGAAGTCGATGCGCGGGCGGGACGTCACCGCCCGCGTGCGGCTTGACGGTCCCTTCGCCGGGTTCGGCTACGAATATCTGCTAAGGGCTCGGCAGCTGGCTTTCGACCGCACCCTGATCAGCGATGTCCGCGCCGAGGGCAAAGGGCGCAAGGCTGCCAACGCGCCGTTGCTCATCCCCGTCCATTTGCGCGCACGGCGACTGGATGGACAGGGGGAGCTTGTCGAAGGCATCGTCCGCAATTTCGTGCTCGACGGTGTGCTGCAGATCAAGGGCCAGCAACTCATCAGCAATCCCATGCCGATCCGCTCCGACAAGCTGAGCGGCAAGTTCGTCATGCTCGCGGACCTCAAGACCGGGCGCTATGATTTTGGTCTGGATGGGCAGATACGCGGCCTGGCCATTCGCGGCCTCGGCATCGTGGACCTGACCTCCAAATTACGCGCGGTGCCGGGGAAGAACGGTGCTTTTGGTTTGAGCGGGACTGCGATGGCGCGGATGCGCCGGTTGGACAACAGCTTCCTGCGCAGCTTGGGCGGAGGCCTTCCCGTGGTAAAGAGCGGCCTTTCGCTCGCGCCGGACAAGCGACTGATGTTCACGGGCTTGCGCTTGGAAGCGCCGTTGCTCAGCCTTGCCGCCAATGGCTACCGGCGCCCCGACAGGAGTTTCCATTTCGAGGGCAGTGGAACCCACAAGCAATATGGGCCTTTGCGTCTGACGCTGGACGGCAAGATCGAACAGCCGACGATCGATCTGCTGCTTGATCGGCCGCTGGACGCGCTGGGCGTCGCGGGGATGCGGGCGCATCTCGTGCCGGACAGCGCCGGTTATCAGTTTACGGCCCAAGGCGGCTCGATGCTTGGCCCCTTCACCGGTGCTGGCCAGATCCTGCTGCCGCGCGGAGGCCAGGCGGTAGTGAGAGTGGCAAAGCTCGCGGTATCCGGTGTTGTGGCAAGCGGCGATCTGCGCCCGGTGACTGGCGGTCTTGAAGGGCAGCTGAATGTGGCCGGGCCTGTCAAGGGAAGTATCGCGTTCGCGCCGATCAACGCTGTCCAGCAACTGGTTTTGAAACTCGACGCCACAGACGCCAGCTTTGATGGACCAACGGCCATCGCCGTCCGTCGCGGCAAGCTGGATGCGACCGTCCTGCTTGACCCGTCGGGAACGTCGATCAACGCGGTGATGCAAGCCAGGGGACTGCGTGTTGGTGGCGTCCTGATCGGCAGATTGGCGGCCAATGCAGACCTGAAAGGCGGCTATGGCACTGTAAAGTCCAGCCTGTCAGGACAGCGCGGGCGCCTTTTCGACCTTCAGGGCGAAGCGCAGGTGGAACCAGACCGTATCCGTGTCGCGGCTCGCGGGACGATCGACAAGCGCCCGATCCGGTTGACGCGGTCAGCGCTGTTGACCCGCAGCGCGGACGGCTGGCGGCTGTCCCCCGTGACCATCAGCTATGCGGGCGGCTCGCTGCAATTGGGTGGAGAGCTGAGCGGGCAGACGACCCGGATCGAAAGCCGTGTGCAAAAGCTCCCTCTTTCGCTGCTGGATATCGTCTATGACGATCTTGGCCTTGGGGGGACAGCCACGGGCTCGCTGACCTATGTTCACAGCCGTGGCGGCATGCCCAGCGGCAAGGCGGAACTGCGCGTCCGCGGCTTGTCGCGGTCGGGATTGTCCCTCAGTTCCCGTCCGGTGGACGCGGGGATCAACGCCGTTCTCATGCCGGACCGGTTGGCGGCACGCATGCTGTTCGCAGCCGATGGCCAGACGATCGGAAGGGCTCAGGTGCTGCTGACGCCGCTTGGCACGCAGGGAAGCCTTGTCGACCGGCTCAATAGCGCGCCGCTGTTCGGGCAGCTTCGACTGAGGGGCGCCGCTGATACCCTTTGGCGGCTGACCGGAGTCGAGATCGTGGACATATCCGGACCCGTGAGTGTGTCTGCCGATGCGCGGGGTACGCTAGGCAATCCGGTCATCACCGGCGCGCTTGCAACGGATAGTGCAGCGATAACCAGTGCGGTCACCGGCATGCGGCTGCACGATGTGCAAGCGCGGGGAAGATTTTCGGGCGCGCAACTTGTCATGTCCAGCTTCACCGCTACCGCCAAGAATGGCGGCATCGTGACAGGTACGGGCAGCTTCACTTTCGCCGGTATCGCGGGCGTCGGCATGGATTTGCGCCTGCAGGCGGAAAATGCCGCGCTGCTGGAGCGGGACGACATAGCCGCGACTGTCACTGGCCCGATCACTCTGCGTTCGGATGGCGTCAACGGCACCATCGGTGGCGATCTGCTGCTCAACCGCAGCCGCTTCACGCTCGGGCGCGCGGCCGCCATCGCTCAAATCCCCGAGTTGCGAGTGACAGAGGTCAACCGCAATGGGGAAGAAGTCGAGCGCCCTCGGGCAAGTCGGCCATGGGCTATGGCGGTCAAGGCCCGTGCGCGAAATCGCCTGACGGTCAGGGGACTGGGGCTGGACAGCGAGTGGCGCGCCAACCTGGACATCGGGGGAACCGTTACCAGCCCGGCGATCTCTGGCACGGCAGAGTTGATCCGGGGTGGCTACACTTTCGCCGGGCGCCGTTTTGAATTGCGCGAAGGCAAGATCCAGTTCGACGGCCGCACGCCCGCTAATCCGACGCTCGACATCGATGCCGAGGCAGACGTCAGCGACCTCAAGGCGATGATCCATGTGGGTGGAACCGGTCTGAAGCCCGACATCAGTTTCACCAGTATTCCCGCCTTGCCGCAGGACGAACTGCTGTCCCGCATTCTGTTCGGGACCTCGATCACCAATCTTTCCGCGCCAGAGGCATTGCAGCTCGCATCGGCGGTGGGATCATTGCAGGGCGAAGGCGGGCTCGATCCGATCAATGCCGTGCGCAAGGCTGCTGGGCTGGATCGCCTGAGGATCATCGCGGCCGATCCTACGCAGGGGCAGGGAACCTCCATCGCGGCGGGAAAATATCTGACGCGCAAGACCTATGTCGAACTTATCACCGACGGCCAAGGCTACTCAGCGACGCGCATAGAATATCAGGTGACACGTTGGCTTTCCCTGCTGGCGGCGATCTCTACGCTTGGACGAGAGAGCGCAAATGTGCGCATTTCGAAAGACTATTGAGTTCGGGGCGACACCGATTTCGTTGCCCAAATGCCACATTTTCAGCCGTTTATCTTGGGTTCATGAAACCATGAGCTGTGCTTGGGACTTCCAGCACTTCCTCCTGAAGGAGGTGAGTGACAATGGAGTACCCTATGCGGAAAATAATGGTCGCAACCTTGCTGGCCGGATCGGCCGTAGCCGCTCCCGCCCTGGCCCAGGATGCTGGAGCCACTTTCACCGGGCCTCGGGTCGAAGCGATTTTAGGCTATGACCATACCGGCGCGGGCAGCAGCGTGGACAATGACAATGGCGATGATGACCAGTCGATCGATGGCCTGCTCTATGGCGTCGGCGCCGGTTATGACTTCAACCTTGGCAGCGCTGTCGTCGGTGTTGAAGGCGAATTCACCGACTCTACTGCCAAGAGCAGCCGGAATCCTTTCACCGACCAGTTCGGCTTTGGCCGGGTCAGCCAAGGGCGTGACCTCTACATCGGCGCGCGCGCGGGTATTCTCGCCAGCCCCAACACGCTCGTCTATGTGAAGGGTGGCTACACCAACACCAAGTTGAACGTGCTCGCAGGCGACACCAATCAGTCCACCGACACGGCCTTCAAGCTGGACGGCTGGCGGGTCGGCGGTGGCGTTGAGCGCGCGTTCAACGAAAATATGTTCGGTAAGCTGGAATATCGTTACTCGAAATATGACAGCGCTCATATCGACTTCGTCAATGGCGCGACCAGCAGCGAGTTCGATATCGATACTGACCGTCATCAGGTCGTAGCCAGCGTAGGCTGGCGCTTCTGACGGGAGGGGAGGACTGGCGTTGGCCGGTCCTCCCATCTCACCACTCTCTTACAATGTTGCTTCGATCTCTCGTGCAGCCTGATCCGGATTTTCCGCCAAGCTGATGGGCCTGCCCACGACGAGGATCGACGCGCCACGATCCAGAGCTTCTCGCGGCGTCACAGCCCGCTTCTGGTCGCCCATGGCACCTCCTTGCGGACGCACGCCTGGCACCACAAAATATCCGTCGGCCCAGGCCCGTTTCGCAAGCGCGACTTCTTCCCCCGAACAGACGATGCCGTCCAACCCGGCACTTCGCGCAAGATCGGCGAGCCGTGTTACCTGATCTTCCGCCCTGCCGCCGACCCCGATGTCCTGAAGGTCACTGTTGTCGAGGCTGGTAAGGACGGTGACTGCCACCACCTTCGTATTGATGCCCGCCGCCGCCTTTGCATCCTCCAGCATGGCGCGGCCGCCGGCTGCATGCACGGTGAGGATCGCTGGCTCCAGCCCGTTGAGCGCCTGCACGGCTTTTGCCACCGTGTTGGGTATGTCATGAAGCTTGAGGTCGAGGAAGATCGGGAGGTCGAACTTCATCATCTCCCGCACGCCATGATGGCCATGCGCGCAGAAAAATTCGAGCCCCAGCTTCAACCCGCCGACATGCCCGCGCACGCGCCCGGCCAAATCCTGAGCTTTGCTGAGGTCGGGGGTGTCTATGGCGACGTAGATGGGGCTGCTCATGCTGTTCCTGTGACAGGGTGGGAAGGTGAAGCGGTCGTAAGATGGTCAGCGGTGTCGCTGGGCAGGGAAGCAGGCGCCGCCGTCGCAGTCGCCGCCACAAGGGCACGCTCGGTATTTTCCAGCTTCCGCTTCATCCGCCAGCGCGTTGTGCGTGCCATGATCCAGAAGGGAAGGCACCCCGCGAGGAATGCGATCAGGATGGGAAACCAGATACGTGTCTCCCAAACTATGTCACCCCAAATCTTGATTTCGGTCGGCCGGTTGTTCGCCTTGCAAAAAAGGGCGATCGCGACGGCCAAGACAACCCAGAAGGCAGTCCGTAGGAATTGCATTCGGCATGTCCTTTAGCTGCTGATCCGGTCAGCTTAGGCCATTTCGGCGCAGTTCGAAAGCGCCTCGTCGGATTTACCGGCATCATGCGAAGGGAAGATGCGCTGCTTGATCCCGGAACCCTTGTGCCGGGCTGCGCATTTTTCTCGATGGCAAGGAGGTTGGACCATGGCGGCGCGTGCATATTGGCAGGGGCAGATCAGGCTTGCTCTCGTCTCCATCCCCGTTGAAATCTACGCTGCTACCAAGTCTGGCGCGCAGATCGCCTTCCACCAGATCCATGAGCCCAGCGGCAAGCGGGTGCGATATGAAAAGACAGTGCCCGGACTGGGGCCAGTGAAGCCCGAGGACATCGTCAAAGGCTTTGAGGTCAGCAAGGGCGACTATGTCCTGCTCCAGCCCGACGAGATCGAAGCGGTGAAGCTGGAGAGCAAGAAGACGCTGGAACTGACCCAGTTTGTCGATGCCGACGAGATCGACGTTCTCTATTATGAGCGGCCCTATTATGTCGTGCCCGCCGACGATCTTGCCGAGGAAGCCTTTGTCGTCCTGCGGGAAGCTTTGCGCCGGGCGAGGAAAGTCGGATTGGGCCAGCTCGCGATGCGCGGGCGGGAATATATTGTTTCCCTGAAGCCGTGTGGACGCGGAATGGTGCTGGAGACGCTCCGATATGCCGATGAGGTCAACAAGGCCCAATCCTATTTCCGTGAAATAGACGATGTAAAGCCCGACCCGGAACTGCTCGACCTAGCGGAGGCGCTGATCGAGAAAAAGACGGCGCCGTTCAAGCCGGACAGCTTCCACGACCGCTATGTCGATGCGCTCGAAAGGCTCATCGACAAGAAGAAGAAGGCCAAGGGTCGCCGCATCATCGAGGATGAGGACGAAGCGCCTGCCAAGCGCAGCGGCAATGTGATCGACCTGATGGCCGCGCTCAAGAAGTCTGTCGATAGTGGGGCGAAAGGCGCGGCGGCAAAGCCTGCAGCAAAGAAACCGGCGGCCCGGCGGAGCTCTGCTACCAAGGCTCCCGCGCGCAAGCGGGCCTGATATATGGCCGAAGCCGACCCCCTGAAGGAATATAATCGCAAGCGCGACTTCACCCGGACGAAGGAACCTGCCGGAAAACGGGAGCGCCGGGGCGGGAACAGCTTCATCGTCCAGAAACATGACGCCACCCGATTGCACTATGATTTCCGGTTGGAAGTCGACGGCGTCCTTAAAAGCTGGGCCGTGACCCGCGGCCCCAGCCTTGATCCTGCCGACAAGCGCCTTGCCGTCCGCACGGAAGATCATCCGCTATCCTACGCCAGCTTCGAAGGCACCATCCCCAAGGGTGAATATGGCGGGGGCACCGTGATGTTGTGGGATGAAGGCACCTGGGAGCCAGTGCCCGGCAAGAGTGCGAAGGACCTGGCGAAAGGCCATCTCCACTTCGTTTTGCATGGCCAGCGGATGAAGGGCGAATGGCTGCTAATCCGCTTGAAGCCACGGCCTGGTGAAGGGAAGCGGGAGAATTGGCTGCTCCGCAAGATCGATGACGCCTATGCCGGTCCTGCGGAGGACCTGGTCGGGCGTGAACTGACCAGCATCAAGAGCGGCAGGACCATGGGAGAGATTGCGGCCAACGCGCCTGCGATCTCGCTCAAGGGGAAGCGTGGCAAAGCATTCGACGCCGCGATGAGCGAAGCGGAGAGGGCGACCCCGGCGCGCCCTGCGCCCAAGCGGAGTAAACTAGCAAAGGCTCCTCCATTCCAGGCGCCGCAACTGGCGACGCTGGTGGACGCCGTCCCCACCGGCAACAACTGGCTGCATGAAATCAAATATGACGGCTATCGCAGCCTCGTCAGTGTGGCGGGTAGCCGCGTGCAGGTTTTTACCCGATCCGGCCTGGACTGGACCGATCGCTTCGCATCCTTGGCCAAGGAGGTTGCGGGCATGAACCTTCCCCCCATGCTTATCGATGGCGAAATCGTGGCGCTCGGGCCGAACGGAAATCCCGACTTTTCGACATTGCAGCAGGTGTTGAAGGGCGAGAACAAGGGAGCGCTACATCTCTTCGCCTTCGATCTCCTCTCCCTGGATGGCGAAGACCTGACCTGGCAGCCCAATATCGCCCGGAAGGAGAAGCTCGCGGCCTTGCTTGGGCAGGGGAGCGCGCATGTGCACCTGTCCGACCATATCGTGGGCGCTGGCGAAAAGCTGTTCAGGACGATGTGCGAGGCGGGGCAGGAGGGGATAATCTGCAAGCGCGCCGATGCTCCCTATCGCGGCGCGCGGACCAAGAATTGGCTGAAGGTCAAATGCACCCGCCGCCAGGAATTCGTCATCGTGGGATGGATGCCAAGCACGGCCAGTGGCCGTTCGCTCCGTAACATCCTGCTTGCCCAGCATGACGAACAAGGCCTGGTCTATGCTGGGAAGGTCGGGACGGGGTTCAATGCGCAGAATAGCGAGCGGCTTCTAAGCCAGCTGAAGGCGAGGGCCCGGCAGACCGCCGCCTTGCAAGTTCCGCGCAGCGAGGCGCGGGGTGCCAAATGGGTGCGGCCTGATCTGGTTGCGGAGATCGCCTTCGCCGAGTTCACCAGCGACAATGTCGTACGTCATGGCAGCTTCCTGGGCCTTCGCGAGGACAAGAAGGCGAAGGACGTTTCCCGGGAGAAGGTGATGGCTGTACCCGAACAGGAAAGCGATGTGCATGTCTCAAATCGCGATCGGCTGATCTTCCCCGAAGCGAAGGTGACCAAAGGACAGCTCGCCGACTATTATGAGGCGGCTGGAGCGATCATGCTGCCGTGGATTGCGCACCGGCCGATCAGTCTGGTGCGTTGTCCGCAGGGACGGGCAAAGAAATGCTTTTTCCAGAAGCATGACAGCGGCAGCTTTGGCGATCATGTGAAGCATGTCCCTATTCGCGAAAAGGACGGGGACGAGCAGGACTATCTCTATGTGGATGACATAGATGGGCTGGTTGCCTGCGTTCAGATGGGCACGATCGAATTTCACGGCTGGGGATCGCGGGTCGAGGATGTCGAAAAGCCGGACCGGCTGATCTTCGACCTCGATCCTGACGAGGGGCTGGACTTTGAGGATGTGAAAAAGGCTGCCCGTGATATTCGCCGCACCCTTGAGGATATTGGCCTCACAAGCTTTCCCATGTTGTCCGGCGGCAAGGGCGTGCACGTCGTAGTGCCGCTTACGCCGGAGGCCGAATGGCCGAAGGTAAAGGACTTTGCCGATCGCTTTTCGCGCGCCCTGGCTTCTGCCGAACCGGACCGCTTCACCGCCACCATGAGCAAGGCGAAGCGGAAGGGGCGGATCTTCATCGACTGGCTGCGTAATCAGCGTGGCGCTACGGCGGTGCTCCCCTATGTGGTGCGAGCACGTGAGAATGCGCCGGTGGCGGTGCCCGTGACCTGGGACGAATTGGAAGTTATCGACCGCCCGGGCGCTTACACGATCGCGGACATCGATAAATTGCTCGCGCGGGCGGGATCAAGGGAGTTGCGCGGTTGGGGCGAAGCGCGCCAGACGCTGCCGGACTATTGACGCAGATATGCCGGGGCCATCTTTCCTCGCAGACGGCCTTGTTGCATAAGCTGATTCACCATGACCCAACCCAACGACAATGCGCCCGAAGGCGAAGCCCCCAAGCAAGCAACTGAAAACAAGTCCGATCTGGCATCCGCTGCGCGGAAGACCGCGGGCAGGGGCGTGTGGATGGGTACTGCGGTCGGGATTGGATCGGCCGCGATCGTGGCGGCGCTTCTATACGCGAACAAGAAGCGCGGCTGACCAGCTTGGATTTTGGAAAAAAAGAGGCGGCATGGCCTTCGCTCCATGCCGCCCCATGTTGCGACCCTTTTGGGTTGGGGTTTTTCTAATCCGCGTAGAATGCTTCGCGATCAGGCAGCGCCGCGGCTCAGGTAAGAAATCAGCTCGGGCTTGCTCACTGACATGCTCTTGTCGGCGTCGGCCGTCTTGAACGCGCCGTCAGTCCAGGCCACTACATCAGCGGCCGCAAGCTTTTGGCCGCTGCTCTTCATCTCCTGATCCTTCAGCGCCGCCATCCAGCGTGAAAATTCGGCTTTGTCGAGTTGCGCGTCTCCGTTGGCGTCATAGGCTGGAAACTCGCTGTCGACGATCGATGCCACCGTGTCTGCCGGGGTTTGGTCTTGTGCGGGTGCGTCCGGCTGCACGCTTGCGGGCGCATCGGCGGAAGTCTGCGCGACCGCCGGGGTGGCAGCAGACAGGACAGCAGCAGCGATAAAGGCGCGAAACATAATCTTCTCCATCAGCGATCGAGCAAGTCGGGCGCGACCGCTTCATGGAGCAAGAATACATGAATGACTATCGTGTTTCCTGAATGGTTGTTCAGCATCAACATCTTACCCCATGAACGGCCTCATCTGGTCTTCAAATACTGCCATAATCAGGGTGAAAAGCGGACAGGAGGGTGAAGGGAAGACGAAAGAAGCCGCGATTTGCCCTTGAAAGGCTCGCCTGCTAGGCGGCGCGCGATCTTTCACCAGCAAATCAGGATTCGTTCGATGGTCCCGCGCTACGCCCGCCCCCAAATGACAGCACTCTGGGAACCCGAAGCCCGGTTTCGCATCTGGTTCGAAATCGAGGCCCATGCCACGGAGGCGCTTGGTGAACTGGGCGTGGTTCCCAAATCCGCTGCAAAGGCGCTGTGGGATTGGTGGGCGACTAATCCGACCATCGACGTTGCTGCGATCGACGCGATTGAAGCAGTTACCAAGCATGACGTCATCGCGTTCCTGACCTGGGTGGCTGAACAGGTCGGTGACGAAGCGCGCTTCATGCACCAGGGCATGACCTCGTCCGATGTGCTCGACACCTGCCTTGCCGTGCAGCTATCCCGGGCGGCGGACATCCTGATCGAGGATCTTGACCAGCTGCTGGCAGTCATCAAGCGCCGCGCTTTCGAACACAAGCTGACGCCGACCATCGGCCGTAGCCATGGAATTCACGCCGAACCCGTGACCTTCGGACTCAAGATGGCTGAAGCCTATGCCGAGTTCAGCCGGTGCCGGACCCGCTTGGTTGCCGCGCGCGAGGAAGTTGCGACCTGCGCCATTTCCGGCGCGGTGGGCACGTTCGCGAATATCGATCCGCGTGTGGAAGAACATGTCGCGGCCAAGCTCGGGCTCGCGATCGAACCCGTTTCGACGCAGGTTATCCCGCGCGATCGCCACGCCATGTTCTTCGCGACCTTGGGCGTCATCGCAAGCTCGATCGAGCGCCTGGCCGTCGAGGTCCGCCACCTGCAACGCACCGAAGTGCTGGAGGCCGAGGAATATTTCTCACCGGGCCAGAAGGGCAGTTCGGCTATGCCGCACAAGCGCAACCCGGTTCTGACCGAGAATCTCACCGGCCTTGCTCGCATGGTGCGCAGCTACGCGCTGCCAGCGATGGAAAATGTCGCGCTGTGGCATGAGCGGGACATCAGCCACTCGTCGGTTGAACGCTATATCGGCCCCGACGCCACCATCACGCTCGACTTCGCTCTGGGCCGCCTGACGGGGGTCATCGACAAGCTGCTCGTTTATCCCGAGCGGATGATGAAGAATCTCGACAAGATGGGCGGTCTTGTTCACTCACAGCGGGTGCTGCTCGCCCTGACCCAAGCCGGTGTGTCGCGCGAGGACAGCTATCGTTACGTCCAGCGCAACGCCATGAAGGTCTGGGAGTCGGATGGCCAGCTGTCGCTGCTCGAACTGCTGAAGGCGGATCAGGACGTCGCTGCGGCGCTGACTGCTGAACAGATCGAGGAGAAGTTCGACCTCGACTATCATTTCAGGCAAGTGGACACGATCTTCCGCCGGGTGTTCGGCGAAGCCTGACTGGAGCGGCAAGGCTCAAGTCGATGAAAGGGCGCGGAAACGCGCCCTTTTTCGTGCTTGCGAAAGATCAATAGTTTACGCGAATTCAAGCTGAGCACAAAACCGCGCTCGCGCGTGCCAACCTAAACCTTTGATGTGAAGAAAAATGTGGTCGGGGAGAGAGGATTCGAACCTCCGGCCCCTGCCTCCCGAAGACAGTGCTCTACCAGGCTGAGCTACTCCCCGACCGATAGCGGCATTGCTTGCAACGCCGCTGGGCAGGCGGGGTCTATAGAGGGGGCTTTTCGGACTGGCAAGCGGCTGGGCATGCTTTTTTTGCCTTGGTCAAAGCAGGCCTGCGGCGCGGAAGCTGAACTGTTCCCGGCCGCCGTGAATGACATGGTCGGCGAGCTTCACTTCCATCGGCCGGAGGCGGCGCGCTATCGAGCGGGCGAGGCGGATATCGTCCCGTCGCGGATGAGGGGAGCCTTCGTTTGGGCGCACCTGCTCGACGATGAGCCAGTGGCTGCCCTGAAGCAGCAGTTCCTGCAGGACGTGACGCCAATCCCTGCTCCCATCGACGTGGCCCAACGGACGCCACTGATCGTCCAACAGCAGGAATCGGATGCTTTCCGTAGCGGCCATTGCCTCAAGATGCTGCGACCGTCCGCTGCGATCACCGCGAACCATGTCCACTATGGAGTGGAACGGGCGGAGAATGGTCCGAAGCGAAAGCAAGATTGGCGAGCTCGGGCCTGCTCGGCTAAAGCGAGGGCGGCGAATGTGGAATCGCCGCAACAGGGAAGAGCGTCGTTGACCACAATCATCACTCCGAACGAAGCGCATTATGAGCAGCAATATCTGGACCTGATGCGCCGGATCTGGACGGAGGGGGATGAGCGGGTCGATCGCACCGGCGTGGGCACGCGGTCAGTGCTGGGCGCCACCATGCGCTTTTCGCTGGCGGGTGACGCGGTGCCGCTGCTGACGACCAAGCGTGTCTATTGGAAAGTGGCGGCGCGGGAAATGCTGTGGTTCCTGACCGGGGACACCAACATTCGCGAGCTCGTCCGTCAGGGCGTGCATATCTGGACCGACTGGCCGCTCGCCTCTTATCGCAAGGCGACCGGCGAAGAGATCAGCCGTGACGACTTCGAGGCGCGGATTATCGAGGATGAAGCCTTCGCGCGGCAGTGGGGCGATCTGGGCCCCGTCTATGGGGCGCAGTGGGTGAATTGGCCGCGCTACGAAGCTGTTGGCGATGGGTTGTTCCGCCGGGCCGAGAAGGGGCACAACCAGATTGCGGAACTGGTCGAGGGGATCAGGAACAATCCGGGCTCGCGGCGTTTGCTGTTCACTGGATGGAATGTCGCGGAAGTCGCGCGCATGGCCCTGCCGCCCTGTCACATGACCTATCAGTTCCAGGTGGCCGATGGACGGCTGAATGGCCTGTTGTTCCAGCGCAGCTGTGACTTGGGGTTGGGATTTGCGTTCAACATCTTCGGGCTGTCGATGATCACCCGGATGTTGGCGCAGCAATGCGACCTGGAGCCGGGAGAAGTCGTGTGGCAGGGCGGGGACGTGCACCTGTACCTCAATCATGCCGCGCTGGTGGAGGAGCAGATCAGCCGGACGCCGGGCGGCGCGCCGAAACTGAGGATGAAGAGGCGGCCGGAGAGCATTTTCGGCTATCGGATCGAGGATTTCGAAGTCGTGGATTATGCGCCGCAGAGTCATATCGCGGCGCCGGTGGCGGTGTGATTGCAAGAAGGAATTAGCGGGAAAACGGAACTCTTGCTTTTTGTGAGCGTTGTAATATTATAATTGCATCAAGCAATAATATTGCAAGTGCGAGTAGGAGGCGGGATGGGCGACCGGGATGATTCGGGCGCTGGGAAGGCCGGGAACGAGCAGGGCAAGCGGCTGGGCGAACAAGACGCTCGGCGGGCTGGTGAAAATCTTGCTGCTCGGCCGGGCAATGCTGACCTGCCGACCGTCCCGTCGGGACCGGGTGAAGCTGACCGGGCTGATTTTGCCGCGGAAACCACGTCTGGTGGCGGACGCAACTTGCCCCAATTGCGCCTGCATGTGCCAGAACCCCAGTTCCGGCCGGGCGACGAGGCGGACTTCAACCATTTCGACATTCCCGCCGCCGGAGCGGCACGGCGGCCCGATGAGGCGGCGGATGCCGGTACGATGCGGGAATTGGCCTACGACCTGGTCCGTGTTCTGGATGAAGAAGGCCGCGCGCTAGGGCCGTGGGACCCGAAGCTGCCGCCCGAGACGCTGCTGCGCATGCTGCGCGGCATGGCGCTGACCCGCGCGTTCGACGCGCGTATGTTCAGGGCACAGCGGCAGGGCAAGACCAGCTTCTACATGAAGTCGACCGGTGAGGAGGCGGTGTCGATCGGCGCGGCGGCGGCGCTGGCGAGCGACGACATGTGTTTCCCGAGCTACCGCCAGCAGGGGATATTGATCGCGCGCGGCTGGCCGCTGGTCGACATGATGAACCAGATCTATTCGAACAAAGGCGACCGGCTGAAGGGGCGGCAGCTGCCGATCATGTATTCGGCGCGGGAGGCGGGGTTCTTTTCCATATCCGGCAATTTGGCCACCCAATATCCGCAGGCCGTGGGCTGGGCCATGGCAAGCGCGGCGCGGGGCGATACGCGGATCGCGGCGACATGGTGCGGCGAAGGATCGACCGCGGAAGGGGATTTCCATTCCGCCTGCACCTTCGCCAGCGTCTATCGCGCCCCGGTGATCCTGAACGTCGTCAACAACCAGTGGGCGATCAGCAGCTTTTCCGGCTTTGCAGGCGCGGAGGCGACGACCTTTGCGGCGCGGGCGATCGGCTATGGCATTGCGGGACTGCGGATCGACGGCAATGACGCGCTGGCGGTCTATGCCGCGACGCGCTGGGCAGCGGATCGGGCGCGGGCCAATCATGGGCCGACGCTGATCGAGCATTTCACCTATCGCACGGAGGGACACAGCACGTCCGATGATCCGAGCGCCTATCGCTCCGCTGATGAGGGGAGCCGCTGGCCGCTCGGCGACCCCATCGCGCGGTTGAAGCAGCATTGCATCGCTATCGGCATCTGGGACGAGGAACGGCAGGCGGCGATGGACAAGGAATTGGCCGAGCAGGTGCGCGAGGCAGCGCGGGAAGCGGAGAAGAACGGGATTTTGGGACATGGCCTGCATCAGCCGATGGAGAGCATGTTCGAGGATGTCTTCGAGGAGATGCCCTGGCATCTGAGGGAGCAGCAGCAGCAGATGCTGGATGAAGCGAAGGCGGCTGGGTTGTGAGGGGGGAAGCGCCATTTTCCTCGCCCCTTCAGGGGAGAGGATACCGTAGCTTGCCAGTTGTCTGGCTAGCGAAGGTTGGAGAGGGGGATGGGGCGGAGTTACCCCTCACCCAGCTTCGACTAGGCGGCGGAGCCGCCAAGTCTGCGCAACCCTCTCCCCTAAAGGGGCGAGGGGAGACAGGGAATGACTGAAACCCGCCAGATGAGCATGATCCAGGCGATCAACAGCGCTCTCGATGTGATGATGGAGCGTGATCCCGATGTCGTCGTCATGGGGGAGGATGTCGGCTATTTCGGTGGTGTGTTCCGGGCGACGGCCGGATTGCAGAAGAAATATGGCAAGAACCGGGTGTTCGACACGCCGATCACGGAAATCGGCATCATCGGCGTCGCGGTGGGGATGGGCGCCTATGGCTTGCGTCCCGTGCCGGAAATTCAGTTCGCCGACTATATCTACCCCGCGCTCGATCAGTTGGTGAGCGAGGCGGCGCGGCTGCGTTACCGGTCGGCGGGGGAATTCATCGCGCCGATGACGGTGCGGTCGCCCTTTGGCGGCGGGATTTTCGGCGGGCAGACGCATAGCCAATCGCCCGAGGGCATCTTCACCC
Organism: Sphingobium agri; assembly: GCF_023051225.1. NCBI lineage: Bacteria > Pseudomonadati > Pseudomonadota > Alphaproteobacteria > Sphingomonadales > Sphingobiaceae > Sphingobium > Sphingobium agri. Next base: position 45,077 of record NZ_JALKHS010000007.1, on the reverse strand, counting down.
ATGTGTCGGGCATCAAGACGGTGATCCCGTCGACGCCCTATGATGCCAAGGGGCTGCTGATCGCGGCGATCGAGGATAATGATCCGGTGATCTTCTTCGAACCCAAGCGCATCTATAACGGGCCGTTCGATGGTCATTATGACCGTCCGGCGAAAAGCTGGGCAGGGCATCCGGGCGCGATGGTGCCGGAGGGCTATTATCGCGTGCCGTTGGGACAGGCGCGCACAGTCCGTGCGGGCGAGGCGCTGACCATACTCTGCTATGGCACGATGGAACATGTGATCGAAAGCACCGTCACGGAGATGGGCGTTGACGCCGAGATCATTGACCTGCGCACGCTGGTGCCGCTGGACATCGATGCCATCGAGCAGTCGGTAAAGAAGACGGGCCGCTGCCTGATCGTGCATGAGGCGACGCGGACCAGCGGATTTGGCGCGGAGTTAAGCGCGTTGGTGCAGGAGCGGTGCTTCTATCATCTGGAAGCGCCGATCGAACGGGTGACGGGTTTCGACACGCCCTATCCGCATAGCCTGGAATGGGCCTATTTCCCGGGGCCGGTGCGGATCAGGGAAGCGATCACGAAGATCATGAGGGATTGAGCCATGGCGCTGTTCACGTTCAGGCTGCCCGACATCGGCGAAGGCATTTCCGAGGCGGAGATTGTCGGTTGGCATGTGAAGGTCGGGGACCGGGTAGAGGAAGACCAGCCCATCGCCGACATGATGACCGACAAGGCGACGGTCGAGATGGAAAGCCCCGTCGCGGGCGTGGTGAAGCGGCTGGCAGGCGAGCCGGGCGAGCAGATCGCAATCGGCGCGATGCTGGTGGAGATCGAGGTCGAGGGGGAAGGGGAGGTTGCTTCCGGGGCGGAGGCTCCGATGCCTTCGCAGGAGGAGATCGAGGCCGAGACGGCGGGGGGACGCGAGGTGGCGGGCGCGTCAGTTAACGGGATTATTTCCTCGGTTGATCGGCCTTATCCCGACGAGCAAACTTCAGAGCCCTCTCCCCTTCAGGGGTCGCAGGGAGGCACGCGCCTCCCTGCGACCCCTGAAGGGGAGAGGGAGAAGGCCAGCACGCGTCGGCCACCGACCTCTGAAGGTGAGAGAAAGTCACTCGCATCCCCTGCCGTCCGCGCCCGCGCCAGGGAACTCGGCATCGACCTGTCCCAGGTGAAAGCCAGCGGCGATCATATCCGCCATTCGGACCTCGACGCATTCCTGCTTTACGGCGCGGGGCAGGGCTATCGGTCGCCCAAGCCGCGCGCGCGGCGGGAGGATGAGGTGGTGAAGGTCATCGGCCTGCGCCGCCGGATCGCGGAGAACATGGCGGCCTCCAAACGACATATCCCGCATTTCTCTTATGTCGAGGAAATCGACGTCACCGAACTGGAACGGATGCGCGCGCAGTTGAATGACGCGCGTGGGGATCGGCCGAAGCTGACCATGCTGCCGCTGCTGATCGTGGCGATTTGCCGGGCTCTGCCGGACTTTCCAATGTTGAACGCCCGCTATGATGACGAGGCGGGCGTGGTGACGCGCTTTGGCGCTGTGCATATGGGCATCGCGACGCAGACTGACGCGGGGCTGATGGTGCCGGTGATCCGCGATGCGCAGGATCGCAATATCTGGCAGCTGGCGGGCGAGATAAAGCGGCTGGCAGAGGCCGCGCGCTCGGGCAAGGCGAAGGTGGAGGAGCTTTCCGGATCGACCTTGACACTGACGTCGCTGGGGGCGCTGGGCGGGGTGGCGACCACGCCGGTCATCAATCGGCCTGAGGTGGCGATTGTCGGGCCCAATCGGGTGATCGAGCGGCCCGTTTTTCGCGGGCGCGAGGTCGTGGCTGCGAAGCTCATGAACCTGTCGATCAGCTGCGACCATCGGGTAGTGGATGGATGGGACGCGGCGAGTTTCGTGCAGGCGGTGAAGCGATTGCTGGAGACGCCAGTGTTGTTGTTTGCGGAGTGAGGCATTCGTCACCCCGGGCCTGACCCGGGGGGCCGCTTCATCTCAGACCAGCAGATCGAACATGTCGCGCCAGTCCGGATTGGCGCGTTCGACAAGATCGAACTTCCAAGTGCGCCGCCATCGTTTGATCCGCTTTTCTTGCTCGATGCAGCTCATCATTGCTTCGCCCCATTCCGCCCAGACCAAGCGAGATAGGCCATAACGCTTGCAGAAGTCCGAGCCTGTGCCAGAACGATGTTGCTGAACGCGAGAAACGATGTCCGCCGTCACGCCGACATACATGGTGCCGCGATATCGGTCGGCCATGATATATACCCAACCGCCTTGGCGTGCCCGTCCCATGCCGTCTGGATCGAATAAGCGGGACCCCGGGTCAAGCCCGGGGTGACCAACATCGATATTTCAGCTGGTGCTCACCGCATCGTCGCCCGGTAACTCAGACGCGCGGTTTCTCCCGGCGACAGGCGCGCAGGGCCTGTCCAGCGGATATGGGTGATGTCGGCCGCGACGGCCCGGCGGACGCCGCCGAGCGGGGTCGGGAGCCATAGCTCGTCAAGGCGGCCCCAGCGTTGCCCGCCATCGACCGACACTTGCATGGACGGATCGGGCGCGGTGAGCATTGCGCCGCGCGGGACCGCTTTGGTGAGGGCGACGCCTTGGACGGGAGCGCGCCCTTCATTGCGCCAGTTGACGACGAAGAGGATCTGGTCGCCAGGGGCAGCGCGCGTGGCGCTGGCCAGGGTGCGGCGGGCGCGGCCGTTGATGTCGGTATGCACGCGCTCCACGAACATCTGCGTTTCCATCCGCAGGTCCGCACGGGCCAGCAAAGGCGCGGGCAGCATGCCCCATGCCGCCAACCCGAGTAGCGCCAATATCCGCATCATCCGTTCAAAGCCCCGATCCCCGTTTCGCTATGGCTTAGGACGGGGGGAGCGAAAATTTGGTTAACGGGCCTTAGCCATGTTCGGGCGTGGCGGATTGAAATTGACGCGCTGTTGCGGCCCGGTACACATTGCAGAAATGCGGGCAGGGCAGACATGCGGGCAGGATCGACCATTACGTGACACCTCATGAACAGCAGGAAATCAACCGGCGGCGGGATCGGCTGCTGGCGTCGATCGCGCTGACGACCGGGGTCGGGCTGCTTCTTGCCATGCCCTTCGCCTTGCGGGAGGGCGCGGAATTCTTCCTGCCGCTGACGGCCGCGGTGGTGATCGCCATTGCGCTGGTGCCGTTCCTGGAATGGATGGAGCGGCGGCGGGTGCCTTCCGCGGTGGCGGCGCTGGCGGCGGTGATCGCGTTCCTCGTGGTCGCGAATACCGCGCTGGTACTGATCGTGGTTCCGGCGACCGACTGGTTCAGGCTGTTGCCGCAGCGTCTGCCCAAGATTCAGAATAATCTGGCGCCGCTCATCGATTTTTATTCCCAGTTGCAGCATTTCGTCGACGAAACGGTGCAGATGCTGGCGACCGGACCGGTGGCGGCGGCGCAGACGGCGGCGGTGGATGCGCCGCGGTCGCTGTTGCAGTTCGCCGCGACCTCCGCCCCTTCGGCGATCATCCAGATGGTGTTCGCGCTGCTCATCATCTATTTCTTCCTAGCAGGCTGGACGCGGCTGCGGCGGCGCACGATCAACAGCCGGGGCAGCTTCGATGGCGCGATGGCGGTGGCGCGGGTAATCCAGAATGTGGTCGATGCGACGTCGGCCTATGTGCTGACGATCGCGACGATCAACCTGTGCCTGGGGCTTGCGGTCGCGCTGGCGCTGTGGCTGATCGGCATGCCGTCGCCGCTGATGTGGGGCGGGATCGTCGCGCTGCTCAACTTCGTGCCCTATTTCGGGCCGATGCTGGCGGCGGCCTTGCTGGCGCTCGGCGGGCTCATGGTGTTCGACGATGTGTGGCGGGCGCTGGCGCCTGCCGTGACGCAGATCGGCTTTCACCTGGTGGAGGCGAATGTGATCACGCCGATGGTGCTGGGGCGGCGGTTGACGATGAACCCGCTGCTGATTCTGGTGTCGCTGACCTTCTGGGGATGGGTGTGGGGGACGCCGGGTGCGCTGCTGGGCGTGCCTTTGCTGATCATCATCCAGACCGTGGTGGCGGCCGCTGGAACGCCGGATATCGCCGGTTTCCTGTTCGAGCGCGGGACGCTGACGGTGGCGCCGCGCGAAGAAAATGACGAGAAAGAAGAAAGTGGTGAAAGAGCCGGTTGACAGGTCCGGCGCACCCGCATAGATGCCCGCCCACACCGAACGCGGGTGTAGCTCAGTTGGTTAGAGCGCCGGCCTGTCACGCCGGAGGTCGCGGGTTCGAGCCCCGTCACTCGCGCCACTCTTTTGGAAGAGTGGATGGCCCTGAAGGGCCGTATTTATTCCGAAATTTGATATGTCGTCATGCCATCGCAAGCTGGCATCTCGGGCCCTTGGCGTTTGGCGTCGTCTCACAAGATCCCAGCTTTCGCTGGGATGACGGAGTGGGGCGTTTTAGCAGCGCTGTGAGCGCGTCAGCCGCGCCGCCAGCGGCCGGTTTCCATCCAGGCGAGCAGGCGCTTCAAGGGCAGCACCCAGATCCAGACGATGCCGAGGAAGACATAGACCGGCACCTGCGCGATCATCGGCAGGCTGCCGATAATGCCCGACAGGCTGCCGACCAGCACCGCCCAGAGCAGGATCAGCCCGATGATGAGGAGCATGCCCACAGGCTTGCGCCAGCTGGGTTCGTAGGGAGCAGGCTGGCGATTCACGCGTCGGGTCCTTCGATCAGTTCTACTTCGGTGAGGATGATGTGGAGCGGCAGGTCCCACGGGTCGGCGGGCAGCGCGTCCTGTTCCTGCACCGACCAGGCGAGGCCGATCCGCAGGGCGTCCGGATAGCGGGCAAAGGCGCGGTCATAATAGCCGCCGCCCTGGCCCAGCCGGTTCATGGCGCGGTCGAAGGCGAGCAGCGGGGCGATGATGATGTCCGGAGCGACGGACGGGCCGCTGGGTTCGGGATGGTGCGTGCCGTAAAGGCCGGGATGGAGCTGATCCTCCGGCGTCCAGGTGAGGAAATCCATGGTGCCGAGCCGGTCGATGACGCGTGGGAGAGCAAGCGTCTTGCCCATCGCCGCGAGCTGGGGCGCGAGGCGCTGGGCGGGCGCTTCGTCGTCGAGACCCATGTAGAGCGCGACGGTCTGCGCGCCATCTAGGCGGCGGGCGAGGGGCGAGGGGATCGCCTTGAAGGCCAGCCGATGCGCGAGCGGGTCGAGCGACTGGACGAAGGCGCGGCGGCGCGTCCGGGCGAGGGTGCGCAGGGCGGTCTTGTCGGTGTCTTCGCTCATGGGCTCGCGTTTAGAGCAGCGCGCGGCAAATTGATATTATTTAGCACCGGTGCGTCGACAGTCTCGGCCCGAGCGGAGTTTGGGGAGAGCCAAGGAAGGGTGACGGGACCGCCTCGGCCGTTTGCTGGAATATCCTCTGACGCCTCAACGTCAGGTGGGGACCATGTAGATCGGGCCGGAACCCGCCCAGGGACAGCCCCCGTGGATGTGATTATCGCCTCAGGGATGTTCGCTAAAGCTCGTATCGCGCAGTGCCCGTCGCCTGTAATCTAGGCGCCGGGCTCCGGATCGACAAGCCTCTCGCGCAGCTTTTCTATGCGCGCGGCCAGCGCTTCCATCGCTTGCACAGCGAGTTCGTCGTCATCGCCAAGTGCAAGGCTCTGCTGGCGGCCGATCGCCTCGCGCTTCAGGTCATTGAGCTCGTCGGCGAGGAAGAGGGCGGCGAAGAGCAGCGTGCGCACTTCGGTCAGGCCCGGCGTATTCTGCTGGGCGAGGCGCGCCTTGCGTTCGATCAGGCCGGCGAGATGAGCAAGATGCGCCTCCTCCCCGTCGCGGCAGCGGACGGTATAATGGCGCCCGGCGATCTGGAGGGTGGTTTCAGCCACGTTTTTCCCCCTTCAGATCGGCGATCAGTTCATCGAGCGAGCGGAGCGCCGTCCGCGCGGCGGCCGCGTCCACGCCTGGGGAGGCGGAAGAGGCCGAACCCGCAGCCGCGAGACCCTGCACATCCTGTTCCAGCTGGCTCACCGCGCGCTCCAGCGCGCCGATAGCCTGCATCATGCGATCGCTTGCCATGATCCACGCATAAACAAAGTTTTCGCCTTGCAAAAGCTGTCATTGGACGGCTTGGCGGGCTCCAAGGTCCTGCCATGGTTGACGCTTTGGGTGCAACGCGACAAAGGGGACCCGATTTCGATTCGCCGGCTCAGCAGGGGGCCGTGAGCCAAGTAGGGAAGAAGCCAGCCTAGATGACCGTATCCGAAAAGTCGCTCGCCAGCGCCATCCGGGCGCTTTCCATGGACGCAGTGCAGGCGGCGAACAGCGGCCATCCGGGCATGCCGATGGGCATGGCGGACGTCGCGACGGTGCTGTTCAAGAACTATATCAAGTTCGATCCGACGCAGCCGAAATGGGCCGACCGCGACCGCTTCGTGCTGTCGGCGGGCCATGGATCAATGCTGATCTACGCGCTGCTGCACCTCACCGGCTATGCGCGTCCGACGATGGAGGATATCCGTAATTTCCGCCAGATCGGCAGCCCCTGCGCCGGGCATCCGGAGAATTTCGAGCTGGCGGGCGTGGAAGCGACCACCGGGCCGCTGGGTTCGGGCCTGGCCACTGCCGTCGGCATGGCGATCGCGGAGCGTCACCTCAATGCGCAGTTCGGTGATGATCTGGTCGATCACCGCACCTGGGTGATCGCGGGCGACGGTTGCCTGATGGAAGGCATCAACCATGAGGCGATCGGCCTTGCCGGGCACCTGAACCTTGGTCGCCTGATCGTGCTGTGGGACGATAACAAGATCACGATCGATGGCGCGGTCGACCTGTCGAGCAGCGAAGATGTACGCGCCCGCTATGCCGCTACCGGCTGGCATGTCGTGTCGTGCGATGGCCATGATGTCGCCGATGTGCGCCGCGCGATTGACGAAGCGCTGGCTGATCCGCGTCCGTCGCTGGTCGCCTGCGCCACCAAGATCGGCTATGGCGCACCCAACAAGGCAGGCACCTCGGGCGTCCATGGGTCGGCTTTGGGCGTCGAGGAAGTCGCGGCGGCTCGCCAGTTCCTGGGCTGGACATCCGAGCCTTTCGTCCTGCCCGAGGATGTTGCCGCCGAGTGGCGTCGCATCGGGTCGCAGGGCGCCGAAGTGCGTGCCGCTTGGGAAGGTCGCCTGAATGGTAATGGCCAGAAAGCCGAGTTCGACCGGCGTATGGCCGGTGAACTGCCCGCCGACTTCTCGCTCAACGCCTATATCGACACGCTGATCGCCAATCCGCAGAAGGTCGCGACCCGCAAGGCGAGCGAATTGGCGCTGGGCGCGATCAACGATCTGCTGCCCGAAACACTGGGCGGTTCGGCGGACCTGACCGGATCGAACAACACCAAGACCAAGTCGACCGGACCGCTCACCAAGGACGATTATTCCGGCCGCTATGTCTATTATGGCATTCGCGAGTTCGGCATGGCCTGCGCGATGAACGGCATGGCGCTGCATGGCGGCGTCATCCCCTATGGCGGCACCTTCCTGGTCTTTTCCGACTATATGCGCGGCGGCATCCGCCTGGCCGCGCTCCAGCAGCAGCGCGTCATCCATGTGCTGACGCATGATTCCATCGGTCTTGGCGAGGATGGCCCGACCCACCAGCCGATCGAACATGTCATGTCGCTGCGCATGATCCCGAACCTGGACGTGTATCGCCCGGCGGACATCGTCGAGACGGCGGAATGCTGGGAACTGGCGCTGAAGGACAAGGATGGTCCGTCGGTGCTGGCGCTGACGCGGCAGAATCTGGCGCAGCTGCGCACCGAGAAGGCGAGCGAAAATCTCTGTGCCAAGGGCGCCTATCGCCTGCGCGCCGCCAAGGGGACCCGCAAGGTCGTGCTGATCGCCACCGGCTCCGAAGTCGAGATCGCGGTGGCGACCGCCGACCTGCTGGAAGCGCAGGGCATCGGCGCGGACGTCGTGTCCATGCCGAGCTGGGCGCATTTCGATGCGCAGCCGCAGGCGTATAAGGATGATCTCCTTCCGCACCATGTGCTGCGCTGCTCGATTGAGGCAGGCACGACATTCGGGTGGGAGCGCTATGTCGGCATTGCGGGCTTGCGTTTTGGCATCGACACATTCGGCGCTTCGGCTCCGGCGGAAGTGCTGTACGAGCATTTCGGCCTGACCGCGGCGAAGATCGCGCCGCAGGTTGCGGCCGCGCTCGATCATTAAGAACATCTACCAATCAGGAGGCTAGTGCAGTGGCAACGAAGGTAGCAATTAACGGTTTTGGACGTATCGGCCGCCTGGTGGCGCGCGCAATCCTGTCGCGCACCGACCATGATCTGGAACTGGTCAGCATCAACGACCTGGGCGATGCGAAGGCAAACGCCCTGCTGTTCAAGCGTGACAGCGTCCATGGCAACTGGGCTGGCGACGTCAGCGCCGAAGGCGACGCGCTGATCATCAACGGCAAGCGCATTGCCGTCACCGCCGAACGCGATCCCGCCAAGCTGCCGCACGCGGCGCAGGGCGTCGAAATCGCGCTGGAATGCACCGGCATCTTCGCTTCGAAGGAAAAGGCGAGCGCCCACCTGACCGCTGGCGCCAAGCGTGTCATCATTTCCGCGCCCGCAGGCGGCGTGGACAAGACCATCGTGTTCGGCGTCAATCATGAAACGCTGACCGCCGATGACGTCGTCATCTCCAACGCCAGCTGCACGACCAACTGCCTGGCGCCACTCGCCAAGGTCCTGCACGATGCCATCGGCATCGAAAAGGGCTTCATGACGACGATCCACAGCTACACCAACGATCAGAACACGCTGGACCAGCTGCACAGCGACATGCGCCGCGCGCGCGCCGCTGCGCTGTCGATGATCCCGACCACCACCGGCGCCGCGCGCGCCGTGGGTGAGGTTCTCCCTGAACTGAAGGGCAAGCTGGATGGTTCGTCGGTGCGCGTGCCGACCCCGAACGTCTCGGTCGTTGACCTGAAGTTCATCGCCAAGCGCGAAACGAACCGCGACGAAGTGAACCAGCTGCTGAAGGCCGCTTCGGAAGCCGGGCCGCTGAAGGGCGTGCTGGGCTATTCGGACGAACCGCTGGTATCGATCGATTATAATGGCGATCCGCGCAGCTCGACCGTCGACAGCCTGGAAACCGCCGTCATCGACGGCAACCTGGTGCGCGTGCTCAGCTGGTACGACAATGAATGGGGTTTTTCGAACCGCATGATCGATACCGCAGGCGTGGTTGCCGGGCTGCTGTAAGAATGAGGGGGGCGGGCATTGGCTCGCCCCTTTTTTCGTCATCCCAGCGTAAGCTGGGATCTCGTTTTTCTACTTACGTCCCGCCCGAGGCATGAGATCCCAGCTTTCGCTGGGATGACGGTAGGGGCGGCTGGGAGCATCATGGTGGCCAAGCCCTTCAAGACGCTGGACGATATGGGCGACATCAGCGGCAAGACCGTGTTGGTGCGCGAAGATTTGAACGTGCCGATGCAGGATGGCAGCGTGACCGACGACACCCGCCTGCGGGCGGCGATGCCGACGATCCTTGAACTGGCCGATCGCGGCGCAAAGGTGCTGATCCTGGCGCATTTCGGGCGGCCCAAGGGGCAGAAGAACCCGGAATATTCGCTGTCGAAGATCACGCGCCCGCTGACGCAGGTGTTGGGGCGCGACGTTCAGTTCATTCCCGATTGCTGCGGTGAAGCGGCGGTGGACGGCATCGCGGTGATGCGTCCGGGCGACATTTCGATCCTGGAAAATACCCGCTTCCATCCCGGCGAGGAAAAAAATGATCCGGCGCTGGTGGAAGCCATGGCGGCGATCGGCGACTTCTATGTGAACGATGCCTTCTCCGCCGCGCACCGCGCCCATGCGTCGACCGAGGGGCTGGCGCACAAGCTGCCTGCCTTTGCGGGCCGTTCGATGGAGAAGGAGCTGGACGCGCTCCAGGCGGCGCTGGGCGAGCCCGTGAAGCCGGTCGCGGCAGTCGTCGGCGGCGCGAAGGTTTCGACCAAGCTCGACGTGCTGAATAACCTGGTCGCGAAGGTCGATCATCTGATCATCGGCGGTGGCATGGCCAACACCTTCCTCCACGCGCGCGGGGTCGATGTCGGCAAGTCGCTGTGCGAGAAGGATCTGGCCGAAACCGCCGAGGCGATCTTCGACAAGGCTGAGGCTGCGGGATGCACCATCCATCTGCCCTATGACGTAGTTGTGGCGAAGGAATTTGCCGCCAATCCCCCGTCGGTGCGGACGTGCAATGTGCATGAAGTCGCTGCCGACGAGATGATTCTGGACGTGGGCCCGGCGGCGGTCGAGGCGCTGGGCGATGCGCTCAAGAACTGCCGCACGCTGGTCTGGAACGGGCCGCTCGGCGCGTTCGAGATCGCGCCGTTTGACAAGGCGACGGTGGCGCTTGCCCAGACGGCGGCGGCGCTGACCAAGGAAGGCGGGCTGACGTCCGTGGCGGGCGGCGGCGATACGGTCGCGGCGCTCAACCATGCGGGCGTGGCGGGCGACTTCACCTTTGTATCGACCGCTGGCGGCGCTTTCCTTGAGTGGATGGAAGGCAAGGACCTGCCGGGCGTCAGCGCATTGATGGTGTGAACTTCGGAAGCCGCCGTCTACAAAATGGCGGTTTTCTTCACTTTTTTGAAGCCGCCGAAGGGGCGGCGCAACCCTACAGAGAAGGTATGTGCAGATGCTGGATCAGGACATGAAGAACAAGATTGCGGCCGGTAACGGCTTTATCGCCGCGCTCGACCAGAGCGGCGGGTCGACGCCCAAGGCGCTCAAGGGCTATGGCATCGAGGAAGGCGCGTGGAGCAATGACGAGGAGATGTTCGGCCTCATCCACGATATGCGCAGCCGCATCATCACCTCGCCCTGCTTCACCGGTGAAAAGGTGATCGGCGCGATTCTGTTCGAACGGACGATGGACGGCGAAGCGGGCGGCAAGTCCGTGCCCCAGGCGCTGATCGAGCGCGGCGTGGTGCCCTTCATCAAGATCGACAAGGGTCTGGAGGAAGAGGCGAACGGCGTTCAGATGATGAAGCCGATGCCGGAACTCGACACGCTGCTGAAGCGCGCCAAGTCGCTCGGCGTATTCGGGACCAAGGAGCGTTCGGTTATCAATCTCGCCAACCGCGAGGGCATTGCGGCCATCGTCAAGCAGCAGTTCGAAGTGGGCAGCCAAGTGCTGGCCGCTGGCCTGATGCCGATGCTGGAGCCCGAGATCAACATCAAGAGCCCCGAGCGCGCCGAGGCTGACCAGATTCTGCTGGAGGAACTGCTCAAGGGTCTGGACGCGCTGCCCGAAGGCCAGCAGGTGATGCTGAAGCTGTCGCTGCCCGCGAAGGCTGGCCTGTTCGATCCGCTCGTCGATCATCCTAAGGTGCTGCGCGTCGTGGCGCTGTCGGGCGGCTTCTCACGCGCAGAAGCCTGCGTCGAACTGGCGAAGAATCGCGGCATCATCGCCAGCTTCAGCCGTGCGCTGCTGAACGACCTGCGCCACCAGATGAGCGAGGACGAGTTCAACGGCTCGCTCGGTCAGGCGATCGACGAAATCCACGCTGCCTCGACCAACAAGGCGGCTTGACCTGACATGACGGCCGCTGGCGACATTGGTCCAGAGGCCGTCCTTCGCCTGGGCGGCGAGCATATCGACAGGATGCGGGCGGCAAATGCGCTGTTCGCTGAGGTGTTCGACGATCCGCAATCCTATGCGGATCAGCCCCCGTCAGATGGCTATCTGCGCGATCTGCTGGCCGACCCGCGCTTTATCGCCCTGGTGGCGGTGGAGGGTGAGCGGATCATTGGCGCGCTCGCCGCTTATGAGTTGCGCAAGTTCGAGCAGCAGCGCAGCGAAATCTATATCTACGATCTGGCGGTCGCGGCGGATCGGCGGCGTCAGGGGATCGCCACCGCCTTGATCGACGCGCTACGTCCCATCGCCATCGCGGCTGGAGCATGGGTCATCTATGTGCAGGCCGATCTGGAGGATGAGCCCGCGGTTGCGCTTTATACAAAGCTTGGCTCACGCGAAGATGTGCTGCATTTCGACATCGCGCCAATAAGGGCGATGCTCTAGCTGGCCATGGCCTTCAACGCCTGCGCGTCATGGATCGCGTCCGCATTGATGTCGTTGTTGAAAAAGGCCCAAACGGCGCGGCCCTGGCGAGCCTGGTCATTCATCCACCCCGCCCATTCGCGCAGGTCATCCTCGGCATAGCGGCCCCAATATTTGCCTTTTCCGCCATGAAAGCGGACATAGGCGGCGCGGCCCGTGGCGATGCGGGGGCTGGCTGATCCGGGCATGTCATGGACGCAAAAGCTTGCGCCATCGCGGTCGAGCAGATCGAAGGTGGCGTCTTCATACCAGCTGCTGTGGCGAAACTCGAAGACGGGGACGATGTCCGGCGGCTGGAGCTTGAGGAAGCTGTCGAGCCGGTCGGGATTGAAGGTGAGGCTGGGCGGAAGCTGGTAGAGGATTGGGCCCAGCGTTGGGCCGAAATGGCGGAAGGACGCCATCATCCGCTCCATCGGCTCCTCGCAATGGGTAAGCTTCAGAGCCTGTGTGAGATAGCGGTTTGCCTTGACCGCATAGCAGAAGCCGGGCGGCGCCTGGTCGCGCCAGCCATCGACGGTCTCCGGCTTTGGAAGGCGGTAGAAGCTGTTGTTGATCTCCACCGTGCCGAAATGTTCGGCGTAGAAGGCGAATCAGCGCTTCATCGCCAGTTTTTCGGGGTAGAAGGCGCCGCGCCAGTGGCGGTAGTTCCATCCCGAGCAGCCAATCCTGATCATGATGGGACAAGCCGCCGGACCTGGACGCGGTTCCATTCTTTTCCTTGGACGTCGAAACGCGCTAAGGGCTGCGCATGACCGATTTCACCGACGAAGAGCTGGCGCTCGACCCGCATTTTGCCGACCAGTTCGAAAAGGGTTTCCGCCCGCCCTGCCAGCTTTACCTGATCTCGCCGCCCGCGATCGATGAAGGCTTCGTGACGCAGCTCGCAGAGGCTCTGGACGGCGGCAAGGTTGCGGCGTTCCAGTTGCGGCTGAAAGGTCTGGACGAAGACGAGATCGCCCGCGCGGCAGAGCCGTTGCAGAAATTGTGCGCGGAGCGGGAGGTCGCCTTCATCATCAACGACAGCGTTGCCCTGGCCAAAAGGCTGGGCGCGGATGGCGTGCATCTGGGGCAGGGGGATGGCGATCCGCGAGAGGCGCGGAAGATTTTGGGGCCCAAGGTGCAGATCGGCGTCACATGCCACGACAGCCGCCACCTTGCGATGGAAGCGGGTGAGGCAGGGGCGGATTATGTCGCCTTCGGAGCCTTTTATCCCTCCACCACCAAGGAAACCCATCATCGGCCCGAGCCCTCGATCCTCAGTTGGTGGACCACGTTGTTCGAACTGCCCTGTGTCGCGATCGGCGGGGTAACGGCGGACAATGCCGCGCCGCTGGTGAAAGCAGGGGCCGACTTCCTGGCGGTGAGCAGGGCGGTATGGGCGCACCCGGATGGCGCGCGCGCGGGCGTTGCAGCGTTTTCGGCTGTGCTTGGTGGGGCCTAGGAGGTGACGCCCTCGCGCTGAACCTGTCAAGGCTCCGTATTTCTTGAGGAAGGCAGGGGCTTCGACAGGCTCAGCCCGAGCGGATTGAGTATTTGGATTGAATTTTCCCTGCTTTGAATAGGCTCCTTGGACGCTGTTTGATTGAGGGAGGAAGCTTTCCCGGGCTTTGCGCGTTTCTCTTCCCGAACTTCGGGAGAGCATTGCCTTGAAAACATATCTGCTCGCGATCACGCTGCTTTGCACGGCTTGCAAGGTGTCTGTCACTGACGCGAATGAAAGCGGGGGCGCGCCTCCCGGAAACCAGACGGACGCGGCGCAGCAGGGCGCGGCAGCCAAGCCCGGGTCCGATCCCTACGCCTTTACCATCGTTCCGGAGCCCGGCGGCACGCCAGCGCGCGCGGATTCGATCTTGCAGGCGCAGGTGGCGCTTGACCGGGCGGGCTTTTCCCCCGGCGTGCTCGACGGGAAGGAGGGCATGTCCTTCACCGCCGCGCTGAAGGGTTTCCAGGAGGCCAAGGGCCTGCCAGAGACTGGCAAATATGATGAGGCGACGGCCAAGGCCCTGCTGGGTGACAAGCCGCCACCAGCGACATGGCTGGTGACGATCCCTGCGGAGTTCGCCCGTGGGCCGTTCACCGCCATTCCCAAGGAATATGCCGATCAGGCCAAGCTGCCTGCGCTTGGATATCGCAACCTCATCGAAAAACTGGCCGAGCGTTTCCATACCAAGCCTGAAGTGCTGGTGGCGTTGAATGCACCCAACACGAAGCTAGGGCCCGGAGCTACCGTGCGCGTGCCTGCCGTGGGCAACCAGCCGGTGGCCCAGATCGAGGGAGATGAGCGCGGCTGGGGCACTACGCTGGCCAGCCTGGCGGTGGCAAAGGACCAGCCGCAGGCCGATCATGTCGTCGTCGACAAATCCGACGGCGTGCTGCGCGTTTTCGACAAGGCCAACAAGCTGATCGCGCAGTTCCCGGCGACCATGGGATCGGAACATGATCCGCTGCCGCTTGGTACATGGGAGATCAAGGGGATCAGCCGGAACCCCGATTTCCATTATAATCCCGACCTGTTCTGGGATGCCGACGCCAAGGATGAAAAGGCGGTGTTGAAGCCTGGGCCGAATGGGCCTGTCGGTGTGGTTTGGATCGACCTTTCCAAGCAACATTATGGTATCCATGGCACGCCCGAGCCCCAGACGATCGGCCGTACCGAAAGCCATGGATGCATCCGCCTCACCAACTGGGATGCGGCGCGGCTGGCGCAAATGGTGAAGAGCGGGGTCAAGGCGGTATTCCAGGCATGAGGAGGCCAGGACGGCGAGGATGTTTGGGCATTTTACTCGCCGTCCTGCTGCTGCTCCTGTTCCTGAAAATGTGCGTTCGGATCGTTCCGGGAGACGGGCCTGAGCAGCGCGCCGTGCCGGAACGTCCTGCGGCGGCTGAGGCGGGGTCGCTTCTGATCCCGGTCGAGGGCGTGCCCCCAAGCGCGCTAACCGACACCTTTACCCAGGCGCGAGCAGGTGGTGTCCGGCCGCATGATGCGATCGACATCATGGCGGCGCGTGGCAGGGCCGTGCTGGCGGCTGCGGACGGGCGTATAGAGAAGCTTTTCACCAGCGCGGATGGCGGGTTGACCATCTATGAGCGGTCGCCCGACGGCCGCCGCATCTATTATTATGCGCATCTGGACGGCTATGCCCCCGGACTGGCGGAGGGGCAGATGGTCAAGCGGGGGCAGAAGATCGCAACGGTCGGCAGCACCGGCAACGCCGATCCGGCGGCGCCGCACCTGCATTTCGCCGTCAATGAAATCAGGCCGGGCGAACCATGGTATGGTGGACGGGCGATCAATCCCTACCCCTTGCTGGCGCGGCCGATCCGATGAGCCTACTTGCCCTTCGCGGCGGCACGATGTAGAGGCGCGGCCAGCCTTTTTACATGAGGCCGGCTCTTTTCACCTTCAGACATATAGGCAGGCTCTTCCCATGAAGATCAGCGGCGTCGAGATTCGTCCCGGCAACAATATCGAATATGACGGAAGCCTGTGGCGGGCCGTCAAGATCCAGCACACCCAGCCCGGCAAGGGTGGCGCCTATATGCAGGTGGAACTGAAGAACCTGATCGACGGGCGCAAGAATAACGTGCGTTTCCGGTCGGCCGAAACGGTTGAGCGCATCCGCCTCGACACCAAGGATTTCCAGTATCTTTATGCCGAGGGCGACATGCTCGTCTTCATGGACACGGAGACCTATGAGCAGATCAACCTGCCGCAGGACCTGGTGGGCGACGCGTCCGCTTTCCTGCAGGACGGCATGATGGTCATGCTGGAAATGTACGAGGAACGCCCGATCTCCGTGCAATTGCCCGAAACGGTCGAGGCGACCGTGGTCGAGGCGGACGCCGTGGTGAAGGGGCAGACCGCTTCGGCCAGCTACAAGCCCGCGATCCTCGACAATGGCGTGCGCGTCATGGTGCCGCCGCATATCGTGACCGGAACGCGCATCATCGTCGATGTGTATGAGCGGGAATATGTGAAGCGGGCGGATTGAACTGCTGATTGTTCCCCTCCCGCAGGCGGGAGGAGTTAGGGGTGGGCGCGAGCGTCAGCGAGCCCTTGCCTCGTTCAAAGCGTTGCATGCGATTGCTACGCAATCGTGCCCACCCCCAGCCCCTCCCGCTTGCGGGAGGGGGGAGATTAAGTAAATGGTATCCCATTCCGGCCTTCTCACCGTCATGGAACGCGCCGCTCGCAAGGCTGGCGCGAAGCTGCGGCGGGACTTTGGCGAAGTCGAACATCTGCAGGTGTCGCGCAAGGGACCGGCGGACTTCGTGTCCAAGGCCGATCAGCAGGCGGAACGCACTTTGGTCGAGGAGCTTCAGAAAGCGCGGCCGGACTGGGGCTTCCTGCTGGAAGAAGGCGGGGTGATCGAGGGCGATCCCAACAAGCCGCGCTGGATCATCGATCCGCTCGACGGCACCAGCAACTTCCTGCATGGCATTCCGCATTTCGCGATTTCCATCGCCGTGGAAGAGCCGCTTTATAGCGGCAACAAGCGGGAAGTGACGACCGGCCTCATCTATCAGCCGGTGACGGATGAAAGCTATTGGGCGGAAAAGAGCCGCGGCGCGTGGCGGCATGACCAGCGCCTGCGCGTGTCGGCGCGCCGGGACCTGGGCGAGTGCCTGATCGCCACCGGTATTCCCTTCATGGGCCATGGCGACTTCGCCCAATGGACGCGCATCTTCGGCGCTGTCGGTCCGTCGGTAGCCGGCATCCGGCGCTTCGGCGCGGCGTCGCTGGATCTCGCTCATGTCGCTTCCGGGCGGTATGACGGCTTTTGGGAAAGTGGCTTGCAACCCTGGGATGTGGCTGCGGGCATATTGCTGGTGCGTGAGGCCGGGGGCTTCGTCACTGACTTTCGTGGCGGGGATCAGCCGATCGAGCGCAAGGAAGTCATCGCGGGCAATGACGCCATCCATAGCAAGCTGCACAAGCTTGTTGCCGGAGCGCTGCGCTGAGGCAGGCAATTGTTTCTGCGTACAAGAAGTAAACTCTTGCGAATCATTCTCATGGCGGGGGGCCTTGCTTCGCTTATGCGGCAGGCCTAAAGCGCGCCCATATTCATTTTCGCCCAGGGGATTCCGTTGGTCGATCTAGCCCAATATCTGCCGATCCTTATCTTTCTCGGGATCGCCTTGCTTCTTTCAGGGGCATTCGTGTTCCTGCCGATGCTGGTCGGCCGCCTGACGGGCGCACATCAGCCCGATCCGGCAAAGCTGTCGGAATATGAGTGCGGCTTCCCGGCGTTCGAGGAACCGCGCAGCCAGTTCGACGTGCGATTCTATCTCGTCGCGATCCTGTTCATCATCTTCGACCTGGAAGCGGCGTTTCTCTATCCCTGGGCGGTCAGCCTGGATCAGATCGGCTGGGCCGGCTGGGCGACGATGATGATCTTCATAGCGGAGCTGGTGCTGGGCCTCGTCTATGCGTGGAAGAAGGGAGCCCTCGATTGGGAGTAGAACTGACCAGTCCCGCGCCCGGCACGATGTTGCCCGCGGGGACGCAGCCCGACCAGAATTTCTTCAACGCGCTGAACAGCGAGGTCAGCGACAAGGGCTTCCTCGTCACATCGACCGAAGAGCTTTTCCAATGGGCTCGGACCGGTTCGCTGTGGTGGATGACCTTTGGCCTTGCCTGCTGCGCGGTGGAGATGATCCACGTCAACATGCCGCGTTACGACATGGAGCGGTTCGGCGCCGCGCCGCGCGCTTCCCCGCGCCAGTCGGACGTGATGATCGTCGCGGGGACGCTGTGCAACAAGATGGCTCCGGCGTTGCGCAAGGTTTACGACCAGATGTCCAATCCGAAATATGTCATTTCGATGGGCAGCTGCGCCAATGGCGGTGGCTATTATCACTACAGCTATTCGGTGGTGCGCGGCTGTGACCGGATCGTGCCGGTCGACATCTATGTGCCGGGCTGCCCTCCGACTGCCGAAGCGCTGCTATATGGCGTGATGCAGTTGCAGCGGAAGATCCGCCGGATCGGGACGATTGAGCGCTGATATGGGTCATTCTGCACCGAAGATCGTGAACCCGGACGGGCTCGCGGACAAGATCGCCGGACTGTTGGGTTCGATGCTGATCGAAGCGGTCGATCATGCCGATGAGCTGAGCTTCACCGTCGTGCGCCAGCGGCTGGCCGAGGCGCTGGATGTCCTGCGCGTTCAGGGTAAATATCAGCAGTTGATGGAAATCGCAGGCGTCGATTATCCTGAGCGGGCCGAGCGGTTCGAGGTCTGCTATCATCTGCTGTCGGTCACCAGGAACCATCGCATCCGCGTCAAGGTAACGACCGACGAGGATCAGCCCGTCCCTACCGTCACGCACATCTGGCCCGTCGCGGGCTGGCTGGAGCGCGAGGTGTTCGACATGTACGGTGTGATCTTCGAGGGCAACGCCGACCTGCGCCGCATCCTGACCGACTATGGGTTCAAGGGGCATCCGCTCCGCAAGGACTTCCCGCTGACCGGTTATGTCGAGATGTGGTATTCCGAAGAGGATAAGCGCGTCGTCTACAAGCCGGTGAAGCTGGCCCAGGATTTCCGCCAGTTCGATTTCATGAGCCCGTGGGAAGGCGCAGAATATGTGCTGCCGGGCGATGAAAAGGCGCCGCAGGCTCCGGGCGCGCCCTCGCCCGTGGCAGCGCCGCCTCCGCCGCCAGCCGTGCCGAAGGGAGAGCCTGCTGGCGCGACGCCCAAGGTGACGGAGAAGTCCGAAGATACCGGTGCGGGCGAACCGGCGAACAGCAAGGGGCATGAAAAGTCTCCCAATGCTCCGGTGCAGCCTGAACACCATACCGACGAAGGCAAAGGCGCCGCCAAGCCCGAGGACAAAGGCTAATGTCCACCTATCTCGACGAACTCGAACATAAGACCAGCGTGGACGATCCGACGCTGGGCGATACCGAGATCCAGAATTATACGATCAACTTCGGTCCGCAGCATCCTGCGGCGCACGGCGTGTTGCGCCTTGTCATGGAGTTGGACGGCGAGATCGTGGAGCGTTGCGATCCGCATGTCGGCCTGCTCCATCGCGGCACCGAAAAGCTGATCGAATATAAGACCTATCTTCAGGCGCTGCCCTATTTCGACCGGCTCGACTATTGCTCGCCCATGGGGATGGAGCACAGCTATGTGCTGGCGGTCGAGAAGCTGCTGAACCTGGAGGTGCCGCTCCGCGCGCAATATCTGCGCGTGTTCTTCGCGGAACTGACACGCATCAAGAACCACATGCTGAACCTTGGCAGCCATGTCATGGACGTCGGCGCGATGACGCCGAACCTGTGGCTGTTCGAACTGCGCGAAGACTGCATGAATTTCTATGAGCGGGCTTCGGGCGCGCGCATGCATGCGGCTTATTTCCGGCCGGGCGGCGTCCATCAGGATGTGCCGCTGAAGCTGCTGACAGACATCGCCGACTGGCTCGACACGCGCCTGCCGCGCTTGTTCGAAGACGCCATCAGCCTCGTTGCGGACAATCGCATCTTCAAGCAGCGTAACGTCGATATCGCCGTGGTGAGCAAGGAAGACGCGCTGAAATGGGGCTTTTCTGGACCCATGCTGCGTGGTTCGGGCATCGCATGGGATTTGCGCAAGTCGCAGCCCTATGACGTCTATGACCGCATGGACTTCGACATTCCGGTCGGCACCAATTTCGACTGCTACGACCGCTTCATGGTCCGCGTCGAGGAAGTCCGCCAATCTGCGCGCATCATGAAGCAGTGCCTTAATGAGATGCCGGAAGGTCCGGTACTCTCGCTTGACCGCAAGGTCGCGCCGCCGCGCCGGGGCGAGATGAAGCGCTCGATGGAAGCGCTGATCCATCATTTCAAGCTGTACACTGAAGGCTTCCACGTTCCGGCGGGTGAAGTCTATGTGGCGACCGAAAGCCCCAAGGGCGAGTTTGGCGTCTATCTGGTGAGCGATGGGACCAATTCGCCCTATCGCTGCAAGATCCGCCCGACGGCTTTTTCGCACTTGCAGGCGATGGATTTCATGATGAAGGGCCACATGCTGGCCGACACCACCGCCGTCCTTGGCGCGATGGACATCGTGTTCGGAGAATGTGACCGCTAATGGCTGACGCAGTTCATATCCCTGACGAAGCGGAAACGCGCGCCCGCTGGGGCAATTTCGCGTGGACGGCTGACAATGCCGAGCAGGCGAAGAAGGTCATCGCGCGTTATCCCGCTGGCCGTCAGCAATCGGCTGTGATGCCGCTGCTCGACCTTGCCCAGCGCCAGGTTGGTGCGGAAACGCAGACCCAGGGCTGGCTGCCCGTGCCGGTGATGGAATATATCGCTGACCAGCTCGATATGCCGTACATGCGGGTTTACGAGGTCGCGACCTTCTACACCATGTACAATCTTGCGCCGGTTGGCCGCTATCATGTGCAGGTGTGCGGCACGACGCCCTGCATGCTGCGCGGTTCGGACGATGTCTTCTCGGCCTGCAAGAACAAGGGCCTGGTGAAGGGCGGCACGACGCCGGACGGCCTGTTCACACTGACAGAAGTCGAGTGTCTGGGCGCCTGCGCCAACGCGCCAATGGTGCAGATCAACGACGATAACTTCGAAGACCTGACCTATGACAGCATGAGCGCGATCCTCGACGATCTCGCCTCTGGCAAGCAGCCCAAGATCGGGCCGCAGATCCAGCGTCAGACGAGCTGCCCGGAAGGTGGGCCGACCACGCTCAAGGAAATGGTTTCTGAAAATCATGACTACAGGGGGCAGTGGTAATGAGCGACGTCATCGCGCCGCTGGCCGACAAGGACCGCATCTTCACCAACGTCTATGGTTTCCAGGACTGGGGCATCGACGCGGCGATGAAGCGCGGCGATTGGGATAACACCAAGGCGCTGCTGGAGATCGGTCAGGACGAAATCATTGAGCGCATCAAGGCTTCGGGCCTGCGCGGCCGTGGCGGGGCGGGCTTCCCAACAGGTATGAAGTGGAGCTTCATGCCCAAGGAAAGCAAGGATGGCCGTCCGAGCTTCCTGGTCATCAACGCGGACGAGTCCGAGCCGGGTTCGTGCAAGGACCGCGAGATCATCCGCCACGACCCGCACAAGCTGATCGAGGGCGCGCTGGTCGCCGGTTTCGCGATGCGCGCGCGTGCTGCTTATATCTATATCCGCGGCGAGTTCATCTATGAGGCGAAGGTACTCTTCGCCGCTGTCGAGCAGGCTTATGAAAAGGGCTTCCTTGGCAAGAACGCATGCGGTTCGGGTTATGATTTCGACGTCTTCGTCCATCGTGGCGCGGGCGCCTATATCTGTGGTGAGGAAACCGCGCAGATCGAGAGCCTGGAAGGCAAGAAGGGCCAGCCGCGCCTGAAGCCGCCTTTTCCGGCGGGCGCGGGGCTTTATGGCTGCCCGACGACCGTGAACAACGTGGAATCGATCGCGGTGTCGCCGACGATCCTGCGTCGTGGATCGGAATGGTTCTCCAGCTTCGGCCGCGAAGGGAACAGGGGCACGAAGCTGTTCCAGATCAGCGGCCATGTGAACAAGCCCTGCGTCGTGGAAGAGTCGATGGGCATCAGCTTCAAGGAGCTGATCGACCGGCATTGCGGCGGCATTCGCGGTGGTTGGGACAATCTGCTGGCCGTGATCCCCGGCGGATCGTCGGTGCCGCTGGTTCCGGCCGCACAGATCATGGACGCGCCGATGGACTTTGATGGTCTGAAGGCGCTCGGGTCGGGTCTCGGCACGGCAGCGGTCATCGTCATGGACAAGTCGACCGACATCGTCCGCGCGATCAGCCGTTTGTCCTACTTCTACAAGCATGAAAGCTGCGGCCAGTGCACGCCCTGCCGCGAAGGCACGGGCTGGATGTGGCGCGTGATGGAACGGCTGCGTTCGGGCGAGGCGGACATCGGCGAGATCGACATGCTCCAGCAGGTCACCAAGCAGGTTGAAGGCCACACCATCTGCGCGCTCGGCGATGCGGCGGCCTGGCCGATCCAGGGCCTGATCCGGCATTTCCGCCCCGAGATCGAGCGGCGGATCAATGAGAATAAGGGTAGCGCCCCCGTCATGGAGGCAGCGGAGTAATCATGCCCAAGGTCAAAGTAGACGGCGTAGAACTCGAAGTTCCGGCGGGCGCGACGGTCCTGCAGGCGTGCGAGATGGCGGGGAAGGAAATTCCGCGCTTCTGCTATCATGAGCGCCTGTCCATCGCGGGCAATTGCCGCATGTGTCTGGTCGAGGTAAAGCCTGGGCCGCCCAAGCCGCAGGCGAGCTGCGCGCTGCCCGCCGCCGATAATCAGGAAATCTTTACCCAGACCGAGATGGTCAAGAAGGCGCGCGAAGGGGTGATGGAGTTTCTCCTCATCAACCACCCGCTCGATTGCCCGATCTGCGATCAGGGCGGCGAGTGCGACCTTCAGGACCAGTCGGTGGCCTATGGCCGTGGCGGCAGCCGCTTCGAAGAGAATAAGCGCGCCGTTACCGAGAAATATATGGGTCCGATCGTCAAGACGGTCATGACCCGCTGCATCCAGTGCACCCGCTGCGTACGCTTTGCGGAGGAAGTCGCTGGCGTACCGGAGATCGGCGCGATCTATCGCGGCGAGAATATGCAGATCACCACTTATCTCGAACATGCCGCCAAGAGCGAGCTGTCGGGCAATGTGGTGGACCTGTGCCCGGTGGGCGCGCTGACGTCGAAGCCTTATGCGTTCGAAGCGCGTCCCTGGGAGTTGCGCAAGACCCCTGCGATTGACGTGATGGATGCGGTCGGCACCAATATCCGTCTCGATAGTCGTGGCCGTCAGGTGCTGCGCGCCGTGCCGCGCATCAATGATGACGTGAACGAGGAGTGGGCGTCGGACAAGACCCGGCACAATGTCGATGGTCTGGTGCGCAAGCGGCTCGACAAGCCCTTCGTGCGCAAGGATGGCAAGCTGGTTCCCGCGACGTGGGAAGAGGCGTTCAAGGCGATTGCCGCCGTCCAGCATGGCGGGTCGGTTGCAGCGCTGGCGGGTGATCTGCTCGATTGCGAGACGATGTTCGCGGGCAAGCTGCTGGTCGAAAAGCTGGGCGGCACGATGCTCGAAGGGCGTCAGACGGGCTTGGCTTATGACGTGTCGAGCCTGTCGGCGGTCAACTTCAACACGACGCTGAATGGCATTGAGACGGCGGACGTGATCCTGCTGGTCGGCACCAACCTGCGCTGGGAAGCGCCGCTGGTGAACACGCGCATCCGCAAGGCGATCAAGAAGGGCGCGAAGGTCTTTGCGCTCGGGCCGCAGGTCGATCTGACCTACAAGGTCGAATGGCTGGGCAATGATGCGTCGCTGCTGGCGAAGCTTCCGGAAGCTGTGGTCGAGGCATTCGGCAAGGCGGCACGTCCGGCGATGATCGTCGGCGGCGGCGTGCTGGCCAAGGATGGTGCGCATGGCGATACGCTGGCGCTGGTGGAGACGCTGGGCCTGATCAAGGATGGTTGGAACGGCTATAATGTGCTGCACTTCGCGGCGGCGCGCATGGGCGGTCTGATGCTGGGCTATGCGACCACGGGCGGGATCAAGGCCGTGGCTGCGGCCAAGCCGAAACTGCTCTTCTCGCTCGGTGCGGACGAGGTTGATTATTCGGCATTCGACGATAGCTTCAAGGTCTATATCGGCCACCATGGCGACAAGGGCGCGCATGCGGCGGACGTGATCCTGCCTGGCGCCAGCTATGCCGAGAAGGCGGGCACCTATGTCAACCTGGAGGGCCGGGTGCAGCGCGGTGAAAAGGCCGTGTTCGCGCCGGGCGATGCGCGCGAGGACTGGTCGATCCTGCGCGCGCTTTCCGAAGTGCTGGGCGCGACGCTGCCGTTCGACAGCTTCGACGCATTGCGGGCGGAGATGGCGAAGGCGGTTCCGGCGCTTGGGGTCGAAGGTCTCGCGGATTATGGCTGGTCCGTGCCGTCGCTGCCCACCGGGGCGAGCGGTGAGTTCGGATCGCCGATCAAGGATTTCTACCTGACCAACGCCATCTGCCGCGCCAGCCCGACGATGCAGCAATGCTCGGCCGAGTTGATCCACGGGACAAGCTTCGCGGAGGCCGCAGAGTGACCGCTTTCTTTCAAAATTGGGGGCTTCCCTTCAACGGAGCGTGGCTGCTGTCCACGGTGATCGGCATATTGGTGATTGCCCTGCCGTTGATGCTGGCAGTGGCCATGATCATCTATGCCGATCGCAAGATCTGGGCGGCCATGGCCCTGCGCCGTGGTCCGAACGTGGTCGGTCCGTTCGGCCTGCTTCAGTCCTTTGCGGACGGGGCGAAGGTGTTCCTGCAGGAAACCATCATTCCTTCGGCCGCCAACCGTGCGCTCTTCCTGATCGCGCCGATCATCACCTTCACCGTGGCACTGATCGCTTGGGCGGTGATCCCGTTCCAGGCGGGCGTGGTGCTGGCGAACATCAATGTCGGCTTGCTGTACATCCTCGCGATCAGTTCGCTCGGTGTGTACGGCATCGTGCTGGCGGGCTGGGCGTCGAACTCGAAATATCCCTTCTACTCGGCCATTCGCGCCAGCGCGCAGATGATCAGCTATGAAGTGTCGATCGGCTTCATCCTGGTCTGCGTGGTGCTGTGGGCGGGAAGCTTCAACCTGACGGCGATCGTGGAGAGCCAGCGCGGCTATTATGGCTTCATCAACGGCCATGCGTTCAATCCGCTGCTGTTCCCGATGTCGATCATGTTCCTGGTGTCGGCCATGGCGGAAACCGGCCGCGCGCCGTTCGACCTGACCGAAGCGGAAAGCGAACTGGTCGCGGGCTACCAGACCGAATATTCGTCCATGTCGTTCGCGCTCTACTGGCTCGGCGAATATGCGAACGTCATTCTGATGTGCGCGCTTAACGCCATTCTCTTCTGGGGCGGATATCTACCGCCGATCGACTGGGCGCCGCTTTACTATGTACCCGGGATCATATGGCTTTTCGCCAAGATCCTGTTCTTCTTCTTCGTCTTCTCCTGGGTGAAGGCGACGGTGCCCCGTTACCGTTATGACCAGCTGATGCGGCTGGGCTGGAAAGTGTTCCTGCCGGTTTCGCTCTTCTTCGTCTTCCTGGTATCGGGCTTCCTGATGTTTACGCGCTACGGAGGCGCTCAATGAGCCTCGGCTATTATGTCAAATCCTTCACGCTCTGGGAGTTTGTGAAGGCGCACGCTTTGACCTTGAAATATTTTTTCAAGCCCAAGGCGACGATCAACTATCCCTATGAGAAGAACCCGATTTCGCCGCGGTTCCGGGGGGAGCATGCGCTGCGCCGCTATCCCAATGGGGAGGAACGCTGCATCGCTTGCAAGCTGTGCGAGGCGGTGTGCCCGGCTCAGGCGATCACCATCGAGGCGCAGCCGCGCGACGATGGCAGCCGCCGTACGACGCGCTACGACATCGACATGACGAAGTGCATCTATTGCGGCTTCTGTCAGGAAGCCTGCCCGGTGGATGCCATTGTCGAGGGGCCAAATTTCGAGTTTTCGACCGAAACCCGCGAAGAACTTATCTACGACAAGGCGAAGCTCCTTGAAAATGGCGACAAATGGGAACGCGCGCTCGCCGCGAACCTTGCCGCCGATGCCCCCTATCGTTAAGCCGCGACCCGATCGAAGAGGATATATGATCCTGTGATTCACGTGCTTGCCTTTTACCTGTTCGCCACATTGGTGGTGTGCAGCGGCGCGCTGACGATCCTGTCGCGCAACCCGGTTCATTCGGTGCTGTGGCTGATCCTGGCGTTCTTCAACGCGGCGGGGCTGATGGTGCTGCTCGGCGCCGAGTTCATCGCGATGCTGCTCGTCATCGTTTATGTGGGCGCGGTCGCCGTCTTGTTCCTGTTCGTCGTGATGATGCTCGACATCGACTTCGCGGAATTGCGGGCCGGTTTCGTCGATTATCTGCCCTTTGGCATGCTGATCGCGCTGGTTTTGCTGGCGGAGATCGTTCTGGGGATCGGCATCTGGAGCGCCGGGCCGATCGAACTGGCGCAGCGCGCGGCTCCGGTGAACCCGGAAATGTCGAACATACAGGCGATCGGAACGCTGCTTTACACGCGTTACATCTTCCTGTTCGAAGCGGCAGGCATCGTGCTGCTGGTAGCCATGATCGGCGCGATCGTGCTGACCCATCGTGCACGCGGCGGCGTAAAGGGCCAGAACATCGCCCGTCAGAACCGCCGCCGTCCGCAGGATGCCGTGCGCAACGTCAATCAGCCCGTGGGGCAGGGGGTGGAGCTGTGATCGGCCTTCAGCACTATCTGGTCGTCAGTGCGATCCTCTTCGTGATGGGGGTGTTGGGCATCTTCATCAACCGCAAGAATGTCATCATCATCCTGATGGCGATCGAATTGATCCTCTTGAGCGTGAACATCAACCTTGTCGCCTTCAGCGCCTTCCTCGGCGATCTGGTGGGCCAGGTGTTCAGCATGTTCGTGCTGACCGTCGCAGCGGGTGAGGCGGCCATAGGCCTTGCCATCCTCGTCATCTATTTCCGTGGTCGCGGCACGATTGCCGTCGATGATGTCAACCGGATGAAGGGCTAAAGCTCGATGATCCAGCTTATCGTCCTTCTCCCGCTCATCGCGGCTGTCATCGCGGGCCTTGGCAACAAGGCGCTGGGGAAGCTGCCCGCGAAGATCATCACCACCGGCGCGCTGTTCGTTTCCTGCGCGCTTAGCTGGCCAATCTTCATCAGCTTCCTGACCGGCCATGCGGAACCTTATGTGGCCCCGGCCTTCACCTGGATCCAGTCGGGCAGCTTTGACGCGCAATGGGCGCTGCGTGTGGACGCGATGACGGCGGTCATGCTGGTGGTCATCACCAGCGTGTCGAGCCTCGTTCATCTCTACAGCTGGGGCTATATGGAGGAGGAGCCGGATCAGCCGCGCTTCTTTGCCTATCTGTCGCTCTTCACCTTCGCGATGCTGATGCTCGTGACAGCGAACAATCTGCTTCAGATGTTCTTCGGTTGGGAAGGCGTGGGCCTCGCTTCCTATCTGCTGATCGGTTTCTGGTTCCGTAAGCCCTCCGCAAACGCGGCCGCGATCAAGGCGTTCGTCGTGAACCGCGTCGGTGACCTCGGCTTCATGCTCGGCATTTTCGGTACCTATATAGTGTTCAACACCATCTCGATCCCGGAGATTTTGGAAGCCGCGCCCTCGATGGCCGGTTCCACTATCGGGTTCCTGGGCTATCGCTTCGACACGATGACTGTGCTCTGCCTGCTGTTGTTCATCGGCGCGATGGGCAAGTCGGCGCAGCTCGGCCTGCACACCTGGTTGCCGGACGCGATGGAAGGCCCGACGCCTGTGTCGGCGCTGATCCACGCGGCGACCATGGTGACTGCGGGCGTGTTCATGGTGTGCCGCCTGTCGCCGATGTTCGAGGTGTCGCCGACAGCGCTTGGTTTCGTGACCTTTATCGGCGCTGCCACCTGCCTGTTCGCGGCGACGGTTGGGACGGTGCAGAACGACATCAAGCGGGTTATCGCTTATTCGACCTGCTCGCAGCTCGGCTATATGTTCTTCGCGGCGGGCGTCGGCGCTTATGGGGCGGCGATGTTCCACCTGTTCACGCATGCTTTCTTCAAGGCGCTGTTGTTCCTGGGGGCAGGCTCGGTCATCCATGCCATGCACCATGAACAGGACATGCGTTATTATGGTGCGCTGCGTAAGGAAATCCCGGTCACCTTCTGGACGATGACGCTGGGCACGCTGGCGATCACGGGTGTCGGCATTCCACTGCTGGGCTATGGTTTTGCTGGCTTCTATTCGAAGGACGCGATCCTGGAATCGGCATTCGCCGCAGGTGGCTATGGCACCGGGGCGTTCCTGGTCGGCGTATTCGCCGCGCTGCTCACCAGCTTCTATAGCTGGCGTCTGGTGTTCCTCACCTTCTTCGGCAAACCGCGCTGGGCCGCATCAGAGCATATCCAGCATGCGATTCATGGGCATCATGAATCGCCGGACGAAGAAGCCGCTCATGATGATCATGCGACGCATGGTCATGGGTCGGAGCATGCCAACGCTCCCGCTCAGGAAAATGCGGGCCATGATCCGCACGGACATGAAGCGGACGCACATGTGCTGCACGGCGGAACCGGCGGCTATCACCCACATGAGAGCCCTTGGGTCATGTTGTTGCCGCTCGTGGTGCTCAGCCTGGGCGCGGTGTTCGCGGGCTTCCTCTTCCATGACCAGTTCATCGGAGCCGAAGGCGGCATCGAGTTCTGGAAGGGCGCCCTGGCGTTCGACAGCCATCTGATGCATGCTGCGCATGAGGTCCCGACCTGGGTCAAATTCTCGCCCTTCGCGGTGATGCTGACCGGCTTTGTGATCGCGTGGCTGAGTTACATCAAGAATACCGACTGGCCGCGTCGTTTCGTGGCGGAATTCGGTGTGCTGTACCGCTTCCTGCTCAACAAATGGTATTTCGACGAGCTGTATCACTTCCTGTTCGTCAAGCCTGCCTTCGCCATCGGCCGCTTCTTCTGGAAGTTCGGTGATGTGGGCTTCATCGACCGCTTCGGGCCCAATGGGCTCGCCGCGCTGGTCGTGCAGGGCAACAAAGTCACCCGTCGGCTACAGTCCGGCTACCTCTACACTTACGCGTTGGTGATGCTGATCGGCCTCGCCGCGGCCGCAACCTGGGCGATGACACGATAATGGACGGCTTCCCCATCCTTTCCCTGATGATGGCAGTGCCGATGGCGGGGGCCATCGCCTGTCTTTATGCGGGCGCGAACACGGCGCGCTGGATAGCGTTGTTGGCGACGCTGGTCGATCTGGCGCTGGGCGTCTTGCTGTGGGCGAATTTCGACCAGTCGGGCAGCGCTGCGCAGTGGCAGTTCCAGGAATATGCGCCGATCTTCGGGCGTTTCGCCTGGGCGTTGGGCATCGATGGCATCGCCCTGGTGCTGATCATGCTGACCGTCTTCCTGATGCCGATTTGCATCGGGGCGAGCTGGGAAGCGATCCAGAAGCGGGTCGGCGAATATATGGCGGCCTTCCTGTTCATGGAGGTGCTGATGATCGGCGTCTTCACGGCGCAGGATATCTACCTTTTCTACGTGATGTTCGAAGCTGGCCTGATCCCGATGTATCTGATCATCGGCATCTGGGGCGGGGCGGATCGCATCTACGCGTCTTACAAATTCTTCCTCTACACGCTGCTTGGATCGGTGCTGATGCTGATCGCGATGATGTGGATGGTGCATGAAGCAGGCACCACCGACATCCCGACGCTGATGGCGTATAATTTCGATCCGCATGTGCAGATCTGGCTGTTCCTCGCCTTCTTTGCGAGCTTTGCGGTCAAGATGCCGATGTGGCCGGTGCATACCTGGCTGCCTGACGCGCACGTTCAGGCGCCGACCGCTGGCTCGGTCATTCTGGCGGGCGTGCTGCTGAAGATGGGTGGCTACGGCTTCATCCGCTTTTCGCTCCCGATGTTCCCGGAAGCTTCGGCGCAACTCGCCTGGCTGGTCTGGGGTCTGTCTATGGTGGCGGTGGTTTACACCAGCCTAGTCGCGCTGGTGCAGACCGACATGAAAAAGCTGATCGCTTATTCGTCGGTCGCGCACATGGCGATCGTGACGGTCGGCCTGTTCGCCTTCAACCAGGCGGGGATCGAAGGCGCGATGATGGTGATGCTGGGCCACGGGCTGGTATCAGGCGCGCTGTTCCTGTGTGTCGGCGTCATTTACGATCGGCTGCATACGCGTGAGATTTCGCGATACGGCGGGCTCAGCATCAACATGCCGAAATATGCGGTTCTGTTCCTGCTGTTCACCATGGCGTCGGTCGGTCTTCCGGGCACTAGCAACTTCGTCGGCGAGTTCCTGGCGCTGATGGGCATTTATCAGGCGTCGAGCTGGGTAGCGCTGGTCTGCACGACGGGTATCATTCTGGGCGCGGCCTATATGCTCTATCTCTATCGCCGGATCGCTTATGGCGAGCAGAAGAATGCTGACGCCGCCGCTATGCCGGACCTGTCGATGCGTGAGATGTGGCTGCTGGCGCCGATCGCCGCGGCCGTGCTTTGGATGGGCATCTATCCCGAAAGCTTCCTGGCGCCGATGCGGTCCGATATCCGCGCGCTGGAGGCCCGCATCGCCTCTGCGGCTCCGGTGGGTGATAGCAGGATCAAGATGGGTCCCGCCCTCCCGAAGGCTGAAGCCCATCACGGCGAAGATCATAGCGCTATGTCCCATGAAAAAGCGTCGGGGGAGGCGCACTGATGATTGATTCCGCTTCCCTTTTGGCTGTTCTGCCGGAGCTTGTCCTGACAGCGGGCGGCTTGGTCCTGCTGCTGACGGCTGCTTTTGCCGGTGACGGTACTGCACGTGTCGTGAACTGGCTGTCGGTGCTCACGCTTCTCGTCGCGGGTTTGACGCTGCCGGTGTCTATGGAGCATGGCCCGCTTGCATTTGACGGGTTGGTGCGCGCGGATGCCTTCTCGATCTTTGCCAAGGCGCTGATCTACGCCTCGGCGGGCGCTGCGATCCTGCTCGCGCCGCGCTATTTCGCTGCTGGTGGTGCAGTGCGTCCGGAATATCCGGTTCTGATCCTGTTCAGCAGCGTCGGCATGGGCATGATGGTGTCGGCGGGTGACCTGCTGACCCTCTATGTCGGGTTGGAGATGCAGAGCCTTGCCGCCTATGTGCTGGCGAGCTTCATGCGGCAGGATGAGCGGTCTTCCGAGGCTGGCCTTAAATATTTTGTGCTGGGGTCGCTGGCGAGCGGCATCCTGCTCTATGGCACGGCGCTGCTGTACGGCTTCACCGGCAGCACGAGCTTCGATGGCATCGCGGTGGCGCTGGGCGATGGCGTGGGCAAGGGCGAACTGTTCGGCATGGTGTTCCTGCTGGCTGGCCTTGCGTTCAAGATGAGCGCGGTGCCGTTCCACATGTGGACGCCCGACGTCTATGAAGGCGCGCCGACGCCGGTTACCACCTTCTTTGGCAGCGCGCCCAAGGTGGCAGCGATGGCGCTCACCGTGCGCGTCGCGATCGAGGCGCTTGGGCCCGCCGGGCTCGATTGGCAGCAGATCGTGATCTTCGTGGCGCTGGCTTCGATCATCTTCGGCGCGGTGGCGGCGATCGGCCAGACGAACATCAAGCGGCTGATGGCCTATTCGTCGATCAACAATGTCGGCTTTGCGCTGATCGGCCTTGCTGCGGCGACGCCTGCGGGCGTGGCGGCGACGATGAGCTATATGGCGATCTATGTCGTCATGACGATCGGCGGTTTTGCCTGCATCCTGCAGATGCGTGATGCGCAAGGCCGTCCGGTGGAAAGCATCGCAAGCCTGGCGGGCTTGTCGCAGTCGCGCAAGGGACTGGCCGCTGCGCTGGCGATCTTCATGTTCTCCATGGCCGGCATCCCGCCGCTGTTCGGCTTCTGGGCCAAGTTCCTTGTGTTCGATGCGGCGGTCGCGGCGGGTCTCACTGCGCTGGCGGCATTCGGCATCGCGGCTTCCGTGATCGGCGCTTTCTACTATCTGAAGATCATCAAGACGATGTACTTCGATGAACCGGCTACCGCCTATGAGGCGCGGGGCGGGGCGGTCGAGAATGTTATCCTGACCGCCTGCGCGGTGGTGATCGTCGTTGGATATCTGTTGAACCCGGTGCTCGATCAAGCGAGCGCGGCGGCTGCGGCGTCGCTGTTCTGAGCGACATCCGCTTCGTCGAAGAGACCGGATCAACCAACGCCGACATGCTGGCGTTGGCGGATCAGGGCGTGGCGGAAGGAACATGGCTGCGTGCGGGCCGTCAGGTCGGCGGGCGAGGCCGCATGGGGCGGACCTGGGAAAGTCCTACGGGCAATCTCTATTGTTCCACACTGGTGCGGCTGCGCCCGGGTGATCCGCCTGCCCATTTGCTTGCTCTGGTCGCGGCGAACGCGGTTCATGCGCTCGTTGCGCCATCGTGTGACGGGCAGGCGCGGATCAAATGGCCTAATGATGTCCTGGTCGAGGGCGCGAAGATCGCCGGAATCCTGCTCGAACGCGCAGGCGACGCGATTGTGGTCGGGATCGGCATCAATGTCGTGGATCATCCGGCCGGGTTGGACAGGCCGGTCACAAGTCTTGCAGCGCAAGGTGCCGCTGATGCAGAAGCGGGAGCGTTGCTGGAGAGGTTGGCGCAATTGTTCGGCCATTGGCTGGCTGTCTGGCGGGCCCAAGGACTGGAGCCTGTCCGGGCGCACTGGTTGTTGAACGCTCATCCCACTGGCACGGCAATGCGGGTCGTGCAGCCTGACGGCGAGACGATCGAAGGAGCTTTCGATACGCTTGACCAGCAAGGCATGCTGATCCTCCGCTTGGCGAATGGCGGGACACGTGCCATTCATGCGGGCGACATCCTACTCATCTGATATCCGGGGACGGGCCATGCTTCTCGCGATCGACGCGGGCAATACCAATGTGGTTTTCGCGCTGCTTGACGGGCGTGAGATCCGTGCGCGCTGGCGGATCGCGACAGACCCGCGCCGGACGGCGGACGAGTATGCGGTGTGGCTGAACCAGCTGCTGATGCTGGAGGGCTATGGCATCGCCGATGTCGATGCGGTGATCATCGCGACCGTCGTGCCCCGCGCGCTGCATAATCTTCAGGTGCTGGCGGAGAAATATTTCAAGACGGCTGCGCTGGTCGCGGGGCAGGCGCCGGTCGAATGGGGCGTGGAACTTGACGTCGCGGAGCCTGCTTCCGTCGGCGCGGACCGGGTTGTCAACGCCATCGCCGCGCACCATCTATATGAAGGCGATTTGATCGTCATAGATTTTGGGACTGCAACCACCTTTGACGTCATCGACTATCAAGGGACGTACAAGGGCGGAATCATCGCGCCGGGTATCAACCTGTCGCTCGACGCGCTGGTAGCGGCGGCCGCCAAGCTTCCGAAGATCGCCATTGCGCCACCGGAGAACCGTTCGGTTATCGGTCGGACCACCGAAGCGCAGATGCATATCGGGGTGTTCTGGGGCTATGTGGCGATGATGGAAGGGCTGGTTGCCCGGATGCGGGCGGAGATTGGCCGTCCGGCCAAGGTAATTTCGACAGGCGGCCTTGCCGTTCTGTTCGATGAGAATAGCGAAATTTTCGATGCGATCGCGCCTGACCTCACCATTTTGGGCTTGGCGCTGTTGCACGAGCGGAGTTTGAAGAACTGATGACACCTAAAGACGAGCTGCTCTTCCTGGCCCTTGGCGGGTCGGGGGAGATTGGCATGAACGTCAATCTTTATGGTTGCCAGGGTAAGTGGGTGATGGTCGATCTAGGCCTGACATTCGCCGACCCGGCATATCCCGGCGTCGAACTCGTGCTGCCGGACCTGTCCTTCATCGAGGAGCGCCGTGAGGACCTGCTCGGCATCGTGCTCACCCACGGGCATGAAGATCATATCGGGGCGATACCCTATCTCGCCGCCGATCTGGGCGTGCCGCTTTATGCTACCCCATTCACGGCGGGGCTGATCAGGCTGAAGCTGGAGGAAGAAGGCCTTACCAGCGAGGTCGAACTCAACGTGATCGACAATGAGGGAAGCTTTGCCCTGGGCCCGTTCGGATTCCGCTACGTGCCGCTGGCGCATTCGATCCCCGAAGGCAATGCGGTGTTGATCGACACCCCTCACGGACGCGTGTTCCATACCGGCGATTGGAAGATCGATGAGAAGCCAGTGCTGGGGCAGCCGTCGACGCCGGAAGAACTGACGGCGATTGGCGATGAGGGCGTGCTGGCGCTGGTGTGCGACAGTACGAATGTGTTCAATCCCGAGGCGAGCGGTTCCGAAGGAGATGTGCGCGAAGGGCTGATGCAGACGATCACCGGTGCGAAGGGGCGTGTGCTGGTCACGACCTTCGCCTCGAACGCCGCGCGTTTGCAGACGCTGGGCGAAGTGGCGAATGCCGTCGGACGCAAACTGTGTGTCGCGGGCAGGTCGCTCGACCGGATCATCTCGACCGCGAGGACGGCGGGTTATCTCAAGGATTTCCCGCCCACGGTCGACTGGGACGACGCGATGGCGCTTCCCCGTAACGAGGTGATGATTATCGCGACCGGAGGGCAGGGGGAAGCGCGGGCGGCGCTCTCGCGGATCGCTTTCGACAGTCATCCAATCAAGCTCGATACCGGCGATCTCGTCGTTTTCTCGTCCAAGCAGATTCCGGGCAATGAAATCGCCATCGGGCGCATTCAAAATGCGCTGGCGGCGAAGGGCGTGCTGATGGTCACGGATCGTCAGGCCGAAGTGCATGTGTCGGGTCATCCGGGACGGCCGGAACTCGAGGCCATGTATCGGTGGGTGCGGCCGCAGATACTGCTGCCAGTGCACGGTGAGCGGCGACATATGGCGGAGCAGGCGCGGCTTGGGCTTTCGAGCGGCGTACCAAGCGCGATCGTCCAGTCCAATGGTGACCTGTTGCGGCTTGCGCCCAATGGCCCCGAGATCATCGGGCATGAAGCGACTGGGCGTCTGGTTCTGGATGGCGACGTGATCCTGCCTGCGGATGGATCAACGATGAATGAGCGGCGCAAGGTCGCATTGCACGGGCAGATCAGCGTCGCGGTGGCTCTCGATCGCAAGGGCAAGCTGATGGGCGAGCCAGCGCTGCGTACACAAGGCGTGCCGGTGGAAGAGGACAAGGCTGCGTTTCTGGCCGAAGCCGCGGATGAGGCGGCGGAAGCTGTCGGCAAGGGCTCGCAGGAAGAAGAGGCGCTGCGCGAGCGGGTACGTCTGGCCGTGCGCAGGACGGCGACACGCTGGACGGGCAAGAAGCCGGTGGTGGACGTGCTCCTCATTCGGGCCTAAGGCTGCGCGCCATGAACTGGTACGCGATCCTCGCCATTTATGTGCTGTTCTGGGTCATCAGCGCGTTCATCGTCCTGCCGTTCGGCATCCGCACGCCCGATGAGACGGGTGAAGTGATGCTGACGGGACAGGCGGATAGCGCGCCCAGCAACTTCCGTCCCGGCATGGTAGCCGTGCGTGCTACGATCCTGTCGGCGGTGCTGTTCGGGCTATATTATGCCAATTATGTCGAGGGCTGGGTAACGCTGGAGCAGATCACGCGCCGTTCGTGAGGGGTTTCGACAAGCTCAGCCCGGACGGTGGTGAGGGGCTGGACAAGTATTGAGCCGTCAAGAATTGCGCGCGGCCGTCAGTGCAATCCAACGGCCGGTATGTCGTTGTCCATCGACAACATCATGATGATGAGTTCGGAGCGGGATTTTATGCCCAGCTTCTGAAAGATGCTGTGTAGATGCACCTTGACCGTTCCTTCGGTCAGGCCGCAGCGGGCCGCGATTTCGCGGTTGCGCAGGCCAGCGCGGATCAGCCCGGCAATCTCCAGTTCCCGATCGGTGAGGGCAGCGAGGCTGTTATTTTCGTTCGATGGGGCGGATATGCTGTGCACCAGGGCCTGCTCCATGACGGTGGGCGAAATGCTTTTATTGCCGTCCAGAACCTCGGTTATGCAGGTGAGCAGTTCCTTGGGGTCGCTGTCCTTGAGGACGACACCGTCCACGCCCAGCTTTATTGCTTCCAAAGTCTGGTCGGGCCGGATGTGGACCGTCATGAAGATGACGGGCACGGTGCTGCCGCTTTCCCGAATGGCTGAAAGGATGGCGAGGCCGCCGCCGTCCTTCATGCTGACGTCGAGGATCAGCAGGTCCGGCTGATCTGCCTTAAGTCGGGCGATCGCCTCGCTAACGGAGCGGGCGCAGAAGATGACGTCATGTCCATGCGAACTCAAAAACTGCGCCATGCCGTCAAGGAAGATCGGGTGGTCGTCTACTATCGCAATCTGCGCCATCATATCGGGGACCTCGGCAGGGATGAAGGAAGCCTAATCGAAATAAGTGAATTCATGCTTAAATTGTGGAAATAGGCGGTGCCGCCGATCTTTCCCAAACGCTTCATGATGGATTGCGACTGGAGTTCAAAGTCGCCGGTATAGCTTTGCTGCTCGATGGGTTGGGCGCCGGGATTGTCCTTCAGTGCGATCAGAATCTCATCATCCGCCTTCGCAAGCGAGACGGTGATGTGTTTCGCAGCGGCATGCTTCACCGCGTTCGCAGCAGCTTCCCTGAGCAGGAACTCGACCTCTGCGGCTGTTTCGGACGTCACCATCATGGGATGATCGATCGGATTGAGCCGACACTCGATCCCCCATTGCAGGGCAATGAACCGGCAGCAGGCCTCGACATCGTGAACAAGGTCGACATCGTCGGGACCAGTGTCCGTGACATTGAGCAGGCGGCGCAAATGCGCCTGCTCTGCGGTCACGAGTTCCTCCATCGCGAGCAGTTCGGCAAGCTGGTGCGGCGCGTTGATGGCGGCCAGCCCATGTTGAGCAGTGACCAGACGGACGCGCAGCGCGGCAAGCGTTTGAAGGACGCTGTCATGAAGATCGCGGCTGAGCGCCAGCCGGGCCTCCGCAAAAGTCCGGTCCCGCCATGCAATCAAGAAGAAATGCCGTTCCAGGAAGAGTTCCAGCCCTTCCTGAATGCGCAACGCGCGGAGGAGTGCGGCGGGGGACCAGCCATGGCGTGCACCGACATACAGGCGGCCCCGTAATTCTCCAGCCTGAACGTGGAAGCTGACGCCCTGTCCCGGACCCAGCAGGCTCGACAGTGCCTCCGTGAGGTGCGCGGCCTTCTCCGTGCGCGTTATTCCCAGACGATTGCGCATAAGCAGGCGGCTGGATTGGCCAGCGTAGACAAAGGGGGCGTCCGTAGGTGAAATGCGCGTCAGGGCTTCCACTTGTTGCTGTGTCAGGGAGACGGTGTGAACACCGTCGGCATTGGCGAGTTCGCAGTGGCTTGCGCCATCGCCGATCTGCCAGATGAAAGCACAATAGCGAGCCGCCATAAGCTCGGATATCTGTTCCACCACGAAGCGCGGCAGCGATTTCTGGAAAGACAGTCCCACGGCCTGCAACCGTTCGGACCAGTTGATCAGCCGCCGTTCCAGTATCGACATGCTGAGCATCGACGCAGCGATGGTGCAGCCGATGATGACGGTGATGCCATCGATCGCGCGGTCGACCTCCGCAACATGACGTTCAGCGGCCCAAGGCTCGTAAGACCCTCGCGCCAGGAAAGCGAGGACGAGACAAAGTGCCAGCACGATGATCGAGCCGCGGCCGAACCGTTCGGAAGCGGACCACGCAACGAAGAAGAGGCAAGCGAGCGCCGGAATTTGCAAGGGTTGGCAAAGGGCGATCACCGTCAGGAAGATGATCGCGTCCACGATCAATGTCAGTGGCCGGAGCAACAGGCCGAGAGGCGGCGACAGCACATGCTGAGCCACGCCAAGGGCAGTCCAGAGCCAGAGGCCGCTCTGAATGAGCATTGCGCTGTGCATGAAATCGGGTTCGGGATCGAACATCGCCGTGATCTGCCACGTGGCGGCAACGGCGAAGGCGACGCGGGATATGGCAAAACCCAGCGTCGGTGATCGACCCAACCAAAGCACCAGGCGGTCCATCGCGGTAGATGACGCCTTGGGCATATTCAACATGGTGGCTTGTCCCCCGACTCCCACCGCCATGTTTCACCACAGCCGGGCGACAGAAACAACATATATCAATCTTTTATCCCGATGCACCCAATGGCATGGCGCGGCGAAACATGGGCCGCTAAGGATGATGGATGGCTGTGCTTATCACTCCTGCCCTGATTTGCGGGGTTAGGTCCCATGGCGAAAATGGTGCCATTGCACGGCTTTTGACTCCGGATCATGGCTTGCTGGCGGGTTATGTTCGGGGAGGTCGATCCCGCGCATTGCGTCCCGTGCTGCTGCCCGGGAATAGCGTGAAGGCGGAATTCCGGGCACGAACCGAAGAGCAGCTTGCCGGGCTAGCGGTCGAACTGGATCACAGCCGGGCGCCATTGCTGTCCGAGCCGTTACCGGCTGCCGCGATCGATTGGATATGTGCCCTGACGGCAGTGGCTTTGCCGGAGGGAACACCGTATCCGGCGTTGTACCAGGCCTTAGACGGTGTCCTTGGGGCGATCGATGCCGCGCCAGCGGCGCGAGGCTGGGGCGCTGCACTGGTGCGCTACGAACTGCTGATGCTGGCCGAATTGGGCTTTGGCCTTGATCTTGGGCGGTGCGCGGCGACGGGCGGCAACGAGGATCTGGCCTTTGTAAGCCCGCGCAGTGCTGCGGCGGTCAGCAGGGCGGGCGCGGCGGGATATGAAAAGCGGTTGCTGCCGTTGCCCCGCTTTTTGATCGAAGGAGGCAGCGGCGACTGGCCAAGCATAGTCGACGGATTGCAGCTGACCGGCTTCTTTCTGGAGCGGTCGGTGCTGACCGACTGGCGGGCTGACACGCTTGCCGCGCGCGAAAGGCTGGTCGATCGACTGAAAAGAGCGGTTGCGTGAGGCGCGGCGGCTTCATAAGGGGCGGCCACGACATTGAAGGAGTTTCGCGCCATGTTGATCGCCCTGTTCCCTGGAGATGGTATCGGTCCGGAGATCATCGCGCAGGCGCGGCGCGTGCTCGACGCGCTGGCGATCGAGGGCCTGACCTATGAAGAAGGTTTGGTTGGCGGGGCTGCCTATAAGGCGGTGGGCCACCCGTTGCCGCCTGAAACGCTGGACATCGCACGGCGTGCGGACGCCATATTGTTCGGCGCGGTGGGTGATCCCGACTGCGACTCGTTGGAACGGCATTTGCGGCCGGAGCAGGCGATCCTTGGTCTGCGCAAGGCGTTGGGGCTTTTTTCAAACCTGCGCCCGGCCAAGGTCTTTCCGGAACTCGCCGACGCATCTGCCCTTAAGAAGGAGGTGGCGAGCGCCATCGACCTGCTGATCGTGCGCGAGACCAATGGCGACGTCTATTTCGGCGAGAAGGGCATGCGCAAGACGCCCGACGGGCTGCGCGAAGGCTATGATATCATGTCCTACAATGAAGAGCAGGTGCGCAAGATCGCGCATCAGGGCTTCCAGGCCGCACGCGCGCGGCGCGGCAAGCTCTGCTCGGTGGACAAGGCCAATGTCCTGGAAACCAGTCAGCTGTGGCGCGACGTGGTGATCGAGGTTTCGGCCGAATATCCCGATGTCGCCCTGTCCCACATGTATGTGGACAATGCCGCGATGCAGTTGGTGCGTGATCCGGGCCAGTTCGACGTCATCGTAACAGGCAATATGTTCGGCGACATCCTGTCCGACCAGGCGAGCATGTGCGTTGGATCGATCGGCATGCTGGCTTCGGCGACCCTCAACGACAGCAATCAGGGTCTGTACGAGCCGATCCATGGTTCCGCGCCCGATATCGCAGGGCAGGGCAAGGCCAATCCGCTTGCAACGGTCCTGTCGGCGGGGATGATGCTGCGTTACTCGCTTGGGCTCCCGGAACAGGCTGACCGGATCGAGGCTGCTGTTGCCAAGGCGCTCGCCAATGGCGCGCGTAGCCCCGATCTGGGCGGGACGATGAACACGGTCGAGATGGGCGACGCGGTGCTCGCGGCGCTGAACTGAGGAAGAAGCGATGAAGCGCAGGAGCGGGCAGGACCCGGCTATCACCAAGAACTGGCGGCCCGCGACCCTCGCCGTGCGGGGCGGCAGCGCGCGTAGCGAATGGGGCGAAACGTCCGAGGCGCTGTTTCTGACCAGCGGCTATTGCTATGACCGCGCCGAAGACGCAGCAGCGCGCTTCGCGGGTGATCAGCAGGGCATGACCTATAGCCGCCTGCAGAACCCGACTGTCGAGATGCTCGAAAAGCGTATCGCGCTGCTGGAGGGCGCCGAGGCCTGCCGCGCTACCGCGACGGGCATGGCGGCGATGACGGCGGCGCTGCTGTGCCAGCTGTCGGCAGGCGACCATGTGGTGGCTGGCAAGGCGCTGTTCGGATCGTGCCGCTGGCTGACCGACACGCTGCTGCCCAAGTTCGGGATCGAGACGACCACCGTCGAAGCTACCGATAATGATGCCTGGGAAGCGGCGGTGCGGCCGAACACCAAGGTATTCTTCTTCGAAACGCCTGCCAACCCGACGATGGACGTTGCGGATCTGGAAGCCATCTGCGGTATCGCGAAGAAGCATGGCATCGTCAGCGTGGTCGATAATGCCTTCGCAACACCGGCGCTTCAGCGGCCGCTGGAGTTCGGCGCGGATGTCGTTGCCTACAGCGCGACCAAGATGATGGACGGCCAGGGCCGCGTTCTGGCAGGCGCGATCTGCGGGACGGAGGATTTCATCCTCAACACGCTGTTGCCGTTCCACCGCAACACTGGGCCGACGCTGAGTGCGTTCAATGCCTGGGTGGTGCTGAAGGGTCTGGAGACGCTGGACCTGCGTATCCGCCGTCAGAGCGAGAATGCGCTCAAGGTCGCGAAGTTCTTGGAGGGCAGGGTGGCGAAGGTGCTTTACCCCGGCCTGGAAAGTCACCCCCAATATGCCCTCGCGGCAAAGCAGATGGAGATGGCCGGGCCGATCTTCTCCCTCTACGTCGGCGGCGGGCGGAAAGAAGCCCATGGCCTGCTCAACGGGCTGGAACTGGTCGACATCAGCAATAATATCGGGGACTCCCGGTCGCTGATGACGCATCCTGCTTCGACGACCCATTTCGGCATGGCCGAAGAGGCGCGGCTGGAAGTTGGCATCACTGAAGACATGCTGCGGCTGAACGTCGGTCTGGAAGATGCGGACGATGTGATCGAGGACCTCGATCGCGCGCTCAAGTCGATAGGCCGTTGACGAGAGCAGGGGGAAAGGCGCATTTCTTTAACCGTGAACGCGCTCTTTCCCTTTCATGCGACCACACGCGATATAAACGTGCATGTTGCTGTTACGTTCCTGCCGGAGCAATCGGAGCCTGATCGCGGGCGCTGGTTCTGGGCCTATCATATCCGAATCGAAAATGACGGGGATCAGCCCGTGCAGTTGCTCACACGCCATTGGGTGATCACGGACGGGCGCGGTGCGCAGCATCGGGTGGATGGTGACGGCGTGGTTGGCGAGCAACCGGTGGTACAGCCGGGAAAAAGCTATGACTATGTTTCGGGTTGCCCACTCAACACGCCGACCGGATCGATGCGCGGGCATTATCACATGATCGGCGCCAGCGGGGAGACGTTCGACATCGCTATTCCTCATTTCGCGCTCATAGCACCGGCGGTTGCCGAATGAAGCGTACGCATTTGCCGTTGAACGGCCTGCGCGTGCTGGATGCGGCAGCGCGGCATTTGTCTTTCACGCGGGCGGCCGACGAACTGGCGGTGACACCCGCAGCCGTTGGCCAGCAAATCCGCGCGCTGGAGGACCTGCTTGGCGTCGTGCTCTTCCGCCGAACGCCCAAGGGCCTGGAGCTTACCCCGGAAACCGAAGCCGGGCTGGAAGCTTTGCGGGCGGGCTTCTTGGAATTCGAAGAAGCGGTAAGAGCGATGCAGGCGGGACAGTCCAGTTCCTCGCTGACCATAGCCGCTCCGCGGGACATCACCGCCAAATGGCTGCAGCCGCGCCTCGCAAGCTATGCTGCTAGCCAACCCGATCTCAAATTCGCGCTGGTGGCGGCGGACGAGACGCTGGATTTTACGGAGGCCAATCTCGACTTGGCGTTGCGTTTGACTGACGGGCCGGGCGAACATGAAGGGGTGAAGCTGGGCGAGGCGAGCTTTGTCACTGTTGAAGCGGCGGACGGAGGCCCTGAGCTTCGTGTCGATTGGCCCGGCTGTCCCACAGCGAGCGAACCGGCGGCGATCCGGGTCGCGGACGCCGGGCTTGCTATTGAAGCGGCGATCAACGGTTTCGGGCGAGCTACAGTGCCATTGCTTTTGGCGCAGGCCGATATCGAGGGGGGGCGTGTGAAGCAGGTGGGGGAACAGCAGGCTTCCACGCTTGGCTATTGGTTGATCGCTCCGCTGCCGCAATGGCGCCAGAAGAAGGTGAAGGCCTTGATAGAGGCGCTCCTTTCCTGACCAGCGGTTCGCGGCCTTCTTTGCTGCGGTTGGATTTTCTGGCTGGTCGATGCGATGAGGGGGGTAGCGCGATGGTCATTCGCTGCTTCAACGGGAAAGCTGGAGCGTGCGCTCTGTTGCTCCTCTGCCTGACGCCTGCCACCTGGGCGCAAGCGCCCTATGTAGCGGACGTCACTGAGGCGAGGGAGAAGGAATGGCGGTCCTTGGTGGCCGCAGCGCAGGGGGCCTATGCTGCAGGGCGCCCGCTGGAAGGCGCTGAGTCCGCGCGAAAGGCACTGGCGCTGGCCGACGATCTGTTCGGGCCTGATGATCCCCGCACGTTGATCTCCGCCAATGATCTCGCCCTATTATCGGAGAGCACAGGTCATTATCGCGATACCGAGCAATTGCTTCGGCGGGTATTCGACAGCTATCTGCGTACGCGCGGCGAAGACGACCCGAATTGCCAATTGGCGCTGGAGAATTTGATCGACTTTTACCTGGCGCGAAAGCGGCCGGACGCCGCTGCGCCCTTGGTGACTTACGCATTGGCCTCCTTCCGCAGAACAACCGGTGCAACCAGCGAACGCAGCCGTCGGATGGAAGATATTGCGATGCGCCTTTCCACGCGCGATGCTGCCACGGCGGCGGACTGAGGCGATGTTCATTATACCTAAGGTATAGCCCGTAGGGTTAATTGCTAAACTGTCTGCGGCTGCTATCCCCATGTCACCATCGGACGCAGGCGTTCAATTTTCCGCTATTCGTCGGCAGGATGTCTGCCGTTTGCGGACTTGGCGCGCTAATGAATGTAAATCCGTTGGGTCGCAAATGGGCGGGCGGTCGGCTAATTGGCTGGCCGCCCGCTTATCATTTGCGGGTTAGGCGCTCAGCCGATGGGACATCATCTTATCCGCTGAATGACAAGGCGCATCGTCCGAGTCGCATCAGAGGCCGAAATGAGAATTAACTTGGATTGCTTTCCAGCTATAAGACGAAGGATATAGTGGTATCTAAATAACTATATCGTTCGAAATAATACGTGAGTTATTTTTTCGACCCTATTGCATTTAAATGGTTAATAAAAGTTGATTCTCCGTGACTCACTTTACTGCCACCGAATAAGGTTAGCCGTCGGGTCAGAAGTAATAAGAAGATGGGGTTAATCCGGGGCGGTCGAAGGCTTGTTCAGCCTCACCGACGGGAGATTGCAGACAATAGGCAATAGCTGATCCGCTAATGCCATATGTCGATGAAGATGAACTTCTCAATGCTCGTGTTGCGTTGGGGAACGATCTTCTGCGCACTTCTTCGGTCCGTCCCACGGTGACAGATGGGATGGAAAGATGGATTTCGAGCGCGAATGGAATGTCGATGCCGCCGCTGACCGTCAGCAGGCGCATGACCCCGCACTGGATGCACTCGCTGCTCGGGTGAAGGGGCACCATGTCCAGCCAGGCACGATGCGCGCTGTCGCGATTGGCTCAGACGGCGTCGTTGTCCTCCCCGCGGGAACCGACATCAATGACATAGCCGTTGACGGCCGTAACCTGATCGTCACCCTGCCTGACGGCACACAGATGGTCATTTTGGAAGGTGCCGTCGTCGTGCCGCGCATCGTCGTAGGCGACGTGGAAATTCCTTCGGTCAACCTCGCCGCGCTGTTGATCGGCGAAGAACCGCAGCCCGCTGCCGGCCCGGCCCGCAGCTCCGGCGGCAATTTTCTGGCTGCCGAAGGGGACGTGGGCAATCCTCATGGTCTGGGCGACCTGTTGCCACCGACCGAACTGTCTTTCAACCAGCCTGAAGAGCGGGAAGTCCTTCCCATCGCAGCGGATGAGGACGATGACGATGTGCCTCAACTTGAGGTCCCTAGCTCAGGTGCTGGCACAGTCGTCGATGAATCAGGGCTGGGCGTAGTGAACCGCCCGGGCGAGTCTCCCGGGTCGAATGAACCGGCTCCGATTGAGACGACTACCGGCACGATCACCTATGTTGCCCTGGACGCACCGGCAACGATCGCGATCAATGGCCAGATCATCACGGCTGTAGGGCAGACGATTGTCGGGACCAGCGGCACGCTGACCATCGTCAGTATCGCTCCGGGCTCTGTCGGCTACACTTACACGGTGACGGACAATACGTCGGGTGACAACGTAACCGACGACTTCACGGTCACGGTGACAGACTCGGACGGCGACAGCGCCACCAAGGATCTGGTGATCAGTATTATCGATGACGTGCCTACCGCGCATGATGATGTCGTCCAGCAGAGCGCAGAGGATGCCCCGGTCGCCATCAATGCGTTCGCCAACGACGTTTTCGGCGCGGACGGCGTCGACATAGACAATAATCCCGCCGTGCGCGTGACCATCGTCAGTGGTCCGGCCGAAGGCACGGTGGTCTACAATCCCACGACCGGCCTATTCACGTTCACGCCGGTAGCTGGTCAGGAAGGCACGGCCAGCTTCGTTTATCAGATCCAGGACGGTGATGGAGACACGTCGCAGGCCACCGTTACCATCACTCTGCAACCGGATTCGACACCGAGCGTAGAGATTCAGGCAGGATCGGACACGTTGGTCGACG
Organism: Sphingobium agri; assembly: GCF_023051225.1. Taxonomy (NCBI): domain Bacteria; kingdom Pseudomonadati; phylum Pseudomonadota; class Alphaproteobacteria; order Sphingomonadales; family Sphingobiaceae; genus Sphingobium; species Sphingobium agri. Next base: position 448 of record NZ_JALKHS010000007.1, on the reverse strand, counting down.
AGGCCGCGCTGAACCCCAATGGTTCCAATGCCGCTTCGAACGGGGAGACCGCCGCTGGCGTCCTCCTCATTGCCACCGGTAACGACGCGGTCGGTTCGCTGGTCATCAACAATGTTGACGTGACCAATGGCGGAACGGTCAAGGGGAGCTTCGGCACGCTCACGGTAGTTGGCTCGCCGGCGGCGGGTTATAGCTACAGCTATACGTTGGAAACCCCCACGTCGGGCGATGCCACACAGGATAGCTTTGCAGTCACCGTGACCGACAGCGATGGAGATGCTGCAGGTACGACGCTGAACATCGGCATCGTGGATGACCGGCCACAGGCCATCGATGATATCGGCAATGTTGTTGTAGAAGACAGTGCCGCCAGCACCCTCTCCGGCAATGTGCTGAGCAATGATGTGTCGGGCGCTGATACGCCCAAGAGCTTCGTCGCCTGGGGCGC
>NZ_JALKHS010000006.1:0-1457875 GCF_023051225.1 Sphingobium agri | reverse complement strand
CTGCTCGCTACCATCGACAATGACAACAAGACAGGCGCAACCCTCACCGAGTTCGACGACAGCATCGCGCTGAGCGTCACCGGGATTACCGGCACCAGCGGCAATGACACGCTGGTCGTGCGGATCGTCGATGATGCTCCACAAGCTGCTAATGACGCAGACAGCGTGACGGAAGGCCTTGGCAACAAGGCTGACGGCAATGTGTTCAGCGGGGTTGGGGGCACGGACGCCAACCTGACCGATGGTACGGCTGATACGATCGGAGCGGATGGCGCAGCGCCGGGCGGCGCGGTGACAGGGGCTCGGGTTGGCACGGAGGCAGGTGGCGGCGCGCTGACGGTGGTGAGCGCTGCGGGCACCGTGATCAGCGGGACTTATGGGGACCTGCTGATCAAAGCGGACGGCAGCTATACCTACACGCTGAAGACTGCGTTCATCCCGGCGGGTGTGGGAAGTGAGACCTTCACCTACCAGATCAAGGACGGCGACGGTGACACCGACCTGGCGCAGCTTGTGATCAGCCTGAACCAGGATGGGCGCGTGCCCGATGTAACGGGCGACACGAGCACGGTCTATGAGGATGGCCTGGCCGATGGCGCGCAGCATGGCGCGACCAGTGAGACCGACACCAGCGGCCAGTTCACGGTCAATGCCAATGGCGAGAGCTACACGCTGACGCTCAATGGCGATCTCAACCCAGCGCAGACCATCACGGCCGTAGGCCAGCAGGTGGTGACCAGCAAGGGCGTGCTGACGATCACCTCGATCTCGGCGCCGGACGTGAACGGTATAGTGACCTATGGCTACAGCTATACGCTGGCTCATGCGCTCACGCACAGCGGGCAGGGCGAGATCAACCCGTTGACCGACACGATCAGCATGACCGTGACCGATGCTACCGGCGACAGCAACGCGACGCCGGGATCGATCGTCATCTCCATCGTCGATGATGTGCCGACATTGTCTTCCGTCACCGATTTGTCGGTGGCGAATTCCATTCACACATACAGCGGGAATGACATCAGTTTCACCTATGGCGCCGATCAGGCGGGCAGCATCACACTCACCCATCTGACCGATATCACGGGTATCGTTTATTCAGGTGATGGCACCGGAACGGTGACGGCCAGCGTGAACGGCAATCCCTACTTCACGGTATCCATTGATCAGACGACGGGCGATTACACGGTGGACGTGCTGACTACACGACCAGTGGTGAACACCCCGCTCAGCTTCAGCAATATCGCACCTGGTAATTACACGACGGTCACGCTGCCGGGCGGGCAAGTGTTCGATGGTGTTTCTTACGCCAACGGGACGACGACCGCCCAAGCCTTCACTAACGATGGATCGACGATCAACCCGTCGGGCAACGGCTTCGGTGTGGCGAACAACCTCGTCAATGACAATGAAGGCTTCCTGTTCAGCAATCCGGATTCTTCGTCCCTGAGCTTCGATGTGAATTTCCAGCCGAATACATCTTCGGTGACCGTCACATGGGCCACCTACGCTGGTGGCACACCGACAGGTGGCGCGGCGCCGCTCCAAACCGGGAGCTTTGTCGTCACGAAGGACGCGGACGGGATCACCCATGTCGATATCGACCCGACGCTGGATTTCGACCACATGGTCGTCCGCTTTGATTACAGTGGAAGCGGCAATCCGGCAGCGCGCGTTGAGAATTTCAGCGTGACGCAGCAGGTCATTCCTGACGACCAAGTGCTGCAATTTGCGGTCACGGTGAAAGATGCAGATGGCGACGTCGTCACCGGCACGACGCCTGCCACGACGATCGATATCACTTTCCAGGGCGGTGCGCCGGTTCCGCCGGTGGCGATCGACCTGGATGGCGATGGCCTGGAATTTATCGATCGTTCCGCGGGCGTTACCCATGATTATGGTAGTGGCCTGGTCAGCACCGCCTGGGTTTCGTCCGACGACGGCCTGCTCGCTCATGCGACTGCCGGCTCCTACGATATCGTCTTTGCGGATGACGCGCCGGGAGCGAAGAGCGATCTGGAGGGTCTCCGCCTTGCCTATGACAGCAATGGCGATGCTGTGTTCGACGCCCGTGATGCCGCTTATTCCGAATTCGGTGTGTGGCAGGACCTGAACAGCAACGGGATAGTCGATGGCGGCGAGTTCAAGTCGCTGGCGGACATGGGCATCGCATCGATCAAGCTGACATCGGATGGCCATAGTTATCAGGCGGCGGGCGGCGATGTCACGGTGCTGGGGGAAGCGACCTTCACCCGGACCGACGGCACGACGGGCACTGTCGGGGACGTGGTTTTCGCTACCTCTAAGGATGGCGGCCCGGCCAAGACGGAAAGCACGGCCAGCGGCTTCAATCAGGCGTTGATAGCGGCGAGCCTGGTCGCGGTGGCTGGTGCTGCCGAGACGGTGGAGCAGGCGCCTGCGCCCGCTGTCGCTCAGGCCGAGACCGCGACGGATGCCGTCCCGCTGCCTGCCACGAGCACGGTTGCGGAGCCTGCAAACGACCATGACGCAAGCACGTCGGTATTGAGCGAAAACCAGGAAAGTCATGTCGCGAACCAGCCGGTCGAAAAGACGAGCCATGGCGGCAGCGATGATGCGGCTCAGGATCATTCGACGCTTTCGGGCGGGAATGATGCACCGGCCCCTGCCGTCCATGATGATGGCCAGCCGCAGCCCACATTGGACGATCATCAGGGCTTGCTCGCCCAGACGGTCAATCTGCCGAGCTTCGATGCAAATGCGGCGGCGCTCGTTGCGGCGCATGAGGCGGCTGCGAACACCAATGCGGCGGCGCAGATGGTGGCCGAAGCGCTGGGTGATGCCGGAACGCCAAACATCGACGCTCTGCTGGCCGCGTTGCCAGGGGGCGAGCATGCGCCAGTGCTGCTCAACCCGGTCGCGGTCGAAGCTGCCGATGCCGGGCACATGATGGTGATGGCGGCGACTGTCTTCGATGCGGCGATGGCCGCGCATGAGGCGATGGCGGTCGCTCACGGGTGATCGCCAGGGTTGGGATTTCTCGCGGGTATTTTTGGGGGAGAATGATTATGCGGAACAGGTTGAGAAGCATCGCTTCCTTCGGCCTTGCAGCGGGGATGATGTCTACGGGGGCCTTGGCGGCGCCCGCTTCGCCCCTGCTGCAGATGGGTAGTTCAGAGCTCAAGGGTGCGCTGAAGAGCCGTTATGACACGGCTGTCGCAGCGGCGGGCGACGCAAGCTTGCGGGCAGCGCAGGACAGCCGTTGGACCTGGGCCGTGGAGGCCAAGAACCAGTGCGGCATAGCGCTGGGCTTCATGAAATCCGGCACTAGGGATGCGGACAGCATCAACAAGTGCGACGACTTTGTGGCACGCCTATCGGCGCCGCCACCGCCGCCGGTGCCGGCCGCAGCTTCAGCCCCACCCGCGCTGGACTGTACGGCACCGGCGGTGTCCATTTTCTTTGATTGGAACATGGATACGCCGCTGCCCGAGGGTGCTGCGACGATCAGTCAGGTGACGCAGTCCGCCGCTCAATGTGGTTGGACCCGCTTTGGCATCACCGGCTATACCGACACGTCGGGCAGCAAGGGCTATAATGACGCCTTGTCGCTGCGCCGGGCGCAGAATGTCGCGGGGCTGATGGCCCAGGGCGGCATCGCGATGGATGCGATGACCGCCAGCGGGTTGGGCGAGACCCAACTCAAGATCGAAACAGCCGACAATGTGCGCGAACCGATGAATCGTCGGGTCGAAGTCACTGCCAGCGCGAATTGAGGGGAGCGCGATTATGACAATCCTGCGCAAGACATGCGGCAGCCTGATGGCTCTGTGCGCCGCGACCATGGCAACGAGCAGCTGGGCACAGACCACGGATCTCAAGAGCGCCATTGCCGCCGCGATCGATAGCCATCCGGAAATCAATCAGGCGATCCAGAACAAGGAAGCGATCGAGTTCGAGCGGGAACAGGCCAAGGGCTTGTATCTGCCCCGTGTCAGCGTGGAAGGATCGGCTGGTATTCGCCGGCTGGAGAACAACACGCGGCGGACGCTGGGTATCGGCGACCAGACGCTTTATCCACTGGAAGCGAGCGTCCTGGCGGAGCAGACTCTGTTCGATTCTGGCTACCGCAGCGCCGAAAAGCGGCGTCAGGCCGCCCGGATCGACGGCGCGGCTCTGCGCGTGGGCGAACGGTCGCAGTTCGTTGCGTTGAACGTCACGCGCCAATATCTCGACTATATGCTGCAACAGCGCGTCGTAGCAGCGGCGGAGGATAACATCGCCTTCCACCGCAAGCTGCTCGGCGACCTGGGCGAGGGCGTGTCGAAGGGCTCGATCAGCATCGCCGACCAGCAGCAGGCCGAAGAGCGTCTGCAATCCGCGCTGGTGCGCAAGAGCGAGGCCGAGCAGGACCTGACCAACGCGGCGATCAGCTTCCGGACGCTCACGGGGCTTTCCATCGATCAGGTGTCGATGCCTGATTCAGTGATGAGCGCCGTCCCGCCAACGCTGGACGAAGCAATAGCTGGCGCGCGCACCAACAATCCCCTGATCCGGGAAGCGGAGGCCGACATTCAGGCGGCTCATGCCGTCGTCGACGAGGCGGAGTCCGAACTTGGGCCGAAAGTCGTGCTGGAAGGGCGTGGCCGCATCGGCGAGGATGTCGATGGCTTCCGTGGCAGCACCAATGACGTGCAGGGGCGTGTCGTCCTGCGCTGGCAACTGTTCGACGGCGGAATTAACCGGGCGAAGGTCCAGGAAATGACCCGCCGGGCAAGCGAGGCGCGTTTCCGGCTCAGCCAGCGTCAGCGGGAGGCGGAAGACGATGTCCGCACCGCCTGGAACCGTTGGGACACCGAAAAGAAGCGGCTGACCGACCTGTCGCGCCAGGCAACCGTGTCGGACGCCCTGCTGGTGTCTTACCGCGAGCAGTTCAACGTTGGACGCCGTTCGCTGCTTGACGTGCTGGACAGCCAGAATACGCGTTTCAATACGCAGGTGCGGACGGAAACGGCCCGCTTCTCCGAAATCTTCGCGCAATATCAGATACTGGCGGCGACCAATCAGCTGCTCGACACTCTGGGGATTGCCCAGCCTTCGGGCGCCAATCCTTATGCGCGCAAGAAATATGATGTCCCGGATCTGCCGCCCGCCGAATTGCAGCGGCGGCGCTATCCGGGCTGAGTTTCCATCTTTGGGGGTCACCCCGGCTTCGGCTGGGGTGGCGCGGGGTAAACAATGTTGGAACGAAGCACATTAAGTCTGGCCGAATGGCTGGACCATCAGGGTACGCCCGGCGACGAATTGAGTGAGTGTATCGCCCATGTCGCGCGGCATTTCGATCGATCCCCCGGGATCGTCGCGTTACGGGCGGGCCTTGCCGTTGATGAGTCGGGGCGCTTGCCCTTTCATCAGGCGGAATCCGCACTGGATCAGATCGGCCTGCTGAGCGACCATGTCCGCGGCCGCCTGGAAAAATGGCGGCCTGCCAATCTGCCCGCCATCCTGCCGCTGAGAGGCGAGCGCTTTCTCCTCCTGCTGGATCTGAAGCAGGGCGACGCGCTGATCCAACTGCCTCATGCGAGTGAGCCGGTGTGGGCCCGGCTTTCCGATCTGGAGCCTTATTTTCTTGGCGAGGCGCTGGCGGTCAATGCTGACCACGGCCGCGAGCGGGCCGAGGAACGGCCGTGGGACGAACGGGTACGGCGGCATTGGTTCTGGCGCGAAGTCTGGCGGGCGCGGGGCTCCTTTGGCTATGTCATGCTTGCGGCGGGGATCATCAATCTTCTCGCCTTTGCGCTGCCGCTGTTCACGATGAACGTCTATGACCGGATCATCCCAAACAAGGCGGCGTCCAGCCTTTGGGTGCTGGGCGCAGGCGTCATGCTGGCCTTTGGCCTCGACTTCGCGCTGAGGCTCGCCCGGGCCCGGCTGGTCGATGAGGCTGGGCGGGACATTGACGAGCGCCTGTCGCAGCGATTGTTTGAGAAGGTGATGAATGTGCCGCTCGCCAGTCGGGCGGGCAGCACCGGGGCTCTGGCGCGGCGCGTGTCGGAATTCGAAAGCGTCCGCGAGTTCTTCACATCGACCACCGTGGTGCTGGTGGTGGACCTCAGTTTCCTGTTCGTGTTCGTCGGCATCATCGCGCTGCTGGGTGGTTGGCTCGCGATCGTTCCTGTCGTCATGATCGGGATCATGGCGACGGCGGGCTATTTCCTGCAGCGTTCCATGGCGGCCCTGTCGCGTGACGCGCAAGCGGATGCCAGCCTGCAAAGTGCAGCACTGGTGGAAGCAATCGGGGGCATGGAAACGCTGAAGGCATGCCGCGCGGAAGGACGGATGCTCGACCGGTGGCGCCGTTACGCTCGAATGAGTGCATCGACGCAGGAAAAGCTGCGGCGGCTGAGCTCGACCAGCGTGACGCTCGCATCGCTGTGCCAGCAGGTGACGAGCATCGCGCTGGTGATCGGCGGCTTCTATATGTTCGCGGCTGGCGACATCACCATGGGCGCGATTATCGCGATCGTCATGCTGGCGGGCCGGTCATTGGCGCCAGTCGGTCAGCTGGCCTTCGTGATTGTCCGCGCACGGCAGGCGATGACGACGTTGGGCAGCCTGCAGACGCTGATCGACCAGCCGGACGAGAGGCTGGATGGCGCGCGTGGCATCATTCCCAAGGTGCGCAAGGGTGCGATCGTCGCCAAGGGGCTGGAGTTCAGCTATCCCGGCGCCACCCAACCGAGCCTGAAGGGCATCGATCTGCGTATCGAACCGGGCGAACGGATCGGCATCATCGGGCGCGTGGCATCTGGCAAGTCGACGCTGGGGCGAGTGTTGTGCGGCCTCTATCCGCCAGCCGGTGGCATGCTGACGATCGATGATGTGGACAGCCGCCAATATCATCCGCACGAACTGCGCTCCGCCTTCCGCTATGTCGGGCAGGATGCCGAGCTGTTCAGCGGCTCGGTGCGCGAAAACCTGTTGCTGGGAGCACGGGACGCCGACGACGAGAAGCTGCTGGACGCGCTGGAGCGTTCGGGCGCGTCCCGCTTCTTCGGGCGCGATGCCGCCGGCTTCGACCTGCACATCGGCGAGCGCGGCAGCCGCTTGTCGGGCGGGCAGCGCAGCTTTCTGGTGCTGGCACGGGCATTGGTGGAACCGGCGCGGCTGCTCTTTCTCGATGAGCCGACCGGAGCGATGGACAATCAGACGGAAAACCTCTTCGTCGATCATCTGGCAAAGGCATTGGAGCCGGAGCAGACGCTGATCGTATCGACGCACCGGCATGCGCTGCTGCGCATCGTCGATCGGCTGATCGTGATCGATCAGGGCGTGGTGCTGGCGGATGGGCCACGTGACGAGGTTATCGGGCAGCTTCAGAAGGGAGCGGTGCAATGAGCGCGCTATCCGCACGTGAAGCATCCCTGCTCGGCGTGGCTTGTGCGCTTGTCGCGGTTCTGGGCGCAGGAATGGGCGGCTGGCATAGTGGTCCTGCTCCCCACATGTCGGTCCAGACAAAGATCGTGGACGATGTGCCCGCCATTCCCCGTCAATATCGCGCACTGGTAGACATTACCGAACGCGAAGCCGCGCCCTTGACGACTGGGCAGGAGGCGGAGGCGCAGAATGGCAGGCTCCGGTTTGCGCAGGGGGCTGTTGCGGCAGCGTCGCCTTTTCGGGCCCTTCAATCAGCAGGCGAGGACAGGAGCCGCGCGCTGCAATGCCTGACGCAGGCCATCTATTATGAAGCGGCTGCTGAACCGGAAAGCGGCCAGCGCGCGGTGGCGCAGGTCGTGCTCAACCGTGTGCGTCATCCCGCCTTCGCCAAGACGGTGTGCGGCGTGGTGTATCAGCGCTTCGACGCGTCCGTATGCCAATTCAGTTTCGTGTGTGATGGGTCGATCGCGCGGCGGCCGGTGGCTGTGCTCTGGAACCGGGCACAGCGGATCGCGGCGGCGGCGCTGGCGGGCGAGGTTGAACCCAGTGTGGGCACGGCCACCCATTATCATGCGGATTATGTGTTTCCTGGATGGGCGCCGCACCTGGCAAAGCTGGCGAAGATCGGCGCGCACATCTTCTATCGCTGGCCGGGCACCTGGGGCCTGCCACGCGCCTTTGTCGGACGCTATGCCGGTGGTGAATATATCCCCGCCTTCAATCCGGCGCAGACGGCGGCGGTGAGCGAGCCGGAGATCGATTATCCACCAATCGCGGCGCTGCCGGAACGGCGGGCGGCCAATGATGTGGGCGGACGCATGGACCCGACCAAAGGGTGGAAGCTGTCCATCCCTGATCCTTCGCAAGGTGGCGGTGCGCTCAGCACCATGCTGGCGGCGCAGGAAAAGGCGAAGGCGGTAGCGCTCGCTGCCGATGAACATGCAATGCAAGAGGCAAAACCATGATGGGGCGCTGGATCGACTGGCTGCGGGGGCAGCCGGGCAACAAGCAGGTCATCCTTTATAGCGGCGGGGGCATGCTGGCGTTCCTCTTGTGGGCCAGCCTCGCGCCAGTGGACGAAGTGACGCATGGGCAGGGGCGGGTGATCCCGTCAAGCAAGGCGCAGGTGATCCAGTCCGCCGAACCGACCACGATCGAAGAGATATTGGTCCGGTCGGGGCAGAAGGTCAGCAAGGGACAGCTGCTGGTGCGGCTGGATGACGCGATGTTGGCATCCGAGCTGGGGCAGTTGCAGGCGGAGACGCGATCGCTTGCCGCGCGGGCAGGAAGGCTGGAGAAGGAAGGCACTGGAGCGGGCGAAAATTGCACGACCGGTGGCCCCGAATGTCAGCAGGAGCAGGCGCTCGCGGCCGTCCGTCAATCGGCGCTCCGCAGCAAGCAGGATGGGCTGTCCGCTCAGGTGGAGCAGCGCCGCCGGGAACTGGGCGAGGCGCAGGCCACGATCGACAGCCTGGGTGGCAGCGTCCAACTGGCGCGGCAACGGGTGGCGATGTTGGAGCCACTGGCCGCGAAGTCCATTATCCCGCAGACCGAATTGCTCGATGCCCGGCGTGATCTGGTGGATGCGCAGGGGCGGCTCAACGCGGCGCAGCAGCAGGCGTCACGCGCATCCGCCGCGATCCGCGAGGCGCAGGCGCAGCTGTCGGAAGCCAATTACCAGTTCCGTCAGGATGCTTTGAACGAGCGCAGCCAATTGGAGGCGAAGATCGCCGTCAACAGTGAGTCTCTGCGGGGGGCGAAGGGCCGGGCACAGCGCGCGGAAATTCGCTCGCCAGTCGATGGCGTCGTCAACGATGTGCAAGTGACGACCATCGGCGGCTTCGTGACTGCGGGTCAGAAGATCATGCAGATTGTGCCCATCGGAGACAAGCTGCTGGTAGAGACGCGGGTGAAGCCAAACGACATCGCCTTCATCAAGACCGGTGATCGCGCCGTGGTGAAGGTGACGGCATACGACTTTTCCATCTACGGCGGCCTGAGCGGGACCGTGCAGCAGGTTTCAGCCGACAGCGTCTATGACGAAGCGACGCGGGAGGCCTATTTCACGGTGGTCGTCGAAACGGACCGGGCATGGCTTGGGTCGGGCGCGCACAAACTGCCGATCACACCCGGCATGGTGTGCGATGTCGAGATATTGACGGGCCGCAAATCGGTACTCGCCTACCTGCTGAAGCCGATCATGAAGGCGCGCGCGGAGGCGTTGCGGGAGCGGTAAGGCAGTGGGTCTTGTCAGCGAGCGGCGAACTGGACCGGGTGCGGCGTCGTCACGCGATAGCCGTGGGTCCAGCGGCCATAAGCGTTGAAGCTCATGATCGGCCGATAATCGCTGACGGCAGACGAAGGCAGTACCCTGTCTGTCATATTGTCGAGCACCATCAATTCATGGCCTAAACGTACCGCGAGCACCGCGTGATCGGCCTGCCGTACCAAGTCTCGCGCGATGACTAGGAACATGGCGCGCCGGTCGAAGCCTGCCGCTTCCAGCAGTTGCATCTTTGCGATGGCGTAGTCTTCGCAGTCGCCGACCCCGCGCTGTAGCGACTGGCTGGCCGAAGCCCAGCTGTCGCGCCCCTGCCGGTCATCAGCGAAGCGCAGGCGGTTGTTGACCCAGCGATTCACCATCTCCACCTGTTGAAGCCCGGCGGCGGCGCGGGCCGACCGCAAGAAGCTTGCGGATATGACGGGAGCGGAAGCCGATCGGGCGATTGCCGCCCATTTGTTGTCGAGCGGTGTCCGGCTTACCGCCATCGCCACCGATCCGAAGATATCCGGCTGTCCCGCGCGTGGCGCTGGAGCAGATGGCAGCGGCGTGGCCTTAGGCATGACGAAGGTAGCGGCTGGTGCTGTCATCAGCCCGCGCATGAAGGCCGGGACAAGGTCGGGTTGTTTGTAACTGAGCGAAGACTGGTTCAGCATCAACCGGACGCCTTGCAATTCCCACCCAGGCATCTGCGACAGCATCCGCTCGACCCGGCTGCCGTTGACGACGGCCTGCGGTTCGGCAAGCGGCGACGCCCAGTTCAAGGAAGATCCGCTCCCTTGCTGCGCGCTGATGGCGGTGAGGCGGCTCATGCCGCCCGCGAGCAGGGTGGATGCGAGACGGTCGGCCTGACCGTAGGCTGCACCGCTTGTCGTCGAACTGAGCACGGCGGCCGGAGCAGGGGCTTGGGCGAATGCGGCGCCGCTCTGAAGCGTCAGCAGCAGGATCGGAGCGGCGCGTGGCGCGATGCGAAGGATCGGGGCGAAGCCTGACATGCTTGCCCGTATCGCCCGGAAAATTGAACATCCCGTGGCCCGCCGTGGTTAATGCTGCGGTAGCCACGAAATCGCGACAGGCTCAGTGCCGGGGCGCTGATGCGCGAATAGCGTCAGGCGTCGATCGCTTCTTCGTCCACCGTTGCGGCATTTTCCTGGATGAAGGCGAAGCGGTGCGCGGGATTGGTGCCCATCAGCCGCTCAACCAATTCGCGTACTTGCTGACGATCTTCGACATCATCGGGCAGGGTGATGCGGATGAGGCTACGGGTCTTGGGGTCCATGGTCGTTTCGCGCAGCTGGTTCGGGTTCATTTCGCCAAGACCCTTGAACCGGCTGACCTCTACCTTCTTCCCCTTGAATTCGGTGCGCAGCAGTTCCTCGCGATGGGCGTCGTCGCGCGCGTAGAGGCTCTTGCCCCCGGCGACGAGGCGATAGAGCGGCGGCTGGGCGAGATACAGATGCCCACGCCGCACCAGTTCGGGCATTTCCTGGAAGAAGAAGGTCATGAGCAGCGTCGCGATATGCGCGCCATCGACATCGGCGTCGGTCATGATGACGATGCGCTCATAGCGCAGATTGTCCGGATTGCAGTCCTTCCGCGTGCCGCAGCCAAAGGCCAGGATCATATCCGCGATTTCCTGGTTCGCCAGGATCTTTGCGTTGTTCGCGGAAGCGACGTTCAGGATCTTGCCGCGCAGGGGCAGGATCGCCTGTGTCTTGCGGTCGCGCGCCTGCTTGGCCGATCCGCCTGCCGAGTCGCCTTCGACCAGGAAGATTTCCGTGCCCTCCGGATCGTCGGTCGAACAGTCGGTGAGTTTTCCGGGCAAGCGCAGCTTGCGGGCTGAGGTTGCCGTCTTGCGCTTGACCTCTTTTTCCGCCTTGCGCTTCAGCCGTTCGTCCATGCGATCGACGACATAGGCGAGCAATGCCTTGCCCCTCTCCATATGGTCGGAGAGGAAGTGGTCGAAATGGTCGCGCACCGCGTTTTCGACAAGGCGAGCGGCTTCGGGGCTGGTGAGGCGGTCCTTGGTCTGGCTCTGGAATTGCGGATCTCGGATGAAGACGGACAGCATGATTTCCGACGACGTCACGATGTCGTCGGCGGTGATGTCCTTCGCCTTCTTGTTCCCCACCAGCTCGGCGAACGCGCGGATGCCCTTCACCAGGGCGGCGCGCAGACCGGTCTCGTGCGTGCCGCCATCGGGCGTAGGGATGGTGTTGCAATACCAGCTATAGCTGCCGTCCGACCAAAGCGGCCAAGCGATCGCCCATTCGACGCGGCCGGCAGCGTCTGGGAAATCCTGGCTTCCCGAAAAGAAAGCGCTGGTCGCGCATTCACGCGTGCCGATCTGCTCTTTTAGATGATCGGCAAGACCGCCGGGAAACTGGAACACCGCTTCGGCGGGGGTATCGTCATTGATCAGCTCAGGCGCGCATTTCCAGCGGATTTCGACGCCCGCGAACAGATAGGCCTTGGACCGCGCGAGCCGGTAAAGGCGCGCGGGCTTGAACTTCTGCTCGCCGAAAATCTCATGATCGGGGATGAAGCTGACCGACGTGCCGCGCCGGTTGGGTGCGGCACCGACTTTTTCGAGCCCGCTGGTCGGTAAGCCTTGGGCGAAGCTTTGTCGAAACAGCTCCTTGTTGATTGCGACTTCGACAACGGTGACGACGGAAAGGGCGTTCACGACGCTGATCCCGACGCCGTGCAGGCCGCCGGAGGTCGCATAAGCCTTGTCCGTGAACTTGCCGCCGGAATGAAGTGTGGTGAGGATGACTTCGAGTGCGGACTTGCCCGGAAATTTCGGGTGCATGCCGACTGGGATGCCACGGCCATTGTCAGTGATGGTCAGCTTGTTGCCGGGTTCCAGCGTCACCTCGATCCGGGTGGCGTGCCCCGCGACCGCTTCGTCCATGCTGTTGTCGAGCACTTCGCTGGCAAGGTGATGCAGCGCCCGTTCGTCCGTGCCGCCGATATACATCCCGGGGCGGCGGCGTACTGGCTCCAGCCCTTCCAGCACTTCGATGGAGGAGGCGTCGTAGCCGGAAGAGGAAAGGGGCTGGCTCGCGAACAGATCGGACATGCGCACAAGCTATAGGCGGGTGGGCGGCGGGCGCAAGCAGGAGGAATGAAGAAGGGCCGGTCTCATCGACCGGCCCGGTGATATTCTAGAGGTAAGCGAAGCGTCAGCGTACGCGCGGCCCGCCGAAGGGCAGCGGCGGCGGGGGACGGCGCGTACCGCGCGGCAGTTGAGCCTGATAGGCGCGGCCGCAATGCTCGACGCAATAGGGAAAGCCCGGATTTACGGCTTCACCGCAGAAATGGAAGTCTGGTTCGCCCGGGTGGCCCATAGGCCATTTGCAGATACGCTCGGTCAGGTCGAGCAGCGTCGTCTTGCCTGCGATCTCCGGGCTCGGCTTGGCAGGGACCAAGCGGCGCGGTGGCGCGGGGGGGATCGGAGCCTGCTGGTCGCCGGGGCCCTGGCGCAGGAAGCCACCCGGTCCGACCGATATGATGCGCGGTTGCGGCGCGGGAGCAGGGGCGTCCGCGGAAGGTGCCGCAGCAGATTGCGCGGGAGCGGGCGCGACCGGCGGGGCAGGCCGCGCGGGCGCTGGTGCGCTATGCTGCTGCACGGGCGCGGCAGGCTTGGGCGCTTCGGCCTCCGGCGCAGCTTTCCGGACGGGCGCGGTCTTCTTGGGCGCTTCGTTCGGCTTAACAGGCGATGGGCGCGATTGCAGGCCAAGGCGATGCGCCTTGCCGATCACGGCATTACGGCTCACCCCGCCCAGTTCGTCCGCGATCTGGCTGGCGGTCAGGCCTTTTTCCCACATTGCCTTGAGCTGGTCGATACGCTCGTCGGTCCAGGACAATGAATGACTCCTCAAATTCTCTGGCTAGCGCCCTATATGGGACGCGCCTGCACAGGTTAAAGCCCGTGCACAACGCCCTTGCGGCACAACAGACCAGCCGATAGTCGATCGAAGCATGAACGAACAGCCCCAATTTTCCGTACCCGCCTCTTCGCGGCCTGCTTTTCATGAACCGGGTGAGCTCGTCATCCGCAACGTCAATTGGGCGGGCACGCGTGCGCTATACCGGAAGGAGGTGCGCCGCTTCATGAAGGTGCAGCTCCAGACCATCTGGGCGCCCGCCGTCACGACGCTGATGTTCCTCATCATTTTCTCGATCGCCCTGGGAGGTGCGAACCGGCAGGTGTTGGGCGTTCCTTTCGCGGACTTCATCGCGCCCGGGCTCATGATCATGGGCATGATGAACAATGCGTTCGCCAACAGCAGCTTCTCCCTGCTCGCCGGCAAGATGCAGGGTACGTTGATCGACTATCTGATGCCGCCCTTGTCCAACAGCGAATTGCTGCTGGCTCTGGTCGGTGCGGCAGTGACGCGGGCATTCTGCGTCGGACTGGCCCTGTGGGGAGCGATGGCGCTGTGGCCGGGCGTCCATGTTACGCCTGCACATCCCTGGGCGATCGCCTGGTTTGGCCTGATGGGAGCGGCACTGACGGCGTTCATCGGCGTACTGACATCGATCTGGGCGGAAAAGTTCGATCATGCCGCTGCGATCACCAATTTCGTGATCGGGCCGATGACGCTGCTGTCCGGTACATTCTATTCCATCGATCGACTGGCGCCAGTATTCCAGGCGATCAGCCATGCCAACCCGTTTTTCTATGCAATCTCAGGGTTCCGCTATGGGTTCGTGGCGGCGGCCGATGGAGATGTGGTGGTGGGCAGCATCGTACTTTTGGTGCTCAACATCGCGCTGGCGCTGCTGTGCTATATTCTTCTGAAGCGTGGTTGGAAGCTTAAGGCTTGATATGTGGCGAATGGGTCAGATGAAGCCCGCTATCACTGGGATGACTTGGGTCAGGACGAACAGAGCCGTCGCGGCGGCCAACCAATGACGGAGGCGGGGAAGGCGGGGACCGTCCCAGCCTTCCCCAGAGCGAAAATCCATCAGATCACGCCCTTGCCACCTACCCGGGTAAGGGCGAAGCCTGCTGCCTCTGCTTCGCTGCGCGGATAAATATTGCGCAGGTCGATCAGCAGAGGCGTGTTCATCGAACCGGCAAGGCGCTTTAGATCAAGCGCGCGGAAGATGTCCCATTCAGTGACGAGCACGAGGGCATCGGCGCCTGTTGCCGCTTCATAAGCGTCCTTCGCCATCGATACGCCCGGCATCATTGGCTTGGCGACATCCATGCCTTCGGGATCATAGGCGACGATCCGGGCGCCTGCATCCTCCAACGCCTGCACGATCGCGAGGCTGGGGGCATCACGCATATCATCCGTGTTGGGTTTGAAGGTGAGGCCGAGCAGCGCGACGGTCTTGCCGCGCGCTTCGCCACCCAGCGCCTTCACGATCTTGCGGCCCATCGCTCGCTTGCGCAGGTCATTTACCTGCACCACCGTCTCCACGATGCGGATCGGCGTGTCATAATCCTGCCCGGTCTTCACCAGGGCCAGCGTGTCCTTCGGGAAGCAGGAACCGCCATAGCCGGGACCCGCGTGCAGGAACTTGCTGCCGATCCGGTTGTCGAGACCGATGCCGCGCGACACGTCCTGCACCTCCGCGCCGACCGCTTCGCACAGGTCCGCCATCTCGTTGATGAAGGTGATCTTGGTCGCCAGGAAGGCGTTGGCTGCATATTTGATGAGCTCGGCCGTCCGGCGGCCCGTGAACATCACCGGCGCTTGATTGAGGTTCAATGGCCGATAAATCTGGGCCATCACAGCGGTCGCCCGTTCGTTGCCGGTGGTGCCCACGACAACGCGGTCGGGCCGCTTGAAATCGCTGATCGCGGCGCCCTCGCGCAGGAATTCGGGGTTGGAAACCACCTGAATATCCATGCCTGGGCGGACTTCATGGACGATGCGTTCGACTTCATCGCCTGTGCCAACGGGCACGGTCGACTTCGTGACAATGACGGTGGGGCCGTCTACTGCTTGCGCGATCTCGCGTGCCGCAGCGTAGACGTAGCTGAGGTCCGCATGGCCATCGCCACGGCGCGAAGGCGTGCCGACGGCGATGAAGATAGCATCCGCGCCCTTCACGCCCGCAGCAAGGTCAGTCGTGAAAGTCAATCGCCCCGCCGCGGCGTTATTTGCCACCAGTTGATCGAGGCCGGGTTCGTAGATCGGCATGCGGCCAGACAAGATCGCGTCGATCTTGGCAGCATCCTTGTCGACGCACACCACGTCATGGCCGAAATCGGCGAAGCAGGCACCTGATACCAGGCCGACATATCCCGTGCCGATCATCGTGATCTTCATAAATTACCCACTGCCTCGTTCGAAAAAATGAAGGATTGACCGGGCCCTAGCATAGGACATTGCACCTGCGAAAGCGCGCGTCGGAATTACCCCTTGTTCAGGGGATGGTTACGATTTGCTGGCAGGGGGTAGCCTTAAAGGCTCGCATCAAGGGGCGAATATGAAAGTTGCGGTGGTATTCGGGACACGTCCCGAAGCGATCAAGCTGTTTCCTGTCATCCATGCGTTGAGCGCGCGCGATCATGTCGATGTGCGCGTGATCGTCACGGCGCAGCATAGGGGTTTGCTGGACCAGGTACTCGACATTGCGGGCATAAGGCCGGACATCGACCTGGACGTGATGACGCCGAACCAGACGCTGGATGGACTGACGGCCAAGTTGATCGTCGATCTCGGCAAAGCGTTCGATGCAGAAAGGCCTGACCGCATCATCGTGCATGGCGACACGCTGACGACCATGGTTGCGAGCCTTGCTGCCTATTACCGGCAAATTCCGGTCGCTCATGTGGAGGCCGGGCTGCGCAGCGGAGATATTTATCACCCCTGGCCGGAGGAGGTGAACCGGCGGGTTGTCGCTTGCGTGGCCGATATGAACTTCGCCCCGACCCAGGCTGCGGCTGACGCCCTGTTGCGCGAGAGCCGCGATCCGTCCGGCATCCATGTCACTGGCAATACCGTGATCGATGCTCTGCTTACGACGCGCGAAAGGATCGTCGCAATGCCCGCGCTTGCGTCTGGCCTGGATCAGTTGGCGACGCGATTTGCCGGAAAGCGCATCCTCGCCGTCACCAGCCATCGGCGGGAGAATTTCGGCGGCGGCATGGAGGCGATCGCCCGCTCCATTGCTGACATCGCGGCACGTCCGGACATCGCCGTGATCTTTCCCGTTCACCCCAATCCAAATGTGCGCCCGATCATGGAGGCTGTTCTGGGCGGATTGCAGAACGTCGCGATGATCGAACCACTTGATTATCCCCATTTCGTAAGGCTGCTGGACATGTGCCACCTGGTGCTGACCGACAGCGGTGGCGTGCAGGAGGAGGCTCCGTCGCTCGGCAAGCCGGTGCTCGTCATGCGCGAAACGACGGAACGTCCCGAAGGGATAGCGGCTGGGACCGCCAAGTTGGTGGGCACAGATCGCGTCCGGATAGTTCGCGAGGTCCTGTCGCTGCTTGATGACGAAGCAGCCTACCGGGCAATGGCGCGCGCGCATAATCCATTTGGCGATGGCCGCGCTTCCGAACGGATTGCAGCCATCGTCGCATCAGGCGGCGTGGCGACGGAAGGGCTGGACGAGGCAGCATAGGCTTCACGCGCCGACCTTTCATGCCTCGGCCGTCAGCCGCGGGCGGCTTGCGCCACGCGGACGCCGGGGCGAGCGGAGGGGTCTGCCAGTTCATGCGCCTGCCAACCGGCCGCGTCCCGGCTATATTCGACATGGTGGCCGCGCTGGAAGCTTGCGCCGTCCCAGACGATGACTTGCAGCTCGATCCGGTCGTTGCGGTGGACGTGGAGCCAGTTGAAGCTTTGCGGTTCGGCATTGCGCAGCCGGGTCGATGTGGCGGTGCCGGCCTGAATAACGAGCGCGCCGCCCGCGTCTGCGACCATCTTTTGCGCGGATTCGGCGTAGGTGCGGTGGAAATGGCCCGCGAGCGCGATGTGGATTCCGGCTTCCGCCGCTGCTTCGACCGCGTCATCATGACGGCCGACGGCTTCGCTGAGTTCGCCGCCCTTGCCGATCGGCATGGCGAACAATGGGTGGTGGGTGACGAGGATGCGCGTCTTTTCCGGCGCGACCGGGGCGAAGCGTTTCTTGATCATGTTCATTTGATCATGATTGATGCGCCCATCCTTGATCGTCAGCGACCGGGCGGTGTTGATACCCAGGATCGCGACCTTTTCATCCTCATACCAGGGGCAAAGCTCATTGCTGATATAGCGCTTGTACCGGTGTAGCGGCGCGGCGAAGCGGCGGAAAACGTCATAGAGCGGCACGTCATGATTGCCGGGGATGACGAGTAGGCGCATGCCCGCGGCGCGCAGCCGGTTGAGCCAGGCGGATGCGGCGCGGAACTGCTCGACACGGGCGCGCTGGGTGAAATCGCCGCTGATGATGACGAGGTCGGGCTGGCTGCGTTCCAGCCAGGCTTCGGTGGCGGATACGATCTTGGGATCATTGGCGCCGAAATGAACGTCGGACAGGTGAGCGATGCGAGCCATGGCCTTCCAACGACTGTTCATGCGGATTTGTTGCGGGCAGGAGCCGATCGGCAGTTGGCGAGTTGTTGGGGCATGGAAACGAACTCCCTGCCGCGCGAAGCGGCGCTGATCGTCAATGTCCACAGCCGCAAGGGGGAGGCGCTCTTCGAACAGGCGCGCGAAAAGCTGGAGGCGGCTGGGGTGCGCCTGATCGCCGCCCACGCCGTGCGCGATCCGGCGCGCTTGCAGGATACCGTGCGCCAGGCTGTGAGCAGCAGAGCGCCCATGGTCATCGTGGGCGGCGGAGACGGTTCCCTGTCAGGGACGGTGGATGAG
The DNA here is from genome assembly GCF_023051225.1 of Sphingobium agri. Lineage (NCBI taxonomy): Bacteria > Pseudomonadati > Pseudomonadota > Alphaproteobacteria > Sphingomonadales > Sphingobiaceae > Sphingobium > Sphingobium agri. Next base: position 1,439,353 of record NZ_JALKHS010000006.1, on the reverse strand, counting down.
CTGGTGGGCAAGAATTGCGTTTTCGGCGTGCTGCCGCTCGGCACCGCGAACAGCTTTGCACGGACGCTCGGTATCGGGCTGGACCTGGATAGCGCGGTAGAGACGATCGCCCATGGCAGGCGGCGGCGGATCGACCTGGGCATGATCGACGGCGATTATTTCGTGAACGCGGCTTCCTTGGGGCTGTCTCCGATGATCGGGGAGACGGTGCCGCATAAGCTGAAACGCTATCTGGGGCGTGTCGGTTATCTGCTGTGGGCGGTGAAATGTTCGGCCGGGTTCCGGGCGTTCCGCCTGACCATCGATGATGGCAAGGCCGAGCGGCGCATGTGGTCGACCGAGGTGCGGATCTTGAACGGGCCTTATCATGGCGGGGTCGAGCTGTCCGACCGTGCTGATGTGGACAGTGGCGAGATCGTGATTCAGGCGGTCGTAGGGCGCAGCCATGCGCGGCTGGCGTGGGACTGGTACGCCAAATTCTTCAAGTTGCGCGATCGGGATGCCCGAACCGAAGAGTATCGAGGCCAGTCCTTCCGCATCGAGACGCGGCCGCGGCAGCGCATCTCGATCGACGGGGAAGTCGTCGCCAGGACGCCCGCGACGGTGAAGATTGCGCCGGGCGCGATCGACGTGGCGGTGCCGCGTTAGGGCGTGACGAGGTCTTTCTCGTAGATCTGGTAGACTTTGTTCACCTTGCTGTCGATCGCGTCGGCGATGGCGTTCATGCCCTGATTGTCGTCCAGCACCCAGCCAATCTCACCCCGCGTCGCGCCATAGCGGGTGATGGCGTTGCGCCGGATATATTCGATCATCATGAAGGCAAGCTGGCTCGCGAGGCGCGATGATTGCAGCCGCTGAACCACCCCCATGAGGGGCACGCGCATGGTGCGAACCTGTGGCTTGCGCAGCCACCAAAGGAGCTTTGCCCAACCGAAGGGAAGCAGCGAGCCATTGAGCGGCGCGGTGGCTTCGTTGAGGTCGGGCAGGGTCATCATGAAGGCGACCGGTTCGCCATCCAGTTCGGCGATCATGATCAGATCCTCGAACACGATGGGCTTGAGCTTCTTGCCGGTGTGGGCGACTTCGGCGTCGGTGATGGGGACAAAGCCCCAATTCTTGCCCCAGGCGTCGTTGAGGATGCCGAGCAGGATCGCCGCTTCCGCATCGAATTTCGACTTGTCGACAGGGCGAATGCGGATGCGGTCGCTCTTTTCGCCCGACGATACGATGCGCTGGATGAGGGGCGGGAAGGGGTGAGTGATGTCGAGCTCATAGGTTTTGAGCTGCTTGATGGGCTGATAGCCCGCGCCCTCGATCATCGCCTGATATGCGGGGCTGTTGTGGCCCATCATCACCGTCGGCGGATGGTCGTGGCCTTGGATCAGCAGGCCGGGTTCTTCCCAGATCGACAGGGAAATCGGCCCCAAAACCCGGGTCATGCCCTTGGCGCGGAGCCAGTCTTCAGCCGCTTCGATCAGCGCCTTGCCGCTTTGCGCGTCCTCCGCTTCGAAAAAGCCGAAGTTTCCGGTGCCGGGGCCCATTCCCTGTTCGACTGGCTGGGCGAGCGCCAGATGATCGATATGGGCAGAGATGCGGCCAACGACGCGATTGTCGCGGCGGGCGAGGAAATATTGCGCCTCGGCATGGCCGAAAAAGGGGTTCTTGGCCGGCTCTATGACGCCGTACACTTCACTTTTGAGAGGCGGCACCCAATTGGGATCATTGGCATAGAGGCGCCACGGCAAGTCCACGAAGGCCTTTTTGTCGGCCTTGGATGTGACGGGGGTGATTACCAGATCGGAATGAGCCACGGCAGAGCTTTCGCTAAAGGACCGCAGCAGTTCGGCGCTTGTTTCGCGATTGTCAATCCGGAGCGCGCCTGATGACCCACCAAGGCGGATATGTCATGCCGCTGCCACGATTTCAGCGCATTTACCATTTAGGAGCGCATGCATGACTGTGCATGATCCCATCAGAGCGGACGCGGCCGTCAAGCGCGTCGCCATTGCCGATGACGCCGCGATGCTGCGCGCCGCTGCGGAATTGTCGCGCGAATTTGCAGTGGCGAACCCACGGATTTACTGGCCCGACCTGCTGGCATCGGCGCTGATCGGCTATGCGGCGCTTGCCGGAGCGATCCTTGCGAGCAATGTCGCGCTGGCGCTGGTTTGCGGGCTGGTTGCGATGCTGGCGCTCTATCGCGCGGCGAGCTTCATCCATGAGCTGACGCATATCCGCAAGGACGCCCTTCCCGGATTTCGGCTGGGCTGGAACCTGCTGGTCGGCATTCCGCTGATGATCCCGTCCTTCATGTATGAGGAAGTGCATACGCAGCATCATGCGCGCACCCGCTATGGTACGGCGAATGATCCGGAATATCTCCCGCTGGCGCTGATGAAGCCGTGGTCGCTGCCTTTGTTCATCCTGATCGCGTCGCTTGCGCCCGTGGGCCTGATCCTGCGCTATGGCGTGCTGGCCCCGCTCAGCATCTTCGTGCCCGCGCTGCGGCGGAAGGTCGTCGCTGAATTTTCCGCGCTGTCGATCAACCCGGCCTATCGCCGCCGCCCGCCGGAGGGCGCGTTCCGCCGCCGCTGGCTGTGGCAGGAGGCGGGCGCATCGCTGTTCGCGCTTGCCCTGATCGGCAGCGTGTTTGCCTTCGGATGGAAACCGTTGCTCGTCTATATGGCGGTGCACTCGGCGATGACCGTCATCAACCAGTTGCGCACGCTGGTCGCGCATCTGTGGGAGAATGAGGGCGACGCGATGACCGTGACGGCGCAATATCTGGATTCAGTGAATGTGCCGCCTCCTTCGCCGCTGGCCGCCATCTGGGCCCCGGTAGGCCTGCGCTATCATGCGCTGCACCATCTGCTGCCGAGCGTGCCCTATCATGCGCTGGGCAAGGCGCACGCCCGGCTGATTGCGGCGCTGGGCGAGGAGTCGCCTTATCATCGCGGCAATTATGCGGGCATGTGGCCGCTCGTCGGGAAGATCGCGCGGAGCACGATGGTTCGGCGTTGAGCACTCTTAAACGCCTGAGACCCCAGCGTTCGCTGGGGTGACGGGTGTAACTGGATTTATTCCTCCGTTCGGAACAGCACTGTTTCGCCTACCAGCAGGAACAGGAAGAAGGGCGCCCAGGCCGCGAGGATGGGCGGGTAAGCGCCGAGATTGCCCATGGCGAGCGAGAAATTGTCCGCTACGAAATAGGCAAAGCCGAGCGCCATGCCGATCACAGCACGGACGAACAACTGGCCGGAGCGCGCAAGGCCGAAGGCGGCGACCGATCCCAGGATGGGCATGAGCAGGGCTGACAGCGGCCCCGACAGCTTGTGCCAGAGGCTGCCTTCCAATTCGGCCGTCGGGCGGCCCGCGTCGCGCAAATCGCCGATAGCGGCCTGCAATTCGGCGAAGGTCATGGCGTCTGGATCGACCTTCGCCAGTGTGAACTGGTCGGGCCGGATCGCATGGCCGAACCGGACGGTGCCGATCTGCCGCTCCGTGCCGCGCGCTACGTCGAACTGCCGCGCATCCTCCAGCACCCAACTCTTGCTGGCCGTATCATAATGGCCGCGCGGCGCCTGAATGATGGTGGTGAGGCCATTGTTCACCCGATTGAAAATCTCGACCTTACGCAGCTGCACCGCAGTGCCGCGGCCCGCCACAATTGCGGCGGTAACGAGATTGTTGCCATCGCGCACCCAAGGGTTGGTCTTGATGCCGCTGTCGGTGGGAACCGGGCCATAATCGACCGCTTGCCATGCGCTGAGCGCAGCCGTCGCGCGGGCGACGACGCGTTCGTTGAAGGCATAGCTGATGACGGCGACACCAAGCGCGGCGGCGATCAGCGGTGCTAATATCTGATGCGCGGACAGGCCCGCCGCCTTCATCGAGATGATCTCGCTATTCTGGTTGAGGCTGGCGAGCATGATCAGCGTGCCGAGCAGCACCGAGAAGGGCAGGAATCGGGCGATGATCTGCGGTACGCGCAGGCCGACATAATGCCATAGCTGCGCATCGCCATTGCCCGCATAGGACAGGATGTCGCCGGATTCGCCGAGCAGGTCGAGCGTTTGCAGCACGACCACCAGCAGCGCCAGCACCGCAAAAGTGCGCGTCAGGAACAGCCGCGCCATGTACCAGCTGAGCTGGCGGGAGGGGAAGAAGTCGAACTGCATGGGTCAGGCTGCTCCCTGCGCGGTGGCCGTCCGCTTTCGCCCGAAGCGAAGCAGTTTGGCGACCTGCTTGCCCAGCTTGGCAAAGGCATATTCCAGCGCGCCGATCGGCTGACCGCCGGGGCGGTGCGCGACGACATGATACATCCAGAGGATCAGCCCTGCGGTCAGCAGGAACGGCGTCCAGAGCGCGATGATGGGGTCGATCCTGCCTAATGCGCCGACGCCTTGGCCATATTCGTTGATCTTGTGATAGGTCACGATGAAGACGATCGAGAGGAACACGCCCAGCGCGGAGGTCGATCGCTTGGGCGGGATGGCGAAGGCGAGCGCGGCCAGCGGCAGCAACAGCATCATCGCCACCTCCACCAGGCGAAAGTGGAAATTGGCGCGGATTTCGTTGCGCAGCTTTTCCGGCGTCGCGGGGTCATGACCCATGACGGCCAATTCTGGAATGGTCTTTTCCCGGTCCACGCTGCGTCCACGGAACCGCTCGATCTGCGGAAGGTCGATCGGCAGGTCATGGCTGGAGAAGGACAGGATGCGGGGCGACTTGTATTTCGGGGCATCGTTGACCAGCACGCCGTCGCGCAGGCGGAAGATGATGGTGTCCGGGTCATCCGTCGCCAGGAAGCTTCCTTGCGCGGCGGTCACGGCGACGGTCTGCCCGTCCTTGCCAGCGGCGCGGACGAATATGCCCTGGAGGTTGCGCCCCTCATCCAGGCTGCGTTCGATGCGCAGCGTCATGCGCTTGCCGAGGCTGGTGAATTCGCCGACCTTGATCGAAGCGCCAAGCGCGCCTGATCGCAGTTCGAAGCGCAACGCTTCATAGGCGTGGCGGGAGAGGGGCTGGACGAAACCGACGATGCCAAAGTTGAGCAATGCAAGCGCGATCGCATACATATAGGGTACGCGCAGCAGGCGTCCGTAGGACAGGCCGACCGCGCGCATCACGTCCAGTTCCGACGACAGGGCAAGCTTGCGAAACGCCAGCAATATGCCGAGCATCAGGCCGATCGGGATGCCGAGCGACAGATATTCCGGCATCATGTTGGCGAGCATGCGCCACACGACGCTGACTGGGCCGCCCTCCGCCGCGACGAAATCGAACAGGCTGAGCATCTTGTCGAGCACCAGCAGCATCGCGGAAATGACCAGCGTGCCGAGCATGGGCAGCGCTATCAGACGGGCGAGATATCGGTCGGTGGCGGTCAGCATTCTCTATGTGGTCGTCCCATCACCATGATTTGGCCGCAAACCCCGCTCATAGCAGAATCACGGAAATGAAGTTCGCGGGGGCGAACAGGGGCTCGCCGTCCGGTTTCCTCGGGCGGCTATAGCTTCACGGAGTTGGATGGTCATGTTCAAAGTTGCGATGGGTCTTCTGCCGGTGGCGGCCATATTTGCGGCTGCCCCAGCGCTGGCTCACAGCGAGGTCATTGCAAACGACCTTGCTCGTTGCGGCGAGTCCGCCAAGGGACCGGCGCTGCTGGTCGATGTCCGGGGTTTCGCGGCGGCGACCGGCAAGGTTCGCGTTCAATCCTATCCCGCCACCAAGAATGCGTGGCTGTCGAAGGGCGCATGGCTCAACCGGATCGATACCGTAGTACGTCCCAGCAATGGCGGTATGCGCTTTTGCATGCCGGTGCCGGAGCCGGGCCGCTATGCCATCGCGGTGCGTCATGATCGCGACGGCGACGGGAAAACCAGCATTTCGCGCGATGGCGGCGGCTTTTCCAACAATCCGTCCATCAGCATCTTCAACCTGGGCAAGCCGTCGGTCGAAAAGGCCGCCGTCAAGGTCGGGCCTGGTGTGACGCGGATCACCATTAAACTTCAATATATGTGAGTTCCGATGGTCCGGGTCGCGCTTCTGTCCAATCCCAAGTCGACGGGCAACCGGCAGACGCTACCGCGCGTGCGGAGCTATTGCGCCAGCAACCCGGACATCTTTCACTATGAGGTCGAGCATGTGGACCAGATCGGCCGCGCGCTGCAGACCATCGCACGGGTCGATCCGGTCGTCATCGTTATCAACGGCGGTGACGGCACGGTGCAGGCTGCGCTGACGGAGTTGTACCAGGGCGAGCATTTCACAGGGCGCGTGCCGCCCATTGCGGTGCTGCCCAACGGCAAGACCAATCTGATCGCGCTCGACCTTGGCATCCATGGCGATCCGATCAAGGCGCTGGAGCGGATCGTCCAGATCGCCAAGGCAGGCGTCGATGATCATGTGGTTGCGCGCGAGCTGATCGCCCTTTCGGACGGCCGGGCGGAATCGCGGCCGGTGCTGGGCATGTTCCTGGGCGGCGCGGGGCTTGCGGACTATATGCTTTACTGCCGCAATCAGATTTATCCTTTGGGGCTATCCAACGGCATCAGCCATTTCCTGACCGTCATCGCCGTGCTGGTGTCGTTGATCTTCGGCATTCGCGCCCGTTTCCTGCCGCAATCCAGCCATCCGGTGCGTATTTCGCTGATCCGGGAAGGGCAGCTGGCGGGCCGCTTTGCCGTGTTGATCGTGACGACGCTCGACCGGCTGCTGCTGGGCGTGCAGGCGGGGGACAGCCGTCGCGGCAACATGAAGTTGATGGCGGTGGACCAGAGCCTGGCAGCGCTCATGCGGCTGGCCTGGGCAAGCATCACGCGCCGGGTCGGCAAGTCGCAGGTGCAGGGCGTGCATCTGGAGCAGGGCGACATCATTCGGATTGAGGGCGACCATAGCAGCGTCATCCTGGACGGCGAGCTGTTCGAAGCGTCGGAGGGCAAGCCGATCGTGCTGCGGTCGACGGAGCCGGTGCCTTTCCTGCGGTTGGCGGCGTAGAGCTACGCGACTTGCTTAAGAGTTCTTATCACTGTTCGACGCTCAGCCCGAACGGAGTTGAGAGGCGCTGAAAGGGCCTTAATCCTTCCGCTTGAGCGCTTCAGCCAGCGAAACGGTCGCGCTGCCCCGCTTGGCAGGCTTGGCCTGGCTCGGATCCGGCTTCCACCCGCTTAGATAGACTATCGCCATGTCCTCTGCCGTGCGGCCATCCGGGTCCGCCGCGGAGGCGAAATGCTGGCTTGCCCCTATCAATGTGTCCCTGCGCAGGGCCGGAGGATGCGACGCCAGCACATTGCCCGCACCCATCCCGCGCAAGTCATGCATCAGGCGCACTATGTCGCCATAGCGCACGGTCAGCGTCTCGCTATCGGCGACCGGCATGGCGAAACCCGCGCGGCTCAAAAGGTCGCCTGCCGCGCGCACGTCCACTTGCGGGTGGATATGCTGGGCGGGCCGATCGCCCTCCCCGGTCATCAGCGCGGCGCGCAGGCGCGGAAGGCTGCCCGCGCCGGCGAAGGCCGCGAGCAGCAGGCCATCGGGCCTCAGGATGCGCCGCATCAGGATAAGCGCGCCGGGCAGGTCGTTGACGCTGTCGAGCGTGCCGCAGGCGATGATGAGGTCGAAACTGTCGTCGGCGAAGGGCAGCGCGTCCTCTTCCGCCTGCACCCCGCCTTGCGCGCGGGCTGCGGCAAATCCGGGGTCGGCGCACACCACTTTCTTGCCCCTCGCTTCCAGGGCGGCGCGAGCGCTGCCATCCGGGCAGCCGATGACAAGGGTTTCGGGAAGTTCGCGCTGCACATCGGCGAGCCGGTCGAGCAATTCGTCCAGCATCGCGCGGTAAAGGAAGTCATGCTCGGAAAAGCGCGGCATCATCCGGTCCCGCCGCCGGGCGCGCAATTGGCGATCGAAGATGTCGGGCTGGGTCATTGGCGGGCCTTGTGCATTGGAGCGGGAGCGGGAACAAGGGAGATCATGCATCTCGCCTCCCTTCTCAAGGGCGCTGTCCGCCCGGCGCTCGATTATGCGCTGCCGCCGCGTTGTCCCGGATGCGGTGTCATTGTCGAGGCTGACGACGCCTTTTGCCTGACCTGCTGGAGCGGGATGCGTTTCTTGGGTGAGCCATGCTGCGCGCGATGTGGTGTGCCGTTCGAGCATGACCGGGGCAGCGACGCGGCATGCGGCGCTTGCCTGGCCGAGCCGCCGCCGTTCGACAGCGCGCGGGCGGTGCTGGCCTATGGCGACATTGCGCGGAATGTGGCGCTTAAGCTCAAATATGGGCGGCGTATCGGCCTCGCGCGGCTGGTCGCGCGGCATATGGCGCGGCGCTTGCCCGCTTTCGAAGCGCCACCCGTAATCGTCCCGGTGCCGCTGCATCGCTGGCGGTTGTGGTGGCGCGGCTTCAACCAGTCGGCGCTGATTGCGGACCATCTTGGCAAGGCGTCGGGGATCGTCGTGGACAAGCATGCGCTGCTCCGCGTCCGGGCGACGCAGCCCCTGCGCGGCATGCATGCACGGCAGCGGACCAAGGCGGTCGCGGGTGCCTTCGCGCTGGCGAAGGGGCATGGCGTCAAGGGCAGGGCGGTTCTGCTGATCGACGATGTCCATACCAGCGGTGCGACCGCCGCCGCCTGCGCGCGCGCGTTGAAACGCGGCGGCGCGTCCAGCGTTCACCTGTTGTGCTGGGCGCGGGCTTTGCCGGAAGGCGCCGAAGGCACTGATTGACAAAGGCTTGCCCAGCCACAATTTCAGCGCGCAAGGAGTATCGAATGGCGAAGGTCGAAATCTACACGAAGGCATGGTGCGGCTATTGCGCGCGGGCCAAGGCGCTGCTGGAAGGCAAGGGCGTCGCCTTTGACGAATATGACATCACGATGGGTGGGCCCAAGCGCAGCGAAATGCTGGATCGCGCCAATGGCGGGACCACGGTGCCGCAGATCTTCATCGACGGCAGGCATATCGGCGGCAGCGACGACATGGCGGCGCTGGATCGTCAGGGCAAGCTCGACCCGCTGCTGGGCGTGTAAGCCACATGCGCGCGGCCGTCCTTCAGATGACGAGCGGGATCGATCCCGCGGCGAATGCGGCGGCCATCGTCGAAGCTGTCCGCCAAGCGGCCGAGCAAGGCGCGGATATGCTGTTTACCCCGGAAATGGCGGGCTATCTTGACCGCAACCGCGCGCGGGCGGCGGAAACATTGCGGAGCGAAGCCGACGATCCGGTGTTGGCGACCGTGCGCGAAGCTGCGGCCCGGCACGGCCTTTGGGTGCATCTTGGTTCATTGCCGCTCAGGCAAGAGGATGGCGACGAGCGCTGGGTCAATCGCAGCTTCGTGATCGACAACAAGGGTGAGATCCGCGCCCGTTATGACAAGATCCACCTGTTTGACGTCGATCTGGCGACAGGGGAAAGCTGGCGCGAGTCAGCGGTCTACCGCCCAGGCGAAAAGGTTGTGGCAGTTGATACGCCATGGGGCCGGATGGGCTTGTCGGTCTGTTACGACCTGCGGTTCCCGGACTTGTACCGCGCCCTCACCAATTCGGGCGTGACGATGCTGCTCGTGCCCGCGGCCTTCACCGTGCCGACCGGCCAGGCGCATTGGCATGTCCTGCTCCGCGCCCGTGCGATCGAGGCGGGCTGCTTCGTGATCGCGCCTGCGCAAACGGGCCGCCATGAGGATGGACGCGAGACATATGGTCATAGCCTGGTCATCGACCCTTGGGGCGACATCCTGCTGGACATGGAGGAGAAGGCGGGACTGGCTCTTGCCGACATCGACCTGTCGCGCGTAGAGGAGGTTCGCGGGCGGGTGCCTGCGATCGCCAACCGGCGAAATATTCCAGTGGACGTGACCCTTTCGTGATTGTCTTCGACCTCAAATGCAATTCCCATGGCCATGTGTTCGAAGCTTGGTTCGGGTCCAGCGCGGACTATGAGGATCAGTTGGCCCGCGGTTTGCTGGCGTGCCCGATGTGCGGCGATCCGGAGGTGTCGAAAGCGCTGATGGCGCCCGCCGTCGCAGCAAAAGGGAACAGCAGGAAGCCGGAAATGATGCCTGCGGACGCGCCGACCGCTCCGGTCGCCATGGCAGGAGACGAGGCGCGGATGCGCGAAATGGTGCAGGCGCTGGCACAGGCGCAAGCAAAGGTCCTGGAAGATTCGACCTGGGTCGGCCGGGGCTTTGCCGAACATGCCCGCGCCATGCATTATGGCGAGAAGGAGCGGTCGAGCATTCACGGCGAAGTCGCCCCCGACGAAGCGCGCGCGCTGGTTTCGGAAGGCGTCGAGGTCGCGCCGCTGTTGTTTCCTGTCGTGCCGCCCGAAGCGAAGAATTGACCCCGCTGCATCGGCAGCATAGAGCCACTAGCGGGCGCCCATAGCTCAGCAGGATAGAGCGTCGGATTCCTAATCCGAAGGCCACAGGTTCGAATCCTGTTGGGCGCACCACTTCTTCAAACAACGGGGAAAATGGCGGTAGGCGCTACCCAACGGGATGTGGAGAGCCGCGCTGCCATGGCAGGCGGCCCCCTTCATTCACGCCATGGCTTCGATCGTCATGCGGTGGCGCAGCGTGTCGACGCGCTCCCGGATGATACCCGGAATGAGGAACAGGTCGATGAACGCCCAAAGGCCTGAGATGATGAGACCGATGATTGTGAGGCCAAGGATCAGCATCACGGCACCGGTGCCCTTTTGACCTAGATAAAATCGGTGGATGCCAAAGCCGCCAAGAAAGAAGCAGAGCAGATAGGCCGCTCCCGTCGATGGCTTTTCATTGGTGATCCGCTGCTCGATAAGCATGCGCTGCGTATCGGTAAGACGGCCCGCATGTGGCTGTTCGACAGCTGAAGCCGTTGCTTCGATGGTCATCATTCCCCCCTGATCTTCGCTCCCCAAGCGAAGCCGCCATATACCGCGATTTCCGGACGTTACGTCAACGCAAATCTCACCGCTTCACCCGGCGGACGTCAGGATATGGTCACGACCCGCGCAGGTCCGGTCCGGTCGAGCGGCTTGACGACCACCTTGTCGTCCATCCGGTCAAAGGCGATGTCGACCGACGCTTCCCCGACGCGCAGGCCATATAGCCTCAGTTCGTCAAGGAAACGGGGAAGGGCGGGTTCGCGCAGGGAGATTTCCGGCCCGGCCACATCGAAGCCGATGCCGAGGCTCGACTGGATGAGGGAGAGAGGCGCGGCGGCTGACCATGCCTGCGGGCTGCAGGCGACGGGGTAGAAGGTCGGGCCCTGTGCACGGCGGCGCGGGAATCCGCAGAACAGTTCAGGCAGGCGCATGAGATCGACATAGGTGGCCGCCGCGAACAGCCCCTCGAATATCTGGGCCGCCTCCCGCTTGTAGCCGTAGCGTGAAAAGCCCGCCGCGATGAGGGCATTGTCGTGCGGCCAGATCGACCCGTTATGATAGCTCATCGGATTGTACCGCGCTTCGGTGGAGGCGATGGTGCGCACCCCCCATCCGGAAAAGGAGGCTGGCGCCATCAGCGTCCGGACCACGGACTCCACCCTGTTTTCCTTTGCCAGGCCAGTGAAGAGCACATGGCCAGCGTTCGACGAACGCACACGGCATGGCCGCTTTTCCCCGTCGAGCGCGAGCACATAGGTGCCAAGTTGCGCGTCGAAAAAGGCATCGTCAAAATGGTCGCGCAGGCGATCCGCCCTCGACCCATAATCCAGGCCGCGCGCAGCATCGCCGAGCGCGACGTAGATGACTTCGGCGGCTTTCCAGGCCCCGTAGATATAGGCCTGAACCTCGGCAAGGGCGATGGGTCCACGGGCGATCGAACCGTCTTCGTGGAAAACGGAATCATGGCTGTCCTTCCAGCCCTGATTGGTAAGGCCCTGGTCCGTCAGGCGGCCATATTCGACGAAGCCGTCCTTGTCCCGATCGCCATGATCGTCGATCCACAGCAGTGCCGCTTCGATATTAGAGAGCAGGCTCGTGACGAAGGAGACGTCCCCGGTGCGCTCCAGATACGCGCCCGCGAGCATGATGAACAAGGGAGTGGAATCGATGCTGCCATAATAGTGGCGGAAGGGCACTTCGCCCAGTTCCGCCATTTCGCCATGGCGCACCTCATGCAGGATCTTACCGGGTTCCGCATCGGCAGCGGGATCAAACTGCGTCGCTTGATGCTTGGCGAGATAGCCCAGCACGCCACGGCTCATCGCCGGATCAAGCCAAAGCGTCTCCAGCGCCGTGATGATCGCGTCGCGGCCAAACACGGTGCTGAACCATGGGATGCCGGCATAAGGGTAGGGGCCATATTCGGTATCGGTGGACAGCATCGTGATGTCCGCGACGGATCGGCGCGTGACCTCATCGAACAGCGGGTTGGACGATCGCACCGTCGCGCCACGCGCCCGCGCCTGTTTCAGCGACTGCATGGATTCGCGAAGGGCTTTCAGGAACTGACGCGAGAAGGGTTCGGGCGCGAGTTCCACACGTTCGCAAGCGATCCGCATGTACAAGGTGCGCCGTTCACCGGCTGGCACGACGATTTCGAAGGCGGCGTGGCTTTCGGTAAGCTCCTGGGGCTGTGGATCGAAGCAGATATGGGTTTCGCGCGTCTTTGCGTCTCGCCCCTCATAGGCGAGCAGCACGTCTGCGGGACCGAGCACCGGCGGCTTCATCGATCCTTTCCGCAGCCGCGTCATGCCACGTATCTCGAACAGGTCGGCAAAGTCGGCGGCAAAGCCCACGTCGACCCGCACGGTTCGCGCTTCGGCATCGAAATTGCGGATAGTGATCCGCTCGTGAATCGCGGATTCCCAGAGAAACCGTGTGCGGCGGAAATGGATCAGGTCATGTTCCACCGCGACCCTGCCATCGTCGCCCGGAAAATCCGGGTTGGTGAGGTCGCATGTCAGGATGGCATTGTCATCACGCAGCGCTGAACTCAGCAGGATCGGCCGCTGCCCATTGATCGTCAGGTACAGGTGCGACAGGTGCCGGGTGTCCCGGTGGTACAGCCCCTCCGGACTGCCGGGCCCGGCAATCGCGTCGCCGCTATGATCGAACACCGCAAAGCTGTCGCCATGCTTCAACGTTCGCGGCCTCCGCTCGTGCAGGGAAGCTGTGGCCGGAATGAAGAATTGGGTCTGCTGCTGGGACAGGGACTTTGCCGGTTCGGCTGCCAAGGCTTCTGGCTGCAACTGGCTCACTGTCATGCAACGCTCCTTATCCGACTACCTGCAAATGAAGTTCCGCTTCGTCCCCGCGCTCGCGGCGGAGCCTTGCGGCATCGGTTCGTGCGCCGGGCAGAGCATGGTAGAGCGAGACATAGCCTGCCGCCATCCGGTCTGCCGTGAAGCGTGCGTCAAAGGCGGCGCGCACGGCGCTGCGATCAAGTTCGCCGAGCCGGGACACGGCTTCCACTGCCTGATCCTCGGTATCGACGATGAAGCCGGACACACCATGGTCGATGATCTCCGGCACCGAACCGCAGCGGAAGGCGATAACGGGCGTGGCGCAGGCCATCGCCTCGATCATCACGAGGCCGAACGGCTCTGGCCAGTCGATCGGGAACAGAAGTGCGCTGGCGCCTCCAAGGAATTCCGCTTTTTGCGTTTCGTTGATCTCTCCGATGAAATCGATGTTGGGATAGAGGCTGAGGAGCGGCGCAATCTCCGCTTCCCAATATCCCTTGTCCACATTGTCGATCTTTGCGGCGATCTTGAGCGGCTTGCCTGAGCGGGCGGCGATGCGGATCGCGCGATCGGGCCGCTTTTCAGGCGATATGCGCCCCAGGAAAGCGAGATAGCCATCGTCGCAGGCGATCTTGGGCGGCAGCAGATCGGCGGGAAGACCGTGATAGACCGTCCCCGCCCAGTTCACCGGCGGCATCGGCAGCCTTTGATGATCGGAAATGGACACCAGGCTGTGGTTGGGGAAGGTCTGGTAGAAGGGGACCAGATCGGGAAGGTCCAGCCGCCCATGCAGAGTGGTGATGCACCGGCCGATGATGTCTTGGAACATCGGCATGTGGACGAGATCGATATGAAAATGCAGCGCATCGAATTCGTCGGCGCGCTGACGCACGGCATCGAGCAGCATCATGTGATAGGGGATGGGATCGCGGACATGGGGATTGAGCCGCAACGCCATGTCCGTCACCGGAACCAGTTCCGCGCGCGTGATGGAATCTCCGCTGGCGAACAAGGTCACGTCATGGCCCTGGTCGATCAGGGCTTCGGTCAGGTAGGAAACGATACGCTCGGTTCCGCCATAGAGCTTTGGCGGCACGCTTTCGGCCAGTGGAGCGATTTGCGCGATTTTCATTCGGTAACCCCATCATTGGACTTGAAAGCCGCCACGGCGCGGAGCCGTTGACGTGGGTTAAAAACTTAAATGTTGGTTCGGTTGCATAGGATTGTACGGCTAGTCGCGGTTCAGGGGCGTACCGTGGAACGGTGCGCCGTCAGCAATGCGGCACATGCCTTTCAAAGCCCTCCAGCAACAATTTGTAACATTCGGCAAATTTCAGAGACATTTGCGCCTCCTATGCGTGAGCCGGTTGCCTTTCGTCGGCAGGAGTTGGTTCGGATGTTTCCCATCATTGTGTCAGCCGCAGCCTTGACCTTGACTGCACCCGTCCACAGCGCGGACATCAGCCACGCCGCCACGCGATATCGCGCCAGCTACGAGACGATATCGACGGTTCATTTCCAGCAAGTGGAGCCGCGCTTTGCCACGCGTTCCGCGACGCCCGTTTGCCGTTGGCAAGCGGATGTCGGCGTCGCTCGCACGGTCAATTCGGAAGGGCGTGCTGTTTCCGCCTTGGGCAAAGCCATCTACCGCTTCACGCCGCTGTCGGGCAGCTATGCTGGCGCCTGCGCAAGTGCGCGCAGCCAAATAGATGCAGAGATGTATCGCTATGCCCGGTCGAACGCGGCCGAGGCGCTGATGGTAGCACAGCAGGACAGCGCAGCCATTTCAGGAGAACTCCAAGCCCTCCACAGCCTGTCAGTGAAGGGTGGATGAGCGCACCCCTGATCCTGATTGCCGAGGAAAAAGCGGACCTACGCCAGCAGGTGCGCGAATATCTGGAACAGAGCGGCTTTCGTGCACTGCCCGTTGGGTCGGCAGCGGACATATTCAATGCGATCAAGGCCGTGCCGGTAGGCGCGTTGGTGCTGGATGCGGCTTTGCGCGGTCCCGATGGCCTTGACCTTTGCCGGGACGTCCGGGAACGGAGCGACATTCCGATCATATTGGTAGGCGCGGGTGGCAGCGAGGTCGATCGGGTCGTCGGGCTGGAACTGGGCGCGGACGACTATATGGCCAAGCCCTATTCGAACCGGGAACTCGCCGCCCGGCTGCGCGCGGTGCTGCGCCGCAGCAAGAAAGACCGGCTCATCGGCCTGCGAGCCAGCACGCTTGCGCAGTTCGATGGATGGCAGGTCGATTTCGCCCGGCGTGAGGTGCGGGACGGGGAGGGCGCGCTGATCGCACTCACGGCGGCTGAATTCGCATTGCTGCAAGTGTTGCTGGATCACCCGCAGACGGTGATCCCGCGCCTTAGGTTGATGGAATTGGCTGGAGTTCGCGACGCGCCGTCGTCTGACCGCAGCATAGATGTGCTGGTCAGTCGCGTTCGCCGGAAGCTCAGCGTTGGCGGCAGGCCAGCACCGATCGTCACTGTCCGGGGCGCCGGATATATGCTGAGCGCCGCCGTTGAACGGCAGTGACGACAGAAAATCCAGTCAGACATAATATTTAACAAAAGCGCTGCGACGCAGCAAAGGGCCGTTCCTATCCTTCAAACTACGCCGGTCTGTCCCCCTGACCGGCAACCAGTAAAGAGGATAGAAGCGATGAACGAGCTAATCGGTCGCGTCTTCAGTTTCGAAAGCCAGGTCTTTTCGAAGAAGAGCGCGCTCTACAACCAGCTTGCCAGCCATGGGCAGAGCCCCAAGGCGCTGATGATATCCTGCGCCGATTCCCGCATCGTGCCGGAACATATCATGCAGGCCGATCCGGGCGATCTGTTCGTGTGCCGCAACGCGGGCAACATCGTTCCCCCGCATGCGAGTCAGCTGGGCGGCGTCACCGCGACGGTCGAATATGCCGTCATGGTTCTGGGCGTGCGCGACATCATCGTATGCGGTCACAGCGATTGCGGCGCGATGAAGGCGCTGGCGACTGACGCCGACCTGACGTCGATGCCCAATGTCGCCGCTTGGCTGCGCCATTCGCACGCCGCGCAGAAGGTGTGCCGGGAAAGCTACCCGTCCGACCTCAGCGACGCTGAAAAGCTGCGCAACATGGCGCTTGAAAATGTCGTGGTGCAGCTGAACCATCTGCGCACCCATCCGTCGGTGGCGTCGGGCATGGCGCGCGGGGAAATCGCGCTGCACGGCTGGTATGTCGATATCCATGCGGGTCAGGTGCTTGGGCTCGATGGCGAAACCGGGCGGTTCGTCGCCATGCGTGAAGGCCAGCCGCTTCCCGTCGCTCAGGCGCAGTCGCGCCGCCTTGCTGGCGAAACCAGCATCGCCGTGGCTGCGGAGTAAACCATGTTGAAAGCTCTTTCCGGCGGCACTTTCAGCCGCGACTTGACTGCTTCCATCGTCGTGTTCCTGGTGGCGATGCCGCTCTGCATGGGCATTGCGGTCGCATCCGGCGTTCCACCGGAAAAGGGCCTGATCACCGGCATCATCGGCGGCATCGTCGTTGGTCTGCTGGCCGGTTCTCCCCTGCAGGTCAGCGGCCCTGCGGCAGGCCTTGCCGTCATCGTCTTCGAAATCGTGCGCGAACAGGGGCTGTCCGCCCTCGGCCCGATCCTGATCCTTGCGGGCGCGATCCAGGTCGTCGCCGGCCTCCTGCGCGTCGGCGGATGGTTTCGCGCCATTTCGCCTGCGGTCGTGCACGGCATGCTGGCGGGGATCGGCGTCCTCATCGTCGTCGGTCAGTTCCACGTCCTGTTCGATGACAAGCCGTTGTCGAGCGGCCTTGCCAACCTGGTTGCGATGCCGGGCCAGATATTCGGCCTCAGCAATCAGGACGCAGCGACTGCCTTTGCCATCGGTCTTGTCACAATCGGCGGAATGTTGGGTTGGGAAAAGATCCGCCCCGCTTCCATGAAGCTGCTGCCCGGCGCATTGGTCGGCGTCGTGCTGGCGACGCTCGTGGCATTCCTGTTCAGCCTGCCGGTGGCACGCGTCGTGGTGCCCGAATCCATCGTGGCGGCGGTGACCTTGCCGGGCGAGGGTCTGCTTCAGCAGTTGATGAACCCGACGATCATCACCACTGCCGTCGCGATCGCCTTCATCGCGAGCGCGGAAACGCTGTTGTCGGCGGCTGCGGTGGACCGGATGCATAATGGCGTGCGAACCAACTATAACAAGGAACTGAGCGCCCAGGGTGTCGGCAACCTGCTGTGCGGCGTGGCCGGTGCCTTGCCGATGACCGGCGTTATCGTCCGCAGCTCCGCCAACGTACAGGCTGGCGCGAAGACCCGGCTTTCCGCGATCATGCATGGCTTCTGGATACTCGGCTTCGTCGCGTTGCTGCCTTGGCTGCTGCGCGAAATCCCGATGGCTGCGCTCGCGGGCATATTGGTGGTGACGGGTGTCCGGCTGGTCAGCCTGGATCATGCCAAGCACCTGCTGCACCGTTATGGCCCGCTACCGGTGGTCGTCTGGGCCGCGACGTTGATCATGGTCGTTGCTACCGACCTGCTGACCGGCGTGCTGGTAGGCATCGGCCTGTCGCTTCTGGAACTGCTGCCCCATGCCCGCCGCCTGAAGCTTGGCGTGGACGACGAGCAGCGCGGCGATACGCATGAGCTGGCCCTGCATGGCACCGCGACCTTCCTGACCTTGCCGAAATTGTCGGCGAAGCTGGAAGCGGTTCCTGCCGAGCGCCCTGTCATCCTGAATGTCGAGCGATTGCTGCACATCGACCATACCTGTGCCGAAATGGTGCGGGAATGGATGGATCGGCGTCGGGGTGCCGGGACCAGTGTCGAACTGTCAGGTGCCGCAGGGCGCCTGCGTAATCTCGCCGCCTGAACTGTCACCCCCGTCAGGCGACGTTGCCGCCGCGCCCCTTCCGAGGCGCGGCGGCATTTTTATATCCATGTGCGATGTAGAAACGAAGCAGACATATTCAGAATGAATATGGACAATAACCGTGCCTTTTGCGGCACGCTTTTGCTGTTGCCTTCGCAGGTGCAGTAAAATGCCATTCCGCTTTCGGGCGGCGCGACATAGCCTGCTGTCAATCCGCCGGTAATCGCAGGCAAGACGACCTAAGAACCAGCGCGGACGCAGGACGGAACATTCTTACCGAAAAAGGGGAATGTTCATGAAATACCAGATCGCCTGTGCGGCTCTCGCCCTCTTGTCGAGTGCCCCGGCCTTTGCCCAGGAAGAAGCCGAAGGACCCGTCACCGTATCGGGCAGCGTCGCGCTCGTTTCCGATTATCGTTTCCGCGGCGTGTCTCAGACTGACCAGGGGATGGCCATTCAGGGCGGCATCACCGCCACGCACGAAAGCGGCGCCTATGCCGGCGCATGGGCTTCGAACCTTGCTGGCTGGGGCCAGTTCGGCGGCGCCAACATGGAACTCGATCTGTTCGCGGGCTACGCCATTCCGCTCGGCGGCGCGACGCTGGACGTTGGCCTTACCTGGTACATGTATCCGTCGGGCGCGGACAAGACCGACTTCGCTGAGCCCTATGTGAAGCTCTCGAGCCAGCTTGGTCCGGTCAAGGGTCTGCTCGGCGTCGCCTATGCGCCCAAGCAGCAGGCTCTGGGCAACTGGTGCAGCGACGCGGCCTGCACGGTCGCAAATCCGGGTGACAAGGAGGACAATCTCTACATCTGGGGCGATATCAGCGGTTCCATCCCCGAAACCCCGCTCACGCTGAAGGCGCATCTGGGCTATTCGGACGGCAACCCCGGCCTTGGCCCGAACGGCACGTCGATCGCGCCTACGGGCAAGTATCTCGACTGGCTGGTCGGCGCTGACCTCGCGATCGCCGGCACCCCGCTGACGCTGGGCGTTGCTTATGTCGATACCGACATCAAGCGTTCGGAAGAAAACTACATCCGCCCGAACTTCATGGTTCAGGACGGCGACAATTTCGGCAAGTCGATCGCCCGCAGCCAGGTGGTCTTCTCCCTTACGGCCGCCTTCTGACGGAAGCATGCCGGGCCCTCACATGCGGGCCCGGCATGATAATCTGCATGATGTCCGGGGAAGAATGTCCCTGCCATGACAAAATATTGCTGAACCTGTTTCCAAGGGTTTCTGGGACAAGCATCGGTTGACCCCCTTGGCAGCGCTCTCTATCCCGAACGCCATGAGCCGTTCCCGTTGCGCACCCTTTCCGGCATGACCGCTCCCACGATCATACTTGTCGAAGACGATCCGCCGCTGCGTACGCTGACCGCGCGCGCGCTTCAGGAACATGGCTATCAGGTCCGCCCTGCCTCTTCGGGTCCGGAAATGTGGGTCGCCTTTGACGCGGGGCCGGTCGATCTGGTCGTGCTCGACGTCATGCTGCCCGGCACCAACGGCATCGATCTTTGCCGCCAGATCCGCCGAAAGAGCGACGTTCCCATCATCTTCATCAGCGCGAAAGGCAGCGAGACCGATCGCATCGTCGGGCTGGAACTGGGCGCGGACGACTATCTGCCCAAGCCGTTCGGCACCCGCGAGCTAATCGCGCGGATCAGGGCGATCCTGCGCCGTGTCGGCGTTGAGCGCGGCCCTGACGAACATCGGGAAAATGAAGCGCGCTTCGACGGCTGGATCGTGAACTTCCCCCGCCGCGAACTGCGTTCGCCCACTGGCGCGATCGTAGACCTGACCGGCGCCGAATTCGACCTGCTCGGATCGTTCCTCAGCCATCCGCAGCGTGTCATCGCGCGCGAGCGCTTGATCGAATTGTCGCGCACCCGCATGGGCGACAGTTCCGACCGCAGCATCGACGTGCTCGTCAGCCGGTTGCGGCGCAAGCTTTCGACCGAAGGCGCGGCAGCGCCCATCACTACGGTGCGTGGCGTGGGCTATATGTTCAACGCGGAAGTCAGTAGGGCTTGAGGCTGCATGTGAGCCGGTCGGTAGGCCTGGTTGGACGGCTTCTGGCAATCCTGCTGCTGGCGCTGACGCTCGAATTCGCCGTCGGGACTCTGATTTACGAGCGGGCAGGGCACCTGTCCCTGCAGGATGACGAAGCCCGGCGGTTGGCCGAGCATCTGGTGATCGCGCGCAAGCTGGTGACGGAGCAGCCGCCGGGCGAGCGGCACGCCATGGCCATCCAACTCACCACCGACCGCTACGACGTGCACTGGACACCCGCATCCCCGCCGCCACCAGCGCTCGCACCGGAGCTGGAGCGCATGCGGCGCCAGATCATCGCGTGGGAACCAAGCCTTGAGCAGTCCAGCCTGTGGCTGCGCCTGGCGTCACCGGGCCGCAGTTCGCAGATCAATGGCGGCTTGCAGCTGCCTGATGGCAGCTGGCTCTATTTCGGCATGCGCCACACCGGGGGCCAATGGACCTTCACTATCGGCCGGATGGGGCTAGCGCTCATCCCGCTCGTGGCCTTGATGGTGGCGGGCGCAATGATGATCCGGCGGACGCTGGCGCCGCTCAAGGACCTCACCAAGGCGACGGAGCATATCGGCCTCAGCGACGAGGTCGTGGTTGCGGAGGGTGGCACCAGTGACGTGCGGGACCTGATCCGCGCGTTCAACGCGATGCAAAAGCGCATCCACCGTCTGATCACTGAACGGACCGAGACATTGGCGGCGGTCGGACATGATCTGCGCACGCCGCTCGCCCGCCTGCAACTGCGTCTTGAGGCCATTCAGGATGACGAAGCGCGCGACGCCATGGCCGAAGATCTGGCGGAAATGGGTGCGATGATCGAATCCCTGCTCGCATTCCTGGGCGGAGAAAAGAATGGCGAGGCCGTGGTGCGGGCCGATGTCGCCGTCACCGTGGCGACCGTGGTCGACGCTTTTCAGGATCAGGGCGCGGATGTCAGCTATGAAGGACCCGATCATCTGGAGATGAATGCCCGGCCGCTCCACTTGCGCCGCGCGGTCATGAACCTGGTGGAAAATGCGCTTCATTATGGGCGGCGGGCTTATGTCACCGTTGAGCGCCGCACCGGCCAAGTGCTGATCCGGGTGGAAGATGACGGCCCCGGCATCCCGGAAGACAAGATGGAAGAGGTGCTGAAGCCCTTTGCCCGGCTGGACGAGGCGCGCGGGCGCAACACAAGGGGCCTGGGTCTGGGCCTGGCGATCGTCGCGAAGGCGGTGGAACAGGAGGGTGGCGAGCTCATCCTGGCCAACCGGCCGACCGGCGGATTGAGCGCCGAAATCCGCCTGCCTCTGGAGTAAGCGGCTCCCTTCCACTGCAGCAAGTAGCCCCCGCCGGCGAAAAGAGAAGCTTCGGGGCTGCAAGCAAAACTCGTTTACCGAACAGCCCGATCGCGGTCTATGCCACCCCTTGTGGAACAAGAGGCGTATATGACGGCAGAAGGCGAAGAAGATCCGGTGGTGGAAGGCTATTGGGACCTCGACCGGCTCGTGAGCGATCTTGGGGCGGTGCGCACCCGTTGGCGGGAAGCGCAGCAGCATCATGCCGAATATGGCGCGGAAGGTTTTCCCTCGCGCGCTAATCTCGCCAAGATCATGAGCTCGCTCTGCGGCGCACTCTTCCCGCTCCGCCTGGGGCCGAGCTTCGTGCGCATCCACAATGAAGATGCCTTTGTGGCGCAGACGTTGCAGACGGCGCTCAGCCGCCTCTACGGCCAGATCCGCCTTGAACTGCTCTACGCCATGCATGGCAGCCCTGCGGCGGAGATCGATCGTGAAGCGTCGCAGATCATCGGCAACTTCGCCCAAAGCCTGCCGGGTCTGCGCGAATTGCTGGACACGGACGTGGAAGCCGCGTTTCTGGGTGATCCCGCCGCGCGCAGCGTTGATGAGGTGCTGATCTGCTACCCGTCGATGCTGGCCATCATCCATCACCGGCTCGCGCACCGCCTCTATGATCTGGGCGCGCCCTTGGTAGCGCGCATCATCTCGGAAATCGCCCATTCGCGCACCGGCATCGACATTCATCCGGGCGCGACGATCGGCCGCAGCTTCTTCATCGACCATGGGACCGGCGTGGTCATCGGCGAAACGGCGATCGTGGGAGACCGGGTGCGGCTATATCAAGGCGTGACGCTGGGCGCGCGCAGCTTCCCCGCTGACGAAAGGGGCGCGCTTGCCAAGGCATTGCCCCGGCACCCGATCATAGAGGATGACGTGGTGATCTATGCAGGTGCAACGATCCTCGGCCGCATCATCATCGGCAGCCGCTCCGTCATCGGCGGCAATGTCTGGCTGACCGACAGCGTGCCCGCGAACAGCAATGTTCGCCAGGCAAAGGCCCAATATGAAGTGACCAGCCGGGTCGAAGTCTCCGCCCCGCACCGCGTCCATGCCCTGGTAGACGCGGAGCGGGATGGGTTCGCGGAGAATATCTGACCTTATCTCCCGGCGCAGCTATCCTCTGGCCCGGCGATCAGGTCCAGGCACCGGCCGTCAATCTCGCTCCGGGGTACGGGCAAGCCGATCAGCGCGGCAAGCGTCGGCATGATGTCGACCGTCTCGACCCCCAGCGGTTGTTCGAAGGAGCGCATCCCCTTGCGCCAGAACAGGATAGGGACGCGGCGATCCGTGTCCCAAGGGGAGCCGTGGGTGGCGACGGAGCCGTGCGAAGGATCGGTGATCGGCGTTATCCGGGGTTTCAGCAGCAACAGAAGGTCGCCCGACCGCTCCGGATCGAAACTGGCGCGTGCTTCCTGAATCAGGCTCCAGCTTTCCGGCGGCCCCGAAGGCGAGGGAGTGGCCGCAAGCTGCGCCTTGGTGAACACGGCTTCCACCTGGGGATGCGCGCGGAGCAGCGCGAGGGTCGCTGCTTCCACCTTGGCGCGCTGGCCGGGCGTCAGCCCACGGTTGAAATAAAGGTCGCCTGAGGGCCCATCGCCCAGGATCAGCCCCTTTGCCTCCATTCCGGTACGCGCGGCCACGGCCTTTGCAAGCGCGCCGGGCAGCAGCGCCGCGTCGACGCGCTGCTCCATCGGCATGGCATTTTGCTGGTGGCGTTCGGGAAGGTCATGGCCGCCATGGTCCGCCGTCAGGACCACCACATAGTCCAGACCCTGCTGATCGAGCCGGCCGAAGAAGGCGCCCAGTTCGCGGTCCAGCCGATCGACCTGGATGCAGCTTTCCGTTCCTTCCGTGCCATAGGCGTGACCGATGACGTCCGTTGCCGAAAGTCCGATGGAGATGATGTCGGTCTGGGGCTGCTTGCCAAGGCCCATCGCCTCGATCGCCGCCGCCGCGAAGGCGAGCGTCATCGCGTCCTGTTCAGGCGACGCGCGGAACGCATCATAGCGGCCTGCGGGCCTTTCGAAGCGTCCTGTACCCACCGTGCGATCCGGCGCCACCCGCACCGGAAAGTCCTTCGCGGCGCATTGCGCAGGCAGTTCGAACCCGGCATTGGGCTCGGCCAAACGCTGCTGGAATATCTCATTGACCCGCGCGACCAGGGGCGGCGTGGCGATGCCGGGATAGCTGACATAGCCCTTGGAACTCAGCCACCAGATATGGTCCGCCTTTGCGCCGCCCATCATGATGGCAGCGCGATCCTTTCCAGCGATGGCGATGTTGCGGGTTGCCGGATTTGCCGCTTTCATGCGCTCGCCCAGCGTGGGCACGCGGAGATGGATGGGGGAGGCAACATAGTTGGAGCTGCTGCTGCCCGCCTGGCTCTCATCCTCCGCGCAATAGATCGTCTTGTCGGCCCGGCCAGCCTTCTGATCGATCCAGCTATTGGCGATGATACCCGTGCGGGAAGGGCGGCTGCCCGTCAGGATGGTGCTGTGGCCAGGGCAGGTTTCGGTCGCGGCATGGCTTTGATAGCCGCGCGGAAAAACTGCGCCTCCACTCAACCGCTTCAGGCCGCCCGTATAATAAGGGCGATATTCGCTGAAGAGATCAGCGGAAAACTGGTCGACGGAGATGGCGATGATCAGGCGGGGCGGCGTGCCGGAACCCGTCGGCGCTGCCGGTTGCGCCAGCACGGGCAGGGGCGCCAGCAGCAGGAGGGTATGAAGCACTTTCCCTAACATCTTTTCCAATCCCTTCAGGCGCCTTGACGGCGCAACCCTGCGGACCTAGCCCGCTGTGATCTACGCGAACAGAGGCCCGATGCGGATTTTCCATGTCCTCTTGATGACGCTGGCGCTGTTTGTCGCGCCGGCCGCCAGCGCCCAGGGCGCATTCGGATCGGGCAGGCCGCACATCGCCCTGCAACTCGTTCCCGAAAGCCCAGCGCCTGCCCCTGGATCGGCGAGCATGATCGCCTTCGCCATGACGCCCGAAGTCGGCTGGCACGGCTATTGGCAAAATCCGGGCGATGCGGGCTTGGGCATGACGGTGAAATGGTCGTTGCCAAAGGGCGTCAGCGTCGGCCCGCTCCGTTACCCCGTGCCAGAAACGCTGCTGATCTCCGGCCTCATGAACCATGTCTATGAGGGCCCTTACGCGCTTCTCGCGCCGCTGCGTGTCGCGCCAGAGGTGGCCAAGGGCATGCGACTGCCGATCCGTGGCAAGGCGGAGTGGCTGGCCTGCACTGACAAGATCTGCGTGCCCGAAAGCGCGGACATTGCCCTTGATCTGATCGTAGGTGACGGCACTGTGTCGCCTGCCGTTCAGTCGCGGTTCGATACATGGCGCGCGCGCCTGCCCCGGCCGCTGGGGAGCGAGGCGGCCTATGCTGTTGCCGATGGCAAGTTGCTTGTGTCCATTCCCTTCCCCCGGGAAGCCGCGGCGGCCGATGTCCATCTTTTCCCGCTGGCGGATGGCGTTGTCCGCTATGCCGCCCCGCAAAAGGTGCAGCGCGAGGGCGATCGGCTGCTGATCGAAACCGAAGCAGGGCAGGGCTTGAAGGAAGGCGCGGTCGAGGCGGTTGTTCGCACCGGCGATCATGTGGGCTTCCTGCTGACCGCGCGGCCGGGTGAGGTCGCCAGGCCAGCTTCCGGCCTGTTGTCCACAGCCATGCTGGCACTGGGCGGAGCGATATTGGGCGGGCTTCTGCTCAACATCATGCCCTGCGTATTCCCGATCCTGGGGTTGAAGGCGCTCAAGCTGGCCCGAGCGGGGGGCGACGAAGCGGCGGTTCGGCGGGAAGCGCTTGGCTATGCCGCTGGCGTCATCCTCACCTGCCTGGCGCTCGGGGGCTTGCTGCTCGCGGTCCGGGCGGCAGGTATCGCGGCGGGCTGGGCATTCCAGTTGCAGGACCCGCGCATCATATTGCTGCTGTTGCTGCTGGTCACTGCGGTGGCGTTCAATCTTGCCGGGCTTTTCGAACTCAGCGCCTTTGGCGGCGGCGGGAAGCTGGCGGGCAAGGCTGGCGTTGCCGGTTCTTTCTGGACCGGCGCGCTGGTCGCCTTTGTGGCCACGCCATGCACCGGCCCCTTCATGGGCGTCGCGATGGGCGCGGCGCTGGTGTTGCCGCTGGCGGCGGCGCTCGCGGTTTTCGCTGGGCTCGGGCTTGGGCTCGCTCTCCCCTTCCTGCTGCTTGCTTATGTGCCTGCCTTGCGGGAACGTCTGCCCCGGCCTGGCCCATGGATGCGTACCTTCCAGAGGATCCTGTCGGTCCCGATGTTCGTGACTGCCTTGGGGCTCACCTGGCTGCTGGGGCAGCAGCGGGGCGTGCTCGCCATGACGATCGGCCTCGGCACGGCGTTGCTGCTGGCGTTGCTGCTATGGTGGCTTGGAGAGCGCCAACATCATGGCAAGCGTGGAGGCTTTGTCGTCGCAGCCGCAGCGCTGTTGCTGCTGGGCGCGGGTGCTACGGCCTTGCCTGCGCGCGCGGATGGCATTGCACAGGCGGAGAATGGCAGCGTCGCCTTCGATGAGGCGCGCCTCGCAAGCCTGCGCGCATCGGGCAAGCCTGTGTTTCTCTATTTCACCGCCGATTGGTGTCTGACCTGCAAGGCCAATGAGGCGGCAGCCATCGACCGTTCCGCTACGCGGGAGGCCTTCAGAAAGGCAGGCGTAACAGTGATGGTGGGAGACTGGACGAACGCCGACCCCGCAATCACGCGCTTCCTGGAGAAGCAGGGGCGATCGGGCGTGCCGCTCTACCTCTTTTATGCGCCGGGCCAGCCGGGGCGGACCTTGCCGCAATTGCTGACCATATCCACTTTGACGGGGCTTGTACGCTGATGGCGAAGGTGCGGGCCGACCAGTTGCTCGTCGATCGCGGCCTGGCGGAGAGCCGGGCCCGCGCGCAGGCGCTCATTCTTGCCGGCCTTGTCTTCCTGGGCGACCGGAAGATCGACAAGGCCGGGCAACAGGTCGCCGAGGATGCCGCGCTGGAGGTGAAGGGCCGCGATCACCCCTGGGTGTCGCGCGGCGGCATCAAACTCGCCCATGCGCTCAAGCATTTCGCGCTCGACGTCAGTGGCATGGTTGCCATCGACGTCGGAAGCTCCACCGGCGGCTTCACCGACGTGCTGCTGACCAACGGAGCGGCGCGCGTCTATGCTGTGGACAGCGGCACGAACCAGCTTGCCTGGAAGCTGAGGTCTGACCCCCGCGTCATCGTGCATGAACAGACGAGCGCCCGCATCCTGACCGCCGACCATATCCCCGAGCCCATCGACATCATCGTATGTGATGCGAGCTTCATCTC
Source organism: Sphingobium agri (assembly GCF_023051225.1). Lineage (NCBI taxonomy): Bacteria > Pseudomonadati > Pseudomonadota > Alphaproteobacteria > Sphingomonadales > Sphingobiaceae > Sphingobium > Sphingobium agri. Next base: position 1,412,620 of record NZ_JALKHS010000006.1, on the reverse strand, counting down.
GCTCGCCAAGGTGCTGGAAAGGCCACTCTGCTTCGCGCGGCCGGGGGCGCATCTCGTCGCCCTCATCAAGCCGCAATTCGAAGCGGGGCGGGAAGAAGTCGGCAAGGGCGGCGTTGTCCGCGATCCTGCCATCCATGCGCGTGTCTGCCAGGACGTGCATGGCTGGCTGACATCGAACGGATGGAGCGTGCTGGGCGTGACGGCCAGCCCGATCACCGGACCACAGGGCAATGTCGAGTTCCTGATATGCGCCCAGCGGGAGGGATGACCGGGGACCGGGCGTTTGATTTTGTGACAGATGCTGAAACCCGGCCTTCATTCGCGGGTTGCGGGATGAAGTGTTTCACCGCAAACCATCGCCATACGGCTTGACAGCATTTTCAAGGGATTCGCTGGCGGCCGCGAAAGAGGATGAGTGGAGCTGCGCCGCCGATGAACGAAATCGCGTCCCCGGGTCAACTGCGCCTGGCCTATCTGCGCTGGGCACTTGTCACCGTCCCGGCCATCGTCTTCCTTGGCTTCCTGTCGGGCAAGCTCGCCAACAGCGGCTATGGCAACCGCTGGTTCGACGCGCTGGTGAAGCCAGATTTCATGCCGCCGGGTTGGGCGTTCGGCGTTGCCTGGACCATCCTCTACATTCTTATGGGGCTCGCGCTCGCCATCGTCATCCATGCGCGGGGGGCAAGGGGCAGGGGAGCAGCGATCATCCTTTTCCTGGTCCAGCTCGCACTGAACCTCGTCTGGTCGCCGCTTTTCTTCCGGGCGCATCAGGTCGACAATGCGCTGGCGCTCATCATTGTGCTGTTCGTCGTGGTGGCGGTGACGGCATGGCTTTTCTGGCGCATCCGGCGCCTCGCGGGATTGCTGTTGTTGCCTTATCTGGCGTGGCTGGCCTTTGCCTCGACGCTGAATTATGAGATCGGCCGCTTGAACCCCGGGGCCGAGACCCTTGTCGCACCGGCGCTCAAGACCCAAATATGATTTCGTGACGCGAAGGACGCGTCGGCAAACAAGGACATTTAAGATCATGCAGAGCGAAAACCGCTTTTTCGACGACCTTGCCAAGCTGGTGAACGGCGCTGCGGGAACAGTCGCTGGCATGACCCGCGAGTTCGAAACCAACGCCCGCGAAAAGGCGAAGGAATGGATCGGCGGCATGGATTTCGTGAGCCGCGACGAATTCGATGCGGTGAAGGCGCTGGCTGCCGCTGCCCGTGAAGAGATCGAACTGCTGAAAGCACGGATCGATGCTCTTGAAGGGCGTTCGGCTGAGCCGGTCACGAAAACCGTCCGCTCCCCCAAAACCAAGCCGGACGACGCGGAATAAGCAAGCTTCGCCGCCTGTCCGTTGGATTTGGGCAACGATCGGCTATTTTGATGCGTTTCCCTCAGTCGGTGGTTTCCTTGCCGCCGGGAAATGCTCTATGGCCCACATATGATGGACAGCGACGAATTTGAAAATGGCGGCCAGGAAGCCGCTCCGATCGACATGCTGGCCGCCTATTTCGAAGCGAATGGGTGGAGTTTCGATCAGGTCGGCGAGGATGAGATCGTCGCGAGCACCCAGGGCAGCTGGGCGCAATATGAACTGCGCGGCATCTGGCGCGATGAGGATCAGGTCCTGCAATTGCTGGCGCTGCCCGACATCCGGGTAACGGATGAAAAGCGCGCGTCGATCTACGAAACCCTTGGCCTCATCAACGAACAGCTCTGGCTTGGCCATTTCGAGCTTTGGTCGTCGAGCGGCATCATATTGTTCCGCCACGGTGCCTTGCTGGGCGCGGGGGGCGTGCTGACGCTCGACCAGGCGCAGCTGCTGGTCGAAACGGCCATCGACGAATGCGAACGCTTCTATCCCGTGTTCCAGTTCGTCCTGTGGGGCGGCAAGAGCCCGACCGAGGCGATCTCCGCCAGCCTGATCGAGACGCGCGGCGAAGCCTGAGGATTGTCCATGACGCAAGCTTGGCCCGCGCACCTGTTCATGGTCGGCTGCGGCAATATGGCGGGGCAAATGCTGGCCCGGTGGCTGGCATGCGGCCTTGATCCAGCCCGCGCCACCGTGTTGCGCCCCAGCGGCCGTGCGGTCGCGGATGGGGTGCAAGTGGTGACCGATTACCCCGCCTCGCTCCCGGCACAGGCGATGGTCATGCTGGGTATGAAGCCCTATCAGCTGGATGATGTGGCGGTGTCGCTGGCACCGCTCTGCACGGCGGATACGCGCATCGTTTCTATTCTGGCCGGGACGCCGGTTGCCGACCTGAGGCAGCGTTTCCCGGCCGTCCGGGACGTTATCCGGGCAATGCCGAACCTGCCGGTCGCCTTGGGACAGGGCGTCACCGGACTATATGCCGACCGCGATGTTTCGCCATCGGCGCGATCCGCCGTGGACGCGATCATAAAGCCCTTGGGTGCGGCTGAGTGGATCGAAGACGAAGGGCAGTTCAACGCGCTGACCGCCCTGTCGGGCTGTGGCCCTGCCTTCTTGTTCCGTTTCATCGACGCCTTCTCGCGCGCAGGAGAAGCCATCGGACTTTCGCGCGATCAGGCCGCGCGGATGGCGCTCGCCACCGTCCAGGGCTCTGCCAACCTCGCTGCCCAGGCGGACGAAAGCCCAGCGACATTGGCTGACCGCGTTGCGAGCCCTGGCGGCATGACACGCGAGGGGTTGAACATCCTCGACGCAGACAACCGGCTGCTCAACCTTCTCAGTGATACGCTGGCGGCGGCACGGGACCGGGGCGAGGAAATCGCCCGCGCGCGCTGATCCGCGCTCCCGATGCGAGTTTAAGGCGCCCGGCGTGACTGTCCGGGCATCTGTAAATATTGGAGTTTGTCATGCTGCCTGCCGATACGCCGATCCTGCTCCTGACCACCGGCGGGACGATCGACAAAATCTATTTCGATGCCTTGTCGGACTATAAGGTCGGCGAAAGCGTGGTCGCCAAACTGCTGCAGATCGGCGGCGTCAAGCGCCCCTTCCGCATAGAAGAGGTGACGCGCAAGGACAGCCTGGAACTGGACGACGCCGACCGGGCGCAGATCCGCGAACGGATTCTCTCCGCGCCGGAAAGCCACATCGTCATCACCCATGGCACGGATACCATGACGGACACGGCCAGGACGCTTGAGGACATAGCAGGCAAGACGATCGTGCTTGTCGGCGCGCTCGCCCCGGCGCGCTTCGGTGAAAGCGACGCGAGTTTCAACCTGGGCATGGCCTTCGCGACGGCCCAGATTGCCGGGCCCGGCGTCTACATCAGCATGAGCGGATCGGTGTTCCGCGCAGATCAGGTCGTAAAGGACCGGGCAAAAGGCGCCTTCGTCCCGCGATAAGGTGCCCATCCGCGTCAGCGCCATCTCCACATCGACAGGCTCAGCCGAACGGGTTGAATGGTTCCGATCAACACTCTGCCCGAAGATCATTTCTCGCATCTCCGCGTGAAACATCTATCCCGCGACCGTCCCCATATCTGACGCAGGAACCGCCTCCGCCATCGCGCATTATTCGTGCGGGTGGCGTAACGATGAGGAGGAAATTCATGGCCGATTATCAGGAGCGTCCAACGACGACGACTACGGTGATTGAGAAGCGCAGCGGCGGCACGGCGATTGCTGTCCTGCTCCTCGTGGTAGTAGTGGCGATCGCCGCCTTTTTCCTGATCAGCAGCCAGACCCGCAAGGACAGCGCGGTCGAGAGCGCTGCCACGCAAGTCGGTCAAGCCGCGAGTGATGTTGGAAGCGCAGCAAAGGACGCAGCGAACGGCGAATAGGCGGGAACAGCTTGGCCGCGCCGTGCCTAAACTCAGCACCACAAAAAAAAGGGCGCCCCTGTTTGGAGCGCCCTTTCTACATTGCTTCACCTGCCGTCATCGGCTCGGTTAAGGAAATTCAGCCTTCCACCTTGGCATATTTGGGGGCGGCTTCGTTCAGGATGCGCAGGATCTTCTTGAGGGCGCTCGGCTCGTCCGTCTCTTCCATCGCGGCCAATTCGCGCGCGAGGCGGCTGGACGCAGCTTCGAAGATCTGGCGTTCGGAATAGCTCTGCTCGGGCTGATCGTCAGCACGGAACAGGTCGCGCGTCACTTCGGCGATGGAAACCAGATCGCCGGAGTTGATCTTCGCTTCATATTCCTGCGCGCGGCGCGACCACATGGTGCGCTTCACCTTCGGCTTGCCCTTCAGCGTTTCGATCGCTTCTTCCAGGGTCTTGTTCGACGAAAGCTTGCGCATGCCCACGCCTTCGGCCTTGTTCGTCGGCACGCGGAGCGTCATGCGCTCCTTTTCGAACCGGAGCACATACAGCTCCAGCTCCATGCCCGCGATCTGCTCCTTCTGAAGCTCCACCACACGGCCAACGCCATGCTTGGGGTAAACGACATAATCACCAACGTCAAAGGACAGCGCCTTGGCAGCCATTTGAAACCTTTCTAATTCTACCGGAGACGAGCAACCGCCGGGTCACAGAAGCGCGGATGAGGCGCAACCGGGGAATCCACGGCGTCACCGTCAGGACATGAGCAAATACTCCAGGACGGATGCGACCATTTCCGCCTCTTGTCCTTCATTTAGCAGATTCGTAACAAAATTGCCACCCCCAGACGCAAAATCCGGGAGTAGGTGCGAGGGTGAGACGCTAGGGCTAGTAAGTTGCTCTTGCCCAGCCGCCGAATTTTCCGGCCGAAGGGCAGGGCGCTCCCTGCCATGAGCGCGTCGATGATTTTATCGACGCCACCCTATGATCAGCTGCCGGAACCGGGCTCGGGAGAGAAGAACTTCTCCAGCTTGTTTTCAATGCCCTTCATTTCATCAGCGTCGGCGGGCGCGTCGCCCTTGACGGTGATGTTGGGCCATTCAGCGGAGAATTTGGTGTTCAGTTCCAGCCACTTTTCCAGGCCATTTTCCGTGTCGGGCAAAATGGCTTCGGCCGGGCATTCCGGTTCGCACACGCCGCAATCGATGCACTCGTTCGGATTGATGACCAGCATGTTTTCGCCCTCGTAGAAGCAATCGACGGGGCAGACCTCGACGCAATCCATATATTTGCAGCGGATGCAGTTGTCGGTCACGACATAGGTCATGGATCAGCACTCTAAAGGGGTTTCGACAGCGGCGGCCCTGCTATGCCGCGCGCGCGCGAAGGTCAATGAGGATATTGTTGCGGCCCTAATCGCCTAACTTCAGTTCCTCATAGCAGCTTTGCGCTTCGGGGGCAGGGCCACGGCGGCCGGGGAGCTGGACGACGCGCACCACGCGCACGCCATGATGATGGGGAAAGGTGATGAGGTCGCCCGTCCGCACCGGCGCATGGGCCCGCTCGATGCGGCGGCCGTTCAGCCGGATATGCCCATCCTCTGCCATTTTCTGCGCCATCGACCGACTTTTCGCGAGCCGCACGAACCACAGGAATTTGTCGATGCGCAGGCTCGGCCCATGATTGCCGACAGGGGCGCTCTCAGCCATTGCGGCCCAGCAACTCCGCCAGGCCCGCAAAGGCATGGTTGCCATTCGTCGGCGTGGCGCTTGCGGCGGCGGGGCGGGGCGATCCACCGCGGGCAGGCGCGGCGCGGCGATTCGGCCCACGCCCCTGCTGCTGGTCGGGTCGAGCCTTTTGCCGTCCGCGGAACGTCCAGTTCGCGCCGCCTTCAGCCGCTGGTTCGATCGGCCGGAACCCGGCAAGGCGCATCAATTGGAGGAAGGACGCTTCGTTGAGGCCGAGGGACACGATCTGCGGGCTGAGGGCTGTGAAGGCTTCGCCCTTCGCAATCGCTTCATGCGCCGCCCGCGCCATGCGCTCCGCCATGTCGATCCGCAGCATCTGGGCGTCAAAGCCCCTGAAGCCCGCGATACGCGCGCCCATCTGCTCCGCCCTTTCACCTGCCGGGATCAGCGTCAGGCCGGGAAGGGGAAGCGGCAGGCAAGGCTTGGCGATCCGCGCCGCCAGCAATGCCGACCGCCACCGCGCGGCACCCGGCTTCAAGAGCCCGGGATGATAGATGTCGAGCACGCCGATATCGATGCCCGCGCGGCGCAGCAGGTGGCGCTGGTCCTTGTCGAGATGATTGAGGGCGGCGTCCAGATCCGTCCGCGCCATCACCCCGCCAGCGTCCGCCAATTGGGCGAAGACCGCGCGCACCACAGCAGGCACGGCCGGATCGGCGGCACTGGCGGCCATTTTGACGAGGGGCAGCAGATGCTTTTCCTTCTGCGCCTCCACCCAGGCGGCAAGGCGCGCAAGAACCTGCTTCTGCACATCCTGCCCAAGCGCCAGGAGCCCGCGATCCAACCGGATTTCCGGCGCAAGCAGCGAGGACCCAGCAAGCAGCGCTGCGACCGCATTACCCTGCCAGCCGATGCCCGGCGCCTGTCCCGGCTCGTCCATCAGCACGAAATCAGTGTCGGGCGCGCCCAGCAATTCGTCAGCCTTCACTCGCAATATCCTTCCAAGACGGCGTTCCGCCGCCGCCAGCAGCATCTTTCTATCCTGATGCCGCGTAGCCGGATCGACCGAGAAACGAAATCCGTCAAGTCGCCCGATCATCTCGCCATCGACGCAGACCGTCCCGTCCTGCTCCACATCGACCGGAAGATTGCTCGCATCCTGCCCCATGTCGCGCAGCAGGACAGAGGTGCGACGATCCACGAAACGCTGGGTTAACGCTGTATGCAGGGCATCGGAAAGCCGCTCTTCCAGAGCGCGCGTCCGTTCTGCCATCTCGGCGGGATGCGCCAGCCAGTCGGGGCGATGGGCGATGTAGGACCATGTCCGCGCCGCCGCGATCCGCGCCGACAAGGTATCGATATCGCCCTGAACCGAATCGAGTCGCGCCAGTTGCTGGGCGAACCAGTCGCGTGGAATGTGGCCGCTGCCCTCCGACAGAAAGCGCCAGATCCGGTTCACCGTGCGCGCATGATGGTCCGCGCCCAGCTTCTGGAAGTCGGGAAGGCCACAAGCCGCCCATAGCCGTTCGACCGCTTTCTTGCCCTGAACCCTTTCGATGACAAGCGGATCGTCCGACAGCCGCCGCAGCACGGCAAGGTCGACCGCTTCGGGTGCGGCACGCAGTTCATCCCGGTCAGGCCGCGTCTCCAGTTCCATGATCAGCCGGTTGACGCTGTCCATGCGCGGCTTCCCCTCTCGCCAGAACAGCTGTTCGACAGGCGGGAAATGATGATCTTCGATCGCTTCGATCTCTTCGGGCGTGAACGCCGCGTCGCCATCTTCATGGCCCAGGCTGCCGAAAGTGCCATCCTTGTGATGCCGTCCTGCACGCCCCGCGATCTGCGCCATTTCCGCTATGGTGAGCCGCCGCGTCCGCCGCCCGTCGAACTTGCGCAGCGAAGCGAAGGCGACATGGGCGACGTCGAGGTTCAGCCCCATGCCGATCGCATCGGTGGCGACCAGATAATCGACCTCCCCGTTCAGGAACATCTGCACCTGCGCGTTGCGCGTGCGCGGGGAGAGCGCGCCCATCACAACGGCTGCGCCCCCGCGAAAGCGGCGCAGCATTTCCGCGACGGCATAGACTTCCTCTGCCGAGAAGGCGACGACCGCCGACCGCTTGGGCAGGCGCGACAATTTCTTCGCCCCGCCATAGGATAATGTCGAAAAGCGCGGACGGCTGATGATCTCCACGTCCGGCACCAGCGCCTTCACGACGCGGCCGATGCTGGCAGAGCCCAGGATCATGGTCTCTTCCCGCCCGCGCGCGCGCAGCAGCCGGTCGGTGAACACATGCCCGCGCTCCGGGTCCGATCCGAGTTGCGCCTCATCCAGCGCCACGAAAGCGAAATCCCCATCGACCGGCATCGATTCAGCGGTGCACAGATAATAGAGCGCGCCGGGCGGGAGTATCTTCTCCTCCCCGGTGATCAGCGCGACCTGATGCGCGCCCTTGATCGCGACCACCCGGTCATAGACTTCGCGCGCCAGCAAACGGAGCGGAAAGCCCATCATGCCGCTGGAATGACCGCACATGCGCTCGACGGCCAGATGCGTCTTGCCGGTATTGGTGGGACCCAGCACGGCTGTGACGGGCGATCGGGCAAATTGAGCCATGATCCTCTCTATGTCGGGGATGAGCGCTGCAAGGGCAAGGGGAAGGCAATGATTCTCCTCGGAGCGGTGGAGCTTGTGTCACTCAACGGCCGAAGGCCACGTTTCGTCGCGTGAAAAGAGTTAAAAAATCCGTCTTTATTTGACTTTAACCCTATGCGTTCACAACAATGCCCACGAACGCGCGGCGGGGGCCGGGCGAAATTGCAGCCCGTGGGGGGCTTTTCCAAAGTGTTTCACGGCAGTCAATTCAGCCCTCAGCAGGGGGGCGCATCCGCATCCCTCTGGGTGACTGACGCGATCGGCGGGCGTCCCTTCGCGGCTGCCGATAGCCGAGACTGGCGCACCCGCCTGCGCGAATGGGCGGACGATGTCGAGCTGGTTCCCGATCTTGGCCAAAATGTCGGCAGCCGCACCTGGTTCCGCGGCCTTGCCACCTGTTTCGGCCTCTGTGCGTCAGCGCTCTACCTCTCGCCGGGCTTCCAGCCGCTGCCGGGCGCACCGCAACCGCTGCTCGACGCTCCGCAGTTCGAGGAAGTGCGCAGCCAGATGATCACGCCGCTTGCCATGGGCGCGGACAGCGGGCGGCGCATGGGGCCCACCGATGCCGTCCAGCCCCTGCGTGAGACGCCGGAGCGCCCGCAGATCGAATTGCGCGCCCAGATCGGGGGGAGTGACTCGCTCGGCCGCGCCTTGTCGCGCGCTGGCGTCAGCAATGCCGACGCCGCGCAGGTGATGGCTCTTGCCAGCGGCGACATTGCCAAGGGCCTGAAGCCGGGTACGCCGCTCGACATCATTCTTGGCCGCCGCGCCAGCCGCGACATGCCCCGCCCGCTGGATCATCTCGCTTTCCGCGCCCGGCTCGACCTCGCGCTCGAAATCAACCGGGTAGGTGGGATGCTTCAGGTAAAGCGCACGCCTATCCATGTCGACAATACGCCGCTGCGCATCCAGGGTGTGATCGGCGACAGCATCTATCAGTCCGCGCGCGCGGCCGGTGCGCCGCCCAAGGCGATCCAGAGCTTCCTGCGCGTTATTGCGCAGCAGGTCGATCTGAGATCGATCCACAGCGGCGACCGCTACGACATCATCACCGAATATCGCCGTGCGGAAACCGGAGACGTCGAAGTAGGCGACTTGTTGTTCGCGGGCCTGCACCGCGCCAGCGGACGTGGCATCGACATGCTGAAATGGACGAGCGACGGCCGCAGCCAGTGGTTCGAAGCGTCGGGCGTCGGCGAACGTCGCGGCGTGCTGTCCGCGCCGGTGCGAGGGCGCATGTCATCCGGCTTCGGCATGCGCCGCCATCCCATCCTTGGCTACACGCGCATGCATGCGGGCATCGACTTCGCCGCCGCCTATGGCTCGCCCATCTATGCGGCCACCGATGGCGTCGTGTCCTATTCGGGCCGGCATGGCGGCCATGGCAATTATGTCCGGCTGGAACATGGCAATGGCCTCGCCACCGGCTATGCGCATATGAGCCGCATCGCCGCACGCTACGGCCAGCGTGTCCGCCAGGGTCAGGTGATCGGCTATGTCGGCTCCAGCGGCCTTTCGACCGGCCCGCACCTTCATTATGAGCTGTATCGCAGCGGCCGCACGGTGAACCCGCTGTCGGTCAAGTTCACCACCACCGCGCAGCTTGCCGGGCGTGAACTGTCCGCGTTCCGCGAGCGGCTGAGGCAGCTCAAGAGCCTGCGGACGGGATTGCCGGTCACGGTCGCGCAGAACAAGCCGCAGGCTGCTGCGCCTGCCACATAGAGCAATTAGCCGCTTCCCGTCCCCGGACCGCTTCGCTAACCCGCCTCCATGACCAAGATCACCGCCCTGCTGCTCGCCGGATCGCGTCCCGGTTCCGATCCTCTGGCGCAGGCGGCCGGGGTCGCGGTCAAGCCTCTCGTTCCGGTCAGGGGCGAACCTATGATCAACTATCCCGCCCGCGCGCTGCTCGCGCATCCGTCGGTCGGACAGCTAGTCATTCTCACCCAAACGCCGGAGCTTTACCGCGCTGATCCCGCCACCGCCTGGCTGGACGAGGACCCGCGCGTCCGCTTCGAACAGAGCGGCAGCGGCATAGCATCCACATTGCTCGAACTCCTGGACCGGCCCGATCTCCCCTTTCCGCTGCTCGTTACCACGGCCGACCATGTTCTGCTCGACGGCGACATGCTCGACCAGTTCGTTGCGGAGGCGGACGGGGCCGACATCGCGGTGGCGATGGTCGAACGCGCAACGCTGCTTGCCCGCTATCCGTCGTCCCGGCGCACCTGGCTCAAGTTCCGCGACGGCTGGTGGTCCGGCGCCAACCTCTTCTGGTTCGGCAGCGCCAAGGCCCGCGCGATCATCTCCCTCTGGCAGGAGGTGGAGCAGGACCGCAAAAAGGGGTGGAAGATCCTCGCCGCATTCGGCCCGATCGCCTTGCTCGGCGCCGTGCTGCGCGTCTCCACATTGCGCGGGGGCATAGCGCGCGTCGGCCGCCGCTTTGATCTCCTCGCCAGACTGGTGCCCATGCGCAAAGCGGAAGCCTGCATCGATGCCGACAAGGTCGAGGACGTCGCCCTCATCGAACAGATATTGGACGGAAGCGCCTAGAGCTTGGGGCTATTAAATGGCACGCCGCCCGATACCGTTCGCCCTGAGCCTGTCGAAGGGCTCAGCCTGAACGGGCGGGGTGATTCAGATTGATCGCTCCCAAATCCAAACGCCAACAGCCGCTTCAAGCTTTTGCCACTTTGATGGGTAGCAAATGGCTGAACGAGGCGCTAAGGGCCTCATGCGCGCGCCCCCATAATGATTATCGGCGCGGACGGAGGACATCTTAAACCATGGCCGAATTCACCCTGCCCAAGAACAGCAAGATTTCCGGTAAGGGCGTGACCCACAAGGCTCCCGACGGCGCGAGCAACGTCAAGAGCTTCAAGGTCTATCGCTACGATCCCGACTCGGGTCAGAATCCGCGCTATGACACCTTTGAGATCGACCTCGACAATTGCGGTCCGATGGTCCTCGACGCGCTGCTGAAGATCAAGAATGAATATGATCCGACGCTGACGTTCCGCCGTTCCTGCCGCGAAGGCATTTGCGGTTCCTGTTCGATGAATATGAACGGCAAGAATGGACTCGCCTGCACCACCGCGATCGAGGATTGCGCGGGCAAGGAAGTGCGCGTTACGCCGCTGCCGCACATGGACGTGATCAAGGATCTCGTCCCCGATTTCACGCATTTCTATGCGCAATACAGCTCGATCAAGCCGTGGCTGCAAACCGTCACCCCGTCGCCGAGCGGCAAGGAGCGGCTCCAGTCGCCCGCCGACCGTGAAAAGCTCGACGGCCTGTACGAATGCATCCTGTGCGCCTGCTGCTCGACCAGCTGCCCCAGCTATTGGTGGAACTCCGACAAGTTCCTCGGCCCGGCCATTCTGCTCCAGGCCTATCGCTGGCTGGCCGACAGCCGTGACGAGTATACCGGCGAGCGTCTGGACGAACTGGAAGATCCCTTCCGCCTCTATCGCTGCCACACCATCATGAACTGCGCGAATGTCTGCCCGAAGGGTCTCAGCCCCGCCAAGGCGATCGCCGAAACCAAGAAGATGATGGTCGAACGGCAGCTTTGATGCAGTGAGTGACGATACTGGCCCTGTAAGCCTGGTGCTGGAAGGTCCTTGGGCTGACTGGCTGCGCTGGAGCGATCCGGTTTCGGAGACGTTTCTCAGCACATCCGTGGGGCCCAGCTATTCGCAAGGTGCCGGTGATCGCCGCGCCACGGTGATGCTGGAAACCCGCCAGTCGCACGCCAATCGGAACGGCGCGCTGCATGGCGGTTTCCTCGCCGCCTTTGCCGATCATGCCTATTTTGCCGCGCTGGCGGCCATGGGGCGTCCTGAACAGGCCGCTGCCGTCACCGTCGACCTTTCCATGCAATATTGCGGCTCCGGAAAAGTGGGGCATCCGCTGCGCGCGGATGTGGAGGTCTTGCAGGAAACCGGGCGCTTGTTCTTCATGCGTCTGACGCTTCATCAGGAAGACGCGCTGGTCGCGTCCTCCACCGCCACGGTGCGAAAGGTGCCGGTCCCCAAATGAGCAGCGTGATCGAGCGTTATCACGCGCTCGTCGCGGCCGGGGAATTGCGCCCCGATCCAGATCAGCAGGCCGCCGCAGCGCGGCTGAACATCCTTCAGCAGGAACTGGAAGCGGCTCCTCCGCGTGGTTCGACCTTGTGGAAACTGCTGCGGAAAGCGCCCGAACCGCCGCGCGGCCTCTATATGTGGGGCGGCGTCGGCCGGGGCAAGTCGATGTTGATGGACCTGTTCTTCGACACCGTGCAGGTCCGGAACAAGAAACGCGCTCATTTCCACGAATTCATGCTCGACGTCCATGCGCGGCTTGCGGAGGTGCGCAAGGCGGAGAAGGGCGATCCCATCCCGCCGGTCGTGGACTCGCTCGCCGAAGAGGCGCGGCTGCTCTGCTTTGACGAGATGGTCGTGAACAACATGGCCGACGCCGCCATCATGTCGCGCCTGTTCACCGGGCTGCTCGACAAGCGCGTGACGGTCGTCACCACCTCCAACCGCGCGCCCGACGAACTCTACAAGGACGGCCTCAATCGGCAGCTTTTCCTGCCGTTCATCGACCTCATCAAGGATCGGCTGGACGTTCTGACGCTCGACGGCCCGACCGACTACCGGCTGGATCGTCTGGGCGACGCGCAACTCTGGCATTCGCCCAATGGCCCGGAGGCGACCAGGGCGCTCTCCGACGCCTTCTTCCGCCTGACCGACTATCCGGTGGAAAATCGGGCGAAGGTGCCTGCGGAGGATATTGAAGTGCAGGGCGGGCGCACCCTGCATGTGCCAAAAAGCCTGAAGGGCGTGGCGGTCTTCTCCTTCAAACGCCTATGCGCCGAAGCGCGCGGCGCGCCTGATTATCTGGCGATCGCCCGGCGGTTCCACACCGTCATTATTGTCGGCATCCCGGTACTGGGTCCGGAGAACCGCAACGAAGCCGCCCGCTTCGTCACGCTGATCGACGCCTTGTACGAATATAAGGTCAAACTGCTCGCATCGGCTGATGCGGAACCTGCACAGCTTTATCCCCGTGGCGACGGCGCGTTCGAGTTCGAACGCACGGTTTCGCGGCTGATGGAGATGCAGTCGGACGATTATCTCGCGCTCGGACACGGGCCGAAATAACGCTCTTCGGCGCAGCGGCGCCCTCATCCATCGCATTGAAAATGGCCCGGACGCTTCCTTATGAGAGGAAGCGCCCGGCAGGTGGCCGCTGCGGGACAAGTCAGCGCCAGGGTAGGAGCGCGTAACAAACAGGGGCGGAAATGCTCTTAATGAAACTGCGAATGAATTGCAAAGATAAATCTCCCAGAGGCCTTTTAGTTGGTTGAATCATTAATGAGATCGGCCTAAGCGGGCGGGCAATCCCGTGTTTTCCATGCTTGGAGGATGATTGCATATGGCCCGTAAGAAGATCGCGCTCATCGGCGCTGGCAATATCGGCGGTACGCTCGCGCATCTCGCAGCCTTGAAGGGTCTGGGCGACGTCGTCCTCTTCGACGTGGTCGAAGGCGTGCCCCAGGGCAAGGCGCTCGATCTGTCGCAGTGCGGCCCGGTTGAAGGCTTCGATGCCAAGATCACCGGCACCAACGACTATGCCGACATCAAGGACGCCGACGTCATCATCGTCACCGCCGGTGTCGCTCGCAAGCCCGGCATGAGCCGCGACGATCTTCTGGGCATCAACCTCAAGGTCATGAAGGCCGTGGGCGAGGGCATCAAGAACAACGCCCCCAACGCTTTCGTCATCTGCATCACCAACCCGCTCGACGCGATGGTGTGGGCGCTGCGCGAGTTCTCCGGCCTGCCGCACAACAAGGTCGTCGGCATGGCGGGCGTCCTCGACTCTGCGCGCTTCAGCCACTTCCTGGCCGAAGAGTTCCAGGTGTCGGTCAAGGAAGTGAACAGCTTCGTCCTCGGCGGCCATGGCGACACCATGGTGCCGGTCGTGCAATATTCGACCGTCGCCGGTATCCCGATCCCCGACCTCATCAAGCAGGGCCGCTCCACCAAGGAGCGCATCGACGCCATCGTGCAGCGCACCCGTTCGGGCGGCGGCGAGATCGTCGGCCTGCTCAAGACCGGTTCGGCCTTCTATGCGCCCGCCACCAGCGGCATCGCCATGGCTGAAGCCTATCTGTTCGACCAGAAGCGCCTGCTGCCCTGCGCCGCGAACCTGACCGGTCAATATGGCGTCGACAATCTCTATGTCGGCGTGCCCGTGATCATCGGCAAGGACGGCGTTGAGCAGGTCATCGAGATCGAACTGGACGACGAAGCCAAGGCGAACCTTCAGGTATCGGTCGATGCCGTCAAGGAATTGCTCGAAGCCTGCAAGGGCATCGATCCCTCGCTCGCCTGAGCCAAAGAGCTGCACCAGTGCGTCCCAGGTGAGTGAGCAGCCTGGGACATGCTGCCTTCCACCTGAAGTGCCACGTCCACAGAATGCAAAGGGACTGACATGTCCATTCTGGTGAACAAGAACACCAAGGTCATCACGCAGGGTATGACCGGCGCCACCGGCACCTTCCACACCGAACAGGCGCTGGCCTATGGCACGCAGATGGTTGCGGGCGTCACCCCGGGCAAGGGCGGCACGAGCCATATCGGCCTGCCCATGTACGACACGGTTGCCGAAGCCAAGTCGAAGACCGGCGCCGACGCTTCGGTCATCTATGTTCCGCCGCCGTTCGCGGCCGACTCGATCCTGGAAGCTATCGATGCGGAAATCCCGCTGATCGTCTGCATCACCGAAGGTATTCCGGTGCTCGACATGGTGCGCGTCAAGCGCGCCCTGTCCGGCAGCAAGTCGCGCCTGATCGGCCCGAACTGCCCCGGCGTCCTGACGCCTAACGAATGCAAGATCGGCATCATGCCGGGTTCGATCTTCTCCAAGGGTTCGGTCGGCGTCGTCTCGCGCTCCGGCACGCTGACCTATGAAGCGGTGTTCCAGACCACCAATGCTGGCCTGGGCCAGACCACCGCTGTCGGCATCGGCGGTGACCCGGTCAACGGCACCAACTTCATCGACGTGCTGGAATTGTTCCTGGCCGACGACGCAACAGAATCGATCATCATGATCGGTGAAATTGGCGGCGACGCAGAAGAGCAGGCTGCCCAGTTCCTGATCGACGAAGCCAAGCGTGGACGCAAGAAGCCAATGGCTGGCTTCATCGCCGGCCGCACGGCGCCTCCGGGCCGTCGCATGGGCCATGCCGGCGCGATCGTGTCGGGCGGTAAGGGCGACGCGGAAAGCAAGATCGCGGCGATGGAAGCAGCCGGGATCAAGGTCGCGGCCAGCCCGTCCGAACTGGGCTCGACGCTTGTCGAAGTCCTGAAGGGCTAAGGCAGAACGGACAAGGCGGCCGGGCTGCACCTCGGCCGCTTTACATACCCCGCTCCGCGACTGCACGCGGCAGGCATGGGACTTGAAAGCATGGGTTACGAGAACCAGGACTTTGAAACGGAACGCGGGCCGAGCTGGGCGCGTCCCAATTGGCCGCTGACGGACACGGATGACCTGACCGGTGCGCTCGACCCGACGCAGATGCAGGTGGCGGTGAAGGCCGCAGCCAAGTCTGCGGGCAAGCCCGTTTCGGATGCCGACGCGGTCAGCGCCGCTGACGACGCGATCCGGGCGCAGCTGCTGATCCGCACCTATCGCGTGCGCGGTCATCTTGCGGCCAATCTCGACCCGCTGGGTCTCGTCCAACGTGATCTGCCTGCCGACCTGACCCCGGAATATCACGGCCTCACCGATCCTGAGAAGAAGATC
The DNA here is from genome assembly GCF_023051225.1 of Sphingobium agri. Taxonomy (NCBI): domain Bacteria; kingdom Pseudomonadati; phylum Pseudomonadota; class Alphaproteobacteria; order Sphingomonadales; family Sphingobiaceae; genus Sphingobium; species Sphingobium agri. The sequence continues at coordinate 1,396,725 of NZ_JALKHS010000006.1, read as the reverse complement.
TACCTCGGCGGTACGCTGGGCCTGCAATATGCCACGGTGCGCGAGATCGTTGCGATCCTGCGCGCCAATTACTGCGGCAATGTCGGCCTTGAATATATGCACATCGCCGATGTGGAGGAGCGCCGTTTCCTGCAGGACCGCATGGAAGGCAAGGACAAGGAAATCCACTTCACGCCGGAAGGCAAGAAGGCGATCCTGGCCAAGGTGATCCACGCCGAACAATATGAGAAGTTCCTGGGCCGCAAATATGTCGGCACCAAGCGCTTCGGCCTAGACGGCGGCGAGTCCATGATCCCCGCGCTTGAAGCCATCATCAAGCATGGCGGCGCGAGCGGTATCCGCGAAATCGTCTATGGCATGGCCCATCGCGGCCGCCTGAACGTGCTCGCCAATGTGATGGCGAAGGGCTTCCGCGTCATTTTCCACGAATTTTCCGGCGGTACGGCCAACCCGGAAGATGTCGGGGGATCAGGCGACGTCAAATATCATCTTGGCACCTCGACCGACCGTGAGTTCGACGGCGTCAAGGTCCATATGTCGCTGGTGCCCAACCCGTCGCACCTTGAGACAGTCGATCCCGTGGTGCTGGGCAAGGTGCGCGCGCAGCAGACCTTCCGCGACGATCTGGAAAAGCATGAGCAGGTCCTGCCGGTGCTGATCCACGGCGACGCCGCCTTTGCGGGGCAGGGCATCGTGTGGGAATGCTTCGGCTTTTCCGGCGTGTCGGGCTACAATACCGGCGGGTGCATCCACTTCATCGTGAACAACCAGATCGGCTTCACGACCAGCCCGCAATTCTCGCGCGGCTCCCCTTATCCTAGCGACGTCGCCAAGGGCGTTCAGGCGCCCATCCTGCACGTCAATGGCGACGATCCGGAGGCGGTCACCTTCGCCTGCAAGCTGGCGATCGAATATCGTCAGACCTTCCATCGCGACATCGTCATCGACATGTGGTGCTATCGCCGCTTCGGCCATAATGAAGGCGACGAGCCAAGCTTCACCCAGCCGCAGATGTACGCGAAGATCCGCCAGCACGCGCCGGTCAGCGACGTCTATTCGGCACGGCTGAAGGCTGAAGGCGTCGTGGATGATGATTTCGTCAGCAAGGTCACGGGCGACTTCGTCAATCATCTCGAAGAAGAGTTCGAGGCTTCCAAGAGCTACAAGGCCAACAAGGCGGACTGGTTCGCAGGCCGCTGGTCCGGGCTTCACAAGCCCGCCGATGCCGAAACGGCGCGACAGAATGTCGAGAGCGCGATCAGCCAGAAGCTGTTCGACAGCCTTGGCAAGACGCTGACTACCGTCCCTGAAGGGCTCAACGTTCATAAGACCCTGAAGCGAGTGATCGAGGCCAAGGCCGAGATGTTCAAGAACGGTGTGAACTTCGACTGGGCGACCGGCGAAGCACTGGCCTTCGGATCGCTCCTCTCGGAGGGCTATGGCGTCCGCCTGTCGGGTCAGGACTCGGGACGCGGCACGTTCAGCCAGCGTCACGCCGTCTGGGTCGATCAGGATAGCGAGAACAAATATATCCCGCTTTCGACCGTCCCGCACGGCCGGTTTGAAGTGCTGGATTCGCCGCTGTCCGAATATGGCGTTCTCGGCTTCGAATATGGCTATGCGCTGGCGGACCCCAAGAGCCTGGTGCTCTGGGAAGCCCAGTTCGGGGACTTCGCCAACGGCGCGCAGATCGTGTTCGACCAGTATATCGCTTCATCGGAAACGAAGTGGCTGCGTTCCAACGGTCTCGTTTGCCTGCTGCCGCACGGCTATGAAGGGCAGGGACCGGAACATAGCTCGGCGCGCCTAGAACGCTTCCTGCAGCTTTGCGCAGAAGGAAACATCCAGGTCGCGAACATCACGACGCCCGCGAACTATTTCCATGTTCTGCGGCGGCAGATGCTGCGCCCCTTCCGCAAGCCGCTCATCATCATGACGCCCAAGTCGCTGCTGCGGCACAAGCTGGCGGTGAGCAAGGCAGAGGACTTTGTTGGCGAGACGCACTTCAAGCGGATCCTGTCCGACCCCAACGGCGCTGCGGATGCCGAGACGAAGCGGCTCGTCCTATGCTCGGGCAAGGTATTCTACGACCTTATGGAAGCGCGCGACGCAGCCGGGGATACGAACGTGCAGATCCTGCGTATCGAGCAAATCTATCCCTTCGCCACCGAGGCGCTCGCCACGCGCATCAAGCGCATGACGAACCTTGAAGAGGTCGTCTGGTGCCAGGAAGAGCCCCGCAATAATGGCGCCTGGTTCTTCGTGGAGCCTTACGTCGAAGAAGCTTTGGCCCAGGCGGGCAAGGCGCCAATGCGTGCTCGCTATGCCGGGCGCAAAGCGGCCGCGTCGCCTGCCACCGGCCTTGCCAAGCGCCATGTCGCCGAACAGGGCGCGCTCGTCGCCGATGCGCTGGGTCACAGCGTCCGTGAAGAAATCCGCCGCCAGAAGAAAGGCTGACACAGCTCATGGCAACTGAAGTCAAAGTCCCCACGCTGGGCGAATCTGTTACCGAAGCGACCGTTGGCCAGTGGCTGAAAAAGCCTGGCGACGCTGTGAAGGCTGACGAGCCGATCGTCAGCCTGGAAACCGACAAGGTCGCAGTCGATGTGCCTGCGCCGGTCGGCGGCACCTTGGGCGACATCATCGCCAAGGAAGGAGACACGGTGAATGTCGGCGCATTGCTGGCGATGATCAACGAAGGCGCAGCGGCCGCGGCAGCTCCCGCAGCGCCGACCGCTCCTGCGCCCGCCGCGAAGGCAGAGGCTGCTACCCCCGCGCCTGCCGCATCGGCGCCAGCGGATGAGGAAGAGGGCGGCAACCTTACGCTGTCTCCCGCCGTTCGGCGCCTGGTGCTGGAGCATGGGCTTGACCCGAGCAAGATCAAGGGCACTGGCAAGGACGGGCGCCTGACCAAGGACGATGTCATGGCTGCCGTGGCCGCTGGCACTGCGAAGGCGACGGCATCAGCTCCGGCCGCTGCGCCTGCGGTTGATGCCCCTGCGTCAGGCCCCAGCCGCAAGCAGGAACGGGTCAAGATGACGCGTCTGCGTCAGACGGTCGCCAAGCGCCTGAAGGAAGCGCAGAACACCGCCGCGCTGCTCACGACCTATAATGACGTGGACATGACCAACGTCATCGAAGCGCGCGCCAAATATAAGGACCTGTTCGAAAAGAAGCACGGCGTCCGTCTGGGCTTCATGGGCTTCTTCACCAAGGCCGTGTGCATGGCGCTGCGGGATATCCCCGGCGTCAACGCGCAGATCGAAGGCGACGAGATCGTCTATAACGATTTCGCTGACATTTCGGTCGCCGTGTCGGCTCCGAATGGCTTGGTGGTGCCGGTCATTCGCAACGCCGAGTCCTTGAGCGTCGCGGACATCGAGAAGACGATTGGCGGCTTTGGCAAGAAGGCCAAGGAAGGCACGCTGACCATGGACGATATGAAGGGCGGCACCTTCACCATCTCCAATGGCGGCGTTTTCGGTTCGCTGCTGTCCAGTCCGATCATCAACCCGCCGCAGTCGGCGGTGCTTGGCCTGCATCGCATCGAAGACCGTCCGGTCGTTCGCGATGGGCAGATCGTCATTCGTCCGATGATGTATCTGGCGCTGAGCTACGACCATCGTCTGATCGACGGTCGTGAAGCGGTCACCTTCCTCGTTGCGGTGAAGAACGCGATCGAGGATCCGACCCGTCTGCTGATCGACCTGTAACTACACCACTTATCGTCACCCCAGCGCAAGCTGGGGTCTCTCTTGTTCTTCTGAAGGAAAAGAGAGATGCCGGTTTCCGCTGGCATGACGGGAAAAGGGAATATCCCATGTCTGAATTCGATTATGACGTCCTGGTGATCGGCGCTGGTCCGGGCGGCTATGTCGCTGCGATCCGGGCAGCGCAGCTTGGCCTCAAGACCGCTTGTGCCGAGAGCCGGGAGACGCTGGGCGGCACGTGTCTCAACGTCGGCTGCATCCCGTCAAAGGCGCTGCTGCATGCGTCGGAGCTTTACGAAGAAGCCGCTGGCGGGGCGCTCGCGAAGCTGGGCGTCAAGATCGACAAGATGAGCCTCGACCTCGACACCATGCAGGGCCAGCGCAAGGATGCCGTAAAGGGCCTGACCGGTGGGATCGAGTTCCTGTTCAAGAAGAACAAGGTTGACTGGCTGAAGGGCCGGGCGAGCTTTACCGGTGCGAACACGGTCGAGGTTGGTGGTCAGACCGTTACTGCCAGGAACATTGTCATTGCAACAGGATCGTCCGTAACTCCGCTGCCGGGCGTGGAGGTCGACAATGACAAGGGGCTGATCGTCGACTCCACGGGCGCTCTGGAACTGGACAAGGTGCCGGATCATATGGTCGTCATCGGCGGCGGGGTGATTGGGCTGGAGCTTGGCTCGGTGTGGCGCCGTCTGGGTTCCAAGGTGACCGTAGTCGAGTTTCTCGACCAGATCCTCCCCGGCATGGATGGTGAAGTCCGCAAGGAAGCGAACAAGATCTTCAAGAAGCAGGGCTTCGAATATAAGCTCGGCACCAAAGTCACCGGTGCCGAAGCGCACAAGAAGGGCGTTCGCCTGACTGTGGAACCTGCCGCCGGTGGTGCTTCGGAGACGATCGAGGCTGATGTCGTGCTCGTATCCATCGGCCGTCGCCCGAACACTGACGGGCTGGGTCTCGACAAGATCGGACTTGAACTGAACGCGCGCGGGCAGATCGAAGCCGATCATGACTTCGCGACCAAGGTGCCGGGCATATGGGCCATTGGTGACGTGATCCCGGGTCCTATGCTGGCGCATAAGGCCGAGGATGAAGGGATTGCAGTCGCTGAGAATATCGCCGGGCTGACCGGCATCGTGAACCATGCAGTCATACCTTCGGTCGTCTATACAAAGCCCGAGATTGCGGGCGTCGGCCTGACCGAGGAAGCTGCCAAGGAGCGCGGTGCTGTCAAGGTCGGCAAGTTCCCGATGCTGGCGAACAGCCGCGCCAAGACCAATCATGAGCCCGACGGCTTTGTGAAGGTGATCGCCGATGCCGAGACCGATCGCGTCCTTGGCGTGTGGATCATCGCGACCGTGGCCGGAACGATGATCGCGCAGGCTGCGCAGGCGATGGAATTTGGCGCGTCTAGCGAGGATATTGCCTATACCTGCCACGCGCACCCGACGCATAGCGAAGCGATCAAGGAAGCCGCGATGGCGGTCACCGGTAAGCCGATCCATATGTGAGCAGCGCCGCTTCTGAAAAGTTCGGAAAGGGCCGCGACCGCGCGGCCCTTTCTTTGTTCAGGCGCTGACGACGCGGGGCATGGACATCCTCTGCTGCTGGGGCGAGGATAAAGCGCGCCGGACGCAGACACGATTTCGTCCCCGCGCCTTCGCCTCGTAAAGGGCCTCATCGGCGCGAGCGATAGTGTCGTGGATGGATCTGTCACCCGATTGCATAGTCGAGAGCCCGAAACTCGCGGTCAGTTGCCGGTCCTGCCCTAATTGCTGTGCGGCGGATTGGGCGAAAGCTTCGCGCAGCATGTTCGCGATTTCCGCTGCACGCGCCGCATTGGTTTCGGGCAGGAACAGGACGAACTCCTCTCCTCCGAAACGAGCGGCAATCGCGCCCGGAGGTGCTATTTGGGTCAGCAGATTGGCAAGCGCCTTGATCACCTGATCGCCTAGCGCATGTCCATATTCGTCGTTGACGGCCTTGAAGTGATCAATGTCGCAGACAAGGAGGCTGCCTTCCGGCAACCCGTCCGCCCGGCTTCCGGCAATGGCGCTATCGAATCCGCGACGGTTGAACAGGCCCGATAGCGGATCGACCATGGCCTCCCTCTGATAACGGGCCAATATGTCCATGACTTGCGTCGCGAGAGCGGAGAGGGCCAGGAACATGCCGAATATGCAAGCAAGCGCCTGCATCAGGAAAGCATATTCGCTCGTCAGGAAATCGCCATTGTTCGGCAAGGTGAAGGGTACGCTATAGCCCCTAACAAAGTTGTCCAAGGCGACGAGCGCCGCCGCCGCGAACAGCGTCCGATCGGCGGGATTATGAAGATGGCTTCTTGCTGCGACGAGTGGAATGCTGATCAGCAGGAAGCAGCCGAAATCCGAAGCCACCAGTTCAAGCGGCAGATCACCCCGAACGGAAGCCAGGGCGGAAAGCGATATTGAGCCGCCCCATATCGCCAATCGCAGGGGCAGCATCCAGGAAGGGCGCCAGCGCTCCAGCAGCGCTTGGCTGAACAGCAGAAATCCGGTTGCGAACAGGAAATCGGCCAGGATGCTCCACCACGGTCCAGGCATCGCGGCAGCACCGACCGGGACAGAAAATCCCGCAGCGACAGAGAAGAAGGCGGCGCTCCACCACGCAGCAGCGCGCACATGCCAGTTGCAGATGATCAAAAAGGCGATCCCGAAACTCGCCATCATGACCGGAAGGAAGAAAGCGAAATTTTCGCCCATGCTGACTTCCTTTATCTGCTGTTGCCGGGACATGGGCAGGGACAAGGCTGCCGCTCGGGCGGCGTATAAGCCTTTGTTTAACAAATACTTCCAGATCCGATGAAATGTTCATCCAATATGGATTGAACGCTGGTGATCAGCCCGGCCAATTTTGAAGGAGCGGCAGAAGCTCATCGAAATGATCGATGACCGCATCCGCGCCAAGCGTTTCGACGGCTCCATCCAGGAAACCGAAGCTGACCGCAACACTCGGTATGCCGGCGTTGCGAGCGCCCGCAATGTCGTTGATCGTGTCGCCGAGGAAGATCGTCCGACCGCCGCCTGCGCGCTTGACCATTTCGTGAATGGGCGCGGGGTCGGGCTTTGCAACGCCGAGCGTGTCGCCGCCGACGACGCTGGCAAACCTCTCGAACAGGCCAATCTGGTGGAGCAGGGGAATGGTGAAGCGTTCTGCCTTGTTCGTGCAGATCGCCAGTTTTACGCCCGCTTTCTCCAGCCCCTCGATCGCGGCCATGAGTCCTGGATATGGCACGGAATGGATGGCCAAATTCTGTTCGTAGTAATCGAGCAATATCGGCAGCATGCGCGCCAGCAGCGCCTCATCATAACCGCCCGATGCTGACAAAGCCCGTTCCAGCATGACCTTCGCGCCCTTTCCAACGAAGGGCCGGATCGCATCGACGGCAAATGGCGGACGGCCGTCGGTCGCGATCGCGTAATTGACCGCCGCAGCCAGGTCACCACTCGTATCGAGCAAGGTGCCGTCAAGATCGAAGCCCACGATATCGAAAGGAATGCTGGTCATCGGCGGCTCATGCGGCCTCTGCGGTGGCAAAGGCAAGGCAAACGTGGCAGAGAGCGATGAGATTCATACCTTTCCATAAAAGAGGACGCGTTCCGCCGTGACCGCCACCCGCCCACTCGCCGTCATCATCCTCGCCGCTGGGCAGGGTACGCGCATGAAGTCAGCAAAGCACAAGGTGCTGCATCCGGTCGCGGGTCGGCCGATGCTGCTGCATCTGCTGGCAAGCGTTGCTGAGCTCCGGCCGGAGCGGCAAGTCGTGGTTGTCGGCGCTGGGCGCGAACAGGTCGAGGCGGCTGTCGCCGGGACGGGCGCAGTAATCGCGGTGCAGGAACAGCAGCAGGGGACGGGTCACGCCGTCGCTCAAGCGCATGACGCGCTTGCCGGTTTCGCTGGCGACATATTGATCCTCTATGGCGACGTGCCGTTGGTGCGGACGGAAACCATGCGGGCCATGCTCGACCGGTTGAACATGGGTGACGAATTGCGCGCGGTGGTGCTGGGGTTCAGGCCTGAAGACGCCGGTGCCTATGGCCGGATCATCACCAATGGTCAGGGCATCATCGGCAAGATGGTCGAATATAAGGATGCCGATGCCGCTGAGCGCGCGGTGACGCTGTGCAATTCTGGCCTCATGGCTATGCGGTCGACCGATCTTTTCGTCCTGTTGGACCAGATCGGCAATCATAATGCCGCTGGGGAATATTATCTGCCCGATATTGTCATGCTGCCCGGCGCGCAGAGTGCGGTGATCGAAACCGAGGCCTGGGAAGTCGCTGGGGTCAACAGCCGTCAGGAACAGGCGATGATCGAAGCCGCCTGGCAGGACCGGCGCCGCAGCGAGGTTATGCGTGATGGCGTGACGCTGATTGCGCCGGAAACAGTTTTTTTCGCTTATGACACACAGCTGGGGCGCGATGTCTTGGTGGAGCCGAATGTCGTCTTCGGACCTGGCGTGAAGGTGGCCGATAACGCCGTCATCCGCGCCTTCTCCCATCTTGAAGGCACGGATGTCGGGCAAGGCGCCGAGATCGGCCCCTATGCGCGCCTGCGCCCCGGAGCGAACATCGGCGCCGAGGCGAAGGTCGGCAACTTCGTCGAGATCAAGAAGGCCGAACTGAATGAGGGCGCGAAGGTCAATCACCTTTCTTATATCGGCGACGCCACCATCGGAGCAGGCGCGAACATCGGCGCTGGCACGATCACCTGTAACTATGACGGCTTCTTCAAATATCGGACGGAGATCGGCGCAGGCGCCTTCATAGGATCGAACAGCGCGCTGGTCGCGCCGGTGAAGATCGGCGCGGGCGCGATCGTGGGTGCGGGAAGTGTGGTCACCAGGGACGTGGAGGCCGAATCACTTTGCCTCGTTCGTCCCGCGCAGGAGGGCAAGCCGGGCTGGGCAGCGCGGTTCCGCGCAGGGATGCAGGCGCGTAAAGCGGCCAAGTGAAATCCCTGTCGCGCCGTCGAGGGCGTCTGAGGGCGCTCTTGCTGCTTTTCCTGATCGTCGTGGGCGCGTGCCTGTGGTTGTTCGGCAATGCGCGGGCCATGCCGGTCGTGCGCCGGATGGAGATTGCGCTTCCCTTCCCCAAAGATGCGCCTCGAAAGCCGGTGACTATCGCCCTGATGACCGACACGCATCTGTCCGGGCCGGATAATAGTCCGGAAAGAATGGCCCGCATCGTACAGCAAGTGAACAGCCTGAAGCCCGACCTCATTCTTTTGGGTGGCGACTATATCGGGGATGACAAGGGCGGAGCCGTCTACGGACCGCAGGCGAGCATCGCATCCTTTGCGGCGCTGCGCGCGCCGATGGGGGTGCTGGCGGTTCTGGGCAATCATGACTCGCGGCGGCATGCATTGATTGGTCACAAAGAGTGGCGCGCGCTCTTCCGGCGGATTGGCGTCACGCTCCTCACCGATCAGGCTGTGCGGCGGGGTCCGCTGGCGATCGGCGGGCTGCGCGATATCTATACCGACCATCCGGATGTCGGAGGTTTAGCACGGAAAATGGCCGATCTGGGCGGAACTCCGATCATTCTTTCGCATGGGCCGGATGTGTTTCCCGCTTTGCCGGACCGGCCGCTGCTGACGCTGGTGGGGCACACGCATTGCGGCCAGGTGGCGTTGCCCTTTGCCGGGATCGTCTATGTGCCTTCCCGTTTCGGCACCCGCTATGCTTGCGGAGCTTTTCGAGAGGGCGAGAAGTCCATGATCGTGTCGGCAGGGGTGGGGACAAGTGGCCTGCCGATCAGACTGCTCTCCCCGCCGGATGTCTGGCTGATTACAATTCGTCCGGAATGACTCTCTAGCCCTGTCGCCACCTTGCCGATCATGGCATAGGTAAAGGCTAGGCGGGACTAGCCATTTCTTCGCATAGCTTTGGGGCTCAGGATTCATGTGCGGTATCATTGGTATCATCGGTAAGGACGATGTGGCGGAGCGGCTGGTAGAGGGGCTGAGGCGCCTGGAATATCGCGGCTATGACAGCGCCGGTGTGGCGGCCGTTTACGAGGGCGCGATCGAGCGGCGGCGGGCCGAGGGGAAGCTTGCCAATCTGGTGAAGGAATTAGCGAATAATCCGCTGCCGGGAACGACCGGGATCGCGCATACCCGCTGGGCGACGCATGGGGCGCCGACGACGAGCAATGCGCATCCGCATGCCACCAGGGAGGTGGCGCTGGTGCACAATGGGATCATAGAGAATTTCAAGCCGCTTCGGGAGGAACTGACCAGCCGGGGACGTCGTTTCGATAGCGAAACGGACACTGAAGTAGTCGCGCATCTGGTGAGCGAGCTGGTGGAGCAGGGCGCTTCGCCGAAGGACGCGGTGGCCCAAGTGCTGCCCCGCCTGCATGGCGCCTTTGCGCTGGCGATCTTGTTCCGCAGCCATCCCGGCATGCTGATCGGCGCGCGGCTTGGGTCCCCGCTGGTCGTCGGCTATGGCGAAGGTGAGACCTATCTGGGGTCCGACGCATTGGCGCTGGCCCCGCTCACCCAGCGCATTGCCTATCTGGAGGAGGGCGATTGGGTCGTCATCACCGCCGAGGGCGCGGAGATTTTCGACAAGGACAATAATCCCGTCGAGCGGCCGATTACCATTTCCGGCGTGACCGGAGAGCTGATCTCCAAGGGCAATCACCGCCATTATATGCTCAAGGAGATTTACGAACAGCCGGTCGTGGTCGCACAGACGCTGAAGTCCTACCTTCAGCGGATGGAGGACCGGGTTTCCCTTCCTATCCCCGACTTTGACCTCGGCGCGATCCGCCGCGTCACCATCGTCGCGTGCGGCACCAGCTATTATGCCGGGATGGTCGCCAAATATTGGGTGGAGCAATTCGCCCGCGTACCCGTCGACATCGATGTGGCGAGCGAGTTCCGCTACCGCGCGCCGGTGATGGAGGATGGCGGGCTGATGATCGTCATCAGCCAGTCTGGCGAGACCGCCGATACGCTGGCGGCGCTGCGCCATGCGCGGAGCGAAGGGCAGAAGATCGCGGCGGTAGTCAACGTGCCCACCAGCACCATGGCGCGCGAGGCTGACCTGCTGCTGCCGACCCATGCAGGCCCGGAAATCGGCGTCGCTTCAACGAAGGCCTTCACCTGCCAGTTGGCAGTTCTGGCGGCGTTTGCTGCAAATCTGGCGCGGGCAAAAGGGCGACTTGATGAAAAGGCGGAGAAGGAACTCGTCCGCCACCTCGCCGAAGCGCCCGCCGCTCTCAACGGCGCGCTTGCCTATGATGAGTCGATCGAGGGCATGGCGCACCTGATCGCGGGCGCGCGGGATGTACTCTATCTTGGCCGTGGCCCGGATTATCCGCTGGCGCTGGAAGGGGCGCTGAAGCTCAAGGAAATCAGCTATATTCACGCCGAAGGCTATGCCGCTGGCGAGATGAAGCATGGGCCGATCGCGCTGATCGACGACAAGGTGCCGGTGATCGTGCTGGCGCCCAGCGGGCCGCTGTTCGAAAAGACCGTCAGCAACATGCAGGAAGTGCAGGCGCGCGGCGGCAAGGTGGTGCTGGTGTCCGACTATGACGGCGTCGCCGCGGCGGGCGAGGGGTGTATCGCGACGATCACCATGCCCAAGGTGCATCCGCTGATCGCGCCGATGGTCTATGCAGTGCCCGTGCAGCTGCTCGCCTATCATGTGGCTGTTGCGAAGGGCACGGATGTGGACCAGCCGAGGAATTTGGCCAAGTCCGTGACGGTGGAGTGAAGGCTGCGCTCCGTTGGAGAGCTAGTTCAGTTTCGTAAAGCGATAGCGGTCGCGGATCTGGCGATTGAAGAAGCTGCCCTTTGACGTTGCATTCCGCATGCCGAGAGCCAGCTTTTCCGGCACATCATGATAGCTGTAGCGCTTGCCGCTGACGAATTGCACGTCGAGCCGATGCTTGGCCGCGTCATATTCGAAGTGACGGATGACCGTGGAGGGCATGGCTGGATAATGATCGGCCGCCATGTTGTTTCCCGGCGACCGATTTACACGTGGCTTTGCTCAGCTTGAACCGGCGTCGATCTAGAGCGCGCTGCGTTCAATCGGACGCAGGTCGCGCGCTCTAGTTTTTTGTTATCGCATCGTTTTAGGCGCAAAACCGGTTCCCACTTTTGCGCACGATGCTCTAGAAAGTCGCCGTCAGCGCCGTCGCGAGATAGTGCGTATTGCCTGTCGCAGGAGCATTGGGCGTCCTTTCGAGGAATCGCCCCTTGGCCAGCCACAGAGCGTTCACCTCGCCGCGCAGGAATTTGGGAATCAGCCAATAGCGTACCCGCGCCTCGATCTGATGCCCGGCGAAACTGCCGCTTCTGCCCGCGGCATCCCTGACGCCCGTGGTGGAGAAGGCGTCTGTACGGCTGGCAAGCCACATCGCCCGGTAAACGGCAAAGGCGTCAAACTTCTTGCCCGGTGCGATTTCAACCCGCAGGCCCGGCGTGCGAATGTTGGCGCGACCGATCGCATTGTAGATGCCCGCAGGCGCAAGGTCGGCCCTGCGCATGCCGAACAGCGTGTCGAAGCGGGTGAATTTGCGTGCCGGGCCATCCCCGCTCGCCTGATCATATTCCAACGAGAGCCGCAGCTTCGCAGGGCCTGGAAAGCTGTAGCCCGTGTCGATGTGGAAGAACCAGGCGCCGACGGGCAGTTGCGCCGCCGATGGCGCAACGCTCGCCCGGATATTTCCGAACTGGTAGAAGCCCTCCGCCTCAAAATCCCAGCGGCCTGGTTGGGGATCGCGGATAAGGCGGCCGCCGACCGTGTGCAGATTGCGGTTACGGGTAGGGCGATCCGGGCTGTCACGCTCCTGAAGCCTGAAATAGCTGAGTTCCGCCGTTGCGCCCGCAATCATATCGGGCCGCGCCATCAGCCCGCCCCACAGTTTCAGGTCGAAGCTTTCGCGATCCCAGCGCACTTTCTCCCGCTGGATCGAAGGAAGATCGTCGGGCAGCCTGATCTGGGGCAATGTGTAGATCAGCGTTGCCGATCCCCCCTTAAGCTTGATGTCGGCGCGCACGCCTGTGTAGCCGTTGGTGGTGTTGCGGTAATCATCCGCCGCCACCAGCCGCCTTGACCCCAGGTTGAGCATCATGCGCCCGAGTTGCAGCCCTAGCGCGCTATTCGGCCCGAACGGGTTTTTCCAGTCCGCGGCGACGTAGGCCTGCACTAGTTCGAAGGTGTTGACCTCGTTCGCGCTGATGGCGCTGCCCGGCCTGTCCAGATAGGCGCGGCTGTCGAACAGCTCTCCTCCGATCCGGAACGCTCCCGTCCGATATTCGGCGGCCAAGGTGCTGCGGAGAGCAAGCTGCTCATCCTCGCTTCTGAGGCCAACCCTGGGCTGGCCATCCAGCAATTCATGGCGCACCCGCACGCTGCCAGCGAGCTTGAAATCGGACGGATTGCCAATGGCGGCCTGAAGCGTTGGAACGTCGGCCATCGCTTGGCGTGGCAGGAGGAAGGAGGCGGTAGCGGTGAAAAGCGTAGCGCCCAGACGCCAAACCATAAGACATGCTCCTTCGATCGGCGAAGGCCGATAGAGAAGCAACGCTTGAGCACGCGCTGTGCTTGACCGGGAGGTTGCACTGCCCCGGTGCGGTGCCGATATCATCGGGAAACCTGTTTGCCAAGTTCGGCAATGAGTTGGCGATGTTAGTTACTCGGAGAGGCTGCGTGCCAGGCTAGCCGCCGCCGGGCGCATTATGGCCACCCGCAGGCACCGGACCACCGCTGGGCGCATGGGCATGGTCGGGGCTGCTGTCCCAATCGATATGGTAGAGGTCGAACCGGCGGTCGCGCAGGTTGCGCACCGTGCCCTCGGCGCGGGCCCAACTGAGGTCGGCGAGGTTGACGTCCGCCATGGTCAGCGTTTCGACATTTTCCGTGGACTCCGCCGCTATGCCGTCGCGGGCAAAGGGCAGGTCGCAGGGCGTCAGGATGGCGCTCTGCGCATATTGGATGTCCATATTGTCGACATTGGGCAGATTGCCGACATTGCCGGACATGACCACATAGCATTGGTTTTCGATCGCCCGGGCCTGCGCACAATAGCGCACGCGCATATAGCCAAGGCGCGAGTCGGTGCAGAAGGGCACGAAGATGATACGCGCGCCCTGATCCACCAGGCGGCGGGCGAGTTCGGGAAATTCGCTGTCATAACAGATAAGGACGCCGATCGGGCCGCAGTCAGTCTGAATCACATCGAGCGAATCGCCGCCCTTGATGTTCCACCAGAAGGCTTCGTTGGGCGTTGGGTGAATCTTTTCCTGCGTATGCACCGATCCGTCGCGGAGGGCGACATAGGCGATATTCTGGATGTCGCCATCATCCGCGCGCGTGGGATGGGAGCCGCCGATGATGTTGATATTATATTCCAGCGCCATCCGCGTCAGTTCCTTTGTCAGGCGCGGGGTGTAGGCGGTCAGCTTGTCTATCGCTTCGAGCGGCGAGAGCTTCTTCGTTTCGAAGGACAGCAGCGGCAGCGTGAACAGTTCCGGGAAGATGATGAAGTCGGACCGATAATCCGCTGCAACATCAACGAAATATTCGATGTTGCGGATAAATTCATCGAAGTCCGCGACCGCGCGCGCCTGAAGCTGGCAGGTGGCGAGGCGGACGCTTTCGACGCCGCGCGGCACCCGCATTTCGGGTGCCTCGTCGGGATCGACATAGGGGTTACGCCAGACGAGATGGGCGGCGTGGCCGTCCGACTGCTTGTCCTCGGGCAGATAATTTTCAAGGACGCCGAGTGGTTCGAACTGGTTCTTGAGCTGGAAGCTGATGACCTGGTCACGCAACCTGCCTTGGACGACCTTGTCGAGATAATCCGCAGGGCCATCGACCCGGCGTTTCGCGCGCATGTAACCTGGCATGCGGCCCGCGATGACGATGCCGTGCAGGTCCAGCTGTTCGGCCAGTTCCTTGCGCTCGTCGTAGAGGCGCTGGCCGATGCGCAGGCCGCGCAGCTTGGGATCGACCGCCATCTCATAGCCGTAGAGCCATTCGCCGGCCGCGCTGTGCCGGGTGCCGAAACCGTTGGCGGTGATTTCCTCCCAATCGTGGAAGGAGAATGCCATCGACCGGCTGACCCGCATCGTCGCGCAATAGCCGACGACCTTGTTGTCGTAGAGCGCGACGAAGCAGCCATCGGGGAAATTGTTGATCTGGCCGCGAAGGGTGGCGAGCGAGTAATTGGCCATGCCGGGATAGACGCGCGCGATCAGCCGCTGAATGCCGCGCACGTCGGAAGGAACCGCGGTGCGGACCTCCAATCGCTTGCGTGTTGCTGTCGTCATCGCCGATCTCCCGCCATGGAAAAGGCGGCGCCGTGGTGCGGCACCGCCTTATTCCGTTTCCGTACTGAATGCCTGGAAGACTGGATCAGTTCCGAGAAATCAGTTCCACTTGCCCATGGCGGTTTCGAGGTTCGCGCGGATCGCCTCGAAGAACTGCTCGGTGGTCATCCATGCCTGATCCGGACCGATCAGCAGTGCAAGATCCTTGGTCATCGCGCCGCTTTCGACGGTTTCAATGCAGACCTTTTCCAGCGTCTCGGCGAACTTGGTGACGTCCGGCGTGTCGTCGAATTTGCCGCGATAGGCCAGGCCCTGCGTCCAGGCGAAGATCGACGCGATCGGGTTGGTCGACGTCTGCTTGCCTTGCTGGTGCTGGCGATAGTGGCGGGTGACGGTGCCGTGCGCGGCTTCCGCCTCGACCGTCTTGCCATCGGGCGAGAGCAGGACGGAGGTCATGAGGCCGAGCGAGCCGAAGCCCTGCGCCACGGTGTCGGACTGCACGTCGCCGTCATAATTCTTGCACGCCCAGACGAAGTTGCCGTTCCACTTGAGAGCGGAGGCGACCATGTCGTCGATCAGGCGGTGTTCGTAGACGATGCCGGCAGCCTTGAACTTGTCGGCGAATTCGGCCTCGAACACTTCCTGGAACAGATCCTTGAAGCGGCCGTCATAGGCCTTGAGGATCGTGTTCTTGGTGGACAGATACACAGGCCAGCCACGCAGCAGGCCATAGTTGAAGCTGGCCTTGGCGAAGTCGCGGATCGATTCGTCGAGATTGTACATGCCCATGGCGACGCCCGCGTCGGGGAATTCGAACACATCGAATTCCAGCTGGTCGCCATTGGTGCCGACCCACTTCATGGTCAGCTTGCCCGGGCCGGGAACGCGGAAGTCGGTGGCGCGGTACTGGTCACCGAAGGCGTGACGGCCGATGACGATCGGGTCGGTCCAGCCGGGGACCAGGCGGGGCACGTTCTGGATCACGATCGGCTCGCGGAAGACGACGCCGCCCAGGATGTTGCGGATCGTGCCGTTGGGCGACTTCCACATCTTCTTGAGCTTGAATTCCTCGACGCGGGCTTCGTCCGGCGTGATGGTGGCGCACTTCACGCCGACGCCATATTGCTTGATCGCATTGGCGCAATCGACGGTGACCTGATCTTCCGTCGCGTCGCGATTCTCGACCGACAGATCATAATATTTGAGGTCGATGTCGAGATAGGGGAGGATGAGGCGCTCACGGATCCACTGCCAGATGATCCGCGTCATTTCGTCGCCGTCGATCTCCACGACAGGGTTTTTGACCTTGATCTTCGCCATGCGCCTCTTCGCCTTCTTCGTTTGGATGGAATTGCGACACGCCCTAGGGAAAGCGGCGGCAATGTTCAACAGCGCAATGGCGGCTGATGGGGCATCGCACTTGCCATGCCCCGGTGCAGGATCGGGCGTTGTCACTGCAAGTGACTGTCCCTAAAGACAGGTGCCATGGAAAATGACGAAATCACCGTCGCCTTGGGCGGCAATGTGAAGTGGCGCTTCCCTACGGTCCATCCGGAGGGGATGAAATTCGGCCTGATCGCCGCCGCGATCACGGCAGTGCTGTTCCTGGTGGGGTGGACGATACCCGGCTGGCTGATGGTGATGGTGACGATCTGGGTGTTCGCCTTCTTCCGCGATCCGGTGCGCGCCGTGCCGCAGGATGAAAGAGCGATCGTCGCACCCGCCGATGGCCTGGTGACGCTGATCCAGCGCGTGCCGCCCCCGCGCGAGATGGCCGGAGCCGACGGCCTTGGCGACCAGCCGATGATCCGCGTGTCGATCTTCATGAGCGTGTTCGACGTCCACATCAATCGCACCCCTATAGGCGGGACGGTGAAGTCGGTGGTCTATATCTCGGGCAAGTTCCTGAACGCAGACCTCGACAAGGCGAGCGAGGATAATGAGCGCCAGCACATATTGGTGGAACGCCATGACGGCTTGCGCGTCGGCTTCACCCAGATTGCGGGGCTCGTGGCCCGGCGGATCGTGCCGTTCGTGAAGCCCGGCGACATGATCGCGGCGGGGCAGCGCATCGGGCTCATTCGCTTCGGCAGCCGCGTCGACGTCTATCTGCCAGCCGGAACGGCGCCGCGCGTCGCGCTGGGGCAAAGGACCGTTGCAGGCGAGACCATCCTCGGCCAGATTGGCGACATGCGGGTCATTTCGGGTATCCAGCAATGAGGCAGCGGCGCGCTATCCCCCGTGGGCTTCGCCGGGGCATCACGCTGCGGATGGTCGCGCCCAATGCCGTCACGGCGATGGCGCTATGCTTCGGCCTGACCGGGGTACGCTATGGCATTTCCGGCGAGTGGGAGAGGGCGGTCCTCTCCATCCTGATTGCAGGCGTGCTGGACGGGCTCGATGGCCGCATCGCCCGGCTGCTGCGTGGAGAAAGCCGATTCGGCGCTGAACTCGACTCCTTGTCGGACTCCATTGCCTTCGGTGTCGCGCCAGCATTGATCCTGTACCTCTGGTCGCTGCAAGCGATGCCGAAATTCGGCTGGATCTTCGCGCTGGCGCATGCACTGTCCTGCGCGCTCCGCCTGGCGCGCTTCAACGCCAATATCGACGCGGACATACAGCCGCATAAGTCGGCGGGTTTCCTGACCGGGGTCCCCGCGCCTGCGGGCGCAGGGCTGGCGTTCGTGCCGCTCTATCTGTGGCTGGTGACGGGCGAAGAACTATTCAGGGCCTGGTATGTGGTGGCGCCCTGGACAGCCTTTACCGCTTTCCTGATGATTTCGAGCATTGCCACCTACAGCTGGTCGGCGCTGCGGCTGCGCAAGCGGATCAGGCTGGAGGCTATTGCGGTCGCCGGACTGCTGGCGGCGCTGCTGCTCACCGATCCCTGGCTCACCTTGCTGGCGATATGTGCGGTTTATCTGGCGACCATCCCGTTCGGGATCATGTCCTATGCTCGCGTCCGGCGGCAGAGGCTGGCAGCCGCGTCCTGACCAGATCAGGTGGCGAAGACGCCCGACGGTGCCACTGCAGGAACAGTGCGCCGGTCCGGGTTCACGCGGCGGCGGCTGATCCGCAGATGATAGACTGGCGGCTGTTGGGTAATGGGTTCGAACAGCAGGGCGGCCGCCATCTTCTCATGATAGAGCGCGAACATGCCGACGATGACGCCTGCGGCCAGAAGGAAGGCCGCGAAAAATACCGTAGCTGCAACAATGGTGAACATGAGACCGCTCACTCTTCCTGTCCTAAGAACCATGGGTTCTGATTGAAGGAGCAAACCGGCCAAGGCTTCGTTTTGTTCCCATGTTCACTATATGTTCTAGTTTCCGGTGCCCGTCAAGTCTTGCGTTGCTGCTCGCCACCCGTTAAGGGCCGCGCCATTCCACATGGGAATCGCACATATCCGGTGCTGATGGCGTGATGCTGCCAGTTCCTGGTTCCCAGAGGTCAAACCGGAAGGAGATAAGATTATGGCGGCACCTGTCGTCACCATGCACCAATTGATCGAGGCTGGCGCCCACTTCGGCCACCAGACCCACCGCTGGAATCCGCGCATGAAGCCGTACATCTTCGGCGAGCGCAACGGCATCCACATCCTCGACCTGTCGCAGACCGTGCCGCTGTTCGGCCGTGCGCTCGACTTCGTGTCGGCGACTGTCGCTGCTGGCGGCAAGGTGCTGTTCGTCGGCACCAAGCGCCAGGCGCAGGACCCGATCGCTGAAGCTGCCCGCAAGTCGGGCCAGCACTTCGTCAACCACCGCTGGCTGGGCGGCATGCTCACCAACTGGAAGACGATTTCGGGTTCGATCAAGCGTCTGAAGACCCTTGAAGAGAAGCTGTCGGGTGACACCCACGGCTTCACCAAGAAGGAAGTCCTTCAGATGACCCGCGAGCGCGAGAAGCTCGAACTGTCGCTGGGCGGCATCCGTGACATGAATGGCATCCCCGATGTCATGTTCGTGATCGACGCCAACAAGGAAGAACTGGCGATCAAGGAAGCCAACACGCTCGGCATCCCGGTCGTCGCGATCCTCGATTCGAACGTCTCGCCCGACGGCATCGCTTTCCCGGTTCCGGCGAATGACGACGCCAGCCGCGCGATCCGCCTCTATTGCGACGCCATCGCCGCCGCCGCCACCAAGGGCAACCGTGGTGCGCAGCAGGCTTCGGGCGTTGACATCGGCGCGCTGGACGAGCCGGAAGCCGAAGAGGTCGCCGTCCAGGCCTGATCCCGCGGTCTTTGAACTGCAAGATTGACAGGCTAGGGCGCGCTCCACCGGACCGCGCCCTAGTCCATATTTGAACCATTAAACTTTAGGAGCCGAAACATGGCCGAGATTACCGCCGCCGCCGTCAAGGAACTGCGCGACCGTTCGGGCGCGGGCATGATGGACTGCAAGAAGGCGCTCGCCGAAGCCAATGGCGACATGGAAGCCGCCGTCGACTGGCTGCGCGCCAAGGGTCTTGCCGCTGCGCAGAAGAAGTCGAGCCGCACCGCTGCTGAAGGTCTGGTCGGCGTTGCCGTCGCGGGCACCAAGGGCGTTGCCGTCGAAGTGAACAGCGAAACCGACTTCGTCGCCAAGAACGACCAGTTCCAGGATTTCGTCCGCACCGTGGCCCAAGTTGCTCTGCAGAGCGGCGCGACCGATGCCGAGACGCTCTCGTCGCAGGCTCACCCGGCCGGTGGCACGATTTCCGAAAAGCTGGTGTCGAACATCGCCACCATCGGTGAGAACCAGACCCTGCGCCGCGTCGGTCAGCTGGAAGTGAGCCAGGGCGTCGTTGTGCCCTACGTTCACAACGCAGCTGCTCCTGGCCTCGGCAAGATCGGCGTGCTGGTCGCGCTGGAAGGCGATGCGCCTGCCGACGTTCTGGAGCCGCTGGGCAAGCAGATCGCGATGCACATCGCGGCTGCCTTCCCGCTGGCCCTGTCGGCTGCCGACATCGATCCGGCCCTGCTGGAGCGTGAGCGCGCGATTGCCGCTGAGAAGGCTGCCGAATCGGGCAAGCCTGCCGAGATTGTCGCCAAGATGGTCGACGGTTCGGTCGCGAAGTACGCCAAGGAAAATGCGCTGCTCAGCCAGCTGTTCGTGATGGACAACAAGACGCCGATCGCCGACGTCGTTGCCAAGGCAGCGAAGGACGCAGGCAAGTCGATCACGCTGAAGAATTATGTCCGCTTCCAGCTCGGTGAAGGCATCGAGAAGGAAACGAGCGACTTCGCGGCTGAAGTTGCTGCGGCTGCGGGCGTCTGATCCCGGCCTGACCTGACAGAGCGTTCGGTTCGGGCGGCGCGTGGGAAGCAACGCTTCTCGACAAGCGGCTCGAACACGCTAAGGACTTCACAGAATGGCGCGCGCTGCCTAAGGTGCGCGCCATTCCTTTGTCTGCTCGAATAGATGGAATTTTACCCCGCATGACTCGTCCGCCGTTCAAGCGCATATTGCTGAAACTCTCGGGCGAAGTGCTGATGGGGCAGGGGCAGTTCGGCATCGAGCCGGAGACGGTGAACCGCGTCGCGACGGAGATCGCGGCGGCCAAGGACGCAGGCTTTGAAATTTGCGTCGTGGTTGGCGGGGGTAATATCTTCCGGGGCCTGGCAGGCGCAGCCAAGGGCTTCGACCGCACCAGCGCCGATTATATGGGCATGCTCGCGACCGTGATGAACGCATTGGCGGTGCAGAACGCCCTGGAAAAGATCGGCTATGACACGCGTGTGCAGTCGGCGATCCCGATGGCGTCGGTGTGCGAGCCCTATATCCGGCGCAAGGCCGTGCGGCACATGGAAAAGGGCCGGATCGTCATCTTCGCGGCGGGTACGGGCAGCCCCTTCTTCACCACGGATACCACGGCGGCGCTGCGGGCGGCCGAGATGAACTGCGACGCGCTGTTCAAGGGCACCAGCGTCGATGGCATCTATGATGCGGACCCAAAACAGGTTCCGGACGCGGCGCGCTATGATCAGATCAGCTTCGACAAGGTGCTGAACGACAATCTCAAGGTGATGGATGCGAGCGCCATTGCCCTGTGCCGCGAAAACAATATCCCCATCGTCGTTTTCAACATCCGCGAAACCGGCAATCTTGCAAAGGTGCTGGCCGGTGACGGGGTTGCGACGATCGTACAAAATCAGGAGCGCTGAAAGACCATGGCTCAATATGACAAGGCCGACCTCGAACGCCGCATGCACGGCGCTGTCGAATCGCTGAAGGGCGATCTCTCCGGCCTGCGCACCGGCCGGGCCAATATCCAGCTGCTCGATCCTGTGACGGTCGAGGTCTATGGCGCCCACATGCCGCTCAACCAGGTGGCGACCGTCTCTGCGCCTGAACCGCGCATGCTGTCGGTGCAGGTCTGGGACAAGAGCAATGTCGGTCCCTGCGACAAGGCGATCCGCTCGGCGGGGCTTGGCCTCAATCCGATCGTCGACGGGCAGACGCTGCGCCTGCCGATCCCGGACCTCACCGAGGAACGGCGCAAGGAACTGGCCAAGCTTGCCAGCAAATATGCTGAAGGCGCGCGCGTCGCCGTGCGCAACGTGCGCCGCGACGGTATGGACAGCCTGAAGACGGACGAGAAGAAGGGCGAGATCAGCGAAGACGAGCGCAAGCGACTGGAAACCGAGGTGCAGAAGCTGACCGATAGCACCATCGCCGACATCGACGCTGCGGCGGCGGCCAAGGAGAAGGAAATTCTCGGTCACTGAGCCGGGGTCCTTGTCCGTGTCCACCACGCTCCGACACTTCTGATGGCCACCCAAGCCAAATCCGACTTCGCTCATGACGGTGCGCCCGGCCATGGTGCGCGGCACGTCGCCATCATCATGGACGGCAATGGCCGCTGGGCAAAGAAACGGTTCATGCCGCGTATCGCCGGTCACAGGGCGGGGGTGGAGGCCGTGCGCAAGGTAGCGCGGGCGGCGCGTGAGCTTGGGCTGGAGTGCCTGACGCTCTACGCCTTCTCGTCGGAAAACTGGAAGCGCCCCGCGGGCGAGGTTGCGGACCTGATGAGCCTGCTGCGGCGCTTCATTGAATCCGACCTCGACGAATTTCATGCCAATGGCGTGCGCTTGCGGGTGATCGGCAACTACCGAGCGCTTGACGCTTCATTGGTCGACATGATCGACGGGGCGGTTGCGCGGACGGCGGGGAACAGCGGCCCGATCGTGGCGATTGCCCTCAACTATGGCGCCCAGGACGAACTTGTCCGGGCGGCACAGGCTATTGCGCTGCGGGTGCGCGCAGGCGAGATCGATCCGGCCGCGATCAGCTTGGAAGATGTGGCGGCAGGGCTCGACACGGCCGATCTGCCACCCCTGGACTTGCTGATCCGCACTTCGGGTGAGCAGCGGCTGAGCAATTTCATGTTGTGGCAGGCCGCCTATGCCGAGCTTTATTTCACCGATACGCTCTGGCCCGATTTCGACGCGCGGGCACTTGCCAAGGCGCTGGATGCCTTTCGCCTGAGGGACCGCCGTTTCGGCGGGCTTTGACCCATGTCGAATGAGCTTCGCATCCGCGCGGTCGTTGGCCTGCTGCTTATCCTTCTTGCCTCCGCCGCGCTCTATTTCGGGGGCTTCTTCTTCTGGCTGTTGCTCGTTGTGGCTGGCGTGCTGATGCAGGGCGAGTGGGGCGATTTGGCCCGTGCATCGCCCGAGCATCGTCGGCTTTCGATGTTCGCGGTCTCCGTGCCGCTGGCGCTACTTTGCCCCTTGGCGGCGGGGCTGTCGTGGACGGCCTTCACCCTTGCGGTGGCGGCCTTTTTCTTCGTTATCCTCGTCACGCGATCAGGCAGGCTGGCGCTCGGCGTGCTTTACGTCTTCGTGCCGGTCGCGGCGCTGATTTTCCTTCGTGAGCAGCAGCCGGGCGGCTTGCTGCTTGCCTTCTGGGCATTATCGCTGGTGTGGGCGACGGACATCGGCGCCTATTTCGCGGGGCGCGCGATCGGCGGACCCAAGCTCGCGCCTCGGGTCAGCCCCTCCAAGACTTGGGCAGGGCTCGGCGGCGGTGTGTTGGCTGCTCTGGTCCTCGGTTTCGTCCTCCACCGCTTCGCCGGATTGCCGATCCAGCTTGCCGCCGCGAGCGGGCTGCTGGCGGTCGCCGCGCAGCTTGGCGATCTGCTGGAAAGCGCGATGAAACGCCGGGCGGGCGTCAAGGACAGCGGCAATCTGCTGCCCGGCCATGGCGGCGTGATGGACCGGCTGGACGGCGTAGTGGCCGCCGCGCCGATTGCCGCTCTCTTCTATCTTTTTCTGGTGTTTCCATGACGCGCAAAGTTTCCATCTTCGGCGCGACGGGCTCCGTCGGCATGTCGACGCTCGACCTCATCCAGCGCGATGCGCAAGCCTTTCAGGTGGTTGCCCTCACCGCCCATAGCGATGTCGATGGTCTCGCCAAGCTGGCACGCGCATGCAGTGCCCAGATGGCGGTGATCGGCGACCCGGCGCGCTATGATGCGTTGAAGTCCGCCTTGGCGGGATCCGGCGTCGAGGCTGCCGCGGGCGAGGCCGCTCTGGTCGAGGCAGCGCAAGCAGGCGCGGACTGGAGCATGGCCGCGATCGTTGGATGCGCAGGGTTGCGGCCGACAATGGCTGCGTTGCAGGCAGGCGGAACGGTCGCGCTCGCCAACAAGGAATCGCTTGTCTCGGCGGGCGCTCTGATGATGGACGCGGCGGTCCAGTCGGGGGCAACCCTGCTGCCCGTCGACAGCGAGCATAATGCCATTTTCCAGTGCCTTGCCGGTAGCCGCCTGCATGACGTGGCAAGGATCATCCTGACCGCGAGCGGCGGCCCCTTCCGCACGCGCAGTCGGGAGGAAATGCGCGACATCACGCCAGCCCAGGCCGTGGCGCATCCCAATTGGTCGATGGGCGCGAAGATCAGCGTCGACAGCGCGACGATGATGAACAAGGGCCTGGAACTGATCGAGGCCGCGCATTTATTCCCGGTTGGTCTGGATCGCATCGAGATATTGGTCCATCCCCAATCGATCATCCACTCTATGGTCGAATATCGCGATCGTTCGACTCTGGCGCAGCTGGGATCGCCGGACATGCGCATTCCGATCGCCAGCGCCCTTGCCTGGCCCGGCCGGATGGAGACACCCTGCCGACCGCTCAACCTCGCGCAGGCAGGGCGCCTCGATTTCGAGGCTCCGGACGAAGTTCGCTTTCCCGCGCTCCGCTTGGCGCGGCAGGCGGCGGAGCAGGGCGGGCTCGCGCCTGCGATCCTGAATGCGGCCAATGAAGTGGCGGTGGCGGCCTTTCTTAAAGAGGCCATCGGCTTCCTTGATATCGCCATGATTGTGGAGGACGTTCTGAACCGCTATAGCGCCCCAGAGCCAAGCGGTATCGACGATGTGCTGGAAGCGGATGCACAGGCGCGACGCATGGCGGGCCAAGTGATGGAAAGATTGACTGCTTGATCCAAAATCCCGGGTTCCTGCTGACGGTCCTCGCCTTTGTAGCGGTCATCGGGCCGCTGGTGTTCGTGCACGAACTCGGCCATTACCTTGTCGGCCGCTGGTTCGGCGTCAAGGCGGAGGCTTTTTCGATCGGCTTCGGCCCGGAACTGGCGGCATGGGTTGATAAGCGCGGCACACGCTGGCGCATCGGTGCACTTCCCCTTGGTGGCTATGTCCGCTTCAAGGGCGACATGAACGCCGCTAGCCAGACGGACCCCGCCTGGCTTCAGCTACCGCCAAGCGAGCGCGCCGAAAGCTTCCCGGCCAAGCCCTTGTGGCAGAAGGCGGCGATCGTCGCGGCGGGGCCGTTCATCAATTTCCTCTTCGCCATTCTCATCCTGTCCACATTCGCGTTCGTTTACGGTGAGAGCCGGACACCCGCCGTCGCGGGGAAGGTGCAGGCCGGTAGCGCGGCCGCTGCGGCGGGCATACAGGCTGGCGATCGCATCCTGTCGCTGAACGGCCGGGAGATGACGACCTTCGACGACCTTCGCCTTTATGCGCAGATCCGTCCGGCAGAGCCGGTGACGATCCTTGTCGAACGATCGGGACGGACGGTCGAAAAGCAGGGCCGGGTCGGTGCAGTTCAGGAGCAGGATGGCTTTGGCAACAGGTTCAAGGTCGGGCGGCTCGGCATTGCTCCCGCGCAGCCGGTGATCGAGCCGGTCGAACTTTGGCGCGCGCCTGCCGTTGCGCTCAAGCAGACCGGGCAGATCATTCGCACGATGGTCGAAACGCTAGGGCAGATATTGGGCGGCGGCCGGTCGGTGAAGGAACTGGGCGGCCCGCTCAAGATCGCAGAGGTTTCGGGCCAGGCGGCAACATTGGGGGTGGAGAGCTTCGTGTTCTTCATGGCTCTCATCTCGATTAACTTGGGGTTCATCAACCTGTTGCCAATCCCCATGCTGGATGGCGGACATCTGCTGTTTTACGGGGTGGAGGCGATACAGCGCAGGCCCGTCAGTGCGCGGGTGCAGGAATGGGCGTACCGATCGGGTCTGGCGGTCCTTTTGGCCATGATGATGCTGGTGACTTTCAACGATTTATCTTCTTTCGGGCTCTGGGAACGCCTGTCCGGCTTGATCGGCTAAGCTGTATCGGGCAGGGAGGCGCGATTTAGCGCCGTGTTTCCCGGCGTGAACGAACATATGCTTTTTGTAAAAGGGTAGAGCGGGTGACAGCGATGATGAGCAGCAAGAGACAGCGCCCGGTTGTCGCGGCCCTTCTGGCAACGACGATGATGGGCGGCCTGTCCGCGGTTCCCGCTCTGGCACAGGACGCGGCGCAGCCTGCCGCTCCCGTTCCGGCCGTCGCGCCCGCAGCCGGCACGATCCGCAGCATCAATGTGGTGGGTCAGCAGCGCCTTGAGCCCGATACGGTGCTATCCTACACCAAGCTTCGCATCGGGCAGCCCTTTACCCAGGAATCGCTCGATCAGGCGCTGCGCGATCTTTACGAAACCGAACTGTTCGCAGACGTTCAGATCCGCAACGACAATGGCGCGCTCACCATTGAAGTGAAGGAAAATCCGGTCATCAACCGCATCGTGCTGGAAGGCAACAAGCGGTTGAAGGAAGACAAGATCCGTCCGGAGATCAAGCTCGCCCCGCGCCAGATCTATACCCGGTCCAAGGTCCGCGCCGATGTCGCCCGCATTATCGAACTTTACCGCCGCCAGGGCCGCTTCGCCGCGACCGTCGAGCCCAAGATGGTGCAGCTCGACCAGAACCGCGTCGATATCGTCTTCGAAATTTCGGAGGGGCCCAAGTCCAAGGTCCGCCAGATCAACATCATCGGCAATGACAAATTCAACGATGGTGAACTGCGCAGCCAGATGGTGACGAAGCAGTCCCGCTGGTTCCGCGTCTTCTCCTCCGGCACCAGCTACGATCCCGATCGCCTGGCCTATGACCAGCAGAAGCTGCGGCAATTCTACCTGACCGAAGGCTATGCGGATTTCCGCGTGATTTCGGCCGTCGCCGAGCTGACGCCCGATAAGCAGGACTTCATCATCACCTATGTGGTTGAAGAAGGTCAGCGCTACAAGTTCGGCGACGTTAAGGTCGAATCCGACATTCGTGACCTGTCGGGCGCGTCGCTCACCAAGACGCTGCCGATGAAGAAGGGCGATTGGTACAACGCCAAGCAGGTCGAGGACACAGTCGATACGCTCAGCCAGACGGCGGGCCTGTTCGGCTATGCCTTTGCCGACGTGCAGCCGGACTTTAACCGCGACAAGGACAGCCTGACGATGGGGATCAATTTCCGCATCGCCAACGCGCCGCGCGTCTATGTCGAACGGGTTGACATCAACGGCAACACGCTGACCCAAGACAAGGTGGTCCGCCGCGAATTCCGACTGGCGGAAGGCGACGCGTTCAACAGCTTCCTCGTCAAGCGCTCGAAGGACCGCATCAACTCGCTTGGCTTCTTCCAGGAAAAGCTGGACATCGAACAGAAGCCGGGCTCGGCGCCCGACCGCATCGTGCTGGAAACCAACGTCCAGGAAAAATCGACCGGCGAGCTGTCGCTGTCGGCAGGCTTCTCCTCGCTGGAGCGCTTCATCGTCGCGGCGTCGATCACGCAGCGCAACTTCCGCGGCAAGGGCCAGGAACTGCGCACCAGCGTCAATTATTCGAGCTATTCCAAGTCGGTCGAAGTGGGCTTTACCGAGCCCTATTTCATGGACAAGAATATCGCGCTGGGCGGCGATATCTATCGGCGTGATTTGAACAGCTTCCGTTATCTCAACAACAATGATCGCGACACAACATACAAGCAGACCACGACCGGGTTCCAGATCCGCGCTGGTGTGCCGATCACCGAATATATGTCGCTGGCGCTGCGCTACAGCCTCAACCTGGATGATGTGAGCCTTGATGAGGACACATATTACACCAACGGGGCTTGCGATCCGATCCTGGCGGGCCGCTATCTCTGCGACGCGATCGGCAAGCGGACGACGTCATCGCTTGGCTATTCGCTGATCTACGACAATCGCGACAACCGCATTCGTCCTACGCGCGGCCATAATGTTGTATTGAGCCAGGATTTCGCGGGCCTGGGCGGCAGCGTCAAATATATCCGCTCGCGTTTCAATGGGTCGAAGTTCTGGCCATTGGGCGGCGGGTTTATCTTCTCGCTTTCGGCTGAGGGTGGATATATTCATTCGCTTGAAGGGGAGCGCCGCGATGCTTCCGGAGCGTTGGTCGACAAGGTGCGCCTGACCGACCGCTTCTTCCTTGGTAATCCGCAAATTCGCGGGTTCGACATTCGTGGGATCGGGCCGCGCATCAAGCGTTACTCTCTGATCCAAGACCCGGATAATCCGGGTGCGTTTATCCGCAACAACGACAATAACAATACCCGGGACGACGCACTCGGCGGCAAGATCTACTATCTTGCGCGTGCGGAAGTGGAAATTCCGCTTGGTTCTGGCGCGCGCGAAATGGGGCTTCGTCCCTCAATTTTCGTGGACGCAGGTGCTGTTGCTGGATTGCGTGATCCTCAAGAGACTAGATTCGGCGGGTTCTGTTCACTCACGCCTCTGCCAAATACCAACAATCCAGCTTTGGCTCCTGTGCGTACGACGAATAATGAACTCGGTAATTGTACCGGGGTTGCCCCTTCGGGATACCAGGCGGCCTATCTCGACGGCACCGGATTTGAAGAAGTTTATCTCGGCGACACGCTCAAGCCGCGCGTGTCCGTGGGCTTTGGCGTCAACTGGAACTCGCCGTTTGGGCCGTTCCGCATCGACATCGCCAAGGCCCTGCTCAAGGAACCAGGGGACGATACTCAGCTCATCAGCTTCAACGTAGGGACTCAATTCTAATGAATAAGATGCTCAAGGCCGCGGCGCTTGCTCTTGCGCCCATGACTGCCATCGCGCTTTCCAGCGTGCCTGCCGCAGCTCAGTCTAAGACCGGGATCGCCGTTGCAGACCTGCAGCGGGCAGTCGCCACCAGCTCGGCTTATACCACCGCGCGCTCGCAGATTCAGACGACCTACAAGGCGCAGATCGACAGCTTCACAGCGCGCAAGAATGCGATCGACGCTGATTTGAAGTCGAAGGGCAGTGCGCTCGAAGCGGCCATGAAGGCTGCGGGCAACAAGCCAACGCCCGCCATCCAGACCCAGTATGAGGCCTATCAGAAGGCGGGTCAGAACGGCCAGGCCGAACTGCAGCGCCTGGGCCAGCCTATCGCGCTCGCCAACGCTTATGTCGAAGAGCAGATTTCGGCCAAGCTGTCGGATGCGCTGAAGTCCGCGATGACGAAGGCGAAGGTGGACCTGATCCTCGCGCCCGACGCGACCGTCTCCTATCAGCCGAGCGTGGATATCACGCAGCAGGTGGTGACGGAGCTCAACGCGCTGGTGCCGAGCGTGGGCATCACGCCGCCTGCGGGCTGGCAGCCCGGCGGCGCGCGCGGTCAGGCGCCGACGCCTGCCGCCGCGGCTCCCGCCAACCCGTCGCAGCAGCCGACCTCGCGCTGATATCGGCCGATGACGGGGGAAGTTGAAGCGGCACCAGCCGCCGTGGGCGCCATCGATATTCGTGGCATCATGGCAGCGCTGCCGCACCGCTATCCGATGCTGCTCGTCGACCGCGTGGCCAATCTCGTGCGCAACGAGAAGATCCACGCGGTCAAGGCCGTCTCGATCAACGAATCATTCTTCCAGGGACATTTTCCTGGCCGCCCGATCATGCCGGGCGTGTTGATCGTCGAAGCGATGGCGCAGGCAGCAGGCGTGCTGACGGTCGAAACGCTTGATCTGCGCGGCTCGGGCAAGCTGGTCTATTTCATGAGCATCGACGGAGCCAAGTTCCGCAACCCGGTGGAGCCGGGCTGCTTGCTCGACCTGCATGTCGAACTGCTCCAGATCCGGGGCCGGGTCTGCAAATTCGTCGGCAAGGCATCGGTGGACGGCAAGCTGTGCGCCGAGGCGAACTTTGTCGCGATGATCGCCGACCCGCCGGAAGACTAAAGGCCGCGCGGGGCTTGCGTTCGTGGGAAATCCCATGTAACCGCGCGCCTTCGCAAGATTTCGCATCCATGGCCGGTCGGAAACCGGCCCATTGACGGAGCAGACCCATGAAGGCCGATACCCACCCCGATTACCACTTCATCACCGTCCAGATGACTGACGGCAGCACCTTCCGCACCCGTTCGACCTGGGGCAAGGAAGGGGACACGATGGCGCTCGACATCGATCCCAAGTCGCACCCGGCTTGGACCGGCGGCCAGCGCCAGCTGGAGCAGGGCGGCCAGGTGGCGCGCTTCAACAAGCGCTTTGGCGGCCTGACGCTGAAGAAGTAATCGCTCGGTCACATGAGCAAATGAAAAGGGCGCCCGACGAGGCGCCCTTTTTTGTGTCTGTAACGAAGACGGCTGCCGGGAAGCTTGATCGCTTTCGACCGCGATCGCCATAGTGCTCAGCCAGTCATCTACCCCAAAGCCGGTCGTTGTTTCCCCGTCGACCGACAAGTAGGCTGGCCCAATGACAAACGATATCAGCCCAAGCTTGCGAATGGTCAGCGGCAGATTTTTCCGGTCTGTTCTCGCAGATCGGGTAGATGACGTCCTTAAGTCACCTAGTCCGGATAGTGCGGGTCGCCATCATCGTCCGGGCCAAGCCGTGCTCTACATGAGTCCGCAACTGGAATGGGCCATGATAGCAGTTTCGGGCTACATCCGAGAAGATGGCCGGCCCCGCGTCGTAGTTCCACTGATCGTAGGCGAAGCACATGTACTTGATCAACGCGATGAACATGCCTGCAGCCTTCTCGGCATCGACCGCGATTTGTCTAATGCGCAGTGGCGACAAGCCTTAATGGCCGGACGGGAGCCTCCATCCTGGCGCAACGCGGATGTGGCGCGTTCGGCGGGCGCGGATGGAATCATCGATCGTTCGCGCATGATTCCAGGCGGATGGCACGTAAATCTATTTCGGTGGAATGAGCTTGGCGGCCCATCTGTATTAGTTGCTGGAAAACCGGTTTTAATTCAGCTTTCAAGCGACGGCCCAAAGTGGGGCTTGTAGTCATCGCTGGACATAACTGTTCTTGGGACTTGGTCTCCCATAAATCACCATCGCGCACATCACCCGTCATCCCATAGGTGATGATGTCGGCATACCGTCCTTAAGCGTGAGCCGCGCGGTCCTCGTCCAGAAACGCTGCCACATCATCCAACACGACGTCCTTCGACAGGAACGTCTTCCCGATGCCTCGCGCCAGCAGGAAGGGTAGAGTGCCTGCCGCCATCTTCTTGTCGTGCAGCATATGGGCCACCAAAGCAGCGCCGTCCGCTTTCACATGGGCGCTGGCAAGATCATGCGGCAGGCCCACCGACTTCAGATGCGCCGTCACCCGATCCGCATCCTCAGGCGCGCACAGCCCCAGCCGCGCGGAATAGCGGAAGGCGAGCGCCATGCCCGCCGCCACGCCCTCGCCATGCAGCAGCAGATCGGAAAAGCCCGTATCCGCCTCCAGCGCATGTCCGAACGTATGGCCAAGGTTCAGCAGCGCGCGACGGCCGGATGTTTCGCGCTCATCATCGGCGACGATAGTCGCCTTCGCACGGACGCTGCGTTCAATCGCGAACTCGCGGGCGTCGCGATCGCCCGTCAGCAGCCGATGCCCCTCAGCCTCACACCATGCGAAAAACTCGGGATCGTCGATCAGGCCATATTTCACGACCTCGGCATAGCCCGCACGCGTTTCACGATGCGGCAGGCTGTCGAGGGTCGACGGATCGATGAGGACGAGGCTCGGCTGATAGAAGCTGCCGATCAGATTCTTGCCCGCGCTCGCGTTGATCGCGGTCTTTCCGCCAACCGAACTGTCGACCTGGGCCAGCAGCGTCGTCGGGACCTGGATGAAGTGGCAACCGCGCTTCAGGATGGACGCGGCAAAGCCCACGAGATCGCCGATCACGCCGCCGCCCAGCGCCACGACATGATCGCCCCGCTCTACTTCCAAATCCAATAGCTGATCGAGCAATTGCTCAAGGTGGCGCCAGCTCTTCGTCTGCTCGCCAGCAGGCAGGATGATGGGCTGAACCGTGACACCAGTGCTGCGCAGGCTGTTTTCCAGCCGGGGCAACTGTGCCTTCGCGACATTGGCGTCGGCCACGACCACCATCCTGCCGCCCCTGGCATAGGAGCCAAGATGACCGGCCGCGCGATCCAGCGCGCCTTGTTCGATCACGATGTCATAGCTGCGCGCATCCAGCGCGACGCGGACTATTGCCATGCCGCCAATTTCTCCAAAATGCTCTCGACCGCCACTTCATGCGGCGCGGCAATGCTCTTCACGTGGATGGGGGCCAACGAGTAGACCGGGTTCCGAACTGCCGCCAATTCGGTCAGCACGACGCGGGGGTCCTTACCTTTCAACAAGGGGCGGCCTTCCCGCCGCGATACCCGATCGACCAGCGTGTCGATGTCGGCGTCCAGCCATATCGCGGTCGCCTGGTCAAGGATCAGGGCGCGCGTATCTTCCTGCATGAATGCGCCGCCGCCGGTGGCGATCACCTTGGGCTCATCGTCCAGCAACCGGGCGATCACCCGTCGTTCGCCATCACGGAAATAGCCCTCGCCATAGCGTTCGAACATTTCCGTGATGGTCATGCCCGCGGCCTTTTCGATCTCTTCGTCAGCATCCACGAAGGCAAGGCCGAGGCGCGCTGCCAGCCTGCGTCCGACCGTCGATTTGCCGACGCCCATCATCCCTATCAGGACGATGGAACCGCGCTTTGACTGCGGAGGCACGGATTTGCTGTTTCGCTGCATTGCGGAGGGGGCTATACATCCCCCCGTCGCGGAGGCAAATCGCAACTTTCCTCAACTAGACGGCTAGGCCGCACAAGGATCCATGAGAAGCAATCGTTCCTTCAGCACCTTCGAAAGCAGCTCACGCCGTCGCGGTACGCGCCTGCCACTCATTCCCATTGTTCTGATCGTCCTGCTTGCGGGTCTCGTTGCGCTGCTTTGGTCGCGTGGCGGCGAACAGCCGCAGCAGCGGGTGGAAAAGACCATTCCCGCCGAAAAGCTGGGCAAATAAGTTCATGCGTCAAAGCCGGGTGAATGCGAAATGGGCGCTGGGGACGCTGGCGTTCGCTCTCGCGCTGCCGGTGATTGCGCAGGAGTCGCCGGAATCTCTCCTGCCCCCGGGCTTCGGAGAGGCGCCTCCGGCACCGCCGGCTTCCGCGCCTCAGCCCGCGCGTCCGGCAACCCCCGGCGCGCCTGTGCCGATGGTTCAGCCTTTGCCGCCCAGCAGCGAAGTACCGTCTGCGGACAACGCCTTGGCGGGCGAGGCAGTGGATGAGCTGTCCGAGGAAGAGCTGGCGGCGCAGAAGCAGAAATATGATCTGCCCCCCGGCGCGCAGCGGTCGCTGGACCGTGTCGGGCCGCTCACGCCCGCGCGGCTCGGCCTGGAACCCGATGCATTTGGCGGCCAATCCGGCCTGTTTCTCGCGACATTGATGAAGGAAACGCGCGCGCCGGTCACGTCGCGCTGGGCGTCCATCCTGCTGCGCCGCGCGCTGCTTTCG
Source organism: Sphingobium agri (assembly GCF_023051225.1). Classification (NCBI taxonomy): domain Bacteria; kingdom Pseudomonadati; phylum Pseudomonadota; class Alphaproteobacteria; order Sphingomonadales; family Sphingobiaceae; genus Sphingobium; species Sphingobium agri. Next base: position 1,363,661 of record NZ_JALKHS010000006.1, on the reverse strand, counting down.
GCAACGGACACGCCGCGCGATATCAATGGCGCAGACTGGGTTGCCGAACGGGCGTGGCTGCTGCTGCGGATGGGCGAAGCGGACAGCGCGCGGCTGCTGGTGCAGAGCGTCGATTCCGACAAGTTCACACCGCGCCTCTATGCCGTGGCGATGCAGACCTACTTGGCGGCCGCGGACCCGGCCGGTTTATGTCCGCTTTCGACCGGTGCGCTGCGCTATAGCAAGGAACCCGGATGGGACATGACGCGGGCGATCTGCCCGGCGCTGTCGGGGGATCAGGGGTCTGCCAGTGCGGCGCTCAACCAGGCGCAGCGCCGGGGCGTCGTGCGCGGCGTCGATTATCGCCTGGCAGAGAAGGTCGTCGGCACCGGCTTTAATGCGCGCCGGTCGGTGAAGATCGAATGGGACGGCGTAGATGGGCTGACGGCGTGGCGTTTCGGCCTTGCCACCGCCCTCAATGTTGAAATCCCCGACGCGCTTTACGCCACGGCGGGGCGCCATGTGCGGGCATGGGAAGCGCGCGCGCCTGCATTGAGCGCAGTTCGCCGCCTGCCCGGTTCGGAAGCAGCCGCGCGACTGGGCGTTTTCTCCAGTCAGGCGCTGGTCGGCTTCTATAGCCAGTTGGCCGCCGATGGCGATGCGACCCCCGAAATTGCCGACAAGGTCGATGCGCTGCGCAACGCCTATCGCGCAGGCTCGCCAGGAGAGCGCGTTCAGGGGATGCGGACGCTGTGGCGCGACAATGGCAAGCCTGACTATGTCGGCCTGATCGCGACGGCGAAGGCGGCGGCCGCCTTGCCCGTCACCACGATCGACGCGCGGGAGGCCGCCAATCTGGTCGCGTCCATGCTGACGGCAGGCTATGACCGTAGCGCCGCGCGCTGGAGCGGCATCGCACGGCAGGCGGAGGGCGACGGCGCGGGCGACCTTTGGGCTTTGCTAGCGGTGGGAGCGCCGAGCGCGGTGGTCGACATCAGCGAAGGGCGTGTATCCTCCTTCGCCGATGAGGCTGGCGCGGCAAAAGGCCAGATGTTGATTGCGGCTCTGGCGGGACTTGCCCGGCTGGGTCCGCAGGACAGTGCCTCCCTGGCGCAGGATAATGGCCTGAACCTTGCGGTGAACAGCCGTTGGGCGCGGGCGATCCACCAAGCCGCAGGGCGGGGAGAGAAAGCGACTGTCGCGTTGCTCGCCGCCGTGGGCATGCAGGCGGCGGAGTGGAATCGCCTGCCTGCCGCTCACCTCTATCACATCGTTGCGGCTCTGCATCAGGTCGGGCTCGACCCCGAAGCGCGGATGATCGCGGCGGAGGCGATAACGCGGATTTGAGTCCATGGGAGAGGATGGGGCGCTGATCGGCCGTTTTCTGGAGATGATGGCAGCGGAACGCGGTGCCTCGCGCAATACCTTGCTCGCCTATCGCGCTGATCTGGAAGGTGCGGCCAGGATTTTGGGTGGCCTTTCCGCCGCAAGCAAGGACGCCATTGCGGGGCTTGCCGCCGCCTGGGCGGAACTTTCCGCTTCTTCGGTGGCGCGAAAGGCTTCGGCACTGCGCGCTTTTTACGGCTTTCTGGAAGAAGAAGGGCTGCGCGGCGACAATCCCTCCGCTGCATTGCCGCGTCCGGTCACCCGGCGCCCCCTGCCCAAGATTTTGTCGGCGCAGGAGGTGGAATCTCTCTTCGACCTCATAGAGGAAAAGCTCGCCGTCGCGCATCCGTCGCCGCTCGATCTTCGTCTCTCGGCGTTGATCGAATTGCTTTACGGCTCGGGCCTGCGCGCGACCGAGCTGGTCTCCTTGCCGCGCAGGGCGCTGGCCACCGACCGGCCGTTCCTGATCCTGAAGGGCAAGGGCGCGCGGGAGCGGCTGGTGCCGATATCGGACCGGGCGCGGGCAGCCGTCTCCGCTTGGCTGCCGCATGTGCCCGGGGGCAGCCCTTGGCTCTTTCCCTCAGGCAAGAGCCATTTAAGCCGCATCCGTCTCTATCAACTGGTGAAGCAGCTTGCCGCAGCCGCGGGCATCGCGCCGCAACGGGTGAGCCCCCATGTGTTGCGCCATGCCTTCGCCACGCATCTGCTGGAAGGCGGGGCGGACCTGCGTGCGCTCCAGTCGATGCTTGGCCATGCCGACATCGGCACGACCCAAATCTATACGCATGTCGATAGCCGCCGGCTGGTCGAATTGGTGAACAGCCGCCATCCACTGGCGACGATGCGCCATCGTTTCGTTGACGAAGAAGCGTCTGCGCCCTAACGCCGTCGGCCATGGTTAGCTTTCTGGAATTTGAAAAGCCTATCGCCGAGCTTGAAGCGCGCGTCATTGAGTTGCGAGCGACTGCAAGCGCTGGTGATATCGACATCAGCGGCGAGATCGAGAAGCTGGAGCAGCGCGCCGCCAAGATGCTGGTGGACACCTATGCCAAGCTGACGCCCTGGCAGAAGACACAGGTTGCCCGGCATCCCGATCGCCCGCACTTCAAGGATTATGTCGCGGGCATGTTCGACAATTTCATGCCGCTCGCCGGGGACCGGGCCTTTTCGGATGATCAGGCGATCATCGGCGGCCTGGCGATGCTGGGCGATCGCCGGGTGATGGTGATCGGTCATGAAAAGGGTGACGACACCGCCAGCCGCGTCCGCCACAATTTCGGCATGGCGAAGCCGGAAGGCTATCGCAAGGCGATCCGCCTGATGCAGTTGGCTGACCGGTTCGGCCTGCCGGTCGTGACGCTGGTCGATACGTCGGGCGCTTTCCCAGGCGTTCAGGCGGAGGAGCGCGGCCAGGCTGAGGCTATCGCCCGTTCGACGGAGCAGTGCCTGGCGCTGGGCGTTCCTATGATCGCTGCGGTGGTGGGTGAGGGCGGCTCTGGCGGCGCGGTGGCGCTGGCCGCTGCCAACCGGGTGCTGATGTTCGAACATGCGGTCTATTCGGTCATCTCGCCCGAAGGTTGCGCCTCCATTCTGTGGCGGACCGCGGAAAAGGCGAGCGATGCCGCTACGGCCATGCAGGTGACGGCGCAGCATCTCAAGGGTTTGGGCGTAATTGACCGCATCGTTACGGAGCCGATCGGCGGCGCGCACCGCGAACCTGTGCAGGCGATCGCCAGCCTTGGCGCAGCTATTGGCGAAGAACTGGACTCGCTCGCAGGCCTCGGGCCCCAGGAACTTCGCACCGACCGCGCGGACAAATTTCTAGCCATCGGCGCTTGATCTCGCTCTTCCTGAAGGAACATGCATCCCGGAACCTCGTTTCGTCCGGGTAACAGGTTCAGCATGTGGAGGAGCCGTGAAAAAGGCATTGGCATGGACAAGCGGGGCGATTGCTATCGCGGCCGCCATCGCAGCACCGTCAGTTCTGGGGCAGCAACGCGCGATCCGCACAGTGACGTCGATCAGCCCGCAGGAAAAAGCAAGCGGCGCGAAGCAGCACCCGCAGCTGCTTAATGAATTTGGCGGCGCCTATACTGGCCCTCAGGCGAAATATGCGGAGACGGTGGGCCGTCGCATCGCCGTTCAATCCGGATTGTCCAACGCTCAAGGCGATTTCACCGTAACGCTGCTGAATTCGCCGGTTAACAACGCTTTCGCCATTCCCGGCGGCTATGTCTATGTGACCCGTCAGTTGATGGCGCTGGCCAATGACGAAGCAGAGCTTGCAGGCGTACTCGGCCATGAAATCGGGCATGTCGCGGCTCAGCATGGCCAGCGGCGTCAGCAGGCGGCGCAGCGCAATGCCATCGGCGGAACATTGCTGCAGGTGCTGACGGGGGCTCTGCTAGGCGATTCTGCCTTTGCCGGGTTGCTGCAGAAAGGCATCGGCACCGGCAGCCAGTTGCTGACGCTCAAATTCTCACGCACTCAGGAATATGAGGCGGACGACCTCGGCATCCGTTACCTTGCTTCGGCGGGCTATGATCCTCGGGCGCTATCGTCCATGCTGGCATCCTTGGGTGCTCAGAGCAGCCTGGATGCGCGCGTGATGGGCAATGCCCGGTCTGTTCCCGAATGGGCAAGCACGCACCCCGATCCCGCCTCCCGTGTCGGGCGCGCGGCGCGCAACGCCTCGGCGCAGAAAGCGTCTGCTGGGGCACGCAATCAAGATCAGTTCTTGAAAGCCTTGGACGGCGTTCTTTACGGTGACGATCCGCGGCAGGGTGTGATCGAAGGCAGCCGTTTCCGGCATCCAGACCTGCGCCTGGCGTTCACCGCACCTTCCGGCTTTGGCATGGAAAATAGCGCGAGCGCGGTCTCGATTTCCGGCTCCGGCGGGCAGGCGCAATTTGGTGGCGGCGCTTATTCAGGCGATCTTGGCGCTTATATCGACTCGGTCTTCGCGAAGTTGGGCGGCAGTAGTAGCCGCGTGCCGGAAGGAGATGTGCGCCGCACCACGGTGAATGGCATTCCCGCTGCGTGGCGCAGCATTCGGGCAAATGCCAACTCTACCCAAGTGGATGCTACTGTATTCGCCTATGATTTTGGCGGCGGCAAAGCATATCATTTCCTGCTCCTGACGCCTGCCGGGCAGGGGATAGGGCCATTCGCTCCCCTGGTGCAGTCGGTTACGCGACTCACGTCTCAGGAAGCAGCAGCCATAAAGCCGCGCCGCGTGAATGTGGTTACGGTAAAGGCAGGAGATACCGTGCAGTCGCTCAGCCGGCGAATGGCTTATCCGGATTATCAACTGGAAAGATTTCTCACGATCAATGCGCTCAAGGCTCAGGCAGTGCTTCGTCCTGGTCAGCGGGTGAAGATCATTATTTGAGATCTGGGCCGATCGTGCTGAGCGTGCGAGACAAAAAAAGGCGGCGGGATCGCTCCTGCCGCCCTTTTCTAAAAGATCAGGTCGAAACTTACGTTCCCATGTTGCCCGAAACTTTGTTGAACGTGTTGGTCAGTTTGCCACCGAGGCTGGTCATCGCGCCGATAGCGGCGACAGCGATCAGCGCAGCGATCAGGCCGTATTCGATGGCCGTAGCACCCTTTTCATTCTTCAGCATCTTGCGAACGAACTTCATGTGAAGTCTCCTTGACTTGAATTCCCGTTTAACTACCCAGCCGCCCCGCTAGAAATAGGTCAGCAATGGACGGTTTATGAGGGTTAGGTTGACAAAGCTTTAATATCGTCGAGCAGGTCTGAGATTAATGGTTAATGCGCGAGAACTTCAGTTGCGACGTTGTTCCACATGCCCACGGTCTTGTTTGCGACGTTCGATACTGCAGCGATCATCGCGAGAAAAACGAGGGCCAAGATTAACCCATACTCAACAGCTGTTGCCCCCCGCTGACACTGCAACAATCCCGATCGGGACAGGCGTTTGATCACCCCACGCATTGTACCACCCGTTTATTGCAGACAGTCCCGCTTACCCCTGTAAAAGGGCGACAGTTAACAAACCCCTTTTGCTGGACCGATATGACGACAAATTTCCCGCTTCTGGTCGTTGCTGCAGCGTTGGTCGACGCGGACGGCCGGGTGCTGCTTCAGCAACGGCCCCCAGGCAAAGCGATGGCGGGCCTGTGGGAATTTCCTGGCGGAAAGGTGGAAATGGGGGAGACGCCAGAAGCAGCCTTGATTCGCGAACTGGAGGAAGAATTGGGCATCCGCACCCATGCAAGCTGTCTCGCGCCAGCCGCTTTCGCCAGCGAGGCGCTTGGCGACAGGCACCTGCTGCTCCTGCTCTATGTTTGCCGAAAATGGGAAGGCTTGCCCGAAGCGCGGCACGCTACCGATCTGAAATGGGTGAGGCCCAATCAAATGTATGCGTTGGAAATGCCTCCAGCCGACTTGCCGCTGATCGGCTTGCTCGATTCGCTGATTTGAGAAAGGGGGCAGGCGAACAAGCGCCCACCCACCTTATGAATCAATCTTCCGCAGCTTTGCTCTGAAGCTGGATATAATTCTGGATACCCATGCGTTCGATCATTTCGAACTGGGTTTCCAATGTGTCGACATGCTCTTCCTCGCTTTCGAGGATCGACTGGAACAGGTCGCGGCTGACATAATCGCGTACGGTCTCACAATAGGCGATCGCGTCCTTCAGGACGGGAAGCGCTTCATATTCCAGTGCGAGGTCGGCCTTCAGTACCTCTTCGACCGTTTCGCCAATCTTCAAACGGCCGAGCAGCTGGAAATTGGGCAGCCCGTCGAGAAACAGGATGCGTTCCGCGACCTTGTCCGCATGCTTCATCTCATCGATCGACTCTTCATATTCGAACTTGGCGAGCTTCTCGATGCCCCAATGATCAAGCATCCGGTAATGCAGGAAATATTGATTGATCGCGGTCAACTCGTTCTTGAGGACCTCGTTGAGATAGTCGATGACCTTGGAGTCACCCTTCATGGCGCTGTCCTCCGGCTATTGGAATGAAAGCGTAACTATAGGGTGCGTGATCCGGTTTGTTAACCCGAAAGCCCAGGAAAACAGCCATTTTTCTCTAGCGCTATTGCGTCGAGTTCTCGGCGATGGAAGCGGGTTAACTGCGGATGATTTGCAATGCTGATCAGGCGCTGGCACGCTCGGCAGCGATCAGCGTGCGGGCGAAGGGGACGCACTGCCCGCATTTGGGACGGCGGCCAAGACGGGCATAAGCGCTAGAGGGGGTATCCGCGCCACTGCGCACGGCTTCCTTAAGATCCTTTTCGCGAATAGCATTGCAGACACAGACGACCATGAGGCTCTCCCTGAATCGGGAAATATCTCAGATGATAATGGGTCGCAATAGAATATTAGATGCTGTTGCGAATCTTTTGCGTTTTTCCTCGCGCGAGGGTGCGCCAAAGCCATTCCGAAGGTCCGATGGCGAATCGGGCAAGCCATGCCGTCGACCACACCAGCATGAAAAGCCAGGCGCAAAGCACCAGCAGCGGCAGTTGCGAAGGCCGCAGCAGGGCAAATAGCCCGAGACCCCATCCATAAAATAGGGCGCACATGAAAAAGCTGCTGCCCAGATAGTTGCTGAGCGCCAACCGACCCGTGCGCGCAACCGCCATCACGATTCGTCGCTCACCATGGCCGACGAACACCCATAGGATCAGCGCTGCCCAGCCCACCGCGAGCGGGATGCGGAAGGGAAAGGACCAGGCAAGCGACGTGGCCAGGGATGGCAAGGCAGGGAAATCCCGCAGGATCAGCCAGGCCGCGAGGCCCGCCATCGGAGGCAGCCCGATCAGGAAACAATGCCTTGCCGTGCGCCAATATTGCTCCGCTTGCCACCGTCCGGTCAGAAACCCGCCCTTCAGCATGGCCATGCCCATCAGCATGAAACCGAGCGTGTCGAACGCGCTCAGGAAAAAGGACCACCACCAATTGCTGACATAGAGCTCCAGATGATGCGCCACTATGGTTGCAAAGCCGCTCCGGTAGGTGGCGATTTCTTCCCGGACCGCGGGATCGTCCGGATTGCTCAATGCGCCGATATAGCGGGCAAAGCTGTCCTTTAGGGTTGTGGCGGCGTCGGGCGCGGCGGCCGCCTCCGCCCATCCATGGAGGCTAAGGACAAATGCCGTGCAGATCAGGAAATGAGCGAGGAAGAACAGGAACGCCCATTTGAGGAGCGACAGCGGCTCCTTACCGATGAACATCATAGCGACGAGCCCGATCAGGGCGTAGTTCATCAATATGTCGCCGGACCATAGCAGCATATAATGCGCGAGGCCGAAGACGAAGAGCCAGGCTGCCCGGATGATCTGCGCGCGCTGCCCGTAGCGCCCCGCCATTTCCTCGCGATCGATCAAAAGCAGCATCGACGCGCCGAATAGCATGGAGAAGAGGGCCCGCATCTTGCCGTCGAACAGCAGGAAGCTGGTCAACCAGAACAGCTTATCGCCAACCGAAAGCGGCCCCGCGACGCTCGGATTGAAATAAGCGGTCTGCGGCAGGGCGAAGCTGCTGATGTTCATCCACAATATGCCCATCACCGCGCAGCCGCGCAGCACGTCCATGGCGGCGATCCGGGATGATGGGGCGATCATGTGGCAAGGTTCCTTAAAGACGCTGGCAAAGGCGGCGTTGCTCTGCCATGCGACTAGCCATGAACAGCGGCCGCAAGCAACGGATAAGCGAGGCGTTCGGCGCGGCGGCGGATCATTATGAGGATCATGCCGGTCCGCAGCGCGCGGCAGCGGCCTTGGTCGCCGACCTTGCTCAACGGCAGAAATCTTCAGGGGTGGAGCGCATTCTGGAAATCGGCTGCGGAACGGGGCTGTTGACCCGTGACATCCAGCAGCGATGGCCCGCGGCCGAACTGTTCGTTACCGACCTCTCGCCAGAAATGCTCGCGCGCACCGCGACCGGAGCCTTCGTCGCGGGCACTTTCATCGCAATGGATGGAGAAGCGCCTGCGTTCGAAGGCGAGTGGTTCGACCTGATCCTTTCCAGCTTGGCCTTCCAATGGTTCGACGATCTGGAAGAAGCGATCGCTCGCTTGGTCAGCCTGTTGAAGCCGGGCGGAAGCATCATTTTTTCGACGATGGGGCGGGGGAGCTTTGCGAAATGGCGGGCAGCTCATGAAGCCTGCGGCCTGATACCCGGCGTCCCTGACTACCCGTCGACTCGCGAACTATCTTCCATGCTGGCGCGGTATGACGACGCGTTCGTTTTCGAGGAAGACTATGCTCTCCACTGCGGCGGCGCGCGGGGCTTGCTCTCGCATCTGAAAGGGATCGGCGCGGTGGTGTCCAGCGAGGGGCGCCAACCCCTTTCCCCCAAGGACCTCAGAAAGGTGATGGCCGTATTCGATGCGGAGGGGGGCGAGGATGTCTATCAACTGCTGTTCGGGCGGGTGACGAGGTCTGCCTGACCCAGCCCGCCCATCAGCTCGCCAAATCCGCCCTTACAGTTCGGCGTCCATCAAATTGGGGAAGAAGCCCTCATGTGCTGAGCGGAGATCGGCAAGGCTGACGCCCGCAACCTGATCGCCGCCAACGGTCCCGATCTTCACCGCGCCCGGAATGTCCACGCCCGCCGCTGCTGTCACGACATAGCGGCCCTGATCCTCGCCAAAGGCTGCTGCGGTGGTCAATTCGGCGCTGAGCTCTGCGCCCTTGCCGCTCGCGAGCGCCATTTCAGCGACGGCGACGAGCAGGCCGCCATCAGAAATATCATGAACCGCGCTGACCTTTCCGTCGGCGATGAGCGCGCGGACCGTTTCCGCATGAGCGCGCTCGGCGGCGAGGTCGACCTTCGGCGCTTCCCCGGCTTCGCGGCCTGCGATTTCACGCAGCCAGATCGACTGGCCAAGATGCGTGCCTTGGCCACCGATCAGCCAGATGGCGTCGCCCTCATTCTTGAAGGCAACGGTCGCCATCACATCGATATCCTTGAGCAGGCCGATGCCGCCGATCGCAGGCGTGGGCAGGATGGCCGAACCGCCACCCGTCGCCTTCGACTCATTGTAAAGCGACACATTGCCCGACACGATCGGGAAGTCGAACGCGCGGCAGGCGTCACCCATGCCGTCGAGGCAGCCGGTCAGCTGCGCCATGATCTCAGGCCGCTGCGGATTGGCGAAGTTCAGGCAGTTGGTGACGGCCAGCGGCGTCGCGCCGACTGCGCTGATGTTGCGATAGCATTCCGCAATGGCCTGCTTGCCGCCTTCATAGGGGTCGGCATAGCAGTAGCGCGGGGTGCAGTCGGTGCTGATCGCGATGCCCTTTTGCGTGCCATGGACGCGGACCACCGCGGCATCGCCGCCAGGACGCTGCACCGTGTCGGCGCCGACCATATGGTCATATTGTTCCCAGATCCAACGGCGGCTGGCGATGTCGGGCGAACCCATGAGCTTTACGAGATCTGCGCCAATGTCGCTGCTTTCCGCGATCTCGCCCAGCGGCTCGACCTTGGTCCAGGCCTTATACTCATCCTTCGGCATCGATGGGCGGTCATAGAGCGGCGCATCATCGGCCAACGGAGCAAGCGGAATGTCGCAGACGGTCTCGCCCTTGTGCACCAGCACCATGCGGCCGGTGTCCGTCACATGGCCGATAACCGCGAAGTCCAGTTCCCACTTGCGGAAGATCGCTTCGGCGAAAGCTTCCTTCCCCGGCTGGAGCACCATCAGCATGCGCTCCTGGCTTTCCGACAGCATCATTTCATAAGCCGTCATGCCGGTTTCGCGCTGCGGCACGTTATCCATGTTGAGCTGAATACCGACGCCGCCCTTCGAAGCCATTTCGACGGAGGAGGAGGTAAGGCCGGCCGCGCCCATGTCCTGAATCGCGACGATCGCATCGGACGCCATCAGCTCGAGACAAGCCTCGATCAGCAGCTTTTCGGTAAAGGGGTCACCAACCTGAACCGTTGGGCGCTTGGCGTCCGCGTCGTCGCCGAAATCGGCGGAGGCCATGGTGGCGCCATGGATACCGTCGCGGCCCGTCTTGGAGCCAACATAGACGATCGGATTGCCAATACCCGAGGCGGCCGAATAGAAGATCTTGTCCGTCTCCGCGACGCCCACCGTCATCGCGTTGACCAGGATGTTGCCGTCATAGGCCGGGTGGAAATTCACTTCGCCGCCCACCGTCGGCACGCCCACGCAGTTGCCGTAGCCACCGATGCCATGCACCACGCCGCTGATGAGATGCTTCATCTTCGGATGATCGGGGCGGCCGAAGCGCAGCGCGTTCATGTTCGCGACCGGCCGGGCGCCCATGGTGAACACGTCGCGCAGGATGCCGCCCACGCCCGTCGCCGCGCCTTGATAGGGTTCGATGTAGGACGGGTGGTTGTGGCTCTCCATCTTGAAGATCGCCGCCTGGCCATCGCCGATATCGACGACGCCCGCATTCTCGCCAGGGCCGCAAATGACCTGCGGGCCTTCGGTCGGCAGCTTCTTCAGGTGGATGCGGCTCGACTTGTAGGAGCAATGCTCCGACCACATGACCGAGAATATGCCCAATTCGGTAAGGTTGGGCTCGCGTCCGAGGGCGTTCAATACGCGGTCATATTCTTCCGGCGAAAGGCCATGTTCGGCGACGATTTCCGGGGTGATCTGAGTGGCTGCGGTCGACATGAGCGCGCCTTTAGCCGGGGAGGGGCGGATAGACAATCCTTGGCCAGCCCAACTCGGGAAAACATGCTATTAATATGCGTTGGATCATGGTGGGAGGACGGAAATGGAATGGATGTTGTTGCCGCTGCGTCGCTACGCCCGTTTTTCCGGGCGGGCGCGGCCGAAGGAATATTGGATGTTCATCCTCTTCCTCCTGATCTGCTTCATCGCGATCAGCCTCATAGAGGGGCTGCTGGGGCTCAGCACGACGGAGCATTGGGTGCGGCGTGGGCCATGGTGGTTCGACACCGGTTATCAAACCCGTGGCGGCCCACTCACGGGCCTGTTCGGCCTCGCCATGCTGATCCCATGGCTGGCGGTAGCCGTGCGCCGTTTGCATGACACCGACCGGAGCGGCTTCTGGCTGTTGATCATCTTCTTTCCGTTGATCGGCAGCCTTATTCTGTTGGTGTTCTTCATCATGAGCGGGACGCGCGGGGCCAACCGCTTCGGTCCCGATCCCATTGAAGTGGGCGAGCCTGAACTGGTGTCCCCGTCGCGCAAATGAAAAAGGCCGGGCGGTGAGGCCCGGCCTGTGAAAGACATGGGAGGCGGTGATCAGGCCTTGCAGCTGATGCCGCTCTTGCCCGGAAGAGTTGCGATGATCTGCTTGCCGCTGCCTTCGACCGAATAGCCGCCTTCTGCCGTAAAGGGCTTGCCCGGCTCTGCCGCGACGAGCTTCGTCGGCGCGCCAGTCTTTTCGGTGCGGAGGTTCGCGGTCTTATCATCGCTCAGGAAGTCGACGAAGATCAGGCTGTTGTCCTTGCAACGATACTGATGGCTCACCTTCACGGAAGGGGGGAGTTCGACAGGCGCTGCATTGGCGAGTTGCGCAGCCATCGGATCGGCGGGGCCGCCGACGACTTCGGGTTCATCATTTTTGTTGCAAGCGGAAAGGAGGCTGAGAGCAACGACGGAAATTAGGGGGAGATAATATTTCATAGCGGTCCTTCTATGTGCACTTGCTGACGCAAGCGTCAACGCAAAACTGCCAAAATCCCGCCATTCTTGTGGCTTCTTTCATGACGCTTTCGTGACGAAGTGGTCGGGAATCAGGGCTCCGGCACGGTGCGGACTTGACCGCGCCTCCAGCGCCCGCCAATGCAGAGATCATGGCCGAAGACAGCAAGACAGAGCCGGGCGACTTGTCCCAATTGTCGTTTGAAGATGCGCTGCGCGCACTCGAGTCCATTGTCCGGCGGCTGGAGAGCGGCGATGTGCCGCTTGATGAGTCGATCTCGCTCTACGCCCAGGGTGAAGAGCTGCGCAAACGCTGTCTGGAGCGTTTGCAGGCCGCCGAAGCCCGTATCCAGAAACTGACCCTCGACCAAAGCGGCGCCGTCACGGGTGCCCAGCCGTTCGGCGCGGATTGAGCGCCGCGATGATGGAGGGAAGGGCCTCCGGATCAGCATTGTTGGCGGATCGGGCATCTGCCGTCGCTGCCGCCATAGATCGCGCGTTCGATCTGTTGCTCGCCGTCCCGCAAGACCCGCGCGCGCGGCTTTATGAAGCGATGCGGCACGCCGCCATCGGCGGGGGCAAGCGATTGCGGCCACTGCTGGTGCAGGCCGCTGGCGAGTTGTTCAACATCTCGGCGGAATCGCTGCTGCGCGTCGGCCTCGCGATCGAGTGCATCCATGTCTATTCGCTGGTGCATGACGATTTGCCCGCGATGGATGACGACGACATGCGCCGGGGCAAGCCGACGATCCACAAGGCCTTTGATGAAGCGACCGCGATCCTTGCGGGTGACTGCCTCCACGACCTTGCTTTTGAAGTGCTGGCGGATGAGGAAACCCATCCTGATCCGTTCGTTCGGGTGGAGCTGGTAAAGGCGCTCGCGCTGTCCAGCGGACCGGCTGGCATGGCGGGCGGGCAGATGATGGATCTGGAGGCGGACGGCACCAGCTTCGACCTCGCCACCGTCACGCGGCTGCAACAGTTGAAGACCGGCGCGCTCATCGGCTTTTGCGTGGATGCGGCCGCCATCATGGCGCGGATTCCGGCGGAGTCCCGGACCAGCCTGCACGGCTATGCGCGCGACATCGGCCTTGCCTTTCAGATCGCCGACGATCTGCTGGACGTCGAAGGGGACGCCGACCTTGCGGGCAAGGCCGTGGGGAAGGATGCGGCGGCTGGCAAGGAAACCTTCGTCTCCCTGCTCGGGATAGAGCGTGCGCGGGAACAGGCGCGTCTGCTGGTCGATCAGGCCAAGGCGCATCTGCACGGCTTCGGGGCAGAAGCGGACCTGCTGCGCGCGATCGCGGATTATATCGTGGAAAGGGACCGGTAAGGCATGAGCAGTCAGCGGGTAGGGGTCTATCCCGGCACGTTCGACCCGATCACTTTGGGTCACATGGATATCATCCGCCGGGGCGCCAAGCTGGTCGACAAGCTGGTCATCGGCGTCACCACCAATATCGCAAAATCGCCCATGTTCACGGATGAAGAACGGCTGGAGATGGTGCAGCGCGAATGCGCCGGTATCGACGCGGAGATCGTCGTTACCGGCTTCAATTCGCTGCTGATGGATTTCGCCGAATCGCAGGGCGCCAGCGTCATCATCCGCGGCATTCGGGGCGTCACCGATTTCGAATATGAATATCAGCTCACCGGCATGAACCGCCAGATCAACCACCGGATCGAAACCGCGTTCCTGATGGCCGATGTATCGCTCCAGCCGATCGCTTCGCGCCTGGTGAAGGAAATCGCGCTGTATGGCGGGCCGATCGACAAGTTTGTCAGCGCCCGCGTGCGGGATGATGTAGTCGCTCGGGTGGCGATGCTCGGGCAGAAGGGCGGCCAATAACAGGCTGCTCAGCCTTCGTTCAGTTGCCAATCGCGAAGAGCGCGCTATCAGGGCAGCTTCGCCTTCAAGGTCCAAATCAGGGAAAGCTTATCCATGCGGTTCAGTTCGGCGTTCAAGACCGTGGCGATCACTGTCGCTCTCTATGCGTCGGGCGGCGTGGCGCTGGCCCAGGGTGGCGCTCCTGGCGGCAATGGCGAAGAGATGAAGCGGGCGGAAGCCGCCGCGCGCGCTGAACAGAACGCGAAGTCAATGGGTCAGGACGCAGAAGTGAAGCTGCCGCCCGCGACCGTGCCGGTGGACCCGGAAAATGTGTGGGATCTCGACCTGTCGAGCGGCGGGCGAGTGCGCATCCAGCTGCGCCCTGACATCGCCCCGCAGCATGTCGAACGCATCAAGCAGTTGACGCGTCAGGGCTTCTACAATGGCCTGAAATTCCACCGCGTCATCCCCGGTTTCATGGCGCAGGGCGGCGATCCCAAGGGTGACGGCACCGGCGGTTCCTCGCTCCCTGACCTTCAGGCAGAATTCAACCCGATGCCCCACTTGCGCGGCACCGTGTCGATGGCGCGCGCAGCGGATGAGAATAGCGCCAACAGCCAGTTCTTCATCCTCTTCCTGCCGCGCATGCAGCTCGACAAGAAATATACCGTCTTCGGCCGCGTGATCGAAGGCATGCAATATGTCGATGCCATCGCTCCGGGCGAGCCGCCCGCTAATCCGTCGACCATTCTCCAGGCGTCGATCGAAAGCGATGGAAAGGCGCCGGTAGCAGCGCTGCCCACACCTCCAGCGCCCTCCATTGTCGCGCCCGCACCGGCCGCGGCAAAGAAGGCTGCACCAAAGAAGCGCTAAGGCTGAAGAAAGGCGGATCATGCCGGGGCACTCCGGCATGATGATCCTGCTTAGAGGATAGCGCCCGCATGCGCGTAGATCTGTTCGACTTCGAATTGCCTGCTGAGAGCATTGCTCTCCGGCCAGCATCACCGCGCGACGCTGCCCGCCTGCTGCTGGTTGATGGCGACAGGCCGTTTGAGGATCGCATCGTGCGCGACCTGCCGAGCCTTTTGCGGCCCGGTGACGTGCTGGTCTTCAACGATACGAAGGTCATCCCCGCCCAACTGGAAGGGCTTCGTGGCCAGGCCCGGATCGGGGCAACGCTCCACAAGCGGCTCGGCCTCCGCCAATGGCAGGCTTTCCTCCGCAACGCCAAGCGGGTTCGCGATGGTGACCAGATCGATTTCGGCGCGGGCGTCACGGCTCTTGCCGGGCCGCGCGACGACGATGGCGGCGTCACCCTGACGTTCGAAGGCGATGAGCCCGTGGAGGTTCTGCTGGAGCGGGCAGGGCGCATGCCGTTGCCGCCCTACATCGCCAGCAAGCGGCCAACCGACGCGCGCGACCGCAGCGACTATCAGACGATGTTCGCGCGCGAGGATGGGGCGGTCGCAGCCCCCACGGCGGCGCTGCACTTTACCCCAGATCTGATGGCAGCGCTGGCGAATGCGGGCGTACTGTCGGAAACGCTGACGCTGCACGTGGGCGCTGGCACATTCCTGCCCGTGAAGGCTGAGGATACCGACGACCACCGCATGCATGCGGAATGGGGCCGGATCGAACAGGCCACCGCCGATCGGCTGAACGCCGCCCGCCAGGCGGGCGGCCGCCTCATCGCCGTCGGCACGACCAGCCTGCGCCTGCTCGAAAGCGCCTGTGGCGAGGATGGCATCATCCGCCCCTTCGCCGACGAGACGCGCATCTTCATCACGCCCGGCTATCGCTTCCGCGCGATCGATGGCCTGATGACCAACTTCCATCTGCCACGATCGACATTGTTCATGCTGGTAAGTGCGCTCATGGGGCGAGAGCGCATGCAGGCGGCCTATGCCCATGCGATCGAGAGCGGATACCGCTTCTACAGCTATGGGGACTCGTCGCTGCTGTTGCCGTAAGCCGTGGCCCAGCCGGGCTAGGACCGGCCCACGAACGGAAAACCCACCGCCGCCATGATGCACAGAAATGCCGCCGCGTGCCGCCAGTGCAGCGGTTCGCCCAGAACCGTCACCATGAACCCGCCGAACACGATCAGCGCTATCGCTTCCTGAGCGATCTTGAGCTGCCCCGCGCTCCACCCGCTGGCGAAGCCGACGCGGTTCGCAGGCACGGCAAAGCAATATTCGATCAGCGCGATGCCCCAGCTGATCAGGATGACGATCAGGATCGGCTTTTCCATCCCGCCTTTCAGATGCCAATACCAGGCGACTGTCATGAAGATGTTTGAAACGACCAGCAGCAGGATGGTTGGCATGAACGGCCTCGACAGATGAGGGATCGGCCTGTGCCATCGCCGGTAGGCAGAGCGCAAGAGGGATGGCGGGCCTTATCGGCCGACGTCGGATAGCCTCTTCGGCGCACAAGAAAAAGGGCCCGGCATCGCCGGGCCCCTTCCGTCGCTCATTGGCAATCAGCGATACCGGTACGTGTCGCGCGAACTGCTCGAACCACTGCTGCTCCAGCTATTCTGGTCGCGTCCTTCCCCGAACATCGCATTCTGCTCCCGTTCGGTGCGCCAGGCCTTGTGCGCTTCATCGGCGGTCTTTTCCAGCGTCACCCGCTGTTCGTCCACCGATCTGATCCAGGACGACGGGACGGAATGGTGGACGCCGCCTGCATCCTGATCGGTCTTGGTCAGGATGATGCGATCGCCGCTCAGCTTGTCGACGGTGCCGATATGTTCGCCGTCGCTGCCCACGACTTCCATATGTTCGCGAACCTGCTGCACCGCCTGCCGCTGTTCCGTGCGGCGCGTGCGCCAACTGCCGAACTCATTGTTGAAGCGGTCGCGATGCTCGCGTTGATATTCCGCATAGTCGCGATCCAGTTCGTCGATCCGTTGCTGGCGCCAGGCATGATAGTTGGCGTCGTGATGCTCGCCATAATCATGCGTCGGTCCATAGGAGCGCACGCGGTTGCCATGGTCTTCACTGCCGAACCCGCTGCGTTCGCCAGTGAAGGGCGCGTAGCCCCGGTTCGGCAGATATTGGCTGCTGCGCGATGCTGACGCGAAGCCGATGCGGCTGCTTTCGTCGCGCGGGTCGCCATAGGGGCGATTATAATATTCGTCATATTCGCGACGGCGTTCGGCTTCTTCATCGCCGAACCAGCTGCGAATCTCGTCACCTGCCCGATCGAAGAAGCCGCGCTCTTCAGGATCATACTGCTCCGGTGCCCGTCGGCTATCAGGACCGCTGAACTGGCCACGCGTCCCATAACGATAGCTGCGGTCATCACGCCAGTCGCGCTGGCCTCGATAGCGGTCCGAGCCGCGATCCCAATCGCCGCGAGTCCTGTCATCGCCTCCATAGCGGCGTCCGCCTTGATAGCCCATGATACTTCTCCTTGGCTACTGTTGCTACGGCCTGAAGCCGTTGTTTCACCAATGAGTGGAAAGGCGCATCGTTCCGGCCGTTACGTGGAGGTAACATCCGCCTTTGGAACCGAGCGGTCGGTCGGGCTGGCACGGGCAGATATGAGAAAAAGCCCGTTGCAAGGCAAAAGCGGCTCGCTTATAGGCAGCGCTCCTTGGGGCCGTAGCTCAGCTGGGAGAGCGCGTCGTTCGCAATGACGAGGTCAGGGGTTCGATCCCCCTCGGCTCCACCATCCTTTCGGAAAGAAGGGGTGCTCCTGAAGGACTTTACCGCCAGCCTGATGCGCGCCTATGGCGGATTTCATGACATCATCCAGCATTGAAGGCCGCTCGGCTGCGACTGCGATCATCGTCCGTGACATGCCCGATGGTCCTCCGCACATCCTGATGATGGAGCGGGCAGGGACGATGGCTTTTGCGGCGGGAGCATTGGTATTTCCCGGCGGCGCTGTGGACGACGCAGACCGCGAACTCGCGCGCGCCTTGGGAGGCTCGGCGGATGTGGAAGAGACCGCTGCGCGCCTTGCCGCGATCCGGGAGACGCTGGAGGAAAGCGGCTTGGGCATCGGTTTTGCGGCCTCGGCGGGCCCGGTGCAATTGGCCGAGATGCGTCGAGCTTTGGCAGGAGGCGCGACCCTTTCCGCCATCCTCCAGACGCATCGGCTTGAGCTCGCGCTGGATCATTTGACGCCGTTCAGCCGCTGGCACCCGGCGGACGCTGAAATGGCCGCGCGGATTTATGATACGCGCTTCTATCTGGCGCGCGCGCCGGAGGGCCAGGTTGCGACGGCTGACACCACTGAAAATGTCCGGCTGTTCTGGATGAGCGCAGGCGACACAATCGCCCTGTGCGACGCTGGTGGTGGCCGCATCATCTTCCCCACGCGCCGCAATCTTGAGCGGCTGGCGCTGTTCGGCAGTTTTGCCGAGATGGCCGCCCATGCCGCGTCCTTCCCCGTGGAAAAGGTCAGCCCGTGGCTGGAGGAAAGGGACGGCGTGCGCCACCTCTGCATCCCCGATCATCTCGGTTATCCCGTCACTTCGGAACCGATGGAGCAGGTGCAGCGTGGTTAGCGCATGCGCCAGCTTCACATCATCCTGCGCAGGCTTCTGCTGCTTGGCGCACTCTGCGCCCTGGCGCTGATCGGCTATGCCTATCTGCGTCATCGGCCGCAGGACCTGCCCTGGACCGACCTGGACCTCGCCCAGCCTGTCGGGATGTTCACGGGCCGCAAGCTCGCCGCTCTGACCGGCGACGCCAACGGATGCCGCGCGCTGCTCGACCGGGCTGGCGTCAGCTATGTCGCGATGAAGCCTAAGGGAAGCGGGCAGTGCCGCCACAGCGATGCTGTCCGCTTGCGGCAGGAAGATGGCGTGGTGAGCCTGTCCCCGGCCTCTGTCGCTCCATCCTGCCCGGTCGCCGCCGCGCTCAAGCTTTGGGAATGGCAGGTGGTGCAACCCGCCGCAGAGCAGATTCTGGGGAAGCCGGTGGAGACGATCCAGCATCTCGGATCCTACAGCTGCCGCCGCATCTACGGCCGCGCTCAAGGCAGTTTCAGCGAGCACGCCACTGCCGACGCGATCGACATCAGCGGCTTTATCCTGGAAGGCGGAAAACGCATCAGCGTTGCGCGCGATTGGCGGGGTGAGGGGAAGGAAGCCATCTTCCTGCGCGCTGTCCGGGACGGTGCTTGCCGGCTTTTCTCGACCACTCTGTCGCCCGACTATAACGCCGCGCATCATGACCATCTGCACCTGGATCAGGCTGAGCGGGGCAAGCTCGGCGGACGCCTGTGCCGTTAGAGCATCGTGCGCAAAAGTGGGAACCGGTTCTGCGCTTGAAACGATGCGACAACAAAAAAACCAGAGCGCGCGATCTGCGTCCGAATAAGCGCTGCGCGCTCCAGCCTTTCTGTGGACTTGCGCAACCTGGAGGCATAGATTCGTCCCTCTTCACGTATGGAGGTGGTCATGCCGCAGTTCGTGATAGAAAGGGAAATGCCCGGCGCAGGAAGGCTTCGGGGCGATGAACTCAGAAGCGCATCGCAAGGGTCATGCAATGTGCTGCGCGAGCTTGGACCCGACATACAATGGGTCCACAGCTATGTGACGGACGACAAGATCTATTGTCTCTATCGCGCGCCCAGTGAAGAGCTGATCCGGCAGCATGCCGAGCTTGCGGGGCTTCCGGCCAACAGCATCGCGAGGGTTCGATCGACGATCGATCCCACGACCGCGGAATAGCTACTGGCCGAAGCCCGCCTGCCGGGCGAGATCGACGGCCTCCCGCGCTGCCGCGAGGAGCGCGCCGCTCTTCGCTTCGCACTCGCGCTGCTCATATTCCGGCGTCGAGTCGGCCACGATGCCCGCCCCCGCCTGAACATGCATGACGCCATCCTTGAGCACGGCGGTGCGCAGGACGATGCAGCTGTCCATGTTACCGTCTGGCCCGAAATAGCCGACACCGCCGGCATAGGCGCCTCGCGTCTCGGGCTCCAGCTCCGCGATGATCTCGCAAGCGCGGACCTTGGGTGCGCCTGACACGGTGCCTGCCGGAAACCCGGCGAAGAGCGCGTCCAGTGCGTCCTTCTCCGGTGAAAGGCGGCCGACCACGTTCGACACGATATGCATGACGTGGCTGTAGAATTCGACCGTGTAGCTGTCGGTCACCGTCACCGACCCGGCAGTGGCGACCCGGCCGACATCATTGCGCCCGAGGTCGAGCAGCATCAGATGTTCGGCCCGCTCCTTGGGATCGGCGAGGAGGCTTTCCCGGTTGGCGGCATCCTCGACAGCATTTTTGCCGCGAGGCCGGGTTCCGGCGATCGGCCGGATCGTGACTTCGCCATCGCGCGCCCGCACCAGGATTTCAGGGCTGGACCCGATCAGCGCAAATCCGGGCAGATCGAGATAATAGAGGAAGGGCGACGGGTTGATCCGCCGCAAAGCCCGATAAAGCGAGATCGGCGGCAAGGTGAACGGACTGGTGAATCGCTGGGCGAGCACCACCTGGAATATGTCTCCCGCGACGATATAGTCCTTCGCGCGCTCGACCATCGCCTTGTAGCGGCCCGGCTCCAGAGCGGGCGTCACCTCGACATCGGCAATGTCCTGCGGGGCCGGGGTCTGCGGCAGGGGCGCGGCAAGACGCGCCGCCGTCGCATCTATCCGCTCCAGAGCTTGCGCAATCGCCGCGTCGGCATCGCTGAAACTGCCCTTCCACACAGGCGCGACGAAATACAGCGCATCGGCCAGCCGGTCGAAGACAAGGATGATGGTCGGCCGCACGAACAGCATGTCGGGCAGCTCAAGCGGATTGGGCGCTGGCCGGGGCAGCTTTTCGACGAGGCCAACCGTCTCATAGCCGAAATAGCCGACCAGGCAGGCGAGGGCTGGGGGCAGCGCCGGGTCAAGCTCCGCACGGCATTCCGCCACCAGCGCCCGCAAAGCATCCAGCGCGCCCGCAGTCTCCGGAACGAAGGCTTGGCGGTCGGCCGCCCACTGGCGATTGATCTCCGCCGTCCGGCCCTCCGCGCGGAAGACAAGATCAGGGGCGAGGCCGATCAGGCTGTAGCGGCCCCGCACTGCGCCGCCTTCGACGGATTCCAGCAGAAAGTCACCGCGATCGGGCTCGAACAGCTTGAGCGCGGCGGAAATCGGCGTGTCCGTGTCCGCGATCTGCCGACGCCACACCAGCGCCGAATTACCAGCCGCCAGCGCGGCGCGAGCAGCCGCTATCCCGTCATTGCCTGCGCTGCTTGGCATCATCTTATTGAGCGCCGCCATTGGTGCTGGCGAGCGCCCGCTGCACGGTGGCGACAGCGGACGGGTTCCGGGTCACGCCAAGCTGTTTCTCGACCGCCCGTTCGAACTGCTGGCCATATTCCTGGCCCGCCACGTCGCTCAACTGGCTGCGGACCTGGTTGAGCAGGGCGGTCTGGCCGCCCGCGTCACCGGGCTTGATGCCGTTCAGCTGCACGACGAAATATCCGCGATCCTGACCCACCGGCAGCGTCTTCACGCTGTTCGTCGCCATGGAAAAGAGGATCGCGACTTCGGCGGGCGGACGCTGGCCTTCCCGCATGATGTCGGCGCGGCGGCCCCCCACCGTCTGGGGCGCGGGAAGGCGTACGCCAGCCTGCGCCACGGCATCGGCGAGCTTCATGCCCTTGGCGACCTTCGCCCGGATCTGCTCGGCCACAGCCTTCGCCTTGGCGTTGCCCTGCGCGAGCTTATATTGCGCCAGAACCAGCGGCTTCACCTTTGCAAGCGGCGGCGGCGCGGCGGCGCGAATCTCGGCAGGCGCGGCAAGGGCATAGCGCTGGTCAGGCGTGATCGGCACGAGTTGCGCATCATCGTCCTGGCTCATCTGGAATACGGGCGCCAGCAGCGGCTGGACATCGGCCGAAACCTGATAGGCCTGATCCTCGACCTGCTTGCCATTGGCAACCAGGAAGGGCGTCGTTTCCAGCTTCAGGCCGTTATCCTTGACCACTTCCTCGAAGCTGCCACCATCGGCGATCTGATCTTCGACCTTGCCGGTGAACTCGCTCAGCAGGCGCTTCTGCTTCTGCGAGCGAAGCGTCGCCGCTATCTCGTCGCGCACGGCTGACAAGGGGCGGGCGGCAACGGTCTTGACGTTCGACACGCGCAGCAGAACCCAGCCGAGCGATCCACGAAGCGGGCCGACCAGCTCGCCCTGCTTGGCCGCAAAGGCCGCGTTGGCGACGGTGGCGGAGGAAGAAGCGGTAAGGCTTTCGCGGCTCTGATCGGTAAGCGTCGATGCCTCCAGTCCAGCGGCCTGCGCGGCTGCGGCGAGCGACTTGCCCCCCTTCACCTGCGCTGCGATCGTCTTGGCGGCGGCTTCGCCCGGCACGATCAGCTGTTCGAAGCTGCGGCTTTCCTTGGCGGCATAGCTCGCCTTGTTCTGATTATAGGCTGCGGCGATTTCGGCGTCAGTCGGCTGCGCGGCCTGGGCGAAGCGCTCCCCATCGATCACGGCGTAGCGAATGCGCCGCTGTTCGGGAATCGTGAAGCGCGCGGCATTCTGCTGATAATAGGTCGCGAGTTGCGCATCGCTTGGGTCCTTGATGTCGGCGAAGGCGGCGGCGGGAACAGCGGCGATGGTGCCCTGGCGCGCCTCCAGCAGCAGCGAGGCATAGGGCAGGATGACGCTGTCGGGCAGCTTCACGCCCAGGCCGAGAGGCGCGAGCATCTGCCGTTCCAATATCTCGCGGGTGATGTCTTCGCGCAGCGCCTGCTCCGTGATCCGTTCGCGCACCAGCAGCTGGCGGAAATTATCCTGGCTGAAATTGCCTGCCGCGTCCTGAAACGCCGGAATCTGGGCAATCTGCGCATCGACAAGGCGCTTGGAGATATGGACGCCCTGATCCTTCGCATATTCCTTCAGAGTCATCGCGGCGACGAGCTGGTCGTAAATCTGAGCGACGGCGCCCTGCGCCAGGAAATCGCCGATCTGGAGACCCGGAGTCGCCCGTCGCGCATTCTCGAAGACCCGCTGGACCCGCTCCTGCACTTCCGTAACGCTCAGCCGCGTCCCGCCAGCCTTCGCCGCCGTCTCGCCACGGCCGCCCAGAGACGAGCCGAACTGGCCGCTGGACAAATCGCCCAAGATGAAGGCCGCCGCGATGATGCCGAGGAAAAGAAGCGCGAACAGGGCGCCGAATTTCGAATGGATGAAGCGCCGAAAGACTGAAAGCATGGAGAGAAGTCCAACAAGGAAAGACTTTTACAGGCGGCCCGCTTTAGGGGCGGATCGTCGCGGCGGCAAGTGCGGCTTGGCTGGACAAATGCCGTCCCTTTGTCCATCGGCCTGCGGAAGGGCTGGTCTGTCAGGCTGGCGAATGGACGGATGACTTGAAAGGGGTACGGATCGATGGGCAGGCGCAAGCTGGTGGTCGGCAACTGGAAGATGAATGGCCTTCGCGCACAGCTGCCGGAAGTGGAAGCGATCGGGGCGCTCGCGGCCGAACGTCCGGTGGTCGAGGTGGGGCTTTGCCTGCCCGCGACACTGATCATGGCGGCCAGCCAAGTGAAGGGCGGCGCCTTCGTCGGCGCGCAGGACTGCCACATGAAGGACAATGGCGCGCACACCGGCTGCCTGTCGGCGGCAATGCTGGCGGAAGCAGGCGCGAGCTGGACGATCGTCGGCCATAGCGAGCGGCGTCAGGATCAAGGCGAAACGGACGCCGATATCGCGGCCAAGGCGCTCGCGGCCAGGGCGGCGGGCCTCAAGGTGATCCTGTGCGTTGGCGAAAGCCTGGACGTGCGCGACGCCGGCGGTGCCGAGGACGTCGTGTCGGCGCAGCTGCTTGCCTCCTTGCCCGAAGGCGCGGCGGCCGATTGGCTGGCGATCGCCTATGAACCCATCTGGGCGATCGGCACCGGTCGCATCCCGACCATGGAAGCGGTCGAAGCCATGCACAAGGCGCTGCGTGCGGCGCTCGCCAGCCGGATCGGCGCGGGTGAGGCGAACGCCATGCGCATCCTCTATGGTGGCTCGATGAATGGCGAGAATGCCGCTGAACTGATGGCAATCGAAGATGTCGACGGCGGCCTCGTTGGCGGCGCAAGCCTCACGGCAACGAAATTCGCGCCGGTGATCGCTGCCGCTGGTTGAGGCGGGAGGGGGCGGCCTTTCCGCTCTGCCCGGGATCTGATCAGCACGAGGAAGCCCAGCGCCGGTTGCCCCCGCCGCCTATCGCCGCTATGGGCTCTCCAACGCACCCCATTCGGACAGATATTCTCGCATGTTCACCTTCATCCTCGTCGTGCAGGCCATCGTTGCGGCTTTGCTGGTCACCGTCATCCTGATGCAGAAGTCGGAAGGCGGCGGCCTGGGTGTGGGTGGCAGCCCGGCAGGGTTGATGTCCGCGCGGGGTGCGGCGGACTTCCTGACGCGCTCGACGACCGTCCTTGCGTCGATCTTCGTGCTGCTGTCGATCGTCCTTGCGGTGATCGCGTCGGTTCAGCACGCGCCAAGCGATATCGATACGTCGCTGGTGAAGCAGGCTCCCTCTGCCCCTGCGGGTCAGGCTCCGGCGACCGGCAATGCCGATCCGCTGGCCGGTGCGGCGGGCGCCGCGAGCAACGGCCAGGCGGCGAATGGCGCGGTTCCGCTCGCCAACTGATCCTTTCGATCTCATTTCCGATCTTTTTTTGCTCGCGCGTGGATTCGCGCGCTTGCCCAACTTGTTTGTAAAAGGCTAAGCCTCCACTCCCATGGCGCGGTATATTTTCATCACCGGCGGCGTGGTCTCCTCGCTTGGTAAAGGCCTTATGGCCGCATCGCTCGCAGCGCTGCTGCAGGCGCGAGGTTTCCGTGTGCGTATCCGGAAGTTCGACCCTTATCTCAATGTCGATCCGGGCACGATGAGCCCGTATCAGCATGGCGAAGTCTATGTGACCGATGACGGGGCGGAAACCGACCTCGACCTTGGCCATTATGAGCGCTTCACCGGCGTTTCGGCGCGCCAGTCGGACAATGTGACGCAGGGCCGCGTCTACCAGACGATCATTCAGCGCGAACGGCGCGGCGATTATCTCGGCGCGACGGTGCAGGTGATCCCGCACGTCACCGACGAGATCAAGGCGTTCGCCACTGCCGACACCGATGACCTCGACTTCGTGCTGTGCGAAATCGGCGGCACGGTAGGCGACATCGAATCGCTTCCTTTCATGGAAGCGATCCGCCAGCTGCATAACGACCTGGATCGCGGCCAGTCGATTTTCGTCCATGTGACGCTGGTGCCCTACATCGCGGCGGCCGGCGAGCTGAAGACCAAGCCGACCCAGCACAGCGTCCGCGAACTGACCTCGCTCGGCATTCAGCCGGACATCCTGCTTTGCCGCTGCGAACATCCGCTGCCGGAAAGCGAGCGCAAGAAGATCGCGCTATTCTGCAACGTGCGTCCCGAGGCCGTCATCCCCGCGCTCGACGCCAGCAGCATCTACGCCGTCCCCGCGCAATATCATGCGGAAGGGCTGGACGAGGAAGTGCTGCGCGCATTCGGCATTCAAGGCGCGCCCAAGCCGTCGCTCGACCGCTGGCTCGACATCATGGATCGCCAGCAGAACCCGGAAGGCGAAGTGACGATCGGCGTCGTGGGCAAATATGTCGGCCTGCCCGACGCCTACAAGTCGCTCTACGAAGCGCTGACCCATGGTGGTTTCGCCAACCGGGTGAAGGTCAACATCAAGTGGATCGACGCGGAACTCTTCGAAAAGGGCGATGACGTCGCCGCCAGCCTTGAACCGATGCACGGCATTCTCGTCCCCGGCGGCTTCGGCGTGCGCGGTTCCGAAGGCAAGATCGCCTCGGTCAAGTTCGCCCGTGAACGCAATGTGCCCTTTTTCGGCATCTGCCTCGGCATGCAGATGGCCTGCATCGAAGGGGCGCGGAACACGGCCGGAATCCCGGACGCTTCGACCACCGAATTTGGCGAGACTTCAGAGCCGGTCGTCGGCCTCATCACCGAATGGATGAGCAGTGAAGGCCTGCAAAAGCGCACCGCCGAAACCGATCTTGGCGGCACGATGCGCCTGGGAGCCTATCCCGCCAAGCTCACCGGCAACAGCGTCGTTGCGGGCATCTACGGCACCGGCGACATCAGCGAACGGCACCGCCACCGCTACGAAGTCAACGCCGGCTATCGCGACAGCCTCGAAAAGGGCGGCCTGATCTTTTCAGGCATGTCCCCCGACGGCACGCTCCCGGAAATCGTCGAGCGTCCCGATCACCCCTGGTTCGTGGGGGTGCAATTCCACCCGGAACTCAAGTCCAAGCCTTTCGACCCGCATCCGCTGTTCGCCAGCTTCATCGAAGCGGCGGTGAAGCAGAGCCGGCTGGTTTGATCGCCTGACTTTCCAAGAGAGGCGGCGGTATAAGCTGGCTCCGCCGCCTTCACCCCCGGACTTCTATCCGGGGTGCCGCTTCGATCCGCCGAACTGGGGGAGGGGCGGCTGGCATCAGGCCGCTCCCCGCGCCGAGATTCATGATGTCCGGGCTGAACCCAGATCGTCATGAACCGCTTTCGGCAAGTTCATTGCGAAATCGAAGACAGACATATTGTTGATCAAGCCGGTCACCCGAAGCCGCTGTGCGGGCACAATAAAGCCGATCGTCCCCGCGGCGCCCAGCCAGCCGAACAGGCCTTTGAACCCGCCATGATCGGCAATGCAGCCGCCCGCGCCAAAGCCCACCACTCCCGGAATGCCGAGATAATCGCGCATGCTCACGCCTTGCGGCAGGAGGTTCGCGGTTCCAGCGGCCACGGCGTCCGGCGGCATGACCTCCGTCCGGCCCAGGCGTCCGTTATTCGCCAGCATGGCCAGGAAGCGATCATAATCATGGGCCGTTGAGATGAGCCCGCCGCCGCCCGAAGGAAATGCGGGCTTGTTGAGGAATATCGAAGCCGGGCCCGCATCGACCTCCGTCAGCTTGGCGCTCCTGCCTGTATAGCTGGTGACGAGACGCGCCTTCTTGCTCTCTGGCACAGAGAAGAAGGTGTTGCTCATGCCCAAAGGCGCGAAGAACCGCCGCTCCAGAAACTGCTCGAACGGCATGCCTGCCACGATCTCGATAATATGGCCGAGCAAATCCAGCCCCACCGAATAGCTCCACGCCGTTCCCGGGTCTGAAAGCAGGGGAGCCGCCGCCAGCCGATCGGCGAAATCCTTCAGGCTCGAAGGCGGGGCTTGCTCCAGCCGTTCCGCATGGCTGATCAGGTTCTGCCTCAGCCCCAGCTTTTCATATATCCCCTTGAGCGGCCCTTTGACCGCAGGCCCGCCACCAAGACCGGCGGTGTGAGTCAACAGGTGGCGGATCGTCATTGCGGAAGTGGCAGGACGAGTTTCGACGCCTCGGCCAGGATTGGCCAGCACGCGCATTTTGGCAAATCCGGGGATGAAATCGGCTACCGGCTGATCGATCTTCATCCGGCCTTCTGCGATCAGCAGCATTGCCGCCATGCCGGTGATCGGTTTCGTCATCGAATAGACGCGAAACAGAGTGTGCTCATCCACTTGGACCGCGCTATCAAGCGCGATCGTGCCGCTGCTGATATAATCTGGCCGGTTTGCTCTTTCGCCGATCGCGACGATAGCGCCCGGAACAGCCTTTTCCCCAATGACACCAGCCACCATCGCGCGGACGGCAGGAAAGCGTTTTGCGCCTGCGCGCGCATATCCGGGTGCAGCGCCCATCATCCCCAGGCAAATTGCGCCCTTCAGCAGATCGCGTCGCACGAATTCCGCATGTGGCATGGCCGTCCTCCCCCTCATTATCGATCACTATCGTGTCGATTGTCATGATGCGGGTCAACGGCTGATACGGTACGTTCCTGTCAGCAGGATCGTCCTAATTAGCAGGCGTCAGCTTCAATAACCGCCCCTGCGAGCCCTGGCCGCCATCCTCCAGCAACCACAGCGCCCCGTCCGGACCTTGCTCGACCTCGCGGATGCGAGCGCCCATGTCCCACTGATCCGCTTTCGCCGCATTCTCCCCATCCAGCTTCACGCGCACCAGCGCCTTGCTCGACAGCCCGCCGATAAAGAGGGAATTCTTCCACTGCGGGAACAGATCGCCCGAATAATAGAGCAGCCCCGCAGGAGAGATTACCGGGTTCCACCAGACCTTCGGCGCTTCATAGCCATCATGCGCGCTATGGTCGGGGATCGGCTTTCCGTCATAATGGTCGCCATTGGACACCTTGGGATAGCCATAATTGAGCGCTGGCTTGATGAGGTTCACCTCATCCCCGCCTTTGGGGCCCATCTCCTGCTCCCACAGCCGCCCATCCTTGTCGAACGCGATGCCGAGCAGGTTGCGGTGGCCATAGGACCAGACGGCAGGGTGGAAACCTTTCGCCGCCAGCGGATTGCCAGCAGCCGGCGTGCCGTCCAGGTTCAGCCGCAGTACCTTGCCCAGCGTTGCCTTCGGGTCCTGCGCCGGATCGAACTTCTGCCGCTCGCCATTAGTGAAGAACAGATATTTGCCATCAGGCGAGAAGGCGATCCGGCCGGAATAATGCCCATTACCCTCGATATAGGGCGTCGCGCGGAAGATCGTCTTGACGCCGTCCAGCTTCGTTGTCCCGTCGCTCGCCTGGTTGAAGATGCCCGTCGCCAGCGCCACGCCCTTGCCGCCGGGGCCGCTTTCCGAAAAGCTGAAATAAACCTTCCGATCCTGCCCGAACGTCGGCGAGAGGACGATATCCATCAACGCGCCCTGGCCCGCACTATCAACCTTGGGCATGCCGGCGACCGGTATCTTCGTCCCGTTCTTCGGATCGAACAGGATCATCTCGCCCGCCTTTTCCGTGATCAGCGCCCGCCCGTCCGGAAGGAACGTCATCGCCCAGGGCGAATCAAAGTCAGCAATCACCGACGTCTTGAACGGCTTTTCCGCAGCCGCGGCGCTGTTCTGACCCGTCGCATTCTCGGAAGAACAGGCGAGGAGGACAAGGGGCAGGGCGGTGATCAAAACCCGATTCATATCAACCTCCGTTCGCCCCGAGCCTGTCAAAGGGCTTCTCTTTTCATGAGAGAATGGAGGGGCTTCGACAAGCTCGGCCCGAACGGATCGGTCGCCCCCTGCCTGTAAAAGTCCCGTGCACGAATAATGTTGCAGCATTATCGCATCGCGCCTATATCGCCCTTGCTTCCTAACATCGTCAAACATGTCGGGGTCGCAAGCGGAAGGGCTTGCGGCGGCGGGAACGCACATATTCTGTTGGAGACTGCATGGCGGACATCGCCGAACTGACCGCGCTGATCGAACCGGAGGTGAAGGCCTTGGGCTTTGACCTCGTGCGCGTGAAGCTGTTCGGGTCGGGTGACGAATATACGCTGCAGATCATGGCGGAAAATCCCGCGACCAAGCAACTCGTGATCGAAGATTGCGCCACCATCTCGCGCCGCCTGTCCGATGTGCTGGACGAAGCTGATCCGATCGAGGAAGCCTATCGGCTGGAAGTCAGCTCACCTGGCATCGATCGCCCGCTTACCCGCCTCCACGATTTTCTGGAATGGGCAGGGCATGAGGCGAAGATCGCCACGGCCGAAACTGTGGCGGGGCGCAAGAGCTTTCGCGGCATCCTGAAGGGTGTCGAGGGCGAGGAAATCCAGTTCCAGGATAACAAGGCCGGGGATGTCGCCATCCCCTTCGCGCTGGTCGGCGATGCCAAGCTGATACTGACCGACGCGCTTATTTCTGCTAGCATGCCGCTCTCCTCCGATGGGGCGGACGAGTTCGAAACCGAAGAGTAAGGGTTCACGACCATGGCCAACGCCATTTCCGCCAACAAGGCCGAGTTGCTCGCCATCGCGAACAGCGTCGCCAGCGAGAAGATGATCGACAAGGCGATCGTCATCGAGGCGATGGAAGACGCGATCCAGCGCGCCGCCCGCGCGCGCTATGGTGCCGAAAACGACATCCGTGCCAAGCTTGATCCGGACAGCGGCGACCTGCGCCTGTGGCGCGTCGTCGAAGTGGTCGAGGCGGTTGACGACTATTTCAAGCAGGTTGACCTCAAGCAGGCGCAGAAGCTGAAGAAGGATGCCGTAATCGGCGACTTCATCGTCGATCCGCTGCCCCCGATCGACCTCGGCCGTATCGATGCCCAGTCCGCCAAGCAGGTGATCTTCCAGAAGGTCCGCGACGCCGAGCGTGAGCGCCAGCACGAAGAATTCAAGGACCGCGTGGGTGAGATCATCACCGGCGTCGTCAAGTCGGTCGAGTTCGGCCATGTCGTGGTGAACCTGGGTCGCGCCGAGGGCGTCATCCGCCGTGATCAGCAGATCCCCCGCGAAGTCGTCCGCGTCGGCGACCGCATCCGCTCGGTGATCCTGAACGTGCGCCGCGAAAATCGCGGGCCCCAGATCTTCCTCAGCCGCGCGCATCCTGAGTTCATGAAGAAGCTGTTCGCGCAGGAAGTGCCCGAAATCTATGACGGCGTGATCGAGATTAAGGCCGCTGCCCGCGATCCGGGCTCGCGCGCCAAGATCGGTGTCATCAGCCGCGATTCGAGCATCGACCCGGTCGGCGCCTGCGTCGGCATGAAGGGCAGCCGCGTGCAGGCCGTCGTGCAGGAAATGCAGGGCGAAAAGATCGACATCATTCCCTGGTCGGAAGATACCGCGACCTTCGTCGTCAACGCGCTCCAGCCCGCTCAGGTCGCCCGCGTGGTCATTGACGAAGAAGAAGAGCGCATCGAAGTCGTCGTGCCTGACGATCAGCTGTCGCTCGCCATTGGCCGCCGTGGCCAGAACGTCCGCCTCGCCAGCCAGCTGACCGGCAAGGCGATCGACATCATGACCGAGGCTGACGCGTCCGAGAAGCGTCAGAAGGAATTCGTCGCGCGTTCCGAATTGTTCCAGAACGAGCTCGACGTGGACGAAACCCTTTCCCAGCTGCTGGTGGCCGAAGGCTTTGGCGAGCTGGAAGAAGTCGCCTATGTGGGCGTCGAGGAACTGGCCGCGATCGAAGGCTTCGACGAAGACCTCGCTGCCGAGCTTCAGAGCCGCGCGCAGGAAGCATTAGAGCGTCGCGAAGCAGCCGCCCGTGAGGAACGTCAGGCGCTTGGCGTCGAGGATGCGCTGGCCGACATTCCGCACCTTACCGAAGCGATGCTGGTGACGCTGGGCAAGGCGGGCGTGAAGACGCTCGATGACCTCGCCGACCTTGCGACCGACGAACTGATCGCGAAGAAGCGTGTCGATCAGCGCCGCCGCCGCAACGAAGGTGCCGAGGACAAGGGCGGCATCCTTGCCGAATATGGCCTCAGTGAAGAGCAGGGCAATGAGATCATCATGGCCGCCCGCGCGCACTGGTTCGAGGGCGAGGAAGCCTAAGCCCCGATGCCTTTCGTAGACATCCGTCTGGCCGGAAACGCCACCCGTGAGCAGAAAGCGGCTATCGTCGCCGACGTCACCCAGTCGCTTGTCGAGCGGCTGGGGAAGGCGCCCTCTGCCGTGCAGGTGGTGATTTCGGAAATCGCGACGGAAAATTACGGGTCGGGCGGCATGTTGATTGCCGACCGCGCCGCCGAGCCCAAGCCAGGGGAGGACGCAAATGCTGCGGTCACTTCCCGATGAGAGGCTAAGGCTCCACTATTGTGAAAATCCTCCCCGGGAAGGGGAGGGGGACCGGCGAAGCCGGTGGAGGGGTGGTGCGCTGACGATAGGGGAAAACCCCTCCGTCAGCCCTTCGGGCTGCCACCTCCCCTTGAAGGGGAGGATTTCGGTATGACCGAACGCAAATGCATCCTCTCGGGCGATCGCGCCGATCCCGAAACGCTGATCCGCCTCGCCATCGGCCCGGAAGGTCAGGTCCTGCCCGACATCCGCGCCAAGGCGCCGGGGCGAGGCGCGTGGATCGGCGTCCCCCGCGCGGAACTGGAACAGGCCCTCGCCAAGGGCAAGCTCAAGGGCGCGCTCTCCCGCTCGTTCAAGACCGGCGATCTGCAAATCCCGGACACTCTGCCGGACCTGATCGAGGACGGGCTGCGCAAGGCACTGCTCGACCGCCTCGGCCTGGAAGCACGCGCGTCGATGGTCCTCACCGGATCGGAAAAGATCGACGTCGCCTGCCGCCAGGGCAAGGTCCAGCTGCTGCTCCACGCCAGCGATGCGGCGGCTGACGGCAACCGCAAGCTCGATCAGGCGCTGCGCGTCGGACAGGAAGCAGAAGGCACGGAATTGGCAGGCATCGTCTTGCCTGTGGACCGGAACGCCCTATCTATGGCAATGGGGCGTGATAACGTCGTCCATATCGCAGTGACCGACTCGCGCGCCGCGTCGCGTCTGCGTGCGGCTATTGGCCGCTTGGAAAGCTATCTGGGTTGCGCTACCGGGGCGCCCGTGCATGGGGAGCATGACTCCGCCGATGCGCAGGGCGTCTAGGCTGCATGGAATGAAGGCGCCGACGGGCCTTGCCGGTCGGATGGTAAGTGAAGGGTACAGTTCAGTCGTATGAGTGACAGCAAGGAAGACAAGCCGGTTCTGGGCCGCAAGCCGCTGGGCATCAAGCGGACCGTTGAATCCGGCCAGGTGCAGCAGCAGTTCAGCCATGGCCGCAAGAATACGGTCGTGGTCGAGGTGAAGCGGCGCCGCATCCTGGGCAAGCCCGGCGAAGCCGGTGCGCCTGCGGCTGCGCCCCAGGCTGATCCGACCCCGGCACCTGCCGCCGCTGCGCCTCCGCCGCAGCAGCCGCAGGCGCGCGCGCCGCAGCCCGCTGCCCCCGCGCGCCCTGCGCCGCCGCAGAGCCTGATGTCGCGTCAGGAATTGCAGGCCAAGCTGCTGCGCGAGGCTGAAGAAGCCCGCATGAACGCGCTGGAAGAGGCGCGCCGCCGTGAGGATGCGCAACGCCTCGCCGCGACCGAGGACGAAAAGCGCCGCGTCGAGGAAAACCGCCAGGCGGCTGAAGCTGCCGAGGCCGAAGCCGCGCGCCGTGCCGAGGAAGAGGCGAAGGCCGCTGCTGCGCCGCCTGTTGCCGAGCCTGCGCCCGCTCCGGTCGAGGAGCAGCCTGCCCAGCAAGCGCCCGAACAGCGCTCTGCCGCAGCCCCTGCGGCCGCCGCGCCGCCGCCGCGCCGCTTCACGCCCGTCACGCCGATCAAGCGTCCCGAACCGGCCAAGCCTGACCGCACCAAGCGTGCGGGCGAGGATAATCGCCGCCAATCGGGCAAGCTGACCGTCACACGCGCGCTTGCCGACGACGACAGCGCCCGCGCCCGTTCGCTCGCCGCCTTGAAGCGCGCGCGCGAAAAGGAGCGCCGCGCCCATTATGCCGGTGGCGCGCAACAGCGTGAAAAGCAGGTCCGCGATGTCGTGGTGCCTGAAAGCATCACCGTGCAGGAACTCGCCAACCGCATGGCCGAAAAGGGCGCGGACTTGGTGAAGGCCCTGTTCAAGATGGGCACCGCCGTCACGCTCAACCAGCCGATCGATCAGGATACCGCGGAATTGCTGGTCGAGGAATTCGGCCACCGGATCCAGCGCGTTTCTGAAGCTGACGTCGAAATCGGGATGGAAGGCGAAGTGGATGCGCCCGAAACCCTGAAGCCGCGCGCCCCGGTCGTGACCATCATGGGCCATGTCGATCACGGCAAGACCTCGCTGCTCGACGCCTTGCGGGGAACAGATGTGGTCGCTGGCGAAAGCGGCGGCATCACCCAGCATATCGGTGCCTATCAGGTGACGACGAAGAAGGGCGATGTCATCACCTTCCTTGATACGCCGGGCCACGAGGCATTTTCAGAAATGCGCGCTCGCGGGGCCAACGTCACCGACATCGTCATCCTGGTGGTGGCGGCCGATGACGGCCTGATGCCGCAAACCATCGAAGCCATCAACCACACCAAGGCTGCTGGCGTCCCGATGATCGTCGCGATCAACAAGTGCGACAAGCCCGAAGCCAATCCGCAGAAGGTGCGCGAGCGCCTGCTGAGCGAGGAGATCGTGGTCGAGGATATGGGCGGTGACGTCCAGGACGTAGAGGTTTCCGCGCTGAAGAAGACGGGTCTGGACGAGCTGATCGACAAGATCCTGCTCCAGGCCGAAGTCATGGAACTGACCGCCAACCCCGACCGCCAGGCCGAAGGCAATGTCATCGAAGCGCAGCTCGACAAGGGCCGCGGCGCGGTCGCGACCGTGCTGGTGCGCAAGGGGACGCTGAAGGTCGGCGACACCTTCGTCATCGGTGCCGAAAGCGGCAAGGTGAGGGCGCTCGTCAATGACAAGGGCCAGAATGTGAAGGTCGCAGGGCCATCGACCCCGGTCGAGGTGCTTGGGCTCTCCGGTGTGCCTCTGGCAGGTGATCAGCTGACTGTCGTCGAGAATGAAGCCCGCGCCCGCGAAGTCGCCGCCTACCGTCAGGAACAGGCGACGAAGAAGCGGACCACGACGGCACCGACCAGCTTCGAGCACATGTTCTCGGCGCTCAACACCAAGGTCATCGAATATCCGGTGGTCGTGAAGGGCGACGTGCAGGGCTCGGTGGAAGCGATCGTATCGTCCTTGAACCGCATCTCGACCGACGAGATCAAGGTCCGCATCCTGCATTCGGGCGTCGGCGCGATCACCGAAAGCGACGTCACGCTGGCCGCTGCCAGCCGCGCGCCGCTGATCGGCTTCAACGTCCGTCCCAATGCCAAGGCGCGTCAGCTGGCGGAACGCGAGAAGATCTCGCTGCGCTATTATGACGTGATCTACGATCTGCTCGAGGAAGTACGCGGCGAAATGGCGGGCCAGCTGGCTCCCGAGCGCATCGAAACCATCGTCGGCCGGGCCGAGGTGCTTCAGGTGTTCCCGGCGGGCAAGAAGGACAAGGCGGCCGGTCTGCTCGTCCTGGACGGCATCATCCGCAAGGGCCTCAACGCGCGCCTTACCCGCGACGATGTCATCGTGTCGCGCACCAACATCGCGTCGCTGCGCCGCTTCAAGGACGATGTCGCCGAAGTCCGCGCGGGCATGGAATGCGGTGCCGTGCTTCAGGACACGAACGACATCAAGCCTGGCGATACGCTGGAGCTGTTCGAGGTCGAAGAGCGCGCCCGGACGCTGTGATCCATGTTCCCCCTCCCGCAGGCGGGAGGGGGTTAGGGGGTGGGCTCGCCCTCTCCTGAATTGCATTGGCCGTTGGGGAGAGCCCACCCCCGGCCCCTCCTGTTCACGGGAGGGGAGGATCTATGTCCAATCAACCCGAAGGCCCCTCCGTCCGCCTCCTCCGCGTGGGCGAGCAGGTGCGTCACGTCCTGTCCGACATCCTCCAGCGCGGCGACGTGCATGACGATGTGCTGGCGAAACATGTCGTCAGCGTTACCGAAGTGCGCATGTCCCCCGACCTGCGCCACGCCACTGTCTTCGTGAAGTCGCTGCTTGGTCAGGACGAGGAAGCGGTGCTGAAGGCGCTGCGCACCAACACCGCCTATCTCCAGCGCGAGGTCGCGCACCGCATCCGCCTCAAATATGCGGCGAAGCTCAAATTCCTTGCGGACGAGAGCTTTGACGAAGGCAGCCACATCGACAAGCTTCTGAGGGACCCAAAGGTTGCACGCGATCTTGATCAGGCGGACGATCAGGACTGACGCCCCTGTTCACCCCGATGCACGGCTGGATCATCCTCGACAA
The DNA here is from genome assembly GCF_023051225.1 of Sphingobium agri. NCBI lineage: Bacteria > Pseudomonadati > Pseudomonadota > Alphaproteobacteria > Sphingomonadales > Sphingobiaceae > Sphingobium > Sphingobium agri. The sequence goes on along the minus strand of NZ_JALKHS010000006.1, from coordinate 1,328,238 downwards.
ACCCCACGGGGTCGGCTCCACCCAGGCGGTCAGCGCCGTCAAGCGCGCCCTTCGCCAAAGCGGGGCTGGCAAGTGGAAAGTCGGCCATGGCGGCACGCTCGATCCGCTGGCGACTGGCGTGCTGCCGATCGCGATAGGGGAGGCGACGAAGCTCGCCGGGCGCATGCTCGACAGCGACAAGATTTACGACTTCACCGTCACGTTTGGCACCCAGACCGACACGCTGGACCTCGAAGGGAAGGTTATTGCGGAAAGCGATCACCGCCCGACGCTCGGCGAGGTAGAAGCGATATTGCCTCGCTTCACAGGCCCGATCGAACAAGCGCCGCCTGCTTATTCTGCCATCCTGATAGACGGCCAGCGGGCTTATGACCTTGCCCGGGCTGGGCAGGATGTCGAGATGAAGCTGCGCAGCGTGATGATTTACGAACTGCAGATTTCCTCTCTCCCGAAAGGGGGAGAGGATAGCGTAGCTTGTCCGCATGGCGGGCTAGCGGAGCTTGGAGAGGGGCAGGGCGCGTCATCCCCCTCTCCAACTCCGGCTAGGCAGCAAGCTGCCAAGCCTCCTTATCCTCTCCCCGCGAGCGGAGAGAGGATTCAGCAAATCACCCTCCGCGCCCATGTTTCCAAGGGCACCTATATCCGATCCCTCGCCCGCGACATCGCGATCGCCCTCGGCACCGTTGGCCATGTCACCATGCTCCGCCGCGTGAAGGCAGGCCCGTTCACCCTGGAATCTGCTATTTCACTGGACAAATTGGACGAAGCTGCTAGGGGGCACGGCATCGCGCAGCTCATGCTGCCGTTGACCGCAGGGCTGGACGACATCCCGGCTCTTGCAGTCTCTCCCCACGACGCGCTGGCTCTCCGACAGGGGAAGGTGCTTGTGGGGAAACCGCATACCGGTCTCATGCTGGCGATGGAGGGCGATACGCCCGTCGCGCTGGTCGAGGCCAGTGGCCCTGAGATCAGGGTGGTGCGCGGCTTCAATCTCTAGATGTTATGAAAGGAAGCCGATGTCGATTACTGCTGAGCGCAAGGAAGCGCTGATCAAGGAACATGCCCGCGCCGAAGGCGACACCGGTTCGCCGGAAGTTCAGGTCGCGATCCTCTCGGAGCGCATTTCGAACCTGACCGAGCATTTCAAGGGTCACCACAAGGATAACCACAGCCGTCGCGGCCTGCTCATGCTGGTCAACAAGCGTCGTTCGCTGCTGGACTATCTGAAGAAAAAGGATGCGGGTCGCTATAACGACCTCATCGCAAAGCTGGGCCTGCGCAAGTAAGCCTGCTATAGAAGGGACGGCCCCCCAGCGGGGCCGTTTCCGATTCCGGGACTCCTGCAATTCGGCAGGATGTTCCGACCAAGGGGCCAGACGATGCTCCGAAACCGCAGCGGGCCGGCTAGCCCGCAACACAGGCCCCGCCCGGCAATAGGGCCAGGCGGGCGAAGGAAAACATTATGTTCGATGTAAAGAAGGTATCAATCGAGCTGGGCGGAAAGACCCTCACGCTCGAAACCGGCCGTATTGCGCGTCAGGCTGACGCCGCCGTGCTGGCGACCTATGGCGAAACCGTGGTGCTGTGCGCCGTGACCGCCGCCAAGTCGGTGAAGGAAGGACAGGACTTCTTCCCGCTGACCGTCCATTATCAGGAAAAATACTCCGCAGCCGGTCGTATTCCCGGCGGCTTCTTCAAGCGTGAGCGCGGCGCGACCGAAAAGGAAACGCTGACCAGCCGCCTGATCGACCGCCCGATCCGCCCGCTGTTCCCCGAAGGCTTCTACAACGAAATCAACGTCATCGCCCAGGTGCTGTCGTTCGATGGCGAGAGCGAGCCCGATATCGTCGCGATGATCGCCGCTTCGGCTGCGCTGACCCTGTCGGGCGTGCCCTTCATGGGCCCGATCGGCGCTGCCCGCGTCGGTTACAAGGATGGCGAATATCAGCTGAACCCGTCGATGGACGAGGTGAAGACCGGCGAACTCGACCTGGTCGTCGCCGCCACCCAGAACGCGGTGATGATGGTCGAATCCGAAGCCAAGGAGCTTTCGGAAGACGTCATGCTCGGCGCCGTCCTGTTCGCTCATGAAGCGAGCAAGAAGGTCGTGGACGCGATCATCCAGCTTGCTGAAAAGGCCGCCAAGGACCCGTGGGAAGTCGCCAAGGGCGACGACTTGGATGACCTGAAGAAGAAGCTGAAGAAGCTGATCGGTAAGGACATCACCGCCGCCTACAAGCTGACCAACAAGTCGGCTCGCTCGGACGCGATCAACGCCGCCCGCGACAAGGCGAAGGCTTTCTTCGCTGAGGAAGGCCTCGACGCCCAGACCGTCATGGCTGGCATCAAGCTGACCAAGAAGCTGGAATCGGAAATCGTGCGCGGCGCCATCATCAAGGATGGCAAGCGCATCGACGGCCGCACCACCACGCAGATCCGCCCGATCGAGGCGATGGTCGGCTTCCTGCCGCGCACCCATGGTTCGGCGCTGTTCACCCGCGGTGAAACGCAGGCAATCTGCACCACCACGCTCGGCACCAAGGATGCTGAGCAGATGATCGACGGCCTGACCGGCGTTCATTATGAAAACTTCATGCTGCACTATAACTTCCCGCCCTATTCGGTCGGCGAAGTCGGCCGCTTCGGCGCGCCGGGCCGTCGCGAAGTCGGCCATGGCAAGCTGGCATGGCGTGCGCTGCACCCCGTGCTGCCCAGCAAGGAAGACTTCCCCTACACCATCCGCGTTCTGTCCGACATCACCGAGTCCAACGGCTCGTCCTCGATGGCGACGGTCTGCGGCGGTTCGCTGTCCATGATGGACGCGGGCGTTCCGCTGAAGCGGCCGGTGTCGGGCATCGCCATGGGCCTGATCCTCGACGGCAAGGATTTCGCTGTTCTCAGCGACATTCTCGGCGACGAAGATCATCTTGGCGACATGGACTTCAAGGTGGCGGGCACGGAAGCGGGCATCACCACCATGCAGATGGACATCAAGGTTGCCGGAATCACGCAGGAAATCTTCGAAGTCGCTCTGCGCCAGGCGAAGGAAGGCCGCGCCCACATCCTGGGTGAAATGAACAAGGCCCTGTCCTCGACCCGCACAGAACTGTCGGCGCATGCCCCGCGCATCGAAACGATCCAGATCGACAAGTCGAAGATCCGCGACGTCATCGGCACCGGCGGCAAGGTCATCCGCGAAATCGTCGCGGAGACCGGCGCGAAGGTCGACATCGACGACGAAGGCATCATCAAGATCAGCTCGTCCGACATCGACCAGATCGAAGCCGCCAAGAAGTGGATCCTCGGCATCGTCGAGGAAGCGGAAGTCGGCAAGATCTACACCGGCAAAGTCGTCAACATCGTCGATTTCGGTGCGTTCGTGAACTTCATGGGTGGCAAGGACGGTCTCGTCCACGTGTCCGAAATGAAGAATGAGCGCGTCGAAAAGCCGACCGACGTCGTGTCGGAAGGCCAGGAAGTAAAGGTCAAGGTCCTCGAGATCGATCCGCGCGGCAAGGTTCGCCTGTCGATGCGCGTCGTTGACCAGGAAACCGGCGAAGAGCTGGAAGACACCCGTCCTGCCCGCGAACCGCGCGGCGACCGTGAAGGCGGCCGTGGTGGCGACCGTGGCCGTGGTCCCCGTCGTGACGGCGGCGACCGTGGCGGTCGTGGTGGTGACCGGGGCGGTGATCGCGGCCCGCGCCGTGATCGCGGGGATCGTGGCCCGCGCGGTGAAGGCCGTGGCGGCAACGGCGGCGGGGACGATGACGGCTCCAACGCCGGTCTGCCCGATTTCCTGACTCAGGACTGATGCTGGCCGGTTATCCGGCTATGCTGAGCATCGTGCGCAAAAGTGGGAACCGGTTTTGCGCTTAAAACGATGCGACAACAAAAAACGACATGAGAAGGGCGCTCCTGACCGGGCGCCCTTTTTCATTGGGCTAGGCATTCTTGATTTCGATCAATTGGAGATGCAAAAACTTCTGTTACTGTGCCCTGCGATTTCGGGGGGATAAGATGCAGCGTGCCAATGAGAGGTTCGTCGAGCGCCTTCCTCTCGTCCTCAAACGCCCTGTTTACGCCTACGCCATTTCGGCGGCGTTTTGCGGCATCGCTCTGATCCTCAGGCTAGCTGCGCAGAGCTTCCTCCCCATCGGCTACCCGTTCGTATCCTTTTTCCCGGCGGTCATCCTTTCGACTTTCCTGTTCGGGCTGCGTCCCGGGATATTCACCGGGATATTGTGCGGTTTCCTATCCTGGTATTTCTTCATTCCCTCAGGACCGGGCGGCAGCTTTGGCGGGGGTGTGATCCTCGCCCTCATTTTCTACACGGCCGTGATCGGGATCGACATAGCGCTCATCCACTGGATGCAGCGGGCCAATTTCAATCTTGCCGTCGAACGGGAACGCAGCCGGGCGCTGGCGGAAAATCGCGAACTGCTGTTCCACGAATTGCAGCACCGCGTTTCCAACAATCTGCAAGTTGTCGCCGCGATGCTGTCGTTGCAAAGGCGGCACATCGATGATCAGGTGGCGGCACGAGCGATGGACGATGCCGCCAGCCGTCTTGCCCTGATCGGCAGGATCAGCCGGGCGCTTTACGATCCAGCGGAAGAGGGACAAGACCTGCATGCCTTCCTGACGCGGCTGACCGCAGACGTCCTTGAAGCGAGCGGGCGGAGGGATATTCAAGTCACCGTCAGCGCCCCGCCGGGCCTGACGCTCGACTCCCACGTTGCCGTGCCGCTCGCGCTTATCGTGGCGGAGGCGGTGAGCAACGCCATCGAACATGGATTGCCCCATCGCGGCGGAACCATCGAGGTGTCGCTGGAGGATTCGAGCGGGGCCTTGTCCCTCAGGATCGCCGACGATGGCGATGGCCTTGCCCCCGATTTTCGGATCGAGAAGGGCAATTCCCTCGGGCTGCGCATCGCAAGCGCGCTGGCGAGCCAGCTTAGCGCCCAGTTCGGCCTGCATCCCCGGCCGGAAGGCGGCGCGATCGTGCGGCTGGACCTCCCTGCGCAGGCGCGTTGATGGGCGGCAAGCGTTCACCCGCTATTCTGCCGCTTGGCGAGTGCCATTCGCTCCGCTATGACCCGGCCATGCTGACGAAAACCATGACGCGCATCGGCGCGGCTACCGCTCCGCTTCTGCTTGCCGCTCTGCTCGCCGGCTGCGCCACGTCGAAGAACAAGGCCGACACCCAATATGTCGCCCGTGACGTGTCCACGCTCTACAATGCGGGCAAATACCGGCTCGATCGCGGCCAGTATAAGATGGCCGCCGCTCTGTTTGACGAGGTGGAACGCCAGCATCCCTATTCGCCATGGGCGCGCCGGGCGCAGCTCATGTCCGCGTTCAGCTATTATATGAACAAGGACTATAGTGAATCGATCGCCGCGTCTCAGCGCTTCCTGGCGATCCACACCGGCAACAAGGACGCGCCCTACGCCTATTATCTGATCGCGCTCTGCTATTATGAGCAGATCGCGGACGTCACCCGTGACCAGAAGATCACGCAGCAGTCGCTGGATTCGCTGGGCGAACTCATCCGCCGCTATCCCGACACCCGCTACGCCGCCGATGCCCGGCTGAAGCTCGATCTGGTCAATGATCACCTTGCGGGCAAGGAGATGGAAGTAGGCCGTTTCTACCAGCGCCGTGGGCAGTGGCTGGCGGCAACGCTGCGGTTCCGCACTGTCATTGACAAATATCAGACGACCACCCACACGCCCGAAGCGCTGGAGCGCCTGGTCGAAAGCTATCTGTCGCTCGGCATCCCCGCAGAAGCGCAAAAGGCTGCGGCGGTCCTGGGCCGCAACTATCCCGGCTCCAAATGGTATGAGCGCAGCTACAAGCTCATGCGGGAACATGGCGGCAAGGCGTAACTGCCGATTTACCGTCACCCCAGCGAAAGCTGGGGTCTCAGGCCATTGGGCACGGCCCGGCGGCACGAGATCCCAGCGTCCGCTGGGATGACGTTTGGAGATCGGCCGCATTGCTGACCAATCTTTCCATCCGCAACGTCGTCCTGATCGAGGCACTGGACCTGGAGTTCGGCACGGGCCTTGGCGTGCTGACTGGCGAAACCGGCGCGGGCAAGTCCATCCTCCTCGATTCGCTAGGGCTTGCGCTCGGCGCAAGGGCGGACAGCGGCCTCGTCCGCAGCGGAGAGGCGCAGGCGAGCGTCACCGCCACCTTCGACATTCCGCGTGCCGACCACAGGGCTGCCGAGCTGCTCGCCAGCAACGGCATCGAACTGGACGCAGGCGAACCGCTCATCATCCGCCGCACGCTTAAGGCTGACGGGGGCAGCCGCGCCTTCGTCAATGATCAGGCCTGCTCAGCCGCCTTGCTCCGCGACCTTGGCGGCACGCTCGTCGAAATCCACGGGCAGCATGATGATCGCGGGCTGCTCAACCCGCGCGGGCATCGCCAGCTGCTGGACGCCTATGGCCGCTGCGACAGCGCGTCAGTCGCCAGGACATACGCCGCCTGGCGCGAGGCAGCCGACCGGCTCGCTGAAAGCCGCGCGGCGGTAGAGGTGGCGGCGCGCGACCGCGACTATCTGACGCACGCGGTTGAAGAGTTGTCGCGTTTCGGCCCTGAACCCGGCGAAGAAGCGGCGCTGGCCGAGGAACGCGCCACCATGCAGAAGGGCGCGCGTCTCGCCGATGATCTGTCGGCCGTGACCGAATGCCTCACCGGCTCCGACGGCGGGCTGGCGCAACTGCGGCAGGCGGCGCGGCGGCTCGATCGGATGGTCAGCGAATATGAGCCTCTCGCCGAAGTGCTCGCCGCCCTCGACCGCGCCGTGATCGAAGCGGGCGAGGCGGAGGATCGGCTGGCGAGCGCCGCCGATGCGCTCAGCTTCGATCCCGCGCGCCTCGACGCCATCGAAACGCGCCTGTTCGACCTGCGCGGGCTGGCGCGCAAGCATCAGGTCGCCGCCGATGACCTCGCCGCCCTGCGCGACGACATGGGGGCAAAGCTGGCCGCCATCGAGGGTGGGGAGGAGCATATAGCCGCGCTGGAAGCCGATGTCGCCGCCACCGCCGCTGCCTATCGCGACGCCGCCCAGACGCTCTCCGCTCAGCGCAAGGACGCCGCCGCGCGGCTCGACGCGGCTGTGGCAGCGGAACTTGCGCCCCTCAAGCTCGACGCCGCACGCTTCCGCACCACCGTCGCCACGCTCGATGAAGGGCAATGGAGCGCGCAGGGCATGGACCGGGTGGAGTTCGAGATTTCCACCAATCCCGGCGCGCCCTTCGCGCCCCTTGTGAAGATCGCTAGCGGAGGCGAATTGTCGCGCTTCATCCTTGCGCTGAAGGTCGCGCTGGCGGAGCGGGGCGGGGCGGACACGCTGATCTTCGACGAGATCGACCGGGGCGTCGGCGGCGCGGTGGCATCGGCCATCGGCGACCGTCTCGCGCGCTTGGCGCAGAGCAACCAGATCCTCGTCGTTACCCACAGTCCGCAAGTGGCGGCGCGCGGCGCTGGCCATATGCTGATCGCCAAGGCCAGCGACGGCACGGTCACCCGCACCGGCGTCCATGCGCTCAGCGATGGCGAACGGCGTGAAGAGATTGCCCGCATGCTCTCCGGCGCGGAGATCACCGCAGAGGCAAGGGCGCAGGCGGATCGGCTGCTCGAAGTCTGACGCTGCCATCGAGCAAGCGTCTCGACAAGCCCGCCCTGAACGGGGATGGAGCAGTTATGAGTGACTCGATCGACCCGACCCAGATGACCGAAGCGGAAGCCGCCAATCGCCTGATGCGGCTCGCCAGGGAAATTGCCCGGCACAATCGGCTCTACCATGATCAGGACCAGCCCGAGATCACTGACGCCGCCTATGACGCGCTGATCCGCGAAAATAACGCGCTGGAGGCTGGGTTTCCGCAGCTTGTCAGGGCGGATTCCCCCAATGCTCAGGTCGGCGCAGCACCCACTTCGGGATTGAAGAAGGTCCAGCATGCGGTCCGCATGATGAGCCTCGACAACGGCTTTTCGGACGAGGACATTGCCGAGTTCATTGCCCGCGTCCGCCGCTTTCTCGCGCTGCCGGACGGGGAGCCCGTCGCCCTGACCGCCGAACCGAAGATCGACGGCCTGTCCTGTTCGCTCCGCTACGAAAAGGGGGAACTGCGCCTCGCCGCGACCCGTGGCGACGGCACGACCGGGGAGGATGTCACCGCCAATGTCCGCACCATCAGCGACATTCCCGATCGCCTGACCGGGGGAAATCTGCCCGACCTGTTCGAGATACGGGGCGAAGTCTACATGGCGAAGGCCGACTTCGTCGCGCTCAACCAGCGGCTGCTCGCAGAGGCGGACGACCCCGAAAAGGCGCGGCAGTTCGCCAATCCGCGCAACGCCGCTGCCGGATCGCTGCGGCAAAAGGACCCATCCGTCACCGCCAGCCGCCCGCTGCGCTTCCTTGCCCATGGCTGGGGCGAAGCGAGCAGCCTTCCGGCAGAGACGCAGCTTGGCGTCATGCAGGCGATCGCCAACTGGGGCCTGCCGGTCTCTGACATGCTCACCTGCGTCGACACGCTCGACGCATTGATCGCTCATTATCGCGGGATAGAGGCGGCGCGCGCCGACCTTCCATTCGACATAGACGGCGTCGTCTACAAGGTCGATCGGCTCGACTGGCAGCAACGCCTTGGTTTCGTGGCTAAGGCGCCGCGTTGGGCGATCGCGCACAAATTCCCTGCCGAACGCGCGCAAACCACCCTCGAAGCAATCGATATCCAGGTCGGCCGCACGGGCAAGCTGACCCCCGTCGGACGGCTGACCCCCGTCACGGTGGGCGGCGTCGTCGTCTCCAACGTGACGCTGCACAATGCCGACGAGATCGAGCGCCTGGGCGTCCGTCCGGGCGACCGCATCGTGGTGCAGCGCGCGGGCGACGTCATCCCGCAGGTGGTCGACAACCTCACCCGCAACGAAGAGCGCGCGCCCTTCATCTTCCCCAATCATTGCCCCGTCTGCGGATCGGAAGCCGTGCGCGAAGAAGGCGAGGTCGATATCCGCTGCACCGGTGGCCTCATCTGCGGCGCACAGCGCTTCGAACGGCTCCGCCATTTCGTCAGCCGTGGCGCTCTCGATATCGAAGGGCTGGGCGAGAAGACGATCCAGGAATTTCTCGACCTTGGCTGGATCACCGAACCGGCCGACATCTTCCGTCTCAAACAGCATCGCGCCGCGCTGCTGGGAAAAGAGGGATGGAAGGAAAAGTCCATCGACAACCTGCTCACCGCGATCGAGGCGAAGCGCCAGCCGGACGCCGCGCGCCTTCTCTTTGGCTTAGGCATCCGCCATATCGGCGCCGTCACCGCCCGCGACCTGCTGAGACGCTATACCAGCCTGCCCGGCATCAGGGCGCTGGCGCAGGACATCATAGCCCTGCGCGATAGCAGCACCGCCGCTGAAGGCGAGGAGGAAACACGCTTCCGCAACCGGCTGGACAAGGCGATCGCGGAGATGATCGGCGTTGAAAATGTGGGCTCCGCCGTTGGTCATGCGCTCGCCGATTTCTTCCACGAACCCCATAATCGAGAGGTTTGGGACGACCTGCTGTCCGAAGTGTCGCCCCCCGATTATGTGGTCGAAACCACCGCCAGCGAAGTGACCGGCAAGACGGTCGTCTTCACCGGCAAGCTCGAAACGATGAGCCGCGATGAGGCGAAAGCGCAGGCGGAGCGGCTGGGCGCGAAGGCGGCAGGATCGGTCAGCGCCAAGACGGATCTTGTGGTGGCCGGTCCCGGCGCGGGATCGAAGCTGAAACAGGCTGCGGCCCTGGGAATCCCGGTGATCGATGAAGCGGCCTGGGCGGAAATCGTGAAGGCAGCGGGGTAGGGGGCGACGTTGACCAGATCCGTCATCCCAGCGAATGCTGGGATCTCAGGAGGGTAGGGCGCAGGACGAAGGAGACCCCAGCTTTCGCTGGGGTGACAGAATGGATGCTGTCGGAGTCAACCCGCCGCCTGAACCTTGTCCTGCGTCTTGGTATCGAAATCGCTCGCATCATGCCGCTCATGCAGCTGCTCTTCCAGCGGCCCATTCGCGCGATTGACGATCCGGCCACGCTTCACCGCAGGCCGGGCATCCACCTGCTTCGCCCAGCGCTGAACATTGGCATAGCTCTGCACGTCCAGAAATTCGCCAGCGCCAACATAGGTGCGGTCCAGCGCCACCCCACCGTACCATGGCCAAATCGCCATATCGGCGATCGTGAACTCATCCCCGGCGACATATTCATTCTTGCCAAGCTGCCGGTCCAGCACGTCGAACTGCCGCTTCACCTCCATCGTGTAGCGGTTGATGGCATATTCGATCTTTTCAGGCGCATAGGCGAAGAAATGGCCAAAGCCGCCGCCCAGCAACGGCGCACTGCCCATCTGCCAGAACAGCCATGACAAGGTCGCGGTGCGCTTGGCCGGTTCGGTAGGCAGGAACGCCCCGAACTTCTCGGCCAGATAGACCAGGATCGCGCCCGACTCGAACACCCGCTGGGGCGGCGAAACGCTGTGGTCCATCAGCGCCGGGATCTTGCTGTTCGGATTGACGGAGACAAAGCCGCTGCCGAACTGGTCGCCTTCGCCGATGTTGATCAGCCAGGCGTCATATTCCGCGCCATGATGACCCGCCGCCAGCAGCTCCTCCAGCATGATCGTCACTTTCTGCCCGTTGGGCGTGCCCAGCGAGTAGAGCTGCAATGGATGCTTGCCGACCGGCAACGCCTTGTCGTGGGTAGCGCCTGCGACCGGCCGATTGATGTTGGCGAAGGCGCCACCATTATCCTTGTCCCATGTCCAGACCCGGGGCGGAGTATAGCTGTCGGTCATTAGGCGATTTCTCCCACGGTGCGATGTCGCCTCGCAGGTAGGAAGTTGAACGGCGTGCCGCAACCGCTCGTCCTGGCCGTTTTACCGATCCGGTCTATGCCCGCACGACCAGCACGCTGACAGGCGACTGGTGGACGATGGCCGACGCGTTCGATCCCAGCAGCTTTGAGGATAGCGATGGTTGATGCGATCCGATGACGATCAGGTCGGCGCCTTGCCGTTCGGCCTCTGCCAGCACTTCGTCGCGAACACGGCCCCGCCGCGTCGCTATTTCCACCTGATCATCGCCGATGCCAAGATCGCCGCACCATTGTCGCATGGCCGCCAAAGCGTCCTCCTGTTCCCGCGCGTCAAAATCGCCGGCCAAAAGGTCTGAATAGCGGGAGGGCAGGTGATAGCGGACATAGAGCAGCCGCAGCCGTCCCTGCGGTCCTGCAATCGCGCTGGCCCGCGCCAACGCCGCCCGGCCATTGTCGGGATCGCTGACGTCTATCGCAACGATGATCGTGGAAAACTGCATCCTTCGCTCCTGTTTTTGCGGTCTGCTAGCCAAGGCAACGCTGGCAGGTGGGTGGGGATGCGGCCGACATGAAAGAACGCGCACCGGCAACGGCAAGGCGATAGTCGCAACAATCCCGCAAGCTGGCGCTCCGCGCGTGACAAAGCCGTCGATCAGGCGCAACAACGCCGCCGGGCTCTGAAGGGGCCTTTCAGCCCTAAAAAAATATGCCTCCTTGTCTTGACGGTTATTTTCACCGCTCCATATTCCGCAGCGCTGGCACTCTCTAACCAGGAGTGCTAACAGCAACTGGTTCATACGGGAGAAGGAACGGCATCAGGCAGATTCGCTGGGGGGATTTTCCCGCGATCGCCCGCCCGACCAATCCCAAAAAGAGGGAAAGGTACTCAACATGGCATTTCGTCCGTTGCATGACCGCGTTCTCGTCCGTCGCGTAGAGGCGGAAGAGAAGACGGCCGGTGGCATCATCATCCCCGACACCGCCAAGGAAAAGCCGCAGGAAGGCGAAATCGTCGCTGTCGGCACCGGCTCGAAGGCTGAAGATGGCAAGGTGACGCCGCTGGACGTCAAGGCTGGTGACCGCATCCTGTTCGGCAAGTGGTCGGGCACGGAAGTGAAGGTCGACGGCGAAGACCTGCTGATCATGAAGGAATCGGACATCCTGGGCGTTGTCGCCTAAAGGCGACGGGCTCGGGTTCGTTGCGTAAAGCTGCGAACCGGACCGCTATTCCAATTTCCCGCGGATTTCAGCCACTCAGAACGGTGTGAACTTCGCAAGATTTGCAATTCTCAAAGAGAGGTAAAAGATCATGGCAGCGAAGGACGTAAAGTTTTCGCGTGACGCTCGTGAGCGCATCCTGCGCGGCGTCGACATCCTGGCCGACGCGGTCAAGGTGACCCTGGGTCCCAAGGGCCGCAACGTCGTCATCGACAAGAGCTTCGGCGCGCCCCGCATCACCAAGGACGGCGTCAGCGTCGCCAAGGAAATCGAACTGAAGGACAAGTTCGAGAATATGGGCGCCCAGATGGTCCGCGAAGTCGCTTCGAAGACCAACGACATCGCCGGTGACGGCACCACCACCGCGACCGTTCTGGCTCAGGCCATCGTTCGCGAAGGCATGAAGTCGGTTGCTGCCGGCATCAACCCGATGGACCTGAAGCGCGGCATCGACCTCGCCGTCTCCAAGGTGATCGAGGACGTCAAGGCCCGTTCGAAGCCGGTCGCCGGTTCGAACGAAGTCGCTCAGGTCGGCATCATCTCGGCCAATGGCGACGTCGAAGTCGGCCAGAAGATTGCCGAAGCCATGGACCGCGTCGGCAAGGAAGGCGTGATCACCGTGGAAGAAGCCAAGGGTCTCGACTTCGAACTGGACGTTGTGGAAGGCATGCAGTTCGACCGTGGTTACCTGTCGCCCTACTTCGTCACCAACCCGGAAAAGATGCAGGTCGAACTCGCTGACCCCTACATCCTGATCCACGAAAAGAAGCTGTCGAACCTGCAGTCGATCCTGCCGATCCTCGAAGCAGTTGTGCAGTCGGGCCGTCCGCTCCTCATCATCGCGGAAGACATCGAAGGCGAAGCGCTGGCGACCCTGGTCGTCAACAAGCTGCGCGGTGGCCTGAAGGTCGCTGCGGTCAAGGCGCCTGGCTTCGGCGACCGCCGCAAGGCCATGCTGGAAGACATCGCCGTCCTCACCAAGGGCGAAGTCATCTCCGAAGACCTCGGCATCAAGCTTGAGAACGTCACGCTCGGCATGCTCGGCACCGCCAAGCGCGTCACCATCGACAAGGACAACACCACCATCGTCGATGGCGCCGGTGATGCCGAATCGATCAAGGGCCGCACCGAGCAGATCCGCGCTCAGATCGAGACGACCACGTCCGACTACGACCGCGAAAAGCTGCAGGAGCGTCTGGCCAAGCTGGCTGGCGGCGTTGCCGTCATCAAGGTTGGTGGTGCTTCGGAAGTCGAAGTCAAGGAGCGCAAGGACCGCGTCGATGACGCGCTGCACGCAACCCGCGCAGCCGTTGAAGAAGGCATCGTCCCCGGTGGTGGTACGGCTCTCCTCTACGCGACCAAGGCTCTGGAAGGCCTGAAGGGCGCCAACGACGACCAGACCCGTGGTATCGACATCATCCGCAAGGCAATCGAAGCGCCGCTGCGCCAGATCGCCCAGAATGCGGGCGTTGATGGCGCCGTTGTCGCTGGCAACCTGCTGCGCGAAAATGACGAGACCAAGGGCTTCAACGCCGCGACCGACACCTATGAGAACCTTGTCGCCGCTGGCGTCATCGATCCCACCAAGGTCGTTCGCGCTGCTCTGCAGGACGCGGCTTCGGTCGCTGGCCTGCTGATCACCACCGAAGCGACGATCGCTGAACTGCCCGCCGACGACAAGGCGCCGATGGGCATGCCCGGCGGTGGCATGGGTGGCATGGGCGGCATGGACTTCTAAAGCGATCGTAGCAGTCGGGCTTCGGCCCGGCTGTGGTTCGATCGCGATGGCGAAGTCCACGCTCAAGCGGACAGGGAAGGGCCGGGGAGCAATCCACCGGCCCTTTCATTGTCGGCTGGAGAAATTTTCAGCCTCTGATCGCTCGCCGCCTCTGTCATGCCAGCGGAAGTCGGCATCTCAAGCGCAAAGCTCAGCCCAAACCTGAACTATCGCCCCCATCGGGCGGCCACCCGATAGCTCCATTTTGGGCATCTTCCCCTTCCAAATTTACCAAATGGAAATCATGTTTAGCCAAAGGTGGCGGAGACGTGTCGTGCCTCTTCCATCATTGGAGCGCAAAACTGCGCGCGCATCTTGCGCCCGATACTCAGCAAAGCGCTGAGGTGCAGGACAGCCTTGTCAAATCGCTCTACGCGTCACCTGCATCGCTGATGATCGGCGCCTTGGCTGGCGGAGCGCTCAGCTTCGTCGTCGCCTACCATGCTGGCCGCGCCGAAATCACAACGATCGCGACCTTGATTTTCCTGGTCGCGGTCAGCCGATCCATCTCTGCCGTCTACTTTCTGCGGCAACTGGCTCATCATGAGGGGCCAACGCAGCAAGCCTGGGGACTGGCCTATGAACTGGGTGCGTGGGGCTATGCCGCATTGCTCGGTCTGCTCGCTTTCTCGACGCTCATCTTAACCGGAGACGCGTCGCTGCATATTTTAAGCGTCTGCCTTGTCGCGGCCTATTCAGGCGGCATCGCCGGACGCAATGCGGGGCGCGTGCATATCGCGGTTGGCCAGACCTGCTTTGCGCTGCTTCCGACCTCGCTCGGCCTCTGCATCGCGGGTGGGTTGGGCTATTGGGTGCTGGCGACGATGTTGTTCCTGATGATTTTCGCCATGGCGGAAATCACCCGCACGACCCACCGGATCGTCGTCGAAGCGTTGCAGGGCAATTACGAAAAATCGCAGCTGGCCACCAAGTTCGAGAGGCTGGCGCGGTTCGACAGTTTGACCGGCGTGGAAAATCGCATGGCGATGCAGATGCGGTTGCGCGAACTGTTCGACAAACGCCGGTCCGATCAGGATTCGATGGCCGTCTTCTGGATGGATCTTGATCGCTTCAAGGAAATAAATGATTCGCTGGGGCACATCATCGGCGATCAACTGCTCTGCACCGTTGCAGCGCGTCTTTCGCACGCGCTGGACGGTCGCGGCCATGTCGCTCGCTTCGGCGGAGATGAGTTCATCCTGATATGCCCCGGCGCCGATCGCGCCGTGGCCGGGGAGATTGCGCACGATGTGATGGCTGAGTTCGGCCATGACTTCGATGTCAGCGGCTATCATCTGACGGTCACGGCATCGATGGGCATCGCTGTCGCGCCCGAGGATGGGTGCGACAGCGAAGAGTTGCTGCAACATGCCGATATGGCGCTGTATCAGGCAAAGCGTGCGGGACGGAACCGCCATGCCCATTTCGACTGGGCCATGAAAGAGCGGCAAAATCGTACCTATGAGTTGGAGATGGGCCTTCGCAGCGCCATGGCAAATGGCGAGCTTTTGCTGCACTACCAGCCGATATTCGACACGGTCACTGGCAAGATCGCCATCTGCGAAGCGCTGATGCGGTGGGATCATCCCACCATGGGCCGCATTTCGCCGGCGGAGTTCATTCCGGTGGCGGAAAGCTGCTCTCTCATCGAACCGATAACCGCCTGGGCGCTGGAACAAGCGTGCCGGGACGCAATGCAGTGGGAGGAACATGTCCGCGTCGCCGTCAATATCTCGCCCGCGCTCATCAAGAGCGACGGGCTTCCGCGCGCGGTCATCGCTGCGCTCATGGGATCGGGCTTGAAAGCCAAGCGGCTTGAACTTGAAGTGACCGAATCAATCTTCCTGGAAGATAGCGGCCGCACCAGCCTGATCCTGTCAGAGCTGCAGCGCATTGGACTACGCCTTGCCCTCGACGATTTCGGAACAGGCTATTCCTCGCTCGGCTATCTGCGTGATTATGCGTTCGATACGCTCAAGGTCGATCAAAGCTTCATGCGAAGCGTCGGCGAAGAAGGGCGCGACCGCGCCATCGCCCAATCCGTCGCATATCTGGCGCACTCACTTGACGTGGAAACGGTGGCGGAGGGCATCGAGACGGAAGAACAGCTACGCTATGCGCGCGAGCTGGGCTTCAGCAATGTGCAAGGCTTTGTTCTGAGCCGCCCCATGCCTGCCGAAGATCTGCTCACGATGATGGCCGACATGAAACGTGAGAAAAGCAACGTCGTCACGTTGATGCAGAACCGCCGCCGCGCCTGACCGCTTACTTGGTCAGCCGTGTCTGCGCCGAGGCAAGGCGCCGCATCATCCGCAAATCCTTCGGATCGAGCTTGAGCGCCGTCGCTGCCCAATTTTCAACGATGTCCTTCAGCTCGGCATAATCGAGCGGATCGACGCGGCGTCCGGCTTCGAAGACGCCGACATGGCCGGCATGGTGGGGACGGTTGCCGGTGATATAGTCACGCACGGCCTGCTCGCCTTCGCCATCCTCGGCAAGGATGGTGACGACGCCCATGTCGTACATTTCTTCGGCCGTATAGACCTTGCCGGACAGGATCATGCGCTCTGCCATCCGGCGTCCAAGCTTCCGCGCCAGGATGGAATAGGCCCCCATTCCCGGGAAGAGGCCGAAGAGCATTTCGGGAAGGCCGAAACGAGCGCTTCGCTCCGCTACGACGACATCGAAACAAAGAAGAGCCTCAAACCCGCCCCCCAGCGCATCGCCCTGCGCCAAGGCGATGGAAATGAGCGGCATGTCGGCATTGCGCCATGCGCGATGAACCACATCGATGCACGCATGACCATATTTAACCAGGCCGGGCAGGTCGCCGCGCTCGATGCACGCCGCGAATAGCTCGAGGTCTCCACCCAGGTTGAAGACGCCGGGAAAGCGGGAACCAAGCACCATATATTTGAGCGGCAATATACCCTCGTCGAACAGCCGCTTGGCCTCTGTCTGCCAAAGCCGGATGTCGCGCAGCATCGGCAGATTATAGTTCGGCCGATTCGCCGGGGTCATGAAAGCCCAAAGGGTGTCGATCGGTTCATCGAAAGCGACATCGACCTGTCCCAGGTCGAACAGCATCGAATGTCCGCTTTCGCGTGCCTGGAGCGCTGCTTCCGTAGCGGCAACGGCATGAATGTTTTCGACAGGCAGGTGCATTGGCGAAGCGTCCTCCACCTCATCGCGTGCCGGATTAAACCGTCCGGAATCAATCATCTGTGCCCCCGCATTTCGATCCATGCTGAGGAAAACAACATTGTTCCTTCGATGCAACCGTCAGTGGATCAATCGGCGCCTCGTTAACCCTTTTTATTGCGTACTGTTGCTGCTAAGTCGCCAAAAAGACGCGCCTATCATGGTTAACGTTGCATTAATGCAACAAAGGCCTTAAGTAAGTTTCAGGTGATTTTGTTGTCAGGTCTTTGTTAACCTTTATTAATTATGACATGGTGCATGGACAGACATCGCACCGATCCCCAGATTGTGACGCTCCTGCTTCATGATGAAGAGGGGAAAAGCTGGCGCCTCAACATCGCTGCCGATTGCCTTTGCTTCATCGGCAATTACCGCCGGGTGAAGGGCTTTGACATCGACGCGGTGGTTGCCTTCGACGGTTTGCGCAAGGCGGGCTGATCCGGGCGCCGGATCGATAAAAAGCGGTTCCCTCTTGTCCGCGCGATGTTCTAGAGCGCGCAACGTGACTCAATCCCGCTTTTCCTTCACGATCGCCGCAACCGACGGCAAGGCCCGCACGGGCGCGATTCAGATGCGCCGCGGCGAAATCCGGACGCCCGCGTTCATGCCGGTTGGCACCGCCGCCACGGTCAAGGCCATGCGCCCGGCCGAGGTCCGCGCCACTGGCGCTGATATCATCCTCGGCAACACCTATCATCTGATGCTTCGTCCGGGCGCGGAGCGGGTCGCTCGGCTGGGAGGCTTGCACGGATTCATGGGTTGGGACCGGCCGATCCTGACCGACAGCGGCGGCTATCAGGTCATGAGCCTGTCCGCGCTCACCAGAATGAGCGAGGATGGCGTCGCCTTCGCCAGCCATATCGACGGTTCCCGTCACATGCTGACGCCCGAACGTTCGATGGAGATCCAGCGTCTGCTCGACAGCGACATTGTCATGGCCTTCGACGAGTGCACGAAAAACGGCTGCACCCATGATGAGGCGGCGCACAGCATGGAGCGATCCATGCGCTGGGCAAAGCGATCCCGTGACGGATTCGATGCCGGTAGTGAACATGCCGAACGAGCGGCGCTTTTCGGCATTCAGCAGGGATCGCTCGACGAAAATCTGAGGCGCATCTCTGCGCAGAAGCTGACCGAGATCGGTTTTGACGGATATGCCGTAGGCGGGTTGGCGGTAGGGGAGGGGCAGGAGGCCATGTTCGCATGCCTCGATTACGCACCCGGCATGCTGCCGAGCGAAAAGCCGCGTTATCTGATGGGCGTGGGCAAGCCCGACGATATCGTCGGGGCTGTCGAACGCGGCATCGACATGTTCGATTGTGTCCTGCCGACCCGCAGCGG
Source organism: Sphingobium agri (assembly GCF_023051225.1). Lineage (NCBI taxonomy): Bacteria > Pseudomonadati > Pseudomonadota > Alphaproteobacteria > Sphingomonadales > Sphingobiaceae > Sphingobium > Sphingobium agri. Next base: position 1,309,831 of record NZ_JALKHS010000006.1, on the reverse strand, counting down.
CCGCAATGGTCAGGCCTTCACCTGGGCAGGCCCGCTCAACATCCGCAACGCGCGTTTTGCCGAGGACCTTTCGCCGCTCGATCCCCGCTGCACCTGTCCGGTCTGCGGGACGTGGAGCCGCGCCTATCTGCATCATCTGGTGAAATCCGGCGAAATGCTCGGCGCCATGTTGATGACGCAGCACAATATCCACTTCTATCAGGCGCTGATGCAGACGATACGGGACAGCATCGCGCAAGCCCGGTTCGCAGCCTTCGCATCGGACTTCCGCCGCGATTATCAGCGGGTCTGAGGATCAGGGAATGACATTGATCGCGATCGCATAATCGCCAGCGACCGGATCATGGTTGAGCGGCGCGCGCAGCTGACGGGAAAGGCCCGTCAGTACGCGCCCATATCGTTCTTCGATCCGCGCGCTCATCAGCTCCGATCCGCGCAACGCGGGGGAACTCAGATGCAGCACGGCCCGGTCGTCACGTCCCGGTTCCAGCTGCACGGATATGCGCATGCCCGTCCGGGGATCGGACAGCATCGCCAACTCCACCAATTCCGTCAGCAGGAATGCGATCGGCACGGCCACATCCTGGCTGATATGAAGATTGTCACTGTCGATCTGAATCCCGAAGCGCCGTGCTTCCGCGGGAGCCGTGCCCCGCAGACTGGCGGAAAGTTCACTGACGAGGGAACGCACGCCGACACCGCGATGCTCCTCCAGCTCCGCATAATGATTGCGGTGCACGACTGAGAGGGCATCGACGCGGCGCTGGATTGATGCATAGGCCTCGACCGCTTCGGGTTCATGTGCCGCACGGGCATGCAGGCTGATCAGGCTGGCGATGATCTGGAGGTTGTTCTTGACGCGGTGATGAACTTCGCGCGTCAGTTTGCGCTGAGTATCCAGCCCCTCCGCCATCTCGGCCTCATGGGTCGCCACATCCTCGCTGATTTCGCGGAAGGTTTCGCCGAGTGCCACGATCTCCTGCGCCGGGGTGCGAATGCGGCGCATGGGTTCCAGCACTTCGCCCGGATGATAGGCGGCCACGGTACGCCTCAGCACGACGAGCGGGCGGATCAGCAGCCGGTTGACCACAAACCATCCGATCGCCGCCGCTGCGAACCACATGACGAGAGGCAGGAATAGCGAAAGCATGCGCGCGAGCGTCACCGGCGGGTCACGTAGCGTCATGGTGAGCAGGATATCCGGCGGATCGAGCCGGGCCGATAGACTGGTGCTTTTGCCGTGCAAGTCGTTGGACGGCTGGCTGACCACCAAGATGTGATCGCCCTGCTGAAGGCTCAGCTGCCGGTTTTGCAGGGCTGTCGTCGGGCTGGCTATCGTTTCCAGATACGTACGCGAATAATAGGCAAGCGCAACGACTTGCCTGTTGTCACTGATCACGCGGCTGACAAGATAGCCGGATGCCGGAAGCAGCATCGCTGGCGCGCCATGGAATCGAGCGGTTTTCGTGAGTCCTCGCGGTTCAGGCTGAGAAGACCCGCAAATACGCTCGCCTTCGCGATTGTAGATGTAGTAGCGGCCGCCTTCCCGATCGTGGGAGGTCAGGAAAATGGAAAGCCGCTGACACATTTCCGGCCCTTCGCTGCCGGTCGACAGCGCGTTGGCGGTCAGCATCAAAGCGGTTCGATCGGAAGCCAGATCTTCGGTTAGCTTGCGTGCGCTCTGTGTCACAGACACACGAAGCAGCGCTTCCTTCTCCAGATCGGAAGTGCGGATCGCCTGAAGCGAAGCTACAAGCGCAATAAGGCCCAGAGGTAAAAGGGCCAGCGTCAGGATGAGGAACATCTTGACGCCCGTGGACTGGATCAGGCTGTTTAAGTTGCGCATGAGCAATCAACTGGTTGGGACGCAGCCGCCCCGTTCATGCGATGATCAGATGTGCGTTGATCCGTTCGGGATCAGGAATTTCAGCGATCTCAGTCAAAGCCAAATCGCCTTGCTCCGCACCTGTGCCAGTATCGAAAAGCACCAATCTGCCCTCCGCCCGGGACACGCCAATTCGGCGACCCTCAAGGCCGATGCTTAATCCAGCTTTCTAAGAAGGTCGAGCATCTCGGCAGGAATGTCTTCGTCCACGGCGCGCTGGTATACAGAGCGCAGCACATTGGCGACGTTCCCATCCCCCTTGGCAGGGGCAGAGCGCCGCTTGCGGGAGGCGTTGCCAGTCACGCCCGAATCCGGGGTGTTGGCGCCGACATCTTTCCTGTCCCCTCCCTTCACATCCCGTTCCGTCGTTGAAGCAACCAAAATACGCCCCTCTGCAACGCTACCATGTCAACCGGCTTTTCTTTTGCGGCTTTCCCGCGTGACGTCAATCGACCGCCAGCGGAGCTTTACATCAAAATCCAGATTTCAGTTAAAAAACCGAACGGCAGTGAAACAAATCTTTTTCTCGTTGGTTCCACTCCCCGAAGCATTTTTTGCCACCGTCCGCAGGGCGGCTGAAAAGGGGGCGGGGGCTTGCCACATCGGCATTGGCAATCCATCCTTCCGCGCAGCGAATGTTTAGTAGCAATGCGCCCTATGGGCTGGGAGAAGATTTACAGATGTCGCTTGGACAGCAACTGCACCCCCATCTTCCTTTCTTGCGCCGCTATGCCCGCGCCCTGACGGGCAGCCAGGGGCATGGCGACGCCTATGTGCGGGCGACGCTGGAAGCGATCGTGGCCGCGCCTGAAGAATTCCCGTCTGACGTCGATCCTCGCCTTGGTCTTTACAAGACGTTCCATGCGATATGGTCGTCTTCCCATCTGGAAGATGGTCCGGTTCTGACGGGCAGCGATGGGCAGGAAGCGGTAGCGCAGGCGCGGCTTGCGCGATTGACGCCGCTGCCTCGCCAAGCCTTGTTGCTCACGGCATTGGAAGGTTTCACGGTCGACGACGTCGCCTACCTGATCGGTCTTGACGCCGCCGATGTCGAGGCGCTTGTGGAAGAGGCGCTCAGCGAGATCGAGGCTCAGACGCGGGCGAAGGTCTTGATCATCGAGGATGAACCCATCATCGCGATGGACATCGAAACCATCGTCCGTGACCTTGGTCATGAAGTGACTGCAATCGCCGTGACGCGCGAGGATGCGGTTCGTGAAGCGATGGCGGAGCGTCCCGGCCTGGTACTCGCCGACATTCAACTCGCGGACGATTCCAGCGGCATCGATGCGGTGAAGGATATTCTCGCGGAATTTTCCGTGCCCGTGATCTTCATCACCGCATTCCCAGAACGTCTGCTGACCGGTGAGCGTCCTGAACCGACCTTCCTCATCACGAAGCCCTTCCAACGTTCGACCGTCAAGGCGGCTATTTCGCAGGCCTTGTTCTTTGACGAAGCTACGGCTCCGGCCTGACGATCTGCACGGGTCCGCCGCAAAAGACTGAAGGAGCGGCGGAACCCGAGTCATGCCTCCGCGTTATTGATGCGTAACGATCGGGAGGTATTAAATGGCGGAACAGGAAAAGCACGTTGCTACCGAAGACGCCCGGTCAGGATCGACACCACATATAGTCCGGTATGTTCTAGGCATATCGCTGCCTCTGGTCATCATTGGCATGCTGATCGTGCTGTGGAGCTATTACGGGTAAACATCATTGGTTCCGTTGAACAATGAGTATAGGATGCGGACGCAAATATGGCTTTGACGGCTTCGGTTCATGAGGCGAGGGCGACAGCCAGTAAGAGGGTTGTTCCCATGAGCGAAGGGCTTGGCCAAGAGGCGGAGCACCAGGAAGTAGAGCGGCAGTCGCTCTCCGATTCGGATTTCAAGCGTGAGCTGGCTGCGGTGATCCCGCATCTGCGCGCTTTCGGCCGATCGCTTTCCGGTAATCGCGATGTGGCGGACGATCTCGTCCAGGAAACGCTGTTGAAGGCATGGGCGGCGCGCGGCCGTTTCCAGGCCGGGACCAACATGCGTGCGTGGACTTTCATCATTCTGCGCAACCATTATCTTTCGCAGATGCGGCGCTCCCGCTTCCGTGGCGATTGGGATGATCTGACCGCGGATCGCCTGCTCGCGGCTCCGGCAGGGCAGGACAAGCATGTCGAACTTTCCGACATGCAGCGCGCCCTGCTGCAATTGCCTCAGCCTCAGCGTGAAGCGCTGATCCTCGTCGGTGCTGGCGGTTTCGCTTATGAAGAGGCGGCGGAGATTTGCGGCGTAGCGGTCGGCACCATCAAGAGCCGCGTCGCGCGCGGCCGCGCGGCGCTGGAGCAGATACTTGACAGCGGCGACCTTCCGTCACGGCGGACGCAGGAAACGACTGACACGGCTGTGCTGGACGAGATCATGGATGATGTCGACCGCCTCAGCCGGGGCCGCGAGACCAGGCAGGAATCCGATATGGATGCCAATGATGTTTAAGACCGGTTCCTGCGAACCTTCCCAGATGGGGAGGGCGATGGGAGAGGGAGGATGGTTGAGGTTGGAGGGAGAGGCGACCCTCCTCAGGACGAGGAGCGGCCGGACGATATGATCCAGGCGGAAAAATCACGCGGCAGCGGCGTGATTTTCGCGCTGGTAGCTATCGCCCTGATCTTGGCCATCGGTTTCTTCTACCTCACCAAGGAGCGCGAGGACAAGGAAAGCCGCGTCATAACGGAAGCCGCTGAATCGGCGGACAGCGCCGCGCGGGTCATCGAAAACGCCGCGCAGGATGCGGCGAGCAGCTTGCGGCGGCAAAATTGAAACTCGTAGTCCCGCTCTCCTGACGGCGCTTTTGCTTTTGCGCCGAGCCATCTTCAGAGAATCTTTGGGAATTTCCTTCACAGTCCGTGCACGATCGGGTTCTTCGCAGCCGCGGTGAGCTGATCCGACGCCACCAAAGGTTACCAATTCAAGGGTAGCAGCGAGAATACGCGCGACTGATGATCAGGCTCTTCAAACATTATGTGCCGCACGCCGTGCTGCTGCTGGGCCTGCTTGATCTCGTCCTGCTTTTAGGTGCGGCCGAAGCAGGATGGATATTGAGAGCGCGCCAGATCGGCATGGATGTCGATGAGATCACGACCCGCGCTGCCCCGCTGCTAAGCTTCGCGCTGGCGATTCAAACGGCGATGATCGCGGTGGGCGTCTATGGCACTGAGGCGCTTCAGTCGATCCGCTTTGCCTTGGCACGCCTGCTCGTCGCCATTTCGCTGGGCGTCATATTCCTTTCCGTCATGCATTTTGTGCTGCCGGACCTCACGCTTTGGCGGTCCAATTCCCTTTATGCGATGGGCCTGGCGGTGACGTTGCTGCTTGCGGTCAGGCTGCTGCTGGGTTCGATGCTGGGTGGGGAAGCGTTCAAGCGGCGCCTCGTCGTCCTGGGCGCAGGCAATCGCGCTAACCGCATCAGAGAAATCGAGCAGCGCAAGGGGTCCGGCTTTCTCGTGGTCGGCTACATCGCGATGAATGATGGCGCGCAGGTGATCCCTGAGGCGATCAACCGCAGCGCCATCTATAATCTCGCCGATTTCGTGGTCCGGTTGGGTGCGAGCGAGGTCGTTCTGGCGCTTGAGGAAAGGCGCAACGCATTGCCCTTGTCCGACCTGCTGCGCATCAAGACGACCGGCGTGCATGTGAACGAAATTTCGACGTTCCTCGAACGCGAAACGGGACGCGTTGACCTTGATAGCGTGAACCCAAGCTGGCTGATCTTCTCCGATGGTTTTTCCGCTGGCCGCCGTCTGTCCAGCATTGCCAAGCGCTTGTTCGACATCATCGCCAGTTCGATCCTGCTGCTGCTGACCGGCCCCATCATCCTGATCGCTGCGATCCTGGTGAAGCTCGACAGCAAAGGTCCGGCCTTCTACCGCCAACAACGCGTGGGCCTTTTCGGCGAGGAATTCTGGATCGTGAAGCTGCGCACGATGCGGCAGGATGCTGAAATCAGCGGGCAGGCGGTTTGGGCGGAAAAGGACGACCCGCGCATCACGCGCCTGGGCTACTGGCTCCGCAAGCTGCGCATCGACGAACTGCCGCAGACATGGACTGTGCTGAAGGGCGAGATGAGCTTCGTCGGCCCTCGCCCCGAACGGCGCCAGTTCGTCGAGGATCTTGAGCAGCACCTGCGCTACTATGCCGAACGCCATATGGTGAAGCCCGGCATCACGGGTTGGGCTCAGATCAACTATCCCTATGGCGCGTCTATCGAGGACAGCCGCAACAAATTGGAATATGATCTTTATTATGCGAAGAACTATACGCCCTTCCTGGACCTGCTGATCCTGATCCAGACCTTGCGCGTCATTCTTTGGCCGGAAGGCGCGCGCTAGGATGATGCGACCGGCCAGTCGTGCGCCGGAGTTAGGCTAGCCGAAGGCCCAGTTCATCGGCCGAAATTCCAAGCCGCCTGATCTGGTCGGCGACAAGAGGCCAGCATTCTTCCAGGAAGCGACGCCGTTCCGCTTCACGCAGGCGGCGGGTGGCTCCTTCGGCCACAAACATCCCGACGCCCCGCTTGACCAGCACCAGCCCATCGTCCTGGAAACATTGGTAAGCTTTTGCGACGGTCAGCGGATTTGCGCCTTCCTGGGCAGCAAGAGCACGGACGGAAGGGAGCATGTCGCCGTCGCGATAATCGCCATCGAGTATGGAGGCCGCGATGGTATCGCGAAGCCGGAGATAAACGGGCTTTGACTCATCGGCCATGAGTGCATCAGTGCCATAACACAGCGATGCGGACAAGGTGACCGACCGATGGACGCAGTCGTTCCGACCTATCTACTTGTCCCAAATGGAAACTATCTGCTCATAGGCGGGGCGCGGCCGTTCTTCCTGTGGACGCCCAGGCGTACCGATGAAAATGAAGCCAGCCAGCCGTTCTGCGCCCACGGCGAAAGCCTGCCGGACATCTTCGTTATATGCCGGCCATCCGGTCAGCCACCCTGCCGCAAAGCCTAGGGCATGGCTGGCATGCAGTAGATTCATGATCGCCGCGCCAGCCGACAATTGCTGCTCCCACGCCGGGATCTTGCTCCCCTCTACCGGCGCGGAGAGAGCAACGACCAAGGCGGGGGCCTGAAGCGCGAATTGCCGAATGGATTCCAGTTCAAGCCGTCCCGCGTCCGGCTTCTCACGCCGGTAGGCGCTTTCGAGCAGGGCGGCGAAGGCTTCGCGCTTCTCATCCGGAACGACCACGAACCGCCAGGGAGCCAGCTTCCCATGGTCAGGCGTACGAAGGGCGATCTCCAGGATCTCGCGCAACTGTCCAGCATCGGGGCCAGGAGCGATCAGGTCGCGGGGCTTGCCGGAACGGCGCGTGCGCAGGAGCGAGAGAGGCGTGGTGGCGTCATTGAACATGGCGCATCAAATGGCGCGGCTGGGCGCGGGGCGCAAGTGCGGCCTGCTTTGACACAGGCGGGATTTCCGATCTAGGCTCGGCAGCATCCAAGCCCGATGGGAAACAGATGGCGACCGCATCTCCTACGACACTCCCATCGGGAAAGACATGGCTGGGCCACCCGCGCGGTCTTTTCCTTTTGTTCTTCGTGGAGATGTGGGAGCGCTTCTCCTTCTACGGAATGCGCGCGCTGCTGATCTTTTATCTCACGCAACATTTCTTGTTTTCGGATCGCGACGCCGCCCATTCCTATGGCGCCTACATGTCGCTGATCTACATCTCTCCGTTGATGGGAGGCTATCTGGCCGACCGCTATCTGGGGCAGCGCAAGGCGGTATTGTTCGGCGGGATAGTGATCGCCGCCGGGCACATCATTCTTGGGCTGGAAGCGGACGGTTCAGCTGATGCGATGGGCCTTGGCCTGTTCTGGTCGGGACTGGCGACGGTCATCGTCGGCACGGGATTTTTGAAAGCCAGCGTGTCGGCCATGGTGGGACAGCTTTATCCCCGCGACGATATGCGCCGCGACCCGGCTTATACGATCTTCTACATGGGCATCAACGTCGGCGCGACGATCGGGCCGCTGATCTGCGGCTATCTGGGCCAGCGCTGGGGTTGGCATTGGGGCTTCGGTGCTGCGTCCGTCGGGATGATCGCAGGCGTTATCGGCTTCCTGCTGTGCAAGCCGTTGTTGCAGGGCAAGGGAGAACCGCCCGATCCAGCGCGGCTTGCGGAGCGGGTCGGCGGTGTGATCAGCCGCGAATGGCTCGTCTACCTGTCGAGCCTCCTGGCCATCCTGCTTTGCTGGCTGTTGATCCAGCAGCATGCGGTAGTGGGATGGATGCTCGCGGGCGCGAGCGTCCTAATGGTGCTTTATATATTGTGGGAAGCGTTCGGGCGCATGGAGCGGATCGGGCGGGACCGTATGCTGGCTGCCCTGTTCCTGCTCTTCATAAACCCGCTTTTCTGGGGCCTGTATGAACAGACCGGATCGTCGCTCAGCCTCTTTACGGCGCGCTATACCGACAGGAACATCCTTGGCTTCGATGTGCCTGCATCGATGTTCCAGTCGGTGAATGCGGCTTACATCCTGATCTTCGGTCCTATCTTCGCGGCGCTGTGGATCGCTTTGGCGAAGCGGGGGCGGGAGCCGTCTACCCCGGCCAAGTTCGGGCTGGCGCTCATATTGGTCGGCGCGGGCTTCCTGATACTCGTCGCAGGCACAGGCGCACCGGGGACACTGACGCCCATCCTGTTCATCTTCCTTCTTTATCTCTGTCACACTTTGGGGGAGTTGTGCCTGTCCCCTGTAGGGCTGTCGGCCATGTCGAAACTGGCGCCCTCCCGGATGATCGGCCTGATCATGGGAATCTGGTTCCTCGCCATGGCGCTCGGCGAATATGTGGCCGGGATGATCGCTGGGGCAACCGGTGGCGCAGACGGCGCGGCGTCGCGCGACGCAGTGCTGAGTGTCTATGGCGATATCGGCTGGTGGTCGATCGGCATCGGGATTTTCGTCATTGCCGTTGCGCCATTCGTGAAGAGGCTGATGCACGCCGGGGAACTGAGCGGAGAAGAAGGCGCGGAAGCAGAAGCGCAGCGTGACAGCTTCGCCATTGCCGATCGGGTGGAAGACAAGCCCGCCTGAGCGCTCAGTTGGTCGCCCCCCAGATGTCAGCGGCGCGGACGAAACCGCGCTGGCCGCCCACATCGAAACCGCACCAGCCATCGCTGCACGATGACAGGCGGCCAACCACGCCCTTTTCCGCGCGGAAGACCGTGCGTGCGCCTTCGCTTGCAGCCTGCCGCATCGGGGCCACGGATGCCGTCACGATCGCGGTCGGGGTATCGCTGAGCAGCCGAACGTGCATCCATCCTTGCGTGCCGCTCGGATCCTCGACCTTGCGCCAGAGGCCCAGCACCTGCACCACCTTCACGGGCAGGTCGCGGCGCCGATAGACCCAGTTCGACGGATAATCTAGGCTGGGGCCGACCCGCATGCGTGCTTCGTCCTGGTTGATCGAAGCCCAATAAGGAACAGGCTTTGACGGAGCCGCCGATGTGCCGCCTGCGAAACATAGCGCGGCTGCGACAATCGCGCCATGAGGCAGATACCCCTTCATCCCTGTTCTTTTCCCCTTTGCGTGACGCACCGTTATAGCGTCCCGCCAACTCTGCCGACAACCATTGTCTTGGCCTGAAAGCATAAGCGCTTGACCACCGTCACGGCCCGGCATAGCGGCTGTGCATGGCCAAGAAACCGCGTCCTGCCAAGCCGCGCGTCGTCGTCACGCGCCGCCTGCCTCCCAATGTGGAAGCCCGCATGGCCGAATTGTTCGACGCGGTATTCAATGTCGGCGATGTGCCCATGGACCGCACGGCGCTGACCCGCGCGATGGCGCAATGCGATGTGCTGGTTCCTTCGGTGACGGATCAGATCGACGCGGCGCTGATCGACCTTGCCCCTGAACGCCTGCAACTCATCGCGAGCTTTGGCAGCGGGGTCGATCATATCGATCTTGGCGCAGCGCGGCGAAAGGGCATCATCGTCACCAATACGCCCGGCGTCCTGACTGAGGATACGGCCGACATGACGATGGCGCTCATCCTGTCGGTCCCCCGCAGGCTGGCGGAGGGTGAAAAGCTGGTCCGGTCCGGCACTTGGTCTGGCTGGAGCCCATCGGGCATGCTCGGCCACCGCATCGGCGGCAAGAAGCTTGGCATTATCGGCATGGGCCGCATCGGGCGGGCGGTGGCCAAGCGAGCCGCCGCGTTCGGCCTGTCGATCGCCTATCACAACCGTCATCGCCTGCCTTTCGAGGTCGAGCATGAACTGGAAGCAGCGTGGCACCCCGATGTCGACACGCTCCTGAGCGAATGCGACATCGTGTCCATAAACTGCCCGCTCAATGCCGACAGCCGGGGCATGATCGATGCGCGTCGTATCGCGATGATGCGGCCGGACGCCTATCTCATCAACACGTCGCGCGCTGAAATCACCGATGAACCGGCGCTGATCGCGGCATTGGCGGAAGGGCGGATCGCAGGCGCAGGGCTGGACGTCTATGCGCATGAGCCCGCCGTGGATTCGCGTCTGCTCGCGCTGTCGAACGTGGTTCTGCTGCCGCACATGGGTTCGGCGACGTTCGAGGGACGCGACGCGACCGGCGCGCGAGTCATCGCCAACATCCGCAGTTGGGTTGATGGCCACCGTCCACCCAACCAGGTGCTCGAAGGTTGGATCTAGTCTGAAGTGAGCGTGTCATGAGTGGTCTTCACCGGCGCGAGCTGCTGCATGGCCTCGGCATGGCGGGCGGCGCGTTCGCGCTGAGCCGCTTCGTTCCTGCCTGGGCGCAAAGCGGCACGTCCGGGCTGGTTTCATCACCAGAAGCACTGACTGGCGAAAATATCGCGCTCACCGTCAGTGAGGGGCATTTCTCAACAGGCGGGCGATCCGCCCATGCCGTGATGATCAATGGCACTCTGCCAGCCCCGCTGATCCGGCTGAAGGAAGGGCAGAATGTCTGCCTGCACGTCACGAACCGGCTGAAGGAAGATACCTCCATACACTGGCACGGGCTGATCGTGCCTTTCCAGATGGATGGTGTCCCCGGCATCAGCTTTCCCGGCATCCGGCCAGGCGAGACCTTCATCTACGATTTTCCGGTGCGGCAGTCGGGCACCTACTGGTATCATAGCCATTCGGGCATGCAGGAGGCGGTTGGCCACTATGGTCCTATCGTCATAGATCCTGCCGGTCTGGACCCGGTTCAGGCTGACCGCGAACATGTGATCGTCCTGTCCGACTGGAGCCCGCTCCATCCCCACGTCCTGCTCAAGCGGCTGAAGCAGATGAGCGGCTATTTCAATATGCAGAAGCAGACGCTGGCCGGTTTGCTGGCGGGCAAGGACCAGAGTGCAAGGGAGCGCCTGCAATGGGGCGCAATGCGCATGGATCCCACCGACATATCGGACGTGACGGGATCGACATACAGCTTCCTCGTCAACGGGCATGGGACGGCGGAAAACTGGACGGGCCTTTTCACGCCGGGTGAGAGGGTTCGCCTGCGGATCATCAATGCATCGGCGATGACGAACTTCAATGTCCGGCTGCCCGGCCTGCCGATGACCGTAGTGCAATGCGATGGGCAGCATGTGCAGCCAGTCGAAACGGACGAGTTCCAGATCGGCGTTGCAGAAACCTATGATGTCGTCATTCGCCCCAATGAGGCGCGGGCCTACGGCCTGATCGCGGAAGCGGTCGACCGGTCAGGCCTCGTGCGCGCGACATTGGCGCCGCGGACCGGCATGGTTGCGGAAGTGCCTGAACTGAGACAGCGCCCACTGCTGGGCATGAAGGATATGGGCATGGACATGTCCGGTATGGATATGGGCCATGGCGGCGCGAGCGGCCACAGCGACCCTGCCACTGAAGGCAGGGCTGGGCATTCCATGAAGATGCGGGACAAGTCCGTCGCGCCGCAGGTCCGCATGGGTCCTGGCGTCGCAACGCTTTCGCCAATGCCCATGGACCGGACTGCCGACCGCCCTACGGGTCTGGAAGATGTGTCCCATCGGGTGCTGACCTATGCCGACCTCAAATCGCTGCTGCCGCACAAGGACCGGCGGCCACCGACACGCACGCTAGACATCCATCTCACCGCGAACATGGAACGCTATATGTGGTCCTTCGATGGGGTGAAGCTGTCCGACGGTGCGGAACCCATCGCGTTCCGTCACATGGAGCGGGTGAGGGTGAACCTCATCAACGACACGATGATGCCGCATCCCATCCATCTTCACGGCCATTTTTTCGAGCTGGTCACGGGCGCGGATGAGCATAATCCGCTCAAGCATACGGTGAATGTACTGCCCGGTGGCAAGGTCAGCTTCGATCTGACGGCCGACGCCTTGGGCGATTGGGCATTTCACTGCCATATGCTGATGCACATGCATTCGGGCATGATGCGGGTGGTGACGGTGCGTCATGACGCGGGGACGCCATGAAATACGCCCTCGCGGCCCTGCTGCTGCCTGCTGCACCTCCAGCGCATGCGCAGCAGATGGATCACAGCCATATGCATCATGGCGGCATGGAGCAGCCTCCGGAGGCGAAGGACAATCCGTCTCCAGACATTGCCGATCCTCATGCGGGCCATCTCGCCGTACCAGCCACCCCGAAAGGGACAGCTCCGCCGCCGCCAAGCGATCATGCCGCTGACGCATATTACAACCCTGCCGAAATGGCTCGCGCCCGGGCCGCCATGCGCAGGGAAAATGGCGGCATGACCTTCTCGCAATTGATGCTCGACCGCCTTGAATATCGCCTGGGCCAGGGCGCCGACGCCTACCACTGGCAGGGTGAAGGCTGGATCGGCGGGGACATCAACCGCCTCGCGTTCAAGACGGAGGGCGAGGGGGAGGTCGGGGGCAGGCTGGAAGAGGCGGAGGTCCAGGCGCTTTACAGCCGCGCGATCGATCCATGGATCAATCTCGAAGCTGGATTGCGGCATGACTTCCGTCGCGGGCAGGACCGAAGCTATGCTGTGATTGGCATAGATGGCCTGGCTCCATATTGGTTTGAGGTCGGCGCGCAGGCATTCCTGTCCGCCAAAGGGGATGCGCATCTCCGGCTGGAGGCAAATTATGATCAGCGCATCACCCAGCGTTTGATCCTGCAACCGGCCGCCGAATTGAACTTCGCCGCCCAGGATGTGCCTGAACTGGGGCTTGGATCAGGATTGTCGGACGTCGAACTGGGTCTGCGGCTGCGCTATGAATTTGCCCGCGAATTCGCGCCTTATATCGGGGTCGATTGGGAACGGAAGCTTGGCAAGACCGCCCGGATCGCGCGCGCCGGGAGCGATGATGCTTCCGCGGCGAGCTTGGTGATGGGCATCCGTTTCTGGTTCTAGCCTAAAGCTTCAACCCGCCGACGTGGAACGTCTTGGTCTCAAGATATTCCTCGATCCCCATATGCGCGCCCTCGCGGCCAAAGCCTGACATCTTGACCCCGCCAAAGGGCGCCATCTCCATCGATATGCCGCTCGTGTTCAGCGCGACCATGCCAGCCTCCAGGCGCTCGGCCACGCGAAAGGCGCGATGCAGGTTCTCGGTGTAGAAATAGCTGGCAAGGCCATAGCTGGTGCCATTGGCGATTTCGATGCCTTCCTCTTCATGGGTGAAGCGGAAGAGGGGTGCTACGGGTCCGAAAGTCTCTTCGTCCGCCAGCCGCATGTCGCGCGTCGCTCCGGTCAGCACCATCGGCGTCGCGAAGCGCTCGCCCTTCGCACCTTCCGGCGCCTGGGCATAGATTTTGGCGCCATGGTGCAGAGCATCGTCTACATGCTCCTTCACCTTGTCGACGGCAGCGCTGTTGATGAGGGGCCCGATCGTGGCGCCTTCCTGATCGCCGGGTGCGACCTTGAGGGCGGAGACCGCCTTGGCCAGCCGCTCGGCAAATGCGTCGTGAATGCCGTCCTGCACCAATATGCGGTTGGCACAGACGCAGGTTTGCCCTGCGTTGCGGAACTTGCTCGCCATGGCGCTCGCAACGGCGAGGTCGAGGTCCGCGTCGTCGAACACGATCAACGGCGCATTGCCGCCAAGCTCCAGGCTCAGCCGCTTCAAGGTGCCGGCGGATTGCTGCATCAGTTGCACGCCCACGCGCGTGGAGCCGGTAAAGGACAGCTTCCGCACGATCGGACTCGACGTCATGACCCCGCCGATAGCCTTCGCATCCCCAGTGACGATGCTGAAGACGCCTGCGGGAAAGCCCGCCATTTCCGCCAGCTTCGCCAGGGCCAGCGCGGAGTAGGGCGTCAGTTCGGACGGCTTGATGACAACCGGACAACCCGCTGCGAGGGCGGGGGCGCATTTCCGCGTGATCATCGCGGCGGGGAAGTTCCACGGCGTTATCGCGGCCGAAACACCCACCGGCTCTTTCATGACCAATATGCGGCGATTGGCTTCGGGTGCCGGTATGATGGCTCCATCGACCCGGCGTGCTTCCTCCGCGAACCATTTTATGAAGGTCGCGGCGTAGCGGATTTCCCCCTCTGCTTCCGCCAGCGGCTTCCCTTGTTCAGCCGTCATGATCCGCCCAAGGTCCGCGATCTTGTCCAACACAAGCGCATGCCAGCGTTCCAGCAGCGCGGCGCGGTCATTGGCCGTGCGCGCGCGCCAGGCAGGATAAGCCCGCTCAGCCGCCGAAATGGCCGCGCGCGTATCCTCTTCACCGCAATCTGGGACCGTGCCGATGACCGCCCCGGTCGCAGGATTGTCGACGGGCACGGTCGCGCCGGATTTCGCACTGACCCATTCGCCGCCTATGAAGGCGCGGTCGGTCAGCAATGCGGGATTGTCGAGCAAAAGGGTCATGGATGCCTGCACCGCTGAGAGGAGTTTCTGGCGTCAGTAACGGCTCAGGCCCGGAAAATCTCCGGCCATAACGCATGCGGAACCTGCAAGCTTCGTCATCCGTTCAGCCCGCATCTGTTTATAGTGAAGGATTTCATCATGATCCGCCTGGCAATCGTATCGCTGGTCATCGCCGCGGTGCTCGCGATCCTGGGTTTTGGCGGCGCTGCCGGCACCTTTGTCGGCATCGCCAAGATATTGTTCTTCCTTGCGATCGCGCTGTTCGTGATCTTCCTCGTTCTGGGCCTGCTGGCTGGAAAAGGGATCAAGAACGCAATAGATTGATCGCATGATAGAGATTGGCGCTGGAATCGATGAAACGGGCAGGCTGATAAGGGACGAAGCCGGTTTCCTGCTCCAGCGCGATCTCGGCGGCACCTTTCGCCTCGTCCTCCTGCGCGTACCCGTCGATCATGTCGAAAAGCGCGTACGCGTGCAGGGCTATTATGCAGGCGAGGGAATAGTCGAGGTCGAAGGCGTCGCCGCCGCCTGAATTGCTTCAGCGGCAGCGAAGATATGTCAGGCGGTAACGGGATCGCCGGGCGCGATCGGATTGTTGGTGTGCACGAAGCGTGCGCACGCACCTACGCCACGGTTATTTTCCAGCGGCAGGGCAGTTTCGCAATAGGCGCATTCGGCCATAAGGCGGCCGACGATCCACTGGCTCCGGCCGCAACTGGGACAATGGTTGGCCTCCCCAACATGATAATGAATGATATATCCCCTTAGGGCCGGGTCAAATGACTTGCCGGTCGCGAGGCTCGAAACTGGGCGCATCGTCTCTTCCTCCTCAGACATATATTATCGAGCACCCAGTGAAAAATATCATCGATATTTCAAAACACTGCGATGCGACGACTTAAGTCAGAGCGCGCGACCCGCTTTATTTCATGGTAACCCGCTCCGACTGCCAGAACGCGGCTACAGCTCAATGTATCCCGTGCCGTCGGACCCCGTCTATAATAAAGATTGGTGACATGTCTCATTTCGCGCCTTCGCATTGACTTGACGGGTGCAGGCGCTATGGCGGCGGCCATCAAGGGACATACCCGCTTCGGCCATCGGTTGGGGCGCATCCCGCCACTGTGAGGCCGCCATGATGTGGGGGCATGCGCCGGCGGAATGTCGTTATCCTCCTAGCCCCTTGGCCGGGCATTGCGAGGAGACGCACGACTCATGACCGCCATCGGACAGGATACTCTCGGCACGCGCGACACGTTGAAGGTCGGCGGCAAGGACATTGCCTACTACTCGCTGAAGAAGGCCGCGGCCAAGCTGGGCGATGTTTCGCGTCTCCCCTTCTCGATGAAGGTGCTGCTGGAAAACCTGCTCCGCTTCGAAGATGGCGTGACCGTCACCACCGACGATATCAAGGCGATCGTCGAGTGGCAGAATGACAAGGGCAAGGCCGAGCGCGAGATTCAGTATCGCCCGGCCCGCGTCCTGTTGCAGGACTTCACTGGCGTTCCCTGCGTGGTCGATCTCGCCGCCATGCGCGACGCGATGAACGCGCTCGGCGCCGATGCCAGCAAGATCAATCCGCAGGTGCCCGTCCACCTCGTCATCGATCACTCGGTCATGGTCGACGAATTCGGCACGCCCAAGGCGTTCGAACAGAATATGGAAATCGAATATCAGCGCAACATGGAGCGCTACGACTTCCTGAAGTGGGGCAGCAAGAGCCTCGCCAATTTCTACGCCGTTCCCCCGGGCACCGGCATCTGCCATCAGGTGAACCTGGAAAATATCGCGCAGGCCGTCTGGTCGAGCGAAGGCCCCGACGGCGTCACTGTCGCTTATCCCGACACCTGCGTCGGCACCGACAGCCACACCACCATGGTGAACGGCCTGGGCGTGCTCGGCTGGGGCGTGGGCGGCATTGAGGCTGAGGCCGCCATGCTGGGTCAGCCCGTTTCCATGCTCATCCCCGAAGTCGTCGGCTTCAAGTTCACGGGCGAACTGAAGGAAGGCGTGACCGCCACCGACCTCGTCCTCACCTGCACCCAAATGCTGCGCGCGCGCGGCGTGGTTGGCCGTTTCGTCGAATATTTCGGCCCTGGCCTCGCTTCGCTGACCCTGGCCGACCGTGCGACGCTCGCGAACATGGCGCCGGAATATGGCGCGACCTGCGGCTTCTTCGGCATCGACGACAAGACGCTCGACTATATGCGCCTCACCGGTCGCACCGAGGAGAATATCGCGCTGGTGGAGGCTTATGCCAAGGAGCAGGGCTTCTGGATCGATCCTTCGGTGGAGCCGATCTTCACCGACACGCTCGAACTCGACCTGTCGACCGTCGTCCCGAGCCTCGCTGGTCCCAAGCGTCCGCAGGACCGCGTCTCGCTGCCGGAAGTCGATGACGTGTTCAATGCCGACATGGAGAAGGTCTACAAGAAGGCGCAGACCCGCGTTCCTGTCGAGGGCAAGGATTTCGACATTGGCGACGGTGACGTCACGATCGCCGCGATCACCAGCTGCACCAACACGTCGAACCCCGGCGTTCTGGTCGCTGCCGGCCTCGTCGCCAAGAAGGCGAACGAACTCGGCCTGAAGCCCAAGCCCTGGGTCAAGACTTCGCTCGCCCCCGGCAGCCAGGTCGTCACCGACTATCTGGAAAAGGCCGGGCTCCAGTCGCACCTTGACGCCATCGGCTTCAATCTGGTGGGCTATGGCTGCACCACCTGCATCGGCAATTCCGGCCCGCTGGCCGAGCCGATCAGCAAGGCGATCAACGACAACGGCCTGGTCGCTGCTGCCGTCATCTCGGGCAACCGCAACTTCGAAGGCCGCGTGTCGCCCGACGTGCGCGCCAACTTCCTCGCCTCGCCGCCGCTGGTCGTCGCCTATGCGCTCAAGGGCACTGTGGTCGAGGATTTCATCACGACCCCGATCGGCACGAGCAAGGATGGCCAGGCAGTCTATCTGAAGGACATCTGGCCCACGAACGACGAAGTCGCCTCGACCATGGCGGGCTGCATGGATCGCCAGATGTTCCAGGCGCGCTATGCCGACGTCTACAAGGGCGATGCACACTGGCAGGCGATCGACGTGACCGGTTCGGCCACCTATAGCTGGCGCGCCGGATCGACCTATGTCGCCAACCCGCCCTATTTCGAGGGGCTGACCATGACCCCGGCCGCGGTCACCGACATTGTCGAGGCCAAGCCGCTGGCCATCTTCGGCGACTCCATCACCACCGACCATATTTCGCCCGCCGGTTCGATCAAGGCGACCTCGCCCGCAGGCAAGTGGCTGTCGGAGCATCAGGTCGCCCAGGCCGACTTCAACAGCTATGGCGCGCGCCGTGGCCATCACGAAGTGATGATGCGCGGCACCTTCGCCAACATCCGCATCAAGAACCTTATGCTGGACGGCGTCGAAGGCGGCATGACCCGCTATGAAGGCGAAGTCATGCCGATCTATGACGCAGCGATGAAGCACAAGGCGGACGGCACCTCGCTGGTCGTCATCGGCGGCAAGGAATATGGCACCGGATCGTCGCGCGACTGGGCGGCGAAGGGCACCAACCTGCTGGGCGTCCGCGCCGTCATCGTCGAAAGCTTCGAGCGTATTCACCGTTCCAACCTGGTCGGCATGGGCGTGCTGCCGCTGCAGTTCAAGAATGGCGAGAGCAAGGACACGTTCGGCTTCACGGGTGATGAGACCTTCACCATCCAGAATGTCGCTGGCCTGAAGCCGCGCCAGGACGTGGAGGTGATCGTGAAGCGCGCCGATGGCTCGACCTTCACCTTCACGGCTCTCTGCCGCATCGACACCGTGAACGAGCTCGAATATTTCATGAATGGCGGCATCCTTCAGTACGTCCTGCGCAAGCTGGCCGCCTGATCCGCTGCAATGCCGAGCTAAGACGAAAGGCTCTCTCCGGCAGGAGGGAGCCTTTTGTATGTCGAGATGGGCTGCAATTTCCTGCGCCGAAAACTCTTAACTGCTCACCCGCACACCAGTAAGACGCACGCCGAAAGGACCGCATGGCAATCATCGTGGAAATCGTCGGCTGGGTGGGCGCTGTCCTGGTCCTGGGCGCTTACATCCTCGTCTCGATAGGCCGCCTTTCTGGCGGATCGGCGCTTTTCCAGTGGATGAACGCGTTGGGCGCCGGTTTCTTCGTGCTGAACACCTGGTGGCACGGCGCCATACCTTCGATGGTGCTGAATATCGTCTGGAGCGCGATCGGTTTTGCGGCGCTCTGGCGCATCTGGCGCGCCAAGGCGACAGATAGCCGATAGGAGGGTTATCGGCTCCTCAAGAAAGCCTGGGGTGGCGAGCGTCCGTCCAATCCGTTAGGCATCCCATCAGCAATGAAAAAAGCACTCATCGTCCGTCATGTGCCGCGAGAGGGAGCGGCCGGGTTTCTCCAGCCGATCGAAGCCGCAGGCTTTCAGATCGAGAGGATCGACGTAGCGAGCCCTGAATTTGCCGATGTCGATCTGTGCACGCCTGACCTGCTGATCATGATGGGCGGGCCCATGGGCGTCTATGAGCATGACATCCATCCGTGGATTCCGGTGCAGGTCGGCAAACTGGCCGCGCGGCTGGAGCAGGATCTTCCAACCTTGGGCGTCTGCCTTGGCAGTCAGATGATCGCGGCAGCACTGGGCGCACGGGTCTATCCCGGCGAGGTGATGGAACTAGGCTTCGCGCCTGTCACTCTAAATGGGGCAGGGGCCGATTCGCCCTTGAGGCACATCCGGGATGTGCCCGTTCTCCACTGGCATAGCGATACCTTCGAATTGCCGCGTGGCGTCGAACTGCTGGCATCGACGGGTGCCTATGCGCATCAGGCTTTTCGGCGCGGACGCAACCTTCTGGCGCTGCAATTCCATGCCGAAATGGGCGAAGACCCGCGCTTCGATGACTGGCTGACCCATTTCTGGGCGGACCTCGACGTGGCTCGGCAGTGCGGCGTGGCGCTGCGCCGGGACCATGACGAACATGGTCCTGCGGCCGTCGCAGCGGGCCGTGCGATGATCGGTGATTGGTTGGCCCAGCTGAAGGCCTGACCAGTCCAGCCGCGTCAAAACTCCCAGCGTCAAAATTCTACGTCGAGTTCCTCCACCTCGTCAGGCTCCTTGCGCGCGTCATCGATCCACTCGCGCATCAGGTCCCAGCTGTTCACCGTATCGCAATAGGCAGCCGCTGGACCCTGCAACTTCACGGCATAGGTCAGGAAGCGCTGCACGACCGGCGCGAACATCGCATCCGCCACGGTGGGGCTGTCGCCGAACAGCCATGGCCCGCCATAGGACCCAAGACATTCGGTCCAGATCGCCTCCACCCGTTCGATGTCGGGCTTGGCGCCAGAGAAGATCGGGAATTTCTTGTGCCGGACCTTGAGGTTCATCGGCAAGGCGGATCGCAGGTTCGCAAAACCGGAATGAATCTCGCCCGAAACCGACCGGCAATGCGCGCGCGCGATCCGGTCCTTCGGGTACATGCCGGCGTTCGGATAAAGCTCATGCAGATATTCCGCGATCGCCAGCGTGTCCCAGACGCTGGCCCCTTCATGCGTCAGTCGCGGCACCAGAACGGACGGCGTCAGCAGCAAAAGTTCGGCGCGGTTTTCCAGATTTTCCAGCGCCACCATCTTCTCCGTGACGCGCAGCCCGGCCAACCGGCACAGCAGCCAACCTCTCAATGACCAGGAGGAATAGATCTTGCTCGATATCGTCAATTCCGTAGCGGCCATGGCGATCCTCCCGATATTCCCACATTTTTCCATCAAACATGATGCAGTGCAATACGCAAAAACAGTATATCGAACGGAGGGGGCCGAATCGGCCTGGGGGAACATTTTGGGGCGCCGTTCATATTATGACGATGCTGTACACTGGCTATCAAGCTCTTGAAGACATGCTGGCTCCGGCTCGTTTCGGTGCTGAACTCGCCTTGGGTCTTCGGGACAAAATGGGACCGGTAGCCGATTGGCCCATGCCCCGCCGCGTGTTCGCGCTCATGGATGTGTTCCAGGGGGCGCGCCTCACCCACAAGCGGCCGTCCTACGGAATAGACGAAGTCCGTAGCGGCAATGCCCTTGTTGCAGTGCGGGAAGAAGTGCTGCTCGACCTGCCTTTTGGCAATCTGCTGCACTTCGCCAAGGATGATGTCGAAACAGAACAGCCGCGCATATTGCTCGTCGCTCCGATGTCCGGCCACTTCGCGACACTGTTGCGGAGCACCGTTCGGACGCTGTTGCGCGACCATGACGTCTACATCACAGACTGGAAAAATGCGCGCGACGTGCCTTTGTCGGCCGGACGGTTCGGGTTCGACGATTATGTCGACTATGTGATCACCTTCATGCAGGAACTGGGGCCGGGCGCGCATATGCTGTCGGTCTGCCAGCCTTGCGTGCCCGCCTTCGCCGCCGTCGCGCTGATGGCGGAGGATGACGACGCGGCCACTCCTCGTTCCATGACCTTGATGGGTGGGCCGATCGATCCGCGCGCCGCGCCTACCGTCGTCAACGAACTGTCGAACGAGCGTCCGATCCAATGGTTCGAACGGAACCTCATCACATCGGTCCCGCTACGCTATGCCGGTGCTGGCCGCCGCGTCTATCCCGGCTTCCTGCAGCTATCCGCTTTCCTGTCGATGAATTTGGAGCGCCACGGCGCCCAGCATCGCGAGCTTTATCAGCTTCTGGCGGACGGAAAGGAAGCAGAGGCAGCGAAGATCAAGGATTTCTATCAGGAATATTTCGCCGTCCTCGACATGACCGCCGAATTCTACCTGGAGACCGTCGATCGGGTGTTTCAGCGGACCCTCCTGGCCAAGGGAGAGCTCAAGCATCGCGGCCGCCCGGTCAACCCCGGTGCCATTCGGAAGACGGCGTTGCTGACCGTTGAGGGTGAAAAGGACGATATCTGCGCGGTCGGGCAAACGGCTGCCGCCCATGCGCTCTGCACCGGGCTGCGCCCCCACTTGAAACGTCATCACCTGCAAATCGGCGCGGGTCATTATGGCGTCTTCTCGGGCCGCAAATGGGAAAAGGAAGTCTTCCCGCAAGTCCGCAACATGATCCTAGCGATGAACTGACGCCGCTTCAGGCGTCATCTTCCGGGCGGGTCCATATCCAGGTGCCGCCGATCAGCGCGGCCGCCAGCGGCATGAGGAACCAGGGAAAAGGCGCGAGGAGCAGCGCCAGCAGGGCGCTGAACGCGAAAGCCGCCAATGCCGCCCGCTTTCCCCTACGGCTGATCGCGCCCTTGTTTCGCCAGCGCCGGATATGTGAACCGAAATGGGGATGATCGAGCAGCCTTGCTTCCAATGCCGGGCTCGACCGGGCAAAGCAGAATGCCGCCAATATCATGAAGGGCACCGTAGGCAGCAGCGGCAGGAAAATGCCGACCGCACCTAGGCCGAGCGAGAGAAACCCGGCGGAAAGATAGAGCGTCCGCCGCATCAGGCCGCTGGCAGACGCAGCCGCATGAGGAGACCGCCCAGGTCCTCGCTTTCCTCCATGCTGATCGACCCGCCATAAATTTCGGCCACATCGCGCACAATGGCGAGGCCAAGACCGGTGCCGGGCTTGCCGGAATCCAGCCGCACGCCCCGGTCGAAAATGCGGGTACGTTCCTCTTCGGGAATGCCCAGGCCGTCATCTTCGACCAATATCTCGACCATCGGCCCAGCGCGGTTGACGGTGGCAAAGACGCTGCCTCCGCCATATTTCGCGGCGTTTTCGATGAGGTTGCCAAGCATCTCGTCCAGGTCCTGACGCTCCACCCGAACCGCGACCTCCTTGTCGCCATCCATGTCGATCCGCGTTTCGGGATAGAGGCGCTGCACGGCGCGCTCGACCGCCTGCAAGCTCGCCCATACCTCCGCGCGGCTCTGCGCAGCTCCGCGCCGCCCGACGGCACGAGCGCGGGCGAGATGGTGATCCACCTGACGCCGCATCGTCGTCGCCTCGCGGATCACGGTCTCGCCCAGGTCGGCGGACTGGGCCGTCGCCGCATTCATGATGACGGTCAGCGGCGTCTTCAGCGCATGAGCAAGATTGCCCGCATGGGTTCGCGCCTCTTCCGCCTGCCGCTCATTATGGGCGAGCAGCGCGTTCAGTTCCTCGACCATCGGCAACACTTCGGATGGCATGGGATCGGTGACGCGGTTCTTTTCGCCCGCACGCATCCGCACGATCTCCTTGCGCACCCGGCGCAGCGGCCGCAATCCGTAAAGCGTTTGGAGAGTCGTCAGAACGATCAGGCCAAGCGCCAGCAGCGCAAAGCTCTGCGTCAAGGTTGATCGCAGCGTCCTGATCTGATCATCCAGCCCCGCGCGGGCGGCGGCGACCATGAACATCCACCGCGTATCGGAGCCGGGAAGGACGATGGTCCGTTCCATGATGCGCAGATCCTCGCCCGGAAACTGCTTGCTGTCATAGGCGTGGAAGCTGCGATCATCATGCTCGGGCAGCACCCTCAGCGCGCGGTCCCACAGCGAACGTGACCGCCAATCCTCATGTCCCTTGGCGCTGATCTGATAATAAAGGCCGCTATTGGGCTCCAGAAAGCGCTGGTCGGCGAGGGGGCGATTGAACAGCACTTCGCCATCCGGGCCGATCTCGGCCGACGCGATCATCGCGGTCAGCACATAGTTGAGGCCATCGTCAAAATTGCGGGTGATGGCTTGCGACAGCACGCGATCGAGCGCCAGCCCGCCGCCCAGCAGCAATATGCTGATCCACAGCGCCGCAATGCCGATCATGCGGCGGCTGATCGATCCGGTGGAACGAACTGGAGGAGGGGCGCTGGACTCGCTCATTGGTAATTGCCGGAACCTCCCTGTCCGTCCGCCACGAGGGTGTTGAAGGTTCTACCTTCTTGCGGGAAGTAAAGCGCGTCATGGGTTCGATCAGGGGAATAAGCCGTCCGAACCCGCGAAGGATCAGCGGCCCGGCTCGTCCAGACTGTAGCCCAGGCCGCGTATCGTCGTGATCACGTCCGCGCCCAGCTTCTTGCGGATGCGGGTGACGAACACTTCGATCGTGTTTGAATCGCGATCGAAATCCTGGTCGTAGATATGTTCGATCAACTCGGTACGGCTCACCACCTTCCCCTTGTGGTGGAGAAGGTAGGACAGCAGCTTATATTCTTGCGCGGTCAGCTTCACCGGCTCGCCTTTCAGCGTCACCTTGCCCGAACGTGTGTCGAGCCGCACATCGCCCGCGATCAGTTCGCTAGACGCGTTGCCCGAAGCACGACGGATGAGCGCGCGCAGCCGGGCGATCAGTTCCTCGCTTTGGAAAGGCTTGGCCAGATAATCGTCGGCGCCCGCGTCAAGCCCCGCGACCTTGTCGGACCAGCTGTCCCGCGCGGTCAGCACCAGCACCGGGAAACTACGCCCTTCCTTGCGCCACCGGTCGAGCACGGTAAGCCCATCGATCGTCGGCAGGCCAAGGTCCAGCACGACCGCGTCATAGCTTTCCGTCGCGCCAAGGAAATGTCCGTCCTCGCCATCGGTCGCGAGGTCCACGGCATAGCCCGCGCCCTCCAGCGTGTTGCGGAGCTGTTGCCCAAGGCTTGGTTCATCTTCGACGATCAGCAGACGCATATGGCTCCGTTTCTTTGTATTTTGCCCTTTGGCGCGTCAGTGCGCCCTGCCCATTATATTGCCCGTGCGTCCATCCGCATCAACCCAAACCACCTTGCCGTCCTTCACATATTTCAGCCGATAGCGGTTCGAAGCGGGATTGAATTCCGCGCCAAGATAGGTTGCGCCACCCATGTCCGCGTCGACCCGCCGCTTGATGAGGGAAAATGGCATGGTCTGCCCTTCCAGCATCGCCCGGCGCGCGGCATCCTGCTCGCCGCGCTGACCGGCCTCGGCATAGGAGGGTACGGCCACCATCGCGGCGATGGCGGCCACACCGGCAATCAGGCTGCTAAGCTTCATCGTCATGTGGCATGCCATAGGCGATAAGCATTGAACAGGTGGTGAATGGTGCTGTCAGCGGGGAGACAGGCTACCGGATCAGCGTTCCAGCGCATATTGGACGGTGAGCGTCACCGACGATCCCACCTGGCCCGGCTCCACCGGCGTCGCTTCGGCTGCGTCTGCCTTGAAACGGGTGGTGAGCATCGGCATGGGCGGGCGGCCACCACTGTTGTTTTCCGAGATCGAAATGAGCCGCGCCGAGCGATAGCCCGCCGCCTGCGCATAGAAGTCGGCCTGCGTCTTGGCGCTCTTCAAGGCTGCCGCGCGCGCCTGGGCCAGCATGGGGGTTGGATCTTCAATCGCGAAAGACGGCCCGCTGACATTGGTCGCGCCCGCTTCGACCAGCGTGTCCAGCAACTGCCCCATCTTCTTGATGTCGCGCAGCTTGATCGTCACCTGGTTCGACGCTTCATAACCGATGAAGCGCGGCCCGGCAGGCTGGCCGTTCTGATTGCTGTAGTCATATTGGGCGTTCAGGTTGATGCCGCTGGTCTGGATGTCCTTCTTGGCGATCCCCGCCTTGGCGAGGGTGGCGATCAACCGGTCCATCTTCGCCGCATTTTCCCGCATCGCCTGGGCGGCTGTCGGCGCACGTGTCTGAACGCCGGTGCCGACCACAACCTGATCCGGCGCGGCTTCCACCGTCTCGGTGACGTTCAGCGTCACCACGGGCGCGGTTTCGGCAATTGTCACATTGGTCTGCGCGATGGCCAGGGCAGGAATCGAGACAGCGGCAGCGGCGGCCATCAGGGCCAGGGCGGACTTCATGAGCGTATCTCCTTGAAAAAGCGATGCAGCTCATTTGTAACGGCTGCGATGAATGGGGGCTGACGCGCGTTGAAAACATTGAGGCGGCATGTGGTTCCACGCGCTCTTGCCCCGGCGCGTTGGAAGTCCTAGCTGCACGGCCATGGCCGCACCCATATTCTCGTTCGAAAATCTTGGTCTCAGTCAGGGTTCGCACTGGCTTTTCCGTCACCTCGACATCTTTGTCGGGGAGCGGGATCGGCTGGCGCTGATCGGCCGCAACGGCGCAGGCAAGACGACGCTGCTGAAGCTTATCGCCGGGCAGGTCGAGCCTGACGAAGGGACGCGTTCCGTTCGGCCAGGCGCGCGCGTCATCATGCTTGAGCAGGACCCGGACGTCGCGGGCTTTGCCACCCTGCGCGATTTCGCGCTGGCAGGCCAATATGCACCGCCCGCGCATGAGGTGGAGGCGATCGCCAGCCAGCTCGGCATTGACCTCTCACGCGAAGCAGCGACCGCCAGCGGGGGCGAGCGCCGCCGCGCCGCCATCGCCCGCGCGCTCGCCAGCGAGCCTGACCTTTTGCTGCTGGACGAGCCTACCAACCATCTCGACATCGACGCCATCGACTGGCTGGAAGGATGGCTCGGCCGCTATTCGGGCGCCTTCATCGTCATCAGCCACGACCGCGCCTTCCTTACCCGGCTCACGCGGCAGACCTTGTGGCTGGATCGCGGCTCGATCCGGCGTAATGAGATCGGCTTCGGCGGCTTCGAAGAGTGGATGGAAGCCGTCTATGCCGAAGAGGCGCGTGCCGCCGAAAAGCTCGACGCCAAGCTGAAGATCGAGGCGCATTGGCTCGAGCGCGGCGTCACCGCCCGGCGCAAGCGCAATCAGGGCCGCCTCGCCAAGCTCTATGAGATGCGTGAACAACGCGCGGCGATGGTGGGGCCGCAGGGCGTCGCGAAGATCGCGGTCGCTGCCGACGACAGCAAGACCAAGAGCGTCATCACTGCCGAGCATGTGACGAAGAGCTTCGGGTCCGGTGAGAATGGGCGCACCGTCATCAAGGATTTCTCGCTGCGCATCCAGCGTGGCGACCGCATCGGCATCGTCGGCGGCAATGGCGCGGGCAAGACCACGCTCTTGAAGCTGCTGACGGGTGAACTCGCGCCGGATAGCGGCGTGATCAAGCAGGCAAAGTCGCTCGACATGATCTTCATCGATCAGCAGCGTAGCCTGATGCAGCCCGACAAGCGCGTCCGCGACGTGCTTGCGGAGGGCGGCGACTGGATCGACGTGCGTGGGTCACGCAAGCATGTCCACGGCTATCTCAAGGAGTTTCTGTTCGACCCCTCGCTCGCCGAGGCGCGCGTCGGCACCCTGTCGGGCGGCGAGCGGTCACGTCTGCTCTTTGCCCGGGAATTTGCCCGCGAATCGAACCTGCTGGTACTGGACGAGCCGACCAACGATCTCGACCTTGAAACGCTCGACCTGCTGCAGGAAGTGATTGCCGACTATGACGGCACGGTCCTGATCGTCAGCCACGACCGCGACTTCCTCGACCGCACGGTGACGGTGACGCTCGGTCTTGATGGATCGGGTCAGGTCGACGTCATCGTCGGCGGCTATGCCGACTGGGTCGCCAAGCGCCAGCCCCGGAACGGACCGCGCCCGGAAAAGAAGGCGCCTGCCGCTCCCCCGCCGCCGAAGACGGCGTCGACGAAGCTCAGCTACAAGGATCAGCGTGATCTCGACATGCTGCCCCAGGCGATCGAGAAGCTGGAGCAGGATATCGCGCGCGACGAGGAGGCACTCGCCGACCCATCGCTCTACACGCGCGATCCCAAGCGGTTCGCCGCCCTGACGAAAGCGATAGAGCAAGCCCGCGCTGACAAGGACGCAGCGGAGGAACGCTGGCTGGAACTGGCCGAAAAGGCCGAAGGCCTGAGCGGCTGAACAGGACGGGGGCGACCATGGCGGCGGTGGAAGGATCAGCTTCGGGCGCTCTTGAGCATGCGCGTGCGCACCATGCCGTCCATTATGTCAACCGCGTCGGCTGGCTGCGCGCGGCGGTTCTGGGCGCGAACGACGGTATCGTCTCGACCGCCAGCCTGCTCGCCGGTGTCGCTGCGTCGGGTGCTGCGCGCGACACGATCCTGCTGTCGGGCATAGCCGCTCTATTCGCGGGCGCGATGTCGATGGCGGCAGGGGAATATGTGTCCGTCAGCGCGCAGTCGGACACGGAGCGGGCCGACCTTGCGAAGGAAAAGCATGCGATCGCGCAGCAGCCAGAGGTGGAATGGCAGGAACTGCGTAACATCTATGTGGAACGTGGCCTGACACCCGAACTGGCGGGAGAAGTCGCGCGGCAGCTGATGGATGCCGACGCGCTGGCGGCCCATGCCCGCGATGAACTCGGCATTTCGGAGATCAGCACGGCCCGGCCGGTGCAGGCGGCGCTGACGTCGGCCGCCACCTTTTCGGCAGGAGCGCTCGCGCCCCTTCTGGCAGCAGTCGCCAGCCCGTCTTCGCTGGCCTTGCCAGTCATCGTGCTGGCGTCGCTCCTGTGCCTTGCACTCCTGGGCTATGCGGGCGCGCGGCTCGGCGGGGCGAACACAGGCCGTTCCCTCATGAGGGTGCTATTCTGGGGTGTGCTCGCCATGGTAGTCACGGCGGGTGCGGGCAGGCTTTTCGGCGCGGCCATTTAATGGCAAGGTCCGCGCCATCCGGATTCTCAAGGAGACGATAATGACTGCGATCCAGCAAATTCCGCTCAAGACGATCAAGGGCACCGACGCCAGCCTGGCCGACTATGCGGGGAAGGTGGTCCTGGCGGTCAACGTCGCCTCCAAATGCGGCCTCACCCCGCAATATGAAGGGCTGGAAAAGCTCTACCGCGATTATAAGGACAAGGGGCTGGTCGTCGCCGGATTCCCCGCCAATGATTTTGCGGGCCAGGAACCGGGCAGCAATGACGAGATCGCTGAATTCTGCACGACCAATTTCGGGGTCGAATTCCCGATGTTCGAAAAGATCGTCGTGACAGGCCCGGAAAAGCATCCGCTCTACGCCGCCCTCACCAGTGAGCAGCCCAAGGCTGACGGCGATGGCGATGACTTCCGCGAAAAGCTGCGCGGCTACGGCATGACGCCGACGGAAGAGCCGGAAGTGCTGTGGAACTTCGAAAAGTTCCTGATCGCAAAGGACGGCTCGGTCGCCGCCCGCTTTGCCCCCGGCACCACGCCCGACGATCCGGCCCTTGTTTCCGCGATCGAGGCTGAACTCGCGAAATAGGAAGCGAGCATCCGGGCCGGCGCTGTTGACCTTGCCGGCCCGAATGTTTTTATTTGGCTAATTGCTTCATGCTTTCGCCCGCCACCGCTTTCCAGCAAATCGGCCCGGTGCTGGAAACGCTCAGCATCGTCGGCATTTTCGTGTTTGCCGCATCCGGCGCTTTGGCCGCCGCTCGCTTGGGTCAGACGCTCGTCACCTTCGCTTTTTTCGCGCTGGTCACGGGGGTAGGGGGTGGCACCGTGCGCGACCTGCTGATCGGCGCGCCGGTCTTCTGGGTGCATGATCCGGTCCCGGCAATAACCTGCATGGTCGCGGCCCTGCTCATCTGGTTCACGCCGCGCCGCTTTTGGAGCGACCGAGCGCTCGACTGGCTCGACGCGATAGGCCTCGCCGCTTTCGCGGTGTTCGGCGCGGCCAAGGCGATGAGCTACGGCATCCCACCGTTCGTCGCTGCGATGATGGGCGTCGTCACCGGCTGCGTCGGCGGTATATTGCGCGATCTGCTCGCGCATGAGCCCTCCATCCTGTTGCGCCCGGAACTTTATGTGACCGCCGCGGCCTTCGCCTCCGGGCTCTTCGTCATCCTGCGCTGGTGTGGACTGGATGTCCCCGTTGCTGGCCTGATCGCCGCCGTTCTAGGCTTCCTGCTTCGGGCTGTCGCGATTTGGCGAAGCATCGGCCTGCCCACATATCGCGGTGGCCGGTGAGGAGAGAATGACGGCCAGAAGAAGCGCCACGGACGCGACCCGCAGTCTATCAGCTAAGCCGTCCACCTCACCGCCACAGACTGGCCAGCAATGCCAGCAAGCCACGCTCATCCGCAGCACTCGCCCGCCGTGGCGCGCCATAGCCACGACACTCCAGGCAATCCGCCCGCACGCCGGCCCCGCTGATGAGGCCGCGCACGTCTGCAATCGCCTGCATTGCCCAGCGCCGCTGGATCATCGCCTGTCGGCTCAACATGTCGCGGGGAGCATCTGCATCCTCATCATCCCGCTCCGTCATCGACTGGAGAAACTCCGCAAATTTGTCCGGTTCCTTTTCGATGCGATAGGCTTTCGCCTTGGCGGGATCGATCTTGGCCAGCTTCGCTGCCTCGGCGATCGCGTCCTCCAGCCCGCCGAAGCGATCGACAAGGCCAATCTGCCTCGCCGTGGCGCCATCCCACACGCGGCCTTGAGCGATCGTGTCGATCTGCTCGGGCGATTTGCGCCGCGCCTGTGCCACCAGCCCGACAAAGCGGCCGTAAATATCTTCGATCCCCATCTGCATGATGCGGTCGAACTCAGGCGTCGTACCGCCAGCAAGATCCGGCTGGCCTGAAAGCGGCGTGGTCCGAACCCCGTCGGTCGTGATGCCGAGTTTGGCTAGTGTGCCTTCGAAGCTTGGCAAGATGCCGAACACCCCGATAGACCCCGTGATCGTGCCGGGTTCCGCCAAGATGAGGTTGGCGGGCGTGGATATCCAATAGCCGCCGCTCGCCGCGACATTGCCCATCGATACGACGATCGGCAGACCCTTTCGCTTGGCTTCCATGATGGCTTGGCGGATTTTTTCCGACGCCATCACCGACCCGCCAGGAGAATCGACGCGCACGACCAGCGCCTTCAGGTCCTTTTCCGACAATGCCTTGTAGAGCAGGGCAGAGATGGTGTCGCCGGCAGCGCTGCCGGGGCCCCCATCACCATCCACGATGTCGCCAGCCACGGTGATCACGCCGATCTGCCCGTCATTGGCGGGTCGGTGGGCCTTGGCATAGCTGCTCAGGTCAATGCTCGCAAAATCCCCGACGCGATCGTCGGACGGCTCCCCTGCGACCTGCGCTACGCGCTTGCCGAACGCGGCCTCGTCGCCCAGCTTGTCCACCAGCCCCGCATTCTGTGCCGCCTTGGCCAGATTGCCCCGCGCCGCCTCCGCCGCACCCGCCGGGTTCGCGACATAGGCCGCCAGCTTCGCGCGCGGGCGGGCCTTGGCGACTTCCTCCTGCCAATCCTGCCACAATGCATCGGCCAGCGCCTGATTGGCCTGGCGCGCTTCGGGTGATTGTTCCGTGCGGATGAAGGGTTCGACGAAGCTCTTGTATGTCCCGACGCGATAGACATGCGTGTTGACGCCCAGCTTGTCGATCAGACCCTTGTAGTAAAGGCCGGATCCGCCGCGCCCCAGGATGGCCACGCCGCCAAGGGGATCGACCCATGTCTCGCTGGCATGCGCGGCGAGCTGGTAGCTGTCGTCGCTATAGACGGTGGCGAAAGCGAAGACCGGCTTGTTGGCGGCACGCACCGCATCCAGCGCCTTGCCAACGCGGGACAGCGCGACCTGACCGCCGCCAAGGAACCCGTCGAGGTTCAGGACCACCGCCTTGACCTTGCCGTCGGTCTTTGCCGCCTCCAACGCGGTGACGACATCGGACAGGCGATATTCCTTCGTCTGCGGCCCGGATGATGTCAGCAGCGAAAAGGGGTCGGCTTCTGCCGGTTGCTCGACAATGGTGCCGTCCAGCTTCAGCAGCAGAGCGCCGCTGCTCACGCTGCGCGCGGGCTTGGGCGACCAGGACAGGGCAGCATAGAGCAGGCCGAAGAAGCCGAGCAGGAACAGCAGAACCAGCCCGTCCTTGATCGCGACCAATATGCGCCAGACGCCCTTTACAAATGCCAATGCCGCTTCCTTATGCTTGCTTGCCCGGAGCTATCCGATCGCCCGGCCCACTGCAATGTGGGACGGCCGTCCGGCCGCGCAAGCTTGCGCCTGTCATTTCCGGCGTTATGGGAAACGCCATCATCGCTCTTAGTGCAGGAGATGCGTTACATGCCCACCCTCGTTCTCATCCGCCACGGCCAATCGGCCTGGAACCTGGAAAACCGCTTCACTGGCTGGTGGGACGTGGACCTGACGGAAAAGGGCGTGGAGGAAGCGCGGGCCGCGGGGCAACTGATGTCGGCAAAGGGGCTCGACTTCGACCGCTGCTTCACTTCGGTCCAGACTCGAGCGATCAAGACACTCAATCTTGCTCTCGAAGAAATGGGCCGTCTCTGGCTGCCGGTGGAAAAGGACTGGCACCTCAATGAACGTCATTATGGCGGCCTGACCGGCCTCAACAAAGCGGAGACGGCTGCCAAGCATGGCGACGCGCAGGTGAAGATTTGGCGCCGCAGCTTCGACATTCCGCCGCCGGTGCTGGAACCGGGCGGTGAGTTCGACCTGTCGAAGGACCGCCGCTATGACGGCATCGCCATCCCGTCGACGGAGTCCCTCAAGGACACCATTGCCCGCGTGCTGCCCTACTGGGAAAGCCGCATCGTGCCGGAGTTGAAGGCTGGCAAGCGCGTCCTCATCTCCGCTCACGGCAATTCGCTCCGTGCTCTGGTAAAGCATCTGTCCGGCATTCCGGACGACGAGATCACGGAGCTGGAAATTCCTACGGGGCAGCCGATCGTCTATGACCTTGCCGACGATCTGACGGCCAAGGACCGCTATTATCTGTCGGAGCGTTAAGCACGCAAATCTCGCATTGCCCCCTGCCGGTCGCCCGGCTAAGGGGCTTTGCTTTCCGCGCCATCAGGGGAAGTCAGGCGAATGACCGGAGAGAGCGCCGCCAGCGTCGGCATTATCATGGGATCGCGATCCGATTGGGAAACCATGCGCCACGCAGCCGAAACGCTGAGTGCGCTTGGTGTTTCGCATGAATGCAAGGTCGTGTCCGCTCACCGCACGCCGCAGCGCCTCTATGATTATGCCTCCGGGGCGGTGGGGCGTGGGCTGAAGGTCATCATCGCGGGGGCAGGGGGCGCGGCTCATCTTCCCGGCATGGCGGCCTCTATGACGCGTCTGCCGGTCCTTGGCGTGCCCGTCGAGTCAAAGGCGTTGAAGGGCATGGATTCCCTTCTGTCCATTGTCCAGATGCCCGGCGGTATTCCGGTCGGTACTCTCGCCATCGGCAAGCCCGGTGCGATCAACGCGGCCCTGCTGGCCGCTTCGATCCTCGCCACGACCGACGAGGAACTGGCCGAGCGGCTGGACATGTGGCGCGAAAAGCAGACGGACGATGTCGCGGAGACGCCTGAATAAGATGACGACCATAGCGCCCGGTTCCACCATCGGCATTCTTGGCGGCGGCCAGCTCGGCCGCATGATCGCGATCGCCGCCGCGCAGCTTGGCTATCGCACGCATATTTATGCGCCGGAAGAAAGCGGTCCCGCCGCAGACGTGTCCCGCTGTTGGACCCGAGGCGCTTACGAAGACCCCGCCGCGCTGTCCGCCTTCGCCGACAGCGTCGATGTCGTTACCTACGAGTTCGAGAATATCGACCCCTCCGCCGTCGAGGTCTTCTCCACCCACGGCCTCGTCCGCCCCGGTGCGCAGGCTCTCCGCGTGGCACAGGACCGCCTTGCCGAGAAAAATTTCGTCCGCGATCTTGGCGGCCTTACCGCGCCTTTCGCCTCGGTCGAAAGCTTGGATGATCTGGATCGAGCGATCGCCACGGTCGGCAACCGCTCGATCCTGAAGACCAATCGCATGGGCTATGATGGCAAAGGGCAAGCGCGCCTGAATGGTCCAGCGGATGCTCCTGCGGCATGGGATGCGATCGGCGAGCAAAGCGCCATCCTGGAAGGCTTCGTGACCTTCGAGGAGGAGTTTTCCGTCATCCTCGTGCGCGGCGCGAATGGCGAAGTCCGCTTCTGGGACTCGCCCGCCAACGTCCATGTCGACGGCATCCTCTCCACCTCCACCGCTCCCGGCGGCCCTCGCATCGAGGCGCAGGTGCAAGCGGCGCGCGCTCTCGCCGCGCAGGTTGCCGAGGCGCTCGGCTATGTCGGCGTCCTGACCCTTGAATTTTTCGCCAGCGGCGATGGCCCCGTCTTCAACGAAATGGCTCCCCGCGTCCACAATAGCGGTCACTGGACGATCGAAGGCGCGGTCACCAGCCAGTTCGAAAACCATGTTCGCGCCATCTGCGGCCTGCCCTTGGGCGACACCAGGCTGGCAGCGCGGCGAGTGCAGATGCACAACCTCATCGGCGAGGAAGCTGACGCCTGGCAGGCGATCCTGTCCGATCCCTCCGCTCATCTGCATCTCTATGGCAAGCATGAAGCCCGCCCAGGCCGCAAGATGGGCCATGTTACCCGGCTGACCCTGTGACCGACCGCCAGGAAGTCGTACTCGTCCTCGCCCGCGCTGACAATGGCGTGATCGGCAAGGATGGGGGGCTGCCCTGGCGGCTTCCTGCCGACCTCAAACATTTCAAGGCATTGACCCTCGGTCACGCGATGATCATGGGCCGAAAGACGTTCGACAGCCTGCCCGGCCTGCTTCCCGGGCGGCGCCACATTGTCCTCACCCGTGACAAAGGCTGGAGTGGGGAGGGGGCAGAGGTCGCCCATGACGTCACGTCCGCCCTGCGCCTGGCGGGCGGTCCTGCCGCGATGGTGATCGGAGGAGCGGAGATCCACCATCTCTTTCTTCCGCATGCCGACCGCATCGAATTGACCGAAGTGCATATCGACGCACCCGGCGACGCAGCGATCCCTTATCCTGATGTCGCGCAATGGCAGGAAACCGCCCGCAGCGATCATCCGGGCGAGAGCGCCTATCCCGCCTACAGCTTCGTCACCTTCCGCCGCCGGGCCGGCTCTTGAAGCCGCATTGCCAGCGCCCGGCCATCTCCCTATAGCCACCGCCATGGAGCGGCTGGAAAGCGGCGTCCCGATCCCTGCCCATCTGCGCGGGAGCATCATGGCGCTGGGCAATTTTGACGGATTTCACCTCGGTCATCAGGCGGTCGTCGGCCGCGCGGTGGAGCGTGCCCGCGCGGAGGGGCGTCCCGTCATCGTCGCGACGTTCGACCCGCATCCCATGCGCCTGTTCCGCCCGGAAAACCCGTGGTTCCGCCTCACAAGCCTTGATCAGCGGCAACGCCTGTTTGCCGCCGCCGGTGCCGACGCGATGCTCGTTTTCGCCTTTACCCGTCAACTGGCCGCCTTGAGCCCGGAGGATTTCGTCGATCTGCTGGTCGACGGCATGGGCGTCGCGGGCGTGGTCACGGGCCAGGACTTCACCTTTGGTCAGGGCCGCACCGGCACGGTCGCCACGCTTGCCGAACTTGGCGCCGCGCGGGGCATGAGCGCCCAAGCCGTGGCGCCAGTAACGGATCAGGGTGGAGAGGTGGTTTCCTCCAGCCGCATCCGCGCTGCGCTGAAAGCCGGTGACTGCGCCACGGCAACGCGCCTGCTGACGCGCCCCTTCGCGGTGCAAGGGCTGGTTCAGCATGGCGATAAGGTTGGCCGCACGATCGGTTTTCCCACCGCCAATGTCGATCTTGGGCATTATCTTCGTCCGGCTTATGGCATTTATGCCGTGCGAGGGCTGTTGCCCGATGGCCGTATTCTCGACGGTGCTGCAAACCTTGGCATCCGGCCCAGTTTCGACCCGCCAAAGGAGTTGCTGGAGCCACATTTCTTCGATTTTTCCGAAAGCCTCTACGATCAATGCATCGAGGTGCAGTTGATCCAATTTCTTCGGCCAGAGGCGAAATATGAAGGGCTCGATGCCCTCACGGCCCAGATTGCGAAGGACTGCGACGCCGCACGGCAAATCCTTGCGGGAACGCCGCGCCTCGCCTAATGCACCGGGCACATTTTCTCACCCGTTCGGGCTGAGCCTGTCGAAGCCCTTTCCCTTTTCTTAATGGGGCGCAGTCTTGGGCCGAATGGCAAGGCAAGCAGATACCAGATCACATGACCGACCAGCCCGACTATAAAAGCACCGTCTTCCTCCCCGTAACCGACTTCCCGATGAAGGCCGGTCTGGCGCAGAAGGAACCGGCAATCCTCGCCCGCTGGGAGGAAATGGACCTATACGGCAAGCTGCGTGAGCGGCGGAAGGGCCGCGAACGCTTCATCCTCCACGACGGCCCGCCCTACGCCAATGGCGACATCCATATGGGCCATGCGATGAACAAGGTGCTGAAGGACATCATCGTCCGCAGCCAGTCGCTCCTCGGCAAGGATGCGCCCTATGTCCCCGGTTGGGACTGCCACGGCCTTCCGATCGAATGGAAGATCGAAGAGGAATATCGCAAGAAGAAGCAGAACAAGGACGAGGTTCCCGCACAGGAATTCCGCGCCCAGTGCCGCGCCTATGCAGACAAATGGGTCGGCGTGCAGAAGGAGCAGTTCAAGCGGCTGGGGGTGATGGGCGATTGGGACGATCCCTATCTCACCATGAAGTTCGACGCTGAAGCTACCATCGTGTCCGAACTGTTGAAGTTCGCGGAGAGCGGCCAGCTCTATCGCGGCGCCAAGCCGGTCATGTGGTCGCCCGTCGAAAAGACTGCGCTGGCCGAGGCGGAGGTCGAGTATGAGGACATC
Source organism: Sphingobium agri (assembly GCF_023051225.1). Classification (NCBI taxonomy): domain Bacteria; kingdom Pseudomonadati; phylum Pseudomonadota; class Alphaproteobacteria; order Sphingomonadales; family Sphingobiaceae; genus Sphingobium; species Sphingobium agri. The sequence continues at coordinate 1,273,715 of NZ_JALKHS010000006.1, read as the reverse complement.
GTCTCGACGCAAATCGATGTGGCGTTCGAGATTGTCGAAGCGCCGAAAGCGCCGGAACTGGTCGGTGCCTATGCGGTGATCTGGACGACGACGCCTTGGACGATTCCGGTCAATCAGGCTTTGGCTTATGGGCCGGAGATCGAGTATGTGCTACTCACTCCGAGCTATGACCTTGCCCTGTCAGAAGCCTCGTTCGAGAACGCCGGCGCCGTTCAGAATAAAAAGCTTCTGATCGCAAAAGCCTTGGTCGAGTCTGTGAAAGCCCGGCTTGGATTTACTAGTCATTTTGAACACTGGACGGGGCCGGGCTCAGCCCTCGCCGGAGCCGTCGCCCGCCACCCGATGCACTCTCTCGGCGGCTTCTTCGCCAAGCCGCGCCCCTTCCTCGCAGGGGATTTCGTCACCACCGACGCGGGCACCGGTCTCGTCCACATGGCGCCCGACCATGGCGAGGACGACTTCGCGCTCTGCAAGGCGAACGGCATCAACCCGGTGTTCGCCGTCGAGAATGACGGCAGATATCGGGAGGATTGGGCTTGGCTCGGTGGTCAGGGCTCCGTCATCAATCCCAAGTTCGTCAGCAAGGACGGCCCGATCTGCACTGACCTGCGCGAAGCAGGCGGCCTGCTCGCCGCATCCGACGACTTCAAGCACAGCTATCCGCACAGCTGGCGCTCCAAGGCGAAGATCATCTTCCGCTGCACCCCGCAATGGTTCATCCCTATGGACCGGGCGATCAACGACGGCATCATACCCCGCTGCGCCGAGGAAGAGGCGATCCTTGCGCGCCAGGGCAACGGTGCAACTCTGCGCGGTACGGCCCTCGATGCGATCGAGAACACGCGGTGGGTGCCCGAACGCTCGATCAATCGCATCCGCTCGATGGTGGAGGGGCGCCCCGACTGGGTGATCAGTCGTCAGCGCGCGTGGGGCGTCCCTATCGCGCTCTATATTCATCGCAAGACTGGCGAATATCTAATTGATAAGGCCGTAAATCAGCGCATCGTCGAAGCCTTCCAAGCTGGCGGAGCCGATGCCTGGTTCGGCGCGGACCACCAAGCGCTGCTCGGCCCCGATTACGACCTCAACGACTATGAGGTAGTCAACGATATCCTTGATGTCTGGTTCGATAGTGGCTCGACCCACAGCTTTGTGGTCGAAGGCCGCTATGGCGAAGGCGTTCGCGCGGATCTCTATCTCGAAGGCTCCGACCAGCATCGTGGCTGGTTCCAATCCTCGCTCCTGGAAAGCAGCGGCACCCGTGGCCGCGCGCCCTATGACGCCGTTCTGACCCACGGCTTCGCGCTCGACGGGCAGGGGCGGAAAATGTCCAAGAGCCTCGGCAATGTCGTCGATCCGCTGAAGGTCATTGCCGAATCCGGCTCAGACATCCTCCGCGTCTGGGTTGCCAGCACCGACTATTTCGACGATGTCCGTATCGGCAAGGAAGTGCTGGCTGGCTCTTCCGACGCCTATCGGAAACTTCGCAATACTTTCCGATATTTACTCGGCGCTCTTTCGGATTTTTCCGAAGAAGAGCGCCTTCCGGTCGCGGAAATGCCGGAGCTGGAGCGATATATGCTCCATCTGCTCGCTAAGCTGGATGCCGAACTCAAGGCGGTCGTCGAGAAGGCAGCGGGCAGCGAAAACTGGCTGGAGTTCAGCCGCTATACCCGTGCGCTGTTCGACTTTGCCAACAGTGACCTGTCGGCCTTTTTCTTCGACATTCGCAAGGACTGCCTCTACTGTGATGCGAAGAGCGATCCCAAGCGCCGCGCCTACCGCACGGTGCTCGACACGCTCTTTCACGCGCTGGTCCGCTACGCCGCCCCGATCATCCCCTTTACGGCTGAAGAAGTATGGCAAAGTCGCTATGCAAACCCCGGAGAAAGCGTCCATTTCCTCGAATGGCCCGAGGTTGAGGCTGCATGGCTAAACCAGCGCTTGGATGATAAATGGACCGAAATCCGCAGCCAGCGCGATCAGGTCAACGAAGCCATCGAACCGCTCCGCCGCGAAAAGGTCATCCGTTCCAGCCTGGAAGCCGATGTAACCATGGGCATGACGGTCCCCAGCGACGGTGTGAACTTCGCCGAAATCGCCATCGTCGCCCGCATCGAAACGGGGGTCGGCGACGGCATCATCGTCAAGCCGAGCGAGTGGCATAAATGTGGCCGTTGCTGGCGCCTCCTGCCGGAAGTCGAGGAAGACGGCACCCTTTGCAGTCGTTGCGACGAAGTGCTCGCGGAGTAAAAACTTCCTGTCATACCAGCTCAGGCTTCGGCTATAGCCGACGACTTGCCGCTTGGTAGCAACGAACCGGAATAATGATGGCGCTCTTCAGGACTATGCTCGTGTCACCCTCATCCCGCAAAACGCATGTGGCGCGCCGCTGATGGCAGCTGTCAATCATCGCCCGCTCGGTCTCACCGTCGCGATCGTGACGCTGGCACTCGACCAGCTCATCAAATATACCGTCACCTATCCGCTCGCGCTCAAAAGCCGGATGGATGAGGGCATCGAGCTGTTGCCGATCTTCCGTCTTCGCTGGCTGGAAAATCGTGGCGTTTCCATGGGCTTTCTTCATGCCAGTACGGACATGATGCGTTGGCTGCTTGTCGGCATGACCATATTGATCGCTACTTTTGTCGGTGTCTGGATGTGGCGCGAAAAAGCGCGGCAGGATGTGGCGGCGCTTGGGCTGGTGCTTGGCGGTGCGATCGGAAACATCGTCGACCGTGTTCGGCTCGGCTATGTCATCGACTATGCCGATCTGCATTTTGGGGAATGGCGGCCCTTCCTGATATTCAACCTGGCCGACGCCGCCATAACGATCGGCGTGCTGATCCTGCTTGCGCGGGCGTTGCTGCTGCGCGAGAAGGGCGCAAAGACGGAGTCACTGAACTGATGCGTAAACTGATCCTCGCCGCTGGCCTCATTTCCATGCTGTCCGCTTGTGGCGGTGGCGGCGGCCTGTTCAATCGGGAGCGTCCTGACGAATTTGCCGTCTCCCGCCAGGCGCCCCTTGTGATCCCGCCTGACTATGCGCTCGTTCCTCCTGCACCGGGCACCCCGGCAGCCGCTTCGGTCGATTCCAGTCGTGCGGCGATGGAAACCATGTTTGGTGGCCCCGCCCAGCGCAGCGCGGCGGAAAGCGCAGCCTTGACCGAAGCCGGGCGCGCCAATGCAGCGGCCGGTATTCGGTCGTCCGTGGGTGATCCGGCGACGGAAGTCGTCGACAAGGGCGCCGCGACCCGCGAAATTATCGCCGCGCCGGAGGGCGATGGGCAAGACGCCCGCGCCGCGATCCCCCAGCAGTAAAAACCATGGGTTTAGGGCTGGCTCTCGACAAACATCTTGAGCCTGCCCAACGCGTCATCCCACTGAGCGGAGACTTGCGTGAGCCAATGACGCGCTTGCGCGACGGTCTCTGGCTCCAGGACAAATAAGACCTCGCGACCTCGCCGCGTTCTCCTGACCAGGCCCACGCCCTGCAGAACCTCTAAATGCTTCGCCACGGCTTGGCGGCTGATGGGCAAATCCTCGCCCAGTTGCGCGATAGATTGCTCCGTACCATTGGAAAGGCGCTTGATCAGTCCCAATCGCGTGGCATCGCCTAATGCGGCGAACAGTCGCGCGGGCGATTCCTCAATGTTCAACATAGCGGCGAATATTCTCAACCTGTTCCGTCCAACCCCCGTCATTCGATCGCATGACGTTGCTCCGACGCGGTTCAGGCACCTTGTCAAATCCGCTTTCGATGACTGTCAGCAAGGTGCCTTCACCCGCAGGCTCAAGCAAAAACTCGACCAACGTCCATTCCGCTACCCGCGTGCCGTTTTCCATCAGCTGCTTGTCACCGCCAGTCGCCGGCCACTCAAAAGAAAAGCGCCGCATTGGCTCGATCGCAATTACCCGCGCTTCCCAACGATAGTCTTCATAGCCAGGATAGGTCATATGACCGGTCGATGCCCCACCCACCGCAAAAGGCTGATCCAGAGCGACGCAAAACCACGCGCCGAACTTTTCATGGTCAATCAACGCATCCCACACCCGCTCGACAGGTGCAGCAATTTCGACAATCTTCGTGATTGAGTCAGGCATATGAGCAACCTCCTGGTTGCTCATATGCGCCCCATTCTGCTTTTATGCAACCATATGGTTGCTATTTAAGCGCGCGCCTCTGTTGCTACACCAGCGCTGTTATGCCGTAACGCAGTCAATACCGTATCGATGATCGCAGCTGCATCCAGCTTTGCATCGGCATATTGCTGCTCCGGCTTGTCCTGATCCTGGAAGATGTCGGGCAGGCGCATCGTCCGTAGCTTCAAGCCATTGTCGATCAGTCCGAGGTCACTTGCCAGTGTCAACACATGCGCGCCCAGACCGCCAATCGCGCCTTCCTCGATCGTTACTGCCACTTCATGCGTGGTCAAAAGGCGGCGGATCATCGCTTCGTCGAGCGGTTTGGCAAAGCGCAAGTCGGCGACCGTTGTGGACAAACCCCGCGCTTCCAATGCCTCGGCAGCGCGCAGCGCTTCCTCAAGCCGGGTCCCGAGTGAGAGGATCGCAACCTGCCGTCCGTCCTTTACGATCCGGCCCTTGCCGATCTCGAGCTTTTCGGCCGCCGCTGGCAACAAGACACCGGTGCCGTTGCCGCGTGGATATCTGACGGCGATCGGCCCGCTGTCATGAACCGCGCAGGTGTGCACCATATGCACCAGTTCCGCCTCGTCAGCCGCAGCCATGACTACCATGTTGGGCAGGGTTGCAAGATACGTCACGTCAAAGCTGCCCGCATGCGTCGATCCGTCCGCGCCTACCAGCCCCGCCCGATCGATGGCAAAGCGGACCGGCAGGTTTTGGATCGCGACGTCATGCACCACCTGATCATAGGCGCGCTGCAGGAAGGTGGAGTAGATGGCGCAGAAGGGCCGCATGCCCTGTGCCGCAAGGCCTGCGGCGAAGGTCACAGCATGCTGTTCGGCGATGCCTACGTCAAAGGAGCGATCCGGGAAGGCTTGCGCGAATTTATCAAGGCCAGTGCCCGAGGGCATCGCGGCGGTGATCGCGCAGATGCTGCTGTCACGTTGCGCTTCGGCGATGAGGGCGTCGGCGAACACGGCTGTGTAGCTCGGCGGCCCCGGAGGCGCTTTCGCTTGGGTCCCCGTGATCACGTCAAATTTCTGAACGCCGTGATATTTGTCTGCTGCGGCTTCCGCCGGAGCGTAACCCTTGCCCTTCTGCGTCACGACATGGACCAGGCAAGGCCCCTCTGCCGCGTCCCGGACATTCTCCAGCACAGGGATGAGCTGTTCAAGATTATGCCCGTCGATCGGACCGACATAATAGAAGCCCAATTCTTCAAACAATGTGCCGCCCATGGCCATGCCGCGGGCAAATTCGTCAGTCTTGCGGGCGGCGTTGTGCAGCGGACGAGGCAGTTTGCGGGCCAGACGCTTGGCAAGGTCGCGCAGTCCAAGGAATTCACGGCTTGATACCAGGCGCGCCAAATAGGCGGAGAGACCGCCTACCGGCGGAGCGATCGACATGTCGTTGTCGTTCAGGATGACGATCAGCCTGTTTCCCGCCTCCCGCGCGTTGTTCATCGCTTCATAAGCCATGCCAGCCGACATCGCTCCGTCGCCAATGACGGCGATGCCCTTGCCCGGTTTACCTGCAAGTTTGCTCGCAACTGCAAAGCCGAGAGCCGCGCTGATGGAGGTCGAGCTATGCGCCGCGCCAAAGGGATCATATTCGCTCTCGGCCCGCTTCGTGAAGCCCGACAAGCCTCCACCCTGGCGCAGCGTACGGATGCGATCGCGTCGCCCGGTCAGTATCTTATGAGGATAGCATTGGTGGCCGACGTCCCAAACCAGCTTGTCATTGGGCGTGTCGAAAACATAATGGATGGCGGTAGTAAGCTCGACCACCCCCAGTCCGGACCCCAAATGGCCCCCGGTCACGCCGACGGCGGAAATCACCTCCCGCCGCAATTCGTCAGCCAGCTGAGGAAGCTGCTCAGGCTTGAGGGCGCGAAGATCTTGCGGCCAGATCACCTGGTCGAGCAGCGGAGTGGAGGGGCGATCATTCATGAAAGACATAGACTCCCAAGCGCGCTAGGCCGTTCCTGATCAAAGCGCAACGGCCGCGTCACGCCACGCACTTGGCGCACGTTCCCAATATTTCGATTACCGGCCGTTCGGCCCGGAATCCCTGATGTTCTGCAACGGCGCGAACATCGCCTGTCACTGCGTCATCATCGATGTGGGTCGCTTCCTTGCAGTTGCGGCAAACAAGGAAGATGCAGTCGTGATGGCAACCAGGATGAGCGTTGGCGATATAGGCGTTCGCACTCTCAACGCGCATCGCGATATTGTTCGCGACGAACAGGTCAAGGATGCGATAGACGCTGTTTGGCGCAACCCGTTTGCCTCGCAATTTGGAGACATTGTCAGCAATGTCATAGGCGGACGTCGGCTTTTCTTCGGCCGCGAGGGCATCGAAGATGGCAGCCCGCATCGGCGTCCACTGCTCATTCTGAGCCTCCAAAGCGTTGCGGGCTGCGTCTGCCAAATTCGCGCCGGTGGGTTCGTGATGATGATGGTGTTCGGCCATATATGTTAATCTATGCGTGGGTGAGGTTTGGGGCAAGGGTGGGCTGTCACCCGCGCCAATAGGTCCAAGCTGCCCACAACCAACCGGCTATCATCAATGAACCGCCGATCGGCGTCACCGCACCTAGCCAGCGCGGGCCGCCAGCTGCCATGATATAGAGGGTGAACGCGAAGATCGCCGCTCCGATGAGGAGCAGCAGTGCCGGGCCTTGCCCACTCTTCGCCAGCGTCAGTGCAGCCACGGCATGGATAAGCTGATAGAACCCGCCTGTCCGTAACCATTCCGCTGCTTCGTGGTTGGATGCGCCGTGCGCTCCAAAAGCGCCCGCCGCAATGGCGAGGGCTGCCGACAACGAGGCAAGTAGCGCGATCATGCTCTTTCCTCTTCTTCCCCGCGGGTCAGCAAGCGCATCCTTCTGCCAGGTCTGAACATGAGTTCCTTGGCGGCGAGGAGCGTTCCTTGTTCGCCCTGGACGGTGAGGCGCTGATCGTCATTTTCGCGATATTTGCGCTCGACTTCTTCGATTTCCGCCTGGGGCACGCCGAGCGCTTCCATTGCCTGAACCCCCATGCAAATCGCGGATTCGAATACTTCGCGGACGACGCCGGTTATGTCCATGTCCTTCAGGGCCAGCAACTGCCGCCGGTCAAAGGCCCGGACAAGCAATGCAGCCTGAGGAAAGGTTTCGGCTATCGGTTCAAGGACGCGGCTGTCGAAAGAGGGATCGTCGTGACAGAAGGCGATCAGGCGCGCTTCATCAGCGCCCGATCGGCGTAACAGATCGATCCGTGTGCCGTCGCCATAATAGACTTTCATGTCGAAACGGCTCGACACCTCGATTTGAGCGGGCTTTTTGTCGATCAGTACAACTTCGAACCCGTGTCCCATCAGCATTTGGGCGACGGTTTGGCCAAAACGGCCGTATCCGACGATGATCGCGGTCCCGCGTGTCGCCTCATCAGGGCCTTCCGGGTTCCGCTGACCTTTCGGCTGCGCGAATTCCAGTCTCCGGGCGAAGAGCATGAGGAAGGGGGTTGTGGCCATGGAGAAGGTCACGATTGCGCTGAACAGGCTCGCGCCCTGCGGAGCGATCAGCAAGGCGTTTTGCGCCTGGGCGAACAGGACGAAACCAAATTCGCCGCCTTGGCTGAGTAACAAACCAGCCCCGATGGCTTGCGTCCACTCCATGCCGAATAGCCTGGCGAGGCCGGTTATCAGTAACGCCTTGGTGATGACTAGCATTGCGGCCATGCCGATGACGAACAAGGGATTCGCCGCAACTGCTTGCAGGTCAAGCACCATGCCGACAGCGAGGAAGAACAATCCGAGAAGGATCGACCGGAACGGCTCTACGTCCGCCTCTATCTCATGCCGATAGGGCGAGTCGGCAAGCATCACACCTGCGACGAAAGCCCCGAGGGCAGTGGACAAGTGAAGCGCATGCATGATTGCCGCTGCCGCGAGCACGGTGAAGAGGCCGACCGCTACGAACAACTCGCGCTCGCCCAGCCTTCCAACCAGTTGCAGCAGGGGGCGCAGGATGAACCGGCCAGCCAATACGAGCCCTGCGATCGCGGCCACCGTGTAGCCGGCCAGCTGGATCCCCGGAGGGCCTCCAGCATCAACCGGATTGCGCGATAATGCTGCCACGATGGTGATGAGTGGAACAATGGAAAGATCCTGGAACAGCAGGATGGAAAAGACTTTTTCGCCAAAAGGTGAATTGATGCGGCCGCTGCTTTTAAGGCTAGGTAGTACCTGCGCTGTCGAGGAGAGGGCAAGCGGAAGGCCGAGGGCGATGGCGGCGCCCCATGTGAAACCAGTCAAATAATAGATAAGCGCGGTCAGGGCCAAGCCGCAGATCACGACCTGCGCAAGGCCAAGAGCGAAGATGTCGCGCTTCAACCGCCATAGCCGCGCCGGGTGAAGTTCAAGGCCTACAAGGAAAAGCAGCAGGACGATGCCGATCTCGGCGATCGCAAGCTTCGATTCCGCGCCACCTACAAGGCCGAGACCCTGCGGTCCGACTAGCGCACCCGCGACAAGATAACCAAGTACGGCGCCCAGGCCGAAGCGGCGGAAGAGCATGACGAAGAGCACGGCGGCACCCAGCAGAATGACGCCTTCGGACAACAGGACATCCGTTGCGGAAAGAGGCGCATGCGCCGCTGCTGCTGGCGAATTTGGCATCAGGCGGCCGCCATGCGGGCAGCTTCGGCAACGGCCTCGAAACTCAGGCGGATGGAAGCGTGGCGGGCAGGATATGCGCGCGCAGGAGCCAGTATGGCGAGCCCCGGCCAGAATTCCAGGTCATCGCCTTCGCCCGCAAGATAAGCCGCCAATCTGTCGCGAGCTTTCTCGAGTTCAGAGACGGTCATGCCGACTGCCTGAGCAGCCATCAGCGCGGCCGAAGCCTGCCCTAGCGCGCAGGCTTTGACGTCCAGCCCTAGTTCGGCAAGACTTCCCCCCTCCATCCGAACATCCGCAATCACGCGCGATCCGCAAGTTGGAGACCTTCTTTCCACAGTGGCTTGCGGCTGCGCGAGGCGCTGATGATGCGGAATGCTGGCGGCAAGGCGCAATATATCCTTGTTGTAGAGGGCGCTCATGCTCTCGCTTTAGGACAGCCGAAGCGCTTGAGGAAGGCTGCACATATTATTTGTAGATGATCTTGAGCTTGGCTGCCGCGCTCGCAGCCAATTCGCGCGCGCTGTCCGTATTGTTAGCCAGCGCCAGCGCCACGCCCATCCGCCGGTACGGGCGGGTTGATGGTTTGGCAAAGATGCGGAGATCCACTTCTCCGCCCGATGCGTCCAGTGCATCGGCGGCACCTTCAATTGCGAAATGTTCCGATGCGCGGTCAGCCAGCAGCACGGCCGAAGCAGATGCACCGTTCAACCGTACCTGGGGCACGGGCAAACCCAGGATCGCTCTGGCATGCAGATCGAACTCACTCAGATTCTGTGAAATCAGCGTGACCATCCCGGTATCGTGAGGCCGGGGAGACAGTTCGGAGAAGATGACATCCTCTCCCTTCACAAAGAACTCGGCGCCAAATATCCCATAGCCGCCTAGATTATCGACGACGGCGCGGGCCATATCCTCCGCCTTGGCCAAAGCAGCCGGATGCATTGGCGCAGGTTGCCAGCTTTCCTGATAATCCCCGCGCTCTTGCCTATGCCCGATCGGCGGACAGAAGCTGACCCCGTCGCGGCTTCGAACGGTCAGCAGCGTGATCTCATAATCGAAATCGATAAACTGCTCGACAATCACCCGGCTGCGGTCGCCGCGCATGTTGGCCACGGCATAATCCCAAGCCTGTTTCAGCTCATCTGCAGAATGGACCGTGCTCTGTCCTTTTCCTGAAGATGACATGACCGGTTTGATCACGCATGGAAAACCGGTGTGCTCAGCGCCCTGGCGCACCTCTTCCAAACTTTCCGCATAGCGATAGCGGGATGTGCGGAGGCCTAGCTTCACCGCTGCCACCTCCCTGATGCGATCGCGGTTCATCGTCATGATGGTGGCACGGGCGGATGGAACGACCGTCAAACCCTGCGCTTCGACTTCCGCCAGCACCTCGGTACGGATGGCTTCGATTTCGGGCACGATATAGTCTGGTTGGTGCCGCTCTATCGCATCACGCAGCAAGCTCTCGTCCAACATGGAGAAGACTTCAAAACCGTCCGCAACCTGCATGGCGGGTGCACCGGCGTAGCTGTCGCAAGCGATGACCTCACAGCCGAGCCGCTTGGCGGAGATAACGAACTCACGGCCGAGCTCGCCTGACCCCAACAGCAATATCTTCGCGGTAAATGCCATCTATATCCTCGAATCGCCCCCTGTTGCGGAGAGGCATGCCGCCCGCCTGGTTCAGCCGTCAATCATCTCAAGGTTCCACGCCTTCATCCACTGGCTGAGTGGGTGCGATGCGAGGCGGGGGTGCCGCCGGGGCAGGGGGAAGCTGCGGCGCGTCAGGCTGGCCAATGGGCAGGCGCAACTGACTGGGGCCGATGTTGACTGACATGCCATCTTCATCGACCCCAACGCTCATATTGCCGAGGCCTGCCTCTATCGTCACATTCGCGATTGCGTTGACCAAGTCGCTATCCTGCTGCTCGGGCGGCGTTTCGACAGGCTCGTTGATCGCTCCCGACATGAAGTTGCGCCAAATTCGCGCAGGCACGCCCCCTCCTGCGCTACCCCCAGGAAGGGGTGTATTATCATCATTGCCGACCCATACAGCCGTCACCAGCCCACCCGCATAGCCCACGAAGATGGCGTCCCGGCTGTCCTGCGTCGTTCCGGTCTTGCCGAAGGTGCTTGTGCGCAGCGCCGCAGCGCTGCCAGTGCCGCGGTTTGCAGCCGAGGACAGCAGGTCCCGGATCATCTCCAACTCATCCTGGCTGAAGTGCCGCTGTCGGCTCATCAGCCGCTCGAACCATCCCTGCTCCTCTGGCGGCAGACCGTGGGCGATGACAGGATAGGCGCCCGCCGCAACGGTTGCGTAAGCCTGCGCAAGTTCGATGAGCGGGATTTCCGATGTGCCGAGCGCGAGGCTGAGATCCTCGGTCAGCGGGGCAGTTACACCGAGATCACGAGCGACCTTGATGACGGCGTCCACTCCCACCTTTTGCGTCAGCCTCACGGCGGCGACATTGCTCGATGCTGCGAAAGCCTGACGCAAGGTGATGCGTCCGCGATATTTGCCGCCGTGATTGGATGGACGATAGGTGCCGCTGGTGATCGGCGTGTCCTCAACAAAATCCTCCGGCGTCATTCCAGCGCGGAAGGCCGCGAGATAGACGAACAGCTTGAAGGTCGATCCTGGCTGCCGCTTTGCCTGCACAGCCCTGTTGAAACTGCTCGTGCGATAATTTTTGCCGCCAATCATCGCTACGACGCTGCCGTCAGGCTTCATCGCCACAAGCGCTGCTTCCGCCTTTCCCAGCGGCGCTCTGCGGATTGCTGTCTCGGCAAGCCTCTGAATTCGCCAATCCAGCGTGGTGGGAATGGTCTGCGCGCCATAAACAGCACCTGCGCGATCACGCGCCTCTGGCAGCACCCAGTCAGCGAAGTAGGTGCCCGTAGTCGAAGCGGGCGTCTCACGTACATCCAGACGGGCAGGACGTAGGGCGTTGCGTTCAGCCTTGCTGATATACCCAGCATCCACCATCGCCTGCGTCACGAGGGCGGCGCGCGTTCTTGCGCCCTTGAGGTTCGTCGTGGGTGCCAGGCGGGACGGCGCCTTTAGCAACCCGGCGAGCATCGCAGCCTGGGGAATGGTCAGCCGCTCGGGCTGACGGTTGAAATAATGAAGCGAAGCTGCGCGAAGGCCATAAACATTGTCGCCGAAATAGACGTTAGACAGATAGCGTTCGAAAATCTGGTCCTTGGTCAGCCATGCCTCCAGCCAGAAGGCGATCAGGGCTTCCCGAGCCTTGCGGCCGAACGTTCTGTCGCTTGACAGGAACACGCCCTTGGCGAGCTGTTGCGTAATCGTACTCCCGCCCTGCGATGACCCATCGGACCATAGATTATGCCAAGCCGCGCGCAAGATGCCGCGAGGATCAACGCCCCAATGGCTGTAGAAGCGCCGATCCTCGATCGCCATGAAGGCCTGTGGCACATGCTTGGGAAGATCCGTCATAGATACGGGGCGATCGATGATCGCGCCACGTCGAGCGATCAGATGACCGTCGGCGGAAATGAGGCTGACGCTTGGCGGGGCGATCGGCTTTAACGATCTCGACATCGGCGCTGTGACTGCCAACCATGCGATCACCAGCATCAGCAGGGCCAGCAATCCCGCGACGATCCAGCCGACGATCTGAAGTCGCCGACGCCAGGGCGTAGGCGGTGCGAATGCGCTGGGTGGGCCTGCGCCGAACTCGCGTGCAGGCTGATCTGGCTGAGGGGCGGGCAGGGGGTCTCTCATCAGCTCCGATATGCTGTATTATAGGATTGATACGGTCAAGAGCGTCCTGTCGTGGGACAGTCACCGGTTAACCACGATTGAGGATAGCCGGATTGGTGAATCACACGTTAACTTGCCGCTATGCGAACACGTCCGCTGATCCTTACCAACGAATCCTCGCGTCATCCTTTCCGGCAGGCTTTGCCGCGCCATGTGCTGACAGTGCAGGAGAGTTCGGTTTCGGCGTCAGACGATAGCGATTGGAAGCTTTTTCTTCTCAGCTTCTGCGCCTTTTTCACGGCCTTCTACAGCTTCATCTTTTAGGACGACTTGATCAGTCGCAGGCCTTGTGAAGCCTCCAGGCCAGCCAAGCGCAAGGAAGGCATAGGACAGCAACCAGCAGCAACTGATTGACGACGGACATGCCCGCGATGCTGAGGCTGATGGCAAAGAGCGACCCCAGCACCATGGCACCGGAATTCACGATGTTGTTAGCCGCTACAGTCCGGGCGGCTTCACACTTTTCGACCGTCGTGGTGAGAAAGGCGTAAAGCGGGACTACGAACATGCCGCCGAACGTCGCTACGCCTAGCAGGCATGCCGACAATGCGAGCGCCAGCGGATGGGCCAAAAAGCCTCGAAGCGAGAGCATGCCGCCGCCAGCCTCGGGCGTCCACAAGTCGCATACGATGTGGAAGGCAATGATGCACAGACCCATGCCGATGACGGCAGCTGGCGCATAGCGGGCAGACACATGCCCTTTCAGCAGGCGATTGATGGCGATCGAACCAATGGCGATCCCAACAGAAAAGATCGCGAGGAACAGGCTCGCCACAGGCTTGTCCGCCGACAGCACATTTTTGACGAGTGGGGGGAACTGGATAAAAAGTATCGATCCAACCGCCCAGAACAAGCTGATCGCCATGATCGCCAGAAACAGGCGGCGGATGTGCATGGTGCCGCGCACCAGCGTGACTGATGATCGGATGATGTGGAAGTCGATCGGCTGTCGCCCAAGCAGCGATGGCGCGGGCGGTACTTTCCTGCCTGCCACATATCCGATGGCAGCTGTTACAACGATCCCGATCGCGGCAACCTCGACTGGAATGATACCTGCCAGGATGGTGCCGGCGAGAATGGCTATATAGGTCCCTGCCTCGACCAGGCCCGTGCCGCCGAGAACTTCGTCATCATGCAGGTGCTGAGGAAGGATCGCGTATTTGATCGGGCCGAAGAATGTCGAGTGAACCCCCATAGCAAAGAGAGCGCAAAGCAGCAGCGGGATCGCGAGGCTATGGATCGCAATGCCGCTCCAGATCAGGGCGAGGCCCGCTGCGCCAACCAGCATTATGACGATTTCCGCCGCTTTGACGTAACGGATGATGACCGCCTTGTCCCGCTGATCGGCAAGCTGCCCTGAAAGGGCCGAAAGGAGAAAGAAAGGCAGGATGAATATGCCGGTCGCCAAGGCGCTGAACCAGGTCTCGGACCGCTCGTCATTATAGACGCTGTACACGACGAACAGGACCATCGCGTTCTTGAACAGATTGTCGTTGAAGGCGCCGAGCAGCTGAGTGATGAAAAGCGGCAGAAAACGTCGCTTGTTAAGGAGCCTGAGGGAGGCTTGCATAGGCAAGAAGGTCTTCTTCGCTGTGGACGAGCGGAGCGCGGTCTAGCGGCTACGGCTGCGACTGTCCAACCCATCCGGACGATAAGCGATCCCAGCCTCTCCACCGCTGCTTGTGCAACGCTGCGGACTGTGGCAGTCCGCGCCCATGCTGACGCTGCCCAATTTGCTGACGCTTTCGCGGATATTGACTGTGCCTTTGCTGGTCGCGTTGCTGTGGCCTGCAGAGGTCGGTGCGCGTTGGACGACTGGCTATGCCCTGGCATTCGCCCTTTACTGCCTGATGGGCATTACCGACTATTTTGACGGCTATCTGGCGCGAGCGCAGGGTACTGTGTCGAAGCTGGGCGTTTTCCTTGATCCTATCGCAGACAAGATCATGGTCGGCGCGGTTATCCTGATGCTGGCGGCAACCCGCGATATCGCGGGTATTCACATCGCGGCCGCCATGATCATTCTGCTGCGCGAAATCGCGGTGTCGGGCCTTCGCGAATTTTTGGCCGGGCTCCAGGTTTCGGTCCCCGTCTCCCGCTTGGCGAAGTGGAAAACGGCGTTTCAGCTTATCGCTTTGGGCGCATTGATATTTGCGGGCGCGGTGCCAGCCTTCCCGTTGGTGCAGTTGCTGGGGATCGCTACGCTGTGGGCGGCTGCCATACTGACGCTGATCACCGGATGGGACTATCTGCGCGTCGGCATCAAGCATATGGATTGAGGGGTGGCTAAGCTCGACATCCTCTACTTCGCTTGGGTCCGGGAGATCATCGGCTGCGATAGCGAGCAAGTCGATCAACCTCCCGCAGGCGTGACGGTAGCTGACCTGATCGAACAACTGGCGGCCCGTGACGGCGGCTACGGCCAAGCATTGGGTGACCAGTCACGATTGCGCGCTGCGCTGGACCAGCGGTTCGTACCGCTGGACAGCCTGGTCGGTGAAGCGCTGGAGCTGGCAATCTTCCCGCCGGTCACCGGCGGATGAGCCGGGTCTCCATCCAAGAAGAAGGCTTTGACGCTGGTGCTGAACTCGCGGTGCTCGAAGCGGCAGGTGGGGGCGCCGTCGCTAGCTTCACCGGCGTTGTGCGTGGAGAAAATGACTTGGTGGCGTTGGAGCTTCATCACTATCCAGCGATGACAGCTGCTCAGGTCGAGCGGATAGTTGACGAAGCGATGGGTCGCTGGCCGCTGCTAGGCGTGCGCGTTATCCATCGCTTTGGACGATTAGGGCCGGGCGAACATATAGTTTTCGTCGGAACGGCATCGCGCCACAGATCGGCTGCTCTGGAAAGCTGCGCTTTCCTCATTGACTGGTTGAAGTCCGAAGCGCCCTTTTGGAAAAAGGAATATTTCGCCGACGGCGGAGCCAATTGGGTCGAAGCGCGTGTCGAGGACGAGGCGAAAGCCAGAGGCTGGACCCGCTAAGATCAGGCGGCGGCGCTGGATTGCGGGAGATCGGCAGCATCTCGCAACAGTTCGGCGAGCAGGCGAAATTCCTTCTCCCTCGGACTGTTCTTGCGCCAGACCAAAGCGATGTCGCGATGTGACCGGTCGGATCGCAAAGGGCGCGCGGTGATCTGGGTATGATCCAATATACCGCCGGCGATCGCCATTTCCGGCATGATAGTCATGCCAAGGCCGTTATCGACCATCTGCACCAGCGTGTGCAGGGACGTCCCCATCATCATGGCGCTTGAACGAATTTCCGGCCGGTTGCAGGCCGCCAAAGCATGGTCCTTCAGACAATGCCCGTCTTCCAGCAGAAGCAGCTTCGTTTCATCGATCATGTCCGGCGCGATCCATTCTGGCGGGTCGCGTGGATCATCCTGTGGAAAAGCAACGTACAACCGGTCCTGGAAAAGCAGTTCGCTGTCCAACTCACCAGTGGGGAAAGGCAGGGCCAGCAGCACGCAATCAACATTCCCATGACGCAGTGATTCTATGGCAGTTTGCGTCGTCTCTTCTCGAAGGTAAAGCTTGAGTTCGGGTCTGTCCGCCCGCAGCCGTGGGAGCAGCCTGGGTAGCAGGAATGGGGCGATCGTCGGAATCACGCTCATGCGTAACTCGCCCGTGAGCGGCTTTCCCGATGCTTCGGCAATGGCCGCCAGCTCTTCCGCCTCGCGCAACACGCGATGTGCCTTCTCGACTATGCGGTCGCCTAGGGCGGTAAAGCGCACAACTCTCCGGGTCCGCTCTACCAGCGTCACGCCGATGAGAGATTCCAGCTCCCGAATCCCTGCTGACAGGGTGGATTGCGTAACATAGCAGCTGTCCGCTGCCTTGCCGAAATGCCCATGCTGTTTCAGCGCCACAAGATATTGCAGCTGCTTCAGCGTAGGCATGTAGCTCGACATCAATCGCCTTTCTCGATCAGAACGGCGAAGATAAGAGCATCAGCCGATATATCCAAGCCATTTGGCGACGCCGAACAAGGATGTGAGCGTCAAGATCGTTCCAACTGCCGTGAATAGCATGCGCGGTGCGACATGGCGGGCGAGCATCGCGCCAAAGGGTGCAGCGATGATACCGCCTAGCAGGAGGCCAACGGTGTAGGTCGTGAAAGCTTGCCACCCCAGATGCAGGATGAAGGTCAGGCTGATCGAGAGAGTAAGTACGAACTCGACAGAGTTGACCGTCCCGATAGTATGGCGAGGGCTCGACCCCTGAATAAGCAAATTCGATGTCACGATCGGGCCCCAGCCACCGCCTCCTGTCGCGTCCATGAAGCCGCCAACCAACCCGAGGGGCGCTACCCATTTCGGATCGCGCGGTTGCGGCGGCAGGTGGAAGCCGCGCCAGATGAGATAAATCCCGATCGCGGTCAGGTAGACTTGAACGAAGGGCTTTATCACTGAACCATCGATGTTCGAGAGGATATACGCCCCCGTTACGCCGCCGATGACGCCGGGAATGATGAGGCGAGCGAAAAGTCGCCAATCAACATTCCGGTGCGCGATGTGACTTATCGCTGAAACGGCCGTCGTGAATGTCTCTGCCGCGTGAACGCTTGCCGACGCGCGGCTAGGTGGTACGCCCAGCGCCAAGAGCAGGGTGCTTGAGATAACGCCGTACGCCATCCCCAGCGCACCGTCGATCATCTGGGCTCCAAACCCAATGAGAATGAACGGTAGGAGTTCGCTGAGATGAGCGAGAACGGGATCGGTCATTCAAGGGGCCCCTGGTTGATTGTCTACCGCAGTGATAGGTATATCATGGCACGCCAAGAAACATTCTGTTTTATGGTCAGAAGCCGAAATAGCCGACATCTGGAAAAAACTTGGCCGTGGCCTTATGTATGACCCTTCGATTTTCAGGGGCCGCTGCATGTTGCGCAATCTTATCGGCTATTTGGACTCGGTCAAATCCCGTGATCCAGCTCCACGTTCCCGGGCTGAAATCCTCCTTTATCCGGGCGTTTGGTCGGTCGGATTTCATCGGGTCGCGCATGGCCTGTATCGCGCGCGGCTTTATTTCCTGGCGCGTGCTGTCAATCATTTTTCCCGGTTTCTTACCGGAAACGACATTCATCCAGGCGCACGCATCGGCAAGCGTTTCTTCATTGATCATGGGTTCACGGTCATCGGGGAAACCGCAGAGATTGGCGATGATGTTACCCTCTATCAGAATGTAACTCTTGGCGGCACAGATCCTGCGAATGGCATTGCCGGAAAGCGCCATCCGACGCTTGCCGACGGGGTCATCGTGGGTTCAGGCGCGCAGGTGCTCGGCCCTGTACATGTTGGCCCGAGGGCACGCGTGGGCGCGAACGCCGTGGTCACGAAAGATGTGCCTGAAGGTGCTACAATGGTTGGCATTCCTGCCCGCCAGATGCTGGTCGACGTCACCGCCTATCGTCGTGAGTTCCTACCTTATGGCACGCCCTGCAGCGACTGCTACGATCCTGAAAAGCATAAGCTGGAGCAGCTTCAGCATGAAGTTGAACAGTTGCAGAAGCGGCTGGCGGAACTTCTTGAACGAAAGAAAGTAGGGTCGCTTGGTCCCGATGATGACATCCCTCTGTTCAGGGAGCGTGGTCGCGCCTCATGACCAACGTGACCCCGTTCCCCTCCAAAGCCTCCGCAGCGGGGCAAACGGGGTTTGATCGTTTGGAGTTGCAGCGCATCATGGATCTCTACGGTCGCATGGTTTCGGCCGGGTACTGGCGTGACTATGCAATTGATCTGGGCCGTGATGCCGCCGTCTTCTCGGCGTTTCGCAGAGCAGCCGAACGTCCGGAATATCGCATTGAAAAACGCCCCTCGCTTCGCCATCGCCAGGGAATGTGGGCCCTGATCGGGGAAGCAGGCGGCATTTTGAAGCGAGGGGCCGAACTGCAGGGCATTCTTGCCCCTGTAGAACGCAGATTGCTCAAGATCGTTAACGACTAGTCGCGCTCGTGCGTCTCATATACCCGATCCACAGGCGCACGGCTCGGCCTTCCGCAAGATCGGACAACTGATAGGATTGTTAATGACCTTGCCGGCGCTGCTTCGAGAACGCTTATCGTTGCCACTGATCGCGTCGCCAATGTTCATCGTCTCACAGCCCGCGCTGGTGATCGCACAGTGCAGGGCCGGGATCGTGGGATCCTTCCCGTCCCTCAACGCCCGGCCTTCAGGCGTATTCGAGGATTGGCTTCAACTTCTGAACCGCGAACTGACTGATCAGGACGCGCCATTCGCCGTCAACCTCATTGTCCATAAAACGAACGCCCGGCTGGAAGAAGATCTTGCGCTCTGCGTGAAATATCGCGTTCCGGTTGTGATCACCTCTTTAGGCGCCCGCACTGACGTCAATGAGGCTGTGCACAGCTATGGTGGCATCGTCCTCCATGATGTCATCAACAATATGTTTGCCAGGAAGGCCATCGAAAAGGGGGCTGACGGACTGATCGCGGTTGCGGCGGGGGCAGGGGGCCATGCAGGTACTTTGTCGCCATTCGCCCTGGTCGAAGAAATCCGCGCCTGGTTTGATGGTCCTTTGATCTTGTCGGGGGCCATCGCGACGGGACGCTCGATCGCCGCCGCCCGGATGATGGGGGCCGATTTGGCCTATATGGGGTCAGCTTTCATTGCGACCGAAGAGGCGAATGCGGACCAAAGATACAAGCAGATGATCGTGGACAGCAGTTCAGGCGACATCGTCTATTCCGACTATTTTACCGGGGTCCTCGGCAATTACCTACGGCCTAGCATTACGGCTGCTGGTTTCGATGCAGACAGGTTGCCGCAGGCCAGAGACATGGACATCGCTTCCATGGCCGAAGAGGACAAAAAGGCCTGGAGGGACATATGGGGCGCGGGTCAAGGAATAGGGGCGGTACGGAAAATTCAGCCCGCTGCTTTGCTTGTTCAGGAGCTTAAAGCTCAATACAGGGCTGCGGTTATGGCGTTCCAACTACAGGAAGGCGCGTAATTCACGCATGAAGGAGTCGAATTGATCATGATGCAGCCAATGGCCTGCATCGGCAAACTCCACCAACCGCGCATCCTGGAAATAGGCTGCCCTACCGTCCTCGACGGGGTTGGATGCCCAACTGTCCAGACCCAGGCATAGCAGAACGGGACAAATGATCCGCTCCCAGAAATCGGGGAGATCATGGTCCGTCATGTCCTGGGGCGGGAAATGGCGCAAATAAGGATCAAACTTCCATTCATAGCTGCCGTCTTCATTGCGATTGACGCCGTGTGCGGTCAGATGGAGCGCCTGCTCGCCTGACAGATGGTCGTTTCTCTCTCGCATACGCGCAACGGCGGCCTCGAGCGTCGGATAATTGCGTGAGGGTTTGCGAGCGCTTGCGCGACGCCGCTCTATCCATTCGCGCCAGCGATCAGGAGCAGGATGGGCGGCCTTTTCCTGAAGAGCGTCGGGAGAAAGGCCAAGTCCTTCGATGGCGATCAACCGGTCTATGCGGTCCGGAAAGAGCCCCGCATAGCGCAAGGCGATAGATCCTCCGAGTGAATGGCCGACCAGAATGACCTTGTCGCGGCTGACCAGATCAACAAGCTGCGCGAGATCATAGACGAAATCCGCCATCGAATAGGTCCCTGCGGCTGACCAGGCGCTGTCACCATGGCCTCGAAGATCAAGCGCGACGACATGGAAGTCGCGCGCGAGTGCCCGCGCTGTCCAGTCCCAGCTGCGCGCATGATCGAGCGCTCCGTGAACCAGGATCAAGGTGGGGGCTGACCGATTGCCCCAATCTACATAATGGAGGCGAGTACGCAACGAAGTGAAGAAATGCGATGTCGGGCTCAACGGAGCAATGGGGTCGGCATGTTCGCTCACGGGTGATGCAAAAGTGGGAGTAATATTCATGTTTTCAGGCGCGCTCCCCGATTCTGGACCGGCTGCATCATAACGCAACTGTTATAACAGATTCTCGGGAGAATTGATGACGATAATGAGTAAAGGTCTCATCCTGCCGTACCAATTTGGGAGCAGGATTGAAAATAGCCAGAGCTCTCAAAAATCGGGGGATCGTCCAAACGGGATTACGCGCTCAGCAGAGGAATCATGACGCGCAATAGACAGCATGCGGGCCAGTTCAGCTTGCTTGAAGGGCTTATCAAGCCGCAACCGCTTGGTGGCGTGCGGCGGCAGTTCCGCATAGCCGGTGATGATGATGACGGGTAGGCCGGGATGAGTCTCATCCAGCGCATCGGCCAGCTGCGCGCCTGTCATATTGGGCATGGCGTGGTCGGTGATGACAAGGTCTACCTCGCCTTCGGCCAGCATGCGCAGCGCGTCCGCGCCGGAACCAGCCTGAAATACCGTATGTCCCAACTCCTCCAGCATACCTGCGGTGTTCGTCAGCACCAGGTCGTCATCATCGACGGCCAATATGACCAAGGGTTGATCGCTCAGGGTGAGGATGGACGGGGCAGGACGTTCCTCATCCGTCGCATTTGCATCCTCTTTGGCGACAGGGAGCCAAAGCGAGACAGTCGTGCCGCTCCCGCGCTCGCTTGAGATGATCAGCGAACCGCCGCATTGTTCAGCAAAGCCATGGACCATGGACAAGCCCAAGCCAGTTCCCTTGCCAATTCCCTTGGTGGTGAAGAAGGGCTCCCGGGCCCGCGCGAGCGTATCCTCATCCATCCCTTTCCCTTCATCGATGACGGAGAGGCGTACATAATGTCCGGTGGGCAGGTCAGGCCGCTGTTCTGCCAGCAAATGGGCTTCGGCGCCTTCGACAATGATCCGGCCGCCACCCGGCATGGCATCACGTGCATTGACGGCCAAATTCAGCAACGCCAGTTCTAGTTGCGCCGGATCAGCATGCGCCGAACTGAGCGAAAGGGGAAAGCGGGTTTCGATCGTGACCGTCGATCCCAGAGTGGATTTCAATAGTCCGGCCATGTTCCGGACCAGCGCGATGCAGTCGACGCTCCCAAGTTTCAGTTCCTGACGCCGCGCGAACGCCAGCATGCGTTGGGTCAAGGTGGCGCCTCGATCCGCTGCCGTCATGGCATTGTCGATGTAGCGTGAAATGTCGCCCCCGGTTTCGAGCCGCTGCCTCGCCAAATCCAAACTTCCGACGATGACGGCGAGCAGGTTATTGAAGTCGTGCGCGACGCCTCCTGTCAGCTTTCCGATCGCATCCATCTTCTGGGATTGGAAGATGGCTTCCCGCGCCTCTTCCAAGGCCAACTGGGTTTCGCGCCGTTCGGTGAGGTCGCGTGTGATCTTTGCAAAGCCTATCAGCTCACCCATGGGGCTGCGAATGGCGTCGATAACGACATTGGCCCAAAAGCGCGAGCCGTCCTTGCGAATGCGCCAGCCTTCCGCTTCGAACCGGCCCTCCCTCGACGCAGTCTCCAGGGCGCGGGAGGGAATTCCGGCCATCCGATCTTCTTCGGAATAGAAGCGGGAGAAATTCTGGCCCAGGATTTCGTCGGCGGTATAGCCCTTGAACCGTGCTGCTCCGGCATTCCAGCTGGTTATCGTGCCGACAGCGTCAAGCATGTAGATGGCGTAGTCGGTTACGCTTTCGACCAGCAGGCGAAATCGTTCCTCGCTCGCCTTCAATGCCTCTTCCGCCGCGCGGCGTTCCGTCAGATCGCGTGTAACCTTGGCAAAACCTATCAACGTGCCGCCGGGATCCCGGATCGGATCGATGACGACGCTGGCCCAGAACCTGCCTCCGTCCTTGCGTACGCGCCATCCTTCGGCTTCGAACCGGCCATCCCGCTCGGCTGTTTCCAGTGCTAGAGCGGGAATGCCCGCTGCCTGATCTTCCGGTGTGTAGAAGCGGGAAAAGTGCTGACCAACGATTTCGTCGGCCTCATATCCCTTGAACCTGCGCGCGCCTGCATTCCAGCTGACGATCGTGCCATTGGTCGAAAGCATGTAGATCGCGTAGTCAGTGACGCTCTGGACAAGCAACTCGAAGCGGTTTCCAGAGAACTCCGGCGCCGCCGTGCTCATAATTTCCCCATTACGCTATTCTATCTTCTCGAATCCATCAAACACACTGGACCGTTCATCGTTCCGCTAGCGAACCGCTTTGTAACGCGGCATAAGCCATCCCTCTATTAACTAAAGTATATTTTTGAACGTTTGAGGGAGTTGAACGGCGGGCCGCGTGAAATTGAGGTGCAAGTCGTTGACCTTGCAATACTCAGCGGCTAATCCCCGGCAGCGCGCGGGTGTAGCTCAATGGTAGAGCATTTGCTTCCCAAGCAAGTGACGAGGGTTCGATTCCCTTCACCCGCTCCATGTCGTCCATCATCAACCGACCTGCCGCTTGGCGAGCTTTCGCGCCAGGGTGCGGCGATGCATACCGAGGCGGCGGGCCGCTTCGGATATGTTGAAGTCGCTGTCCTTCAGCACTTCATGGATATGTTCCCACTCGAGCGTCTTGATCGATGTCGGACGCGGGGCGAGGGGCGTCGATGGATCGCCAGAGGAGCGGGCGAATGCCGCTTCGATGTCATCGGTATTTGAAGGCTTGGCGAGATAATGGGATGCGCCGAGCTTGATCGCTTCGACGGCTGTCGCGATGCTGGCAAAACCTGTGAGGACGACGATCAGCGTCTCGGGATCATGGGCGTGGAGGGTCTGGACGCAGACGAGGCCGGATTCTGCGCCGAGCTTTAAATCGACTACCGCAAATTGAGGCTGATGCTGTTCGAGCAGCGTCACGAGCGCTGCGTGGCTGTCGGCGGTCAGGACTTGGTAGCCGCGCCGCTCGAAGGACCGCTTGAGGGTTTTGACAAAAGCCTCGTCGTCTTCGACCAGGATGAGCAGCCGGTCATCTGCCATCATCGTGACTCCTCCAATCCGACGGTGCTTAATGGAAGGCGGAGCAGGACGAGTGCGCCGCCGTCCGCGCCGTTGCTGGCGGATACGTTGCCGCCGAGTTTACGTACCACGTTCACGACCAGGAAGAGGCCAAGGCCGCTGCCTTGCTTCCCCTTGCTTGAACGGTAGGGCTTGCCGAAATCGGCGAGCATCTGTTCGCTGAACCCCTTGCCATTGTCACGGACAGCGATGTTAAGCGATGTGCTGTCGCGCCCGACCAGAAGATCGATGTAGGTGGCGCCAGCTTCTCGGGCGTTGTCGAGCAGATTTGTGATGGCCTGGCGAATGACGGGATCGGCGATGATGCGGGGATAATCGTGGGGGCCGAAATCGCAGCGGAGGGGAATTCCGGGATTGGTGGAGCGCCAGCTTTGGGCGATTTCAAGAAGGAAGTCGCGAATTGGCGTGACTTTTGGAGCTTCGCCCCGGGCTTCTCCTGAGGAAATGAGAATGCCTGTCAATATCTGTTTGCAGCGTTGGACGGCGGTCTGCATTTCGCCGACCTCTTCGAGAAGGGAAGGGTGGGCGGTGATTTCGGGCATGTGGCGCCAGTCGCCCAGCACGACGGCGAGCTGGGAGAGGGGGGTGCCGAGTTCATGGGCGGCGCCGGATGCGAGGAGGCCCATGCGGACGATATGTTCTTCCTCAGCGGCTTGCTGGCGCAATTGGGCGAGATAGGCCTCGCGCGCCTGAAGGTTGCGGGTCATGCGGCTCATGAAGAGGACCAGCAGCACCGCGATCATGGCGAGGCAGATCCAGGTCCCGAGGATATGCAGATCGAAAAGCCGCCCCTCCAGCGCATCGGTAAGATCCAACGGCCGATAGACGAGAGACAGCATCGCGGCGCAGAGCAAGGACAGGAGGACGATGCCCCAGATGCTCCAGCGATCGAGCAGCACCGCGCCCAGCGCCACCTGGAGAAGGTAGAGCGCAATAAAGGGATTGGTCGCGCCGCCGCTGAGATACAGCTGGGTGGTGAGCAACAGCACGTCGAAGACGAGCGCTAGGAACAGCTCTGCACGGGCCACATCGGTCCGGCGGCGCAGCGTGGCGAAGGTCGCGATATTGACGGCCGCTGCGATCGAGGCGACGAGCAGCATGGCGGCAACGGGCAAGCGGATGCCCATGGCCCAATGCACGAAAAGGATGGTGGCGACTTGTCCCGCTATGGCGATCCAGCGCAGCTGGGCGAGCAGCGCCATATTCTTGCGCCCGGCGGCATCCGCAGGCCATTGGCCGGGGAGCAGGCGGGCGCCGGTGGACAGCCACCCTTTCAAGACCGTCTCTCCTTCCATAACTGGCGCATGACGAAGATGTACGCGCCAGCCGCCATCGCCGCCAGCGCGAACCATGTAAGGGCGTAGGAAAGATGGCTGTTGGGGAAGGTGAGGACGGTAAGGCCGCCCACAGGTAGCGATGCCGGAGAACCGCTGCGTTCGGCGTCGATGAAATAATTGGCGACCGGCGGGCGAAGCTGGCGCGCGCGGGCAATGGCCGCCACATCGCGCGAATACCAGCGGTTTGCGGCAGGATCGTTGGAGCGCAGGAAGCCGCCGCCCGGCTCGCTAAGCCGCATCAGCCCGGTTACGCGCACTTGCCCGCCGGGCATGGAAAAGCGGGCGCGTGCCTCTGGCGGCACGAAGCCGCGGTTGACGAGCAGGGTGAAGCCGCGATCCGTGACGAGCGGGGTCAAAACCCAAAAGCCTGCGCCGCGCGCGGTCGATGCCTGCACCAGAGTTGCGCGGCCGTGCAGGAACCGGCCGGTCACGATCACGCGGCGATAGGCGTCATCGCCGCTGGCCGAAGGAGGAGCGGGGACGGGCGCTGCATGGACGCGGCTTTCGACCTGTTCGATCAGGTCGCGCTTCCACGCGAGGCGATTCACTTGCCAAAGCCCCAAGCTGACCAGCCCCGCGACCGCAAGAAGCGCGGCCATCGAGAACAGGATCAGGAACCCCGCCGAGCCACGGCGGGGCGGATGGTCTGTCACGGCATCTGGCTCATGTCATGCACGCTCATATCCTGCATCTGCGGCATCATATTGTGATTGAGATGATACATGACCCAGATGGAGCCGGCGAGCGTGATGACGACCAGCACGATCGTGAAGATCAGCGCCAGCATCGTCCAGCCGCCTTCCGACCGGGTATTCATGTGCAGGAAGTAGATCATGTGCACCAGGATCTGAACGACCGCGAAGCCCATGATGGTGAAGGCGGTCAGTTGCGGATCGCCCAGCACCCCGGTCATGACGAGCCAGAAGGGGATGGCCGTCAGGATGACCGACAGGCCGAACCCGATCATGTAGCTGCCGAAGGTGCCATGGGCAGGCGCCTGCCCATGATGATCGTCGTGATGGCTGTGGCCGTGCGCGCTCATCGCAGCATCCCCATGAGATAGACGAAGGTGAAGACGCCGATCCAGACGACGTCGAGGAAGTGCCAGAACATGCTGAGGCACATCAGGCGGCGCTGGTTGGCGGGGATCAGGCCCTTTTTCGCGACCTGCGCCATCAGCGTCACCAGCCAGATGATGCCGAAGGTGACGTGCAGGCCGTGCGTGCCGACCAGCGCGAAGAAGGCCGACAGGAAGCCCGACCGCATCGGGGTCGCGCCTTCATGGATGAGGTGGGCGAATTCGTAGAGCTCGATGCCGAGGAAGGCGAGGCCGAACAGTCCGGTGATGGCCAGCCAGCCCTGCGTCGCAGCCACCCGGTTCTTTTCCATCGCCAGCATGGCAAAGCCATAGGTAATGGACGAGAAGAGCAGCATCGCGGTGTTGAGGGCCACCAGCGGCAGGTCGAACAGATCCTTGGGGCCCGGCCCCGCCGCATAATTGCCGCCGAGGACCGCATAGGTCGCGAACAGGCAGGCGAAGATGAGGCAATCGCTCATCAGGTAGATCCAGAAGCCCAGCATGGTACTGGACCCTTCCGGATGATGGGGCTCATGTTCCAGGTGGAAGAGCGGATTGCCGTCCTTGTCGAGGAAAGCGGCGTCTACGGTAGGTGCGCTAGCCATGGTGTTAGCCCTGCATCGCGAGACTGCGCGTGCGCTCGCCCTCTGTGCTCTCGACCACATCCTTGGGGATGTAGAAGTCGCGCTTGTAGTTGAAGGTATGGCCGATCGCGACGGCGAGGATGCCGATGAAGCTCAAGCCCGCGAGCCACCACATGTACCAGATCATGCCGACGCCGAAGGCCACGGAGAGCCCAGCAAGGATGACGCCGGTGCCCGTGTTGCTGGGCATGTGGATCGGTTCAAAGCCGGAGACAGGACGCTGGTAGCCGCGCTTCTTCATGTCCGCCCATGCGTCGCCGTCATGGATGACGGGGGTGAAGGCGAAATTATAATCTGGCGGCGGCGAGCTGGTCGCCCATTCGAGCGTCCGGCCATCCCAGGGGTCTCCGGTCGTGTCGCGCAGCTTGTCACGGTTCATGATGCTGACGGCGAACTGGATGAACATGCAGGCGATGCCGGCCGCGATCATGACGGCGCCAAGCGCTGCGATCTGGAACCAGATCTGCAAGCTTGGATCATCGAACACGCGCATGCGGCGGGTGACGCCCATCAGGCCCAGGACATAGAGCGGCATGAAGGCGACCCAGAAACCGACGACCCACAGCCAGAAGCTGCGCTTGCCCCATTTGGTCTCCAGCTTGAAGCCGAACGCCTTTGGCCACCAATAGTTGATCGCCGCGAACAGGCCGAACAGCACGCCGCCGATGATCACGTTGTGGAAGTGCGCGATCAGGAACAGCGAGTTGTGCAGGACGAAGTCGGCAGGCGGAACCGCGAGCAGCACGCCGGTCATGCCGCCGACCACGAAGGTCAGCATGAAGGCGACCGTCCACATCATCGGCAGTTCAAACCGGATGCGGCCGCGATACATGGTGAACAGCCAGTTGAAGAGCTTGGCCCCGGTCGGGATGGAAATGACCATCGTCGTGATGCCGAAGAAGCTGTTGACGCTGGCGCCGGAGCCCATGGTGAAGAAGTGGTGCAGCCAGACGAGATAGCTCAAGATAGCGATGACAACCGTCGCATAGACCATCGAGGAATAGCCGAAGAGGCGCTTCGACGAGAAGGTCGAGGTGACTTCGCTGAACACGCCGAACAGCGGCAGGATGAGGATGTAGACCTCCGGATGGCCCCAGATCCAGATGAGGTTCACATACATCATGGGGTTGCCGCCCATGTCGTTGGTGAAGAAGGCCGTGCCTACATAACGGTCGAGGCTGAGCAGCGCGAGAACGGCGGTCAGCACGGGGAATGCCGCGACGATCAGGATGTTGGAGCAGAGCGAGGTCCAGACGAAGATCGGGAGCTTCATCATCGACATGCCCGGCGCGCGCATCTTCACGATGGTCGCGATCAGGTTGACGCCCGATAGGAGCGTGCCGATGCCTGCTATCTGAAGGCCCCAGATATAATAATCGACGCCGACCCCTGGACTGTAGGCGATGCCCGACAGCGGCGGGTAGGCGAGCCAGCCCGTGCGCGCGAATTCGCCCACGAACAGCGACATCATGGTGATGACCGCGCCCGCGGTCGTCATCCAGAAGCTGAAATTGTTGAGGAAGGGGAAGCTGACGTCGCGGGCGCCGATTTGCAGCGGCACCATATAGTTCATGATCCCGGTGATCATCGGCATTGCGACGAAGAAGATCATGATGACGCCGTGCGCCGTGAAGATCTGATCATAATGATGCGCGTTCAGATAGCCTTCCGACCCGTTAAAGGCCCATGCCTGTTGCAGGCGCATCATGATCGCGTCGGCGAAACCGCGCAGGAACATGATGAGGCCGAGGATCATGTACATGATGCCGATGCGCTTGTGATCGACGGTGGTGAACCAGTCGCGCCACAGCCAGCCCCACAGGCGATATTTGGTGACAACGCCAAGGATCGCGACGCCGCCGATCACGACAGCGACGAAGGTGCTCATGACGATCGGCTCATGGACCGGCACTGCGCTCCAGTCGAGGCGGCCGAAGATCAGTTTCCAGATGCCGCTGTTTTCGGATGCGGGATGAGGGGACATGGGGTCAGGGCCTTGGTGGGAATGGGTGGGGGAGGGTGGTGCGCGACACCCCGCATATTTCGTCATGCTGAACCTGTTTCAGCATCCATCGCGCCTTCGGGAATGGAGTCGCGTGGGGAATAATGGATTCTGAAACAAGTTCAGGATAACGGTGGGATGGAGAAGGCATGGCGTTCACATTCCCTCATGCCCATGATGACCGCCCGCATGCCCATCGGCATCCTTCTGTCCGGGCGCTTGGTTGCCTCGTTCGGCAGGCGTGCGCTGTGCGGCTGGCGTCATGCCGGAAGGCTGGGCGATCTCGCCCTTCTTGCCAGGCTCCACCGGATGGTAGCCGCCCACGTCGATCGTGCCGTCATGGCGCAGCCCTTCGGTATCACGTGCCGATTCCTTGCCCGCGCCGCCGTGCATGTCGGTCATCATGACCTCATCCATGCAGCGCTTGCCCGGCTGGGCGCACATGTTGAGGGCGGCGTGGAAGAGCTTTGGTTCGACGCCCGCGAAATACATGGGCGGCACCTTTTCGCTGGGCTGTTCCAGCTTCACATAGGTAGCGCGGTCGAGCTTTGCGTTGCTGGACTTGACCTGCGCGACCCACTTGTCGAACCCGGCCTGGTCCATCGCCTTGAAGCGGAAGCGCATGTTGGAGAAGCCCGCGCCGGAATAGTTGGCGGAGAAGCCTTCGAAATTGCCGGGCTTGTTGGCGACGGCGTGAAGCACCGTCTGCATGCCGGGCATGGCGTAGATCTGTCCTGCGAGCGCGGGGACGAAGAAGCTGTTCATGAGCGTCGCGGAGGTGATTTTGAACTCGATCGGCTGATCGACGGGCGCGGCGAGTTCGTTCACCGTGGCGATGCCGAGTTCAGGATAGATGAACAGCCATTTCCAATCGAGCGCGACCACTTCGACCTGAAGCCGCTTGGCGGCGGGATCGACCTTGCGCTCATGATCGATGCGTTCGATCGGGCGGTAGGGATCGAGCAGGTGGGTGCTGGTCCAGGTGATGGCGCCGAGCGCGATGATGATCAGCAGCGGAGCCGACCAGATCAGCAGCTCAAGGCTGGTCGAATGGTCCCAATCGGGATCATAATCCTTCGCCTGCGCCTTTTCCCGGTAGCGCCATGCGAACCAGATGGTGGTGGCCATCACCGGCAGGATGATGAGCAGCATGAGCAGCGTGGAGATGATGATCAGATCGCGCTGCTGCACTGCGACATCGCCTGCGGGCGACATGACCACCCAGTTGCACGCGCCGAGCGGCAGCAGCAGCAAGGGCGCGAGTCGGCGCGGAAAAGCTCGGGAAAGGAGGCGAGGACGTGCGGTCATGATGCCCGCATAAGGGGGTGGAGTGGCGATCGACATTGGACCTTTTGTCCTATCCCCTCGCAGGCGCAAAATAGGGCAATGGCCTTTCGACCACCGGGGCGATTCGCTATGCTGCAACGATGTTGGGCATGGATCGTTCCCGCAGCATGAAGGCTTGCCCCGACCGATGAACGCCGCGACCACCACGCCATCCTCCACGCAGATGGAGCGCGACGCACGCCTCGTCACCGCGCGCGATCACAAGGTCGCGCCGGGCGAGATCGCGATCGGCGTGATCATCGGGCGGACGTCGGAATTCTTCGACTTCTTCGTCTATGCGATCGCGTCGTGCATCGTGTTTCCGGCGCTGGTCTTTCCTTATTTGAGCCCCTTGGAGGGGACGCTCTGGTCCTTCGCCATCTTTGCGCTGGCGTTCGTGACGCGGCCGATCGGGTCGTTCATCTTCATGGCGGTGGACAGGGCTTATGGGCGGGGCGTCAAGCTCACAATCGCGCTGTTCCTGCTCGGCGGATCGACGGCGTTCATCGCGTTCCTGCCGGGATATGACACGATCGGCATATGGTCGGCGGTGCTGCTGGCGGTGTTCCGGGCTGGGCAGGGCGTGGCGCTGGGCGGGACATGGGACGGGCTCGCCTCGCTGCTGTCATTGAATGCGCCGCAGAACAAGCGTGGCTGGTACGCGATGATGCCGCAGCTGGGCGCGCCGCTGGCGCTGCTGGTGGCTAGCGGGCTGTTCGCTTTCTTCCTGTCCGTGCTGTCGGACGCGGATTTCCTGGCGTGGGGGTGGCGCTATCCCTTCTTCGTGGCGTTCGCGATCAACGTGGTGGCGCTGTTCGCGCGGTTGCGGATCGTGGTGACGCATGAGTTCGAGCGGCTGTTCGAAGCGCGCGAGTTGCAGCCTTCGCCGGTAATCGAGACGGTGCGGACGGACGGGCGGAACATCGTGATCGGCGCCTTCGCCCCGCTTGCGAGCTTTGCGCTGTTCCACATGGTGTCGGTGTTCCCGCTGTCGTGGATCGCGCTTTACACGAAGCAGCCGCTGGAGCGGTTTCTGGTGATCGAGGCGATCGGCGCAAGCGTCGGCGTGCTGGCGATCATCGTGTCGGGGTTTGTCGCCGACATGGTGGGTAGGCGCAAGCTGCTCGCATGGTCGGCGGCGGGCATCGGGATATTCAGCATTGCCGCACCGCTGCTGCTGAACGGCGGTGAGCTGGCGGAGATCGCCTTCATGATCCTGGGGTTCATGCTGCTGGGATTGAGCTTTGGCCAGTCTTCGGGCGTGGTCGCCTCCAATTTCTCGACGGCCACGCGCTATACCGGATCGGCGCTGACTTCGGACCTTGCATGGTTGGTGGGTGCTGGCTTTGCGCCGCTGGTGGCGCTGGCGCTGTCGGTGACATTCGGGCTGGCGGCGTCGGGCGCTTATCTTTTCTCCGGCGCGGTGGTGACGGGGTTGGCGCTGTTCATCAACAAGGAGCTGGCGGGCAAGGACCGCTAAGCCGCCGCCTGCCGCATCCGCTCTAGTGCCATACGGTCGAACCAGCCGGTCGGGCCGGAGCGGGGGGCGAGGCGGGGGAGCCATGCGGCGTAGAGGCTGCGCAGTTCGCGCGGCAGGCCATTGGGGCCCTCACGACCCATGATGTCCGAGACGATGCGGTTCTGGAAGTAGCGCAACGAATAGTTGGTCATCCGCCTATACTGCATGCGCCAGCTTGATGGATTGGTGAGGCGCACCGGTTCGCAGAGGAAACCTGCATCTTCACAAGCGAAGACGCGGTCACGCTGCCAGGCGGCGTCGGTTTGAAGGTCGGTATGAGCCCAAGCCGCGACGAGGCCATCGTCCCCAATCAGATCATCGGGCAGACGCAAGCACCGGCTGCGTATCCGGTTCACGAAAGGCCCGGAGAGCGCGTAAAGATCGCCAAACAGGCCGCCGTGCGTGGTCAGAAGATGGCGGTAATGCGCAGCCATGCGGCCGTTGAGCGGCATGCCAGCTGCTGCATTGATGCCTTCCTGTCCTACAGCCTGCGCCAATGCGTCGATGGAGCCGGAGGCGATCTGGGCGTCACCATCAAGGAGGATGACGGCTTCGTCGGTCCTGTCTAGCAGATCATGGATGAGGTGGTTCCACGTCCGCGACTTGCCGCCACGAGCGATATCATGGACATGGACATTGGCTCGCCCTGCCGCTGCTTCCCGAGCGAGCACAGCCGTGGCGTCGGTCGAGCCGTTGACGAGGACATGATAGACTATGTCCGCCCGATCCAGCGGGAGCGAGGCAAGGCATGTCCCGATCCGCCGTTCTTCCTGATGGGCGAAGATGCCGACGGCAATAGCCATGATGTCAGCGGAAATCCCAACCCTGCTGGCCATGATCTGCCTGATCAAGGCCCTCTGCCGCTTCCTCGCCGCTAAGGCGCATGGGCAGCGCGGCCGATAGCATCAGCGCGACGATGGTGGTCCCCGCCATCGACCAGAGCGCGACGGCTATGACGCCCGCAAACTGGCTGAGCATGGCTGTGGAGAGGCTGACATCGGCTTCGAACCCGACGCCGCCCAGAAAGGGCTGAACGAAGAGCGGGAGCAACAAGGCACCGATCAGGCCCCCAAGCCCATGGAGCAGGAAGACAGAGGCCGGATCATCGACGCCGCGTCCGAACGCCGCCTTGGCAATGCGGCAGAGAAGGGCAGCGGCAAGGCCGATCAGCATTGCGCCGCCCGGGCCGGACAGGGCCGCAGAGGCGGAGATGGCGGCGAGGCCAGCGATGGCGCCGGACATGATGCCGGTGGCGCTAACGCGGCCGCTTGCCGCCCGATCCGACAGTGCCCATGCGAACGCGCCCGCGCAGGCGGCGAAATGCGTGTTGAGGATGGCGGTGGCGGCGTTGTCGGTCGCGCCGAGGGCCCATCCGCCGGAGAGCCCTGCCCAACCGATCCAGATCAGCGCCCCACCCGCGAGGCTGAGGACAGGCGCGTGGTTCGTTGCAGCCTGCCGGGGTTGGCGGCCGAGGATGAGGGAAAGCGCAAGCGCGGAGAAGCCCGCGCTCATGTGAATGACGAGGCTGCCGGAGAAATCGATCACGCCGAGCCTTGCCAGCCATCCGCCGCCCCAGATGCCGTGGACCAGCGGAGCATAGACGATGAGCAGCCATAGCGGGGCAAGGGCCGCCGTCCAGCCGAAGCGCGCGCGTCCGGCGGTGGCGCCGGGGAGAAGGCAAACGGCAAACAGTGCCAGCGCCATCTGGAACAGGACGAAGGCGGATTCCGGAACGGTAAGCCCCTCTTTCAGCGTCCCGAGATTGGCGAGCAGGAGGTTGGCTCCGCCGCCGAGCCACGTGCTGCCGGGGGCGAAGCTGAGGCTATATCCGGCGATCGCCCAGGCGAGTGATGCGCCTGCGGCGACGATGAATATCTGGGTGCTTGCCGAGAGCGCGCTGCGGACGTTGACGAGGCCCGCGTGGCGCAACAGCAGGCCGGGCAGTCCAGCGATCAATATGAGTATGGCGCAGAGGATCATCCAGGCGGTGTCCCCGCTGTCCGCGACGGCCACCGCAACCTGGGCTTCGGCCGTTTGCGGCGAGGCCATGAAGAGGAAGAGGAGGAGGGCGCGAGCGAACATGGGACGATCCGGCAATCTCAGGTGCCGAATTGTTTATGCTGTGGCGGTAAAGACTTTGATAAGCTTGATGAGAGGGTGATTTTTTGGGGGTGGTTGAGGAGCTGTGATTATCCGGATTACTCAAGCTTTGCTCGGGCTGAGCTTGTCCAGGCCCATTTTTAAAGCCCATTTTTAGAGGAAGTAGCCCTTCGACAGGCTCAGGGCAAACGGGTTGGGTGGCATGTGAGAACGGGGGTTAGCGGGCAGGTGAGGATCCGCGGACGTTCCGGGTCAAGACGCCGGCGCGCCCTAGTAGGCTTCGCCGCCGCAAGTGATGCGGCCGGTGCCGCGATTTTCGACCTGGCAGGCGGCCTTGCCAGCGATGGTGACGTCGCCTGACCCGGATGCGGAGATTTTGGCGGTGACATCGGCGGTCAGCGCAACGTTGCCGGGGCCGTCATTGCTGACCGTCGCCTGACGAACGCGCAGGTCCTCGGCAGCGACTGCGCCGGGACCATTCACACGTACCGCCGCGACAGCCGCTCGCCCCGCCAGCGTGGCGCGGCCTGCGCCAGCGACGCCAAGGCTGAGTTGATCGACGTCCACCGTCGCGACACTGACGTCGCCGTTGCCGCCAAGCACGATCTCTCCGCGCAAGCCCTTCATCCTGCTGACCGAGATGG
Source organism: Sphingobium agri (assembly GCF_023051225.1). NCBI lineage: Bacteria > Pseudomonadati > Pseudomonadota > Alphaproteobacteria > Sphingomonadales > Sphingobiaceae > Sphingobium > Sphingobium agri. The sequence continues at coordinate 1,239,606 of NZ_JALKHS010000006.1, read as the reverse complement.
ACCCTCCGCCGGTCAGCACCAGCCTTTCAAGCATGCCGGTCGACAGCCGCACGGTGGCGCGGCCGCCGCTCTTTTCGCCAGGCCGGGCGCGATCCATCCTGATCGTCAGCAGCCGTCCCGACACATCGATGTGCAGCCGTTCGATCAGCGACTGGTCGCCATCGACCTTGGCCGACGCGCCAGCACCGGTGGTGATGATCACTTCCACGGGCGCGTCCACCCGGATCGCGTCGAAGCTGGTGATGGTATAGCCGCGAGTCGCAGCCACGGCCTGCAAAGGCAGCAGCAGCCAGGCGGCTGTGATCATGAGACGTAAGGGATTTCGCGGTGGACCTGGCATGGTGCCGCCTTTAGCCGCGAAACGCTTTCCACAAGGTTGATGGCGCCATCTTCCTGGACGGCCTTTGACGGTCACGTCTGCCGGACTGCCAAGGCCAGGCCTCGTCAGGCGAGCCCTACTTCCTTCAGCGGGACCGAGGAGTCGGCCAGTTGCGCCTGGTCGAGAACGGCGCCCGACAGGATGTGGGCGCGGCCCTGCACATAGTCCTTGACCGCATTCACGCAGTCGAGGGCGATGAGCTTGCCCGCCTTCAGATACAGGACCGAGAAGCTGCGGGTGGCCGGATCGCCACGCAGGATGGTCTGGTCATGGCCGATGGAAAGGCCGACGGTCTGAAGCTTCAGGTCATATTGGTTGGACCAGAACCAGGGGACAGCGTCATAGGCTTCTTCCTTGCCCATGATGTGAGCGACGGCGGTCTTTGCCTGGTCGTTGGCGTTCTGCACCGACTCAAGGCGAAGCTGCGCGCCGCGCGCGAAGCGGTTGGCGTGCGATGCGCAGTCGCCAACGGCATAGATGTTGGGCAGGCTGGTGCGGCAATATTCATCGACATCGACGCCGTTGCCGCCCGCTGCGCCTGCCGCGATCAGCGGGCCTGTTTCGGGCACGATGCCGATACCGACGATCACCATGTCGGTTTCGACACGCTCACCATCCTGCATGAGAACGGCGGTCGCTTTTCCGTCCTGAACCTCGATACAGTCCATCTTCGCGCCGGTGCGAAGGTCCACGCCATGGGCGCGATGTTCGGCTTCGTAGAAGCGGGACAGTTCTTCCCCGGCGACGCGGGCAAGGACGCGGTTCAGCGCTTCCAAGAGCACGACCTTCTTGCCGAACTTCGTGAGGACGGCGGCTGCTTCGAGGCCGATATAGCCGCCGCCGATCACGACGACATGGTCGATCTGGTCCATCTTCGCCATCATCGCGTCGACATCGTCGCGGCGGCGGACGGCATGGACGTTGGGCGCGTCGGCCCCGTTGCACGTCAGCATGCGCGGACTGCCGCCGGTGCACCAGATAAGCTTGCCATAACCGATCTGCTCATTGCCGGCGGTGACCGTCTGCGCTTGCGGATCGATCGTCTTTACCCGGCGGCCGAGAAGCATGTCGACCTTGCGCTCTTCCCAGAAGGCGGCGGGGCGGATGAGGATGCGGTCGAAGCTCTTGTCGCCCGCAAAATATTCCTTCGACAGGGGCGGGCGTTCGTAGGGCGGGTATTTTTCGTCCCCGATCATGGCGACGGACCCCTCAAAGCCGAGTTGACGAAGCGAAATCGCCGCCTGCGCGCCTGCATGGCCCGCGCCTACGATCAGAACGTCATAATGGCTCATCAGCCAGCATCCCCTCAGTCTAAGTTGCTGCCGTCCTTGGCGCGCTTTCCCCGGGCTGACAAGGGGTGCCCAAGGCTTTTTGGGGCGCGAAGGGCCAAATTATAAAATGTTGGCGCTCCCATGTCCCCCATGGCGTTGCCATCCCAGGTTGTGGCATAGGCGCTCGCCAGATTTGGGGGTTTCTTCCTTATGGCTGACAAGGACTTTCCGGTAAGGGCGGAGGGCCAAACGGCGCATGGTCCGCTGTCCGGGCTCGCGCTCGGGGCGCTGGGGGTGGTGTTCGGGGACATAGGGACCTCGCCGCTCTACGCATTGAAGGAGAGCTTCGTCGGCCACCATCCGCTGGCGGTCGATCCGGTCCATATCTATGGCGTGCTGTCCCTGATCTTCTGGACCATGATGTTGGTCGTCACGGTCAAATATGTGTTCATCATCCTGCGCGCCGACAATAATGGCGAGGGCGGCAGCATGGCGCTGCTGGCTTTGATCGGGCGGCGGATGGGCGAGACGCGCTGGACGCCGACGATCGCGGCATTGGGCGTGCTGGCGACAGCGCTATTTTACGGCGACGCGATCATCACCCCGGCGGTGTCGGTGCTGTCGGCTGTCGAGGGGCTGACGGTCGTGGAAGCGGGGCTGACGCCGCTGGTGCTGCCGATCGCGATCGTGATCCTGATCGCGCTGTTCGTGATCCAGAGCATCGGGACGGCGCGAGTCGGCGCGCTGTTCGGGCCGATCATGGTGGTCTATTTCCTTGCGCTCGCCGTGCTGGGCGCCGCCAATATATTGCGGCACCCGGAGATCGTGGCGATCGTCAATCCGTGGTGGGCGCTGCACTTCTTCCTCATCGATCCCAAGCTTGCATTCCTGGCCTTGGGCTCCGTCGTACTGGCGGTGACGGGGGCGGAGGCGCTTTATGCCGACATGGGCCATTTCGGGCGCAGGGCGATCAGTGTCGCCTGGCTTTACGCCGCTTTCCCGTGCCTGATGCTCAATTATCTGGGGCAGGGGGCGCTGCTCATCGACGAGCCTGCGGCGGCGCAAAATCCTTTCTTCCTGCTGGCGCCCGAATGGGCGAGGTTGCCGCTAGTGATATTGGCGACGATGGCGACCGTGATCGCAAGCCAGGCGGTCATATCGGGCGCTTTCTCGGTAACGCGGCAGGCGGTGCAGCTCGGCTTCCTGCCGCGACTGCGGATATTGCACACCAGCGCGTCGGCGGCCGGGCAGATCTATATGCCGCTCATCAACTGGGCGCTGCTGGTGCTGGTCATCATGCTGGTGCTGGGCTTTGGCAGTTCTAGCAATCTGGCGGCGGCCTATGGCATCGCAGTGACGGGAACCATGGTCATCACCACCTGCATGATGGCGGTGTTGACGTTCAGCGTATGGCGGTGGAACCCCGTGGCGGCCGGTTTGGTCATCGGGCTGTTCCTGATCGTCGATGGCGCCTATTTCCTGTCGAACGCGACGAAGATCCCGGATGGAGGATGGTTCCCGCTGCTGGTCGCGGGCGTGTCGTTCCTGGTGCTGACGACCTGGGCGACGGGACGGCGGATCATGCGGCGCTATCTGCGCGAAGACGCCATGGACCTGGAGCTTTTCATCAAATCGGCAGGCGCGTCGTTGAAGCGGGTGCCGGGGACAGCAATATTCCTGTCCTCAACGACCGAAGGCGTTCCGCCCGCGCTGCTGCATAATGTGAAGCACAACCGTATTTTGCATGAGCGTAACATCATCCTGACGGTGCGGACCGAAGATGTCCCGCATCTGCCCTATGACGGACGCACGAGCGCGGAAGATCATGGCGCGGGCTTTTATCGCCTGATCCTGCGCCACGGCTTCATGGAGAATGTCGATGTTCCGGCCGCGATGAAAGCGGTGCGCGACTGCGGGGGGCCGATCGGCGTTGCTGATACCAGCTATTTCCTCAGCAGGGAGACGCTGGTGCCCTCATCCCGGCCCGGCATGGCGATCTGGCGCGAGCGGCTGTTCGCGTGGATGGTGCGCAACGCGGAAAGTCCCATGGCCTTCTTCAAGCTGCCGACGAACCGCGTGGTCGAACTGGGGTCGCAACTGGAGATTTGAGAGGCGGATAGGATTGAAGTCTCGGGACGTGCCTTTTTATCGTTAGATTTCTGTTCACTATATTCGCTTATCAGGCATCGGGCTAAAAGAGGCTGTCGGGTGCTCAAGTCATTACAAATCGGGTATAAGCCTCGGGAGGCGCGCCAGCCGGTGTTGATCCCGGCACGGATGAACACTGGCCCAAGCTGGACAGAGGTGGTCATCCACAATCTGTCGTCCGGCGGTGCGCTGCTGGCATGTGATAATGCCCCGAACCGCGGCACCTATCTCGAGATCAGGCGCGGAAAGCAGACGATCGTGGGGCGCGTGGTCTGGCGGAAAGAGCGATTTTTCGGCATTCAGGCGCAGGGCAGGCTGGACGTCGCCGCCATAATCAACGAGCCGCGCCTTGCGTCGCGACCCAAATCGGCTAATGATCCCGGCTCTGCCTACGAGCGGCGTTCACAGTCGAGAATGGAGGCTGACGCGCAGATCGCGCGTCAACTCGAAAATAGCCGCCGTTGGTCAGCCGCATTCCAGTACGGCATATTCCTCGTCCTCGCCCTGAGCGCGGCGGGATTTGCCGCTACCGAGGTCTACCAGCTGCTCTCGCACCCGTTTTTGCAGGTGCAAAGCCGCCTCTAATATTCTGAGGGGCTGAGCGATGCAAAGCGCGCTCCTCGCGCCATTCGCCTCACGCGGCTGGCTGGTTACGACGTTAACCTTCTTTTCATTGAACTTTTTCCCGTGCCCAGGCTTTCCCGCGCTTCAAATGCGGACGGGAACTATTCGTAAACCATGAATGTAAATGAGCAGGCGCGCTTCCAACAGTTGGCGGAGCGTAATCAACATCTGGCGTCGCGCGCAGATAGTCCGGACATCCGGAGGGTGCATGAAGCCTGGGTGACGTTCTACAAGAAGCTGGCCGCTAATGCGATCAACTGACGCTGCCAAATTTCTGCTGAAGCTTAAAAATGGTAGCGGAGGAACGTTACCGCTTAGAAAGTCCTCTCAAAAAGTTCAGAGTTTAAAGGCGCATATGGAGGGGCGAACCGCAATGATCACCGTACCACTCATCAACTGGCAGCCGATGGGGGCAATGCCAGACGACCGAAAAGACGGGCGTCAGATCCTATTTGCGTTTCACTATGCGCACGGGACCGTCAATCCGGGCCCACCGCATTGGCTTTATTCGACCGGACGATTCGGGGCAGGGCGATGGTTCTTCGAAGATGAGCATGGCTACGCACTGCCCCCGAACGAGCCGCAGCGCTGGGCAGACATCAACCCGCCTGCGTGATTTTAAGGATCAGAGCGGAACCCCGTCCAGCGCGGCGTGATGCGGCACTAGATCGAACTGCGATCGCCATTCCAGTGTTTCAGCCGTGGAAGCATTTTCCCGTTTATTATCAATGACCGTTCCCCCAATTTGCCACCATACTACCCCACAGTTTTTCGCGGGTTTCCGAGGCATGGGGGAACTGAGAACGCCACCTAAATGGGTTTGAGCGACTGAAGGGAACCAGCCACAAACATAAGTTCCTAACCGCCCGGCGCTGAGCGCACCTCGCTTTGGGGAACAGCGATTCCCACTTCGGAACCCAATCGAGTGATTGATCGCTTCAGCACCATGGAGAGCGCACGATGATAGCTGAGTTCACCCTCAACGACGGGAACCCCGTCAGCATCAACCTGGAGCAGATCGACTACTTCCAGCCCAGCGACGACGGCACGCTGGTCGTGTTCGCAGATGGTCGCCAGCTTGAGCTACAGGAGAGCTACGACGCTGTGGCTGAGGTGATGAACCCAGAGCGGCAGGCGGGCTGCTAGAGCAGCGTTGGCCCCTCTATCGGAGCCGCCTTCCTCTGAAACCAGGGCGTGGTGGTATGCTCTACGCGCAGCCGATCAGCAGGATAGGGCCGGTCAAACCGGTATAGCTCCTCAAGCGGGGCGGTGAGCCAAAAATCCCAATCCTCTGGATCGATGATCACGGGCGAGCGATCGTGAATGTCGATCAGGTCTGGGGCATTGTCCGTCATCACGCCGGTGAAAACGCTGCCCCACTCGTCGCTGTTTGCCCAAAGCCCCGCCCAGGCGAAGATGGGCTGATCCTTCACCGATAGCCACGTTTCCGTCATGCAGCCCGGCTCGCCGCACGCCTCACAATATCGGGCTGTCGGAATAAGGCAGCGGTTCTCGGGCTTCTCGGCGGCCCACTTCCAGAAATAGGTATGCAGCTTGTCGAAGCGGGCGTTGTTCACTGGCTTCGGCTTCAGAGGCTTGCCCGTCTTCTTGCTCTTCTGGATGAGCGGAAAGCCCCAGGTCATCTGCTCCAGCACCCGTTCGCCGTTCTCCACCCGGATCACGATGCCGGGCTGGGCAGGATGGATCTGGAGCGGGCCTTCATTGAAACGCGCGCCTCGCTTGGCCTTGAAAAGGTTCAGCACCTTCTGCGTGTCGCCGCGTTCCGCTCGATTGCACATGACCAGAAGGTGAGAAGCGGCGGGCCGAGAGTCAACCGGACTCCCGTTTGTTCTTATTTCGTTCTACAATCGGGCATCGAATCGGAGGACGGAAAATGCAGCAGGAACGGCAAGCCCAATTCATCGGATCATCGCATCCCGACGTGGATCTGGAGTTTGGCGACGGTAAATGGTTCGTGGCCGTGCGGCGGGCTGAGCCTCAATCCCACTCGACCCATGAGCGGCAAGGTGAGGGGTTTTTCTCGCACATCGACGCTGCCCGCGCGGCGGTTGATCTGGCGATATCGCGCGGGCTGACCGTTCCCACTGAGGCGGAGCTGATTGAGGCAGCTGAAGAGTTTCGCAGCTTCGTTGATGGCGAAGACCGCGCCTTTGTCATGTGAGGGCGCAGGCCGATGGACCAGATTGAGATCGCGCGGCGCGGCCGAGACCCTGTCCTGCGCGAATATAATGCCATGATGAAGCAGATCCAACGCGGAGATCCGATGCACCCTCGAGAAGTTGAGGACATGATTAATGACCTGGTCGCAGAGGGGTACAACACCCAAGCTGCCGCGCTCGCTCGGGCGAACGTGAATTGGGATCAGTGAGCGCCGGAGTTGGGCGCCAGCATGCAGAGTGGAGGAATAAGTGTCTCGCTATTCCGACGGCTTGAAGGTTCCCACCTGTCTGTTTGAAGCGGCAGCCTGGCGCTATGCCGTCAAGGTGGGGTGCGGCTGCGGTCATTTCGCTGCGTTCCAGCCGCACGGTATCTGGTGGCATTTTCACCGCAAGGGCTGGCCCGACGATTTCAGAAGTGCTCGATCGAGGATGTGGTGCCGCGTCTGCCGACAATACACTGGGAAAAAAGTAAGGCCGCGAAGGTTGGATGCGATCAGGCCGTACACGGGCAGGCTGATTGATCTGCCGATGCCCGACGAACGCGAATGGAAGAGGATAGTCAATCGCTTCCGGGGGTGAATGGCACCGGCTCCACCTTCACCGACGCCTGCTCTTGGGCCCATTTGCGCAGCGCGACCAAGTTCCACGCCTGCCGCTCCGCTACTCGGAGCTTGGCAAGAAGTCCGTCACAATCGGTCCCTGCATAAGCTCGGCAGGTGGCGTCGCTGGCGATGGACATTGGAGCTGCGTCGGAACTGCGGAGATCGGGGCGGGCGGCGAGTTGCGCGCGCACGCGCTCATAGCGAGCATCAACATCGGCAAGGCGAGTCTGATAGTCATTCACGGTCCTTTCGGTGATTTGCGCCTGTTCCGCCTTCACGCGGACGACATTGGCCTGCGCCTGTCGCTGGGCTTCAGCGGCGGCGGCGCGATAGTTGGCGGCAGTCTGCTTGTGGGCCTTCTCTTCGGCCGTGGCACGATCTCGCCACTGGTCGCGATCGGCAGTGCGAGCGTTCAGCACTAGGAACAGGATGGAGTTGACGGCGAGCAGCACGATGATGGGGATGGCCCACCAGTAGCGGCGCAGGAGGGAGAGTTCGGTCATGCCGCTTTCCTCCGTTCATACGCGGCCGCAAGGCGAGTGTCGTACTTGTTGGCCGCGAACGCCGTGCCATTGTAACCGCGCGCGAAGGCGGCCCAATCGCCACGCTGAAGCGCGCCCTTCAATCCACGCCCCTCGACGAACCGGACAAAGGCCTCCAGCTGGTCGCCTTCGGTCTGCGCCTGCCGCCAGGCGAACGCCCACGGATCATGCGCGCCGCAGACGGCATGGTTCTCTCCGAGGATCTGGAACGCGCCGTAGCTGGCGGAGGCGAATCCTGCATCGACATCGAGGGCGACCGCATCCACTAGCTGCTGCCAGCGCGCAGCCTGCCCCTTGGGGTACAGGTTGCGGTTCCATGTTCGTGACGACAGGTGCGGGTGGCTCTTGTCGAACCGATGCCCGGTCGCGCGGCTGAAGCGGTGCGGCTCAAACAGGATCGTCGGCCGACCATCCACGAAGGCATCGCCCGAGCTTTCCACCTCATAGACAGCCCAGATCTTCGCGTCATCAACGCCAAGGATCGAAGCGCCCAGCCCAATATCAGCGGACGTGATCGGATAATCTGGGCCGCCGGTCAGGCAGGCGATGATCGCGCTCTTGCTCTTTGGCCCGATGATGCCGTCGATCGCGCCGGTGTAATAGCCGAGCGCAGCCAGCCGCCGCTGAAGCGCAGCCTGGTCCATATTCTTCTCCCATGAAAAAGGGCGCCCGAAAGCGCCCTGTCGATCGTCAATTCCCAGAAAGGGGTGGTCAGCGCTGCGGCGGACCGCCGGATGACATTCTTGACCGGAAACGCTATGATCAGCCCAGCACCGGCGAAGGCTCCTGTCACTATGGACTACAAGGCTCTCCACGATCGCATGCGCCAGGAGTGGCGCGACATGCCCAAGGACATCGAGTGGCATCGGCGTCGCCAGAGATGGCTAGCTTTAGATCGGTCTGACCAGAGCGATGAGGCTGCTGAACTGCGTCGAGAATTTGAATGGAAGATCGCCTGATCGCTCCTTAGCGTTCAGATTTACCGGACCCGCCGCCGATCAGCGTTTCACCAAAGGCCTGCATCGCTGCCTTGATGCGGCCGGCCACAAAGCCCTTGGCCATACCGATGATGCTCGCGCCGATCGCAGCAATGCCGATGCCAGTGATCCCGGCCGCCAGCATGTCCAGCTGATGCGCCTGCACCCAAAGGACGGTGATCAGCAGGCAGAGCGCGGTGATGGAAAGATCCAGCGCCCATTGCGCCTTGCCCTTCGCCTGCAGGCCGATGACCACGCGCGTGATGATGACGGCACAGATGCAGACCACCATTGGCCCGGCCGGAAAGGGATAGCCCGCGATCCACCAGACGACGGGCTGCTGCGAGAAAAGTGTGCCGGTCACGGCTGCCGAAGCCCCCCATATCAGTCTCACCGGAGACATACTGCTGCCAGAGCGGCGATGAAGCTCAGCCCTATGATTGCCGTAGCCCGCGCAAGTGCTGGCCACCGCGACCACATGTCCACGGGCAGCGGAGCCTTGCGCAGCTGATGCTCAATTCCCGGCTCACCAAGGATAGCGAGTCCCATCCACAAGAAGCCGCATCCAACCCCGATCGGATCAAGCCAGCGCTTCGCCATCAGCACCCGGGCGGTCGTGGAAGGATCATCCGGGTTCCAGCCCCAGAGCTCCATCGCAGCCGCGCCACACCTGATCGTAAGCCCGAATGCAGCCAACATCGTAATTGTGCGGTAGAGCGTCACCGGGTCCAGCGGGTGATCGTGGAAGCGCTGGCCCCAAATTCGACTTGCCTGCTTGCCCACCATCATCGCGCCCAGGAACGTCGCCGCTGTCATGATGAACAGGTTGAAGAGGAACAGCGACGGGTCCTCGTTGAAGCTGGGCGGGGCGGTTGTGCCCGGTCCAGAGCGGACTGCGTCGGCGGCGGCGCTGGTCGCGGCCGACATGATGACCGTGCTGATCATCACGCTGGCTCAGGTGTCTCAATCTGCGCCTCAACCCGCGCGACATCCTGGTCGATCAGGTCCTTCACCGCGCGAATGACCGTGATCACATTGCCGACCTGCTCATGAGCCATCTGGCCTTCAGGAAGATCGGCGCGCAGCTTTTCCAGATCGTCTGCGATCTTGCTCGTGGATGGGCGGTTCATCACGGCCTGGATCGCCTGAAGGGCAGGAAGCTGTGCGGCAGCAATCTGCGCATCAATCCGAGCCCGCTCGGCCAACAGCTGCGCGATCGCCGAAGTGCTTGCGCTGTCATTCATGGTCGTTCTCCTTTGTTGAACCGGGTAAAGTCTGGTCAGGCGAGCCACTGCACGGCAGCAGCAGCAGCGATGCCGGGGATATCGTCGGCAGCATCGACCATTCGCTTGGCATGGATGCGCTTGGCCTCGATCATCGCCGCCATGGGCACGAGCTGGTTGACCTGATCCATAATCTCGTCGCGCACCTGCGCGATCGGCACGCTGCGGACCGATGCTTCCGCCAGCATGAAAGGATAAAGCCCAGGGTTCGCCACTTCATCACCCTCTGTCCAGGCGCGAGCTTCTGCTTCCTTGCGGAGATAGGTTTGCGCCTGCCCCGGCACATCGGTGATGAAGCGGGAGCGGCAGGTGCCAGCTTCCTGATCGATCCGGGCGTGATAGAAAGCCCGCACCAGGTCGAGATTGATTGGCAGCGAGAACGCCGCCTGTGCGGGGATCTCGAAGCCGATCTCGCCCTCAAGCATGTTCGACGCGATCGCCGGGTAATCCGGGACCGTGATCACGCGCGCAATCGCGCCATCCTTGTAGATTGCGGCTGCTATCATCGTCTTTGCCTCATGATGTCGAATGATGTGCCGGTGCCGATGTCGGTGCCGGACTTTCGGTTAATGAAGTAGAGGAAGAAGTTGTACGTCCCGGCAGAGGGAGCGATCATTCGTCCGAAGAGTGGAATGGCCAACTGCGTGGAAGCGCCACCGTCACTATCGAACTTATATTTGTCGAGTGAGAACGCAGTGCCACCTGACCCGTTGATATCGTAAGCGATGTATATTTCGCCTTGAAGATCGTCCGGGCACTCGAGACGCATAATTCCGGACAGCCGCAGAACCTCGCCTGCCGCTACTCCGGCGACAGAAAGCGTAAGGACGGTCGTCACAGCATTGACGCCAGCGGAGAGTATCGGCGACGCGAGTTGAGCGAAATAGCTCTTGGTAACTGCCTCCAGGGCGATCTTGCCGGTATCGACCGCGCCGTTGCCGATTTTGACACCGTTGACCGTTCCATCGACCAGCAGGTTTCCGCTGATGCCCACATTGCCGGTGAGATTTACGCCCGCCCCGGCGTTGTCGGCCCAGATTGTGACGTCGGCACGCTGCCCGGGTACTGCGGCGCCAATTTGCACGAACGCTCGGGTGCGTCCCGACGCTTCAGCGGCTACGCCAGCAACCTGCTCCACAACAGCGGTGTTGGGCGATGGCGAATAGGGAACCGGCTGCGATGATCCCGGCAACACTTCGGCGATCTGCGGACGCACAAAGAATGCCCAGGAGTCTGCCTGGCCTGAATTGGTACCGTTCTTGCGGAGGATAACAGCGATCTTAACAGTGCCAGCTACAGCCGTGATCCGCACCGAATCTCGCTTGAACGTGCCTAGAGATGGGCCGCCCAATGCGCCTGACAGACTCACCTCCTGTTCCGCGATGAACGCCCCGCTGGCATTAACGCAGAGGATGATCAGCTTCCCGGAGCACCGGGGGGTGCCGTGCCATGTAGAGGCCTCATAGGTCTTTCCGACTTCGCCACCCATTGCGGAAATCCAGTCTGAAATGCCTGTCGTCGTGCCATTGGGCTGGTAGATCGAGAGAACATTTTCATCCTTAGGGCGAAAGTTATCACCTCCGCCGTTTACCGACCCGCTGCTGCCGTTGGCGCCCCCGAAGGTCCAACCGGCTGTGGAAAGGTTGGGAAACTGAGAGTTCGGCAGCCCATTCCCGCCCGCGCCACCATAGCTGGCGGCGAGTGTGGCGCTCGACTGCGCGGCAGAGGCGGACGAACTGGCCACCGCCGCCGAACTCGAAGCCGCCGACGCGCTGGACTCCGCATCACCCTTGTATTGCGCCGCTAGACTTGCACTTGCTGCCGCCGCCGCAGCCTTGTCAGTCGCAGTTGTGGCGCTGCCGGAAGCTGAAGTGGCACTGGTCGATGCATTCGATGCTGAAGTTGCCGCAGCCGTGGCGCTGTTCTGCGCTGCCGTTGCGCTTGATCCAGCATTGGTGGAACTGGTCGCGGCGCTTGATGCCGACCCAGCAGCGGCGGTCGCGCTGTTCGATGCATCCCCAGCCTTGGTGTTGGCCGTCGTGGCGCTGGTCTGCGCGGCTGTGGCGCTGTTCCCGGCGTTGGTGGCGGAGGTTGCCGCGTTCGATGCGCTGGTTGCAGCTGCCGCTGCAGCGCTAGCTGGAGCCAGGCTGTTGGGGCCGACCACCCGAACCGAATGGATCACGAAGCTGCCTCCGGCGCCCTGATCCAGATCGAAGCGGAACCGTGTGATCGTGCTGGTGATCCAATCATCACCGCCCGTGCCCCCCAGCTGCGTCATGTCCCACACCATCGTGGTGCGGACGTTCAGCTGCGGATCGTTTGCATTCTTGGCGTTGAACGACCCTTCACCGTGTCCAGAGGTCGTATAGTAGGCGACCCCATCCCAGGTGCCGCTGGAGCGAGTGGCTGTTCTGGTAAGTTCCACCACGATGCGGGTGAAGCGACTGCCTTGAATCGACAGCCCGGCCGGGGAACGAAGATAGACATCGACACCGGTAGCAGCCACAGCCATTCCGCCGGTGCCAGGTGTCAGAGTGGCATTTTGCCCAGCCCAGCCATTCGCAGAGCCGGTGCTGAAATCCGCCACATAGCCAACGTCGAGGAAAGACGCTGTGACGGCACTGGTCGCCGCCGCACTTGCCGACTTGTCAGCTTCGGTCGCTTTGGTGCTGGCAGTGCCTGCGCTGGTTGAGGCGGCCGACGCGCTGTTGCCTGCATTGGTGGCCGATGTGGCAGCTGCCGTTGCGCTCGTGGAAGCATTGGAGGCATGCCCCTGCGCCGTCGTCGCCGAGTTTGACGCCTGCGTGGCCGAGGTGCTGGCTTCCCCAGCCTTGGTGGATGCCGTCGTCGCACTGCCCGCTGCGGCCGACGCCGACTGCGCCGCTTCGGTCGCCTTGGTGCTGGCGCTGCCCGCGCTGGTCGAGGCGGCCGATGCGCTGTTGCCTGCCGCTGTCGCGCTGTTCGCTGCATTGGTGGCGCTGGTCGATGCTGCCGACGCTGATCCGGCTGCATTGGTGGCGCTGGTCGATGCCTGCCCGGCGCTGGTGCTGGCATTGCCCGCAGAGGTATTGGCAGCCGTCGCGCTGTTCTGCGCGGCGGTCGCGCTGGTGCCTGCCGCCCCGGCCGAGGTCGATGCGGCCGATGCGCTGGTCGCTGCCGCCGATGCGGACGTAGCAGCGGCCTCGCGGTCAGTAACGTCGGCGACCCGGATTTCGGCGAGGCGGAACACAAGGCCGACTTCCGAACTGCTGTTCTGGCGGAACATGGGCCGGAAATAGACGGCGCCGGACGGCAGGACCGTGATCCCGGCCCCTGCGACGGTGCTGAATTTAGCGGTGATCGTCTTGGTGCCGCCGTCCGTGACGACCAGTTCGCTGCTGCCCACGATCGACGTGCTGAAAGCTGCATAGGCGGAGGTCATCAGCGCGGCGACAAAGTTGAAGCCGACAGAACCGTCCGATGCGGTCACCTTGAACTTGGCAGTAACCTCGTAAATTCGCCCGGGAACGAGTGGTATCGCAGCCTTTGGTCCGATGTTGGAGCCGACCGACTGCCAAGTCGAAATCTCGTAGCACTGGCCAAATTCGCTGTCGGTGACCACTGACCCGTTCGTCGGATCTGCGATCGTCGCCGGATCGCCAGCGCGAGTTTCGGTCCAGTAAGCCTTGCCCTGCTTGAAATTGAACGGAGTGACCGGCCCATCCCGGACAGCAGAGCGAGCGGACACATCGCTTGCCGCAGCTGCCGTAGCGCTGTTGCCGGCTGCGGTAGAGCTGGTCGCCGCGTTGCTGGCTGATCCTGCCGCCGCCGTCGCTGATCCTGCTGCATTCGAAGCGCTGGTCTGCGCCTGGTCGCGCGCCGTCTCAGCTGCCGTCCGCGCTGCGATCGCCGCATCACGCGCCGTGGTGGAGCTGGAGAACGCCGCCTGGGCATCACTCTTCGCCTGCTGCGCGTTTGCGTTGGCGGTTTCGGCTGCTGCCTTGGCCGACTGTGCCGCCGCTTCTGACAGCGCTGCCGCCGATGCCGAAGCCGCCGCGCTCGCGGTGCTGCCGTAGGTGTCGATGAGGTTCTGGATATCCTGCTTTGCAGCTTCGATATCCATGGCCTGCTGCGCGGTGGCGCCTTTCGTCGCATCCTTCTCTGCAGGCTTCAAATCTTCCATCACCGTGCCGTCGGCATAGGTGATGTTGTCGGCGGTGATGTCGTCCGACAGGCGGTACCAGCTCGTGTTGCCATCGCCCGGCGTTGAACCGCTTGCTGGGTTTATGGACACATAGAGCCACTGCGACCCATTCGGCAGCGTGACCATGTCACCTTCGCGATAGGTCTCTGCGGGATCATAAGGGCCGCGTGGGTTCAGTGGGGCGCTGAAGGCTATGTCACCAAGCCCATGCACCTGCCATGTCGGCACCGCCCCCTGGGCAACCTTCCAGTAGGGCGTGCCGATCGCCACCTGCTCGACGCTCGCGACGGGTGGCAGGGCGCTGCCATCGGCCGCCATGGTCATGGATGCCGCGCCGATGCCGATCGCGGCAACCCGTAGCATGCCGAGCCAGTCGACGTAGGCCACGGCATTGACGCTGGCAGCAATGCGCTGGATCAAATCGCGCGCGGTGGTCTGCGCCGTCACCATCAGCGACAGGTTCCACGGACGCGCGCTGTTTAGCGCCGTAACGTCCGCAGATGCCACCTTGGCCGATGCGCCTGCGATACCTGCCACGCGAGAAATGAGCGCGCCCGGACGGCGAGACCATCCGCCAACGGCATCCCCCTGCGTGTGGAAGGACACCATGCCAGCTGGAGGTGCGCCAAAGCGGACAAAGCCGCCAGAAGGAGCAATGCCCCATTGGCCGGGTTCCAGCGCGGCAGCTTTGAGCGCGCTGAAGGATGCTGACGAGCCGGCAGCCGCACCGAAGCGCGTCAGGCGATCGAAAGCCACCTCGACGGCATTGATCGCTCCATAGCCCGACAGCTGGTAGATATTGTCGACCGCATCGACCAGCACGGCAGGCGCGAAGCGAGGCGCGCCCAGCGCCAGCGGCTTCACCTGCCCCTGAAGGTCGGTAGAGCCTTCTGCGCCCCCCGTGCCCGTATAGGTGGAGAGCAGCGGCTGATCCAGCCAGCTGTCGTCCGTGCCGATGTTGATGGTCGCAATGCCGCCCGCGATCGACGGCTGCTCTTTCACCCGTCCGTCGAACAGGAGCGCGAAGGCGGCCCAGGCATCGCCCAGTTCGCCCCGCCAGATGCGGATGCGCGCATCATGAAGGGCGAGCGCGGGCAGGATCGGAACCGCGCCGATTGCGGCGGTGAACGAACCTGTCGGCGAAGTGATCGACGCGGCGTCGAACGCGCCGTCGAAGAAATCATAGCGCAGCGTCGGCAGTGTCGCGATGGCTGGCCACCACACCTGTCCGTTCAGGTGGCAGAGGCGATCGTCATCATGGCTGGCAAGGCGCACCGGCGCAGCGGTCGAACCGTCCCATCCATCTATCTGGATCAGGTAGGCTTTCACGCGCCGAGATCCACGATGCTGGCCCGCCACTCATGGCCACCGCCGCCCGGCTTCGCCCAGACCGTGCCGAGGTCGCCGATCATCACCCCAAACCAGATGCGATTCTGCCGCTGAGCATCAGCGTCGGGATCGAGGATGAAGGCGAGAGGATCGGAATTGCCCAATTCCTCGAGCAGCGGATTGATGTAGCTCTCCACCTCCGCCCGCGTGACTGCTTCATAGGACACATTGATGGTGCGCAGCTTCTTGCCGCGCTGGCGCAGCGGGACGCCGCGTCGGCTGAAATCCATGCTGCCCAAATCGCGGACGCCGAAAGCAGCGCCATAGACGACATTCTCTGCGAGCTGGATCTTGCGACCCAGCACCAGGCGCCCGATCGTCGCGGCTCCCGTGCCAAGCCCGCCCACGGTGAAACGCCAATAGCGGGCCGCCGGCGGAGGAGATGCAGGAGCAAGCCAGAGCGCGCGCCCTCGGCCGGACACGGGCATTTCCGAACCGGCGAGAAAGGGGAGAGTGTCGCCAACCCACGACCCGGCCGGGAAGCCGCTACCCTGCGCAGAGGTTGCCGCTTCAACCTTCAGGGTCCAGTTCGCATCGGCTCCCGTGCAGCCCAGCAGCACCGCCGTGTCGATCGTGACGTTCGCGCCCATGTCGACCGTGATCGTGCGGGAAGCAGCGCCAGCGGCACTCTTCCACACCACGCCCATATAGTCATTGCCGACGTAGGCCGCGTCATAGCCAGCAGCCGTCGAGCTGGCGCTCACCGAAGCGAACGGCAGTGGCTTCACCACGATGGAGTTGCTCATTAGCCAAAATATTCCAGCTGAGTGGTTTCCTGCTCCAGATCGACTTCGAGCCGAGAGAGCAGCATGGAGGCATCAAGCCCCTGTTCGGCATCGATGACCCGGTGCGTCGGCACTGTGCCGGGCGTGATTTCGATCATGTCATTCACGGTCACGACGAAGCGGCGGCGGGTGACACCAAGCAGCGCCACCCTCTGCGCCAGCGCCGTCGTTGCGTCGGCTGCGCTATCGAAAAACCCCTCTGCAGGATCATCACTGCCATCGCGCGCGGAAGGAAAGCGGGTTTTGATGGTCGCATCCTGCGAAGACACGACCATCCGTGGCCGCAAGGCTGCGGCGATGTCCGACGGGAGCGCGGGCATTAGGAGCCGTAGTTCCGGAGCGAGCCGGTCCAGGTCGAAGGCCGCTCATCCAGCTTTTGGATGACCTGCTCCAGCAGCCCGTTCTGCTTCTCCAGCAGCGTCACGGTGTTGGCCGTGTTCGCCTCCATCGACTTTGTCGCCGCCGCCGTCTGCTCAATAAACGGATCAGACGTGGTGCGGATCGGCGCGGCATTATCGACCGTCGCGATCGCCTTGTTCGTGGCGGCCTGAATGGCGTCGAAGGCCTCGAAATATTTGGCCGTCGAACCGTACATCTGCCGCTCGATATCCAGGTAGGTCTGGGCCGCTTCCAGATACTTGTCCTGGTTGACCGCCTGCCCGGCGTTGATCTGGGCAAGGAAGGGATCCAGTGCGTTCTTCGCGTTCACCGACTGATCGCGCAGGGACAGCGGCGAGTTGGGGCCCATGTTCATGGACTTGAGAAAGTCCTTCAGCGCCTGCGCCGCCTGCCCGGCGTTCTCCTTCGCCTCCACCATCTCCATATTGTAGAGCTTCTGCGCGTCGGCCATTTGCTGCGAAGTGGCGCCGCCCTCGCGCAGCGCCTCGACAGTCTTGAGCCACTTCTTGTTCAGCTCATCGATCGCGTAGCCGACCGGATCAAGGCGGCGCTGCAGTTCACGCGGAATGTCCTCGATCAGCGTGGCTTTCTCGATTGCCTTCTGCAGATCCTGCCCCGACCTGAGGATATTGATTGACGCCTGACTGATTCCGGACAGCACCGCGCCTTCGATCGACTTCTGAATGGCAAACTCAATCGCCGCCTGCTCATCTTCGCCGAAGCTGTAGAGACCCTTCGCGGAGTTGCCCTTGAAGTCCATCTTGCCGCCGCGTCCTTCGACATTGACGCGGTACTTGCCGTCATAGGTGCCCAAGGCGATGTTCGGCACGCCTGTGATCTTGGCTCCCAGCTGCTCGGCAATGCTGTTGAGCCCGTCCGCGACATTCGACGCCAAGCCGGACGCTGCACGGATTGCGGAACCAGCGTTGCCTTTGCCCGAAGTGCCAGCAAGGTCGCCATATTCGTTCATGTAAAGTGAAGCGCTGCCATATTTGGGCTTGGGCTTGAACAGCCCGCCCAGTGCGCCGCCCAGCAGCCCGCCGGCGATCGACCCGAGCGGACCAGCGAAAGAGCCAAGGCCTTGGAAGACGGAATTGAGGCCGCTTTCCAGCGCTTTACCAAATGGGCCATTTTTCCCCGTAAGAAAGCCGCCAATTGCCCCGCCGATGCCGCCCCCGAGCTTGCTCCCTCCAGCGAGCCCCGCAGCGGTTGAGCCGAGTGCAGCGTTTGCGAGCACAGCCGAAAGCCCCGCGAAGAACTCGCCATTTTTGGAGAAGATGTCCTTCAGCTTGTCGCCGAGCGTTTCCGCGATGACGTTGCCGTCGACCGTCTTGGTGACGCCGCCTGTCGGCAAACCAAGGATGCCGCCCAGCTTGCCGCCGACATTGCTGAAGTTGCCGGTCTTCAACCCTTCAAGTATTCCCGACAGCGGACGGAAGAGCCCGCCCATTCGTCCCAGCGCGTCAACCTGCTGCAAATAAATGTCGAGCACCTGCCGGGCGCCCAACGCTCGAGCGTCTTCCAAGTCCGCGAGGTCGTTCGCCTGCTTGATCATTGCTTCGCCGAGAGGCACGATGTCCTTGCCCCACTCGCGTTGGCGCTTTTCCATATCCTGCGCCAATTCAAAGACGTTGCCCTGCGCCTCCATCTTTGTGTCTGCCAGCCACTGCGCGGTCTTCAGCAATTCCTTAAGCCCGTCGTCGGCCTCCTTCGCCGCCTTTTTCACGCGAGCGGGTTTTAGGATCAGATTGCGATCAACAGCGTTGCCGACGCCATCCAGCATGCGGCCGGCAGAGTCGAAGATTTCAAGGTTACGACCCTCTACAGCCAAGTTTGCAACCGCTGATGCCGCCTTCGTGAACTGTTCAGTAGTCAGCGCCCCCGCGCGCTGCAGGCTTTCAAGCCGCTTTATCGCGGCGTCGGAACTCAGCTTCCCTGCGAGGACTTGAGACGAGATCACCTTTACCGCGCCGGGATTTCGATCACGGATCGACAGTCCGCCCCCCATTCCACCTTCCAAGGCATAGTCGCCGCCTTGAAATCCTGACAGGTCGCTGCGCGCCTGTGCCTGGCGGGACTGCGCCTGAATTTTGGCGACGGCAATCTGCGCCCGCGCCAGCGCCCTCAAAGCCGCGTTCTGCGTATTCATCTTGCCTGTGGTCATATCCATGACGCTGCCAAGGATGCCCTGAGCGTCCCCCAGAGCGTCCGATGCGAACTTCACCGTGTCGAGGCCGGAAGATGTTTCGGTCAACTTGGGCACGAGCAGACCTAGCACGGTCACCGCCCCCATAATGGCTGCACCCCAAGGCCCAGCTAAGAAGCCGACCAGACCCCCGGCACTCCCTCGCATCAGCGCGATCGCTTGTACAATTTGCGATCCTTGCTGCGCGAAAATTATCATCGGGCTCGTGCCAGTCGCGAACTGGGCAGCGACATCGCCAATCTGATACGACAGCTGCTGCATTCCTGCTCGCATCTCTCCGCTGCTTCGGGTCACTTGCCCCATTCCGCGGTTGACTTGGTTAGCGCTGGCCCCAGCGGCCTGGCCAAATTTCACAAGAGAATTTCCCGCCGCCTGTGCGCTGCCACCGACAACGCGAGCCATATCACCAACAGCCTTTTCAGCTCTGCGCATGTCGTCCTGTAGGCGAGCGATCTCGGCAATAATTTCAATCGACAGCGTGCCTGCCGGAACCCCTGCAGCCATGTGCAAATCCTTTGAGAGGAGTTTTCACTCGACAGCCGCGAAAGCGATTGTCGACTTTTTTACCGAGAGCCCGCATCTTGCGCTGCAACAGAAGCGAGGACGAGCAAGATGCGACCAGACGGAGCGAACCAGATCCACGGCGGGGTTATTCTGCTGCTTTTTGCCGTAGCAACTTTCAGCTTGAGCTTTTTCATGCCGCCGCACGTGGCGCCCGGCCTGGCTCTGCTCAGCGCTGGCTTGGCCGGACTTGGTTTTCCGATTCTCATCGCTGGCTGGATAATTCACGCGATCTGGCATTTGCCCGGAAAAGAAGATGCTATCCGCACGACCGATAAGCCGACGCTGGTGCTCGACGAGCATCGTCAGGCTGAAGGTCGCGCCTGATCAATCCTTCTTCATCGCCGACATTAACGCCTTGAACTGACCAGCCACCCGAACGCGCGCCTCAGCCTGCTCTTCACTCGCTGCGCATGGCGGAGGACAGTTGAGCCGCCGAGCCTCATGCTGCTGTGACAGGAATTCACGGGACATGCGTCGGATCGCCTGCGCCTCCCAATGCTCCAGATGATTAGCAGTCAGCTTTTGCCAAGCGGCGATCTCTGACCAGGAAATTGGGCCTTCGCCCATACCGGCCAGCAACGTGGGGCCGATCTCCAGCCACCATCCGACCAGATAACGATGCGAGACCGGGGGGAGCAAAGGATGCTCACCCCGACTTTTCATCGCCTGCAACCGCGTCACCGGCTCCGGCTTTTTTCCCGGCCCCTTATGCTCAATATCGGGCGCGGTGTTGAGCCAGGCCAACTGGCGGGCATACAGGATTAGTTCGTCGAAGCGGTCCCCGAGAACGGCGCCCAGTCGTTTCCCGCTGCGGTTAGCTGATCGCGGATATAGCCGATCGAGTTGTCGGCATATGCCGCCTTGAACATGTCGCGCGGCGAAGCGAACGTGCCACCTACCTCTGGATGGGGATACTCCCACCCATTGAAGGTGACGGTGATGGCAACCAGGAAGTCGATCTCATCATCGCGGCGATTGTCGATAATTGAGCTTGCGATTTTTCGGGGATTCTTTTCTGCCCGCAACGCCTGCTTGCGGCTGCGTTCCGCATCTGCCTGCTGCCACGTCCTGGAGCCGGGACCGCAAAGAGTGACAGACAGGCGGTTGCCTTCATCATCCAGCAGCGGCGCGCCATCGCCATCCGTCAGTTCTATCTTGGCCGTGTCGGAGACACGGCGCTTCGTGATATCGAAACTCATGGGAAACCTCTCAGGGAAGGGTGCCCGGCCCACCGCCCTGACGGCAGGCCGAGCGTAAGGAAATACTGCTCAGGGGCGTGCTGGATTATTCGGGCGTAACCACCACGACGCCATCGGTCGTCTGATTGACGATCGTGTATTCCAACGTGATCTGGCGAGTGGCGACAGTATTGACGTCGCCATAGTTTTTGGGACCGCCCATGACGAGCGCGCGGGCGTAGATGGTACCTAGATCAGGATGCCCGATCTTCACCGATCCAGGGCTGTCAGAATTGGTCAGCGTATCGACCAGCGTCTGCCCCGCATCATCGGGATCGATGCCGACCGTGATGGTTTGACTACCAAGGTCATATCCACCCTTGCTCTTCCGGGCACCCCGTTCAGCAATGGCATTCCACCTTACCAATTCGTAGATCCGGCTCGGGATTTCGCCAAGATCGCTAACCTCTCCGACGGAAGTGAATGTAAGGGCCTCATAGCCTGCTTTATCATAGGTTGCGGGCGCAGCCGCAGAGAGGCCGAGAACCGTCCCGGCCGACGTATGAACCGTCATGTCAAATCTCCACAAAAAAAGGGCCGCGAAGGCAGCCCTGCGTCATTGCCGGGAGCGGCAATATCGGATCAGTCGGCCTTGTCGGCGCCGGGCTGAGAAACGGGCGCTGCTGCGGGCGCGGGCGCAACAGGCTTCGCTGCAACAGGCTTTGCAGCAGGCTTGCGCGCGCGCGCCTTGGGAGAAGATTTAGCGGGCGCGCGTTCAACCATGCCGGTGGGCTCCAGATCATTGAACTGCTGGAGCGGCATCTGGATCGTCGCGCCCTTCTGATGGGTGGTGCCGTTCAGCGTGATGCGGCGCTTTGCAATGGTTTCGATCATCATCGTGTCTCCGAATATGTGACGCGGAAATCGAGCGGCTGCATGTAGATGCTGGCCGCTTCGTTCATGAAGTCAGGGCCCATTCCGTCCGTGTGGACCGTCACGTTTTCGATGCCAGTCACAGTCGGCATCTGGTCTGCCCCCGCCTTCTTTACCTGTGCCATCACCGCTTTAAGGCTGGGGTAGTCTGCGGCCATAACAGTCGCCTGCACCCGCTCGACCACCTGGCGGCGGGTTCCCGGGTTCGGGATGTTGCGATCTGCGGTGGATACGGACATCAGCGAGATCGCAGGAAGACTGATGCCCTGCGGCAGGATGCCAGCTGCGATGCGGTCAGCAGGAACCAGAGCGATAAGACCCGCGTGAGCCACGAACAGCTTCCGCATGACCATCACACCGTTCATTCTTCCACCTCGGTGAGAATTGCTGGCGCTGTGAGACCGCTTTTGTCCTTCAGATAGGTCCGGATACGATCGCCAAATGCCCTCACGGCATCGTCAGCCCTGGCATCAAGCGCAGGGCGAAGGAATGGCTTCGCAGCTATGCCGGGGTGCATGACGACTCCCGAAACGAACGTGTCGCCAATCTTCAGCACGCCGCCTTCCTCCGAGGAGCCCTCCCGCCGAGCCTTTTGAGTCAGCTTACGGGCCGACAGGTCACTATCCCCCGCCGAAATGAAGTGCGGCCGCACCCCATATTCGATGAAGTGCCCAAGGTAGCTGTGCTGGCCCTTCAACTGGACCTTGATCGTGACGCGCCCATCCTGCTCAACCTTGGGGCTGCTCGTCTTGATAGCTTTAGCAAGCTTGCCACTTTTGCGCGGCGCGTTGGCCCGCGCCTGATCGCGCACCGGCTTCGCTGCAGCGGTCAGGGCAGAGCGAACGGCACCCTTTTGGATGTGCGCCGGGAAGGCCTGAAGGAATGCGGCGAGATCCTTGCCACCCTTCATGCTGATGCTCATGCCGCTTCCCCGTCGGTGCTGATCTCTTCCACCATCAGCTCGATTCCTTCCCGTCGGCCGAGCTCGGCAGGACCAGCAATAATGCGCATCGTCTTGCCGTTGAGCTTGACGCGCATGTCGCCGGTCAGGTCATCCCGGTAGCGCATCCGAACACGGGCGGGGCGGCGCAGGATAGAAATGTTGTCGTCCAGGCTTTCGGCGCGCGAGGGCAGCACGTCACGCACCTGGGCCCAGACCTCTGCAAGGGTTTCCCAGGCGCCCTGTGAGGTGCCATAATCAGGATCCTGCGCGACAGCGCGTCGCTCAATCACGATCAACCGATCGAGCGTGCCAGGGTCTAGGGTCATCAGCGATAGACCCGATAAGGCTGGAGAAGATCGTCGACCGTGGCAGACATGGGGATCGCGTTCGGCGTAACGCTGATGTCGGACGCTGATGTGCGAAAGCGATGCATGTCGCCGACCATCATCAAGATGGCGGCCTTGATCGGCGGAGGCACGGTTTCGTAGCCTGCGCGGTACCGGATGCGCAGGGCGTCGCGCCGCTGTGAGCCGTTTAGCCAGGGCCAACCGGCAGCCGGGCGCTCGATCTCTCCATCGAATAGGTCGAAGGTATCGGCAGCCACCGTATGCCCCACACCGCTTCGATCGAGATATACGACGCTGACGATCTCCACGATCGGCGGTAGCGGCAGCCGGATGATGGCGTCGTCAGGAAGTTCGAGACGCACCTCCAAAACCTGCACTCCGATCGAGCGGCCAAGCCACCCATCTGGACCGCCCACGTGCTGAGTGGCCGCCGCGATCAGGCCTTCAACGAAAGCCTTCTCCTGCTCTCCATCAAGGCGAAGGTGCGCCTTCGCCTCTTCCCAGGTCACTGCTATCGCAGCGGGAGCAACGGCGGCCACGTGCATCATTCAGCCTTCTTCGTCTTGGTGCTGGGCGAAGCTCCCTCTTTCTTGTTGGAGAGCGGCCCTTCGGCCTTCTCAGCGACCTCTTCAGCCAGTCCCCGCGCAATGAGCGACTTGGCATCCCCGTCGTTCAATGAGAATTCCTGTCCCGGACGGATCGCGTCCGGACCGACGGCAGAGATATGCAGGCTGTCCTTCGCTCGCAATTTCATGATCAGTCTCCTTACGGGACGGGCGACCTTCGCCCGTCGCGGAAAGAGGCCCCGGCAACATGCCGGGGCGCTCTGGATTAAGCGGCGGTAGCGGCCGTGACGCTGTCGGAGAAGTCGCCCTTGATGAACGCCTCCGGACGATAGACTGCGAGAGCAAGGCGCTCCTCGGCGCGGATCGTGACGAGGTTCTTCCGGAAGTTGTCGCTGTCCTCGGTCGAAATTTCGACATTGGCATCTTCGCGGTCGAAGATTTGCGCGCCCAGCTTGAACGCGCCGACAAGGTACTTGTCGATCGTCATCGCGGGAGTTTCGACCACCGGCAGGCCCCAGAGAGTGTGACCGGCGAGCCCGCCACCCGGATTGCCGATGATGTGCCGCCCGGTCGTGTCCTTCACCAGCTCGATAGTCGCCCAGTCAGTCGGGTGGAGAACCATTCCGGTAGCGGGATATTCCGCGAGCACCGCCTGAAGCATGGCCAAGCGAAGCACGTCGATCTTCGTGACGGTCGCCGGAATAGTGACCGGCGCCGAGAATGCCGTCGCCTGCGTATAGACGCCGTTCAGATCGGTACCGGTGCCGCCGCCGTTGAGGAGCTGGCCTTCCTCGACATATTGCAGGCCAT
This sequence comes from Sphingobium agri, assembly GCF_023051225.1. Lineage (NCBI taxonomy): Bacteria > Pseudomonadati > Pseudomonadota > Alphaproteobacteria > Sphingomonadales > Sphingobiaceae > Sphingobium > Sphingobium agri. The sequence goes on along the minus strand of NZ_JALKHS010000006.1, from coordinate 1,215,297 downwards.
AGCGCAGGCGTCCATCGATGTAGGACTGAAGCTGCGGGACATCGTCCAGGATCTGCTTCGTCGCCAGCACCCAGTGGGCGATCGTCGTGACAGCAGTCGTCATGAGATCGAACTTGATCTCCGACTGCGGCTTGGCGGCGCCGCTGCTTTCCGACACGGTCGCTGCGCTGTTGGTGAAGCCGGTTTCCTTCACATACTGGATCGCGTTCGAGGTCGTGCGACCCGGCGTGAGAAGATCGCGGATGGTCATCCGGCGCTGCGCCGGCGTAATGATTCCATCCTGACGCTGCGGGATGATCAGGTCGCCCGCCGAGCCGTTAGCATCGGTGGTGAGCGAAGAGATGATCGCCTTCACCGCGATATTGACGCGGCCGCGCCCGCCATTGGCGATGAAGCTCTTCAGCTCTTCGCTTTCGCCGACCTGCTCACCATAAGACTTCTGCCGCTGGGGCTGGTCGTTGCCCTTGCGCGCCATCTTCTGTTCGATGTCGGTCAGACGCGCGGAGATCTCGTTGTGCTTCAGCAACGCGTCGTCCGCTGTTTTCTTGGTATCCTCGGTGACCTTGCCGAGGTTCTTCAGTTCGGCGTTGGTGGTCTCAGCCGTCTTCTTCACCTCATCAGCTGCGGACTTCAAATCGGCGGCCAGCTTGATCAGTTCATTCTCGTCTGCCACGTCGTGTCTCCTCATTCGGCAGATTGCAGGAAGCCGTCGACGGCGGCGCGAAGCGCCTTGACGGCATCGGGATCACTGCCGGACTCACTCCGGAGCAGCGGGGCCAGGCCCTTCGACGCGATCGCCGTGGCCTGGGTCTTCGAGAACCCTGCCTCGCGCAGGAAATCCTCAAATGTGGATAGGGCGGGCAAGCCACCCGAAAGCAGCGCGGATTTCACCGCCTCGACACGCGCGCGCTCATTGGCCGCGAACGTCACGATCGAAACTTCGCGCAGCAACAGTTTTTTGAGGCTGATGATGCCCGGCTTGGTGGGATGCGGATCAGCATCCAGCGTTCGGTAGCCAATGGACAGGCCGTCGAGCGCGCCGCCCATGAGCAGGCCATGAGCTTCTTTCGCGCGGGGCGACGCATCGATCAGCAGCCGACCCTTGACGTACAGCCCCTTACTGTCCTCCGCGATGTCATCCCAGATGCCGATCGGCTCATCCGGGTTGTGCTGCCAGAGCATCTTGACGGAACTGCCCTTGCGCTTCGCGTCGAACAACGACTGGGTGAACGCGCCCGGTTCAACGATCTCGCCATAGCTGTCGATATTGCCGAAGATCGAGCCGTAGCCTTCGATGGTGCCGTTTTCACCGACGGCCTTCATGTCGAGCGGCACGCCGCAGTTTTTCGTCAGAAGCATGGGATCAATCCTCGATCGGTTCACCAGGGGCGGGCTGGACTTTGCGGGGCTGGATCGTGCCCAGCTGATCCAGGGGCACGAGGTTGGACTGCACGGTCAGCACATCGCCGCCGGGCTGCGACGGCAGGTTTTCCTTCGCGCGCATCTCATTGCGCGTCATCACGCCGTTCTGACCCAGCGCCGAATACAACGCTGCTCGGGCGGCGCTATCGGCGGCCAGCAGCCCCTCACGGTTGAACTCCGGCTTGAACTTGCGCCGCTCTTCAGGCGGAAGAAGCTGCTTCCGCGCCGCCTGTTCGATGCTGACGAATAGAGGGTTGAGGCCGGTGGTCAGCCATCCAAGGAAAATCTGCTCGACGCCCGATCCCCACATGGTTTGACCTGCGGACGCATGGCCAATGAGGATAGGCGGCGTGTCGAACCAGCGGCAGACTTCTTCGACATTGCGGCCGCGCGTCTCCAGCAGCTGCGCCTCCTGCGGGTTCATCCGCAACGGCTGAAACTTGAAGTCTTTCTCCAAGGGCATGATCTTGCCGGCCTGATCGGTGCCGGTGAATGCATCGAAGATATTCACCAGGTCGTGCCGCTGCTCCGGGGAAAGGCGGTTCGCGCCGGTTTCCATGAAGCCTGAAATCTGCAATCCGTGCCCAACCAGGTTGGCTGCCGTCCGCTCCGCCGAGAGTGCGCCGCTCAGCGACTGGCACCCCGCCGCCACGGCGGACAGGCCAACGTCCCCGCCCAGCGTCAGTCCCCGAAGGTGGAAGACTTTCTCTTCCGGCAGCTCTTCCCGCTTCCCCCGGTCCGAAAAGGCATAGATCCGCGCACCGCCCGCATTGCGACGGACCCGCATGGTATCCGGTGCGATCGGCGTCAGCGCGGTCGTACGGCCCAATGCGCCTAGCGATTTCTCCGCATAACCGTTGCCCCACAGGTCGATGCATCCGACCATGCCGGCCCAGAATTCATAGGGAGTCTGCTCGGCATTGGGGCTGTCATGGAGGAGGTCATAAAGCCAATGACTCGATTCTTCTTGCCGCCCGTTCCCCGGCTGCTTGCTGTAGAGCGTCATCGGGAGCGAGCCGACCACCCGCGATTTCAGACGAACGCAGGCCCATGCCGCCGCCAGCCCGAGCACACCAGCCTGGTTGATGCGCGGCAGCGGCAACCCGCCATGCGCCCAATAGCGGCCCTGATCATCGCCGTCTCGGCCCGACAGCTTGGCGCGATAGCCATTGATCCAGTCAAAGAAGCCCATCAGGCTGCCTTCATCGCGCTGATGAAATCATCGACGCCGCCGCCTTGTGCAGCCGGGTTCGCCTCCAGCAGCTTGGTGGCATTCAGCCCGGCAATGAACGGGTCGATCTTGGCTTTGCCTGCGGCCTGCTTGGTGATGATCACGGCATTGCCCCTTTGTTCGGCCTTCGCGTTCGACACGCACCAGTTGATGAGTGGCGCGCCCGAATGGGCGGCCATGCGATGTTTCAGTTTCCGCTCCAGCGACCAGACGGCGGAGGCGAGGCGGTAGCCCTGCGTCACCCCGACAACCTGCGGATGTTCCAGACCAATGGCGGCAAGGGCATCGACCAGAGCACCCACACCTTCGGGATCGAGGCCGATCGCCCCCTTCTCCGGCAGCAAGCCGCTGTCCTTCACCTTCTGCACGATCGCCACGATCTCGCGGACATCGCGCTCATCGAGCAGTTCAGGCGGCGGCGTGTCGTCGTCCAGGTCGTCATCATCCAACGTGGGGCCACCATTATGGCCGATGATGACAAGATCACCGTCCCGCTTGAAATCGAGCAGGCGCGGCGCGATTTCGTGCCGCAGCTCCAGCACCTCGCTGTAAACCCATGCGCGGAACCAATAGAGCCAGCGCCTGGTATCCTTCTCCCGGCCTGCGACACACAGCCCGTAAAGATCGTCCAGGCCGCCGCCATCGACGCCGACCACTGCCACTTCACAACGGGCCAGCAGCGCCTCGAGCGTCAGTGTCGAATCTGCAGCCGCTTCCCAATAGTCTGCGCCGCGCCAGCGGTCGGTATGGAGGGCAAGTCCGATCTGGACATTCAGATGCTGGGAGGCCCAGCGCCTTTCCTCCTGCAGCCCCTTATCGACTGCGGCCTGATATTCTTCGATCAGACGGTCGAGCGAGATTGACCGCCCGAGGTTCGGCAGCACCATGTGCCAGTGCCGAGGATCTTGCCAGGGCTTGGCCTGGTCAACCTGCATGGCCTCCGGGAACTCGTACAGCAGTGGCAGCATCCGTGCGTTTGCTATGCGGCCGTCCCGAACCCCCCGCGCATAGTCCAACTCAGTCTTAAAGGCTCCCGCCGGCGCTTCGTCGCTCTGCGTGGTGATGATGACCAGGAACGCTTCAGGGTTTGCGATCATACCGCCGCGCAGCTGCCCGATAACGCGAGAAGCGTAGCTGATCGCTCCCATCAGGTGCAGTTCGTCGATCAGCACCATGACGGGCTTGGAGCCGGTTGCGACCTTCATGTCGAAGGTTTTGATTTTCAGCGTGGCCTTTAGCACCCGATCGTAGATCGCCTTGCGGTGATCGGCGACATGGAAGCGCTGCTTGAGATATGGGTCCGCATCGATCATTCCCGAAGCCTGCTGAAACGCCGTATCGGCAATCTCCTGCGTCGGCCCCACCAGTACGAACTCCGCGCGCGGCCGCTCATTCATCAGCAGCGCCGTCAGGCAGATCGCCGCGCCGTTGGTCGTCTTCGCGTTCTTCTTGGGCACCATGGCCATGACTTCGCGTACCTGACGCTCGCCCTCGACCATCGACCCGAAGATCGCCCGAACAATGTCCCGGCCCCATTCGCCTGCCGCATCAGCCATGAATGGCTGGCCCGGCACGTCCGGCAGCCGCAGGTTGTTGAAGATCGCTACGGCGCGCTCCGCCTCATTGTCGTTGAGCGGCAGCGGCGGGAGAAGTGACTTGCCAGCCTTCAAACGCTCCACCCAATCAGGGCAGGCGAAATTCCACGTCAGTGCTTCAGCAGGTTGGCCCACGGGCTACCCTCATGCGCGCTGTGTGCCTGCTCGATCGCAGCTTCCTTCTTCCCCTTCTTCGGAACCTTCGCCTGCTTTGCGGGCTGGACGGCGTTGCCGATGGCAAGGTCGTGCCGGTCGAGCCGCTTGAACAATTTGTCGATGGCCGAGACGTTGCCGCCGTCGACCTCCTTCACCAGTGCCGAGAGCAGCTTGCCCTCCAGTCTCTGGCGAGCCTCCAACCGAGAGCGCAGCTCACGAAAATAATGCTTCCGTAAAGTCGGCGGTGTGATCGAAAGCGCGGCGGCAATCTGCTCTTCGTTCTTGTCGAAGGCAGCTAAGACCATGACTTTCCTACGGTTTTCGTCAGTCGGGATGTGAGGCGGGCGACCGCGCCGACCGTGACCTTCCGGGATGGGATCACCCAGCAGGTCAAAATCCCAATCTGACATGAAAAAAATCTCCGCGTGGGACAGAAGGCGGTAATAGGGCCGCCGGACCCCTAGACTTTCGACCCACCCCCCCATGTCCGACCCTGCGCCCGCGCCGCCCGAGCCGCCGCCGTCTTCTGCTGGTGATGGGTGAAGCAGAGCAGCTCGACGTTGCTGGCGTCGAGGTTCGCGCCGCCATCCTTCCGCTCGACGATGTGATCAGCGATGATCCGATGCGTCGGCGTCGGGCAGCCGGGCCGCTCGCACCGCGCGCCGCGCTCCCGCTTGATGTCAGCTACCAGCCCGCGCCACTCAGGCGATGAGTAGAACCCTTCGGCCACCTTGGGCGCGGCCTTCACCTTCGCAGGCATCCCGCCGAGGCGGGAACCGAGAGCCTTCAGCTTTCCCATGATCGCGCCTGCAAATGACAACGCCCGGCGAGGCGGGGGCCAAGCCGGGCGTTGTCGAGTTTAGGAGAGGATGCTTTGGGTAGCCATAGGACCGCCCCGAGCGTAGATAGCTATAGGCAGAAACGGGCGGAGAAACGAACAAACATAATTTCACGCCCGCAACTTATAGCGTTTGACATGCGACAGGCGCGGATTTGCTGGCGTTTGCCGCGATAACCACCTTTCGCATCGCCCGCTCATACCGCATCCGAAGCCCATCAGCACCGCGTGTCACGCCCATCGGCTTGCGCAGCTTCATCCATGGCACGCGCTTCTCGCCCCGCGCAAGCGCGCCGATGGCCAGGGCGATCAGCCGCCGGTCGTCGGGCTTGGCGGCCAGCACCCACGCGAACGCCTCTTCCATCATGGCGATGTCCTTCCGCGTGGCGGGCAGCGGCTTCAGCGGAATGTCGGAGCTGTTGCCGAGGTAGCCACGGGCATCATAGTCGCCCAGTTCGCGTTCGCGGATGATGTCCGGCCAGCTGGCCTTCACCCTCAGCCAGCCCGCTTCCCGGTCCGAAAGCCGCTTCATCACGAGCATGGCCTCAACCAGGCGCTCTTCCACATCGGCAAAGCTATACAACCTCCCTTCCTCCCTCTCTTGGGAGGGAGAGATGGGAGGATAAACAATAATAATATCAGTAGTTTGTTCGTCGTGTGGGAGCATGGGAGGAATATCCTGATAATTCAGCGCGCGCGTGCGCGCATGTGTAACGCGCGTGTGCGTGCGCGCCCGTGGGATTTAGTCGAACTCCCTCCCAAACCTCCGAAAGCTCCCAAACCCTCGGAAAACTGCGGAGAATGAGGATATGCAATCCTCCCGCAGTTGGGAGAGAGGGAGGATCAAGGCGGGATGAGCATCATAGTGGCAGCTCGCATCAGATCGGATGATGGGCGAGGGAGAAGGCGCATCGGCACACGCCCTTATTTCCCCACATAAATTTTCGTCATATTGCCTCCCAAGGCTCCCACTCTCCCAAAACGGCGGAAAACTGCCAAAAACGATGGAAAGCAAACCTCCCAACACAGGGAGCGTGGGAGGATCATGGCGGCAGATCGTCATCATCGAAGCTCACCGGAGGGAGTGCCGAGGGGGGCACGGGGGGCCATACTGGCACGACCTGCGGCGCACCCGCCGGCAGACCAGCAGAGGGCTTGTCGGGGTAGCGCGGCGCGGGCAGATCGCTCTCCACCGGCTTCCCATCGCAGACGAAGTCAATCGGATCGAAGCGGAGGGCGATGTCCTGCCACTTCATCGTGTTCGACTTGTTGATCTTGAAGCTCTTGCGCTCCATTTCCTGCCGGAGCTTTTTTGACGACCAAGGTTTCCCGGTCTGGGGCAGGTTCTCAGACCATGTCTGCCAAGCCGCGAAGACCTCGTGCAGGGCCGTAGAGCCGACTGTGTTGCCGGGGTCGCGGGCGACGCACATCGTCAGGAACTGGCCCAGCAGATCGTTATCCTCATGATAGGCTTGCGTGGCCTCAATCATCGCCTCCGGCATCGTCAGGCCTTCGGCGAGGTAAGCCAGCGCGCCCCGGATCATCTGATTGAGGATGCCCGACATCTCGGCCCGCAGCTTCGCCTTGAGCAGAGGATCTTGGCTGTCTTTGGGAATGATGATGGTCCAGGGCACAACCTGCATGCGCCGACGGATGCCGAAGTCGGTGCCGATGCGCGGCAGATTGTTCGCCATCACGGTGTTGGTGAAGGTGATGAGCAGCTCGAAGGCGGGGCCATACAGCTCGCGCACGCCGCCGATCGGTTCGTCGGAGGTGAGCGACTTCACAAGGCCATCGGAGAATTTGGAATTATCCTCCGGCTCGTTGGCATAGACCATGCGACGACCGGCGAGGGCGGCCAGATGCGGCGAGGGGCCGCCACCGTTCCGCTTGAAACCGGAATCCATGAACGTCTCGATGCCGGTCGCCCAGGCATAATCGCCAAGGATGTGCGCGTGGGTCTGGACCCAGACGCCCTTGCCGTTCGACCCCTCGCCGTAGAACAGCGCCATGACCTGCGCGTCTGCGATGCCGAGGGCGTTGTAGCCCGACCATCGCATCAGCCATTCGCGCATATCGTCGGGGGGCTGCACCTGCGCTAGGAACGCGTTGAACTGGGGGCAGTCCGCCGCCGGATCGTAGGCCGCCTTGGCAATCTTTGTGATCTTGTCCTCGCGCCGATGCTCGCGCAGCTCGACACGCGCCGGCGTGTCGCCGTCCGGGCGATGGAAGATCAGCGTGCCGTTCTGGACGTTCAGCGCGAGCGGCTCGGCGTCGAACTCCTCCGGCCGCGCGGAGAGGCGAGGGGGCGCGAGCTTGCGCAGGCACTCGATATGTCCGCTGCTTTCCGAGGTGCGACCCCATGCCGCCAGCTTGTCGGAAAACAGCACGACGTCACCGTTGCTCTTTACCTGAAAGATGAAGTCGTGGCGCGGGCCGTCGTGGCGCGTCTTGCGGGCAAGGCTCCGCTGCAAATACCACATGGCGCTACGGCGGGCGTGGCGCTTTTCCTCCGCCTTCAGAAACTGCTTTTCAGCCCAGCCCGGCTCGCGCTCCTCAGCGTCATCAGGCTCCGTCTCCTCTTCGACCTTATCGGCATCCGGATCGGGCAGATCGCCTTCCTCCGGCGGAAACGGAACGCCGCTGGCGCGAATGTAATCAGCTTCATCCTGTATCAGGCGCATCGTCTCCTGCGCCGCTCGGCCGAACAGGGCGTCCGCCATGCTCCGGTTCCAGCGGGTCCGGTCCCACGCGATGTAGCCAGGCGAAGAGGAGCTTTCCGCCCACGCGGCGACGCAGAAGAAATCCTGTCCGTAGCGCGCGAGGAACCGTTCGAGGTTGCCCAGGTCGGTCATAGGGTAGCGCGCGCATTTCAGCGTCAGCTCAGGGTCTATATCGTCCCCCAGCCCCTTTCGCTCGCTTATGGCCCTGTCCCCTCCCGCGTGGGAGCGTGGTTCGCCATTATCAGTCGAAGGGGGAGGTGCGGAGGCAGAGGCAGAAGGCCGGGATGATCTATGCGGCCGCGCCGCGCGCTGGCGCGCGCGCGACGCGACGTTGGTTAGATCACGGGGAGTTGCCTCCCCGGCGGTCCAGCCGCTGTTGATGGTAGCATGGAGCTGCTGCTCATCATCATCGCCGGGATTGTCGCGGGCGGCTGACTCGATCGCGGTGCGGGCGAACCGGGCATCGATCGCCGGGAAGGGCGTGGAGTTGACCAGCGTGCCGATGTTGAACGCGCTTTCGTTCAGCTGGGCATTGCGCGCGCCGGAAGCGGCGGACCGGATCAGGCGGCACTCTTCTTCCAGCGCCGACAGGCCGTATTTGCGGATAGCGTCCTGCTCCGCCTGGGTGAGGTCGCTGGCCCGGGGCGCATCGGCCGAGATGGACGACGGAGGCATCTGCTGCGGCCGCTCGCCGGCGGGAGCCGCTTTCTTCCCCTTTGATCGCAGGATCTCGACCAGCGACGCCGGGGCGTCCACAGGATCGTCATGCCGGTTCGACAGCCATTCATAGCGGCCCTCGCTGCCATCCTCATGATAAAGGATGCTGGGCGGAGCGACGACATAGCCGCCAAGCCCCCGCACATCGACATGCTTGGGCAGGTTGCCCCGGTTCCGGATCGGCTCGCCGCCGTCGTTCGGTTGCAGCAGATAGACATGGACGCCGCCGCTTTGCGTCATGGCCGTGAGGCTCTTGGGCAGATCGCAGCCCATCTGCTCGATCAGCGCGGCCTTCAGGGTGTCGAGCGTGAACACCTCGCCGGTCGACTCATCGATACGAGGATCGAAGTCCAAGGCGAACAGGCCGTTGCGGCCCATGGCGACGCCAATCATCGCGTTGGGCCATTTCTTCCACCAGCCGGTGATGACCTGTTCGTCGGTCGTCGCATCCTTCACGCCGCTGCCGCCGTAGGGCGACTTGGCTTTCAGCTCGCGCTTCTTCCCGCCGAACGTCTCGACGGTTTCGCTTTTCTCCCGGCATGGAAACACCGGCCAACCCCGGCGGGCATAGCTCAGCGCAGCTTGGCCGAGCGGTGACAATAATGGTGCAGAGCGGTTCACAGTCAAAAAATTCCCCCCGGCAAAGCGCACCCGCTCCCGGTCTATCAGTCGTGCATGTCATGGCGTCGCCGCAGGCTTGGCGAGCGCCTGCGGTTAGAAAGGCACTTCGTCGTCCAGATCGGGCTGCTGCTCGCTGGAGGGGCGGCCGCGATCGGCGTCGGCACGGCCGCCCGCATCATCGCGGCGACGGTCCATCAGGCTGAGCGTCCCGCCAAACTTTGGGACGACGATCTCGGTCACCTTGCGTTCAACCTGCTGGCGGTCGGTATAGCGGCGCGAGCGGATCGTGCCCTCAACATAGACGGCGCTGCCCCTGCGAAGATAGGACATGGCAGTCTTGCCGAGGGCCTCGTTGAAGATCACGACGCGATGCCACTCGGTCGCGCTCTTCCGTTCACCGCTGCCCTGTTCCTTCCAATATTCGGTGGTCCCAACGCTGAGCGTGACGACAGACCCGCCGCGCTGCATGTCGGCGCTCTTCGGATCTTCGCCAAGGAAGCCTATCAGCTGGGCCTTGTTCAGATTGGCAGTCACCACTTTCTCCCTTTTCCGGCGTTCCATGAGGCGACGGCGGTTGCGTCGTCGCGGTAAGCATCCTCGGTCTCGGGGCCGACAGCACCGCAGCCGGCGCATTGCACCCAGGTGGCGACAGCATCTTCAGAAACGCGACGCGTGCGCACGCCCGGCATTCGGCCGCAGCGGCAGCGATTGACCTTGGCCATCATGCAGCCACCTTCAGCGCATCAGCGGCAGCACGTATGCGGCGGCAAGCGGTCTCAAAGTGTGCTTCGTTCTTTTCAATGCCGACGAAGCGCTTACCCGCCTTCAGCGCCGCCACGCCGGTGGACCCTGTCCCCATGAAAGGGTCGCAAATTTCGTCGGCCGCGATGTTGCGGATGATCTTATCCATCACGGCGTCGGGTTTGACGGTCGGATGGTCGAACTGACCGCCGCGCCCAACCTGGCTCATCACGTGCCGTTTCTTGTCGGCCAGCGTCCCCGCCGGATGATAGCCGCGGTTCCATGCGTGGATGTAGATTTCGCTGTCGGCCTGATAATGCTTGTTCGCCATGGGCATGGGGTTGGTCTTGATCCACATGCACAGGGCGAAGCGGTCGAAGCTACCTCGCAGGTATGTCGTTAGCTCGGGCACCTGATCATTGTGGCAAAACACAACAGCTGACCCGCACAGCAGCGGATTAATAATGCTGTGATCAAAACCCTGATCCAGCCCCTCTTCAGCGATGCGGTCAGTATGCCCCCGCTGCGCACGGAACTTGCCCCCGCCCGCCGTTCGGATCAGGTATGGCGGGTCCGTGCAAATCTGGGGGACGAAGCCAAGCGTCGGCAGGACGGTATAGCTATCGCCAAGGATGAGGCGAGCATCCCCTATGGTGACCTCCCGGAGGATCATGCGGGCATCCCGTCATGCTGGACACCATCGAGGAATCGACCCGCAAACTTTTTAGTGGTGAGCAGCGTGTTGTTGCTACCGTTGGCCCAAAGCCGACCGTCCGCCAGCATCTGGCCGCAAGGGACATGCGCCCCCCATTGCTTGAAGAAGAAGGGAACGTCGGCATCATGGCAGTCATCCCGCAGCGTTCTGGGCCATTCCGGGTCCATCGGCCGCGCGCCTGGGCCACTTTCACCGCCGACAACAACCCAGTCGATCTTGCGTATCAGGGTGCCGTCACCGCCATTGCGGCGGCAGCCCGGATCATACCCAAATAGGCTGCTACAGTCGCAATCCCCCCAGCACTCGGGGGTCAGAACTGTCGAGCAGCCGTCCGCAACATCTGTCAGGAAAATCGGACCTAGCATGGGTTCGCAAGAAAGCCACCGGACAGCAGCTGGCGTAGCTAGAAGGTCGGGGATGCGAAGCAGCGCCCGTTCATGATCTTCGACAGAGACACCCAGCCAGATATTGGAAGGCACCTTTAGTTCATTATTGAACGGATGCTGCCCCAGTGTCCCGTCGCCCACCGGCACCATGATCGGCGCTGCGGTTTTCCGGGCCGTCAGATATTCCCGCATCCGATCAGCCCGCTTTGTCAGCACCTGAAAAATGTGCTGCGGGCAAAGCGCCATGACGGCGAAAACCTGATCGATCCACTCATCCGGCACGCTCTCGTGGAACAGATCGGACGTGGAACAGACGAAGATCCGGCGCGGCTTCTTCCAGCCCATCGGCTTCAGCAGTTCCTTGTCATCGAACCGCGTCACACCGGTCCAGCGATGATCCTTGCCCTGCGGCGTGTCGACAATGCGGGCCAGACCCTCTCCCCACTGACCCGGCTGCGAAAAGCGCGCTGCCATGATCTCGGCATAGCAGTTGATGCAACCGGGCGAGTGCCGGGAGCATCCCTTGATCGGCGTCCAGGTCGCATCGGTCCATTCGATCGAACTGCGGTCAGCCATCGATATTGCCCTTCCGCACATCGAAGGACACCGCGACCACCCATGGGTTCGCCTCCCATGCGCCCGCGCCGTTGATGTGATTCCAGAGCAAATGGTAACAAGATTGGGGGTCGTCCGCGCTGAGGACCAGCTCGCCCAGGTCGACATAAGCGGCCTCAGTTTCGGGATGGCGCGTCAAGCCCTCAGCCCACGCGTCGGCCTCGCTGCAATCCTGCAATCTCTCGACCCGAACGTCAGTGACGGTCAGGGTCAGGCGGGAAAGCGCGCGCCGCATGAAGATCGACGGGTTCCACTTGATTTCGCTTTCAGGCGGATATGGCTTGTCGAAGCCGTGGCGGTCGCACTCGGCTTCGTACCCTGAAGCGCGGTAGAGCGTCCAACGGTCGGCATCGCCAACGCAGGTATGAGTTTCCTTGACCCACAGCCGATCGCCTGGACCATAAGGCAGATAGGCATAAAGGCCCTCGCCCCATGCGAATGCCTGCATAGATCCACTGCCCACTATTCGGCTCTTGTCCCATGTGCCATCCCGATATGGGTGATATTCATCGTAGCGACATCCGCTGACCGGATGTGTGTAGAACTCAAAGCCGCGCGGCTTGAACAACCGCCGCGTCTGCGTCTTTCGCCCGGCAAGGAGAGCGCACACCATCGGGGCACTGAAAAGGATAGGCCGATCTGCCATGATTACGCCGCCAGCCTTTCCAGAACCCGTACAACGGGATTGTGGCTGTAGAGGCCGAGCGTCCGTGCGATGCGCGCTGCGCTGCGGGCATGGCCCTCAGCGAGCAGCTCACGCACCTGCGGTTCAATCTCGCGCACCACGGACGCATGAGAGGTGAACCGGCGGTCCTGAGGCTTCGCGGGCAGGGGCCGAATGCCCTTCACGATCCGCGTGCCATCCTTCGAGGGCGAAGATCCCGGCATCGGCTTGCCGAGCCGCTTGGCGATATAGTGCAGATTTTCATCGCCCGGCCCATGTAGGCGGCGGCTTCGCTTCAGCTCCACATGGCCGTTCTGCGCCAGCTCATACAGGCGCCGGGTGACCTTGTTGGGCGTCAGGAAGGTGGCGCGGGCATAGACGATGGTTTCCCCTGCCTTGGCTTCCCGCAGCCACTTGTCGAGCATCGACTCCGCGATGATCATGCCGCCACCGCCAGACCCGCGCGGCGGACATGCTGAATATGGGCAATGCCATCCGCGAGGGCTGCCTGCATCGCCTTGGCCGTGCTTTCGTCCAGACACAGCGACATGCCGCAGCCAGTCAGCACGAAGCCTTGCGGGAACCGGCTATCAGCGATCGGGTGGAACAGCCGACCGGAAGGCAGCGGCCCGCCCAGCGCACCAAGCGGCGGCAATTCGGCGGTGCGATCATCTGAAGGCACCGGAGCCGCATCCTGACAGGGGGATACAGGCGCGGCCGCCGGTGCCTTCTCATCCGCGCCAAGGGCCTGCGACGCGGATGATGTCGTGTCGGCCTCGACCTGGCCGAACATCTCGGGAAGAACGACGCCCTCGGTCATGTTGGCGAGGGCGAGGGCAAAATCGTCGGCGGGCAGCACTTCCCCAATGAGGATGCGCTCAATCATCATGCCGCTGTTCAGGGGATGACGGCCCGGCTTAGGCTTGGCGACCAGATCCTGATGCTGCATGATCCAGTCCGCGAGGGCGAGGGAGCCGACACTGCACAGCCGATCATCCCAATAGCCGCGATGCTTGACCGCGCAGGCGCCGATCAGCTCGCGCCCGCCAGCAAGGGCACCCCACCCCGCAGGCACGACGGCCTCGATGGAGAAATGACGATAGTTGGCGAAATCCGTCATGCGTTCGCTCCCTTCAGTTTCGCGGAGAGTTTCAGGCGCAGCTGCGCCGATGTGCGGTCCAGCCCATCCAGCTCGCGCAGAGCGGCCATGGCTTCCTGTTCGGTGACATCGCGGCCGCCGTCGCCGGTGGTGGCGACCGCTTCGGACACGGCGCGGGATACATCGCCCAGCTCGCCCGCCAGCTCCGCGACGGTCAGCATCATGCCGTCCGCGTCGTCGTCGCCCTGCGGCAGCGGCACGAACACGCCGCCGCGCCGGCGGCAGAGCCAGCTGGTGACATGCGGCCAGCCGGGCATGCCGACGGTCCGATCTTCAAGCGCGTCGATCAGGTCGAGCGTGGGCGATTCCGCCACATTGGCGAGGCCCATATCGCTGATCTTCTGCCGCCGGACTCCGGTTTCTTCCGCTGCAGCGTCCTGACCGCCAAAGCTCTTCACAAGCGCTTTGAACGATGCCTTTCCGGACTGCTGTTCCGGGGTGAGGGCAAGGGACCGGCTCATGCGGGCAGCCCTCCGGGGGCACGGCGACAAATATTCACAACCAGGCTGTGAGCCGCGCCCCCTTCGGCTATCGTGCGGCTGTCAAACCCAGCACGAAGGAACAATTGAGTGTCGGAAACAGCACCTGAAGCGGTCACAGCATTCCACTTGGTGGTGGCGATGCTGCGCGAGCTTGATGAGCGCTTAGGCCCCGAGTTCAGCGACACAATTAAGCGGCGCGTGGTGGCGGTCCGGGACGACTTCCGCGCCGAGGGCAGCGATATCGATGCGGATGCGTTGACCGAAGGTCTGGATTGGCTCGACACCATGATCAAGAACCCTTCTTCATGATCTGAGCGATGTCGGCTTCCAGCTCGCTTACCCGGCGGGAGAGGGCGGCAGAACGCTGCTTTTCGGTGCACAGCGCGGAGCCGATCGCTAGAAAGGCTGCCCGCAGATCCGCCTCATCAGCCGCCGCATTCCCGATCATGGCGCACGCCGCTTCGATGCGCTGAAGCTCGACCCGCTGCGCCTTCTGCGACGGGAAAGCGTTCGGTTTGTTGGGTTGGGCGGCTGCACTCGGCAGCCACGCGATCGGTTTGAAGCGCTGCATCACGCCGCCTCGCTTTCCGGGGCGGCAAAGTTCCGCTTTTTGCCGGGAGACGCTGATGTATCGCCGGTTTTATCTGCGGCCTTGTCGATGTTGCTGAGGTCGACGCCCAAGCGGGCTGCAAGAGAGTTGATTCCCTGCATTCTCCACTTTGGAATGCGGGCGCCTGTCTTCCAGCTCGAAACCGTTGAGGGAGGAAGCTCCAGCTCGCGGGCGACGGCGCTTGTTCCTCCAAGCGCGGCGATGATGTCGGATGCGGTAGCCATAACGGCGAATTACGAAAACCGTAATTCATTTGCAAGCGAGAAATTACGATGTTCGTTATCGACCCAGAGTTACGATTTCCGCAATGTCGCCTGGTGCTTACTCACGACCAACTCCTAAATGAACTCAGGGCGCAAATCGCTGCCAAGAAGTTTTCCCAGAAACGCTTGGCGGACCATCTCTCCATCGCGCCTGCGAGGGTTACCGAGATACTGAAAGGCGGCCGCCGCATTCAGTCACAGGAGATGCCTCGCCTTGCACAATGGCTTGGACTTTCAGACGAGAGCGAGGCTCAGCGCCAGTTTGTGCCGGAGGGCGCGATGCCGGTTGCTGCCGTGCCGCTGCTGGGGGAGGTGCCGGGAGGGAACTGGAGAGAGGCCATTCGCAACACCCACCACTTCATCCAGGCGCCTGAACCAAATCTGCCAAGGTTCGCCTACGCGTTGAAGGTCGTCGGCGATTCGATGGATAAGATCGTTAAGGATGGGGCGACGATCATCGTCGATCCAGAGGATCAGGATCTCTTTGACAAGTGGCTTTATGTCGTGCGGAACGGAGAGGGCGAGGTAACCTTCAAGCAGTATCGTGAGAAGCCTGCGCGGCTCGTGCCCTGTTCAGCCAATCCCGATCACAAAGTGATACCCATAACCGATCGCGATTACGAGATCGTGGGCCGCGTGGTGCTGATTACAATGAGACCCGATCAAGCCGCTCTAGACTGAGCGCACTCAGTCCGAATCTCGACCTCGCCGGGAACGGTGACAAAAAATCGCCCCCATTCGTCGTAGCTGCCAAGCTCGCGAGCTATCAGGTCGCGCCTGACCTTTTCCCGGCATGAGCGCCACGGGCCTACCGGAGTTGCGAAACACAGGGCGCGATACCAGACAATTTTTTCCATGCGATCTCCGAATCGAACAGGATCTCACTGGAACAAAAATGGAACATAGGGCAAGCCTTCGGGCCTGAAATTCTGTGGATAACGCTCGTCGGCTTCCAACCTGCGCGAAGGATTACGATTTTCGTATTGACGTTGGATTACGAAAAACGTAATTCACCTCTCGTCGTCAACGGGAGGTAACAGTGTCCCACATCGAACTGAATGCACATGGCGTGCTGCTGGAGGCCCGCCGGGCTGAGGCCAACGCTCTCGCCTACATGATCGTATCGCTGACGGCGCTTTTGCTGGCAGTCGCGCTCGTAGCCTGGGCGATTTGGGCATGAGCGGCGCGCATCTTTCCTCGCTCGGCATGGCTGGCCTGCACCTTGAAATGGTGACCGGCCATGTTTCTAGCCTCGCCGCCCGCGCCGCGCAGAACACCAGCCTCGTGGATCAATATTCCGAGGAGCTGGAAAACCAGGCCATGGCGCGGGACGCTTTCCGCGCCGAGCTGGAGCGTGTCACTGGCCTGCCTGCCGACCTGATCAAGCGGAGGTTGTCGCTATGATCACGATCATCCATGGCCCGATGGGATCGGGAAAGACTTTCCACAAGCAGGCCTTCGCAAATCAGTTTGGCTGCACGCATATCGTGGAAGACTGGCTTCCGACTATTCATGAGGTTCCCGAAGACGGCCGCCTGGTGCTGACCTATCACAGTCCGGAAGAGATCAAGCGAGCAATCCGCCTTGATCGACCTCAAGCCGATATCCGCATCATCGACATCAGAACGGCTCGCAGTCTGATCGGCGCGGCCCCTTCCGCGCCCGACCGGACGCATCGTGTCGATCTGGAGGGCTGAACATGCCTCAGCGGAAGGCTCCGGCCTGGACTCAACAGGAAATCGCCATCCTTCACGACGTCTATCCGCGCGAAGGCATCAATGGCGTCACTGATCTGCTGCCGGAGCGCAACTGGCAGGCAATCTATGTCATGGCGAACAAGTGCGGTCTGCGATCGTCAGTGGTCCCCGCCGCGCCCGCTCCCATCCTCGCCGGCGAACAGCTGGAAGAAGCAATCCGCCTTCGAGAAGAGCAGGGCTGGTCCTTCGCCCGCATTGGCGCGACATTCGGTATTAGCGAAGCCGGCGCATCTAATGCCATCCTGATCGCTCTCTGCCCGCGCAAGGGCTTCCGTCCGGCCGAACGTGACGAGAAGGGACGGTTGACGGCTCAGGGATTGGAGCGCCTGCGCCTTGCCCTGCGGAGAGGCATGAAGGCTGTCGATATCCAGCTGCAACTGGGCCTCAGCGCAGGCCGCGTCGCGGAGGAGCGCCGCCGTTACAGCGCCGACCTGAAGGCGCGTGGCAAGGCACCGTTGCCGCCCGCTGGCGGTGGCGCGGCCTATTCCGGCGCGAAGCTAAGCCGCCAGCAGCGCGCAGAGGTCGAAGCGCTGTTGCTGCAGGGCTTCGGAGCGAAGATCGTCACCGAACGTACCAGCGCGAGCAACACGACAGTCGGGCGAATCCGTAACCGCCTGGTCAAGAAGCTGGCGCGCAAAGGCGAAACCCTGCCCGGCTGCGACCGGGACGGACGACGCATCGCCGCAGCGAAGCAATCGCGCCACTACATACCCGCGGCATCCCTTGACGAGCTGCGCCGGCGCATCCTTACAAGGGAACCTGTCGCCCGAGCCGCGCAGGATCTGGGTATCGGTGGCAGCACCGCGTATCGGCTCCGGGACGAAATCGCCGCCGAATTGGCCGCGCGGGGCGAGCAGCTGCTGCCTCCGATAAGGCGGGGCCGCAGCAGCGAAGCTCGCTCGCGGTCCAAGGCCGCGCAATGGCTCCCTGCCGATCGTCGGCAGGAATATCGCAACCTCGCGCACGAACACGGTCATGCCGTGGCGAAGGACATCATGCTTGCTCGCATGGCCGAGGAGCGCCGCGCAGAAGCCAGCCGGCCCCGCACCTTCGAAGAGCAGCTCGCCCGCGTCGCCGCCGGCAAAGCGACGATCGCGCCCGTCTTCCGTCCGAGCAAGGTGCTACCCGACGCCACCTTGGGCGGCGTCGCCACCGGCATGATTGGAGGCTGATATGAGCGGTCTCATTGAATTCACCGCTCTGGCACGTGAGGCTGCAGCCGCCATCGAGCGTCGGGAGCAGCAATATCCTGCGCTCATAGACGCGGGCAAAATATCGGCTGAGCAAGCAGCGCGGGAGATCCGCGTATGGCGCTCCATTGCTGCAGACTGGCATTGGGTCGTGACGCTGGAGCGACAGGATGCCGCCGCCGCGACGCTGGAGGAGAAGGTCGCTGCTCTGGAGGATAGCACCCGGCGTGCCGAGCGGGCATTGCGCCGAGCCTTCGAGGCGGCTGACAGGAGCGTGCGGGAAGCATGGCGGCGTGACATGCCGCTCACCGAGATCGCTGATCGGTATGGCGAGACAGCCGCACCCTTTCTCGGGGAGTGGGATCGCTACTGGCGATTCGCGGATCTGCTGGAATGGTACCGCCGCGACCTCCCCGGCAGCGATCGATTCGGTATCGCTCACTTCGTTGAGCGGCACATCCAAGGCGCACGGCAGGTTCAGGCGGCAGCGTGACTGGCTTCAGCATCCTCGATCTTGCTCTAGCCATTGCCGAAGACATGGCGGCAGAGGATGCTGCTCGCGAGTTCGAATCACAGAGAGACTTCACCCATGAGCTGGGCACCGGAAGGCACCCGCGTCGCAATCTATGCGCGCTTCAGCACGGACATGCAGAACGCCCTAAGCGCCGAGGATCAGATCAGGCTCTGTCGAGCCTACGCTGAACGGCATGGCTGGCAGTTCGTCGACGCCTTTTCGGACGCGGCCATTTCAGGACAGAACAAGCACCGCCCCGGGTTGAACGCGATGCTCGCGGCCGCCGATCGGCGCGACTTCGATATCGTCCTTTCAGAATCGCTCGACCGCATCGCCCGCGATCTAGGCGACACGGCGGAGATCTATCGACGCCTGGAGTTCGCCCGCGTCGCGCTGTTCACCTGCGCCGACAACCGAGTGACCGAACTGCATATCGGCTTCATCGGCACGATGAGCGCTCTCTATGTGAAGGAGCTAGGCAGCAAGATCCGCCGAGGCGGGAAGGGGCAGGTCAGCCGAGGGCGCGTGCCGGGCGGCCGCTGCTATGGTTATGACGTTACGCCGATCGTCAACAGCGATGGATCGGTCGAGTTCGGGCACCGCGCCATCAATGAGGAAGAGGCCGGGATCGTCCGCCGGATCTTCCGGGAATATGCCGAAGGCGTCCCGCCTCGCACGATCGCGCACAAGTTGAACGCAGAGCGCATCCCTTCGCCGCGCGGCACCGAATGGCGCGCCAGCACCATCAATGGGTCGGCAGCGCGCGACTATGGCATCCTGCGCAACCCGATCTATGTCGGCCGCATCCGCTATGGCCGCGTCCGCATGGTTCGCGACCCTAATTCCCGCAAGCGCCTGTCGCGGGTCGATGCCCAGCCGGACATTGTCGAGGGCGAGGCACCACACCTGCGCATCATCGACGACGCGCTCTGGTCAATTGTCCAGGAGCGGAAAGAAGATCTCGCCCATGTGCCTTTCCACCGCCAGCGTCGCGCGCGGCATGTGCTTAGCGGCCTTGTCAGGTGCGGATGCGGCGGCACCTATACCGTCGTGTCAAAGGACCGTTGGGCCTGCTCCCGACACAAGGAAGCCGGCACCTGCGACAATGGCAGGCGCATATCCACCGGCCGCCTCGAAGAGCGGGTGCTGTCCGGCCTTCAGGATCGACTGCTAGATCCGGAGATCATCAGCGCCGTGGTGAAACGCTATCATGATGCGCGCAGCCAGGCGCGGGCAAAGCTTCAGTCGTCGCGCTATCGAGCGGAGGAACGGGTCGAGCAGCTGAAGGGCGAGATCCGCAACCTGGTCAACGCGATCGCCGCCGGCGCCGACATGGACGAAGTGAAGGAGGCGCTGAAGGACCGCAAGGCCGCGCTCGCGTCCGCCGAAGCAGCCTTAGCCGAGCATGAAGCCGTCCCGGCGATCATCCTGCATCCGCAGATCGTCGAGGCCTACCGTCGCAAGATCCGCCAGCTTGGCGATGCGCTCACCAGCGGCGAGCAAGCACAGAAATATCTGCCGATGATCCGCGACCTGGTCGAGGCCGTGATCGTGCGGGATGATGAGAACGCGCCCGATCGCGCGTCTCTGGAGCTGGTCGGCAATTTGTCGGCAGTGCTTGCCATCGCGACAGGGAAGCCTGTGCCAAAAAAGCGGACTGTAAAGGTGGTAGCGGAGGAGGGACTTGAACCCCCGACACGCGGATTATGATTCCGCTGCTCTAACCAGCTGAGCTACTCCGCCCCATGGGCTGCGCGGGGCGTGGCCCCTGCGGTGGGCGCGCTATAAGCAGAGCCGCTATTGGGGTCAACGGGGTTTGGCGCGGGATGCGCAATTTCTGTTCGTGACGATGAAGCGTGCCCAGGAAGAATCTGTGTGGGTGCATTGCCGTGGGTCTTTTTGCGCTTGCAATCGTTCGGCCACGTTGCACTAATGTTGCAATGCACAACCGGGCTGGGCCCGAGGGAGGATCGACGCTTTGCCCTTCCACGAAATGTTTGAACCGGATGGTTCGATACGGCCTTGCTATGCCGAAGTGCAGAATTGGGTGGAGCGGACAGGCATTGCGGGCCTCAACCGGCGACTGGATGAGGCGGAAGCGATTTTCAGGCGGATCGGGATCACTTTTGCGGTCTATGGCGAGGGTGGCGATCCGGAACGGCTGATCCCGTTCGACCTGCTGCCGCGCATCTTCACCGCGCAAGAATGGCGGGTGCTGGACCGGGGCATCCGGCAGCGGGCGCGGGCGCTCAATGCTTTCCTGCATGACGTCTATCATCGCGGCGAGATCGTGAAGGCCGGAATCATGCCCGCCGAGATCATCTACCAGAACAGCGCCTATCTCGCCGAAATGGCCAACTTTACGCCGCCAGGAAAGGTGTACAGCCACATCGTCGGGATCGATATCGTGCGCACCGGCCCTTCCCGGTTCGAGGTGCTGGAGGATAATTGCCGTACCCCCTCGGGCGTGTCCTACATGCTGGAAAATCGCGAGATCATGACGCGGATGTTCCCTGAGCTTTTCGCGCAGGGGCTGGTGGCGCCGGTCGATGATTATCCAGCCGAGTTGCTGAAGAGCCTGAAGGAAGTCGCGCCGCCAGCATGCCAGGGCGATCCCGTTGTCGTGCTCCTGACGCCCGGGTCGCTCAACAGCGCTTATTATGAGCATAGCTTCCTTGCTGACCTGATGGGCATCGAGCTGGTGGAGCCCGCCGACCTGTTCGTCGATGAGGATCGGGTGTGGATGAAGACGACGCTTGGCCCCCGCCAAGTCGACGTCATCTATCGCCGGATCGATGACGAATATATCGATCCGCTGGTGTTCCGGCCGGACAGCCTGCTGGGCATTCCGGGCATCTTCAACGTGTATCGCAATGGCGGGGTGACGCTGGCATCCGCGCCGGGGGCAGGGATCGCGGACGACAAGGCGGTCTATATCTATGTGCCGGAGATGATCCGCTTTTATCTGGGTGAACAGCCGATCCTGGACAATATTCAGACATGGCAGTGCGGGAAGCCGGATGAGTGCGCCTATGTGCTGGAGCATCTGAACGAACTGGTGGCGAAAGAGGTGCATGGGTCTGGCGGCTATGGGATGCTGATCGGGCCTAAATCGACAGCTGCGGAAATTGCGGCCTATGCTGATCGGATCAGGGCCAATCCGGGCGAGTTCATCGCGCAGCCGACGCTTGATCTGTCCACCGTGCCGACACTTGGCCCCGCTTCGGTCGTGGGGCGGCATGCTGATTTCCGGCCTTATTGCCTGGTGGGCAAGCAGATCCGGTTGGTGCCCGGGGGGCTTACGCGCGTGGCGCTGACGGAAGGGTCGCTGGTGGTGAACTCCAGTCAGGGGGGCGGGGTGAAGGATACATGGGTGTTGCAGGATTGATGGAGGTTGCCAGCGCCTTTCGCAGTCATCGTCATCCCAGCGGAAGCTGGGATCTCGTGAGGCTATGCAGCGCGCTCTCGCCTGAGATCCCAGCTTTCGCTGGGATGACGGCGAGGGATGGCATCGCGCGGCGGGGGAGGTCGCGCCCATGCTGAGCCGCACAGCTGAAAATCTCTACTGGATGGCGCGCTATATGGAGCGGGCCGAGGCTACGGCGCGGCTGTTGACCATGGGGCAGCGCATGGCGATCCTGCCCGGGGCGCACCACAGGGACGAGTGGCGGTCGGTGGTGCGGGCGACGGGCGTCGAGGGCCAGTTTCCTGAAGGCGTTCAGGTGACGGAGAGCGATGCGGTCGCCTATCTGATGCTGGACCTCAACAATTCCAGTTCGATCCGGTCCTGCCTGCTGCGGGCGCGGGCCAATGCGAAATCGGCGCGCACCATGCTGACCCAGGACATGTGGGAGGCGCTGAACGAAGGGTGGCGCAAGCTCGACAGCTATGATGTGGGTGAGGCGCGGCAGCAGCTGCCAGCGCTGATCGACTGGGTGAAGACCCGGGTCATGACTTTCCGGGGCGCCGCGCATTCAGGGCAGTTGCGCAATGAAGGGCATGATTTCCTGCGGGCGGGGTCAGCGCTGGAACGGGCGCAGATGACGCTGCGGCTGCTGGACGTCAAATATTATGTGCTGCTGCCGGAAACCGAGGTGATCGGCGGCAATCGCGATCATTATCAATGGACATCGGTGCTCTATGCCTTGTCCGGCGCGCGGGCCTATCATCATGTTTATGGCGGCACCTATACGCCTTGGCAGATCACCGATTTCCTGATGCTGAACCGCCTTTTCCCGCGCAGCGTCGCCTATTGCTACGACCAGCTTGCCTATCGGCTCAACCGGCTGGCGGGCTGGCACAACGGGCGGGGCACGTGTCACGAGACGGTGCGACAGATGGTGGATCATCTGGAGCAGCTGGACAGTGGAGAGATTTTCCGCGTCGGCCTGCACGAGACGGTGCAGGGCGGGTTGAAGATGACCAATCAACTGGGCGCGGAGATCGCCCAGACCTATCATTTCGGATGAAGGAGCGCCGCACACCGTGAAATTGCTGGTGCGTCACCAGACGACTTATCGCTACGCCGCGGCGGCAGGCCGTGTGGCAATGCGCCTGAAGCTGATGCCGATCGATACGGCGTCGCAGAAAGTGCTGGAGTGGCGGGTCAGCGTGAATGGCGAGCCGGTCGAAACCTTTCGTCCCAACAGTTTCGGCGAAATGGAGGCGGTCTGGATCCGCCACGACCGGCTGGACGATGCCTCGATCGTTGCGGAGGGGCTGGCCGAAACGGTGGATACCAGTGGCGTATTGGGTAACGTCAGCTGTGGCGTGCCGCCTGCCTTTTTCCTGCGGGAGACGTCGCTAACCCGGGCGTCCGAAGCGATCCGCGCGATGGCGCTTTCCTTGCCCGATGCGGATGGGCCGCTGGCGCGGCTGCATGCGCTGTCAGCGGCGGTCAGCGATGCCGTGGCTTATCGCAGCGGCGTTACATCGTCGGCGACCACAGCGGCGGAGGCCTTTGCGCTGGGGGCCGGGGTGTGTCAGGATCATGCGCAGATATTCATCGCTGCGGCGCGGATATTGGGGATTCCCGCGCGCTACGTAACGGGATATCTGCTGGCGGAGGGTGGCGTCGCCCTGCATGAAACACATGCCTGGGTGGAAGCTTTGGTGCCGGACCTGGGCTGGGTCGGCTTCGATCCCTCCAACCGGGTCTGCGTTACGGAACGCTATCTGCGGCTGGCATCCGGGCTGGATGCCAATGCGGCGGCGCCCATCCGGGGATCGGTGACGGCGGCGGGCGAGATGTGGATTGACGCGGACGTTCGGATCGCGCAGGCGGAGGAAGGGGTGGAAGAAAGGCAGTTGCAACGCCAGCAACAACAAAGCCTTCAGACCGCCATCCCGCAGGGTTGAACGAATATAGGAGCCCGGTGGGCGATGACCTATTGTGTGGCGGTGCGCGTGGACCAGGGTCTGGTCATGCTGTCGGACACTCGCACCAATGCGGGCATGGATAATATCGCCCGTTTCCGGAAAAGCTTTACCTACAGCGTGCCTGGCGAGCGGGCGATCGTCCTCATGTGCTCGGGCAACCTGTCGATCACGCAAGGCGTCAAGACGATGCTGGGTCAAGCGATCAAGGAGGCACAGCTTGATCCCGATGTCGAAAGCATCCTCAATTGCGCGACCATGCACAGGGCGGCGCAGCTGGTCGGCGATGCGATGTGCGAGATGCAGCAGCATTATCGCAGCACGATAGAGATGCAGGGATCGGGCGCGGACGCTTCCATCCTGCTCGCGGGGCAGCGGCGTGGGGGCAAGCCGCGCCTTTACCTCATATATTCGGCGGGCAATTTCATCGAGGCGACCGAGGACACGCCGTTCTTCCAGATTGGCGAGCATAAATATGGCAAGCCGATCCTGGACCGCATCATCAAGCGGGAGACGACGCTGGAGGATGCGACGAAGGCGGTGCTGGTGTCGATGGATTCGACGCTCCGGTCGAACCTGTCCGTTGGCATGCCGCTGGACCTGACGGTGATCGAGCGGGACCAGTTCGACTTTCGTGTGAAGACACGCATCGAGGCCGATAATGAGGAGTTCCAGCTGCTTTCGCACAGCTGGTCGGCGGCGCTGCGCAAGGGGTTTGAGGACCTGCCCAACGTCATGGATTGACTCGCGTGGCAACGCGGAAGCCCGAAATCGGCAACAATCGAGTGATTTCCGATGATCGGGAGGGTTGCGCGCGGGACGCTGCTGCCTATGTCATCGCGGCACACGAATCCATGAGCTGGGGACCTTTAGATGACTGCAACGCATTCCACTCGCATGCTGATCCTGGGCTCTGGCCCGGCCGGGCTTTCGGCCGCCATCTACGGCGCGCGGGCGGGTATGGCGCCGATCGTGGTGCAGGGCATGCAGCCGGGTGGGCAGCTGACCATCACCACGGACGTGGAAAATTATCCGGGCTTCCGTGACGTGATCCAGGGTCCCTGGCTGATGGAGCAGATGCAAGCGCAGGCAGAGCATGTCGGCGCGCAGATGATGTATGATCAGATCATCGATGTCGATCTTTCGGAGCGACCCTTTCGCCTGACGGGCGACAGCGGCACGCGCTACTTCGCGGACACGCTGGTGATCGCGACGGGCGCGCAGGCCAAGTGGCTGGGCACTGAAGGCGAACAGCAGTTGCAGGGCAAGGGCGTGTCGGCCTGCGCTACGTGCGACGGTTTTTTCTATCGCGGCAAGAAGGTGGTGGTGATCGGCGGCGGGAATACGGCCGTCGAGGAGGCGCTGTACCTCACCAACCACAGCCATGACGTCACGCTGATCCACCGCCGCGATTCGCTGCGGGCGGAGAAGATCTTGCAGCAGCGGCTGTTTGCGCATCCCAACATCAAAGTGCTTTGGAACCAGAAGATCGAGCGGTTCGTGGGCGGCGGCAATCCGGAAGGTCTGGTCGGCGTCGATCTGGTCGATACGGTGACGGGCAAGGCTTCGCACATCGAAACGGACGGCGCGTTCGTCGCGATCGGCCATCAACCGGCGACGGAGCTCTTCGCGGGCAAGCTGCCGATGGATGACGGCTATCTGGTCGTGGAGCCGGGCACGACGCGCACGTCCATCCCTGGCGTTTTTGCGGCTGGCGACGTCAGCGACAAGATTTATCGGCAGGCGGTGACGGCTGCTGGCATGGGCTGCATGGCGGCGCTGGACGTCGAGAAGTTTCTGGCAGAGGCCGACTTCGAGGCGATGGCAGCGGAGTAGGGCGATGGGCGGGCGCGCATTGCGCGCCTCGTCTGCTTGAGACCCAGCTATCTACGGTAGGCCCTTTGCTTGTCGAAGGGCTTTCCTTGCTCGTCGAAGAAAGGGAAGGGCTTCGACAGGCTGAGCCCGAACGGACCTGTTGGTACTGAGGGGAGGACTGTTCAGGCCTCTGTCTTCGCCTGCGCAAAAGCGACCAGTGTCCCGAAGGTCTCGAAGGTTTCGCCGTCGATGTCGTCATCCTCGATCAGGATGTCGAAACGGTCTTCCATTGCCGTAAGCAGGCTGGCGACGGCCATCGAGTCCAGTTCCGGCAGCGCGCCGAATAGCGGCGTGTCGGCGTCGAACGCGTCGACCCGTTCCTGAGAAAGTCCCAGCACATCGCGCAGAAGATCGCGCATCGGCTTCGTCATGTCGCTTGTCCGGTCGACCGGCATAGAGGTTTCCGCCCGCATGATGGGGCGTCTACCTAGTCGTTCCGCTCCTAGCCCACAAGGGCGGAAATGGCTGTGCGGGCGGCGGGAAACCAGGTGGAGGCAAAACGCGGATTGAAGAAGTCGAGCCGATAGAGCGTCTGGCGCTCCTCCATCCACTCCGTCTTGTAGGCATTGTCGCCGGTCCCATAGTCGATATGGCTGATCTTGTCGGCATCTATGGCGTGAGCGAACATGGCATGGCTGAGCAGCGTACCTGGGGACGCGCCATCGAAGGCCCTGTCGTGCGCGAGCTTGTGGATCAGGGCCGTGCCGTTTTCCACGGTCCAGAACTGCGTCGCCACGGGCTGACCCTTGAGGCGCGCGAAGCCGAGCCGCAACGTACCGGCGGCTGCTTCCCGCTCCGCCAGCGCGCGCAGGAAGGAGAGGCCGGGTTCGGGCTGTTTCCAGCTGCTCGCATGGACCGCCACATAATCCTGCCACAGCGCGTCGATGACGTCATGGCGGATTTCGAAGGTGAAGCGGTTGGAGCGGGCCTTCCGATGGACCTGATTGCGCAAACGGGTGGGGCGGTCGGCCCAGTAGGCCGCGAAGTCGCGGCCGTTGAGGTTCAGAACATGACGCCCGCCCATCGGACGACGCACGCCGAACCATCCGCTGCGGCGGAAGGCATCGAGCAGCAGGTCTGCGCTGTCGGCGACAGGGTAGAGGTCGATATGGCGGCCCGTCTTGAACAAAATGGCGGCGAGAACCTCCACCAAACGCCGCTGTGTTTGCGCGTCGGGATCGCCAAGATAGACCGGTGCCCAGGCGAAACTGTACCAGTTGGCGAGTGCGCTCTGGCGATCGTTTGAAGGCGACTGCAGGAACAGCCAGGCTTCGTTCGAGCCTTCCTGCGCCTGGAGAATGCGGACGGGGTTGCTGGCAAGGCAATGATGGTGGAGCGATTCGAACCAGTCGATGCGGTCGAAGAGGGAAGGGGCGCGATCCATGCGGCCCGCCAGCGCCAGCCGGGCTTCCGCGATCGTGCTATATTCCCTTGTGACCAGCAAATCATTATCTCCCCGGCACCGTCCCCACGCCTTAGGTGAAAAGTCTGTAAATGGAGTTAAGCAGCGCCACCCTGATCGATGGCGAGGAAGTTCGCCCGATTGACCACTTGCTGCTGCGTGGCGATCCGGCGCGCCCGGCGCTGGATGGCCGGTCGGGATCACAGAATTTCGCTGAACTGGAAGAGACGCTTGGCCGTCTGGCTGCATGGCTGGCGGGGTTCGGGCTTGAGAAAGGCGCGCGGGTCGCCAGCTGGATTGCGAAAGGACCGGTTGCTGCGCTGATGCCGCTTGCCGCGCCGCGTGCGGGGCTGGTTCATGTGCCGGTCAACCCACTGCTGAAACATGGGCAGGTGGCGCATATTCTGGCCGACAGCGGCGCGCGGTTGCTGATTGGCTCGCCGGCGCGGCTGGATACCCTGGAGCCGGACGACCTGCCGGGTGACTGCCGCCTGTTGCGGGAGGAGGATGCAGCCGCGGCCATGAGTGGCGGGGATGGACTGCCGCCCTCTGAAGCAGGCCCGGATGATCTGGCGGCGATCCTCTACACAAGCGGATCGACCGGGCGGCCCAAGGGCGTGATGCTGAGCCACGCCAATTTGTGGCTCGGGGCGGTGAGCGTGGCCAGCTATCTTGGGCTTGGCGCGCAGGACCGGACGCTGTGCGTGCTGCCCTTCAGTTTCGACTATGGGCAGAATCAGCTGTTTTCGACCTGGTATGCGGGCGGCTGTGTCTATCCGCTCGACTATCTGACGGCGCGTGACGTCATGAAGTCGGTGGACACGCGCGACATCACGACGTTGGCCGGCGTGCCGCCGCTTTGGGTTCAGCTGACGGAGCTTGAATGGAAGCCGGAAGTGGCGGGAAAGCTCAAGCGCCTGACGAACAGCGGAGGAGCGCTGACGCGGCCGCTGGTGGCGAAGCTGCGCAGCCTTTTTCCGCAGGCGGACCTCTATCCGATGTACGGCCTGACGGAGGCGTTCCGCTCGACCTACCTGCCGCCTGCGCTGGTGGACAGCCATCCAGATTCGATAGGGTCGGCGATCCCGTATGCGGAGATTTTGGTCGTGCGGCCGGATGGCAGCCTGACCGATGACGATGAAGCGGGGGAACTGGTTCATTGCGGGCCGCTCGTGGCGCAGGGCTATTGGCGGGATGAGGCACGTACGGCGGAGCGGTTCAAGCCCGCGCCGCCTTCCTCTCGCTATGGCGGCATGGCGGTCTGGTCCGGTGACACCGTGCGGCGCGATGAGCAAGGGCTGCTCTACTTCGTTGGCCGCGATGACGCGATGATCAAGTCTTCGGGCAATCGCATCAGTCCGACGGAGATCGAGGAGGCTGCCGTAGCCGTGCCGGGCGTTGCGGAAGCTGTCGCGCTGGGGATCAAGGATGAACGGTTGGGCCAGGCGGTGCTGCTGCTCATCCGATCAGTCGAGGCAGAGGCCGAGGCTTTGGTGGAGACAAGGTTGAAGACCGAACTGCCCAATTTCATGCAGCCACGGACGATTATCAGGCTGGCGGAATTTCCGCGCACGCCCAATGGCAAGATCGACCGTGTAGCTCTTGCCAAGGAATTTGATCGATGAAGCCGATGGGACCTGTTCCGCCCTTTTTCGAGGGTGAGGAAGGCATGTTGCTGATCGGCGGATGCGGCGCGGCGAGCCTGGTTGACGAAGCGGGAGATACGCCGCTCTTCGTGTACGACATGGGGATAGTCGAACGGCAGGTGCGTGACTTGCGCGACGCCATGCCTGCGCAACTGTCGATCCATTATGCGGTGAAGGCGAACCCCTATCCGGCGCTGCTGGAGCGCATGGCGCGGCTGGTCGATGGCTTTGACGTGGCTTCGGGCGGTGAACTGGCGCGTGCGCTGGAAGCGGGCATGGATGCCGCGCATGTGAGCTTTGCCGGGCCGGGAAAGCGCGACGACGAACTTGCCGCCGCGATTGACGCTGGGGTGACGCTGAACCTGGAATCGGAGGGTGAGGCGCGGCGCGCGCTTGCGATTGCCGAGAAGCGGGGGCGGACGCCCCGGCTGGCGGTGCGGGTCAATCCGGATTTCGATCTTAAGGGCTCGGGTATGAGGATGGGCGGCGGCGCAAAGCCTTTTGGTGTCGATGCGGATCGCGCAGCGGGGCTTGCCCGCACGCTGATCGATGCGGGGGCTGACTGGCGCGGCTGGCATATCTTCGCGGGATCGCAGGCGCTCGCGGCGGAAGCGCTGATCGAGACGCAGGCGGCGACTGTGGGATTGGCGGCGCGGCTTTCGGACGCCGTGGGCGTTGCGCCGCCGCTGGTCAATCTGGGTGGCGGATTTGGCATTCCCTATTTTCCGGGCGATCAGCGGTTGGACATCGCGCCGATCGGAGATGCGTTGAGCCAGACACTCCAGGCGCGGGCCGACATATTGGCGGACAGTGAATTTGCGATGGAGCTTGGCCGCTGGCTGGTGGGCGAGGCGGGTGTCTATCTGACCCGTGTGGTCGATGTGAAGCAGAGCCAGGGCGAGACGTTCGTCGTGGTTGATGGCGGGCTCCACCACCAATTGGCGGCGAGCGGGAATTTCGGCACGGTGGTGCGGCGCAACTATCCGATGGCGGTGGCGAACCGTTACGGCGCTTCGCCTGCTGAGGAGGCGGTGACGGTAGTTGGGTGCCTGTGCACGCCGATCGACAAGCTGGGGGACAAGGTCGCTCTGCCCCCCATGGTGGAAGGGGACCTGATCGCCATCTTCGCCGCAGGGGCCTATGGAGCGTCTGCAAGCCCTTCGGCCTTCCTCGGCCATCCGCCTGCACTCGAACTACTACTTGGCTGATATACCAATAGTTTGACGCCTAACCGTATCTTTACCCTTTGAAGGCAAGAAGAGGCCCAAAGCCCATCGCTTTGCGGCCGCTTCACCTCTCTGGCGGCTGTGCTTGCGTGCGGCCCTGTCATGAGGTGAAGATATGCGTTTCCTGTCGGTTTCCCGGGCTTTGATCGGCGCATCGCTGCCTGCTTTGGCGCTGTCGGGCTGCGCTTCGGGCGGCGGTGGACCCCAGTTGCCGCCCGCATCCTTCGTGGCGCAGCAGGAGGGGCCGGGCGAAGAATATGTGATCGGCCCGCTCGACGACCTCACCGTCTTCGTGTGGCGCAATCCGGAATTGGGCGCGAAGGTTCAGGTACGGCCGGACGGGCGCATCACGACGCCGCTGGTTGCCGACATGCCCGCCGTGGGCAAGACGCCCAAGCAGCTGGCCGACGACATGAAGGTGGCGCTCACCAAATATATCGAAAATCCGCTGGTGTCGGTGATCGTCAACAATTTCTCTGGCACGTTCAGCCAGCAGGTGCGGATCGTCGGCGCGACCGAAAAGCCTGCCTCCATTCCTTACCGTGCCAACATGACGCTGCTTGACGCCATGATCTCCGTTGGAGGTCTTAGCGAATATGCGGCGGGCAACCGGGCGCGACTCGTCCGCTTCAACAAGGAGCAGGGCAAGCAGCAGGAATTCAACGTCCGTATCGG
This sequence comes from Sphingobium agri, assembly GCF_023051225.1. Lineage (NCBI taxonomy): Bacteria > Pseudomonadati > Pseudomonadota > Alphaproteobacteria > Sphingomonadales > Sphingobiaceae > Sphingobium > Sphingobium agri. Next base: position 1,184,698 of record NZ_JALKHS010000006.1, on the reverse strand, counting down.
CGATCTGCTGAAGCGCGGCGACAGCAAGGCGAACGTCATGCTGGCGCCCGGCGATGTCATCATCATTCCTGAAAGCATGTTCTGATATGGCGGGTCTTTACGACGAACTGCTGGTCGCCCTTCACGGCATATGGACCCGGCGCTGGCTGGCGCTGGCCGTGGCATGGGGCCTGTGCATGCTGGGCTGGCTGGGCATTGCCCTGGTGCCCAACAGCTATGAGAGCAAGGCGCGCGTCTATGTGAACACGCAGTCGCTCTTGCAGGACAAGGTCGGCATCACGCAGGTCCAGTCGCAGCAGGATCTGGACCGCGTGCGCCAGACGCTGGCGAGCACGGCCAATCTGGAGCGGGTGGTCAAGGAAACCGACCTCAACCAGACGATCAGCGGCCCGCGCGACATTGCGGCCAAGATCACGGCGCTGCGCGAAGGCATCACCGTGATGGCGCAGGCTGACCCGAGCATGATCGACATCAGCGCCAAGTCGGCGGATTCCAGCCTGTCGGACGGCGCCAATGCGCGGATCGCGCAGCAGGCGGTGCAGAAGCTGATCGAGATTTTCCAGGAAACCAACCTGTCCTCAGATCGGGTCGAGACCAGGCAGAGCCTTGCCTTCCTCGATCAGCAGATCGCGCAGCGTGGGCGTCAGCTTGCCGCCGCCGAGCAGCGCCGTGTCGAGTTCGAGCAGCGCTATGCGGGGATGCTGCCGGGTGCGGGGTCCATCGGCCAGCGCATGGACGCGGCGCGGATGGAGATCAACAATATCGAATCGCAGCTGGTGCAGGCGTCGAGCGCGCTGAGCGCCATGAACGGCCAGCTTGCCGGTACGCCGCAAGTGCTGCCGGGCGTTGGCGCGTCGGGCGGCCCTTCCGCGCTCGCACAGGCACAGGCGGATCTGGCCGGTATGCGCGCGCGGGGCTGGACCAATGACCATCCGGACGTGATAGCGGCCCAGCGGCAGGTCGATGCGCTGCGGCGGCAGGGTGGCGGTAGCGGTGGGGCGGCTGGCTCGCCCAATCCGGCCTATCTGTCGATCAAGTCGATGCAGGCCGAGCGAGCGGCGACGGTCCAGGCGCTGCAGACGCGCAAGGCGCAGCTTCAGGCTGACTTGAACGCCATGTCCTCACGCCAGACCGATGAACCGGGCCTCGCCGCCGAGCAGGAAAAGCTCGACCGGGACTATGAGGTGCTGAAGACCCAATATGACAAGCTGCTGGCCGACCGGGAGGACGTGCGCCTGCGTGGCGATGTGAAGACCGAGACCGGCTCTGTCCAGTTCCGCGTCATCAATCCGCCGAGCGCACCCACCGCGCCGGTCGCGCCAAACCGGCCGCTGTTGCTGCTGGGTGTGTTGATCGTCGGCATCGGTGCTGGCGTCGGCACCGCCTTTGCGATGGGGCAGCTCAAGGGCAGCTTCCCGACGGCGGCACGGCTGGAGCGGGCGGTCGGCCTGCCGGTCATCGGATCGATCACGCAGACGGTGAGCGCCGCGCAGCGGGCGGTCGAAAAGCAGCGGTTCAAATGGTTTGCCGGTGCGAGCGGGGGGCTGGCGGCGTTGTGCGTGCTGTTGATCCTCGTCGAATTCATCCAGCGCGGCATGGCCTGAGGAGCGGGACAATGAACAAGCATAGCTCGCTTTCCAAAGGTTCGCTGATCGAGCGGGCGACGGAGATCTACGATTTCAGCGCGGCCTTGCAGGGGCGTGCTGCTCCGGCGGTCGAGGTGCCTGCGGATGAGCCCATGCCGCCCGTGGTGGAGGTCGCCCGGCCGGTGACGCCGGATGCAGGACATCGCGCGCCGGACTGGCGCGGGCCGGTGCAGAGCATCGATCGGATCACGCTCGGCGAAAATGGCTGGCTGATGCCCGATGGGCCGGTGACGGCGATCAGCGAAGAGTTTCGGCTGCTGAAGCGCGATCTTCTCGCGCAGTTGGGGGATGATCCACGCGGCAATCGCGTGCTTGTCTGCTCGGCGCATAGTGGGGAGGGCAAGAGCTTCTGCGCGATCAACCTGGCGCTTAGCCTGGCAGCGGAAAAGGACCGGGAAATCCTGCTGGTCGATGCCGACTTTGGCAAGCCCGGCATTCCCGAGGCGCTCGGGCTGACGAGCGGGCCGGGGTTGATGGACGCCATCGTCGATCCGTCGATCGCGATCGAGGATTGCGTGATCCGTACTGACATTCCGTCTCTTGCCGTGCTGCCCGCGGGACAGCGCAGCAACAATGATACCGAATATCTGGCGTCTGCGCGGACGGAAATGCTGCTTAGCCGTCTGACCGAGGGACGGCCGGACCGGATCATCCTGTTCGATTCGCCGCCTCTGCTTGTGGCATCGGCCGGTGCCGTGCTGGCGAGCCATGCCGCCATAGCCCTGTTGGTGGTGCGTGCTGACCAGACCAGCGAAAGCGCGCTGCGCGACGCGGCAGGCATGCTGAAAGCTGCGGGCAAGGTGCAACTGCTGCTGAACGGCGTCACCTTCTCGGCCACGGGCCGCCGCTTTGGCAGCTATTATGGCAAGGGGAGCGACGACGCATGATGTTGCGTACTTCCCTGGCGTTGCTGGGCGCGGTAGCGCTGGCTGCGTCGCCTGTCATGGCGCAGGAGCGGAAGGTCGATGTCACGCCTTATCTGGGCATCGACCAGACCGTGCTCGTGCCACTGAAAGGCGGCGGCGATGTCTTGACCTACACCAATGTGACGGCGGGACTGACCGCGCAATTGCAGACGCGCCGGGTCGAGGCGGTCGCAGATATTCAATATAATCACAGCTTCGGCTGGGGGCGTGAGGCCAGCGATCAGGATGTGATCAGCGGCATCATTTCGGGCCAGTATCTGGTCTCGCCGGGGCTGACGCTCAATGCGGGGGCGCTTGCCACGCGCATTCGCACCGATGGCCTGTCGGGTGCGGCGATGTTGAACGACAGCCAGACGAGCCAGGTCTATGCAGGCTATGTCGGCCCATCCTACGCGTCATCCTTCGGCGACATCGACGTCACTGCCTCCTACCGCCTTGGCTATGCGCGGGTCGATGAAGACGTGAATGCCGACTTTGCCGGGGCGTCCGCTGCGGGCTCTTTCGCAGACTCCGTGACCCATAGCCTCGCTGCTTCGGTCGGCGTGGCACCGGGTGTCTGGCTGCCGATCGGCATCGTGGCCAGCGCCGGATATGACCGCGAGGATGCGAGCGAACTTGATCAGCGGTTCGAGGATGCTTGGGGCCGCGTGGACGCTACCCTCCCTGTGTCGCCGACCGTCGCGATCGCCGGTGGCGTCGGCTATGAGAGGATCAAGATCAGCCAGCGCTCGCCCGAGTTGGATGTGAGCGGCGTGCCCATCATCCGCAACGGCCGCTATGTCACGGACGAGAGTTCGCCACGCGCGCTTATCTACGATTTTGACGACATCATCTGGGACGTTGGCGTGCTTTGGCGGCCCAGTCACCGCACCTCGCTAGAGGCGCGTGTCGGCGAGCGCTATGGCGGCATGACCTATAGCGGCAGCTTCGTCTGGGAGGGCCGGGGGCAGTCCTTCGCGCTGGTGGTGTTCGACGGCATCGACAGCTTCGGGCGGATCATCACGTCCAATGTCGCGGCGGTGTCCGGCAGCAGCCTGAATGTCGTTCGCAACCCCTTCACGGGCGACTTCACCGGCTGCGCCTTTTCGCAAAGCGGCGGCGGGCAGTGCTTCAACGATGCGTTGGCCGGAGTCACGGACACGAACTTCCGCTATCGGGGCGTTGCTGCCCAATATGCGGCGCAGCGCGGCCCTTGGGGCGTCGGCGTCGGCCTTGGCTATTCGCAGCGCAAGTTCGTGACGCCTTCGGGCCAGACCGTGTTCGTGCGTGGGACGCGGGACCAGAATTGGTATGGCACGGCATCGCTCAGCTATGTCATCGACAGCCGTTCCAGCCTGGATAGCGCCATTTACGCGAACTATTTCGATGCGAGCGGCGCGCGGCTCGACGTGCTGAACCTGGGCGCGTTCACCAGCTACAACCGCCTCATCAACCGCAATCTTCAGGCATCCGCTTCGCTTGGGCTCGACAGCGCCAAGGCGGACGATCTGGATGCCGTCATCAACGCCATGGGCCAGGTCGGCCTGCGGTACAGCTTCTAATCGCGTCCGGAGACAAGAGATGTACGACCAGTTCTACGGATTTGAGGGCCGCCCATTCCAGCTGACCCCCGATCCGCATTTCTATTTCGAAAGCGCGACGCACAGGAAGGCGCTGTCCTATCTGGGCTATGGCCTGGCACAGGGCGAAGGCTTCATCGTCATTACGGGCGACATCGGCGCGGGCAAGACCACGCTGGTCGGACATCTGATGGCGACGATCGACCCGGCGCGGCTGACCGCCGTAAAGATCGTGTCGACGCAGGTGGGCGGCGACGACATGCTGCGCTTGACGGCGCAGAGCTTTGGCTTGCCGACCGAGGACATGCCCAAGGCACAGATTTTGCGGCAGATCGAAGCCTTCCTGCATGGGCAGGCGCGGGCGGGACGACGGTCCTTGCTGATCGTGGACGAGGCGCAGAACCTGTCCGTTTCGGCCATCGAAGAGCTGCGCATGCTGTCCAACTTCCAGTTGGGCGGACAGTCTTTGTTGCAGATATTCCTGCTCGGGCAGCCGGAATTTCGCGACCTGCTGAAATCGGCCCAGTTGGAGCAGTTGCGCCAGCGCGTGATCGCGACTCATCATCTCGATCCGATGCAGCCCGAGGAGATCGAGCCTTATATCCTGCATCGCCTGTCGATCGTCGGGTGGAATGGCGATCCGCATTTCACCCCCGATGCCTTCGCGGCGATTTATGCCGCTACCGGGGGCGTTCCGCGCCGGGTCAACGTGCTCGCTAGCCGTGTGCTGCTGCTGGGAGCGCTTGACCAGTTGTCGGAGATCGATGCGGCAGCGGTGCAGGCGGTGATCGAAGATATGGGCGCGGACAGCGACGCGGCCGTGCAGCCGATGCCGTCATCCGTGCTGGACCGTGCGGACGAAGCGCCTGCTGCGGCGCCCGCTGCTGCGGCTGTGGCATCGCAGGCGGAACCTGCGCGCGAGACCTTGCGCGCTGAACTCAATGCGCTGCGGTCACGCCAGCCCGAGCCTTCGCCTGCGTTGATGGACGAGATTGCCGGGCTGCGTGCTGACGTCGAGTCGCTCCGGCTTGAGCAGGCCACCATGCAGACGGTCGATCCCGAGGCGCTGAAGGATTGTTTCACGCTGATCGAGGAGCGGCTTTCCGCACTGGAATTCCGTGTCGGTGAGCAGGACACGGCGCTTCGCCGCGTGCTGACGCTGCTGGTGGACTGGGTCGAACGTGAACAGCGGATGGGCGACGCGCCGCACAGCGCTGCCGCCTGACCGCGATCATGGTGCTGAATGCCCTGTCGGTCGATGTGGAGGACTGGTTCCATGTCGGCGCCTTTGAGCGGACGATCAGCCGGTCTTCGTGGGACGGACTGACGCACCGGGTTGAGCGCAACACGGATGCCGTGCTGGCCCTGTTCGCCGAAGCAGGAGTCAGCGCGACATTCTTCACGCTGGGGTGGGTGGCGGAGCGCTATCCCGCGTTGATGCGGCGGATCGCGGAGGCGGGGCATGAAGTGGCGAGCCATGGCTATGACCATGCGCGCGTCTTCACATTGAGCCCGGAAGCGTTCCGCGCCGATTTGCGACGGTCGCGCGCGCTGTTGGAGGATGCCAGTAGGCAGCGCGTCATCGGCTATCGCGCGCCGAGCTTTTCGATCGATCATCGCGCGCCCTGGGCGCATGGCATATTGGCGGAGGAAGGCTACCGCTATTCGAGCAGCGTCGCGCCGATCCGGCATGACCATTATGGCTGGCCTGAATCGCCGCGCTTTGCCTGGCGGCCGGTGGCGGGGCAGGATTTGCTTGAGCTGCCAGTGACGACAGCCGAGTTTGGCGGGCGGCGGCTCGCGGCTGGTGGCGGAGGGTTTTTCCGGCTGCTGCCTTATGGCTTTTCGCGCTGGGCGATCCGGCAAGTGAATGGGCGGGAGCAACGGCCTGCGATCATCTATTTCCATCCGTGGGAGATCGATCCCGATCAACCCCGCGTCGCCGGAGCACCGCTCAGGTCGCGCCTGCGCCATTACAGCAACCTGTCCGTCATGGCGGACAAGCTGCGGCGGCTGACCGCCGATTTTGCCTGGACGCGGGTGGATGCGCTGGTCGCTCGCGAGGCGGAGCGCGCGGCATGAGGCTGGATGGTGGGGCCGGTGTGGGCGTGGTCGCGCTGGACCTGGATGATGCGGCACAAGTCGCCGCGGCGGATGCCTTCGTGAAGGGCAGCGCGGACGGAACGCCCTTCCATCGGCCCGCCTGGATCAAGGCCATCGAGCGGGGGACCGGCAACCGTGCATATATGCTGGCCGCAGTGGCTTCGTCCGGGCAGATTGCTGGACTTCTGCCGCTCACGCATATGAAGAGCCGCCTATTTGGGGAGGCTTTGGTGTCTTCGGGCTTTGCCGTCGACGGCGGGATATTGGCTGGCGATCCTGCCATCCATTCGGCACTTGCTTGCGCAGCTGAAGGGCTCGCGCGCGACCGCCGGATCGGTTCGGTCGAACTGCGTGGGGGCTCGTCGCCGGGCGAGCCTTGGTGCGTGCACGAAGGAAGTCATCTCGGCTTCGTCCGGCCGATCGCGCCGGATGATGAGGCCGAGTTGCTCGCGGTGCCGCGCAAGCACCGTGCGGAACTGCGCAAGGCACTGGCTAATCCGGCACTGCGGGCCGAGGTTGGGCGGGACCAACGTCTCGTGCAGGCACATTATGATGTTTATGCGCAGAGCGTGCGTAATCTCGGGACGCCGGTCTTTCCCAAACGCCTGTTTCGCGAAGTGCTGGCGGCGTTCGGCGAGGACGCGGATATTTTGATCGTCTATGAGGGCGACCGGCCGGTTTCGGGAGTGCTGACGCTCTACCATCAGGGGCGGGTCATGCCTTTTTGGGGCGGCGGCGTCGCGGATGCGCGCCGGCTGCGTTCCAACGAACTGATGTATTACCGGCTGATGGGCCACGGGCGGACGCGCGGCATGCGCATCTTTGACTTCGGGCGATCCAAGACGGGGAGCGGGCAGGCTGCATGGAAGAAGAGCTTCGGTTTCGATCCCGTGCCGCTCGCCTATCACAGCTGGTCGGCAACGGGCGAACGGCGCGATATAAACCCCAATAGCGCGCATTATCAGCGCCGCGTGGAGATGTGGAAGAAGCTGCCGCTGCCCATCGCCAACCTGATCGGGCCGTTGATCTCCCGGGGGCTGGGATGACGGGCGAGATCCTCTTCCTTTGCCACCGCATTCCTTTTCCGCCCGATCGGGGCGACAAGATCCGGTCCTACCACATATTGAGGCGGCTTGCGGAGATCGGGCCTGTGCATGTCGGCTGCTTTGCCGATGATGATCGCGATCTGAGCTTCGCACCGGCCATGGCTGACATGACGGCGAGCCAGTGCGTGCTGAAGCGGGACCGGTCCCGCGTCATGGCTGGGCTTGCCGGGCTTGCGAAGCGGCAGTCGATGCTGGTGTCCCTGTTCGATGACCCGCGCCTGCATCGATGGGTGCGGAAGACTTTAGCGGAGCGGCCGATTGCGGCCGTGATGGGATATTCGGTGCAGATGGCGCATTTCGTGCCCGATCTTCCGGAGGGCGTCCGCTTCGTCATGGACTTTGTCGATTTCGACTCCGCCAAATATGCGAGCTATGGCGCGGCAGGCGGCGGGCCCATGGGGTGGATCAACCGGCGCGAAGGACGCGTGCTGCTTGAGTTTGAGCGCGCCACAGCCGCACGCGCCGACATCAGCGCTTTTGTGAGCGAAGCGGAGGCCGCGCTGTTCCGCGCCTCGAGCGGCCTCGACACGGCGCGCGTTGCCGGGATGGATAATGGCGTTGCGCTGGAATATTTCGATCCGGCGGCAGATTTCGACGCGGTCCCCCAGCCTGGCGGTCCACTCATCGTGTTCACAGGACAAATGGACTATCGGCCAAATATCGAGGCGGTGGAGAGCTTCGCGCGCGACAGCTTGCCGGCCTTGCGGGTCCGGCATCCTGAAGCTTGCTTTGCCATTGTCGGGCGCAATCCCTCTCCGCAGGTGAGCGCCTTGTCTCAACTCCCCGGAGTCGTCGTGACCGGTGCGGTGCCCGATGTTCGTGGCTGGCTGGCGGCGGCGGATATCGTGGTCGCGCCGCTGCGGATCGCTCGCGGAATACAAAATAAGGTGCTGGAGGCGATGGCCATGGCGCGGCCGATCGTCGCGTCACCGCAAGCAGCCGAAGGCATCGACGCGCAGGACGGAGTGCATTTTCTCATCGCGGCTGATCCTCTCGAAGAGGTTGACAGCATTTGCGCGCTGCTTGCCGATCCCGAACGTGCCCGGCGGCTGGGCGACGCTGCCCGCTCGCGCGTAGAGCAACGTTACAGGTGGGACGAAACGCTGAAGGACTTGCCGGAGATGCTGTTCGGCCCTTTGCCCGCCAAGGGTATCCTTGCCGCGTGACCGACGGGACGTTGCCCCTGCCGCAAATGCGTAGCGTCGGCGTCGAAGGCTGGCGAGGGCATCTCGCCGCGCTGGGCGTCGTGGCGTTGCTGATCCTGACGCTCTTTCATCGCGACGTGGCGGGGATGGTATCGATCTGGTGGAACGCCTCCACTTTCGGCCATTGCCTCTTCATTCCGTTCCTGATCGCATGGCTGGTGCAGCAGAGACTTCCCGGTTTGCGACAGCTTCGGCCTGTCGCCTGGGCCCCCGGATTGCTCTGGATGGCGTTGGGCGCATTCGCCTGGCTACTTGGAGCGGCGGCGGGCGTAGCGTTGTTCCGCCATGCCGCGATCATCCTGATGTTGCAGGGCAGCGTGGTCACGCTGCTAGGCCCTGCCGTGGCGAGGGCGCTGCTATTCCCTCTTTTCTATGCCTTCTTCATGATTCCGGTGGGGGAGGAACTGGTCGCGCCGCTGCAATTGATCACGGCGCGGCTCTGCATGGTCTTTCTCGGGATCGTCGGCGTTCCCGCGCATCTCGACGGCATCTTCATAACGACGCAGACCGGATATTTCCGGGTGGCAGAAGCCTGTTCGGGCGCGAAGTTCGTGATCGCCATGACCGCCTATGGCGTGCTGGTCTGCAATGTCTGCTTTTCAAGCTGGGTGCGTCGTATCCTCTTCCTGGTGGGCGCGCTGCTGCTGGCGGTGCTGGCCAATGGCCTGCGAGCCTTCGCGACCATATGGGTGGCGCATCTGACGAGCATCGAGACCGCAGTTGGCTTTGACCATGTCATATATGGTTGGGTCTTCTTTGCGATCATCATGGTTGTGGCGATGGCGGTGGCGTGGCCATTCTTTGATCGGCGGCCGGGCGACCCATGGTTCGATCCCGCTAAGTTTCGCGCTACCACCCGCGGCCGCCTTCCGCTCATCGTTGCAGGCGGTGCGGCTAGCGCGTTAGTACTGACCCCTCCCGTTTGGCTGATAGTGAGCGCGGCGGCGAGCAAGCCGCTGCCCGCTGCGCCGCTCCTGCCTCCGGTCAAGGGTTGGGTTCTGACTCCCGCCCAGCCCACCTACCCTTGGAGGCCGCGATTTGATGGAGCGGACTATCTTGTCCTTGGCCGCTACCGGAATCCGGCGGGAGAGGTGGTCGACCTCGCCATCGCCACCTTCGATCGGCAGGATGAGGGGCGCGAGCTTGTCGGCTTCGCTCAGGGCGTGGTCGATCCCGATCAGCGCTGGTCATGGTCGTCCCCTGCGCCCGCTCCCGCCAATGGCCGGGGCGAGCAGATCACTGCACCTGGCCCGGTGGTCCGCCACGCGGTCAGCTTCTACAAGGTCGGAGACGCCGCTGTGACGGGCAGCGCGCCGCGCGTGAAGATCGACACGATGTTCGCCCGGCTGCTTGGCCGCGATCAGCGAGCGGCTGCCATCATCGTTTCGGCCGAAGAGAGGCAGGGCAAGCCCGCTGATCCCGCCATCGCCCTGTTCCTGCAAGACATTGGCGATGTGAAGGATTTGGCTGACCGCAGCCTCGGCATCCGCTAAAGCCCGTTCGCATGTGCGGGGTAGCGGGCATCTTCCATCTTGAAACGGCCAAGCCGGTCGATCCGGCGCGGGTGCGCGCCATGCTGGACGTCATGCCGCATCGCGGGCCGGACGGCAGCGGCGTTTGGACAGCGCCGGGCGTGGGGCTGGGGCATGTGCGCCTTTCGATCATCGACCTTGGCGGGGGGGCACAGCCGATGCTGACCGAGGACGAGAGCCTTGCAGTCACATTCAACGGAGAAATTTACAATTTTGCCGAGGTTCGCGCCGAACTTGAGGCGAAAGGCCATGTGTTCCGCACCGACAGCGATACCGAAGTCATCCTCCACGGCTATCGCCAATGGGGCGAGGCCTGTGTCGAGCGCTTCCATGGCATGTTCGTCTTTGCCCTGTTCGACGCGCGGGCGCAGTCGCTTTGGCTGGTGCGCGATCGGCTGGGGGTCAAGCCTCTGCATTATGCCCAGCTTTCGGATGGCAGCCTGATCTTCGGATCGGAATTGAAGAGCCTTCTTGCCCACCCGTTGCTGCGCCGCGCACCGGATTTGGCTGCGGTCGAAGATTTCATGGCCTATGGCTATGTGCCTGACGACGCGTGCATCGTTGCAGGCGTGCGCAAGCTGGGGGCGGGGCATGCCCTGCGGCTGGTACGCGGGCGGCCCGTGCCGCAGCCGCAGCGCTATTGGGACGTGAGCTTCGCCGAACGCAGCAAGGCAAGGCCGGAGGCTCTTGAGGAAGAACTGGTCGCCCTTATGCGGCAGGCGGTCCGATCGCGGATGGTGTCCGATGTGCCGCTGGGCGCCTTCCTGTCCGGTGGGGTGGACAGTTCCAGCGTCGTGGCGCTGATGGCAGAGGCTTCCAACCAGGCGGTGAAGACCTGCACCATCGGCTTCGATGTCGCGAGCCTGGACGAAAGCGCTTATGCCGACCGGATCGCCCGGCGCTTTGCCACAGATCACCGCATGAGGATCGTGTCGCCTGACGATTATGGTCTGATCGATACGCTTGCCTTTCATTTCGACGAACCTTTTGCTGATGCTTCCGCGCTGCCTACCTACCGGGTGTGCGAACTGGCGCGGGAGAAGGTGACGGTGGCCTTGTCAGGCGACGGCGCGGACGAAGCCTTTGCCGGATATCGCCGCCATCGGTTTCAAATGCAGGGGGAGCGGGTGCGCGCGCTTATCCCCGCATCGGTTCGCGAACCGCTGTTCGGCACGTTGGGCCGCTGGTATCCCAAGGCCGATTGGGCGCCTCGATCGCTGCGGGCGAAGTCCACCTTCCTTGAATTGGCAGGCGAGGGGAGCGAAGCCTATGCGGCGTCCGTCAGCGTTACCCCCCATGCTCTTCGCCAGAAGCTGTTCAGCCAGGACATGCGGAGCCGACTGGGAGCCTATCGGGCGGAGGACCGCTATGTCCGCGCGATGGCGCAGGCGCCCGCGCGTGACCCCTTGGACCGGGCGCAATATGCCGACATTCATATCTGGCTGCCCGGCGACATACTGACCAAGACCGACAGGATGAGCATGGCCGTGGGGCTGGAGGCGCGTGAGCCATTGCTCGATCATCGGCTGGTGGAGTTCGCCGCCCGCCTGCCGGTGGCCCAGCGGATCAGGGGCAACAGTGGCAAATATCTGATGAAGAAGGCGATGGAGCCTTACCTGCCCCACGACATTCTCTATCGTCAGAAAATGGGGTTCGTCACGCCGATCAGCAGCTGGTTCCGGGGGCCTCTGGCGGGTGAGGCGAGTGCCATCGCTGGCGGATCGGCGCTTGCCCGGACGGGCTGGTTCGATGCCAAGGCGCTGGGGCGCATCGCGGCCGATCACAAGGCCGGAATGGCGGATCATGGTCGCCTGCTTTGGCAATTACTGATGCTGGACAAGTCGCTCGCCCGTTTGTTCGGGCTCTGACCGCCGCGCAGACGGTTGGCGACACGGGCCCTTCATGCAAAACCTTGCATGCAAGTCATACCGGTGCCAACGGAGCGGGCGGGTCAAGGGCAAGCAAGGACGCAAGTGACAGTTTCGAAGGAAATCGTTCGGGCGCGACTTTATCTGCTGTGCCTCCTTGGAGACTTGGCGGGGCTGTTCCTGTCTTTCCTGCTGGCGAACTGGTTCGTGCTCGGCGCGCTGCTCGGCGAGCCGGGGAAGCCGCATGGTCTGGTCATGTTCGCCATGGTAGCGCCGCTCTACATCTTGCTGGCGGTGCAAGGCGGTGCTTACGGCATTCATATGCTGGACGACATCCGGCGTGGCATCTTTCGCGGGCTGCTGGCCTTGGCGCAAGCGGCCTTGCTGATGCTGCTGGTGGTCTATCTCGGCAAGATCGCTGAACAGCTTTCCCGTTTGACCTTCATCACCGGCCTTGGCTTTTCCGCCGTCAGCGTGGCGCTGGTGCGCCTGGCGATTGCCCGGCTTGGGGCTCGTTTGCTGGGCGAGGTGCCGCATCTCACTGCCGTCATCCGGGATGGCGTGGACATCGAGACTGGCGCGCACATGGAAGTGATCGACGCTGCTGCCGCGAACCTGCGTCCTGGCCGCCACGATGCCGACATGGCGGCACGACTGGCGGCGGCTGTCGGCATGGCGGAGCGCGTGATCGTCGCATGTCCGATGGAGCGGATGAGCGACTGGTCGGTGGCGCTCAAATCTCTTTCCGCGCGCGGGGAAATCGTGGTCCCGGAACTGCTGCGCTTCGCCCCGGCGCGCGTGGATGAGTTCGACGGCCAACCGACCATCATCGTTGCTGGCGGTCCCTTCCAGTTCCGCGACCGCATCATCAAGCGGATTTTCGACATCATCGTCGCGACTGTCGCGACCATCATCATGTCGCCTGTGTTGATCACTGCCGCGCTGTCGGTGAAACTGACCAGTCCCGGCCCGATCCTCTTCAAGCAGCCGCGCATCGGGCGCGATGCCCGGCCGTTCAGCATCTACAAGTTCCGGTCGATGCGGATCGAGGCGGCCGATCACAATGCGGACAAGCTGACGGCGCGTGACGACGATCGGGTGACGCCGGTCGGGCGTTTCCTGCGTCGTACCAGCATCGATGAACTGCCGCAGCTGTTCAATGTGCTGCGCGGCGACATGAGCATCGTGGGACCGCGTCCCCATGCCGCGGCGGCGAGAGCGGGCGACAGCCTTTATTGGGAAGTCGATGAGCGCTATTGGGAGCGGCATTGCATCAAACCCGGCATGACCGGCCTTGCCCAGGTTCGCGGCCATCGCGGATCGACCGACCATCATCAGGACCTGATCGACCGGCTCCAGTCGGACCTTGAATATGTGACGAAATGGTCGATCTGGCGCGACCTGCGGATCATCGTCGCGACCATCGGCGTGCTCGTGCATCACAAGGCCTATTGATGAGTGCGCTGGACCTGACCCTTTTGCTTATCCTTTTCGCCTCCATCGTGGCGCTGCTTTGGCCGTTTCTGTTCTATCCGCTGATCCTGCGCGCTCTGCCTACTAAGCCGGAGGCACTCCGAGCGGGTGCTGCCCCCTCAGCTTCGCTGCTTTTCTGCGCCTATAATGAGGCTGCGGCGATGCCCGAGAAGCTCGCCAATCTCGCAATGTTGAAGTGCCTCCATCCAGACCTGGAGATCCTGGCGTTCGATGATGGATCGTCCGATGAAACGGCGGCCCTGATCGCCGCAGAGGGCGATCTGGTCACGCTGATCCGGGGACCAGGTCGCAGTGGCAAGGCGCATGGCATGAAGCAATTGGCGGCGCGCGCTACAGGTGACGTCCTGATCTTCACGGACGCCAATGTGATGTTGGATGAACGAGCGATCGGCAATCTTCTCGCCCGCTATGCCGATCCGCAGGTGGGTGGGGTGCTCGGCTCGCTGCACTATATGGGTGAAGGGGACAGCGCGACGGCATCGGTGGGTTCGCTCTATTGGCGGATCGAGGAGCGTTTGAAGGACGAGGAATCGCGCACCGGCAATGTGCTGGGCGCGGACGGATCGATCTTTTCCATCCGTCGCAGCCTCTATCCCGTCTTCCCCGATAGCGTGCTTGATGACCTGACGGTGTCGATGGCGGTGGTGTTTGCGGGCGCGCGTCTGGTCAAGGCCAAGGATGTTATCGCCAGGGAAAGGCTGGTTGCGGGCAGAGGCGATGAATATCGTCGGAAGGTCCGCATTGCCGCACGGGCCTGGCACACGCATCAGCATCTTCGGCCTCAGCTTCGGCGCATGGGGGCGCTCGACCGCTTCAAATATGCGTCGCGCAAGATCATCAGGTGGTTCGGGGGCGTGTTCATCCTGACCGGCGGGCTTGCGGCCTTGTCGCTGGCGTTGAGAATATCCCCTCTGCTGGCGCTTGCCGCGGCGTTCTTCGCCTTGCTTCTGTTGATGCTCGGGATGCGGGCCAAGTCGGGCCCAATAGCCGCTCTGACAGACATTCTCATCGCTTATGCGGCCACGCTTCAGGGGGTAATGAAGGCCATGTCGGGCCGCACCGTCACCATCTGGAATCCCGCCAAGTCACGCTGATCCCTCTCGCCAAAGGCCGGGCATGATGTATAGGCCCTCCCAATGCTGATCGGAGCCAAGGCGTGATTACTTTCCAGCGGGTGGCAAAGGCCGCCGGCAAGCATCTGACCCGGACCATGCTCGTCTTGCGCAAGGCGATAGGTGCGCGCGCCAATCGGGCGTGCACGGCTTGCGGCCAGTCGGTCGTCGGCTTCTTCCGCTATGGCGACAATGCGGAATGGGGTTGCCCCAACTGTGGCGCCTCGCCACGCGAGCGGCTGATGAACCTTCTGATCGCGGAAAAGACTCTCACGGTCCCGGAACAAGGCGCCATTCTGCACATGGCGCCCAACGAAGGCAGCCTGGTCCGTCGCTTTTCGACCGCCGCCGACTATGTGCCAGCCGACCTTGATCCGGCGCGCTATTCCGTCCCGGGCATGCGCCGCGTTGACCTGATGGCGCTGGCCGATGCGGACCGCTATGACCTGTTCTACGCCAGCCATGTCATGGAGCATGTGCCGGACGATCAAGCCGTCCTGCGCAATATCTATCGAGCGCTCAAGCCCGGTGGTGAAGCCTGGCTGATCGTGCCCTTGTGGGACAAGCCGACTGAGGACGGCAGTTTCGACATCCCGCCGCGTGAACGGGAACGGCGATTTGGTCAGTGGGACCATGTTCGCCAATATGGACTCGACTTCGCGGACCGCATCCGGGATGCGGGGTTCCAGCTGGAAGAGATCGACGCAAGCGGCATCGATGCCGACACACGCCATTTCTTCGCGCTCGACGATCGCCTGTTTCGTGCCCGCAAGCCGGTGGGAAGCACCGCGGGGTGAGCGCGCTGCTCGGCAGGACCATCACCAGGATGGAAGGGTCCGCCCGCTTCATCGCGCTCATCAAGCTTGCCAATGTCGGGCTGACGCTGATCTGGGGATTTGCTGTCACTTATGTTTTCGTGCGTGTCCTGCCGCTGCGCGAATTTCAGGCGTTCCTGCTGCTGGTCGCCTTTGGCAACTTCACCATTTCAGCCGAATTTGGCCTGACCAGCATCATTTATGCCCGGCTGCGGCGCTACTGGCTGGCCCATGGGGAGGGGAGTGCTGATGGCTTCCGGCTTGAGGAGATGGGCGTCCTTTTCCTGTTCCTCGCCATGCTGATACTTGGCGGTGTCGTGATCCTGCTGGTCGCGCTTGTGGCTGGCGGGCTCGATACGACGATGCCGCTTCTGTTCATCCTCTTCTTCCTTTCCGCCTGCATCAACTTGCCCGCCTTGCTCGCCAAAAGAGCGCTGGCGGCGGTGGACGGGAATTTCATCTGGGAAATGCTGGATTGCGTGCGGCGGCTGATGACGATCGCATTGCTGCTGCTGATCCTGAAAGGATTGGACGCGCGCCTGTCGGTTGCGCTGCAAATTTTGATCAGCCTGACCGTGATCGGATATGCCATCGCGCTGGTGCATCGCCGGTTGGGGATGACGGCGCAGGACTGGCTCGCCTTCAGCCGGGGTGGGACGCATGTGCGCACCCATTATCTGCAGGATATCGGCGCATCGGCGTTGTTCACCATCTCGGAGATCGTCGCCTATAACGCGCCCTATTTTACCATAGCGGCTGCCACCCACGACGCCCGGCCGATGCTGCTCTTCGACTTTTTCTTCAAGATGTCGCGGGCGCTTTCCATGGCCATCCGGGCGATGGTGGAAGCCGCGCTTCCCCGCATAACCCGCGCCTTTCATACCGGAGAACCCGCTCGACTGCGTCAGTTGCTGATCCGCGCTTTGTCAGTTGCTGTCGTCTTTGCGCTCACCGCTTCGGTTGCGCTCCTGCTGGTTGGGCGATGGATTTTCACCAAACTCTTTGCGGGCCGCGCCGCCATCGGCATGGTCGACCTGTTGCTCATCGATGGAGCCTTGCTGGCGCTCACCATGATCTGCGTTTCCGTCTATGTTCAGGCTGCGTTGGGACGATTTTCCCATCTGCTCAAGCGCTCGCTACCATTCCTTGCCGGATCGCTGCTCAGCGTGCCGCTGGCCATGCTGTTCGGGGATTGGTTCGACCGGGGGTTCCTCGCGCTCTACGCGCTGACGATGATCCTGGTTGCCGCGCTACACGCGCTTTCCTTACGCCGCCTCCTGGCTGAAACGGCCGCGCGATGAAGGTTGCGATGATCGATCCGTCGCTCTTTACTGGGCGATATGATGACAGTCTGTGCGCGGCCTTGGCCGGCCAGGGCGCTGACGTGGCCCTGTTCGGACGGCCAATGCGCCAGACGGATGCCATCACGCCGGAAGGATATCGCTACGAGCCGCACTATTTCCGGCGGAGCGAGGCGCTGCGCACAAGACTGGGCGAGGGGAAGGCTTTCCGGCTGCTCAAGGCCGCCGAATATGGCACGGATTGCGCTTTTGGTCGGACCAGCGCTCTGGCAGCAGCAGATGTCGCTCATTTCCAGTGGTTGCCGCTCGCGCCCGCCGACCGCCTGCTCCTGCGCCGTTTGAAGGGGCGGGTGGCGCTGGTCCATACGGTCCACAATGCGGATGCCTATCATGCGGATGCTGGTGTGCAGGGCAGGGGATATCGCGCTTTGCTCGACATGTTCGATGCGCTGATCGTGCATGGCGATACGACCCGCGAGGCACTGGAGGCGCAGGGCATCGCTTCGGCGCGCATCCATGTTACGCCGCACCCTCCGATGCGCCTTGCTTCAGCCGGTGCCGCAGATCTGGCCGCCATCGCCGACCCTTCCATGCCGCGCTTGCTCTTCTTCGGCACGATCAGGCCCTATAAGGGCATCGACATATTGGTCGAAGCATGCCTCTCGCTCTGGCGGGCTGGTCATGTCTTCGAACTGGTCCTTGCCGGGAAACCCTTCATGGACATCGGCCCGCTGCTCGACAGCGTGAACAAGGCGGGCTTTGGCAACCGGCTGATCACCGATCTTGGCTTCCTCTCCGAGCATCGGCTCGACGGCCATATGGCGAAGGCGGATGCCATCATCTTTCCCTATCGCCATATCGATTCCAGCGGTGCGTTCCTTTCGGCTCTGCATCATGGCAAGGCGATGGTGACATCGGACGTGGGCATGTTCGCGGCTCTGCCCGAAGACGTGGCGATCCGTACAAAGGCCGGAAATCCGGCCGATCTTGCTCAAGCCCTCTTGCGGCTCTTCCAAAGCCCCGCCATCAGGCAGACAGCTGGCGCGGCGGCACGCGCCTATGGTGAGAATATGGGCAGTTGGAAGGACATGGCCTTGGCAACGATCGGCATCTACCGCTCAGTTATGGCCACGCGCGGATGAGCCGATATGTTCGCGAACTGGCCGACCGCGCGCTGGCGGTGCGCCTCGCCATTGCGGGCCGTGTGCACCAATATCCTGAAATTCAGGCGCTTCGCCGCTTCCTCTCCGCTTTTGCGATCGATTGCGTGTTTGACGTGGGCGCCAACCGCGGGCAATATGCGACCATGTTGCGCAAGGATGCGGGCTTTTCCGGCACGATCCTGTCCTTCGAACCCAATCCCGATATTTTCGAAGAACTGTCCCGCCGGGCGGCATCCGATCGCAAATGGCGTGTTTTCAACCTGGCCTTGTCCGACTTTGACGGGCCAGCCAGCTTCAACATCATGGCGGCCGATCAGTTCAGCTCACTCAAGAAGCCCTCGGATGAGCAGGATGCGATCTTTGCCGATCGCAATCGTGTCACGCGCACAGTCGAGATGCAGTGCAGGCGGATCGATCGGCTTTTCCCAGAGCTTCAGGCTGAGCATGGCTTTTCGCGCCCCTTTCTGAAGATGGATACGCAGGGCCATGACCTGTCGGTGTGCGAAGGCGCGGGCGCGCTGATCTCCAACATGGCGGGCGTGCAAACAGAACTTGGCGTGCGGCCCATCTATGAAGGCGGGACCAGCTATCGCGCCATGATCGACTGGTTGGAAGAGAGAGGCTTCATGCCGTCGGCCTTCTTCGCCAACAACAAGGGGCATTTCCCCCTCCTCGTCGAAATGGACGGCGTTTTCGTCAACCGGGCGCTGCTCCCGCAAGGAAGCTGATGTACGCGCCACCAGTCCGATCTGTTGATGCCCGGCGCCTATTTCTGGCGGGCGCGATCGGCCTTGCCTTATGGGTGGGCGCGACGTTCCTGTGGCATGTGACATATCGGCAGGGCGTCAGCCTGGCTGTCATCCTGTTTCTGGATCAGGATTTTCCGGCGCTCCTGGGTGGCCTCTTCCTGATGGCTCTGGCTGCCCCTCTTGCGGAAGGGATGGGATTTCGCCTACCCAGGCCGCGCGCGCGCGTGATCGTGCCGCTGATAGTAGTCTTCGGCCTCATCGCCTGGGCCGGTCATTATTGGCTGTTCCAGAATTATGCGATCTCGCGCGATGAGGAAGTGGCACGCTTTGCCGCTGCCTATATGCGCGAAGGCTTGCTCGCCCGACCGATCCCCGCCGAATGGGAGCCCTATCGGCGTGCGATCATGCCGGAGTTTTTCTCTCCCTTCGGCGCTGCGGATTATTGGACCGCCGCTTATCTGCCGGTGAACAGCGCGATCCAGGCGCTGTTCTGGCGGATGGGGGATCCTAACCTTGCGGGTCCTGCACTGTTGATCGCGGGGCTTTTCGCCCTGTGGCGCGTGGCGCTGCATCTCTTTCCGACGCGGGGCGATGCTGTTTGGGTGACAATGCTGCTGGCGTTGTCGTCTACGCAGCTGTGGGTCACGGCGATGACCCCCTATGCCATGACTGGCCATTTCGCGCTCAACATGATCTGGCTCGCGCTGGTCCTGCGGGGGGGCATTGTGGGGCATGTCAGCGCGGGTGCAGTGGCACTGCTCGCCGCAGGGCTGCACCAATGGCATTTTCCGCCGATTTTCATCGCGCCCTTCATCTTGTGGATGCTGTTGTCGCGCCGCTGGGCGGTGGCCGCCTTTCACATCCTCGTCCTGGTTGCCATCGTTATCGTCTGGGCAAAGCTATGGCCGGGTTTCCTCGTCCAACTGCTTGGCCCCGCATCCGATGTACGACCATCCGCAGGGGTCGCGGACAAGGTCGGCAGCTTGTTTGAACGTTTGGGGGACCGGTGGCAGCCGCTGGTCAATCTCAGCCGCTTCGCCGCATGGAATAACATATTGATGGTGCCGCTTGCCGCGTTGGGCGTGACGGCGATGAAGTGGCGCAACGCGCTCCGAGGCCAGGAGATCGCGCTTCCGCTGGCGCTTGGATGCTTTGCCGGTTGCGCGTTGGCGTTGGCGCAGGGCTATGGCTGGGGGTTTCGCTATGCCCATGGCTTCATCGGGCCGTTCTGCCTGCTGGCAGGGCTTGGATGGGCCCGCTTTCGACCAGCGGCGATGCGGCCGCTCTATCTGGGCGTCGTGATCACGCTGGTCATGAGCGCCTTTCTGGTCTGGCGGACCCATGTTTTCGTTGCGCCCTATGCCGCCAGCCACCGCATGATCGACGCGTCGCAAGCCGACGTCGTCCTGGTTGACCCCCGCGGTGGCCTGTATGTTACCGATCTGGTGCGTGGGCGAGACGGAGTGCCGGGACGGCCGATGGTCATGAACCTCGGCATGCTGACGTTGGAACAGGTGGACGGCCTTTGCCAACATTATGTCGTGGAGCTGTTTGATCGGGCTGAGTTCCGGCCGCTCGGCGTGCCGCTCGCCCGCTGGAACCTTGGGCGCATGGATGCGCTGCGCGCCCATATGAAAGCGGTGGGCTGCGACAAGCCCGTCCTTCCGCCATTGGTGGAAACGATCGATGAGGCGATGAAAGCTTCGGGCGACGTGCTCTAGGGCTTGCTGCCCTTCATATAGACCCGTTTGCCGCCGATCCAGGTTTCCAGAACCTGCGTGGCCCGTACTTCGTTGGGACGAGCGACGGAAATATCCCGGTCTATCAGGATGAAATCGGCCCGCTGTCCGGGGATCAGGCTACCGAACCGCTTTTCGGCAAAGCCTGCAAAGGCCGCCTGCCGCGTGTAGCCGTCGAGTGCGGCGTCGAAGCTTACGCGTTGCTGGGGCGTCCATCCGCCAGCGGGTTCACCCGAGCCGTCTTCCCGACTCATCGCTACTGCCATGCCGGCGAACGGGTTGGGTGTCGTAACGGGTGCGCCCGATCCGAATGCCAGCGGGACCCTGTTGTCGAGCATCGTCTTCCAGGCATAGCCGCCGCTCACTCTCTTTTCCCCCAGACGTGCTACCGATACGCGCCAATCGGTCGCCAACCGCGCAGGTTGCATTGACGCAATGACGCCATTTTGCCCGAAGCGGGGCAGGTCGGCGGGATCGACGATGGCTGCCTGCTCGATCCGCCAGCGCCTGTCGCCCTTGTAGGTCAGCGCGAGCTCCGTGATCGCGTCCAGCACCTCGCTATTCGCTGCATCGCCCGTGGCATCGACGGCGATCTGGAAATTGTCCATCGCCGCGCGGCTCATCATGTTGCGCATCTGCGTCGAGGGGGTCAGCGAATATCCACGCTGCCCGGGCGCGTCCGCATAGTCGGCCTTGAGCCACGCCCCGCGCGAGGCCAGCGATCCATCCAGTTCGAGCTTCAGCCCGCCCATGCGCAGCCGGTCCTCATAAAGCCATGGCGTAGGCTCAGGTCCTGCGATCAGCACCATATTGTCGAGGCCCTGCGCATAGGAGATGATCCGCACCCGCAGCGCGCCGCGATCAGCCGACCGGCGGAACGCCTGCCAATCCTCGATCGTCGTGCCCATGTCGGCGATGCCGGTGACGCCATTGGCCAGCAGTAACTGCTGCGCCTTTTCCAGCGCGATGTCCCGGTCTTTAGGGGCGGGCGGGGGCACCACCCGTTGGATCATGTCCATCGCCTTGCCCACGAACACGCCAGACGGCTTGCCTCCGGCCATTTCGATCCGGCCGCCGACTGGCGCCTTGCTCCCCGCGCTTATGTTGGCAGCCCTCATCGCAGCCGAGTTGGCCCAGCCCGCCTGACCGTCAGCGCTTTCCAGCCAGACCGGCACGTCAGCCGTGGCAACATCGAGTTCAGCAGAGGTCGGAGCGCGATTGAGCCCCCAACGTTCCGCGCTCCAGCCCCGCCCGATTATCCATTTCCGCCCGCTATTGGCGGCGACATACTCCCTTATCTTGGCCTGCGCCTCTGCCAGTGATCGCGTGTCGGAAAGGTCGAGTGTTACCTGCGTCAGTCCCAGCGCCATGACATGGCCATGCGCATCGATGAGGCCAGGGATCAGCGTCTTCCCGCCGCCATCCAACTGAAAGTCCAGCCCCTTGGGCCAGGTCTCGCCCTTCTTGAGCTTCTTTTTGCGGGGCGGCGCTTCATAGCGGCCCGGCAACAGCCTCTCGACCTTGCCTTCATCGTCGATCAGCAGCGCGCGAAAGCGCACCGTGCGTCCATTGGCGTCGACGGCGATGCCGTTCACATTGTCTATGACACCGGACGCGAATGCGGGGAACGGCAGAGCAAGCGCGGTGACGGCCGCCAAAAGGGCTCGCTTCATGCCTTGGTGATCCGCCTGACCAGCGCGCTTGTATCCTGCCGGTTGCCGCCCATGGCCTGCACATCGGCATAGAATTGATCAACCAATGCGGTCACGGGCAGGGTCGCACCATTGGCGCGCGCTTCTTCAAGGGCAAGGCCAAGATCCTTGCGCATCCAATCAATGGCGAAGCCGAAATCGAAACTGTCCTGAGCCATGGTCTTCCAACGATTTTCCATCTGCCAACTCTGCGCCGCGCCCCCCGATACAGCTTCGAAGACCTTGTCCAGATCGAGTTCGGCTGCTTGAGCGAAGCGCAGCGCTTCGGAAAGCCCCTGCAGAACGCCGGCTATGCAGATCTGGTTCACCATTTTGGTTGTCTGGCCCGCGCCTGCGCCGCCGACATGCACGATGCGCGCGGCATAGCTTTGCATGACGATCCTCGCCGCTTCGACAGCAGGCCCGGTTCCACCGCACATGATGGAGAGGCGGCCATTCTCCGCGCCCGCCTGTCCCCCTGAAACCGGGGCATCGACGCAATGCAGTCCCCGGCTTTCGCCTTCGACGAACAGCTGCCGTGCAATCCGCGCAGATACGGTGGTGTGATCTATGAAGAGGCTGCCCGGCTTCATCGAGCGGAATGCGCCTTCCTTGCCGAGAGTCACTTGCGAAAGGTCATCGTCATTACCGACGCAGCTGATCACGATCTCGGCCTCTTCCGCCGCCTTGGCCGGGCTGACGGCGACGCCGCCGCCATAGGCCTCCGCCCATTGCTTCGCCTTGCCGATCGACCGGTTATAGACGGTCAGCTGGTGCCCGGCCTTCGCCAGATGTCCGGCGACGGGGCCGCCCATGACGCCCAGACCGATAAACGCGATATTAGCCATATGCCTCGTACAGTTAGCCGCGTGGCCTTTTGCCATAGGGCGAGATTTCGCCAAGGGCCAGTTCCTTCCGAGCTAAATTTCCGCTAGGGGCGAGCGCATGAACACGTTGAGCAAGATCGAAAGCGCAATGCCGCTGCCCGTAACCGTCGATGACATATTGGCGGCACGCGTGCGCATTTCGGGCGCGGTCGTGCACACCCCCACGCTGATCAGCCAGACCTTGTCCGACATGCTGGGCTGCAAGGTTTACCTGAAGTT
The DNA here is from genome assembly GCF_023051225.1 of Sphingobium agri. NCBI lineage: Bacteria > Pseudomonadati > Pseudomonadota > Alphaproteobacteria > Sphingomonadales > Sphingobiaceae > Sphingobium > Sphingobium agri. Next base: position 1,161,583 of record NZ_JALKHS010000006.1, on the reverse strand, counting down.
CGAAAATCTTCAGTTCACCGCCGCTTATAAGGAGCGCGGCGCGCTCAATCGCCTGCTTCAGTTGGATGCTGCCGCAAAGGAAAAGGGCGTAATTGCCGCATCCGCCGGCAATCATGCGCAGGGGCTTGCCTATCATGGCCGCCGCCTGGGCGTGCCCGTGACGATCGTCATGCCAGTGACGACGCCGACCGTGAAGGTCACGCAGACGCAAGGGCATGGCGCGACGGTCGTGCTGCATGGCGAGAAGTTCGACGATGCCAGCACATATGCGCGCCAACTCGCCAAGGAACATGGGCTGACCTTCGTCCATCCCTTCGATGAACCGGACATCATGGCGGGGCAGGGCACTGTCGCGCTTGAGATGTTGGAGGACGCGCCGGAGATCGACACACTTGTCATACCGATCGGCGGCGGCGGCCTGTTTTCTGGCATGGCTACGGCGGCCAAGGCGATGAAGCCCGATATCCGCATCTATGGCGTGCAGGCGGAACTTTATCCGTCCATGTACAGCCACATCAAGCAGACGAACCTTGCCTGCGATGGCGATACGCTGGCGGAAGGCATTGCCGTCAAGCAGCCCGGCGAGCTGACGCGCCGCTTCGTGGAGCGTCTGGCCGACGATGTGCTGCTGGTCGACGAACGCCATTTGGAAGAAGCGCTGAGCCTGCTGCTCCAGATCGAGAAGACGGTGGTCGAGGGCGCGGGTGCGGCTGGCCTCGCCGCGCTGCTGACGCATAAGGAATTGTTCGCGGGCCGTAATGTGGGCTTGGTCCTGACGGGCGGCAACATCGATCCGCGCCTTCTGGCGAACGTGCTGCTGCGTGACCTCGCGCGCTCGGGCCGCCTGGCGCGCCTGCGCATCATCCTGCAGGATCGTCCCGGCGCTTTGTTCCATGTTGCGCGCATCTTCGATCAGGAAGCGGTCAACATCCTGGAGCTGTCGCACCAGCGTATCTTCACCAATCTTCCGGCGAAGGGCCTCAGCCTGGATGTCGAATGTGAAACGCGCGATGGCGAGCATCTCGACCGTCTGATCACGGCGCTCAAAGCCGCTGGATATGAGGTCGCGCCGATCGAGGTTGCCTGATTTGCGCCTTGATCCGGGGCGGCGCATTTTTCGTGGTAAATAACCTTTTCACGGACGGCTGCGGGCGTCATAGTCTGTCCATGACTCAAGTTTGGCGCAGCGTTTTGACGGAGACCGTGGCGTGAGCGCACCATTTCGTTTCCCGCGCTTCTTCGTGACGAACCCCAGCCCGTGTCCCTACCTGCCGGGCCGCAGCGAGCGTAAGGTTTTCACCGAACTGAACGGCGACAATGCGTCGGAATTGAATGACGCGCTTGGCCGCATTGGTTTCCGCCGCAGCCAGAACGTCGCCTATCGGCCGAGTTGCGCCGACTGCTCCGCCTGTGTTTCGGTGCGTGTGGTGGCGGGCGAATTCACGCCCAACACCACGCAGCGCAAGCTTATCCGCCGCAACAGCGACCTCGTCGTGACGGCTTGCAAGCCCTGGTCGACCGAAGAACAGTTCGAACTGCTCCAACGTTATCTCAAGGCGCGCCACCCCGGCGGCGGCATGACCGAGATGGACGAGATGGACTTCGCCGACATGGTCGAACAGACTCCGGTCGAAAGCCATGTGGTCGAATATCGCGAGCCGGGTAGGAATGGCCGCCCCGGCAAGCTGATCGGCGCATGCCTCACCGACCGGCAGGGCGATGGCCTGTCGATGATCTACAGCTTCTTCGATACGGAGCTGGAGCATCGCAAGGGCCTCGGCAACTTCATCATCATGGATCACATCCTGCGCGCCGCGAAAGCCGGTCTGCCCTATGTGTATCTCGGCTACTGGGTCGAAGGTTCGCAGCGGATGCAATATAAGGTCCGCTATCGTCCGCTGGAAAAGTTGAGCCGCAGCGGCTGGGTCCGTTTCGACCCGATGGAGCAGGATCGGGCCATCCAAGGCGTTCTGCCGCGCGACGAACCGCCGCTGCCGATCGAACTGGCGGGCATCTTCCGGAAATGATGATTGTTCGGAGCGCTTTTGGCGCTTCTTTAGGACCTATTTCGCGACAAGCGTGACAGCCTCGATCTTGTTGCCGTCGGGATCGCGGACGAATGCGCCATAATAGTGCGCATCATAGTTCGGCCGCACGCCCGGCGCTCCCTCGTCCGTTCCGCCTAGTTCCAGCGCCAGCCGATGAAACTCCCGCACGGTGTCCCGGTCGGCTGCCTCGAAACAGATATGGACGCCGTTCCCGGACGATGCCCGTTCTCCATCCACCGGTGTTTCCACGCTGAACACCACGTCCGTGACGCCATAATCCAGCGAATGCGGATAGTCGCGGACGCTGCGATATCCCAGAAGCGCCATCAGCGGGTCATAAAAGGCCCGTGCGCGTTCGACGTCATTGGTTCCAACCGACACATGATGAAGCATGTCTCGCCTCCCGGTAGCCATGGTTTGCTGCCAGGCTAAAACCGCTGACTCAGGCTGTGGTTGCGTCGGTCGCCCTGACGACGCGTGTCGGTTAGCGGGGATCGATCACTATCGTCGTGGTTGTCGCCCCGGGATAATAGTAGCCGCCAGCGATGTAGCCGGGAGCCTGCGTCGTCGTCACCATCGGTGCTCCGGGACCGCTGTGATGGACCACGGCAGGCGGTGCTGAATAAGGCGGAGCGTCATAGTCGACACCGTAGTTGCTCTGCGCTTCGCCTTCGAAGCGGCCTTCATACTCGCCGCTCACTGTCCGGCCGTTTTCATCGCGCCAGGTTCCGGTCCAGCGCCCCTCATATTCGTGGGGTGGCGGAGGAGGGCCATCATGCGCGGTCACATCGTCATCATAGGGGACGCCCGGCCGTGCGCGATCACCATCTTGAGCATCCCAATCGACGTTGCTGCGATAGTCGCGCACACGTCCCTGATCGTCGACCATCACCGCATCATCATAATAGCGGGACCAGCCATATCCGGCGACGGGTGCCGGAAGGCCATAGCTGCCATGATTTCCGATGCGATAGGCGGGGCGGGTCCAGTAGGAAGGCAGGACATACCCCACCACCGGCCTCCTGTAGGCACCCCACCCGCCCGGCGCATACCATCCTGCGAACCAACGGCCCTGAACGCGCGGACCCCAGCGATGAGCGACGGTCCCGCGATGCATCCCGGCATGAACAGGGCGCGCGCCGGAAAAGCCTTTGCCCATCATCGGGAGCGCTGCGCCGCTGCCATTTGCCATTGCCGGTGTGGCTAGGCCGATAGCAAGGCCGGTGCCGACCAGCATGATGCTCCAGATCCGCATGCGAAACTCCCCGTTTGTTCAAGGCCGCCCCATGCGCAGCCGCGATGTTAACGGTTGGTTTAGCATGATGATCCATCCCGATCCACGCGGGTGGAGGGCGAAGCCTGTCCCGAAACGAAGCAGCTTTCAGGCCAGGCGCTTGCCGATACGTGCCATGATCATCTCCAGCCCCTCCCGGTCGGCAGCATCGAACCGCGCTGGGGTGGGGCTGTCGAGGTCAAGCACCGCGACAACCTGGCCATTCACCTCAACCGGCACGACGATCTCGGAAGCACTTGCCGCGTCACAAGCGATGTGCCCCGGGAAAGCATGAACATCCTCGACCAGTTGCGTCTGCCCTGAAGCTGCTGCCGTACCGCAGACGCCGCGGCCCAAGGGTATGCGGATGCACGCAGGCTTGCCCTGGAAAGGCCCGAGCACCAGTTCACCCCCTACCATGCGATAGAAGCCCGACCAGTTGAGGTCCGGCAGAAACTGCCAGATCAGGGCAGCCACATTCGCCATATTAGCGATCGCGTCGGGTTCATCATTCGTCACCGCTTCCGCAGCGGCCAGCAGATCCTTAAAGAGCGTCGCCTTGTCCCCATCGGCCGGGGCGTTGAAGTCGTACATCGGAGGTCCTCAATCCAGCCGCACCTTGCCACGGCCTTGTTTCACTGAACTGCGCGCCTTCTTGGCGTCGACGCGGCGCGCTTTGGCCGCCTTGCCCGGTTTCGTGGCGATCCGTTTCGCATCGCGCTTGTAGGCCTGCGCAATCATCTCGGCCAGCCGTTCGCGGGCGTCCTGGCGATTGGCCTCCTGCGTGCGGAAACGCGACGCCTGGATGACGATCTCTCCGCCGGAGGTCAGGCGCGACCCCGCCAGTTCCTTCATTTTCCGATATGCATGCACCGGCAATCCCAGCCGGTATAGATGGACCCGCAGTTGAACAGCCGTAGCGACCTTGTTGACATTCTGCCCGCCGGGACCGCCGGCAGTGATGAAACGCTCCTCCAGCGCTTCTTCGGGAATGTCAAAGTCCGGCATCGTCCAGATACTCCGGCCCGAAACCCGCCGCCGCGAAGGTAGAGGGCAGGGGAGCGGTCGCCTCCGCCGGGGCTTTACTCCCGCGCGGGATGCTGAGGAAACGGCTGTGCAGCAGCATCGGTCCTTCGCCCCTGCCATATACCGGGTCCCCGGCGATGCCGAAGCCAAGGCCATGCAAGGCATGCGATCGGATCTGGTGAGTCCGGCCGGTACGCGGCGTGAAAATGACCATGGCGCGCCCATCCTTGACCGCCAGTTTGCGCCATTCGGTCACGGCTGACTTGCCGTCGTTCGCTGCGATCATTCGCCATCCCCTTGCAGCGCTGCTGACCTTCTTCAGCGAAAGCTCGATGACGCCGCTATCTGGCTCCGGCACGCCGTCCAGGACCGCAACATAGCGCTTGCTGACAGTGCCCGCCTCGAACTCGGCAGCATAGCGTTTGTGCGCCTTGGGATTGCGCGCCAGCAACAGGCAACCGCTCGTGTCCCGGTCCAGCCGATGCACTGGCAGTGGCCAGCGCTGAAAACCGAATGTCAGCGATGAGAGATGGTTCTCCAGGCTCAACGAACCGTCGCGCGGCGCGTCGACCGGCAGTCCGGCAGGCTTGTCGAGGATGATGGCTTCACCATCGATGAAGAGAACTCGGTCATGCAAAAGGGACAAGGAGTGATTCCCGAAGCAGTTGGAAAGATTGACGCGCGGCCTGCGTCCTATAGGTCGTGGTAGCCATGGAGAACAGGGGGGACGAGGTCCAGCAAAAGTCCGCACGGCGGCAACAGGCGCAGGGTGGCGGTCGGCTCGAATGGATCGATGTCGCGCGCGGCGTCGGCATCATCGCCGTTGTCGCAGGGCATGTCTGGACCAAAGGCCCTTTCCGGGACGCGCTCTACAGTTTTCACATGCCCCTCTTTTTCCTGCTCTCCGGCATGCTGTCCCGGCCACAGCCGCCTGAACGTTTCGCGCTGCGGCAACTGTTGTCGCAGATGCGCCCCTATGCGGCGTTCCTCGCACTGCTGATTGTCGCGGATCAGATCATCGAGCCGATGAAGGGGCAGCGGCCCATTTTCAACCAATGGCCAGAGGATCTCCTGCCGATCCTGCTCGGCGGGTCATGGCTACGCGGGCCCTATACCATATTCTGGTTCGTGCCTTGCCTGATGGTCTCGCGCATCCTTTTCAATGCGTTGCTTTCCCGCTGGTCAGATCCGCTGGACCGCCGATGGTTGATCACGATCATTCCCGCAATTGTGTGCGCATATGCGGTGGGAGAGATGACGAAAGCCTCTTTGCTGGGATTGCTCACCGTTCCAATGGCATTCGTGCTGCTGTGGGTGGGTGCGGCGTGGCAGCTGGTGCAATGGAAGCAATGGATGTGGTTGCCATTGGGCGGGATCGGGCTGGCGGGATTGTCAGGACTGCTCCCCACGCTCAACATGAAGGCGGCCGATTATGGTCTGCCCATCTTCTCGCTGGCTTCGGCGGTCGCTACATCGGTGCTGATCTTTCGCATATCCGTCCATCTCGCGCCCTATGGCGGTTGGTTGGCGGCGGTGGGGAGGGCGTCGCTCGTCATCATGTATCTGCATGTCGCGGTGATCCACTATCTCTCGCCGCATCTCGATGAACCCTGGCTGCTGCTGAATGCGTTGCTGCTGCCGACCGGCATCTATTATCTGCTGCGCGCCACCCCTGCAGCTCGCCGCCTCTTCCTCTGAAAAAAAGGGGCCGGCGCACCCATCCCGTGCACCGGCCCCAATGTTGCGCCTTGCACCCAAGGCTCAACCGCTGCACCGAGAGGGGGAGTGCAGCAAATGTCTAGCCGTGCAGCTTGATAGCCGTCTCCGCGATCTGCTTGCCCTGATAACGGGCACCTTCCAGTTCATCCTCGTCGGGCTGGCGGCTACCATCGCTATGCGCGATGGTCGTCGCGCCATAGGGTGCGCCGCCGCGAACCTTGTCGACGCCCATCTGGCCGGTGTGGCCATAATCCAATCCGACGATCACCATGCCGAAATGCAGCAAGTTGGTGATGATCGAGAATAAAGTCGTCTCCTGCCCGCCATGCTGGCTGGCGGTCGATGTAAAGGCGCCGCCGACTTTGCCGTTCAGCGCACCTCGGGCCCACAGCCCTCCGGCCTGGTCCAGGAACGCCGCCATCTGGCTCGACATACGGCCAAAGCGCGTGCCGGTGCCGATGATGATCGCGTCATAGTCGGCCAGTTCAGCGACGGACGCGATCGGAGCCTGCTGATCGAGCTTAAACCCGGCATTCTGCGCGACTTCCAGCGGGGCCGTTTCCGGCACGCGCTTGATATCGACCTGCGCTCCAGCAGCGGACGCGCCTTCCGCCACGGCTTTGGCCATCGTTTCGATATGGCCGTAGGACGAATAATAGAGGACCAGCACCTTTGCCATGACGAGTCTCCAATCTTGTTAATGCATTGAACGGAAAAAGGTTTCTTGAGGGGTTTGGCCGCCCGCCACGCCAGGGGGGGTGGAGCAGTGCGGGCGGCCGTAAGGCTCCACAGCGGAGCCTATTCGCTGTCTACCAACACGATTTCACTGTCCTCGATCGCGGTGATCGTGATGGGCTGCCCGCCCAGGATCGCAGCTCCATCGCGTGCTTCGAACGTCTGGCCATCGATTTCGATGCGCCCCGTCGCGGGAACGAGATACAGGTGGCGTCCCTCAACGCTTTCGTAGGTGACGCTCGTGCCAGCCTTCACCGTCCCGCCCAGCAACCGGGCGTCCGCACGGATGCGGAGTGCTTCCTCATCCTCGGCATAGCCGCTGGCGAGCACCACCAGCTTTCCGGAGCGATCGTCCTTGGGAAAGGGCTTCGCGCCCCAGCTCGGGGCGTCGCCCTGCGCCTTGGGGATGATCCAGATCTGGAACAGGGTGGTCGTCTCGTCCTCCAGATTATATTCGGAGTGACGGATGCCGGTGCCTGCGCTCATCACCTGGACGTCACCTGCTTCCGTGCGTCCCTTGTTGCCCAGGCTGTCCTGGTGCGTGATCGCGCCCTTGCGGACATAGGTGATAATTTCCATGTCGCGATGCGGGTGGGGGGGGAAACCAGTGTTCCCCGCGATCTCATCATCGTTCCATACGCGGATCGCGCCCCAACCCATGCGATCGGGATCAAGATAATTGGCGAAAGAAAAATGATGGCGGGCATTCAGCCACCCATGGTCGGCATGGCCGAGGCTGTCGAAGGGACGGCGTTCGATGCGGCTTGCTGCGGTGGTGTTCATTGCTGTGCCTTTCCTTGGCGGGTAACCATTCCCGCTTGCTTTCGACCTATTTAGCGATAAGGATTGTTTCTTAAATCGGCAGTGTCGAAACGGATTGTTTCCTTTATGCGCCTTCCTGATCTCGAAGCCTGGGCGATGTTCGCTGCGGTCGTTGAGCATCGCAGCTTCACTGACGCTGCAAAGGCCCTCAGCGTATCGAAAGCGACGGTTTCAAAAGCCGTCACGCGCCTTGAGCAGCATCTCGAAACCAGCCTGTTCAACCGCACGAGCCGCCGCCTTGCACTGACGGAAAGCGGAAAGCGTCTGGCCGCCCATGCTGCCCGTATTCTGGAAGAGGGCCAAGCCGCCGAAGAGGCGGCGCGGCAAGACACGGCCGAATTGTCCGGCACCATCCGGCTGGGCGCGCCGATGACGTTCGGGCTTCTCCGCATCGCGCCTCTGATTGCCGAGTTTGCCAAGCTTCACCCTGCCGTCGATGTTGATCTTCACCTTTCAGACGCGCGGATCGATATGGTCGAGATGGGGCTCGACGCCACTCTTCGTATCGCGGATATGCCGGACAGCTCTTTGCGGGCACGGCGGCTGGGCGACGTCAAGCTTCACGTCATCGCCTCGCCTTCCTATCTCGCGGAGCGGGGACGTCCTACCCATCCTTCCGACCTCGGCGCCCATGACTGTCTTTGCTATTCCAACGCCCCAACGCCTGACGTCTGGCGTTTCTCTGGACCGGGGCAGCAGAATGTCGTGATCCAGGTCAGGGCGCGCATTACCGTGAATAGCGGTGACGCGATGCTGCCCGCGTTGAAGGCGGGGATAGGTATCGCCCGGCTGCCCGACTTCATCGTCAGCGATGGCCTCGCGTCAGGCGAATTGCAGGAGGTGCTGGTCGATTGGAGACCTCCGCCCCTCGGTCTGCACTTGGTCACGCCACCCTCGCGTTTGCGCCCCGCGCGGGTTGAAGCGCTGCTTGATTATATTACTCGCCATCATGGCTGCTAGGGTTCGTTGCGCAGGTGAATCCATCTTGACTCAAAATGAATCACTTCACCGGCAAATCTTTGCAAATAGATTCAAATTCCCGCGACTCGCGCATTTCTGCGGGTTAGCGAAAAATTAACCTTTGTCCTTCAGAAGTTTTTTGGTTAATGAATTGGAGCAGACGCCGTTCTTAGGGGTTGACGGGATCTGCAAGGACAGGGGCTTCAATATGCGCGTTCTGCTAATAGAAGATGAACCGACCACGGCCAAGGCGATCGAGCTCATGCTCACGACCGAAGGCTTCAACGTCTACACTACCGACCTTGGCGAGGAAGGGCTCGACCTGGGCAAGCTGTATGACTACGACATCATCTGCCTCGACCTGAACCTTCCGGACATGCACGGATATGACGTGCTGAAAAAGCTTCGCGCCGCCAAGGTGCAGACGCCGGTTCTCATCCTTTCTGGTATCGCGGAGATGGATAGCAAGGTTCGCTCCTTCGGTTTCGGTGCCGACGATTATGTGACCAAGCCTTTCCATCGCGAAGAACTGATCGCGCGGATTCACGCCGTGGTCCGCCGCTCCAAGGGGCATTCGCAGTCCGTCATCCGCACGGGCAAGCTGGCCGTCAATCTCGATGCCAAGACCGTGGAAGTCGATGGCAACCGCGTCCACCTGACCGGTAAGGAATATGCGATGCTGGAGCTGCTTTCGCTCCGCAAGGGCACGACGCTGACCAAGGAGATGTTCCTCAATCATCTTTACGGCGGCATGGACGAGCCTGAACTCAAGATCATCGATGTTTTCATCTGCAAGCTGCGCAAGAAGCTGGCGCTCGCTTGCGGTGGCGACAATTATATCGAAACCGTCTGGGGCCGCGGTTATGTGCTGCGCGATCCTGATGAGGCGGAAGAGATTGCGACCAAAGTCGCCTGAACCAATATTTTCTAGCTGCTGAAAAAGGCCGGTGATCCATAACGGTCGCCGGCCTTTGCATTGGTACTGCGCTCACGTCCGCCCCGAACCATGTGGAAAAGGGCCAGCGATCCTTGTGGATCACCGGCCCTTCCATGTCAGGCGAATTAGGGGCGGAGGAAAGGGCTTAAAGCCTCAGGTGGGGGAACCGCCCCTTAGGGGTCAATTGTCCGCCTGATTGGAAGACGGGCTTTCACTGGAGCCCACGGCTTGTCCGCTTCCAGACAGTTGCCCCGTGGCATTCAGCGCGGCGCTTCCATTCAGAGCGCCACCGCTGCTTCCAGCAGGTGGCGCGGCGCTGGATTGGGCTGCCCCGGCAACGTCGCCAGCCGCCGATCCTGCACCATTAACGGCGCCGCTGGCCCGATTGCGCGCTGCGTCGGCCGTTGCGCTTGCCTGTCCCTGCGCCGCCGCGCCAGCGGTGACCGCACGATCTCGCACGGCGCCCGCCGTCTGGCTCGCACCATCGCGAATACCGCCGACGGCATTGGCCACGTCATTGGTGCCCAACGTGTCTGCAGTCAGGCTGCCGCTTGCCGATCCGCTGGCAGAGCCCGAAGCATTTGCGCCGCGGCTTTTGCCCTTGCGGCTGACTGACCCAGCAGCAGCACCGTCGGCGCGGCCCGAGCCCGACCCGCCAGCCGACACGCGGCCATTGTTGAGGTCAACGCTGCGATCAATGCCAATGCCGCCCGAGCCGTTCAATGTTCCGCCCAGCGATCCGCCAACGCCACCCAAGGTGCCGCCAAGGCCTCCACCCAAGCCGCCTCCGCCGCCAAGCAGCTGAGCAGACGCAGGAGCCGCGGTGAGGGCGGCAAGGCAAGCCGTGGCAAGAATGATTGTCTTCTTCATCGATCGTCTCCTTGTTCGTTGTCGATCCGATGACAGGAGAACGCGATCGCGATGCGACTTAATCCCGGGTGCCTGGATAAATTCTACAAGTAACTGAAAATCAATTATTATTTCTGCATTCGCCGCAGATGATGCCATGGCCGAATGCTTTGCTGGGTCCCGCCTTCGCTTCGGCGATCAGCCCATTCAAGCTGCCTTTCGCCACCAGCCGTCCTGCAACGAGGGGCGCCGCGAAAGAAGTCCCTCTAACCCGGCCTTTTCCGCCATCGGCGCGGGCCGCATACATGTCGGCACCAGGCGCTGCGAAATCGACGTGCCGAGCGCGGCCCGCTTCCGGCAGCAATCGGCCCCGGCCATCAACTCCAGTTACAGCCACGACGTCGGGATAGGATGCCGGATAAGCGGGAGGCGCAGCCGGGCCGTCATTGCCCACAGCAGCCACGATCCTGACCCCCTTGTCCCGCGCAAGACGGATCGCGCCTGCCAATAAGGGGTTGCTGGGACCCACCAAACTTGCCGTCACCACCTTCACCCCACGCGCAGCCATCCATCCCAGCGCGCGTACGATCGCAAATGCGCTGCCGCCGGCGGGATCGTCACCATAGACGTCTGCCACCAGAAGCGGCGTGCCCGGCGCTGCCCCCCGGATGGCGCCCGAACCGCTGATCAGGGATGCCACGGCCGTACCATGTGCACTGGCCCGGGGGGCGCCCCGTGCGAAGCCGCGCTGCTCGATCGCGCCGGGGAGTGACGCGTGGCGGGCCACGCCCCCGTCAATGATTCCGGCGGCAGGCGATGTTACATTGGAGCCGCCTGCCAGAGCCGCTCCTTTCAATTTTGGTGCGGCACCTCCGGGAAAATAGAGATTGTCCGCGCTCGCCTCCGCTTCCGGCGCGATGGACCGGACCTGCTTCAGCGCGCTGGCAAGGCTCCGGCCAGCCGGTATCGTCAGCCGTGCGAGCGGCAGGCCGATCCCTTCGACAGTATCGCTCGCCACAGAATATCCCGCGCGACGAAGCGCTTCGATGCTTGTTGGACTTGCCCCCATCAGCAGGACGACGCCACGCCGTGCCACTTCCTGCCTGTCGTCCAGTTCGACGCTGTCACGATGCCGCCGGAGCAGGTCAGCAATCCGCGCTGTCCTTTCTGCCACCAGGCGCTCCGCAAGCCTGGCCGGGGAAAGCCGATCCAGTCCGCCACGATCTAACGCGCGATCGGCATTATCAAGCAGTTGGGGAACGGCATTGTCGATCGAACCCAATGCGCCACCGGGGGACGGCAGCAATTGCGCCTGAGCAGCCGGGCCCGTCAGCAGAAACCCAACAATGATCAAGGAACGATGCATCTTCATCTCAATCTCTTCACCCTCGCAGGGCCTGGGAGCAAAGCCCCCTGTCCTTTCGCATTCATCATGACCCATCGCGAATTAATTTCCGCTATATCCAACTCGTCTGGGATGAAACGCGCGAAGCCAGCCGTTTCATCCCTGAACATGAGATGGAGAACGGATGTCGTTTGAGAGCGATCTGTTGGCGATCCTTCCCCGGCTACGCCGCTTCGCCGTCAGCCTTTCGCGGGATCGCGCCGATGCGGACGATCTCTGCCAGGCTGCGCTGGAACGAGCGCTGAGGGCGCGCGACCAATGGCAGCCGGGGACAAGGTTGGACAGCTGGATGTATCGTATCATGCGCAATCTCTGGATCGATGAAGGCCGTTCGCGTCAACGTGCTTTGCGGACCTTTGCGCCTGAAGAAGCCGGGCAGAATGTCGGCTATGCGGGGGACCATGACGTGGAAGCTCATATGACCCTCTCCGATGTCGATCGGGCCATGCAGGCACTTCCCGACGAACAGCGGGAAGCCATTGCCCTCGTCCTCGTGGAGGGGCTGTCCTACAAGGAAGCGGCCGAAATCTTAGGCGTCCCGATGGGCACATTGACGTCACGTCTGGTCCGCGGTCGCGGAGCCCTTATCGAACTGTTGGGAGAAGCGGCATGACTGACATCGACGAAGCCATGCTGATCGCCTGGGTTGACGGAGAATTGGACGAAGTGAGCCGCCGCCGTGTCGACCGCGCCATCGCGGAAGATCCGGCGCTCGCTCAGCGGCTTGAGACGCACCGCCGGTTGCGGGAACGCCTCTCTGGCCATTATGCGCCGGTCGAGGCGGAGCCGGTTCCACCGGGCATGCGGGCCCTGCTTGAAGAAAGCGGCAAGATCATCCCGATCGGCCACTCATCAGCACCCCGGCAGCGGAAACTGTGGATAGGCGGCGCAATCGCGGCAAGCCTTGTGCTCGGCCTTGGAATAGGCCGCATGTCCGATGGTCCAACTGGGCCGATAGGATTGAGCAATGGCGTCATGATGGCGAAAGGCGACCTCGCCTCGGCGCTGGAAACCCAGCTTGCCTCTGTTCAACAAGACGCGCCCATCCACATCGGCCTAAGCTTCAAACGGCGAGGCGGCGGGTGGTGCCGCAGCTTCGAAGGCAGCATTATGTCGGGCGTCGCATGCCGGGAAGCGGACGGGTGGCAGGTTGAGCAGTTGGTCCCCGCCGGGTCTCGATCTACGGAGTATCGTCAAGCTTCGTCGACAGACGAACGGGTCACCTCAACGATAGATGCCTTGATGGAAGGCGCTCCTGCCGACGCCGCGCAGGAAGCTGCCGCCCGGGCCAGCGGATGGCGGTAGCTTCAGTTCAGGTTTGCAGCAGCCAGCGATCGGTGCCTTGAAGACCGATCGCTGTCAGCTTGCCGCTCTTCCAGGCGCCCGTGTCTATGCCGATCCGATTTGCCTGCTCATCAACCTCAGTGGTGATGCTGTGGCCATGAACGACCATGTAGGGATGGGGCTGCCGGTCATGCAGAAATTCCGCCCTGATCCAGCGCAGGTCGGCTGCTTCCTGTTCTTCCAGCGGCAGTCCTGGCCTGATCCCGGCATGAACGAAAAGGTAATCGCGCATGACCAGGCTATCTTCAAAGGCGTCCAGGAAATCGACATGCTCGCGCGGCACATGCCGCAGCATCCATGACGCCATATCGCCATCCGTCATCGCTGCCCCGATGCCGGGCTCCAGGCCATAGCTCTCCAGCGTTGCTATCCCGCCGATACGGCGGCAATAGGCCGCGAACTGCGCACTGCCGCGCGCGGCGCCAACGAACACTTCCTCATGGTTGCCCTTGATCAGGTGGACGTTGCGCGAAGCACCAGCGAGCGCCATAGCGCGCTCGATGACTGCGGCGGACTGCGGACCGCGATCCATCAGATCGCCAAGCAGGACGAGATGGCAGGGCAGGGGAGCGCGAGCCCCATCATCCTGTTCGATCAGTTCCAGCAACTGCTCGAAAAGGTCCAGCCGCCCATGAATGTCACTGATTGCATAGACCCGCCGGTCCGAACCGATATCCGGCACGAACGACGGCGTAGGCTGCGATCTGGCGCGGAAAAATCTAAACATCGCGCTCCATCCTCGCACAGCGTTCAGAGTCGAGGCAATGTGACGCCTTGCTGCCCCATATATTTGCCAGCGCGATCAGCATAGCTGACCTCGCACGGTTCATTGCCCTTGAGGAACAGGAACTGGCACGCCCCTTCATTCGCGTAGATTTTCGCTGGCAGCGGCGTGGTGTTGGAAAATTCCAGCGTCACATGGCCTTCCCAGCCGGGCTCAAGCGGCGTCACATTCACGATGATGCCGCACCGCGCATAGGTGGATTTGCCAAGGCAGATCACCAGCACGTCGCGCGGCACCCGGAAATATTCGACCGTCCGGGCGAGCGCAAAGCTGTTGGGCGGAATGATGCAGCATTCTGTCTTGCGGTCGACAAAGCTGTTCGCCGCGAAGTCTTTCGGGTCCACGACCGCGCTGTCGACATTGGTGAAGATCTTGAACTCGTCCGCGACCCGAGCGTCATATCCATAAGAGGAGAGGCCATAGCTGATGCAGCCATCCCGCCGCTGATTTTCCACGAACGGCTCGATCATTCCATGGGACATGGCCTGCTCGCGGATCCACTTATCGGACAAAATCGACATGGTTTTTCTTAGCTCTTGCTGGGAGGAACATGTCCCAAGTCGTTGGGACTGAATGAGAAAGGAAGAAGTTCGGTGACGCTGTGGCGAGCAAAGGACTCGCCATTGGCAGCGGCACAATAAATCGCGATCGGCCGTCCGGCTACCTGCTCTGCTTCATTGAGGATCTGACGGCACCGGCCGCAGGGTGTCACCGGTGACGCGTCGCCTCCGGCAACCGCGATGGCTTCCATGTCGGCCAGCCGTCCCTGCGCGTTCACCGCCGCAACAGCCACCGTTTCCGCGCAAAGCGAAAGCCCGAAGCTCGCATTCTCGAAATTCGCGCCGACGATAATCTCACCGCCAGCTAACCGCACCGCAGCACCGACGGCAAAGCGGCTATATGGTGCATAGGCATTGCCCCGCGCCGCGCGCGCGGCCTCGATCAAGCTTTCGACATCCGCTTCCATGCTCATGGCGCTACCACGCCCCATCTCACCGGACCATCGACGCCATCGATATGGCGCATGTCATTCGCCGTCCACATCACCCATCGCCGGGTGGCATAGTCTGGCGGGAAGAAATTGCCGTCCAGCCACAGCGTCCGGTTTATGCCCGAAGCGATGTCATATTCCTCTTCGAAAGCCTTTGAGATGTTGAGGAGGACGGGCTTTCCGGCATTGCTCTCGACCAGGTTGACCAGCGTATTGAGTTCCGACAACACCGCGTCCCGTCCCGGTCGTGCCGCGCAGGTCGGATCGAAGTCCAGCCGGATCACCGGGGGTAGGGCGGCATTGTCGCGCGGCACGGTCGTGATGAAACGTGTCGCCTGACCTGCAGCCCGGCTGCACAGGCTGAAATCCAACACCGCGCCATAACGCAGCCCTGACGATCGCGCCGCAGACCAGTTCCGTGCAAAGGCAGGATCGCGGCCGTCTTTGCCCTTTGCCGCGCGGATATAAGCGAAATCAACGCCATTGGCGGCCAAGGTGCCCCAATCGATCGCGCCCCCGTCGGCGGTTACCGCCACACCCTGAACCGGATAGACATCGCGCCCCGGCGCCCAGCGGCAGGCATAGACCCACGCGCCCGCCGCCAGCAGGGCGATGACAGCCGTGCCCGCAAGGATGCGGACCAGAAACTGGCCTGAAGAATGCTGGCGAATGTCCCCTTACCCCTTGATGTGCAGCACGCAGATCAGCGTGAACAGGCGTCGTGCCGTGTCGAAATCGACCTTGATCTTGCCCTCCAGCCGCTCGATCAGCATTTCCGCTGCGTCATTGTGAATGGCGCGGCGCGCCATGTCCACCGTTTCGATTTGCTGGGGCGAAGCGTTGCTGATCGCCTGGTAATAGCTGTCGCAGATCGCGAAATATTCCCGGATCGGTCGGCGGAACCGGCCCAAGCCCAGGATGATCGCCTCCAGCGGCTCGCCATCCTCCCGCTTGATTTCGATCACCAGCCGCCCGTCCTCGACGCGCAGCAGCACCCGATAAGGCCCGCCATAGCCATCGCCGTGGACGCGCTGAGGTGCGAAATAATTGTCTTCAAGCAGGTCGAAGATGGCGATCCGCCGCTCCTGCTCGACGTCCGCGTTGCGCCAAAGGATCGTGCGCTCGTCAAGCGTGATGTCTATGATGCGCGGGTCGGTCATGGGCCCCTAGTCCCTGCTTGCGCGGCCGTTGAAAAGCAAGGGGGAGTTCTCCACAGCTTTGCAGGATCTGCCATAGCTTGCCCCTTGCGCAGCCGGGCTGCTGGCGCGATGAGGGGGGATGGTCGAATTGGTGCAAATGAACCCTGTCATGGAAGCAGGCATGCCTGAACTCCCCCGCAATGTGGAGGCTGAGGCGGCGTTGCTTGGCGCGCTGATGATCGACAACCGCATCGCCGAGGATATCCAGCTCAAGCTCAAGGCCGAGCATTTCTTTGAGCCCTTGCATGGCCGCATCTACGAAGCGGTCATGAAGCTGGTCGAGCGGGACATGGTCGCCAACCCCGTCACGCTCAAGCCGCTGCTGGAACAGGACCCGGCGCTCAAGGAGTTGGGCGGCGTCGGCTATCTGGCGCAATTGACGGGGAATGGCGCCGCGCTTCTCGGCGCGCGTGACTTTGCAACCCAAATATACGACCTTGCTCTTCTTCGTCAGCTTGTGAATGTTGGCCGGGAACTCGTTGAAAATGCGCTGGATACGAGCGAAGATGTCAACCCACGCGAACAGATAGAGCAGGCGGAAGTCGCGCTCTACAAAGTCTCGGAAGGTGAGGGAGAAACCGGATCGGTCAAGAGCTTTGCGACTGCCACCACCATGGCGGTCCAGGTCGCCGAGCGTGCGCTGAACAGTGGCGGGCACGTTTCCGGCATCACCACCGGCCTCACCAGCCTCAACGAAAAGATCGGCGGCCTCCACAATTCGGATCTTATGATCCTCGCCGGGCGTCCGGGCATGGGCAAGACCTCGCTCGCCACCAATATCGCTTATAATGCGGCGTCTCGCTGGATGCGCGACCATGCGGACGGCATCCCACCGGAAAAGAATATGGGTGCGAAGACCGCCTTCTTCAGTCTGGAAATGTCCGCCGATCAGCTCGCTACGCGTGTTCTGGCCGAACAATCGGGCATTAGCGGCGAAGCGCTTCGCATGGGCAAGATCAGCCGCGCCGACTTCCAGAACCTGTCCCGCGCCGCACGGGAGCTACAGGAACTGCCGCTGTTCATCGACGACACGCCGGGCTTGACGATCGCTGCGTTGCGCACGCGCGCGCGCCGATTGAAGCGGCGTCATGACATCGGCCTCGTCATCGTCGACTATCTTCAGCTGCTGCAAGGCAGCGGGCGGGGCAGTGATAACCGCGTGCAGGAAATTTCGGAAATTTCCCGTGGTCTCAAGACGTTGGCGAAGGAACTTAATGTTCCGGTTCTGGCGCTTTCCCAGCTCAGCCGTGCCGTCGAGCAGCGCGAGGACAAGCGGCCGCAGCTGTCCGACCTGCGTGAATCGGGCTCCATCGAGCAGGACGCCGACATGGTCTGGTTCGTCTTCCGCGAGGATTATTATGTCGCGGCGAAAGAACCGGGGAACAAGGAGAGCAGCGAGCATCTTGAATGGGCGCAGGAGATGGAGCGGATCTACGGCCTCGCCGAACTGATCGTCGCCAAGCAGCGTCACGGCTCGACTGGCCGCATCCGCATGAAATTCGACGCGAAGATTACCCGCTTCTCCGATCTCGCGGACGGCGGCTACATGGGTGATTATGAGTGACCTGTCCTCCGGTCCGGCCTGCTTCGAACGGCCGGGGGAGGGCGCTCAACCTGCAATGAGCGCCTGCAAAACCAGCACCAGCCCGATCAATCCTACCATATAGACCAACGTCCGGATGACCGGCACGCCAAAGGCGTAAAGCGGAAGATAGACGATCCGCGCGCCGAGCCACATCCATCCGCCGATTGCAGTCAAGTCGCTCGTCCGCCCTGCTAGCACCACGCCGAGCAACGCGACGATGGCGATCGGATAAGTCTCAAGGAAGTTCGCCTGCGCGCGCACCAGCCGTCCGGCGACGGGTTCCAACGGCGGCAGCGTCTCATCGCGCGCGCCCATATTCCATTTCGACCCATATTGCTTGGTTTTGAAATGCCCCGCTGCAAAGATATGGACCAACAGGAGTACGCAGCTCCAAGCCAATATTTTGAGTTCGATCGCCACGCTGGTCCCCTTTCCCACGACTGAAGCGGCCACAGTATCGCCATTCCTGCACATGCGCCATTATGCTCGTCGCGTGGATGGCTTTATGCCAGGAGTAACCGCATGGCGCTCGACTGAACGGAACCGTTCGATTATGCAGTATCCTAAGAACTGCCAATCGCTTATAAGGACATAGCAGTGATCATCTCCCGGCGTCGCGCTCTTACCTTGCCCCTTCTTGCAAGCGCTTGGTCCGCTGCTCCAGCCTGGGCGCGCGAAGCTGGCAGAGGCTCGCGGCTACAATATACGGGCAATCCGCTGCGCCTGCCGATGGGGGTCTGCGACCCGCAAATCCGGATTTTCGATGACGTAGCTTGGCTCTATGCCACCCATGACGCCAGCCCCACGAGCCGCACTTTCACGATGAAGGATTGGCAGATCTGGCGAAGCGACAATCTCGTCAACTGGTCTCATGAAGGAACGCTGCGCCCGGAACAAACCTATTTCGGCAAGCCAAGCAACCATTGCTGGGCCACTGACGCCATCCGGCGCAATGGCAAATATTATCTCTATTTCTCCATGGGGCCTGAAAATATTGGCGTGGTCGTCAGCGACGCGCCCGCAGGGCCTTGGCGCGATCCATTGGGCAAGGCGCTGATCGCAAAGGGTCAGGTTCCCACCGAAACGCGCGACCCCGGCATATTACAAGAGGCTGACGGCACCAGCTATATCGTCTTTGGCACCTATGACTTTTATATCGCGCGCCTCTCCGACAACATGATCTCGCTTGCCGAAACCCCGCGCCGGATCACGATCGCCGATCCTGAAGGGCCTTATGGTCGGGGTAAGACCGACGACAAACCTTTCCTGCATCGGCGCGGGAAATATTATTATCTATCCTGGGGCACCTATTACGGCATCGGCACCTCGCCCTATGGTCCTTTCCAATGCAAGGGTCCCTTGTTGCTGCCCGAAAATGTGGAGCCGTCCTTCCTCAACGACAGCTCCATGCGCGGCCGTTATGCGCCACCGCCCGGTTTCAAACCGAAAAATTGGCTGAACTTCGACCGTCATGGCTCCTTCTTCAAATGGCGCGGCCGCTGGTTTTTCGCCTGCAACGATCAGTCGCAGGAAGGCACCACGCCGCTATTTCGGCAGAGCGTGATCTTCGACGTCCACTATCTCCGCGACGGCAGGATTGCGCCGCTTAAGCTGGCAGCGAACGGCGTGATCTCACCAAAGAAATCTCGCTGAAACGTCGATCATCACCCGTCATGCCAGCGGAAGCTGGCATCTCTGGCCTAAGACCGCGACCACGCCTCACGATATCCGAGCTTCCGCTGAGATGCCGTGATCGATTCAGCTCAGGCCATCAGAACACAGGCTGGTTGGCCGGGTCCTCTGGATCAACCGAGGGCGCGGGGATCGGCGTCACGGGCGAGTGAATGCCGCATTCCACCTTGTCCCAACCGCGCCAGCGTCCTGCGCGCGGGTCTTCACCTGGCAGCACCTTCGACGTGCATGGCTCGCAACCGACAGACAGATAACCCTGCGCTTCCAGTGGATGGCGTGGCAGGTCATGCTCGGCGAAATAGGCTTCCAGATCGTCCTTCGTCCAGTCGCCCAGCGGATTGATCTTCAGGCGGCCGTCTTCCACCTCAAACCGCGGCATGTTCTGCCGCGTGGTTGACTGGAAAGCTTTGCGCCCTGAAATCCACGCATCCAGCCCCTGCTTGGCGCGGTTCATCGGCTCGACCTTGCGAATATCGCAGCAGCCGTCAGGGTCGTAGGACCAGCGGAGGCCCGTTTCGTCCTTCTTCGCCAGAACATCCGCATCCGGCGTGACCGACCGGCTGTTGATAAAGCCCATGCGGCTGATCAGCGTATCGCGATAGTTGAGCGTTTCCGCGAACATCTTGAGCGTATCGACGAAGATCACGGGGACCGACTTGTCGGCCCTCGCCACCAGATCCAGCAGCACGGCGCTTTCCGTGCCGAAGGAAGACACAACCGCCACCTTGCCGGCCAGACCTTCGGCAAAGACGGTCTTGAGCATCGTCAATGCATCCACGCCGTCGAAACGCGCGTTCAGCGCGTCGGCATCAGCCTGCGTGAAGGCAGGGCGGGCGTCGATTACGTCAAGCTGGCGGGCAGGTTCAGCCATATATACTCTCCGGGTGCCGCTTCGCCCAAACCGGGCTGCGGCCATCGACGGTCTTTTGATAGACGTCGGCATAGCGATTGAGGGCGCGCTCGACGGCGGCGTCGTCCAGCGCCTTGTCCGGGCGGAAGCTGTCAAAGCCGCAGCGGCGCATCGCGACCAACTGGTCAACCAGCACGTCGCCAACCGCTCGCAACTCGCCCTGATACCCCGCCTCACGCAGGATACGCGCCGCCGAATAGCCGCGTCCGTCGCCATAAGCGGGGAAGTTCACCTCGACCAGTGACAGCCGTTCGAGATAAGGCAGCAATTCGCGCGCATCCTCGCCCGCCTCGATCCTGACGGCGGTCGAATT
This sequence comes from Sphingobium agri, assembly GCF_023051225.1. Lineage (NCBI taxonomy): Bacteria > Pseudomonadati > Pseudomonadota > Alphaproteobacteria > Sphingomonadales > Sphingobiaceae > Sphingobium > Sphingobium agri. The sequence goes on along the minus strand of NZ_JALKHS010000006.1, from coordinate 1,140,991 downwards.
GGACTGGCCCGTGAAGGATTCGACCGTCACGGCGGGTTCCTGCGCGGCTTCACCGTCGCGGAAAGTCAGGAACTCAACCATAGATCGCCTCCTTGAAGGGCTTCATGCCAAGACGGCGATAGGTGTCGAGGAAGCGTTCACCTTCCTGACGCTCGGCGAGATAGAGGTCCGTCACCTTCTCGATGGCATCCACGACGCCATCCTCGGAGAAGCCCGGGCCGGTGATCTGACCGACGGCAGCATCCTGCGCACCCGATCCGCCGAGCGACAGCTGGAAATTCTCCACGCCCTTACGGTCCACGCCCAGCACGCCGATATGCCCGGCATGATGGTGACCGCAGGCGTTGATGCAGCCGGAAATCTTGACCTTCAGCTCGCCCAGCTCCTTCTGGCGGCCTGCGTCGGCGAACCGTTCCGAAAGCTTCTGCGCCAGCGGGATCGATCGCGCGTTGGCAAGGCTGCAATAGTCCAGGCCCGGGCAGGCGATGATGTCGCCGATCAGGTCCAGATTGGCCTCCGCCAGTCCAGCCTCATCCAGCTTCTGCCAGATGGCGTGAAGGTCCGCCTTCTTCACATGCGGCAGGACAAGGTTCTGCGCATGGGTTACGCGCAGTTCGTCCAGCGAATAGCGTTCCGCCAGGTCTGCCACCAACTCGATCTGCTCGGCCGAAGCATCGCCGGGAATGCCGCCGCGCGGCTTCAGGCTGATGTTAACGATCGCATAGCCCGGCTGCTTGTGTGCCGCGACCTGTCGGTCCACCCAGAGGGCGAAGGCCGGGTCGCTGCGATCGATATCTTCGCTCAAGCCCTGCTCATAAGCCGGGTTGGCGAAGAAGGGCCGGATACGCGCCAGTTCTTCACGCGGCGGATTGAGGCCGAGCGTGCGCATATGTGCGAACTCTTCCTCAACTTGCCGCTTATATTCCTCGACGCCTAATTCATGGACCAGGATCTTGATCCGCGCCTTGTACTTGTTGTCGCGGCGGCCATAGCGATTATACACGCGCAGGCATGCCTCCAGATAAGGCACGATCTCATCTTCGGTGACGAACTCATTGATAAGCGGCGCAACCATCGGCGTCCGCCCCATGCCGCCACCGGCATAGACTTCCGCACCGATTTGCCCATCGCGCGATATCAGCTTGAGGCCGATATCATGCAGCCGCATCGCCGCGCGATCCTCCTCCGCCGCAATCACCGCGATCTTGAACTTGCGCGGCAGATAGGTGAACTCCGGATGGAAGGTCGACCATTGGCGCAGCAGCTCGGCCCATGGGCGGGGGTCCGTCACCTCGTCGGCGGCAACGCCCGCATATTGGTCGGACGATATATTGCGGATGCAATTGCCGCTCGTCTGGATCGCATGCATCTCGACCGTCGCCAATTCGGCGAGAATGTCGGGCGCGTCGGCCAGCTTGATCCAATTATATTGCAGGTTTGTGCGCGTCGTGAAGTGGCCATAGCCCTTGTCATATTTGCGCGCGATCTCGCCCAGCTTGCGCATCTGCTTGGCGGACAGCGTGCCATAGGGAATGGCAACGCGCAGCATATAGGCGTGAAGTTGCAGATAGAGGCCGTTCATCAGCCGCAACGGCTTGAACTGATCCTCGGTCAGTTGCCCGGCGAGCCGCCGCTGCACCTGATCGCGAAATTCCTCAACGCGGGCATCCACGATGGACTGGTCATAGCTGTCATAACGATACATGGTCAGATCACCCAGTTGCCGGCATCGGCGTCGTTCGGTTTAAGCGTGAGGTCGGGACGCACGGTCGGACCCAGAGCGCGAATGCGATCCTTGATATGGGCGGGACGCACACCTTCGTCCGTCACGGTTGCATCGATCACATAAGGAGCGACCACGCGTAGCGCCGCTTCCTCGGCCCGCGCCAGTTCATCGCCCCGGTCGCCCACATCGACCGACTCGCTGACCTGCCGGGTCCAGCCATCGCCCGCCCACCAGATCACGTCCCCGGTGCCAAGGTCATTCCCGGTCAAAATCTTCACGAATGCATCTCCGCCCCATTGTTCATTTGTGCAGCAAAGCCAGCCAGCACATCCTGCGCCAGCGCGTAAGCCGCAACGTCCCCAACCACAATCAGCGCCGGGCTTTTTACCTGTTCCCGCGCCACCATGTCGCCCAAGTCCGCCAGCAGCGTCCGGAACGTCCGCATGTTCGCGCGCGTGCCATTTTCCATAACCGCGACCGGAATGGCGGGCGATACGCCATCGGCAATCAGCTTGTCGGCGATGTCGGTCGCCGTCGCCACACCCATATAGATGACCAGCGTGCGGCCATGACCGGCGAGCCCTGACCAGTCCTGATCCGTCAACCCCTTGCATTGTCCCGCAACAAAGGTCACCGCGCTTGCCGCATCGCGATGGGTAAGGGGTAGCTGCGCCTGCGCCGCACAGCCGATCGCTGCGCTGATGCCAGGCACGATTTCGACCGGCACGCCAGCCTTGCGGCATGCCTCCATCTCCTCACCACCGCGTCCGAAGACGAACGGATCACCCCCCTTCAACCGCACGACGCTGCGTCCGGCAAGCGCAAGTTCCACGAGCAGGGCGTTGATGCCCTCCTGTGGCATCGAGTGACGGCTGCGCTGTTTGGCAACGGAAATCAGTTCGGCTTCAGGCGAGGCCATCGCCAATATCTCGGCCGACACCAACCCGTCATGCACGACCACATCCGCCTGCGCGATTAACCGCGCAGCGCGTAACGTCAGCAGTTCCGGATCACCCGGACCCGCGCCGACGAGAAAAACGGTAGCAGGTAGTTGTTCGGCCATGCTGGGCAGATGGCGGAAGCGCGCAACGGTTTCAATTCAGAATGCTTTGCCGATGGCGAAGGAAAATTTGGGGCCTTACTATCCCACCTCTTCATCCCAGCTTCTGTCAGAATAACGGAAGCGGCGAGATGAACCTCAATCTCCCATCCCACTGACATCCACTTCCTTCAGCCCGATCCCGATCGAAGCTCGGGGCTGCTCGATCTCCGCCGACGAAACCGGGTAAGCGCAATAATCCGCTGCATAATAAGCGCTCGGCCGGTGATTGCCCGAAATACCCTGACCTCCGAAAGGCGCAGACGATGACGCCCCGTTGGTCGGCCTGTTCCAGTTGACGATCCCCGCCCGGATATTCGCCCAGAATTGGTTATACAGCTCCGGCGATCCACCGATCAGTGATGCAGAAAGGCCATAACGGCTATTATTCGCCTCGGCGATCGCAGCCGGGAAATCGGGAACGCGGATCACCTGCAACAAGGGCCCGAACAACTCCACGTCGGGGCGCTCGCTCATGTTGGTCACGTCGATGATCGCCGGGCTCAACAAAGGCCGGTCTTCGGACAGCCGGACGAGATGCTTTATCGGCCGCCCGCCATGGCTCATCAGATAAAGGAAGCTTTCGGTGAGTTGGTCCGCGGCCTGATTGTCGATGACCGGCCCCATGAAAGGCGCAGGATCGGCATGGGGATGATCGATGATCAGCCGATCGGCGACTTTCTTGACCTCGCCGATCAACATATCGGCCAGTTCGTCCTTGACGATCAACCGGCTCGCGGCCGTGCAGCGCTGACCGCTCGACAGGAAAGCCGATTGCACGACCAGGACGGCGGCGCTGGCGATATCGCCGGTATCCCAGACGACGATCGGATTGTTGCCGCCCATTTCCAGCGCGAGTATCTTGCCCGGATTATTGGCGAACTGGCGATTGATCGTCAGTCCCGTAGAGGCCGAACCGGTAAAGAGAATGCCGTTGACGTCCTCATGCGCGGCAAGCGCTTTGCCCTCGTCCGGCCCGCCCAGCACCAGTCGCACGACGTCCTGCGGCACGCCCGCTTCATGGTAGAAGCGCACCAGCATCTCGCCCACTGCTGGCGTCTTTTCCGACGGCTTGAACAGCACGCCATTCCCGGCGAGCAGGGCAGGCACGATGTGGCCATTGGGCAGATGAGCGGGGAAATTATAAGGGCCAAGCACTGCCATCACGCCATGCGGCTTGTGCCGGACGGATTGGCGAGCACCCATCGCCGCTTCCAGCCGCCGCTGGCCGGTGCGTTCCGAATAGGCGGCCACCGAAATATCCACCTTGTTCATCACGGAAGTGACTTCCGTTCTCGCGTCCCAAAGCGGCTTTCCGGTCTCCCGCGCGATCAGGTCCGCCAGCGCCTCCTCATTGGCGCGCACGACATTGACGAAACGGCGCAGCGTCTCGATACGATAGGAAATCGGCTGAGCAGCCCAGGATGGCCATGCCGCCCTGACCCTCGCAACCTCCGCCTCCACATCGCTGGCATTTCCCTGCCACAGCAGTGCACCGGTGGCGGGTTCAGTTGAAGTCAGCGTTGCGGACATATACTCGGTATGGCGGATAACGGCCCGTTAGGGAAGCGGCGGGAGGTCAAGGAGTTCGTCCGTTAACAGCCGCCGGCAGCGTCACGACGTCAGACGTTGAAGCGGAACAGCATGATGTCGCCGTCCTGGGTTACATAATCCTTGCCTTCGGACCGCCACTTGCCCGCTTCCTTGGCTCCAGCCTCGCCATTGAACTGGACATAGTCGGCATAGGCCATGGTTTCGGCGCGGATGAAGCCCTTTTCAAAGTCGGTATGGATCGCGCCGGCCGCCTGTGGAGCCTTTGATCCCTTTGCGACCGTCCAGGCGCGCGCTTCCTTCGGACCAACGGTGAAGAAGGTGATGAGGCCCAGCAATTCATAACCCGCGCGGATAATGCGGGCGAGGCCTGCTTCGGTCAGGCCCAGAGCTTCCAGATATTCGGCACGCTCCTCGACCGGCATGGTGATAAGTTCGGCTTCGATCGCAGCGGATACGATCACTGCCTTCGCGCCTTCGGCCGCCGCCTTTTCGAACACGCGAGCGGAGTGCGCATTACCCTCCGCAGCTGCCTCTTCCTCGACATTGCAGACATAAAGAACGGGCTTGGCGGTCAGCAGCTGGGCTTGCTGGAAAATGCGAGCTTCCTCGTCATCGCCGGGTTGCGTCAGCCGCGCGGGCTTGCCATCGCGCAGCAGGTCCAGCGCCTTGCCCAATACCGACGCCGCCGCCTTGGCTTCCTTGTCTCCCTGCGCCGCCTTTTTGGCGAAGTTCGGGACACGCTTTTCCAGGCTTTCCAGGTCCGCCAGCATCAACTCGGTCTCGACCGTCTCCGCATCCGCGATGGGATCGACCTTGCCCTCGACGTGGGTGATGTCGCCATCTTCAAAACAGCGCAGGACGTGGACGATGGCGTCCGTTTCACGGATGTTGGCGAGGAACTGATTGCCAAGTCCTTCACCCTTGGACGCGCCTCGCACCAGGCCTGCAATGTCAACGAAGGACAGCTGCGTTTCGATGATCTTGGCGCTGCCGCCGATCTTGGCGATGGTCTGCAGCCGGTCGTCGGGTACGGCCACGCGGCCTTCATTGGGCTCGATCGTGCAGAAGGGATAGTTCGCCGCCTGCGCAGCCTGCGTTTCGGTCAGCGCATTGAAAAGGGTGGACTTGCCCACATTGGGAAGCCCGACGATACCGCAACGAAAACCCATGGACCTGCCTTCACGTCAAAATGATGGCCGGGCCGATAGCCTGTTCCGCGTCCGAAGGCCAGCCTGTGCTCAGCGCCGGAAGAAGAGCGTCACTGATGCGACGTGATTCATGCGCTCGTTCCCGCCCCGCTGGTTGATCAGTTGATTGAGATAGCCGATCTCGGCGGTGGATTTGCCCATCAGCTTGACCTCTGCCCCGACGAAGCTGCGCAATTGGTCGAAGCCCGCCCGCTGCCCCCAATTCGTGCTGTTGAGCGCTGCGAATCCCTCGGCGTAGACCAGTGCATTGACCGCCTGGCTGCCGGGCTTCAGCGCCTTTTCATAACGAAGCATTTCCCGCAGCCGCCATCCCATGCCGCTGCCGTCCGAACGCCAGCGCTGCTCCAGCCGCGTTCGGGACGAAAATTCGCCATCCCCCGGCTTGCCGGTCGTCCAGCTGATCTGCTGGAAGCTGCGCTCTTCATTAACGTCGCGCCCGCCCTGCGACGGCAGGACGATGTGCCCGTAGCCTTGATAGATGGACAACGCGGGCGACAGCTTCCACCCCACCGCGCCTCGGAGGATGGTCTGGTCGGCTTGCGACGCGCCATTGCCGAAGCGGGGCTGAATTTCGGCGAAATAGATGAGCTTTCCGCTCACTGGCCCCATCGCTGTCAGGTTGAGCCAGACCTGTTCATCTTCGGCCGTCTTCGCATGTGCAGCAGCGCCGGGCAAAAGGGTCGAGGCACTCAAGAGAGCGCCGAAAAAATGAACAGCAGGACGAGGTCGGAACATGGGGCGTCCCTAGTCTCTCGCCCTTGCCATCCGATTTCCCTCCGGTGACTTTTTATGTCTGTCAGGTAATCACGCTCGGCTGCTCCATGCCGGTGAAGCCGGTGATATCCGCGATTTCCTGCGCCGCGCGTACCAGTGGCGCCAGCGCGTCTGCGGTTTCCATGTCGAGCTTGCCGTGGCGGTCCACATAGCGCTCGATATAGACGCGCAGTGTCGCGCCTTCGGTGCCAGTGCCCGACAGCCGGAATACGACGCGCGATCCATCCTCGAACAGGATGCGAATGCCCTGGTTCCTGCTGACCGACTGATCGGTCGGATCGCTATAGGCGAAATCATCCGCGCTCTGCACCGTGCCGCCGCTGTTCGCCGTGCCGGGGAGGGCAGTCAGCTTGTCGCGAAGTGCAGCCATCAGTGCGTCCGCACGATCCTTGGCGATGGCTTCATAATCGTGCCGCGCATAATAGTTGCGGCCGTAAGTCGCCCAATGCGTCTGCATGATCTCCGCCACGCTTTGCCTGCGCGACGCCAGGATGTTGAGCCACAGCAGCACCGCCCAGATGCCGTCCTTCTCGCGTACATGGTCGGAGCCTGTCCCCGCGCTTTCCTCGCCGCAGATGGTCGCCATGCCCGCGTCCAGCAGGTTGCCGAAGAATTTCCAGCCTGTCGGGGTTTCATACAGCGGAATGCCGAGCTTTTCCGCCACGCGATCCGCTGCGCCGCTGGTGGGCATCGACCGCGCAATGCCCTTGAGGCCCTTTGCGTAGCCGGGCGCGAGATGGGCATTCGCCGCCAGCACCGCTAGCGAGTCCGAAGGCGTCACATAACAATTGCGGCCGATGATCAGGTTCCTGTCCCCATCGCCATCCGATGCTGCGCCGAAGTCGGGCGCGGCGTCACCCATCATGCGGTCATAGAGTTCTTTCGCATGGACGAGGTTGGGATCGGGATGGTGATGGCCGAAGTCGGGAAGGGGTGTGCCGTTGCGCACGGTTCCCGATTGCGCGCCCAAACGCCGCTCGAAAATCTCTTTCGCGTACGGGCCGGTGACCGCGCTCATCGCGTCGAAGGAGAGGGTGAAGCCTTCGGCAATCATCTCGCGAATGGCCGGGAAGTCGAACAGTTGCTCCATCAGGTCGGCATAGGCGGCGACCGGATCGACGATCTCGACCGTCATCCCGGCCAGTTCACGCGTTCCCAGCGTGTCTATGTCGATGTCGCCGGCATCGACGATGCGATAGCTGTCGATCGAGAGCGTCCGCGCGTGGATGGCGTCCGTCACTTTCTCCGGCGCGGGGCCGCCATTACCTACATTATATTTGATGCCAAAATCCTCGTCCGGCCCGCCTGGATTATGGCTGGCCGAAAGCACAAGGCCACCGAATGCACCTGAAGAGCGGATGAGGTGCGATGCCGCGGGCGTGGACAATATGCCGCCTTGGCCGACGAGCACCCTGCCAAAGCCGTTCGCGGCCGCCATCTTGAGCACGACCTGGATGACATCGCGATTGAAGTATCGTCCGTCACCGCCGACGACCAGCGTCTGGCCTTCAAAGCCGGAGAGGCTGTCGAACACCGACTGCACGAAATTGGCTGCATAATGCGGCTGTTGAAAACCGCGGACCTTCTTGCGCAAGCCGGACGTGCCCGGCTTCTGGTCATTGAAAGGCTTGGTGGCGACGGTCTGGATCACCTTTATCCTCTTGAGAAGTGGAAGGTCAGGTATCCTCTATGGCGCTTGGATGCTGCCTTGCGCAATGCATCGCCCAGATTTCACCGTGCGGGCAGGGCGGCGGGCCGTGGACTCATAACTTTCCCCGCAGTCTCTGCTGATCAGTCCGCGAGCCTTAGCGCAACCTCATTCATGAAGCGGGCGTCATCGCCCTTCGCCAGCCACTCTGCCTCCGCGCCGATCGCTCCCAGCATATCGGCCAGTGCGTCCATCTCGCTCTTGTGATAATTGCCCAGCACATAGCCATGCACCCGGTCCTTGTGCCCCGGATGGCCAATGCCGATCCGCACGCGCCGGAAATCCGCGCCGATGTGCGCGTCCGTCGACCGCAGGCCATTATGCCCAGCATTGCCACCGCCGCGCTTCACCTTCACCTTCATCGGCGCGAGGTCCAGCTCGTCGTGGAAGACGGTCACATCCTGCGGCGTCAGTTTGTAGAAGCGCATGGCCTCACCGACTGAACGGCCGCTTTCGTTCATGAAGGTGGCGGGCTTCAGCAGGACGATCTTCTCTGTTCCGATGCGGCCTTCCTGCACCCAGCCATGAAACTGCTTTTTGGGTGGGGAGAAGCGATACATGTCGGCAATGACGTCAGCCGCCATAAAGCCGACATTGTGCCGGTGCATCGCATATTGGGTGCCCGGATTGCCGAGGCCTGCCCAGATCTGCATCCGTATCTCCCAGCCTGTATAACAACAAAGCCCCGTTCGCTCTGAGCTTGTCCAAGGGCTCGCCTGAACGAAATGAAGGCATTCTTCGCTTCGTTCAGTTGAGGCTTCGGCTTCGCTCAGCCCGAACGGGGCTGCTTTAGTCGTAACGGAAGAAGGCTTATTCGCCTTCCGCCGGAGTCTCGTTGTCACCCTCGGCGCTCTTCAGGGCAGACGGAGCAACGATGGTCGCGACGGTGAAGTCGGTTTCATCATGCGCAGCCTTGGCGCCACGGGGCAGCTTCACAGCGCCGATGTGGATCGATTCACCCACGTCCAGGCCCTTGAGGTCCACGACCACGTCGTCGGGGATTTCGGCCGCGTCGACGATCAGTTCGATGTCATGCGCGACGATGTTGAGAACGCCGCCCTTCTTGAGGCCAGGCGAAGCGTCTTCATTTTCGAAGCGCACCGGCACGTTGACGTGGACGGTGGCATGTTCCGAAACGCGCAGGAAGTCGGCGTGCAGCGGACGGTCGGTCACGGGATGGAAAGCGACGTCCTTGGCAAGGGTACGAACCTTGTTGCCGCCGACTTCCACAAAAACGACCGAATTGAAGAAGTGGCCGGTGCCGAGCAGCTTGCTGAGGAGCTTTTCCTCAACGTGGATCGACTGGGGTTCTTCATTGTTACCATAGATGACGGCGGGTACGCGGCCCTCACGGCGGAGAGCGCGGGAGGCTCCCTTGCCTGCCCGATCGCGTGCCTCTGCCGACAGCGTAAGCTGCTCGCTCATTGCGTGTCTCCAAAAGCTGATATGTCAAAACTTCCCGTAACGCCTCCAGGGATGACCATCACGGGAAGGCGGCCCTGTAGCAGAAAGGCGGGTAAAGGCAAGGGCGCGGCGCTATTGCACCCGCGTCACCTCATATCCGCGCGCTTGCAGCAAACTGATGAGATTGTCCCGCCCCGTTAGGTGCGCGGTGCCGACGGCGATGAACGGTCGCCCCTTCAGCGTCCCGATCGCATCGATCCAATCCCGGTTGCGCGCGATCAGCACGGCGCCCTCGACAGCGGGATCAGGCCTCTCGCCGGCTTGATCGACGCGGGCAATCTCCGCCATGTCACCCCTCAACCATCCTTCCAAAACCCGCTTGTAGAGCGTCTTCATCTCCTCCGCTCCGCTCACTGTCTGTAATAGCAAACGCCGCTGCGACGTTTCCGGCAAGGTATCGAATGCGCCAAATTGTCGCGCGACGGTCTCTAGCCCGCCGATCGGCTTGCCCGCCGACTGGAACTCCGCGATCAGCACCTGCTCCACACCCTCGCTTGCGCTCAGATGTAAAGACTGCTGCGCTGCCATCGACAAGAGCATGGCCGCCGCCCAGCTTTCATAGCCGGACAGGCGCTGCAAATCCGCTTCGCCTTCGGTAGCGATCCGTCGCATTTCGGCTCTCTCGCTCGCAGGCACGCGATCCTCCAATGGAGGGAGGCCCGGGCTGCGACCCATTTTCTCGAACAAGGCGCTGGTCGCCTGCGGGTCTTGTATTTCGGCGGACTCAAGCACCAGCCGGTCGGAGCTTTCGATCGCGCGCGCAATGTCCCGCGTCCGCCAATTCACTCCGCGGGGCAGCACATGGATCGTGCCGAACAGCCAGCCATCCAGCCCGCGCCCCTGAACGCGCCACAGCGCGGGCCCAACCTCAACCTCTTTTGAGCTCGGCTCTTGCCCACAAGCCGCGATCAGCAGCAGTGCGCAAAAACCCAGCCATCGAAGCCAATTCACTCGGCAACCCTTGCCGACGCTATGCCCAGACCCTTAAGCTGGTCCTGCACGCTGCCCTTGCCTGCCAGATGCCCTGCGCCGACAGCAATGAACACGGTTCCGGGCCGCGCCAGCCGCTCCTTGATCCACTTGGCCCAATTGCCGTTCCGCTGGATCAGCAGAACCTTGGCCAGTTCCGGCGTGGCTTCCAGCGATTCATTCATTTCCGCTGCCAACTTTGCAGGATCGCCCGCCTGCCAATGCGCGATCAGACGGGAAAATTCCGCATCCATCTCCGGTAGTCCATCGACCGTGGCGTTCAAGAATTTGATCTGGCTGTCGACCGGCAGCCCGGCGAAATAGCCCAACTGCTGCTCGACCGTTTCCAGCGCGCCGATCTTCTTGCCCGCTGCCTTCGCTGCTGCCGTCAGCGTCTTCTCCGCACCCAGATCCGCTTCATAACCCAGCTTTTCCAGCGGCTTTACCGCCAGCGCCATGCCCGCCATCCACGGATTGAATGGCTCAAACATCTGCCAGGGCAGGCCGTTCGCCGTCATCGCCGCCTGATATTTTTCGCGCATGTCTGGCGTAAGCCGATCCGACAGCTTGACGCCATCGCGCGCCAATCCCTGTTGCGCCATACTGGCTGCCATCGCTTGCGGATCGTCCGGCTCGATAATTTCCAATATCAGCTCATCCGAGCCGTCGAATGCCCGCTTCACGCCGCCGTTGAACCAATCGGTCCCCGGTTTCAGCACATGGACCGTCCCGAACAGATAGATGGTCGTGTCCTCGTCGCACACTTGCCAAAGCGCGGGCGTTACATAGCCAGCCTTCGTAACCGGAGGACGCGCCGTGGCCTGCTGCTCCTGCGCACAACCACTCAGCATCAACAAGCCCGCGGCAATCAGGCGGGGAAGCGACCATTTCATCTCGCGCATCGATCCATCATCAGCAAAGTTTCCGCATCCATGCGGGGCAGGGGGCTTTTGGGCAAGCGGATTAGTCTCGGCCAAGCCGCTTTTCCTTGACCCTAAAGCCCTCCTGCGCCAAGGCGCGCGCGATCAAACTGTCATTTTCGCAAGGGACCGTCCGTGGCGACAGGTAAGCCGCTTTCCTTTCAGGATTTGATCCTGACCCTGCACGCCTATTGGGGCCGCCAAGGCTGCGTCATCCTGCAACCTTATGACATGGAAGTAGGCGCAGGCACCTTCCACCCCGCCACCACCTTGCGCAGCCTTGGCCCGGATGCCTGGAACGCTGCCTATGTGCAGCCCAGCCGCCGCCCGACCGATGGCCGCTATGGCGATAACCCCAACCGGCTCCAGCATTATTACCAATATCAGGTGATCATGAAGCCGTCCCCGGCCAACCTTCAGGAGCTGTATCTGGGCTCGCTGGTGGAGATCGGCATCGATCCGCTGGTCCACGATATCCGCTTTGTCGAGGATGACTGGGAAAGCCCGACGCTCGGCGCCTGGGGCCTCGGCTGGGAAGTCTGGTGCGACGGCATGGAAGTCACCCAGTTCACCTATTTCCAGCAGATGGGCGGCTTCGACTGCAAGCCTGTCGCTGGCGAACTGACCTACGGCCTCGAACGCCTTGCCATGTATATTCAGGGCGTGGACAGCGTCTATGACCTGAAGTTCAACGACGCAGGCGTTACCTATGGCGACGTCTTCCTCGCCAATGAGCAGCAGATGTCGAAATGGAATTTCGAGATCGCCGACACCGAAAAGCTGTTCCGCTGGTTCAAGGATGCCGAAGCCGAGTGCAAGGCGTCGCTGGAAGCGGGCGTCCCGCTCGCCGCTTATGACCAGGCGATCAAGGCAAGCCATGTCTTCAACCTGCTCCAGGCGCGCGGCGTCATCTCCGTCCAGGAACGCGCCAGCTACATCGGCCGCGTCCGCGACCTTGCCAAGGGTTCGTGCGAAAAGTGGATGGAAGTGAACGGGTGGGCCGCGTGATGACTGACTTCCTCCTCGAACTCCGCTGCGAAGAAATCCCGGCCCGGATGCAGCTCAAAGCGTCCGAAGACCTCGCCCGCCTCTTCACCGAGGAACTGGGCAAGGCTGGCCTGAAACCTGAAAGCATCGACAGCTTCGTCACGCCCCGCCGCCTCGCCCTGATCGCGCGCAGCCTGCCCCTCGAGACAGCGGCCGTCAGCGAGGAGTTCAAAGGCCCCCGCACCAGTGCTCCCGCGCAGGCGCTGGAAGGCTTCCTCCGCAAGACCGGCCTCACTCAGGACCAGCTTGAGGACCGCGAAGGCGTCTGGTTCGCGAACGTCAACAAGCCCGGCCGCGCGACGGCGGAAGTGCTGGCGCAAGCCGTGCCCACCATCGTCCGTGCTTTCCCCTGGCCCAAATCCATGCGTTGGGGCACCGCTTCGCAGACGACGGAGAGCCTGCGCTGGGTCCGTCCGCTGCAAGGTATCGTCGCCATCCTCGGCGAGGATTTGGTCGACATTGAGATCGAAGGCATCAGGTCGAGCTACGCCACGCTTGGCCATCGCTTCCATCATCCCGGCGAAATCACCATCGGCGGCGCGCATGACTATGTCGAAAAACTGCGCGCCTGCCATGTGATCGTCAGCCATCAGGAACGCCAGTCGATCATCGAGGCAAAGGCCAACGAGGCCGCCGCCGCGAAGGGCTATACGGTCATCGAGGACAAGGGACTCGTCGCTGAAAATGCCGGGCTAACCGAATGGCCTGTCCCGCTATTAGGCGATTTCGACCCGACCTTCCTTGATGTCCCGCCTGAGGTCATTCAGCTAACCCTCCGGATAAACCAGAAATATTTCGTTCTGCGCGATGGTGCGGGCAAGCTTGCTCCGGCCTTCATCTGCACCGCCAATATCGAGGCCAAGGATGGCGGCGAAGCAATTGTCGCGGGCAACCGCAAGGTCCTCGCCGCGCGCCTGTCCGACGCCCGCTTCTTCTGGGAACAGGACCGCAAGACCAGCCTCAAAGACCACGCGAAAAAGCTCGAACGCATCACCTTCCACGAAAAGCTCGGCACCGTAGCCGACAAGGTGGACCGCGTGGCGAAACTGGCCCGCTGGCTGGTAGAAGAAGGCATAGTAACGACTTCCCCCCTCCCGCAAGCGGGAGGGGCCGGGGGTGGGCAGGCAGCGACGTCCGAGGAACTCGCAAACCTCGCCGAACAAGCCGCCCGCCTAGCCAAAGTCGACCTCGTCACCGAAATGGTCGGAGAGTTCCCAGAACTCCAGGGCATCATGGGCGGCTACTACGCCCGCGCCGAAGGTCTGCCCGATGCTGTGGCCGATGCGATCCGCGATCACTACAAGCCGGTCGGGCAGGGTGATGAGGTGCCCACTGCGCCGGTGACGGTAGCAGTGTCGCTGGCGGATAAGTTGGACACGCTGGCCAGCTTTTTCGCTTCTGACGAAAAGCCAACTGGGTCGAAGGACCCATTTGCTTTGCGTAGAAGTGCCATCGGGGTAATTTCGACACTGACGGCTCTTCAATACCGGTTGCCTCTTCATAAGATTATTAACGTGGCAACTGAGCAGCTAGCGGTGCAACGCACAGGCGCGATTGATGCGGCCACGTTAGATACCGCAATGCAGGCAATGGCCGCCCTTCTGGGGCAAAAGGCTGCCGATAAAATGCGGGACCGATTAAAGGACGTCGAAAGCCCGACTGCGTTTGAGTTGTGGTTTAGCTATTATGCATCGGAACACTCGCTCCTCGACTTCTTCGCCGACCGCCTAAAAGTCCAGCAAAAGGAAGCAGGCGTCCGCCACGACCTGATCGACGCCGTCTTCGCGCTCGGCGGTGAGGACGACCTCGTCCGCCTGCTCGCCCGCGTGAAGGCGCTCCAATCCTTCGTCGCCACCGATGACGGCACCAACCTCCTCGCGGGATACAAGCGCGCCGCCAATATCCTGAAAAAGGAAGGCGTCGATCAATCCGTCATGCCAGCGGAAGCTGGCATCTCTGCCGGTTCGAGCGAAGCTGAGACCCCGGCTCCCGCTGGGGTGACGCCGTTAACCTACACCCCCGAACCGGCCGAAGCCGATCTCATCGCGGCCCTCGACGCCGCCGAGCCGCGCGCAAGCGCCGCCGTGCAGGCAGAGGATTTCGAAGGCGCCATGGCCGCGCTCGCCACCCTGCGCGCGCCGATCGACGCCTTCTTCGACAAGGTTACCGTAAACGATAGCGACACGGCCAAGCGCCTCGCGCGCCTCGCTCTGCTTGCGCGGGTGCGGGACGCTGTCCACGCCGTCGCTGATTTCTCGAAAATTGCAGGGTAATTCATAAGAACCGGGATGCGAAGCGCCGGAAAAGAATAGAGAAGACCAAGGATCATCGTAAAAGCGGGTGCGTTCATCGCCCCGCCTGTTGTAGGAATGTTGCTGCAACGCACAAATACACGGCAACCAGTGCAGGGAGAGCCGGGACTATGTTGAAAATGGAAGAGGCCAGCATGAGCACGACCGCGACGCGTTATGTCTATCGTTTCGGCGGCGGCGTCGATGATGGTGGCAAGGGTGACAAGAATCTCCTTGGCGGCAAGGGCGCCAATCTGGACGGCATGGCCGCCATCGGCCTCCCCGTGCCTCCGGGCTTCACCATCACAACCGAAATGTGCACCCGCTATTATCAGGATGGCGGCGTATTCCCCGAAAGCCTCAAGGCCGAAGTCGCAAACGGCATCGCCCATATCGAAGGCGTCACGGGCAAGAAGTTCGGAGACGCGGCCGATCCGCTTCTCGTCTCCGTCCGCTCCGGTGCGCGCATCTCCATGCCGGGCATGATGGACACCGTCCTCAACCTTGGCCTCAACGATGAAACGGTCCTCGGCCTCGCTGCCGCGTCCGGCGACGAGCGCTTCGCCTGGGACAGCTATCGCCGCTTCATCCAGATGTATTCCGACGTGGTGCTGGAACTCGATCACGGCGCGTTCGAGGAAGCGCTGGAAATCGCCAAGGAGGATCAGGGCTACACACTCGACACGGAAATGACCGCCGACGATTGGAAGGCGCTTGTTTCCGAATATAAGGGCCTTGTTACAAAGCTTTGGAACAAGCCCTTCCCGCAGGACGTAAACGACCAGCTTTGGGGCGCAATCAGCGCAGTGTTCGGCAGCTGGCAGGCCGACCGCGCCAAGGTCTATCGGCGCCTGAACTCGATCCCGCACGATTGGGGCACCGCCGTCAACGTGCAGGCGATGGTATTCGGCAACATGGGCGACACATCGGCCACCGGCGTCGCCTTCACCCGCGATCCCGCGACGGGCGAGAACGCCTACTATGGCGAATATCTCATCAACGCGCAGGGCGAGGACGTCGTCGCGGGCATCCGCACACCGCAATATCTCACACGCCAGGCGCGCGAGCGGGCAGGGGCCAAGCCGCTGTCGATGGAAGAGGCGATGCCGGAAACCTACGCCGAACTGGCGCGGGTGTTTCAGATCCTCGAAACCCATTATCGCGACATGCAGGACATCGAGTTCACGGTGCAGCAGGGCAAGCTCTGGATGCTCCAGACCCGTTCGGGCAAGCGCACCGCCAAGGCCGCGCTCAAGATCGCCGTCGATATGGCGACCGAAGGCCTGATCAGCGAGGAAGAAGCCGTCGCCCGCGTCGATCCCGCCGCGCTCGACCAGCTTCTGCACCCCACGCTCGATCCCAAGGCGCCCCGCGATGTGCTGACCAAGGGCCTGCCGGCGTCTCCGGGCGCCGCATCTGGCGCGATCGTGTTCGACGCCGATACGGCCGAGCGCCGCAATGAGCTGGGCGATTCCGTCATTCTCGTCCGCGTCGAAACCAGCCCCGAAGACATTCACGGCATGCACGCCGCAAAGGGCATCCTGACCGCGCGTGGCGGCATGACGTCACACGCGGCGGTGGTGGCGCGCGGCATGGGCCGTCCTTGCGTGTCCGGCGCTGGTAGCCTGTCGATCGACAACGCCGCCAAGACGCTGCGCATCGAAGGGCGCACGCTCAAGGAAGGCGACATCCTCACCATCGACGGTTCGACTGGCGAGGTGATGGCGGGTGAAGTGCCGACGGTGCAGCCCGAACTGGCTGGCGACTTCGGCACGCTGATGGGCTGGGCCGACAAGGTTCGTCGCCTGAAGGTCCGCGCCAATGCCGAAACCCCGCTCGACTGCCAGACCGCGCGTGATTTCGGCGCGGAGGGCGTCGGCCTCTGCCGCACCGAGCATATGTTCTTCGACGCCGCCCGCATCACTGCGGTCCGCGAGATGATCCTCGCCGACACGGAGAAGGGCCGCCGCGCCGCGCTCGAAAAGCTGCTGCCCGAGCAGCGGGACGATTTCGCGCAGATCTTCATGGTGATGGCCGGTCTGCCCGTCACCATCCGCCTGCTCGACCCGCCGCTGCACGAATTCCTGCCTCATGGCGAGGCGGAGTTCGAGGAAGTGGCCAAGGCAGCAGGCGTTGGCGTGGATGCGCTCAAGCGCCGCGCCGCCGAACTGCACGAGTTCAACCCGATGCTCGGCCATCGCGGTTGCCGTCTCGGCGTCACTTATCCCGAAATATACGAGATGCAGGCCCGCGCCATCTTCGAAGCCGCGCTTCTCATCAAGCAGCGTAGCGGCGAAGCGCCGATTCCGGAAATCATGATCCCGCTTGTCGCGACAAGGAAGGAACTGGAGCTGATGAAGGCGATCGTCGATCGCGTCGCCAGTGAAGTCTTCGCGGAGCAGGGCGCCTCGGTCGAATATCTCGTCGGTACCATGATAGAACTGCCGCGCGCGGCGCTCAAGGCAGGCGAGATCGCTGAAGTGGGCGAGTTCTTCTCCTTCGGCACCAACGATCTCACGCAAACGACGATCGGCATCAGCCGTGACGACGCGGGCCGCTTCCTGACGCAATATGTCGACAAGGGCATCTTCGCCCGCGATCCATTCGTCAGCATCGATGTGGAGGGTGTAGGCCAACTGATCGAATTGGCAGCCGAGCGTGGTCGCGCGACCCGTCCGGGGATCAAGCTCGGCATCTGCGGCGAACATGGCGGCGATCCCGCCTCGATCGCCTTCTGCGAGGCTACCGGCCTCGACTATGTTTCGGCCTCGCCCTACCGCGTCCCGATCGCCCGGCTCGCCGCTGCGCAGGCCGCGCTGGCGAAGAAGTAGCGCGAACCCATCAACCCCCTCCCGTACGCGGGAGGGGTTAAGGGGGCATCCACCTTATGTCTCCAAATAGCGCCGCTCATGCTCGCGGACCTTGCCGGTTTCGAGCAGCCGCGCCTGGGTGCGCCATTCCTCGCGCGCGATCGTTCCCGGTTCCCGCCCCAGCCGTGCCTCCAACGCCGCTTGCTGCTCGTCACTGATTGCGCCAAGCCGGTCATAACGATGATAGCCCGCCTCATGCAGTGCGGCCGCATCTGCCGCTGAAATCCCTCTGACCCGTGTCAGATCATCCCGATCAGAGCGATCATGCCCAACGCCGGGAGGAACAGCCGCCACCCGCGCATCCCGTTCCTTTAACGTCTGCCGATGCGCGATCTGCTCGTCCCGCCACAGCCGCTTATATTTGCCGCGTCCGCTCATCATCAGGCCCAGCACAAGCCCAACGAGCAGTGCGATGACCAGCAATATGATTTCGTTCAAAGTGAAAGCCATGCCTCGCCTCCTTCCCCAATCCGCAACGAGCAAATGCCGGGAAAAGTTGCGCCTGCGAAACTGCGACGGCAGCCCCGTAAAAAAAGTGAAAAAGGGGCTTGCCCAATCATCCGCCCCCCTCTATCTGCCGCTCCACAACGCGCCCGTAGCTCAGCTGGATAGAGCATCAGACTACGAATCTGAGGGTCGGACGTTCGAATCGTTCCGGGCGCGCCATTTTCTTTTCCCAAGAAAATCAGCAGCATGTAAGACAATCATAGCTGATTGTCTTAGCTGTTCAGGCGCGACTGTGCCGGTCGGACGTCCCGCAAATATCGGCCCGTTAGTAACAGGGGAAGCCACCCGGCTGAACGGTGGGCGAGCTTGCCGGCAAGCCGCATCATTTCCCAAAGCAACCCGTCCGCGTCAGCGTTTCGTCGCCATCTCGATCATCGCATCGATGTCAGCATGCAGCTCCAACTGCCCGGCAATGTCATCGAGCGCCTGTTCCACCGACGCGGCATAATCCACCGCTCCGGATTTCACGCCCAACGACGCCAGCAATCCAGCACGCGCTTCCGTGCTGGCAAAGAGGCCGTGCACATAGGTGCCGCAAACGCGGCCGTCCGCACTGACAGCACCATCCGTCCGGCCATCGGCCAGCCGCGCCAAATGCCGCGCGCGATCGGGGCCGTCGGTCAGGCCGACATGCATCTCATATCCCGCGAAGCTCTGCCCCCACGCCGTGCCCGCCACCCGCTCCAGCGACTTATCGCCCGTCAACCGTGTGTCCACATCAAGCAGGCCCAGCCCCTCGATCCTTTCCGGTTCCCCCTCGATGCCTTCAGGATCTGAGATGCTGCGGCCAAGCATCTGATACCCTCCGCAAATGCCCAAAATGGGCCTGCCGCGCCGATGATGCGACAGGATGTCGATATCCCATCCCTCTGCCCGCAATGCGCGCAGGTCGGCGATGGTCGCCTTCGAACCCGGCAGAATGATCAGGCTGGCCTCGGCGGGGATCGGTTGCCCCGGCGGCACCATGACAAGCTCCACGTCAGGCTCGAGCTTGAACGGATCGAGATCATCGAAATTCGCGATGCGGGGCAGGACAGGGCAGGCAATCACCGTCCCCCTGGCGCCACGATCGATATTCCTCTCCAGCACCACGGCGTCTTCGCTGGGCAACCTGGCAGTGGCCGATAGCCAGGGGATCACGCCAAAGCCTCGCCAGCCTGACAATTGCTCGATCTGGCGATAGCCATCCTCGAACAGCGCGGGATCACCACGGAACTTGTTGATCAGGAACCCTCGGATCATCGCCGCATCCGCCGGGTCGATAATGGCCTTGGTGCCTGCGATCGCGGCAATGACGCCGCCACGATCTATGTCGCCGACCAGGATGACGGGCACATCCGCCGCCCGCGCGAAGCCCATGTTCGCGATATCACCGGCCCGTAAATTGATTTCGGCGGGCGATCCGGCGCCCTCGACCACGACGATGTCGCATTGCTGCCGCAGCCGCTCGTAGCTCTCCATCACCGCGCCCAGCAGCTCGGCTCGCGCCGTCCGAAAATTCCCAGCGCCCAGCGTGCCGCGAACCTTGCCATGCACGACCAGTTGCGACGTCCGGTCAGCCTGCGGTTTCAGCAGCACCGGGTTCATGTCGCTATGCGGTTCTACCCCGGCCGCCGCCGCCTGGAGAGCCTGGGCCCGGCCGATCTCTCCGCCATCGGCCGTGACGGCTGCATTATTGGACATGTTCTGCGGCTTGAAAGGACGCACGCTGTAGCCACGGCGCACCAGCGTGCGGCACAGCCCCGCAACGAGCACCGACTTGCCGACGTCGGATCCTGTTCCCTGAAGCATGATCGCGGCCATGGAGCGCTCCTGCATGCGGCTCCGCTCCCGGTCAACCGCCGCCTTGCCCCGAAACGCCGTTCAGTAGGTCAGGCGCCGCCGCATCTCGACGGCATCGATGATCATCCCGCCGGCCATGAATACCGATCCGGTGCATGCCAGGGCAAGCAATTGGCCGCCGAAACCGGGATATTGCCCCATATAGACGATGCCGCGCTCCGTAGCGCCCAGTGCAAGCGCATAGATGACCAGAAACGCCTCGAACTTCGTCTTGATCGTGAAAAGGCGCTTGATCCGGTTCATCATTCCACTCGAGCTGCGACTAGCTCTAAGGAATTAAGTCGCCCGAAAGTTGCAAATGGTCAACAAGCATTAACCACGATTGTTCGATCTGCGCGATCAGGCGGGTGTCGGCAAGATCAGTGGCGATGATCTCCTCAGGCCAACTACGCTCGACAATGTTCGCGATGGCGTCAAGCTTGGCTTCGTTCACCAGAAACCGTGGATCGATATTCGCCGGGTCCGCGACGACCCTCAGCCGCAGGCAAGCTGGTCCTCCGCCATTGGCCATGGATTGGCGCACGTCGACGGGGAACAGTTCCCGGATGGGACCATTGCCCGCGACCAGATTTTCCAGCCACCCCCAGACGCTCCTGATGGCCTTTGCTTCGGCAGGCAGGACCAGAGCCATGCCGCCATGGGGCATCGTGACTAGTTGCGCGTTGAAAAGATAGCTTTGGATGGCGTCGGTCAGGCTTATCGCCCGTGCTGGCACTTCGATGATCTGCACCGCCGGGAAGAGCGCCCGCAACTGCGTGTAGAAGCGGTCCTTGTCCGCAAAGGCTTGCTCATGGGCGAACAGCAGGCCTTCGTTGGCGACTGCTACCACGTCATTATGGAATGCGCCGGCCGCGATCGCCTCTTGCGACTGCATCACGAACAATGTGCGCGCAGGATCAAGGCCGTGCAGCCGCGCTACCGCCTTGCTGGCTTCGACATGCTGGCGCGCAGGATAGGGGCCACCCAATTGGCCATAGACGAATATTTCGACGCCTTGATCCGAATGCCGGTCACATAGCCGCATATGGTTGGCGGCGCCCTCGTCGCCAAAAGGCGCGGGGATCGGCGGATGCACCGCGAATGCGGACTTGTCGGAAAAGGCGACCTGCAATTGGGTGAGCGTCTGCTGCCACTCATGGCTGCGATGGGGCATGGTCACCAGATTGGCGACCGTCAAATGGGTACGCCTGTCTGCCGTGTCCGGCCCCGGCGATACCGTGGCGGCATTGGCTGCCCACATCGACGACGCGGACATGGCGGCCGCCCGGATATGGGGCTCTGCTTCGCTGATATTCGTGCCCAGTGCGTTCAGCCAGCGTCCGTCCGGCCGCCATTGCGGTACGAAAATGCCTTGGGTCAGGCCCAGGCGGAGGTTCGTGCGCATCTTCTCGATGCCTTGCAGGGCGGCTGCCCGGGGGTAGGATGCCGCTCCTGCATTGTTGGCCGAAGCGAGATTGCCATGGCTCAGGCCCGCATAATTGTGGCTCGGGCCGATCAAGCCGTCGAAGTTGATCTCCCTGACGCTCATGCGCGCGGCACCATCGTGAATGACTGCCCCGGCTCGATCGCCAGCCGTTCAGCGCTTTCCCGGTCGAGTGATACGCCCTCGTTGCTGGCGCGTTTGACGAGGCCGTAGGTGCAGCGAAACTCGGCGCGCTGACCGCAAGCGATCAAATGCTTTTCGCCGCCATCGTCATGGATCGAACCAAGTGTCACATCCTGCGCATGGGCGATGGTTTGCAGCGAGTTGATCTGTCCGACCATCGTCGGCCCGCCGTCGAAAATGTCGACATAGCCCGGATTGGTGAAACCCTCCGTCTCCAGCATTCGCATTGCCGCGCGGCCATTGGGATGGGGAAGGCCGATGACGGCACGCGCGCCTTCGTTCAGCATGGCGATGTAGATGGGGGTCTTGGGCATCAGGTCCGCGATGAACTGATTGCCATGGATGGCATTGAATTCGTCCGCTTCCTGAAAGGTCATGCCGAAAAAGCGCCCGGCAAGGCCGTCCCAAAATGGCGAGCCGCCCGCTTCATCGATCACGCCACGCAGCTCCGCGATCACTCGTTCTCCGAAGCGCTCGCGATGATTACGGATATAGAGATAACGGCTGCGAGCGAGGAGGAGGCCAAGACCCTCCGCGCGCTCTCGCGGATGCAGGAACAGGCCGCCTACTTCCGTGGATCCCTCCAAGTCGGTCACGAGCGAGAGCATTTCCGCCCGGAACGTCCGCGAAAGCTCGCGGCTATGCTGGGTCAGGACGCCCAGGCGGTAGGAATAAAAGGGCCAGCTTTGCCCGACCTTGCTGAAAATCTGGCAGGTGCCCCGAACTTGCCCTGTAGTGCAGTTTTCGAGAACCATGAGAATGAGTTCGTCTTCAACCTCCCCACCCTCGCGAGCAAGAGCCAGTTCGGTCCGGACCAGCTTCTCTTCCAACGCCTTCCGGTCAGCGGGCAGGTTCGTAAATCCTCCCCCCGTTTGTTTCGCTAATTCATACAGGGTTTGCAGATCATCCGCCCGCGCCGTCCGCATGACAAAGCTCAAGCCATCACCTCCACGCCAGGGCTCGATCAGGAAAGGAAAGCGCCCTCATGCACCGGAGCTTATCAAACGAGGCTGCCCGCCTCCACCCTCGCGGTGGCTTTTAGATGAGCGCTTTGAATTCCTGCAGAATGTCCCGGTAGAGCTTGCGCTTGAAAGGAACTATCACGTCGGGAAGCGCTTCCGGCTCGATCCATTTCCATTCCGAAAATTCCGGGTCAGCGGTAGCGATATCGATGTCGCCATCAGTGCCGAGAAAGCGTGCCAGGAACCACGTCTGCCTCTGGCCGCGGAACTTGCCGCCCCACAGCTTCCCGATGAGTTCAGGCGGCAGGTCGTAAAGATGTTCGTCCCGCGCCTTCGCGATGATCTCGACATGATCCGGCGTGATCCCCGTTTCTTCGCCAAGTTCACGAAGCGCGGCTGCTTTTTCCTCTTCCCCGTGGTCGATCCCACCTTGCGGCATTTGCCAGGCTTCCACCTGGCTATCGATCCGCTGGCCGACAAAAACCTTGCCGTCCATGTTGACGAGCATCACGCCGACACAAGGCCGATACCCGAGTTCCGAATCATTTGGCACTGACGCCATATTGTCCCCTGATCAATGTCCTCGCCGCTAACCCTGGGCCGCAGCCTTTCTCCGTTGCCAAGATAAGCGGCCGACTTGCGCCCGTCCATGAGCTAAAAAATACAGTGCCGTATCTGGACAGCTTTTCGCGCCGAAATGGTCGAGGGGTTGGAAGCCTCGCCCAGCAATGGCAAAGCTGGCATATGTCCGATCCCGTCATCCTGTGGTTCCGCCAGGACCTCCGTCTCTCCGATCAAGCTGCCTTGGAGCAGGCGGCCAGCGAAGGACCAGTTATCCCGGTCTACATTCTGGACGATGCAACGCCCAAGCAGTGGAAAATGGGAAGCGCGCAGCGATGGTGGCTCCACCATAGCCTCAGATCACTGGATGATAGCCTTCGCCGCAAAGGATCCCGTCTTATCTTGCGCAGAGGGAAGAGCGTAGAGGCATTGCAGCGGCTAAGCCGGGAAACGGGCGCTAAACGGGTGCATGCGCTGGCGCACTATGAACCATGGTGGCGCAATGCGGAAAAGGCAGTGGCCCGCGATCTCGACCTTCAATTGCATGGAGGCATGCTGCTGCTGCCACCCGGCAGCGTCCGCACGTCTGGTGGAAAGCCCTATCAGATATACACGCCTTTTGCCCGCGCCGCGATGCAGCATATGCCGCCTCCTGTCGTCAGTCCGGCCCCTGCGGAAATCGCTTCTCCCCATAAGTGGCCTAAAAGTGAGTCCCTCGACGATTGGGGCCTGCTTCCCAGCAAACCTGATTGGGCTGCCCATTTTTCTGACGACTGGTCTCCTGGGGAAGCCGGAGCCCGCCAGAATGTTGCGTCATTCATGGATGAAGCTGACGAATATGACACGGCACGCAATCTTCCCTCGATCGAAGGCACATCCCGACTTTCCCCCCACCTGCATTTCGGCGAGGTTTCGCCCGCTTATGTGTGGCACCGCATCGGTGATGCAGCCACGGATGCCACAACCTTCCTCAAGGAACTGCTTTGGCGCGATTATGCGCATACCCAAATATGGGCATTCCCAGCCTATGGATCACAGAATGCTCGTGCCGGTTTCGACCGGATGCCATGGCGGGATTTGCGCGAAGCAGGCTCCGATCTAGCGGCGTGGAAACAAGGGCAGACAGGCTATCCGATAGTGGATGCCGGCATGCGGCAGCTTTGGACGACAGGATGGATGCATAACCGAGTCCGCATGATCGCGGCCAGCTTTCTCATTAAACATCTTCTGATCGATTGGCGGCACGGGGCTCAATGGTTTTGGGATACCCTCGTTGACGCAAGCTATGCGAACAACAGCGTGAACTGGCAATGGGTGGCTGGGAGCGGTGTTGACGCAAACCTATTTTCGCGGATCATGGCGCCATTAACGCAGTCTCCAAAATTCGAGGCGGCGGACTATATCAGGAGGTGGGTGCCTGAACTGGTGCATCTGGATGACAAGGCAATTCATGATCCTGACGCCTTTGAAGCAAGGCCGCGATCCTATCCTCCCAAGCGCGTAGGGCATCGCGAGGCGCGGGAACGTGCGCTTGCCGCATATCGGCGCAGCAGGGCGTGACGACAGTATCCATGAGCGAGCGGCAGAGGTGAGGGTATGAACGCAATCGATCCCAAGCGTGGCAGGCGCGCGTCAGCCGTGCGACGATTGCCTGAGGATGAACCGAGCCGCTGGCTGGAGCGCCTGACTGCACCCCACTTCCACCGCCTTCTGGACCGCATCGATTCGGGACTTGAGAAGGGCAAACTCGAAGCGACGCTGCCCGATGGCACGATCAGGATGTTGGGCGGGCGGGCGGCAGGGCCCGCGTGCGAAGTCAGGTTGGTCCGCTGGCGTGCTCTGCTGCGGCTGATTGCTGGTGGGTCGGCGGGTTGGTATAGGGCATGGGCTGCAGGTGAGTGGAGCAGTCCCGATCCGGTCCCACTGTTCGAATTGTTCATGGCGAATGCCGCTACGTTGGGCAATGTCGCGCGCCCGAACGGCCCGGGACGATGGTTTGCGGCGCTTGCGCATCGCCTGAGGCGCAATAATCGGCGGGGATCGCGTCGCAACATCGCTTATCATTATGACCTGGGGAACGATTTCTACGGCCTCTGGCTGGACCGCAACATGCATTATTCGAGCGCGTTGTTTCGCGATCCAGACGACCCGAGCGAAAGCCTGGAGCGCGCGCAGCAGCGCAAGGTGGACGCTATACTGGATCGGCTCCACCTCAAGCAGGGCAGTGCGCTGCTTGAGATCGGCTGCGGATGGGGAGGGCTTGCCGAGCAGGCAATGCAGCGCTGCGCCATCCGCTATGATGGGCTGACGCTATCGACCGAGCAAGCCGATTACGCGCGTGAACGGCTGGGTGCCGGAGCCAATATCCTCCTGCGTGATTATCGCGATGCCCAAGGCCAATATGACGCCATCGCCAGTGTGGAGATGGTGGAAGCCGTTGGCCAGGAATATTGGCCTGCCTATGTGAGTGCGATCAACAGGCTTCTAAAGCCCGGGGGGCGAGCCGCGGTTCAGTATATTCTGATCGATGATGCCATTTTCGATCGATATGCCCGTGGAGCTGATTTCATTCAGACCTATATTTTCCCGGGCGGCATGTTGCTTTCCGAAGGCCGCTTCAGGGCTCTGGCGGAGGCCGAAGGGCTGGAATGGCGAGACGTTCACCATTTTGGCCAGCATTATGCGGAGACACTCAGGCGATGGCGCGAGCAATTCGATCGCACTGTCGATCGTGGCCTTCTACCCGCGAGCTTCGACCAGCACTTCGTGGCGCTTTGGCGCTATTACCTCATGTATTGCGAAGGCGGCTTCAGGAGCGGCACGATCAATGTCGCCCAGGTCACGCTGGTTAAGCCCGGCTGACGAATCAATCTATGCGCAGGTGATAACCGTTCGGCTGGTCCGAAAGGACGAGGTCGGCGATCGCTTGGCCAACGACCTCCGGTTCTTTCACCGTTGCCGGATCTTCCCCTGGATAGGCTCTGGCCCGCATCGCGGTCCGCGTTGCTCCGGGGTCAACGATATGGGCGCGGATCGCGGAAATATTCTTCACTTCCTCGCCATAGGCGCTGACGAGCGTTTCGAGCGCCGCCTTGGATGCACCATAGGCGCCCCAATAGGCGCGGGGCGCACGTGCGACCGATGAGGTAATCGCAACGACGCGGGCATCAGCGCTAGCGCGAAGCATTTTGTCGAATGCCGCGATCAAGGCCTGCGGTGCCGCTATGTTCAAGGTGAGCTGCCGGGCAAATTCCTTGGTATCGATAGCGGGAACTGCGGCCAAGCTACCGAGCGTTGCGGCATTGAGCACCAGGACATCCAAAGCCTGCCACCGGCCAGATACCGCCTGCGCCAGTCGTCCGATGCTCTCTCCATCTATGAGGTCAAGTGGCGCGATGGTCGCGCTGCCGCCGACGCCGTGAATATATTCTTCCACCTCCTCAAGCCCGCCAGCGGTTCTGGCCGTCAGAATGACGTGAGCACCGGCAGCGCCCAACGCCTTGGCGGTGGCAGCGCCGATCCCGCGGCTCGCGCCGGTTACCAGGGCAAGCTTACCGGAAAGAGGAAGAGTGGACATGAGGTATCCTGTTCGCCCTTCTGAGTGAAAGGCCGTTCGTTGAAAAGGGAATGGCTGCTCAGGCCGAGCAGCCATCCAGATTTGCTTTAGTGATCAGACAACCCGCTCGGCTAGCAGTTCAAGCTGGTTCTGCACCACCGCATCATCCTGATCGGTGAGTGTGGTGGGATAATCGCCGGTAAAGCAGGCGTCGCAATATTGCGGCCGGATGTCCGCCCGCTTTGCCTCGCCCAGCGCTTTGTAGAGCCCATCTATTGAAATGAACGACAGGCTATCGGCATGGATAAAATCCTGCATGCCGCCGATATCCAGACGATGCGCCAACAGCTTGGTGCGCTCGGGCGTGTCCACGCCATAGAAGCAGCTATGCTTCGTCGGCGGACTGGCAATTCGCATGTGCACTTCCTTGGCCCCAGCTTCGCGCATCATTTGTACGATCTTGAGGCTGGTGGTCCCACGAACGATCGAGTCGTCAATGAGGACGATGCGCTTGCCCTGGATCAGCGCGCGATTCGCATTATGCTTGAGCTTGACACCAAGGTGCCGAACCTTGTCCCCCGGTTGGATGAATGTACGTCCGATATAGTGCGAGCGGATGATGCCAAGCTCAAACGGGAGGCCGGATTGTTGGGCATAGCCGATCGCCGCAGGCACGCCGCTGTCGGGCACGGGGATGACCAAGTCGGCATCGACCGGGTTCTCGATTGCCAGTTGAGCGCCGATGGCTTTGCGAACCGAATAGACGCTCGACCCATCAACGATCGAATCGGGGCGGCTGAAATACACATGTTCGAAGATGCAGGGGCGGGGGTGTACGTCGCCGAACGGGCGGTGGCTCCGGACCTCACCATCATGCGTAACGATGACAAGCTCGCCAGGATCGATAGAGCGGACATGTTCAGCACCGACGACGTCGAATGCGACGGTTTCAGACGCGAAGATCGTAGCATCACCCAGCTTGCCCATCACCAGGGGCCGGATACCAAGCGGATCGCGACATGCGATCATGCCTTCAGGCGTCGTCACGATCAGTGAATAAGCACCCTCGATCTGCTTCAGCGCGTCAATGAACTTGTCGAGCAGCGTCCGGTAGGTCGAGGTTGCGACCAGATGGATGATCACCTCGGTATCAGACGTCGACTGGAAGATGGAGCCGCGCCGGATCAGTTCGCGCCGAAGCTTCATGGCATTGGAGATATTGCCGTTATGTGCGACGGCAAAGCCACCGGAATTAAGCTCTGCATAGAGCGGCTGCACATTGCGGAGCGAGGTTTCGCCCGTCGTTGAATAGCGGACATGGCCAGATGCGGTATTGCCCGGCAGGGCGCGAATCACTTCATCACGGTCGAAATTGCCCGCCACATGGCCCATCGCCCGGTGGGTGTGGAAATCATGGCCATCCCAACTGGTGATGCCAGCAGCTTCCTGACCGCGATGTTGCAATGCGTGGAGTCCAAGTGCGACGATCGCCGAAGCGGTCTCCGCCTGGATGACTCCGAAGATGCCGCATTCTTCACGCAGCTTGTCGTCGTCGAACGGGTTTGTCGTAAACATGGGTGCGAGCGGGTCCATAGCCGATGCCGTGCGCCTCAAAGGGCTGCTTCGCGCGCATATAGTGGCTCGATCCTGATTTGTCGCCTGTTTGAAACAAAAAAGGCTGTCGAGCGGCGAAGATGGGAAAGTTTCCTGGGTGGTCGCGGACAGAAAAGCGCTACTGGCTTTGCGCGTAAGGCAGAGCTAAAGAGCCTCTCCAAATGCACCGTTTTGCCAATCCTGCCCGCTTCCTGAAGATCGCGCGGCCGCTGACCGCCTGGCTGTTCTGGCCTGGGCTGATACTGCTTTTGGCAGGTGCGGGTTGCGGTCTTCTTGTTACTCCGGCTGATTATCTGCAGGGTGAAACGGTAAGGATTCTTTATATTCATGTGCCTGCCGCATGGCTGGGAATGGCGGGATGGACCGGGATCGCGATATCCGCGCTGATGCAGCTTATATGGCGGCATCCACTTGCAGCAGTTGCGGGGCGGGCCATTGCAGTTCCAGGCGCATTATTTACCGCGATCTGCCTCGTCACGGGATCTATCTGGGGCCGTCCCACCTGGGGAACGTGGTGGGAATGGGACGGTCGGATGACCTCCATGCTGGTGCTCTTCTTCCTCTATCTGGGATATATAGCGCTGGCCAATGCAAGTGCGCGGCAGGATCAGGGCGGCGTCAGTCCCGTGACGGCAATCTTCGGCCTTGTTGGGGCGGTGAATATTCCCATCATCAATCGCTCGGTCGTGTGGTGGAACAGCCTGCATCAGGGCCCCAGCATCACGCTGCGAGGATCAAGCATCGACCTGTCGCTTCTCTGGCCACTTGGCTTCACGCTCACGGGATTTTCTCTCCTGTTCGGGGCGATCGTGCTGATGCGGATGCGGACCATATTGGCGCGTAACAAGGTTGAGGCGCGCATGCAGCGGCTGGCGCGGGGGTAATCGACATGAATCAGTGGGCTTTTGTCGCCGGCGCCTACGCGCTGACCTTTTTGGGCACGCTCGTCCTGTGCCTTTCCTGCTGGCGCTCCATGCGCGACGCGGAGGCGGCGGCGCAAAAGTTGACGGACAGGTCATGAAGGCAAAGCATCAACGCCTCGTCCTTGCGCTGGTCGCGCTCTTTGCCTTGATCGGTGCGGGCTTGCTCGCTGCCTCTGCGCTCCGCGACGAAGCCGCCTATTTCTATGCGCCCGCCGATGTTCGCGCGAAAGGCGTAGAAGAGGGCAAAGCCATTCGTCTCGGCGGCATGGTGGTCAACGGCAGCCTCAAGCGGGCGGCAGACGGCGTAACCCTGCATTTTGACGTGACCGACGGGAAGGCGACTGTTCCTGCGGTGTTCAAGGGTATTGCGCCTGATCTTTTCAAGGAAGGGTCTGGTGTAGTTGCGGAAGGGGCGTTTGATGGCGCGGGCACCTTCGTTGCCACGAACCTGCTGGCGAAGCATGACGAACGTTACATGCCTCGGGAGCTGGAAGGCCTGCAATATAATGAAACGACCCACGAGATGAAGGCGGGCCGGTGAGAGCGGCATTCATGACCATCGGGCCTCAGTCAGCGGTGAGGGCGGCATGATCGCAGAAGCAGGTCTCGTCGCGCTATGGCTGGCCGCAGCGCTCGCGTTTCTTCAATTAGGTCTGGTGGCTTTCGGACTGGCGGGAAAGAAAAGCGAACTGCTCGAGGCCGTGCGGCCGGTAGCGGTCGCCCAAGGGGCGCTGACCACCATCGCCTTCATCGCACTGATCGCGCTGTTCATGCGATCGGACATGTCCGTGTTGCTGGTCGCCAACAACAGCCATTCGATGAAGCCATGGCTGTACAAGTTCGCTGGAACATGGGGCAATCATGAAGGCTCCATGCTGCTCTGGGTCACCGTCATGGGCGTGGCTGGCGCTGCGGTTGCCTTGTTCGAACGAGCGCTACGGCGAGATACGCATATGGCGACACTTGGCGGACAGGCTGCGATCAGCCTTGGATTCTATGCATTTCTGCTTTTTGCTTCCAATCCTTTCGCGCGGATCAATCCGCCCGCGGCTGATGGTCAAGGGCTCAACCCGCTGTTGCAGGACCCTGGCCTCGCCTTCCATCCGCCCACCCTGTATCTCGGATATGTCGGGTTGTCGGTGGCTTTTTCCTTCGCGATCGGCGCGCTGCTGACGCGGCAGGTGGATGCATCCTTTGCACGGGCGATGCGGCCGTGGGTTCTGGCTGCGTGGATACTCCTCACGCTCGGCATCACGGCTGGCAGCTATTGGGCCTATTATGAACTGGGCTGGGGCGGTTGGTGGTTTTGGGACCCTGTCGAGAACGCGTCGCTGATGCCGTGGCTGGCGGCGACAGCGCTTTTGCACAGCGTTACGGTGCTCGCCACGCGCGATGCGCTGCGGGCCTGGACGGTGATGTTGGCGGTTATTGCATTTTCGATGTCGATGGTCGGCACATTCCTTGTCCGTTCGGGCATCCTGACCAGTGTCCATGCCTTCGCGGTTGACCCTGAACGCGGCAGCTTCATCTTGGTCCTGTTGGGAATTTACATCGGGGGAGCGCTCGCGCTCTTCGGATGGCGGGTGGGTGCGGTACGCGAGGGAGCGCCTTTTGAGCTTGTCAGCCGCGAGACCATGCTGGTGGTCAACAATCTGCTGCTCTCCGTCATCCTTGGTCTGGTGTTGATAGGGACGCTCTATCCACTTCTTACCGAAGCCTTTGGGCACAAGGTCTCGGTTGGTGCGCCCTATTTCGATCGGATAGCGGGACCCATCGCCCTGATCCTGATGATCGTCATGGCGGCAGGACCTTTGACTCGGTGGCGCCGGGACAATTTGGCTGAGGTTGGGCGGCGATTGATCGTCCCGGCCGTCATCGCCATGATCGCCCTTGCTGCTGTGGCTATACTGGCATGGGGCCGGATCGGCGTGCTGCCGTTCCTCGGGCTGGTCATTGCCCTGGCTGTCGCGGCGGGAAGTGTGGCCCCACTCTGGAAGCGTAATTTGCGGCGTACCCCTCTGTTCACCTGGGGAATGGTTGTTGCGCATTTGGGGTGTGCCGTCAGTCTTGCCGGCATGGCCTGCGATTCCGCTTTCACCGTAGAAAAGCTTGCGGCGGTTCGGCCCGGTGACGTGGTCGAAGCGGCAGGTTGGAAATTGCGTCTCACGCGGATCGTTCCGATAGCAGGCGATAACTGGACTGCGTTACAGGCTGACATGGAAGCGAGCCGGAATGGAGGTGCCCCCGTCATGCTGCATCCACAAGCGCGCTTTTTCCCGTCACCTCCCACGACCACGACCGAGGCAGCGTTGCTGACGCGTTGGAATGGTCAGCTTTACGTCGTGCTAGGCCAGGAGGCCGACCAGGGACGCTGGCAACTTCGGGTTTGGTGGAAGCCGTTCGTCACGCTGATATGGTTCGGCGGTGCGCTAATCGCCTTAGGTGGCGCGTTGGCGCTGGTGGGACGTGAGCGTCGTGGCTGGCTTCTCAAATGGCGCGGCAAGGCGGCGGTCGCATGAGGAAGCTGCTGATCTGGCTGCCGCTGGCACTCTTTGTGGGATTTTTCATCCTTTTCGCCAGTGGTTTGTTGAAGCCTGACGGCCGCGTCATCACGTCGAAGCAGGTGGGCAAGACGTTGCCCGATTTCACTCTGCCGCCAGCGGCCAGCGATCGGCCCGCGTTGATGAGCCGTGAGCTGGTAACGGGCAAACCGCGCCTGCTGAACATCTTCGCCAGCTGGTGTGTACCCTGTGCCGCCGAGGCGCCCCAACTTCTCGCCTTGAAGCGGGCAGGGGTGGAGATCGATGCCATCGCAATCCGTGACGCTCGTGAGGATGTGGACCGGTTCCTGGCGCGCTATGGCAATCCTTATGCCCGGATCGGGCTCGATGCGCGCAGTAGCGTGCAGATCGCCTTGGGTTCATCCGGCGTTCCGGAAAGCTTCGTCATCGATGGAAAAGGCCGGATTGCCTATCAACATGTGGGCGACATACGGGCGGACGATATTCCCATGATCCTCCAGCAGTTGGAGGATGCCCGGTGAAGGCCCTGCTGACCCTGTTCGCATTGCTGTTGACCCCGCCGCTTCTGGCGCAGTCAGCACTTCCTCCTGCTCCCTATGCGGACCGGCAGATCAGTGATCCTGCACTGGAACGCAAGGCAAAGGCGTTGATGGAGACGATCCGCTGCCTCACCTGTCAAAGCCAGTCAATCGCAGATAGCAATGCAAGCATGGCTGGCGATATGCGGTCGCAGATCAGGGAAAGGATCATGGCCGGGGAAGAGCCCGAACATATTCGCCGCTGGCTGATCGAGCGATATGGTGATTGGGTGAGCTATGAGCCCACAGCTGATCCGGTTCTCTGGCCGCTTTGGGGCGCGCCATTATTGCTGATCGGTCTTGGTTTGCTGCTGTTGCGTGGCCGGATCAAACGGAAGGCACGGCGATGAACGGCTGGCTGATAGCGGCGGCTTTTGCATTCTGTCTCATGGCGTTTCTCATCGCGGTAGGGCGCATTCCGCGCATGTCATGGGAGCTGACGGCTGCGGCTGTGCTGCTTGGACTCGCCGGTTATGCTTGGCAAGGAAGCCCCGGATTGCCTGGGCAGCCGAAAATGGCATCGGCTTCCACGGACAGGGGGCAGTTTGACGAGCAACTCGCAGAGCGGCGCCGCGGAATGGCGGAGCGCTACGGCAAGGCTGGACAGTGGCTGATGTTGTCGGATGGCCTCGGCAGGCAAGGCAAGACCAAAGAGGCGGCAAATGTCCTGCTGGCGGGCCTGAAGCAGACGCCCGATGATCCCAATTTATGGCTGGGGCTTGGGAACGCTTTGATCGCTCATGCGGGTGGGGTGGTGTCGCCGAGCGCCGACTTTGCTTATCGTCGTGCGATGACGCTGGACCCGGACGCCCCTGCGCCACCTTATTTTTATGGCTTGGCCCTCGTTCGCGCCGGTCAGTTGCAGGCTGCAAAGGAACTGTGGGCGCCTTTGGCCGCTAGAGCGCCCGAAGGATCGGAAATCAAGGCGGAACTGGAACTCAGCATTGCGCGTATCGACGCAATGTTGGCAGCGGGAACGCCTGTCGCCCAGTGATATGGCGGTTCAATTGCGCTGGTCATGGAGGCGTGGTAGGGGGCGCCCCTTCTTAATGAAGATTGGGAATTTTCCCGTACATCGCCTAGGCTTGAGTGTCGTATGAATATGACCATCTGGCGTTTCCTTCATGGCTGATCACATGGCGAACGGCGTCGACCCCTCCGGCGACGAATCGGCCGAAGAACATGGGCACGCGCGTCAGAAGGCCACGCTGAAACTCGTCGTGGGTGCGGTCGGTATCGTGTTCGGCGACATCGGCACCAGCCCGCTGTATGCGTTCCGCGAAACGTTCGCTGGCCATCATCATCTGGCTCTCGATCCCGATCACATCCTGGGTGTCATCAGCCTGATGTTCTGGTCGATGATGCTGGTCGTAACGCTCAAATATGTCACGATCATCATGCGCGCTGACAATAAGGGCGAAGGGGGGAGTCTTGCGCTTCTTGCATTAATCAACGGGCAGACCAAAACGCAGCGTTGGTCTCGCGGAATCGTATTGCTGGGCGTCTTTGCAACCTCGCTTTTTTATGGCGATTCGATGATCACCCCGGCCGTATCGGTGCTGTCGGCCGTCGAAGGGCTGGCAGTTTACAACTCCCAGCTCGCGCCAGCGATCTTGCCGGCCGCTGTGGTCATATTGCTGGGGCTGTTCTGGATTCAGGGCTTGGGGACCAATCGGGTCGCTGCCTTTTTCGGTCCGATAATGCTCGTCTATTTCGTGACGATCGCGGCGCTGGGCGTCATCAGTATCATAAAGACGCCGGGCATTCTCTACGCCTTCAACCCCTATTGGGCGGTCATGTTTTTTCTGACCGATCCGCTACCGGCTTTCCTTGCCCTTGGCGCGGTCGTTCTCGCGGTCACGGGCGCGGAAGCGCTATACGCGGATATGGGCCATTTCGGACGCAGCCCGATCCGCGTGTCGTGGCTCTTCTTCGTGCTCCCGGCCTTGATGATGAACTATATGGGGCAGGGGGCTCTGCTGTTCCGCGAAGGTGCGGCGGCTCTGCACAGCCCCTTCTATCATCTTGCTCCTCAATGGGCACAGCTGCCACTGGTCGGTCTTGCAACCCTGGCTGCCATCATCGCGAGCCAAGCGGTTATTTCCGGCGCGTTTTCGGTCACCCAACAGGCGATCCAGCTCGGCTTCATGCCGCGCCTGCGGATTGCGCATACCAGCGCCTCGACTGCCGGGCAGATCTATATCCCCATGATCAATTGGGGGCTGATGGTGATGGTGATCCTGCTTGTGCTGGTTTTCCAGACATCGTCCAATCTCACCGCTGCTTATGGTATCGCAGTCACCGGCGCGATGTTCATCGACAATCTGCTGCTGACCGTGCTGCTTTACCGGTTGTGGAAGTGGCGTTGGTATTATTCGGCACCACTGCTGGCAGTGTTCTTCATCGTTGATGGGGCGTATCTCGCAGCGAACTTCACCAAGGTGCCGGATGGTGGCTGGTTCCCGCTGCTGATCGGATTCGTGGTGTTCACGCTGCTAACGACCTGGTCGCGGGGCCGTCGGCTGGTGCAGGATCGGCTGCGCGAGGGCGCCATGCCTATCCCGGTGTTCGTGGCGTCGGCAGCAAATAGCGCCGTTCGCGTGCCGGGAACAGCGGTCTTCATGACATCGACGTCGAACGGAGTTCCGCATGCGCTTCTGCACAATTTGAAGCACAACAAGGTTTTGCATGAACGAGTCATCTTATTAACCGTGAAAATCAGGGATGTGCCGGTCGTGGAAGAGGATGGCCGGTGCAAGTTGGAGGACCTTGGGAAAGGCTTCTTCCGGCTCGTGTTGGAATATGGGTTCATGCAGGAGCCGGATGTTCCGGCGGCGCTCAAGAATGTTACGGGATGCGGGCAGGCATTTCGGATGATCGAAACCAGCTTCTTCCTCGCGCGGCAGACATTGTTGCCGTCCGCCAAGCCCGGAATGCCGCTTTGGCGAGAGAAGATTTTTGCCTGGATGCTGCGCAACGCTGAAAGCGCGATGGAATTTTTCCGCTTGCCGACCAACCGCGTCGTCGAATTGGGCAGCCAAGTAGAAATATAGACGCAGAAAAGGGCGCGGCCATCAGGCCGCGCCCCATGAACATTCCTAAACGGAAGCGGATCAGGCCGCGTCGCGATCCTTGTTGATATCGACGAGCTGACCGCCGTTGATGGAAATTTTCTTCGGCTTCATCGCTTCGGGGATTTCGCGAACGAGTTCGATCGTCAGCAGGCCGTCCGCAAGATCGGCCTTTTCCACCCGCACGAAGTCGGCAAGCTCGAAGCGCCTTTCAAAGCTGCGATTGGCGATACCGACATGCAGGAACTTGGAACGATCCGAACTCGCGCCATCGTCCTTGCGTCCCACAACCTGCAGCAGGTTCTGCTGCGCGGTGATGTCGATTTCATCCGTCCGGAAACCGGCGACGGCGAGCGTCACGCGGTAACGGTCCTCGGAAAGCCGTTCGATGTTGAAAGGTGGGTAGTTGTCGCCCTGCTGCAACCGCGCGTTGTTTTCGATCAGGTCGAAGAGACGATCGAAACCGACGGTGGAGCGGCGATAAGGGGTAAGGTCAAAACCACGCATGTCATAATCTCCATCAGAGCAAAATGAACATACCGGACCCTCAAAATGGCATCCGGCGATACGATGCGCGACCCCATTTGGCGGACGCGCGAGGTTGATATGGTTGAAGGAAAACCGGTTTCAAGAGGCCTGCCATGGGCGGAATCAAAAGTGCCCGGACCGCGTTTCCACGATCCGGGCACTAATGGACGATTGCTCGTCTCCCCCTTGGCCTGCCTCGACCACTTCTCAGCCCCCTAAGCTTGAAGTGGGAAGCAGTATCCCTGAACCACGGCCATTAACCTGTGCTTCGTTGACTTTGCTATGGCCCGCGGAGGCCGCTGTCACGGGCTATTTCCTTGGCCGAAGATTTTCCCTTCACCCCTGTGGCTGACGTGCAACAATCCGTTGCGCTTGCCGTTAGTGGAGACCCTGCTAGACGGGCACTAATCGACATCACATAAAGGGCCGTTCGCGCCACCATGATCTTATCACGCTACGAACGCATGATCGCCAAGCGCTATCTGCTGCCTGGCAAGGGAGAGGGATTCATCTTCCTGGTCGCGGGCATCAGCCTGGCCGCCGTGATGCTTGGCGTCGCCGCGCTCATCATCGTGATGAGCGTGATGAACGGCTTCCGGGCAGAGTTGTTCGACAAGATCGTCGGGTTGAACGGCCATGCCGTGGTTCAAGGCTATGGCGGGCGATTGCCGGACTGGCGTTCGATCCTGAATGAAGCGAAGGCGACGCCGGGTGTCACCAGCGCCACACCGCTGATCGAGCAGCCACTGCTCGGCAGCTTCCAGGGGCGGGTCGAAGCCGTTCTTGTCCGTGGCATGACCGTCAACGACATCCGGAACAATGCGACCCTGAAGGCAAAGGTGCTCGCGGGGAGCATGGACAATCTCACCGCCAATGCGGGTAAGGTCGGCATAGGATCAAGATTGGCCGAAAATCTTGGTTTGCAGCTGGGTGACAGCATCACGATCATCAATCCCGCAGGCCGCTCCACACCCTTTGGAACGGTGCCGCGCCAGATATCCTACCAAGTCGCTGCGATCTTCGAGGTCGGCGTTTACGACTATGACAAGGCCTTCGTGGTGATGCCGATGGAGGATGCCCAGACCCTGCTCCTCTTGGGCGATGTGGTCGGCATGATCGAGGTGGAGACGGTCGATGCCGATCGGGTCGGCACGATCCTGGAGCCGCTGGCCGGGAAGGTCGCAGGCCGCGCGGTCGTGACCGATTGGCGGCAGATGAACGCGTCCCTGTTCGAGGCACTGGCCGTCGAGCGGGTAGCGATGTTCGTGGTGCTTTCGATCATCGTGCTTGTCGCCGTCTTCAACATCCTTTCGTCATTGATCATGCTGGTCCGCGCAAAGACGCGCGACATTGCGATCCTGCGCACCATGGGGGCGAGCAGGGTGGGCCTGGTCAAGATCTTCATGACCGTGGGCGTGACGATCGGGTCGCTTGGGATGGCGGCCGGATTGGTGCTGGGCTTCACCTTCCTCTTCTTCCGCCAGAGCGTCGTGAATGCGATCCAGTTCATGACCGGGCAGAATCTGTGGGACCCTTCGATCCGCTTCCTGACCGAATTGCCGGCAAAACCCGATCCGATAGAGATCACGATCATCTGCCTCATGGCGCTGATCTTCAGTTTCCTTGCGACGCTCTATCCCGCGTTCAAGGCCGCCAATACCGATCCCGTGCAGGTGCTGCGCTATGAATGACATATTGAAGGTTGAGGGGCTGAAGCGCAGCTTTACCCAGGGGGGCGTGACGATCGAGGTTTTGCGCGGCGTCGACCTGACCGTGGGGCCGGGCGAGATTGTGGCGCTGCTCGGGCCGTCAGGCTCTGGCAAGTCGACGCTGTTGCAGGCTGTCGGCCTCTTGGAAGGCGGCTTCGACGGGTCGATCCGCATCGATGGCGAGGAAGCCGCGCGCCTTGATAATGACGGAAGGACGCGGCTGCGCAGGGACGCGCTGGGCTTCGTCTATCAGTTCCACCATCTGCTTCCGGATTTCAACGCGGCGGAAAATGTCATCCTGCCGCAGGTCATTCGTGGCCAGGAGAATGGTGTGGCACGCGCGCGCGCTGAATCATTGCTCACCTCCCTGGGTCTGGGTCATCGTATTGATCACCGTCCGAGCCAGCTTTCGGGCGGCGAGCAGCAGCGCGTCGCCGTCGCCCGCGCATTGGCGAACCGGCCCGCTCTGATCCTGGCAGACGAGCCCACCGGCAACCTGGATGAGCGCACCGCCGACATCGTGCTGGCAGAGTTTCTCCGATTGGTTCGGGAGGAAGGTTCAGCTGCTCTGGTGGCAAC
Source organism: Sphingobium agri (assembly GCF_023051225.1). Lineage (NCBI taxonomy): Bacteria > Pseudomonadati > Pseudomonadota > Alphaproteobacteria > Sphingomonadales > Sphingobiaceae > Sphingobium > Sphingobium agri. The sequence continues at coordinate 1,102,803 of NZ_JALKHS010000006.1, read as the reverse complement.
CCATAATGAACGGCTCGCGGAAAAGATGGACCGCGTCGTGCGTCTTCATGAAGGGCTGCTGGAAGAGGCTTCAGACCTGAACTGAGGCGTCGTCCCGGACAGTTGCCACCACGATCTGGTTTCTGCCTTGGGACTTCGCCCGGAGGAGGGCGGCATCCGCGGTTTGGACGAGCTGGTTCGGCCTTCCATGATCGGGATAAGCGGCAAGCCCGAAAGAGGCCGTGACCGGCCCAAGCTGCTGATGGCCATGCTGCACGCGCAGGTTCTGGATCTTGGCCTGTACCTGGCGTGCCCGGTCGATCGCCTGATCCAAGGAGAAGTGCGGCATCAGAAGTACGAATTCTTCACCGCCGAGGCGAAAGGCGTAGCCATCTTCGCGGAGGGATTCGTTCAGAACATTGCCGACTGCCCGCAGCACGGCGTCGCCCGCGTCATGGCCATGCGCATCGTTGAACCGCTTGAAATGATCGATGTCGATCATGAGGCAGGCGAGGGGAGACCGGTCCCGGCTGCTGACCGCCACGGCATCTTCAATGGCAGCGTCGAATTGCCGCCGGTTCGATAGGCCGGTCAGCGCGTCGACCATCGCCATTTCGCGCAGGGCGTCGCGAAGGCGGAGGTTCGCAAGGGCCAGTCCGATATTTTCGGCCAGCATCTCCAGATATTTCTCGCTCCGTTCGATCTGATCGGCCGAGACGTTGGCAGGTTCTTCGAAATACAGGAGGCCGATCGTTTCCCCCTGTGCTGCCAGCGGCATGCAGATGGTGGGAGCAGGGGTTTCCGAACCCAGATGCTCGCAGGGGATGTCGATGATGTTGCCGGACGGCCGGTGCGTTTGCCCGCGACGCAGCGCCCAACAGGCTGACGGGGAGAATTCCGCCTTGGACCATTGCGGAGACAACCAGTCGCAGGCCTGACGCATGGCGTTTCGGCGCGCATCATAGATGTACAGCCTGCCCGCGAAGCCCGGCGCGATTTCCGGGGCGAAACGCCGCACGACGCCAGTAAGATCGGCGCTGTTGTCGCAACCCTGAAGCCGCTGCGTCATGCGGGAAAGAAGGTCCTGCATGATGCGATCGGCGTCGCGTTCCTTTTCCAGCCGTTGGCGTTCAAGGCCATTTTCCCGGAAGATTCGGATAGCCTGAGCCATGTCGCCGATTTCATCCACATGGGAAATGTCCGGCGGAATGGCCGCGAAGTCCTGCGCGGCCAGGCGCGTGACGACGTCGCTCAGGCGCACGACCGGGTGCAGGATGCGCTGTTTGAGGATGAAATAGAGGACGCAGAGGAACAGGAGCGCGGTCGCCCCGAGCATGATTTCGGACATGCTGCGCCATTGGCGCGCCGTCGCGGTGGCGCGGGCGATGGCCGCTTCGGTCCGTTGGTCCAACATATATTGGAACTTGCCGATCTGAGCGGCGATCCGGTCAAGCTCCCGGCCATATTCGTCACCGAACAGGATGGTTCGCGCAGTGTCCTGATCGCCTGCCTGGGCCGCGCGAAGTGCAGCCTCCTGCTCATCGGTCAGGGCATCCGCCCAATGCAGCGCGTCGCGCAGCGCCCTGAGTTCGCTCTCTGTCGCGCCTGCGTCGCGCAAATGGCTGATCCGCTGTTCCACTGAACGCAGCGCGGCCTTCTCACGCTGATAGGCGACGAGGTGGGTGGGATCGCCGGTGATCGAAAAGGATCGCGCCTGTTCGGTCTGGCGATAGCTGTCCTCTAGCAGCGCCGAGGTCAGTTGATCGAAGCGCGCGCGTTGCGCGACTGCCTCACGCTCGTTTTTCTCAGCGCCCGACGCCATGAGCATCGTGGTTCCGGAGGCGAGGGTAAGCAATAGGGTGGCGCCATATGCCCAATTGGTGATCGTCGACAAACGCATGGGGCGCACACTATATCGGAGAGGTTGGAGAATGCTTAACCGGGTGGAAAGCAGTCTCAAAGAGCGAGATGCCGCCAAATTGGTGGTCGCGGGCCTTTCGAAGAGACTGGGGAATGCTTATCCACAGCATTTCTCAAGAAGGACTGGCGCCAAGGCGGCCAGGGACGCTATCAACGCAAAATGCCTCATGCCGGTTTTGTACCCCTTCGCATCTTTTCCTCTTACACCATGCTGGAAGGTGCAATCGAGCCGAAGAAGATCGCGAAGCAAGCGCGGACGCTGGGCTTTCCCGCAGCAGCGATCACCGACCGCAACGGCCTTTATGGATCGATGGCATTTTCGGATGGGTGCAAGAGCGAGGGCGTGCAGCCGATCATCGGGGCCATGGTGGGCATATTGCGGCCGGGGCGTCCCGCCAATGCCGCCGCAGTACATGATTGGCTGGCGCTTTATGCCCAGGATGAGGCGGGGTACGACAATCTCTGCGCCCTGGTATCGATGGCGCATCTCGATCGCCCGGTCGAGGAAGTCCCGCATGTTACTTTGGAAGCTTTGGCTGGCAGGACGGACGGGCTCATAGCGCTGACCGCAGGCGCGGAAGGGGCGATTGCCCGGCTTTTCGCGGAGGATCAGCCGGACGCCGCGCTTGCTTATGCCGATCGGCTTGCCGCGCTCTTTCCGGATCGGCTGTATGTCGAAATTTGCCGCAGGCAGGACCCCGTCGAAGACAGGGCGGAAGCTGATTTGCTCGATCTTGCCTATGCGCGTGACCTGCCGCTGATCGCGACCAATCCGACCTGTTTTGCTGAACCTCATTTCCATGAAGCGCATGACGTGATGCTTTGCATCGCCGATGGCGCCTATGTCGAAACGCCCGACCGGCGGACCAGTTCGCCCGATGCCTGGATGAAACCCGCGGCCGAGATGCAGCGCCTGTTCGAGGATTTGCCTGAAGCTTTGGCCAACACGCTGGTCGTGGCGCAGCGTTGCGCGGTCGCTGCGCCGAAGCGAAAGCCGATCCTGCCCAGCCTTGCCGGTGACATCGAGGGCGAGGCGCGGATGTTGCGGGAGCAGGCGGCCCAAGGGCTGGAACAGCGGCTCGCAAAGGCGGGGATCGAGGGTGACGAGGCGCGTCAGCCTTATTTCGACCGGCTGACATTCGAAACCGACATCATCATCCAGATGGGGTTTCCCGGCTACTTCCTGATCGTTGCCGACTTCATCAAATGGGCGAAGGAGCAGGATATTCCCGTGGGGCCGGGCCGTGGTTCGGGGGCGGGCTCGGTGGTTGCCTGGGCGCTCACGATCACAGATCTCGATCCGCTGCAGCTGGGGCTGCTGTTCGAGCGCTTCCTCAATCCAGAGCGTGTTTCGATGCCGGACTTCGACATCGATTTCTGCGAAACGCGGCGTAGCGAAGTGATCCGCTACGTCCAGCAGAAATATGGCGTCGATCATGTGGCGCAGATCATCACCTTCGGTAAGCTGAAGGCGCGGGCGGTGCTGAAGGATACCGGCCGCGTGTTGCAGATGAGCTATGGCCAGGTCGATCGGCTCGCCAAGCTGGTGCCCAATCATCCGACGGACCCCTGGACGCTGGAACGGTCTTTGAACGGCGTTGCAGAGTTCAGGGCCGAATATGACAATGACAATCAGGTCAAGCGGCTGATCGACTATGCGATGAAGCTGGAGGGCTTTCCCCGGCATAGTTCGACCCACGCTGCGGGCGTCGTGATCGGCGATCGGCCCTTGTCACAGCTTGTGCCGCTCTACCGCGATCCGCGTTCGGATATGCCGGTGACGCAGTTCGACATGAAATTTGTCGAAGGCGCGGGGTTGGTGAAGTTCGACTTTCTCGGCCTCAAGACCCTGTCCGTCTTGCAAAAGGCGGTGCAGCTGCTGGCGGGGCGCGGTGTCGAGGTCGATCTGAGCAGCCTTAGCTGGGATGATCCGGCGGTTTATGATTTGCTCCAGCGGGGCGATACCGTGGGCGTGTTCCAGCTGGAATCGGAAGGGATGCGCAAGACGCTGGCGGCCGTCCGGCCCACCAACTTCGGCGATATCATCGCGCTCGTGTCGCTCTACCGCCCCGGCCCGATGGACAATATCCCGATGTTCGGCCGCCGCAAGAACGGGCAGGAAGATATTGAATATCCGCATATTCTGCTGAAGCCGATCCTCGAAGAGACCTATGGCATCTTCGTCTATCAGGAGCAGGTCATGCAGGCCGCCCAGATACTGGCGGGCTATTCCCTGGGGGACGCCGACCTTCTTCGCCGGGCCATGGGCAAGAAGATCAAGGCGGAAATGGACGCGCAGCGGGCGCGGTTCGTGGAGGGATGCGCGAGGAGCGACATTCCGGCGGCCAAGGCCAATGAGCTGTTCGATTTGATCGACAAGTTCGCCGGCTATGGCTTCAACAAGTCACATGCTGCGGCCTATGCATTGCTGGCCTATCAGACGGCCTGGCTGAAGGCCCATTATCCGGCCGAATTCTACGCCGCATCGATGGCGTTCGATATCCATCTTACGGATAAGCTGACCATATTCGTTGATGACATGCGTCGCATGGGGCTCAGCTGCCTTGCGCCTGACATCAATCGCAGCCTCGCCGACTTCTCCGTAGAGCCGATCGAATATGAGGGGGAGGATCCCCGCCTCGGCTTTGCGGTGCGCTATGCCTTGGGCGGGCTGAAGGGCGTGGGCGAGAAGGCGATGGAGCAGCTTGTCGCCGAACGCGACGGCGGTGGGACATTCAAGTCTCTCGATGATTTTGCCGACCGTATCGAGCCGCGATTGTTGAACCGCCGCCAGTTGGAAAGCCTTGCGGCGTCAGGGGCGTTCGATGAAATTCACCCCGACCGGGCGGGCGTGCATGCAGCGGCCGACACGATCCTGAGCGTCGCCGCCAGTGCTGCCGAAGCGCGCGAGAGCGGGCAGGGCGGCCTGTTCGGCGATGTCGAAACGCCGCATGCGGACGTCCGCATTCCGCCGCATCAGACCTGGTCCACCGCAGACCGGATGGCGCAGGAAAAGGAAGCGTTCGGCTTCTACTTCTCGGCGCATCCCGTCGACCGATACCGGCATCTGGCTGATGCGCGCGGGGCGAGGAACTACGGAGCGATCTGTGCCGAGCAGGTGGCGGAAGGCGGGCGGGCCAACGCAGTCATGGCGGCCATGGTTGAGGAAGTCCGCTGGCGTGAGACGCGGCGGGGCGCACGCTATGCGGCGGCGACATTTTCCGACAGCAGCGGGCAGTTCCAGGCAAGCTGCTTCGATGAGGACGCGTGCAAGGCGATCGAGGCCATGGCCCGTGACGGAGACTGTGCGCTGCTGATGGTGGAACTGGATCGCATGCCCGGCGAAGAAACGCCGCGCGTGACGATCAGGGGCGTGGAGCAGTTCAATCAGCTTGCCAGCGCATCGCGGATGGAACTGGTCGTGGATGTGCAGGATAGCGCCGCTGTCAACGAACTCGCGCAATTGCTGTTGCGCAGCAGGGGCGGGCGAAGCGAAGTATTCCTGCGCGCCCCAGTGGCGGGCGGCAAGGCTGCCCGGATGTTCCTGGGCGATGATTATCTGATCGGGGCGGACCAGGTCGATGCCATCGCACTCATCCCTGGCCTTGCGATCCAGAGTTTCGAGCGCATGGAGCCGAAGGCCGATGGCTATCGGGCACGGACCCGGCGTTCGGGGTTCAGGCTGGTTGCGGCAACGGCCTGATCAGAAAAGTTGAAGCTGCGGACCTTCCGGTGGACGGAACAGGTCGGTCCTGAGCGTCAGTCGTTCGCCCGAGAAACCGGCGCGCCTTCGCGCCTTGATGAAGCGGGTGCGGATCAGGTCAGCCCAGATGCCCTGTCCGCGCATTCTGGTTCCGAAGTCAGGATCATTGTCGCGGCCTCCCCGGATGTCACGGATGATCCCCATGACCTTCGCGGCCCTGTCGGGATAATGTTCCTGTAGCCACGCCCGGAACAGGGGCGCGACTTCGAACGGCAGGCGCACGGGTATGAATGTGGCGTCCCGGGCGCCCGCCGCAGCGGTCGTTTCGACGATCGCCTCTATCTCATGATCGGTGATGGCAGGAATGATGGGAGAGACGCTGGCGACCACGGGAACGCCTGCTTGCGCCAACTGGCGAATGGCTTCCACCCGGCGAAGAGGGTGAGCCGCACGCGGTTCGAGAGTGCGCGCCACCTTGGGATCAAGCGTGGTGACGGAAATCATCACCGCCACCAGCCGATCACGGGCCATGTCTTGAAGAAGATCGAGGTCGCGAAGGACGCGGTCCGACTTGGTCGTGATGAAGATCGGGTGACGACATTCCGCCAATATCTCAACGCATTGCCGGGTGATCTTCCAGTCCCGTTCGATCGGTTGATAGGGATCGGTGTTCGTCCCCATGGCGATCGGCGAGACCCGGTAGGAAGGCTTGGACAGTTCGGCGCGCAGCAGGTCGGGAGCCTCCGCTTTGGCGAAGAGGCGTGTTTCGAAGTCCAGCCCCGGTGACAGGTCGTGATAGGCATGGGTCGGCCGTGCGAAGCAGTAGATGCATCCATGCTCGCAGCCTCGATAGGCGTTGATCGATTGGGTAAAAGAAAGGTCGGGCGATGTGTTGCGGCTGATGATCGTGCGGGGGTGTTCCACCGTGACTTGCGTCCGGCGGCGTGGTGCTGGTCCATCTATGACATCAACTGCGTCGAGCCAGTCGCCGTCAGCGACCTGTTCCGCCATGTTGAAGCGGTGACTGACGACGTTCAGCGTCGCGCCTCTACCCTTTTCAGCAACCATGCCTTATTGGAACATAAAGAGAACATGATGGCAAGGGTGAGGGAATTCAGCGCTCCATCAGGCGGGGCATCAGTTCGACGAAGTTACAGGGACGGAATCTGCTGTCGAGCTGGCTGGAGAGGATGCCGTCCCAGGCATCTTTCACCGCGCCGGTAGAACCCGGCAGCGCGAAGATATAGGTGCCGCGCGAGACACAGGCGGTGGCGCGTGACTGTATCGTCGACGTCCCGATCGTCTGGTAGCTGAGCCAGCGGAACAGCTCGCCGAAACCGGGGATTTCCTTGTCCTGGACCTGGGCGACCGCTTCGGGTGTCACGTCTCGACCCGTGACGCCGGTTCCGCCAGTGGTGATGATGCAATCGACTTGGGGATCGTCTATCCAGCTGTGGAGACGCGCGACGATGGCGGCTCGATCATCCTTTTCGATATGCCGCGCAGCCAGAATGTGGCCCGCCGCCTTGATCCGGTCGACCAGAGTGTCGCCGGACCGGTCTTCCGCAAGGCCCCTGCTGTCTGACACGGTAAGGACGGCAATTCGCACCGGCAGAAATGACCGGCTTTCATCGATCGGCATCAGTCAGAGCCGCCCGCGATACTGGGTGCGGAGAGCGTGTTGTTCTGGCTCATCCGGACCATGCGCGTCCCCTTGGCGGTGGGGAAGGTCGGCCACATGCCCTGTGCCATGCCGGTCAGGCAATCCGCGCTTCCCTTCGCCTGGATCTGGTACATCCAGTAGTTCCGCATGACGATGTTCACATAAGCGCGGGTTTCATAATAAGGCAGCGACTCCATGAACAGCAGAGGGTCGCCATTGTCCTTGACCTCGCTGTTCCACCGCTGAACAGGCAGCGGGCCCGCATTATAAGCAGCCATGACCTTTGGCAGAAGTCCGCCCGTAGCACTCATGTTGCGGAGATTTTCGAGGTAGCGTTGGCCATATTCCATGTTGGTCGACGGCACGAACAATTGGGCTGCGGAAGCAAGGCCCATGTCACTGCCGGTGCCAGGCAGGACCTGCATCAGCCCGCGTGCTCCTGCACTGCTGACGACATCGCTGCGGAAGCCTGATTCCTGAAGTGTGTGAGCGTAGATCAGCGCTGGATCGACACGCCAGCCGCCGTCGGGACGCCAATCCGGCGTTGGGAATCGAGCGAAGCTGTCGGGCTGTTTGCCCGCCGGGCCGTTATGGGCGAGCCATAGCTGGGTGGCAGGAAGGCTGAGGGCATTGGCGAGCTTCAGCAGGGCGTCATATTGAGCAGCGCCGCCCAACCGGGCCTGATGCCGGATGAACTGGTCAGCCTTCGCAAGCTGACCGATTGACGTGAGAGCAATCGCAGCGCGGACATTCGGGCTGTCCTTCAGCTGTTGCCAATCAGCTGATCCGAAGCGCGGAGCGGTCCTGCCGCCACCCAGCGGCAGGCCAAGCGTTTCGCGGGCGAGCAAGCCGTAGAATGTTTCGCCGGATCGCGCGGCGGTCTTGAGGAGATCCTCGACCTTTTCTGCCTGGCCACAGGCCATGTAGGCGCGCGACGCCCAATAGGCGCCAGCCGCGCGCATGTCGGCATTACCAGCGAGTGCAGCGACATTGGCAAAGGCAGGCGCCGCCGCAGCGCAGTCATGCTGACGCCATGATGCAAGGCCGAGCGTCCAGTGCGCCTGCACCATCCAGTCGCCGCCCGCACGGGTTTCAAGGGCGCGGTTGGCCATGCGCCGCGCGTCAGCATCGTTATTCTCGATATAGTAGGACCATGCGACGCGCTGGCGTACTTCGGTCAGGCCTTCGGGCGTCAGGCCGATTTCTCCAGACGCGAGCAGCGTTTCCGCTCCCACAGGATCGTCATTCTTGATGAAGGGCGTGATCTGACCAACCAGCGCCTGGGCAAGCAGGTCGGTCTTTGTCGTCGCGACATATTCCCGGCGCGGCGCTGAACCCAGCCAGACCATCTTCTGGACCTGGGGGAGCGTCGGCAGGATCGTCGCGCCCCGCTTCTGCGCGAGCCGCGAAAGTTGATCCGCGTTGGGAAGCCAGGCCGCCTTGTTCACCAGGTCGAGCACGTCGAACAGCTCAACGCGCGGCGAGTCCTTGGCTACATAAAGGTCGGAAAGCGCGACTGAGCGCATGGGGTCCTGAGGGTCCAGAGCCAGGATCAACGCTTTCGCATCAGCCCAGCGCTGATCCGACAGCGCCGAATAGATGGCGGAGTAACGGGTCTTGTCGCTGTCGTCGACTGACAGGGCTGGGTTGAACCCTGATCTGAAGCCAGCCGCTGCCGGCGCATTGTCCGCTTTGGCGGGCATGGCCGCGGCGGCACTGATGGCGGCCAGTGCCAGGCAAGATGATCGGGTGAGCGCGCGAATCACTGATGCATATCCTCGACCAGGCGTTGCAATGTGCGCCAACATTCCGCTTTCGCCGCGGGCTGCCCCAGCAGGAGCCGCGGATGGAAAGTGGCTGAAGCAGGCACAGTGCCGCCATCATGGTTAAAAAAGTGTAAACTTTCCATTCCCTGCCTGTCTTGTACGGGAAGGAAGGTGCGGATCGTCCGGTCGCCCAGAAGCAGCAGCCTGCCGGGAAGCACGAGCGAAACATGGGTGCGCATGCGGTCGGCGGCTGCATTGAGGTCGGCCGCCTCCACCATGCCGCCGGGCGGGCGGGCGCAGAAGAGGGAGGCGATATAGACGCTCTCCCGGGACAGGCCGACAGCAGACAGCATCGCGTCGAACAAGCGTCCGGCGCGATCGGCAAGTAATGTGCCTGCATCCATGTCGGCTGGATCAGGCATGTCGGTGATCACCATCAGCGGCGATCCAGCTTGCCCTCCCGGCAATATGGGTGTGCCTGGCCAGCGGCGTTCCGGCTGCGCCGAATCCTGGGCGAGCCAATCGGTGAACTCTTGAAGCGAGCCTGGCTTCTTCACCGTGGCCGGAGATGAAGGGGGTGGCGCCAGCGGAACGGCCGGTGACGGACGCAGCCAATTCACCGGTTCTTCCGCCGTCGCGCAATCCACGCCCGCCATGTTCCACCACGCCAGATAGGCGCTGGCGGCATCGGCCAGATCTTCCGTCATTCCCCGCATCGATCTTCTAGGGCCAGAGGTTGACGCCGGGGTCAAGAATCTTCATCGGCAACCGGTGGTAAATCGTTTGAGTAACGCGGCGGCCGGACAGGAGAGGCAAACCATCCGGCTCGTCCCGATGGAGGGATTATGAGCGAACGGGAATCGATGCCCTATGACATCGTCATCGTCGGCGGGGGGCCGGCGGGGCTGTCCGCGGCGATCAGGCTGAAGCAACTGGCCAACGACGCTGGCCAGGAACTGGCGGTGTGCGTTCTGGAAAAAGGCTCGGAGATCGGCGCTCATATTCTGTCGGGCGCGGTCATAGATCCCCGTGCTCTTGATGAGCTGATCCCCGAATGGCGCGACATGGGCTGCTCGCTGGCGGAAACGCCGGTGCGGGACAACCAGCACTGGTTCCTGACGAAGCGCGGCAAATTGCCGGTGCCGCATATTTCGACGCCGCGCTGGATGCACAACAAAGGGACCTATACAGGTTCGCTCGGCAATCTGTGCCGCTGGCTGGCCGAGCAGGCCGAAGGATTGGGCGTCGAGATATTCCCCGGATTCGCCGCTGCCGAGATCCTCTACAATGAGGATGGCAGCGTGAAGGGCGTCGCGACCGGTGACATGGGCATCGATCGCGAGGGCAATCGAAAGGGCGATTATCAGCCAGGGCTGGAACTGCACGCCAAATATACCTTCTTCGCTGAAGGCGCGCGCGGCCACCTGACCAAGATCCTCAAGCGCCAGTTCGAACTGGACAAGGATTGCGAGCCGCAGGTCTACGGCCTGGGCATGAAGGAATTGTGGGATATCGATCCCGCCAAGCACAAGCCGGGCCTGGTGATCCATACCCAGGGTTGGCCGCTGACGGACGCCTATGGAGGCGGGTTCCTCTACCATCAGGCCAATGGGCAGGTTGCTCTAGGCTTCGTCGTGGGCCTCGGATACCGCAACCCCTATCTCTATCCGTTCGAGGAGTTCCAGCGCTGGAAGCAGCATCCGGCGATCCGCGAATATCTGGAAGGTGGCCGCCGCGTTTCCTATGGCGCTCGCGCGATCAACGAGGGTGGCTGGCAGTCGGTGCCCAAGCTCGTCTTCCCCGGCGGTGCGCTGATCGGCTGCTCCGCAGGCTTCGTCAACGTGCCGCGCATCAAGGGCACGCACACGGCGATGAAGTCGGGCATGCTGGCGGCGGAGGCGGCTTTCGAGGCAATCCAGAACGAACGCTCCCGCGATGTGCTGCACGACTATGATGACCGCCTGCGCTCCAGTTGGGTTGCGGACGAATTGAAGCTGGTCAAGAATGCGGAGCCGCTGCTGGCGAAGTTCGGCAATACGATCGGTACGCTGCTGGCGGGCGTCGATATGTGGATGCGCACGCTGAAGATCGGCTTGCCCTTCACGATGAAGCACAAGCCGGACAATGAAAAGATCTGGCCCAAGGAAATCGGTCACAAGATCGATTATCCCAAGCCTGACGGGGTGATCAGCTTCGATCGACTGTCCTCTGTGTTCCTGTCGAACACCAATCATGAGGAAGATCAGCCGGTTCACCTGCAGCTGAAGGACCCGTCGATCCCGATCGCATACAACCTGCCGCTTTATGACGAGCCCGCGCAGCGTTATTGCCCGGCAGGCGTCTATGAGGTGGTCGGTTTGGAAGAGGGCAATCCCCGGTTCCAGATCAACGCCCAGAACTGCGTCCACTGCAAGACGTGCGACATCAAGGACCCGACGCAGAACATCAACTGGGTCGTGCCCGAAGGCGGCGGGGGGCCGAACTATCCCAATATGTAGGCGCCTGCTCTGCGCAATGTCACTGCCGATGCTGCTGGCCTTACCCGCTGGCGCATCGGTGGATCGGTCGAGCGCGCTGCATGCCTATGCCCGCGGCCGACTGGCCGACAGTTATGGTGAGGCGAACGTCGCGCTCAGCAACTATCGGGACGCGCTGGCGGGAGACGCGAGCAGTTTGGCAGTGGCGCGGCGGTCCTACCTGCATGGCCTGATCAGCGGGGACATGGCGCTGGCGCTTCAGTCGGCAAGGTTGCTGGACAGCCGGGGGGTGCTGCCGCGTGACGGGACGCTTCTGTTCCTGGGCGACGCGCTTGTGCGCAGGGACTGGAAGACGGCGAGGCAAGTTGCGGACCGTGTAGCGGCAGAAGGGAATTTCGGCTTTCTTGCGCCGATAATCCGCAGCTGGATATCGATCGGGGAAGGTCGAGCGGTGCCGCCGGAGATTGATCCGGCAGATCGCTACGCGTCCCTGGGGCGGCGCTACATCGACGAGCATATCGCGCTTCAGGCGCTTGCGCGGGGAGATGCTGCCGCGGCTGGCCCAGCGATAAACCGCGCGTTGGCGTTGCGAACGGTAGAGCTAGGCGAGATGCGGCTGACCTTTGCGGCGCAACTGGCCAGCCGAAAGGCGAGAGCCGAGGCGTTGGCCCTGCTTCCTGAAGGGAAAGCCGACTATGTTCTGGCCCGGCAGGATATTGCGCATGGTCGGAGCGGAGGCGAAATCGGGCGAGCGCTGAGCCCCGCACAGGGTTTTGGCCGCCTTCTTGCCCGTTTGGCTTCGGACATTTCATCGGACGAAAGCACGCGGATGCTGGCGATCAGGCTCGCGCGCATCGGGAGCTTCGCTAATCCAGCTGGAGCGGATGGCAGGCTGGTGCTGGGGCAGTTGCTGACCGATGCAGGACATGGGCAGCAGGCTGTTTCGGAATTGAACAAGGTTGTGGAAAGCGGCTGGTTCGGGACTCTCAGGCAGACGGCTCTGGTCAATGCCTGGGCTGCATCGGACGACAGCAGCGCTGCGATATCGCTGGCGCGCGGATTGGCTCAAGCTCCGGGCGCCGACGTGGAACGTCTGGTGCGGCTTGGGCAGTTGCTGGCCCGCGAGAAGGATTTTGGCGGCGCGGCGGACGCGTTTCATTCTGCCGAAACACGCTATGCTGCGGATAATGTGCCTTGGGCATTGCTGCTGATGCGGGGGAGCGCCCTTGAGCAGGCGGGACGTTGGGAAGAAGCACGTGCGGTGCTGGAGCGGGCGGCGAAGATCGCACCGAATGAACCGGCTGTGCTGAATTACCTCGGCTATGCACAGGTCGAGCGGCGGCAAAATGTTCCAGCGGCGCTGGAGCTTCTCAAGAAAGCCAGTGCGCTCAAGCCTGACGACGCGTCGATAACGGATTCTCTGGGATGGGCGCATTTCGTGACAGGAAATGTCGAAGCTGCGGTGCCGGTGCTTGAGCGCGCTGCTGAGGGCGCCCCTGCCGACGTGACGATCAACGAGCATCTGGGCGATGCGCTCTGGGCCATCGGTCGGCGCTTCGAAGCGCGCTATGCCTGGAGGGCTGCGGCGGTGTTCGCTGAAGGAGACGTCGCGGCGCGGCTTGATGCGAAAACCAAAATGGGGATGAGGCCGGAATATGCCGCTCCTTGACGCCGCGACATTGACCGAAACTGCCTATGCCAAGGTGAACCTGGCCCTGCATGTGCGGGAACGGCGGGCCGACGGCTATCATGCGCTCGAAAGTCTGTTCGTCTTCGCGACGGATGGCGATCGGCTGAGCGGATGCCTGGACGTTGGCAACGAGATCAGCCTGACGCTGGATGGCCCTTTTGGAGCGGCCCTGGGCGCTGGTGCGGACAATCTCGTCGTGAATGCGGCGAAGAAGTTGCAGGAGCATCTTGGCGAGAAGCGGGGCGCGCGGTTGAAGCTGACGAAAAATCTGCCGGTGGCTTCAGGCATCGGTGGGGGATCGGCTGACGCGGCGGCGGCGCTGCGACTGCTCAATCGCTTGTGGGATGCTCGATTGCCCCGTGCCGAGCTGGAGCGGATCGGCCTGGAACTGGGTTCCGATGTGCCTGCCTGTGTCAGCAGTGTCACGCAGATGGTCAGGGGGCGGGGCGAGGTGCTTGAACCGTGCCACATTGACGGTTTGAGTGGGATTCCGATGCTGCTCGTCAATCCCGGCGTCGGCGTATCGACGGCCAGCGTGTTTAGCCGGTGGGACAGGGTTGATAGAGGTCCTTTGACAGCGTCAACGCTGGAGGACCTCATCGTGGATGCCCGCAACGACCTGGAAGAGGCAGCGATCGGGGCCGCGCCGGTCATTGCTGATGTGATTGCCCTTTTGCGGGAGCAGCCGGGGGTGCGCCTGGCCCGCATGTCGGGATCAGGCGCGACCTGCTTCGCCCTTTTCGATACTTTGGACAGCCGAGCAGCGGCGGCGCGCCATATAGCGGCACGGCAACCGGGCTGGTGGTCATTGGAAACGGAGATCGGCGGGGCGTGAGCGAGGCTTTCACACAAATCGATGGCGGGCCGCTTGATGTGCTGATCATAGCGGATCATGCGTCCGCCCATGTGCCTGCCGACATTGATCTTGGCATCGATCCCGCCCTGCTCGGCAACCACATCGCGATAGACATCGGTGCGGCGGAGGTCAGTCGGATGCTGGCGGAGCAGTTGGGATGCACCGCGATATTGGGCGGTGTTTCCAGATTGGTGATCGACCTCAATCGCGAGGATGACGCACCCGGCCTGCTGCCGGTCATGAGCGACGGTCATCCGATCCCCGGCAACCGGCATGCCGATCTTTCCGACCGGATGATGCGCTTTCATCATCCCTATCATCATCAGATCGCCCGATTGCTCGACGGAATGACGTCGCCCTTCATTCTGTCGGTGCACAGTTTCACGCCGCAACTGGCGAGTGACCCGCAGGCAGAGCGGCCGTGGGACATAGGCGTGCTCTACAATGAAGATGATCGTGCCGCTCGCATCGCCATTCCCATGCTGGAGCGGGCGGGCCTGATGGTGGGCGACCAGTTGCCCTATTCGGGGCGGCTGCTGAACGCGACCATGAACCGTCACGCCGAAGCCAACGGTATCCCTTATCTCGGCATCGAAATGCGGCAGGATCTGGTGACAAGCGGGGAGGGGCAAAGCCGCTTCGCCAGCATAATCGGGCCCATCGTGCTACAATGCCGCAATAGCCTTGCGTGACTCGTCCCTTTTTGGAAAGGAGGCGCCGCAAGAAGGGTAGGTTTTATGTCTCATACGTTCGACAAGTCGAAACTGCCGAGCCGCCATGTCTCGGTTGGTCCGGAGCGCGCTCCGCATCGTAGCTATTATTACGCGATGGGCCTGACCGAAGAAGAGATTGCCCGTCCTTTCGTAGGTATCGCCTCGGCTGGCAACGACAGCGCGCCGTGCAACACGACGCTCGACATGCAGGCGGATTTTTGCCGTCAGGGTGTAAATGAGGCAGGCGGCATGCCGCGCCGGTTCAACACCATCACCGTCACTGACGGCATTGCGATGGGCCATCAGGGCATGAAAAGCTCGCTGGCGAGCCGTGAAGTGATCGCGGATTCGGTCGAGCTTTCGGTGCGTGGCCACTGCTATGACGCGCTCGTCACCTTCGCTGGATGCGACAAGTCGTTGCCCGGCATGATGATGGCGATGCTGCGCCTGAACGTGCCGTCGATCTTCGTCTATGGCGGGTCGATCCTGCCCGGCCGGTTCGAAAATCGCGACGTCACGGTTGTCGATGTATTCGAGGTCGTGGGCAAATATGCGGCGGGCGCTTGTCCGCTCAAGGATGTGATCGCGCTCGAAAAGGTCGCTTGCCCCGGACATGGTGCATGCGGCGGTCAGTACACCGCGAATACGATGGCATGCGTGGGCGAAGCGATCGGCCTTTCGCTCCCCAACAGCAATATGGCGCCTGCTCCTTACAAGAGCCGTGAGGAGGTCGCCGTTGCCGCTGGCCGTCAGGTCATGGAACTGCTGGCGAAGAATATCCGTCCGCGCGATATCTGCACCCGCGAAGCGTTCGAGAATGCGGCGCGCATCGTCGCGGCGACTGGCGGATCGACCAACGGCGCGCTGCACTTGCCCGCCATGGCGAATGAATGCGGCATCGATTTCGACCTGTTCGACGTGGCGCAAATCTTCAAGTCGACGCCTTACATCGCTGACCTCAAGCCCGGCGGCAAATATGTCGCCAAGGATATGTATGAGGCAGGCGGTGTCTACATGCTGATGAAGACCCTGTTCGACAACGGGCTGCTGCATGGTGACTGCATGACCGTCACCGGCAAGACGATCGCCGAGAATATCGATGAAGTCAGCTGGAACCCGGACCAGAAGGTCATCTATGACGTCAAGTCGCCGATCACCCCCACGGGCGGCGTCGTGGGCCTGAAGGGCTCACTGGCCCCCAATGGTGCGATCGTGAAGGTGGCGGGCATGCATCGCCTCCAGTTTGAAGGCCCGGCGCGGGTTTTCGATTGTGAGGAAGACGCCTTCGCAGCAGTCGAAGCGCGGGACATCGCCGAAGGTTCGGTCATCATCATCCGCTATGAAGGGCCAAAGGGTGGCCCCGGCATGCGCGAGATGCTGTCGACCACGGCCGCGCTCTATGGTCAGGGCATGGGCGAGAAGGTGGCATTGATCACGGACGGCCGCTTCTCTGGCGCCACGCGTGGCTTCTGCATCGGGCATGTCGGGCCGGAGGCTGCGGAAGGTGGTCCGATCGCGCTGGTAGAGAATGGCGACATCATCGCCATCGACGCGGAAGCTGGCACGATCGACCTCAAGGTTTCCGAATCCGTCCTCGCCGAGAGGCAGAAGAACTGGAAGCCGCGCCAGAATGATTATCAGTCAGGCGCTCTCTGGCGCTATGCGCAGAATGTGGGACCGGCTTACAAGGGGGCAGTGACGCACCCGGGAGCGAAGACCGAAACCCATGTCTATGCGGATATCTGAACAGATTGCCGGGGCGGGGCTTATGTGCCTCGCCCTGGCCGCGTGTGACCAAGGCGGAGACAAGGCTGCTCACCCATTTGAAGGCTCGTCAGCCGCCCGCCAGGCGGTTGCCGATTGCGCAACCGGTGCTGGCGCGAAATGGGAGCGATCCTGTTCGGTCGAGCAGGATGGGCGGGTTTTGACGATCCGTCATCCCGACGGCGGATTTCGCCGGTTCCGGATGCTCGAAGACCAGCGGGGCGTCGCCTCAGCCGATGGCGCCGAACCGGCCAAGATCGCCATCGTTGGCGATGACCAGATCGAAGTCAGCGCGGGGGACGATCGTTACCGGTTACCTGCCACTATTTCCCGAGCAGCAGCGCCTTGAGCGATCTGCCGATCCTGACCGCCGCGCAGATGCGGGAAGCCGAACAGGCGGCGATCGCCAGCGGCATAGCCGAATATGAGCTGATGGAGCGGGCGGGTGCGGCTGTTGCGGAGATAATCTGGCGTGCGGGGGGCAGGCGCGACCTTCTGCTACTGTGCGGTCCTGGCAATAATGGCGGTGACGGTTATGTGGTCGCTCGCTTGTTGAGGGCGCGCCGGGTGCCGGTGCGAGTGGCTGCCTTGGGAGAGAGTCGCACGGAGTCTGCCCGACGGGCGCGCTCGTCCTGGGGCGGTCCGGTAGAAACTCTGGAGGATGCAGCGCCCGCCACGCAGATTGTCGATGCCCTGTTCGGAACCGGCCTGTCGCGTGGGCTGGACAGCGCTGTTGCTGATAGATTGAGGTGCCTGACGGAACAGGCGGCCTTCAGCTATGCGGTCGACCTGCCGAGCAGTGTTGAGACCGATAGCGGGGCCTTGCTGTCGGCGGTTCCGCAATTTGGCGTCTGCATTGCTTTGGGCGCGCTGAAGCCTGCTCATGTTTTGCACCCTGCTGCCGGGAGCTTCAAGCGGCTGATCTGTGCCGACATCGGCGTCGCGGCGAGCGCACAGGCGCACCGTCTTGCTGCGCCTCATTTGGAAGCGCCGAGGGGTGCTGATCATAAATATAGCCGGGGTCTGGTTGCGGTGGTTGGCGGGAGCATGGCAGGGGCGGGGCTGCTCGCGGCCGAGGCGGCTGCGCGATCGGGTGCGGGAATGGTTCGCCTTCTGGGAGCAGTCGGTGAGCTTTCGGGATCGGATGCAATCGTTAGGGTGAAGGCGCTCCAAGCCGACTGCGTGGAGGCTGAATTAAGCGACGAGAGGCTGGCGACGGTGTTGGCCGGGCCTGGCCTTGGGCGAGATCAGAACGCCGTGGGCCGCTTAAGCGCCGTGTTGCGATGTGGACGGCCGTTGGTGCTGGATGCCGACGCTCTGACATTGCTGGGAAAGGGGGAGGTCGGGGACATTCCTCCTTCATCGATCCTGACGCCGCATGAAGGTGAATTCGTTCGGTTGTTTGGCGATTTGCCGGGCAGCAAGATCGATAGAACCCGTGAAGCAGCACGTCGATCTGCTGCGGTGGTTGTCCTCAAGGGTTCGGACACCGTCATCGGCGCCCCGGATGGACGCGTCACGGTCGCAACTGGCGCGTCCCCTTGGCTGTCGACGGCGGGGACCGGGGACGTTCTCGCAGGATTGGCGGCGGGGCGGCTGGCGGTCGTGGCCGACCCGTTTCGCGCGGCTTGCGAGGCGGTCTGGCTCCATGGAGAGGCGGCGCGGCGTGCGAGAGCCGCTTTTGTCGCCGATGATTTGATTGCGCAGCTGCCAGCGGCTATCGCCTCCCGCTTGTGACCGACATCGACAAAGATCTCATAATACGCATCGCCGCAAAGGGTGATGGCGTTACCGCCGATGGGCGGCATGTACCGCTGGCAGCGCCTGGAGACAGGGTCACGGCCGATGGCGGTTTAGTGGCGGGTCCCCATCATGCCGAAGCTCCATGCGTTCATTTCCCCGCCTGTGGCGGATGCGAGCTACAGCATGTGGACGAGGAGAGCTTGGGCGCGTTCGTGACCGCGCGTGTCACAGGCGCTCTGGCCGGACAGGGGGTGACGCTCCCGCCTCAATCGCTGTTGCCGCCTCACCTGTCGCCGCCGAAGACCCGGCGTCGCGCATCATTGCGTGCGGCTCGAGACGGGCGGCGGATCACCATCGGTTTTGCAGAGTCGGGCAGCCACAAGCTCATCGATCTTGCGATGTGCGAGATACTCGATCCCCGCCTCTTCGCTCTGGTCGAGCCGCTTCGGGCTTTGCTGCCGCTGGTTCTCGCTGACAAGCGCGCTGCACATGTCCGGATGTCCCTGATCGACCAAGGCGTCGACCTGCTGCTGGAGAATGTTGGCGTTTCCGGCCTCGCCGCGGACGAGGGTTTACGGGATTTCTCAGCGGCTCAAGGCCTCGCGCGATTGACGATCGATGAAGGTGATGGCCAGCAGACCCGCTGGGAGCCTGAGCCTGCGACCATGACATTCGGCGGCGTGCCGGTCGCCTTTCCTCCGTTCGCTTTTCTTCAAGCGACGCCGGATGGCGAAGCAGCGTTGTTGGAGGTTGTGCGCGAGGCATTGCCGCCGGGAGGCGCGGTGGCCGACCTGTTTAGCGGGCTGGGCACATTCGCTCTCGGAGTGGGCAAGGAGCGTCCGGTTTATGCCGCGGAGGGTGCGCGTGACTTGATGCTGTCGCTCAAGGTTGCGGCCAATCGCGCGCAGCGGCGAATGGTGGTTGATCATCGTGATTTGTTCAGGCGACCGCTTGTGCCTGAAGAGCTGAACCGGTTCGCGGCGGTGATCATCGATCCGCCGCGCGCAGGTGCGCGGGAGCAGGTGATGCAGTTGGCGGCGTCGGTCGTGCCGGTGATCGCTTATGTTTCGTGCAATCCGGCGAGCTTCGCGCGGGATGCTGCGCATCTTGTGGCGAGCGGCTATGTTCTGGACAAGGTGAAGCCGGTCGGCCAATTTCGATGGTCGACCCATGTCGAACTGGCAGCTGTTTTCCGCCGCCCATAAAATGAACCCTCGCCGCATATTTGCGGCGAGGGAACAGGCACCCTCTCCAAAGGGGAGCTTGAGCCTTTTAGCCCAGCTTGATTACAGTTGCGCGACGGCGTGCCGGGACCGGATCGGCGTAGAGGCTCGCCATCGGCTCGTCCTCAACCTCGATGATCGCTTCCGATGTGAAGCCGTTGAAGCCGGTGCGCATGGCCGCACCATAGGCGCCCAGCATGCCGATTTCGATATAATCGCCGGCAGCCACATCGTCGGGCAGCATGAAAGGACCGGCCATATGATCCATATCGTCACAGGTCGGGCCGTAGAAGGAGAAAGGCGCGTTTTCCGCTTCGCTTTCCTCTTCGCGCAACAGGGCGACCGGGAAACGCCAGCCGACATGGGCCGCATCGAACAGAGCGCCATAAGCGCCATCGTTGATGTACAGTTCCGTGCCGCGACGGCGCTCGACCCGCACGATGATGGAGCTATATTCCGCCGACAATGCGCGGCCGGGTTCGCACCATAGTTCCGCCGAATAGCTGATCGGCAGGCTTTCGAAACCGCGATAGATGGCGTCGAAATAGGCCTCCAGCGCTGGCGGTTCCATGCCCGGATAGACCGACGGGAAGCCGCCGCCGACATCGATGATATCGACCGTGACGGCCGCATCGACAATCGCCGCACGAACACGCTCGATAGCATCGCTATAGGCTTGCGGGCTCATGGCCTGGCTACCGACATGGAAGCAGATGCCAAGCGCGTCAGCCGCCTGGCGGGTGGCCATCAGCAGTTCGCGGGTTTCGCCGAGTTCTGCGCCAAACTTGGACGCAAGGCTCAGTTCCGAATGTTCGGAGGAGACGCGCAGGCGAACGCAGAGCTCAAGGTCGGTGGCTTCATGGGTCGCGCGCAGAATTTTTTCCAGCTCGTCGATCGTGTCGAGCGAGAAGGTGCGCACGCCATGGACATGATATGCTTCCGCGATGGCTTCTTCGGCCTTCACGGGATGCATGAAGCACAGCTTCGCTTGCGGCAGCGTTTCCGCGACGAGGCGAACCTCGGCGATCGAGGCGACGTCATAATGCGTAATTCCGCTGTCCCACAAGGTCCGGAGCAAGTCCGGCGAGGGATTGGCCTTCACGGCATAAAGCGAGCGCCCCGGAAACTTCTCAGAGAAGAATCGGGCGGCGCGGGCCGCAGCCTGCGGGCGGATCAGCGTTACCGGTGCTGCCGGTTTGAGGGCGGTTGCTACCCCCAGCGCGCTATGGTGCTTGTGCAACTCAAGGGACCTCCAGTGTAGTCGTGGGCAAACAAGCTGCCTTGCGGTGGAAGTCCCATGGGGCAGCGGAAGGGCGATATATGCGGCAGGTGCCCCCCTGTAAAGCGCGCCCGTAAATTTTGTTGCGCGCCTCGCTACGAAATGTGCGTCAGGAGAGACGGGCCTTGAAGTCCTGGTATGAAAAACGCCGGATTTCCTGGAGTTCACCAGTCTGCGAGTTCCAAAGCCAGATGCCCGGGAGCGGTACGCCGTTGAAGGTGTTGGTTTTTACCATCGAGTAGTGCGCTTGGTCGAGAAAGGCGATCCGCCGTCCCGGAGTCGCGCCGCCGGGGACTCGATAGTCTCCGATAATGTCACCCGCCAGGCAGGACGGACCACCGAGTCGCGTTACCGGCCCTTCGTCCCGTTCATGGAGCATGGCAGGGCGGTAGGGGGCCTCAATGACGTCCGGCATGTGGCATGTTGCGGAAATGTCCGTGATGGCGACGGGCATGCCGTTGTCGATGACGTCGAGGATTTCCCCGATGAGGATGCCAGCGTCGAGGGCCATGGCCTCACCCGGTTCGATATACAGATCGAGCCCGGTCTGCGCCTTGATACGCTGCAGGAAGGTGATCAGGTCCTCGATCTGATAATCGGCGCGCGTGACATGATGTCCGCCGCCGAAGTTCAGCCATTTTAGACCACTGACATGCGGCATGACGCGTGATTCGATGGCCGCCCAGGTGCGTTCGAGCGGCAGGAAGTCCTGTTCGCAGAGATTGTGGACGTGGAGGCCGTCCACGCCATCCAGATGCTCTGGCCGGAGTTGATCGATCGGGAAACCGAGGCGGCTGTGCGGCTGCGAGGGATCGTATTTGGGCACTTCTCCCTCGGCGTGGAGGGGGTTTATGCGCAATCCAATGTCGAAGTTCACACCGTTCATGCGCGCATTGTCGATGACGGGCCGGAGCCGCTCGATCTGCCCGGGGCTGTTGAAGATCACATGGTCGGAAATCTTGAGGATTTCGGCGAGATCTTCGGGCTTGTAGGCTGCGCAATAGGTGGCGACCTCCTTGCCGCCATCCTGGCCCGCATATTCCTCGCGCCCGAGACGGGCTTCGTAGATGCCCGACGCGCAGACGCCGTCGAGATATTCGGCCACGACCCCGCCCAGCGACCACATGGAGAAGGCCTTGAGCGCCCCCAATACCTTGATCCCTGCGCGATCGCCGATCTCGCGCAGGATAGCGAGATTGCGGCGGATCGCTGCCTCATCCACCACGAAGGCGGGCGAGGGGACGCTGTAAAGGTCGAAATGGGCGAAGGCGGCCGGATCGCCGGCTTTGGTTTCCATCAAACGTTCTCCGTCACCCCAGCGAACGCTGGGGTCTCAGGCGAGAGGGCACGGCGTAGAGGCACGAGATCCCAGCTTTCGCTGGGATGACGTTTCCTAACTTTAGAAATCCAGCGGCGCGTCCAGTTCCTTTACCTGCCAGGGCAGGCCGTGCTTGTTCAGCATGTCCATGAAGGGATCGGGATCGAACTGTTCGATGTTGAACACGCCCTCACCTTTCCACGCGCCAGTAAGCATGAGTGCCGCGCCGATCATGGCTGGGACGCCGGTGGTGTAGCTGACTGCCTGGTTGCCGGTTTCGGCATAGGCGTCCTCATGGTCGCAGACATTGTAGACATAGACGGTCTTCTGCGCCCCGTCCTTCTGTCCGGTCGCGATGTCGCCGATGTTGGTCTTGCCCTTGGTAGTCGACCCTAGACTCGACGGTTCGGGGAGTACGGCCTTCAGGAACTGGAGCGGGATGATTTCCTGGCCGTTGTAGATGACCGGGTCGATCCGCGTCATGCCGACATTCTGGAGCACTTCGAGATGCTTGAGATAGGCGTCGCCGAAGGTCATCCAGAAGCGGATGCGCTTGATTTCCGGGTAGTGCTTGGCGAGGCTTTCCAGTTCCTCATGATACATGAGGTACATGTTCTTCTCGCCGACCTGGTCGAAGTCGAACACCTGCTTGTGCTTGAGCGCCGGGCCCTCCACCCATTTGCCGCCTTCCCAATGGCGGGAGGGCGCGGTGACTTCGCGGATGTTGATTTCCGGATTGAAGTTGGTCGCGAAATGCTGGCCATGGTCGCCGCCGTTGCAGTCGAGAATGTCGAGCGTGTCGATGCGGTCGAGCAGATGCTTCTTGATGTAGGACGCAAAGACGCTGGTGACGCCGGGGTCGAAGCCCGAGCCGAGCAGGGCCATGATGCCTGCTTCCTTGAAGCGTTCCTGATAGGCCCATTGCCAGCTATATTCGAACTTGGCTGTGTCGCGCGGTTCGTAGTTGGCCGTGTCGAGATAGTCGGTCTTGGTCGCGAGGCACGCGTCCATGATCGCGAGGTCCTGATAAGGCAGCGCGAGGTTCACGACGAGCTTGGGCTGGACCTTTTCAATGAGGGCGACGGTCTCTTCGACATTATCGGCGTCGACCTGCGCTACGTCGATGGTGACGCCGGTGCGGGCCTTCACCGATTCGGCGACCTTTTCGCAGCTGATGATGCGGCGGCTGGCGAGCGTGATATGGCTGAAAATGTCACTGTTCATCGCCATCTTGTGAACCGCGACAGACCCGACGCCGCCCGCGCCAATGACCAGAACCTTGCTCAATTCAACTGCTCCATAAGTGAAGCGCGCCCGAAGCGCGAAAGCGCCCATATAGGGAGTGTGCGTGACAGCGCAAAGTCAGTCTGTCACCAGCGTCCAAGGAGCTAGAAACTCGCCCCGTCAACCTTGTTGATCTTGAGCGTGTCCAGATCGACGTCAGGTACGCAGCGCAGGTTGACAGCCCGGATCGCTCCGTCAGGGGTT
This sequence comes from Sphingobium agri, assembly GCF_023051225.1. Lineage (NCBI taxonomy): Bacteria > Pseudomonadati > Pseudomonadota > Alphaproteobacteria > Sphingomonadales > Sphingobiaceae > Sphingobium > Sphingobium agri. The sequence continues at coordinate 1,079,221 of NZ_JALKHS010000006.1, read as the reverse complement.
TCCCCCTCCGCAAAGGATTGCGTGCCGCAGATATTGCAGAAGCGGTGGGTGATCTGGTGCTTGTAGAATTTGTAGTCGGTCAGATTGTCCGCGCCGCTGCTCAGGGTGAACTGGTCGGCGGGCACGAAGGTGAGGAGGAAGCCTTTCCGGCGGCAATGGGAACAGTTGCAGGACATAGCTTCGGTGGGCGCATCGGCGGTCACGGTGAAGGTGACTGCGCCGCAGTGGCAGCTTCCAGCATAGGGCATCGATCGTCCTTTCAATCTGGCTGTAAGGGATGGCGCAGCCGCTTTTGCAGAGTTGCTGCGCCATCATCTTGTCAGGCGCGATTTTTCCGCGCCTCCGCCCTGCGCGCGAAGATATTGAGCAGTTCGACCAACGTCGAAAACGCCATGGCTGCGTAGATATACCCCTTGGGCACATGAACGCCAAACCCGTCGGCGATGAGGACCGCGCCGATCATCAGCAGGAAGCCCAAGGCCAACATGACGACAGTGGGGTTGCGGGCAATGAAGTTGGCGAGGGGATCGGCCGCGAGGACCATCGCCGTCACCGCGACCAGGACAGCGATCACCATCACCGCGAGATTGTCCGTCATGCCGACTGCGGTAAGGATCGAATCCAGCGAAAAGATCATGTCGAGGAGAATGATCTGGACGATCGCACTGCCGAAACTCAGCGTCGCCGCGCCCTTTTGCTTTTCGAGAATGTCGTCGGAGTGGACGGGATCGACCGTGTGGTGAATTTCCTTCGTGGCCTTCCAGATCAGGAAGAGGCCCCCGGCGATAAGGATGAGATCGCGCCAGGAAAATACCGTCTCGAATGTCGGGACACCATGCTGATCCAAGGGACCACTGATCCCCAAGTCAAATACAGGCTTGGTAAGCCCGACGATCCACGCGATCATCGAAAGCAGCACGAGCCGCATGCCGAGCGCAAGGCCGATGCCGATCCGCCGCGCCTTGGGACGCTGCGCCTCCGGCAATTTGTTCGTCAGTATCGAGATGAAGACAAGATTGTCGATGCCGAGCACGACCTCCATCACCACCAGAGCCACCAGCGCGGCAAGGGCCGTAGGATCGGTAAAGGCGCTTATCAGGCTATCCATTGGGTTCCTCTCGTTCAATCGGCAGCCGCTACGTCGCGATTGCCCAGTGTGTCAGTCTGGACTGCATGCCGTAAATGATTTGGTCAAGAAAAGCTGGCGGGCCATCAGCTTACCAGCTTGCGCAATCCCTCGACCGTATCCGCTTCCGCAGCGGGTTTGTCCCGCCTGATCCGGGCGATCCTTGGGAAGCGCATGGCTAGCCCGGACTTGTGTCGCTTGCTGTCGTGGATGCTGTCGAAGGCGACTTCCAGGACCAGCGACTTCTCCACCTCCCGCACCGGGCCGAAGCGGTTGAGGGTGTTGTTGCGCACGAAGCGGTCCAGCCACTTCAGTTCCTCATCGGTGAAGCCGCTATAGGCTTTGCCGACGGGCAGCAGTTCGCCATCCTCCGTCCAGCAACCGAAGGTGTAGTCGGAATAGAAGGACGAGCGTTTGCCGTGGCCGCGCTGGGCATACATCATGACGCAATCGGCGGTCAGCGGATCGCGTTTCCATTTGTACCAGAGGGCGGCCTTGCGCCCGGCGACATAGGGGCTGTCGCGGCGTTTCAGCATGACGCCTTCGATCGCGGCGTCTCGGGCGCCCGCGCGGATTTCGGCCAGGGCTTCGAAGTCTGACGCCTCTATCAGGGCGGATATGTCGAAACGATCCTGGTCGAGGGTGGGAAGCAGGGCTTCAAGGCGGGGGCGGCGATCAGCCCATGGTAGGGCGCGAAGGTCTTCGTCGGCGTGAAGGAGTATGTCGTACAGGCGAACGAAGGCGGGATAGTCGGCCATCATCTTGGCCGTCACCGCCTTGCGGCCGAGACGTTGCTGGAGGGCGTTGAAGCTGGCTGCCTCGCCTCCCTGGAACTCGCCTTTGACGAGGAGTTCGCCGTCGAGGACTGCGTGGGCGGCGAAGGCTTGGGCGATTTCCGGGAAGCTGCCGGTGATGTCATCCCCGGCGCGGCTATAGAGGCGCGTCTCCTTGCCCGTACCGACGATCTGGATGCGGATGCCGTCCCATTTCCATTCGGCGGCATAGTCGGCGAGGTCGACGCTGTCAGCTTCGAGCGGATGAGCGAGCATGAAAGGGCGGAAGAAGGGCGTGCCTGCTGGATCGGGGCGGTCAGATCTGTCCTCGGCCCAATCGAACAGGGCGGTATAGGGTGGCGTGAGGGCATGCCAGCATTCCTCCACATCATCGACGTCGAGGTCAAAGGCCTGGGCGAAGCCGGTCTTGGCGAGGCGGGCGGAGATGCCGACGCGCAGCCCCCCGGTTGCAAGCTTGAGCAGGGCGAAGCGGCCCGATGTGTCGAGATGATCCATCATCTGGGCGAGAGTGGCGGGCGCTGCGGCGCGGCTGACGCTGTGCAGGCGATCGATGATGGCGGAGAGGGTGAGGGAGCCGTCGTCTATCTCGGCGGGCTGGTCCTCGCTCTTGGGCCAGAGAAGCGCGACGGTTTCGGCGAGGTCGCCGACATAGTCGCGGCTCATTTCGTAGAGGACCGGATCGGTGCGGGCGCGGATCATCTCTCCGATGGCGGAGGCCTTGACGGCCTTTATGTCGAGATTGCCGGTGAGGGCGGCCAGCGCCCAGCCGCGATCCGGGTCTGGCGCCTCGCGCATATAGCGAGCGATGAGGTCCAGCTTGCCGTTGCGGGATCGGGTGTAGACGAGGCCGTCGAGGAGCTGGGAGAATTGTCTCATAGAGCCAAACCTCTCACCCGTTCGCCCTGCGCTTGTCGAAGGGCTCCTCTTTCTTGAAGAAGGTGAAGGGCAGCCCGAACGGCGGGAGAGAAAGGTCGTCTATCATCATCCCTCATCCTCGTCCTCGCGGCCGACGAGCTCGAGCGCTCTCGCGCGGATCTGGTGGATCATGCACCAATGCAGCAGGGCCTCCTCGCGGCCATGGGTGATCCAGGTTTCGGTGGGTGCGACCTCGCGGATGGTATCGGTCAGCTCGTCCCAGTCGGCATGGTCGGATATGACGAGCGGCAGTTCGACATTCTTCTGCCGGGCACGTTGGCGGACGCGCATCCAACCTGACGCCATGGCGGTGATCGGGTCGGGCAGGCGTCGGCTCCAGCGGTCGTTGAGGGCCGAAGGGGGAGAGACGATGAGATGGCCGCGCATCTCTTTTGCGGGCACGCCGGTTGCGGGGCGGAGTTCACCAAGGTCTATGCCGAAATCCTGGTAGAGCGCGCACATGCGCTCCATCGCGCCATGGATGTAGATGGGATCATGATGCCCGCGTGCCCGAACCTCGCAGATCAGGCGCTGAGCCTTGCCCAGCGCATAGGCGCCGACGAGAACGCAGCGATCGGGGTGCGCGTGAAGCGCGGCGAGCAAGCGGTCGACTTCGCTGCCTGTGTCGGGATGCCGGAAGACGGGAAGGCCGAACGTCGCTTCGGTGACGAAAATGTCGCAGGGGACGGGCTCGAACGGCTTGCAGGTCGGGTCCGGGCGGCGCTTGTAGTCGCCGGTCACGACCACGCGCTCGCCCGCATGTTCTAGCAGGATTTGCGCCGAACCCAGCACATGGCCCGCCGGAATGTAGGAAATGTCGACGCCGCCCATGCGGACCTGCTCGCCATAGCGGACGGGTGTGCCGCTCGCCGTGCCATAACGAAGCGCCATGATGGCGAGCGTCTCTTCGGTAGCCCAGACATGGCCATGGCCGCCGCGCGCATGATCGGCATGGCCATGGGTAACGAGCGCGCGCTCTGCGGGCTGGGATGGATCGATCCAGGCGTCGGCAGGGCGGACGTAGATCCCGGTGGGGTGGGGTTCGATCCAATGGGGCATATCCATCCAAGAAGATGGGAAATGCCCCTATTGTTCCGCAAGAGGTCCGGTCAGGCGGCCTTCTTGAGCTCCAGTTCCAGCCGGTCCCAGATTTCGACCAGTGCCTGGACAAGTTCCTGCATCATCTCCACCGTGTGCGCCGGGCCGGGCGTAAAGCGCAGGCGCTCGGTGCCGCGTGGCACGGTGGGATAGTTGATGGGCTGCACATAGGCGCCATATTCGGCGAGCAGAATGTCGCTAATCCGCTTGGCCTTTACAGGGTCGCCGACCATCAGCGGGACGATGTGCGTGACGGACGGCATGACCGGCAGTCCGGATTCCCTCATCAGTCGCTTCAGGGTGGCGGCGGCGGCCTGCTGGCCTTCGCGCTCTTCGCTGGATTGCTTGAGGTGGCGGACGCTGGCAAGGACGCCAGCGACAAGCACAGGCGAGAGAGACGTCGTGAAGATGAAGCCGGGTGCGTAGCTGCGGATCACGTCGATGATCATCTGATCAGCCGCGATGTAGCCGCCCATGACGCCGAACGCCTTGCCCAGCGTGCCTTCGATGATGGTCAGGCGGTGCGCGACATCATCGCGTTCGGAAATGCCGCCGCCATGTGCGCCATACATGCCGACCGCATGCACTTCGTCGAGATAGGTGAGCGCATTGAACTCGTCCGCCAGATCGCAGATCTCGGCGATGGGGGCCACGTCGCCGTCCATCGAATAGACGCTTTCGAAAGCGATCAGCTTGGGCGCGTCGGGATCTTCGGCGGCGAGCAGTTCGCGCAGATGATCGACGTCATTGTGACGGAAGACGCGCTTTTCGCAGCCCGAATTGCGGATGCCCGCGATCATGGACGCGTGGTTCAGTTCGTCGGAGAAAACGATGCAGCCGGGCAGCAGCTTGGCGAGCGTGGAGAGCGCCGCTTCGTTCGACACATAGCCGGACGTGAAGAGCAGGGCGCCTTCCTTGCCATGCAGGCTGGCGAGTTCAGCTTCCAGATCGACATGATAATGGGTGTTGCCGCCGATGTTGCGGGTGCCGCCGGAGCCTGCGCCGACATCGTGCAGCGCTTCTTCCATCGCCGCGACGACCTTTGGGTGCTGGCCCATGGCGAGATAGTCGTTGGAGCACCAGACCGTGATGGGCTTGGGGCCGTTGTGACCGTGGAAGCAGCGTGCGTTCGGGAAGGCACCCTTGTTCCGCAGGATATCGATGAACACGCGGTAACGGCCTTCGCTGTGAAGCCGGTCGATCGCCTGCGCGAAGATATGCTTGTAGTTCACGTAACGCCCTAGTCCCTTGGTGGCCCGCATTCCCCTCTTGCGGGCCGTTTACCCGCTGCGCCGCTCCATTACCAGCGATAACCGTTCGCAGCGGTTGGGAGAAATACCTATCACAATGATAGAGGAATTTGCGAGTGGACCAAAGGTCCCACCCTTACAAAGCTTCCAAGTGCGTGAGGCCGAAGTCGGCGAGGGCGGGCGCGAGTGCTGCGACGCTGTTGTCGAGCCGGGTGAAAACGGCTTTCCCGGATGAACGCGACGCGGGCCATTCCTGTCCCTGCGTCAAGTAAGCGATGCGGCGGGCGATGCCGTCGCCGCCATGGACGAAGGCGAGGGGGCGGGGCGCTGCAGCGGCAAGCTCTGCTTCCACCAGAGGAAAATGGGTGCAGGCGAGGACGACCGTGTCCATGTGGTCGCCGCCGGGCTGATCGAGCAAGCCCGCGAGCGCATCGCGCGCTATCGCCGGGTCTAGCGGTTCGCCACGCAGCTTGGCTTCCGCGAGCTGGACCAGCGCGGCGGAACCGTGGCGCAAAACGGTGCAATCCGCGCCGAACTCGGCAGTGAGACGGTCGACATAAGGTTGGCGCACGGTGGCATCGGTGCCCAACACGCCGAAGACGCGGCTTTTGGAAAGAAGCGCGGCGGGCTTGATCGCCGGAACCGTGCCGACGACGGGAATGTCGAGCGCGGCCCGGACGGCGGACAGCGCGATGGTCGAAGCCGTGTTGCAGGCGATCACGGCCAGGCGCGGGCGGAAACGTTCGACCAGGCGGCCGAGCAGCGCGGGCACGCGAGCGGCGATTTCCGCCTCGCTCTTCGTGCCATAGGGGAAGCCTGCGCTGTCGGCTGCGTAGACGATCGGCGCGTTGGGCAGTGCGGCACGCGCTGGCGCGAGGATGGAGAGCCCGCCGACGCCGGAATCGAAGAACAGCAGGGGGGCTGATGGTGCGACCTTCATTATGGCGCACATGTCGCGGGAGAGGGCGGGGCTGTCAATATTTTGGAGCGATTGGGATGCCAGCGGGTGAGGGTGCCTCGGGGTATCCGGCGTGCACTTGCTCCGGAGATGCCAGCTTGCGCTGGCACGACGGAAGATAAATCATGACGGAAGCAAATAAGGCTGATCACTCCAGCGCATATGCAAAGCTTGCCCCCGGCAGCGGCAACGCTATGGTCGCGCCGCAATCATTTCGGCGAGATCATGAACCCTCCCTGGCTACTTCCCGCATTCGTCCTGCTGATTTCCTATCTGCTGGGCTCTATCCCCTTTGGACTGTTGCTGACACGCGTCACGGGAGCCGGGGATTTGCGGCAGATCGGGTCGGGCAATATCGGCGCGACCAACGTGCTGCGAACCGGGCGCAAGGGGCTGGCGGCGGCTACATTGCTGCTCGACCTGTTGAAAGGCGCGGCGGCTGTGCTGATCGGCGCGGCATTGATCGACAATGGCGGGCCGATGGCGGGGGCGATGGCCTTTATCGGGCATTGCTATCCGCTGTGGCTGCGCTTTGCTGGCGGCAAGGGCGTGGCGACGATGATGGGCGTGGTGACGGCGCTGCACTGGCCTGCCGGGATCGTCTTTGCGGTCGTGTGGCTGGGTGCGCTGTTCGGTACGCGATGGTCGTCCGTCGGCGGGATGGCAGCGGGGATCAGCGCGCCCATTGCGATGTGGTTCATGGATCGGATCGATCTGGTCCCTGTCACGCTGGCGATGACGCTGATCCTGCTGTGGCGGCATCGGGCGAACATCGCCCGGCTGGCGAAAGGCACCGAGCCCAAGATCGGGGCGGCGAAGGGGTGAGCGAGCAGGAGCGGTTCGATCGCCTGCGCCTGATCCGTTCGCCCCGCATAGGGCCGGTGACGTTCCGGCAGTTGATGGCGCGCTTCGGCAAAGCGAGCGAGGCTCTGCGCGCTGTCCCTGAACTGGCTGCGCGGGGCGGCGGCAAGGCGGCTGTGGCGGACGCAGGCGCCGTCGAGAAGGAAATTGCCCGCAGCCGGGCGCTTGGCGCGCGCTACTTGCTGATGGGGGATCAGGATTATCCATTTCTGCTGGAACAGATGGATGGCTCCCCGCCCGCGCTGATCGTGCGGGGCGATGTCGGACTGACGGGGCGGCAATGCGTGGCGATGGTGGGCGCGCGCAACGCTTCTGCCGCCGCTTGCCGTTTTGCGCGGACGCTGTCGCAGGAACTGGGGCAGCAAGGCGCGGTGGTCGTGTCCGGCCTTGCGCGGGGTATCGATACGGCGGCGCATCAGGGATCGGTGGCGACGGGCACGATCGCGGTGATCGCTTGCGGCATCGATGTCGTGTTCCCTCCTGAAAATGCCGAGTTGCAGGAGCAGGTGGCGAGCGTTGGGCTGCTGGTGACGGAGCATCCTCCCGGCACGCAGCCGCTTGCCCGGCATTTTCCCGCGCGCAATCGCATCATCGCCGGGCTGGCGGCCGGAACGGTGGTTGTAGAGGCTGCGCCGAAGTCAGGCTCGCTCATCACCGCGCGGCTGGCCGTCGAAGCGGGGCGCGAGGTCATGGCGGTGCCGGGGTCGCCCGCTGATCCTCGGGCGCAAGGATGCAACCAGCTGATCCGTGAGGGCGCGACTCTAGTGCAAAATGGCGCGGACGTGATCGAGGCGATCGGCGGGATCGACCCGCGCATGGTGCGGCAGGGGCGGCTCGACTTCGGCGCCGCGCCCGTGTCGTCCGACGTGGCGGGGCAGGAGCGGGAGGTGGTGCTGGGACTGCTCGGCCATGCGCCGGTGCCGGTGGATGAGGTGATCCGCCTGTCCGCACTTCGCCCCGCGATCGTTCAGACCGTGCTGCTGGAGCTGGAACTCGCCGGCCGACTGGAGCGGCATGCGGGGGGCAAGGTCAGCCTGTCGTGACACACTTGACGCAGGGCCTCAGCGCCTTCCAGACTCGCGCGTGTACGTGAGAGCACTTTAAAACCGGGGCATGAATGCAGCTTGTCATCGTTGAATCGCCAGCCAAGGCGAAGACCATCGAGAAATATCTGGGCGGCGATTTCCACGTCCTCGCCAGCTATGGCCATATCCGCGACTTGCCGCCCAAGGATGGGTCGGTGGATCCCGACAATGGCTTTGCCATGCAATGGGAAAATTACGGGGACAAGGGCAAGCAGCTCAAAGCCATAGCCGATGAGGCGAAGAAGGCCGATCGATTGATCCTGGCGACTGACCCTGATCGCGAGGGTGAGGCGATCAGTTGGCATGTGCAGGAAGTTTTGCGGGCGAAAAAGGCGCTGCCGCAGAAGGTGGATCGCGTGACCTTCAACGCGATCACCAAGCAGGCGGTGACCGAAGCGATGGCGCAGCCGCGTGCTTTGGACGAGGATCTGATCGACGCCTATCGGGCGCGGCGGGCGCTGGATTATCTGGTGGGCTTTACCCTGTCGCCTGTGCTGTGGCGCAAGTTGCCGGGCGCGAAGTCGGCGGGGCGCGTTCAGTCCGTCGCCTTGCGCCTCGTTGTTGATCGCGAGCGCGAGATCGAAAGCTTCACGGCCCAGGAATATTGGTCAGTCGCGGCCGAGATGGAGCAGGGCGGGCAGGGCTTCACCGCCCGGCTGGTGCGCTGGAAGGGCGAGAAGATCGACCGGCTGACGATCGGCAAGGAAGGCGACGCCATGGCCGCAAAGGCGGATGTGGAGGCCGGGCGCTTTACCGTCGAAAAGGTTGAGACCAAGCCGGTTTCGCGCAACCCTCCGCCGCCGTTCACCACCTCGACGTTGCAGCAGGAGGCGGCGCGCAAGCTGGGCTTCTCCGCCAGCCATACGATGCGGGTCGCGCAGCAGCTCTATGAGGACGGCGCGATCACTTACATGCGTACCGATGGCGTGCAGATGGACGGCAGCGCCATTTCCGCCGCGAGGCGGGCGATCGCGGAGCGCTATGATGGCGGATATCTGCCGGAAAAGCCGCGCCAATATCAGACCAAGGCGAAGAATGCGCAGGAAGCGCATGAGGCCATTCGTCCGACCGAATTTTCGCGGGACAAGGTCGGTTCGGGCGATCATGCGCGGCTCTACGACCTGATCTTCAAGCGGGCGCTTGCGAGCCAGATGGCTTCGGCGCGGCTGGAGCGGACAGTGATCGATCTGGTCGATGGCACCGGGCAGCATGCGTTGCGGGCGACGGGTCAGGTAGTGATCTTTCCCGGTTTCCTGGCGCTGTATGAAGAAGGGCGCGATGACGCGGAGGATGACGACAGCAAGCTGCTGCCGCGTCTTGTCGCCGGTGATGCCCCTGCCAAAAGACAAGTGACGGCGGAGCAGCATTTCACCCAGCCGCCGCCGCGTTATTCGGAAGCATCGCTGGTCAAGAAGCTGGAGGAACTGGGCATTGGGCGCCCTTCCACCTATGCCTCGACGCTTCAGGTGCTGAAGGACCGCGACTATGTGCGGGTGGAGAAGAACCGCTTCTTCGCCGAGGAGAGCGGGCGTTTGGTGACGGCGTTCCTGGAGCGCTTCTTCGAACGCTATGTGAGCTATGACTTCACGGCGGGTCTGGAAGACGAGCTGGACGAGATTTCCGGCGGGCGTGCCCAATGGCAGGCGGTGCTGGAAGCCTTCTGGCGTGACTTCAAGCCCAAGACGGCGGAAGTCATGGAGCAGAAGCCGTCGGACATCACCGCCGAACTGGACAAATTCCTGGAGCCGATGCTGTTCCCGCCCAAGGCGGACGGCAGCAATCCGCGTGCCTGCCCGATGTGCGGTGACGGGCAACTGGCGCTGCGTGGTGGACGCTTCGGCGCGTTCATCGCCTGCTCCAACTATCCCGAGTGCAAATATACGCGCAAGTTCGGACAGCCGGGCGGCAGCGAGAATGGTGAGGACAAGGGGCCGGAGGTGCTGGGGCAGCACCCTGAGACCGGGCAGGACATCGTCCGGAAATCCGGGCGCTTTGGTCCCTATATCGAGATGGGCGAGGGCAAGGAGGCCAAGCGCGGGTCCATTCCCAAGGATCTTCCGGACGGCGAACTGACGCTCGACTGGGCGGTGAAGCTGCTGAGCCTGCCGCGCGAGGTTGGCCTGCATCCCGAAACGGGGAAGCCGATCGTGGCGAATATCGGGCGCTTTGGGCCTTATCTGCTGCATGACGGCAAATATGGACGCTTGTCCTCCACCGCCGAGATATTCGAGGTGGGGATGAACAGCGCAGTTGCGAAGCTCGCTGACGCGGCGAACAAGGGACCGCGCGGTGGAGCGTCTCGCGAGCCGCTCAAGCTGCTCGGCAAGCATCCGCGCACGGAGGCCGAGATCAAGCTGATGGCGGGGCGTTACGGGCCTTATGTCACCGATGGCACGACCAATGCGACTTTGCCCAAGACGATCGAGCAGGATGCATTGACGCTGCAAGAGGCGGCACAGTTGATCGACGCGCGGGCGGCTGCGGCTCCTGCGAAGAAGGGGAAGAAGAAGGCGGCGCCCAAGAAGGCAGCGGCAAAGAAGGATGGTGCGGCCAAGAAGCCAGCGGCCAAGAAAGCGCCTGCCAAGAAGAAGGCGGTAGCCTCGGAGTGAAGTCCGTTGCCGTTCGTCCTGAGCCCTTCGGCAGGCCAGGGCGAACGGAGGCGAGGACTAGGAAAGCATCAACCCGGCCGTCACCGCTGCTGCGGACATCAGGATCGCTGCCGCGAGCCACTTTGCGGCGGTGATCAGCGCTCCGTCCGTCAGTCCATTGGCGGCGGCGCCTTCCGCTTCCAGCTTCCGCGTCAGCGCGCGGAGCATGCGGGGGGCGTCGTCAGCGATCCGCGACAGTTCGAGCAGCAGCGGGACCAGCTTTTCGGGCGACTGGCTAGCTGTCAGGCGATGAGCAATAAGGCGGGCGCGGGAGCGTTGCAGCGCCTGCGACAAGTCGAAGCCCGGCTCAATCGTGCCCAGCACCCCATCCATGGTGATCAGCGCCTTGAAGATGAGCGCGAGGTCGGGTGGCAGGACCAGCCCTTCCTTGCGGATCAGTGGAAAGAAGTCGGCGACCATGCGGCCCAGCACCAGCGGGCCGGAGCCATGGCGGGCGATCAACTGCTCCGACGCCATGAGAACGCGCTCGCGTGAGGGTCGGTCGCCCTGATGCCAGCCGATGAGCGTGTCCGCCATCCTTTCCGCGTCGTTGGAACGCAGGGAAAGGATGAAGGCCAGAAATTCCTGCTGCCGCCGCGCGCTGACATGGCCGATAAGGCCAAGGTCCAGCAGGGCAAGGCGATCGCCCGGCAGGCAGAGAAGATTGCCGGGATGAGGGTCGCCGTGAAAGCGGCCATTCACCAGCACCATTTCAAGAACGAGGTCGGCGCCGAGATCGGCTATGGCGGCTGGATTGATCCCGGCGGCGCGAAGCGCCTCTGCATTGCGGGGCGCTATGCCTTCGACATAATCCATGACCAGCACAGTCTCGCTGCTGAGCGGCCAATGGATTTCGGGGATGACGACGCGCGGCTGCTCTGCAAGGTCTGCGCGCAGACGGTCGGCATTGCGGCCTTCGCTGGTGAAATCCAGTTCTTCCAAGACCGTGTCCAGCAATTGCTGGACCAGCGCGCGGGGTTGGAACCGGCGCGCTTCCCTGTTGCTCGCCTCAACGATCCCCGCGAGATGGGAGATGAGGCGGAGATCGGCTTCCATCGACTTGCGTATGCCCGGACGGCGGATTTTGACGACGACCTCGCGGCCATTGTGCAGGGCAGCGCGATGCACCTGCGCCATGGAGGCGGCGGCGAGGGGGGCCTCATCGAACCGGGCGAAGGCCGTCTCCACCGGCTCGCCCAATGCCTCTTCCAACAGGGGACGCAGCGTGGAGAAATCGAGGGTAGGCGCTGCGCTATGCAGCTTTTCAAATTCGGATATCCAATCCTCCGGCAGGAGGTCGGCGCGGGTGGCGAGAATCTGGCCGAGTTTCACATAGGTGGGACCAAGCGCTTCCAGCGCCTGCCGCGTGCGGCCGGGCAGGTCTGGCGGTGATGTGCCGTCCCTTTCCTTGGCAAGACCCATTCTGGCGAGGAGCAGGTCAAGGCCGAAACGGGTGGCTACGGCAGTGATTTCGGCCAGCCGCTCACGGTCGCGGGCGGCAACGACGATGGTCTTGAGCATGGCGCGTCAACGAAGCGCCACGCCGATTGTTTCGGGCGTGCACCTTTTCAGGGCGTGATCATTCGACCCAGTCGAGGCCGATGTCGCGATAGATGAAGCGGTCGTCTTCCCAATCTTCCTTCACCTTGACGTGGAGGTAGAGATGGACCTTGACTCCAAGCAGCTGTGCAAGTTCCGCGCGCGCCTTCGACCCGATTTCCTTCAGCCGCTGCCCTCCCTTGCCGAGCACGATGGCGCGTTGGGTGGGGCGGGCGACCAGGATTTGCTGATGGATTTCAACAGAGCCGTCCTCGCGCTCGCTATATTTCTCGGTATCGACGGCGGCGGCGTAGGGCAGTTCGGCATGGAGCTGGTGGTAGAGCTGCTCGCGTGTGATTTCAGCAGCCAGCATGCGGTCCGTCGCGTCGGAAACCTGGTCCTCCGGAAAGTGCCACGGGCCTTCGGGCATGGCATTGGCGAAGGCGGTCTTGAGTTCAGCGAGGCCATCGCCGGTCGCGGCGCTGATGAAGAATGTCTCTTCGAAGCCAATCCGCTCATAAAGCTTCTGGGTGTGTACCAGCAGCTTTTCCTTGATGGCGATATCGACCTTGTTGAGGATCAGCCATTTGCGTTCGGTCCGGTGGGTCAGCGCTTCGATGATCGGCTCCATCTTGGGGCCGAGACCCGCCTTGCCATCGACAATGAGCGCGATCAGGTCAGCGCCCTGCGCGCCGCCCCATGCGGCCTGAACCATGGCGCGATCGAGGCGGCGCTTGGGCGCGAAGATGCCTGGGGTGTCGACAAGGACGATCTGCGTATCACCTTCGATCGCGACGCCCATCACGCGGGTACGGGTGGTCTGCGCCTTTGGGCTGGTGATCGCGACCTTCTGGCCGACCAGCGCGTTGACCAGCGTGGATTTGCCGGCGTTGGGGGCGCCCACGATGGCGATGACGCCGCAGCGTTGATTTTCTACGTCGTGCAACATTTACTCCGTTCGCGCTGAGCCTGTCGAAGCGCCTTACTTCTCTTCTTTCGAGCGCGCTAAGGTGGAGATGAGGCTCCAGTCTTCACGAATTAGCGCTAGTTTCTTTGCCCGGCCCCAGCCTTTGATCTGACGCTCAGCTTCAAGCGCCTCCATACGGGTTCCGAACTCTTGCGACCAGACCAGTTTTATCGGGCGACGGCTTTTAGTGTAACCGGGAAAGGTGCCTGCCTCATGTTGGGCGATGCGCATTTAAAGATCATCGGTGTGGCCGATGTAAAAACTGCGGTCGGCGCAATGGAGCATGTAGGTGTAGAAAGCCATCTTCGCTCAGAAAGGTAATAAAGCGCTTCGACAAGCTCAGCGCGAACGGATGTTGAGGAACGCGGGAGAAACGGGGTTCAACTGCTCAGCTTGTCCAACAACGCCTTCGCTGCAGCCGTCTCGGCCTCCTGCTTGCTTCCTCCCGTTGCGCTTGCTTCTCCCGCGCCCTTGATGCTCACCGTTACCGTGAACTTCAACGCATGATGAGGCCCGGAGCGATCGGTCATTGCATATTCGGGCGGCTTGCGGCGGTTGGCGGCTGCCCATTCCTGAAGAGCGGACTTGGGATGCTTGGGTGCGCTTTCCTGCGTATCGACCCGGTTGGCCCAAAGGCGGCGGACCAGCGCGCGGGCGTCGTCCAGGCCCGCTTCAAGGTAGAGCGCGCCGATCAGCGCCTCCATGACGTCGCCCAGCACATTGTCGCTGTCGGCCGCGCCATCGTCGCGGGCCTGCTTGCCAAGGACGAGATGCGTCGGCACGCCAGCCGCGCGCGCAACGTCGGCGCAGGTCTCACCCGACACCAATGCGTTGAAGCGGCGTGAGAGCTTGCCTTCGGGTTCACTGGCGAACCGCTCATAGACCCATTCGCTGACGATCAGGCCCAGAACGCGATCGCCCAGAAACTCAAGCCGCTCATAATTGACGGCGTTGGCGCTGCCATGGGTGAGCGCCTGACGAAAGGGCGCTTCATCCTTAGGTGCTCGTCCGATCAGCCCGGCGAGCCAGCCAGACGTGTCGGCCTTTGTCAAAAGCCTTCCCCGATACGGTTCCAGCGTGCGGCGGTGAACCATGTCCAGGGGAGCAGCCAATTGGCGCTGCCGTCGGTCGAGAAGACGGAGATCATCGCCTTTCCAACGAGATTTTCCTCCGGCACCAGTCCGATGCCGCCGCCTTCGACCGCCGGGAAACGGCTGTCCGCGCTGCGATCGCGGTTGTCGCCCATCATGAAGAGATGGCCTTCGGGCACCAACACCGTGTCGCGATCGTCGGCTGCGCCATCGGGAACGAGGTCGAGGACGTTGTAGCTTTTGCCGCCCGGCAGTGTTTCGCGATATTGCGGATAGCGGCACTGACGGCCGCCGCTCGGCGCATCTTCCTCGAACTTCGGACGGTAGCAGGGGGAAGGGCTGCCCTCCTTCGCGGCGGCGTCCAGCATGTTGGGCGAGACGGGAATGACGAGGTCGGCGACCTTCTGCTTCCGAATGGCCTGACCGTTCAGATAGACCGTGCCGCCGCGCACCGAGATCATGTCGCCGGGCAAGCCGATGACCCGCTTGATATAATCATTCTTCTGGTTCGGCGGCGCCTTGAACACTACCACGTCCCCGCGCTTCGGCGTCGAGGCGAGAATGCGCCCCGGGATCAGCGGCAGGTTGAACGGCAACGAGTAGCGCGAATAGCCATAAGGCCATTTGGCGACGAGCAGATAGTCGCCGATCAGCAGTCGCGGCTGCATCGATTCAGACGGAATATTGAACGGAGAAACGATGAAGCTGCGCAGGACAAAGACGAACACCGCCAGCTTAGCGAGAAACCATAGGAAATCCCGCGTTTCGGATTTTGCGCTCATGCTATGTTGTCTAATCCTTCGATCCGCCTTGAAAACAGGCCGTTGCGGCTTTTGCTGCGTTGTAAACCCGCCGTCAAGCATAGCGGGCGGTGCATTGGCCGTTACGCTTGGGTAAGAAGGACGAGAATCGACAGGTGCAGTGTCGTCATCAGCAACGAATAAGAGGATTTACGCTTCCATGCCCAGCCCTGCACTGGAGGCCATTGCGGCACTCCCGCGGCCTGAACTGAAGACCGTTTTCGCTTCGGACCCTGACCGGTTGAGCAAGTTCACGCTTACGCAGGGGCCTTTGCGGTTCGATTGGTCGAAGACGCACCTGACCAGCGAATTGCTGGAAGGATTTCTGAAGCTGGCGGAGGAAAAGGACTTCGCCAAATGGCGCGACGCCCTTTTCGCGGGCGAGCCCATCAACAATAGTGAAGGCCGCGCGGCAGAGCATCCCGCAGAACGGGGCGAGGGCAATGCGGAAAGCGTTTCGCGCGCCAAGATGCTGCATGCCCGCATGCGCGCTCTGATCGATGCGATCGAAGGTGAGGCGCTGGGCCCCATACGTCATATACTGCACATCGGGATCGGCGGATCGGCGCTGGGGCCGAACCTGATCGTGGATGCGCTGGGTGGGGACGGCGCGCGTTACGACGTGGCGATCGTCTCCAATGTCGATGGCACGGCCCTGGAGCGGGCGATTGCGCGCTTCGATCCCGAAGCGACCCTGATCGCGGTCGCGTCAAAGACCTTCACCACCACCGAAACCATGCTGAACGCGGCGAGCGCGATCAATTGGCTGGTAGAGGCGGGCGTGGAGGACCCCTATGGCAAGGTGATCGCGTTGACCGCCAGTCCGGACAAGGCGATCGAGTGGGGCGTGGACGAAACGCGTATCCTGCCATTTTCCGAGACAGTGGGCGGGCGCTATTCGCTCTGGTCTTCGATCGGCTTTCCGGCCGCGCTGGCGCTTGGCTGGGATGCGTTCGAAAGCCTGTTGGAGGGCGCGGCGGCCATGGACCGGCATTTCCGGCTGTCCGATCCGGCGCAGAACGCTCCGCTGATCGCTGCTTTCGTGGACCAATATTATGGCCGCATCATGGGATGCCAGACACGCGCTTTGTTCGCCTATGACGAACGGTTGCGGTTGCTGCCTTCCTACCTCCAGCAACTGGAGATGGAGAGCAATGGCAAGAGCGTCACGCGCGATGGCAAGCCGGTCGATGGGCCGACTGCGCCGATCACATGGGGCGGCGTCGGCACGGATGCGCAACATGCGGTGTTCCAGCTGCTGCATCAGGGGACCATCGTGGCCCCGGTCGAATTTGTCGCTTCGATCGATCCCGGCCACGCTCTGGACCCGGCGCATCACCGCGCATTGCTGGTGAACTGCTTTGCCCAAGGGGCGGCGCTGATGCGGGGCAAGGAGAATGATGCCGATCCCGCGCGGGCTTATCCCGGCAACCGTCCGTCCACCACGATCCTGCTGGAAGATGTGACGCCGGACGCGCTTGGCGCATTGATCGCCTTTTATGAGCATCGGACCTTTGCCAATGCGGTGCTGATGGGGATCAATCCATTCGATCAGTTCGGCGTCGAATTGGGCAAGGAGATCGCCAAGTCCATCGAGGCGGAAGGGACGAAGGGCTTTGATCCATCGACCATGGCGCTGATCGATCTGGCGCTGGGCGGAGCCTGAAGCCATCAAAAGCCGTTTGTAACTCCGCTGGATAGCCGCCATATCCGGCCACGATCCAGCGGAGACCAGCATGAGCGACTATGATTTCGACCTTTTTGTCATCGGCGCGGGTTCCGGCGGTGTCCGGGCGTCGCGCGTGGCGGCTGCGCATGGAGCCAAGGTCGCGGTCGCAGAGGAATATCGGGTCGGCGGCACCTGCGTCATTCGCGGCTGTGTGCCCAAGAAGCTGCTGATCTATGGCGCGCATTTTGCCGAGGATTTGAAGGACGCGCGGCGCTTTGGCTGGAGCGTCCCGGATTGCGACTTCGAATGGAAAGTGCTGCGTGACAATGTGCTGGCCGATGTGAATCGGCTGGAGGGCCTCTATCGCAATACGCTCGACAGTCACAAGGTCGAGCTGATTTCCGAGCGGGCGACTATTACGGGGCCGCATTCGGTCAAGCTGGCAAGCGGCCGCGAAGTGACCGCGGAATATATATTGGTCGCGACAGGCGCCTGGCCTTCAGTGCCCGAACTGGAAGGCGCCGAACATGGCATCACGTCCAATGAAGCTTTCCACCTGGAGGATGCCCCCAAGCGGATGGTGATCGTTGGCGGGGGTTATATCGCCAATGAATTTGCGGGCATTTTCCATCAGCTTGGCAGCCATGTGACCATCGTCAACCGGTCCTCCACGCTGCTGCGGGGCTATGACGAGCAGATCCGCGACCGGCTACTCCAGATTTCCACGATGAAGGGCATCCAGTTCCGCTTCAATGCGGAAATGGAGCGGATCGAAAAGAATGACGACGGCACCCTGTGCATGCATTTCAGCAACGGCGATCCCATCCCCTGCGACACGGTGATGTTCGCCACGGGTCGCCAGCCGCATGTCGAGGGGCTGGGCCTCGAGAATGCGGGCGTCGAGTTGGACGACAAGGGCGCGATCAAGGTCGACGACTATAGCCGTACCAGTTGCGAGAGCATCTATGCCGTGGGCGACGTCACCAACCGCTTGCAGCTTACGCCGGTTGCCATTCGTGAGGGACATGCCTTTGCCGATACGGTGTTTGGCGATAATCCCCGGACCGTTGACTATAATTGTGTGCCCTCGGCGGTGTTCAGCCATCCGCCGCTGGCTGGCGTGGGCCTGACCGAAGCGCAGGCGAAGAACAAGCTGGGCACCGTCAAAGTCTATACGTCCGACTTCCGGCCGATGAAGAATGTGCTGGCGGGGCGGGACGAGCGGGCGCTTTACAAGATGGTGGTGGACGCGACGACGAACCGGGTTGTCGGTCTGCACATGATCGGCCCGGATGCGCCGGAGATTTTGCAGGCCGCGGCCGTTGCAGTGAAGGCTGGCCTTACCAAGGAACAGTTTGATGACACGGTGGCGCTGCATCCCAGCATGGCAGAGGAACTTGTTCTGCTGAAGTGATCGATAGATTGCGAATAAGCGCCGCGAGTCAGTCGTCTGCAAAAGTTACGACAAGCGCGTCGCGCCACGCGGGCGAGCTTGGTTCGACCGCGTGAATCTCTGTCACGCCATGCAGGATTCGGTGATCGTCGATCAGCACGCTGTCACCGGGTAAGGCCAGCGTGAACTCGCCAAGCGGCGTGCCATCAGGCGCACCTATCCGGGTGACGCCTTCGCTGACGTTGCGGCGCTCTATGAGCATGACGAATACCCAATCGACGCCGTCCCGATGCAGTCCTTCAGGCGTGGGCCTACCGACGTCATCTTCGCATGTCTCGATACGGAACTGGTGCATTTCCACATGCCAGCGATTTGAACCCGACTGATCGAAGGCCGCTGCGCAAAAGGCCAGGATGGCCTGCATGACCGGACTGTCGATCGTGTCCTGGTGAACCGGATCGAACCAGCGCTGCACGTCTCCGTTCAAGGGGTTGTAGTCGCGGCTTTGGAAATGCGGCTGGTGCGGCTTGCGCGTGAAATGGCCCTGCCTCGCTTCGAAGGCGGCGTGACGGCGGCGCCGATAGCGGCCGCCGTCCGCCATGTAGAGATCAGGGCCCAGATCGTCCCAGCTTCGCGCGAACGCGCTCCATGCCACATCCCCGACGTTCAGTCTTGCGAGCATCTCCGGCCCGGCCACACGCGCAAAGCCACAGCTGGTGAGCTCTTCCTGAAGATCGCGCGTGTCGGAGGTCAGTTGATGCATGTGTCGCCTCTTAGGCGGCCGGGAAAGGGATCGACAGAGCCAGTTCGCACAAGCTGGGATGAACCGCTGTCGCCTCAGCCAATCCAATAGGGAACGATCTGCCGATTGTCCGGATCGACGCGAATAGGCCTGTCAGCGGGCGGAAAGGCGCGCTGGTCGCAGCTTTGGCGCGGGCAGAGGCGGCAGGTGATGCCGATCGGCGTGGCGGCACCTTCCATTTCAAGCTGAAGGCCGTCTGCATAGACGAAATTGGCTGCATGCGCGACTTCGCACCCCAGCACGACGGCGAAGCGGCGGGGGGTGCGCGAATAGCTGCCGGACGGCTTCACCAATCCCTTCGCCATTGAGACATAGCGCACTCCGTCCGGTGTCTCGCCGAGCTGGACGTTGATGCGGTCCGGGATGGCGACGGCTTCATGCACGTTCCAGAGCGGGCAGGCCCCGCCGAAACGCGCGAACTGGAGACGGGTGGCGCTGTGCCGCTTCGTGATATTGCCCGCCATGTCGACCCGGCAGAAGAAGAAGGGAATGCCGCGAAGGCCGGGCCGTTGGAGGGTCGAGAGGCGATGGCACGCCTGTTCGAAGCTGACCCCGAAGCGCCGCGCAAGCCGGTCGATATCATGGCGCACTTCCCGCGCAGCCGCCCGGAACTGGGCATAAGGCATCAGCAGCGCGCCGGCCGCATAATTGCCAAGCCCTATGGCAAGCAGCCGGTCGGCGCCTTCCACGGGCAGGGCCGCGCGATTGACCACATCCGCAATCACCGTCTGACCCTCCAGCATCATCAGCTGATGCGACAGCATGAACTTTCGGCTTTCCACTGGCAGGGCGGCGTTTATGAACAGGCGGCGATCATTGGATGAATAGGCACGCAGCGCGGAATCCGGTGTGTCGGCAATCAGCGTCTCGATGCCATGCCGCCGGGCGAGCGCTTCGACCAGCATTCCTTCGTCAAGAACCTGCCCGGCGGTGACGCTGGAGGCCATGTCCTCCGCCAGGCAATCGAGGACGTGGACATAATTGCCAGCCTCATGGAACCAGTCGCGCGCGGCCTCCCAGGGTAGGCGGGCCTGCACCTCATGATCGTTGGCGATCGCCTCCTCGATCATGTTGATACGTTCATTCGCACGCATATGAGCGTTGTAGAGGTCGAGATAGCGGGCGGCGAATTCGGGAAATTGCAGGTGCAGCTTCTCGATCCGCTCCGGGTCCATCAGTGGGCCGGGCAGCTCCGGGTGGGCCAGCGCATAAGTGAAAGCGCCGAGTAGTTGTTCCTCTTCCCGGCTGTCGAAGCTCGCCCAATCGGTCGGAAAGGCGCTGGCCACGGCTGCCTTGACCTTGGCCGTCAGGGGGCGGTCGTCATTTTCCAATTGGCTGAGATAAGAGACCGAAATACCCAAGGCCAAGGCCATCGTCGCCTGGTCCATGCGATGGTCCAGCCGCAGCTGCCGCAGCCGCGGACCTGCGAAAATGCGATTGCCTCTTGCCATGCCGCGCTCATAATTTGCGAAATCGTGATTTGCAAATTGGCAAATTTGCATTTGCGAAAAGCGTGAAAGATGGGAAAGGGGCAGCTGTAGTCATCCGTGCCGTCACCGGAGAGATATTCTATATGTCGAAGCTCGCTATCATCGAACAGCTGGAAGCCAAGCGCGAGGCCGCGCGCCTGGGCGGTGGCCAGCGCCGGATCGACGCGCAGCATGCCAAGGGCAAGCTGACCGCGCGGGAGCGTCTGGAAGTGCTGCTCGACGAGGACAGCTTTGAAGAGCTGGACATGTATGTCGAACATAATTGCGTCGACTTCGGCATGAACGAGCAGCATATCCCGGGCGATGGCGTCGTTACGGGATCGGGTACGATCAACGGCCGTCTCGTGTTCGTCTTCAGCCAGGATTTCACCGTCTACGGCGGCGCGGTGTCTGAACGGCACGCGATGAAGATCTGCAAGATCATGGACATGGCGCTGAAGGTCGGCGCGCCCGTGATCGGCCTGAACGACTCCGGCGGCGCGCGTATTCAGGAAGGCGTGGCTTCGCTCGCCGGTTATGCCGAAATTTTCCAGCGCAACGTGCTTGCCTCGGGCGTTGTGCCGCAGATCAGCGTGATCATGGGTCCCTGTGCGGGCGGCGCGGTCTATTCGCCTGCCATGACCGACTTCATCTTCATGGTGAAGGATTCAAGCTTCATGTTCGTGACCGGCCCGGACGTGGTGAAGACCGTGACGAATGAGGTCGTGACCCAGGAGGAATTGGGCGGCGCGGTGACGCACACGACCAAGTCGGGCGTTGCGGATGTCGCGTTCGAAAATGACATCGAGGCGCTGCTCGCGGTGCGCGATTTCGTGGACTTCCTGCCTGCTTCGAACAAGGAGCCGGTGCCTGAGCGGCCGAGTGCCGATCCGTGGGATCGTATCGAGGAAAGCCTGGATACGCTGATCCCGGCGAACGCGAACCAGCCCTATGACATGCATGAACTGATCCGCAAGGTCGTAGATGAAGGCGACTTTTTTGAAGTGCAGCCCGCGCATGCAGGCAACATCCTGTGCGGTTTCGGCCGGATCGAGGGCAAGACGGTCGGCATCATCGCCAACCAGCCGATGGTATTGGCCGGGGTTCTGGACATCAACT
Source organism: Sphingobium agri (assembly GCF_023051225.1). Classification (NCBI taxonomy): domain Bacteria; kingdom Pseudomonadati; phylum Pseudomonadota; class Alphaproteobacteria; order Sphingomonadales; family Sphingobiaceae; genus Sphingobium; species Sphingobium agri. The sequence goes on along the minus strand of NZ_JALKHS010000006.1, from coordinate 1,057,637 downwards.
CGTCCAAGAAGGCCGGTCGCTTCGTTCGTTTCTGCGACGCGTTTGAAATTCCGATCGTCACTTTCGTGGACGTGCCGGGCTTCCTTCCGGGCACGGCTCAGGAACATTCCGGCATCATCAAGCATGGCGCGAAGCTGCTGTTCGCCTATGCTGAAGCGACCGTGCCGAAGATCACCGTCATCACGCGCAAGGCCTATGGCGGTGCTTACGACGTGATGAGCTCAAAGCATCTGCGCGGCGATTTGAACTATGCCTGGCCGACCGCCGAAATCGCGGTCATGGGGGCGAAGGGCGCGGTGGAAATCATCTTCCGGGGCAAGACGCCCGAAGAGATCGCCGAGAAGACGAAGGAATATGAAGACCGCTTTGCCAATCCGTTCGTGGCGGCGGGCAAGGGCTTCATCGACGAGGTGATCCAGCCGCACTCGACCCGCAAGCGGATCGCGCTTGGCTTGCGCAAGCTGCGCAACAAGGCGCTGGAGAATCCCTGGAAGAAGCACGACAACATTCCGCTTTGATGCCCCAGCGGCCGTCATCCTAGCGAAAGCTGGGATCTCAGGCGGTTATGTGGAACGTAAAGGCACGAGACCCCAGCTTTCGCTGGGGTGACCAGACAGGTGAAGTGATATGAAGCTCGGCCGCTTGAACCATATCGGCGTTGCAACGCCTTCGCTCGAAGCGTCGCTTGCCTATTATCGCGACGTCATGGGCGCGACACTGGCGCATGAGCCCTTCGACCTACCGGCACAAGGCGTGAAGGTGTGCTTCGTGGATACGCCGGGCGAGAATGGCACTGAGGGCACCCAGATCGAACTGATCGAACCTTTGGGGGAGAACAGCCCGATCCATGGTTTCATCGCCAAGAACCCGGCGGGCGGCCAGCATCATATGTGCTATGAGGTGCCGGACATTCACGAAGCTAAGGCCTGGTTCGAAGGCCTGGGCAAGAAGGTGCTGGGCGAACCGCGCATCGGGGCGCATGGGACTTTGATCTTCTTCGTGCACCCCAAGGACATGAACGGGGTGCTGACCGAGATCATGGAGACGCCGAAAGAGGCGCACTGATATCTATCCTCTCCCGCGCGCGGGAGAGGATACGAAGCCTTGTCAGCTTGCTGGCTAGGCGAAGTTGGAGAGGGCTTAGGCCCTCACCGCTGCGACTAAGGTCTGCTACGCAGCCCCAAGTCTCGCTGCCTCTCCCGCCTGCGGGAGAGGATTTGGATGGGTAAGGACAGATGACCGACAAGCCGACGCTGGATCAGTGGGCCGCCGCCTCCGCCAAGGAGGTAAAGGGCAAGGACCTGAACTGGGAGACCCCGGAAGGGATCACCGTCAAGCCGCTCTATACGGCGGAGGACGTGACCGTCGATCCCGGCTTGCCGGGTTTTGCGCCGTTCACGCGCGGCGTGCGCGCTTCCATGTATGCGGGGCGCCCTTGGACCATCCGCCAATATGCGGGCTTTTCGACTGCCGAGGAGTCCAACGCCTTCTATCGCCGCAACCTGGCGGCGGGGCAGAAGGGGCTCAGCGTCGCCTTCGACCTTGCCACCCATCGCGGCTATGACAGCGATCATCCCCGCGTCGTCGGCGATGTCGGCAAGGCGGGCGTGGCGATCGACAGCGTCGAGGACATGAAGATCCTGTTCGATGGCATCCCGCTCGACCAGATGTCCGTGTCCATGACGATGAACGGCGCGGTGATCCCGATCCTGTCCTTCTTCATCGTTGCCGGCGAAGAGCAGGGCGTCGACCGCAAGCTGCTGGACGGAACCATTCAGAACGACATTCTGAAGGAGTTCATGGTCCGCAACACCTATATCTACCCGCCCGAACCGAGCATGCGGATCATCTCCGACATTTTCGGCTATACCAGCCGCGAGATGCCGAAGTTCAACAGCATCTCCATTTCCGGCTACCATATGCAGGAAGCTGGCGCGACGCAGGTGCAGGAACTGGCCTTCACCATCGCGGACGGTATCGAATATGTGAAATATGGCGTCGCGTCGGGGCTCGACATCGACAAGTTCGCGGGGCGTTTGAGCTTCTTCTTCGCGATCGGCATGAACTTCTTCATGGAAGTGGCGAAGCTGCGTGCCGCCCGCGTTCTGTGGCATCGCGCCATGACGAAGCTGGGCGCGCAGGACGAACGTAGCAAGATGCTGCGCACACACTGCCAGACTTCGGGCGTGTCGCTGACCGAGCAAGACCCCTATAACAACGTTATCCGCACCACCATCGAAGCGATGGCGGCGATGCTTGGCGGCACGCAGTCGCTGCACACCAACGCGCTGGATGAGGCGATTGCCCTCCCCACCGATTTTTCCGCACGTATCGCGCGCAACACGCAGATCGTGATCCAGGAAGAGACGGGGATGACGAAGGTCGTCGATCCTTTGGGCGGCAGCTATTATATCGAGGCGCTAACCCAGCAGCTGGTCAATGCCGCGCAGGAGATTATCGACCGCGTCGAGGGTGAGGGCGGTATGGCGAAGGCTGTGGCGGCAGGCTGGCCCAAGGCGATGATCGAGGAAGCGGCGGCTGCTCGCCAGGCGCGGGTCGATCGCGGTGAGGATGTCATCGTCGGCGTCAACAAATATCGCCTGGCGAACGAAGACCTGCTGGAAACGCTGGAGGTCGACAATAGCAAGGTGCGCGAGGCACAGATCGCCCGCATCAACAAGGTCAAGGCCGGGCGTGACGAGGCAAAGTGCCAGGCGGCGCTCCAGGCGCTGCGCGATGGTGCCGCGAAGCCGTCGAGCATCGATAACAACCTGCTCGCTCTGGCCGTGGAATGTGCCCGTGCGCGGGCCACGCTGGGGGAAATCTCCTCCGCGATGGAAGACAGCTTCGATCGCTATGGCACGGTCCCGACCCCGGTTAAGGGCGTCTATTCCAAACCTTATGCGCAGGACAGCCGCTGGAAACAGGTTCTTGACGGTGTGCAGGCCGTCGAGCGGCGCCTCGGCCGCAAGCCGAAACTACTCATCGCCAAGATGGGGCAGGACGGCCACGACCGGGGCGCCAACGTGATCGCGTCGGCTTTCGGGGACATGGGCTTTGACGTGGTATCGGGTCCGCTGTTCCAGACGCCTGAGGAGACCGTGGTGCTGGCGCTGGATAGCGGTGCCGATGTGGTCGGCGCCTCGTCGCTGGCCGCCGGGCACAAGACGCTCATCCCCGAGCTCATCAGGCAGCTTCGGGAAAAAGGCCGCAACGACATCAAGGTCATCGCGGGTGGCGTCATCCCGCCGCAGGACTATGACTATCTCCGTGACGCGGGCGTGCAGGGGATTTATGGACCCGGTTCCAATGTCGTGGAATGCGCCGCAGACGTGCTGCGCCTCCTCGGCCACAACATGCCCCCGGCGGGGCTGGAGGAAGCCGCTTGACCGAGATCACTCCTCGCACTGACTGGACTCGCGACGAAATCGGCGCGCTGTTCGACCTGCCCTTCAACGATTTGATGTTCGAGGCGCAGTCGATCCATCGCGCGAACTTTCCGCGCAATGAGGTCCAGCTATCGACCCTGCTGTCGATCAAGACCGGCGGTTGCCCGGAAGATTGCGGCTATTGCAGCCAGTCGACGGAAGCGGAAAGCGGCCTCAAAGCCACCAAGCTGATGGACGTCCAGGCTGTGCTGCAGGCGGCGGCGCAGGCCAAGGACCATGGTTCAGGCCGTTTCTGCATGGGCGCAGCGTGGCGCAATCCCAAGGAACGGGACATGCCCAAGCTCATCGAGATGGTGAAGGGCGTGCGCCAGATGGGCATGGAAACCTGCATGACGCTGGGCATGCTGTCATCCGATCAGGCAAAGCAACTCGCCGATGCGGGGCTCGATTATTATAATCACAACATCGATACCTCGCCGGAGAATTACGCGAACGTCATCACGACCCGGACATTCGAGGATCGCATCGAAACGCTGGAAAATGTGCGTTCGGCAGGGATCAATGTATGCTGCGGCGGAATCGTCGGCATGGGCGAGACGCGGAGTGACCGGATCGGTTTCCTTCACGCGCTGGCGACCATGCCGCATCCCGAAAGCGTGCCGATCAATGCGCTGGTGCCGGTGGCCGGAACCGTGCTGGGCGATATGCTGAAGGACACGCCGCTCGCGAAGATCGACGAGGTGGAGTTCGTGCGGACCGTCGCGGTGGCGCGGATCGTCATGCCGCAATCGATGGTGCGGCTTTCCGCCGGTCGCGAGAGCATGAGCGAGGCCTGTCAGGCGCTCTGCTTCATGGCGGGTGCGAACAGCATCTTTACCGGCGACAAACTGCTGACCGCGGCCAATGCCGGTGATGACAAGGATAGCGCGCTGCTTTCAAAGCTCGGGATGACGCCGATGATGGCGCAACCGCACGGGCATCTGGAGGCGGCGGAATAGTTTCCCCTCATACGTCATGCTGAACTTGTTTCAGCATCCATCGGGCCTCCGCAGTCTTCGGCGTGAGAGGCGAAATGGACCCTGAACCGTAGCTCGGCGTAAGCCAAACAAGTTCAGGGTGACGCCGAGGGACAGAGAAGGGTTAGCCCGAATGGGCAACACAATAGGACTGGGCAAGGACAGATAATGGCAATCACCAAGATCCTGATCGCGAACCGTGGCGAAATCGCGTGCCGCGTCATCCGCACCGCGCGGAAGATGGGCATCAAGACCGTTGCGGTCTATTCGGATGCGGACGCCCGTTCGCCCCACGTCCTGATGGCGGACGAGGCGGTTCACCTTGGCCCGCCGCCTGCCGCGCAGTCCTACCTGCTCGCGGACAAGATCATCGAAGCGTGCAAGCAGACCGGCGCTGACGCCGTGCACCCCGGCTACGGCTTTCTTTCGGAGCGCGAGAGCTTCCGCAAGGCGCTGGACGCCGAAGGCATCATCTTCGTTGGCCCACCCGCCAACGCGATTGCGGCCATGGGCGACAAGATCGAATCCAAGAAGCTGGCAAAGGAAGCAGGCGTCAACGTCGTTCCGGGCTATGTCGGCGTGATCGAAGACACTGAACATGCCGTCCGCATCTCCAACGAGATCGGCTATCCGGTGATGATGAAGGCGTCGGCTGGCGGTGGCGGCAAGGGCATGCGCCTTGCTTATTCGGAGCAGGACGTTCGCGAGGGCTTCGAAGCGACAAAGCGCGAAGGCCTGAACAGCTTTGGCGACGACCGCGTGTTTATCGAAAAGTTCATCGAAAGCCCGCGCCACATCGAAATCCAGATCCTGGGCGATCAGCACGGCAATATCCTTTATCTGAACGAACGCGAATGCTCGATCCAGCGCCGTCACCAGAAGGTGGTCGAAGAAGCGCCTTCGCCGTTCGTATCCCCTGAAATGCGCAAGAAGATGGGTGAGCAGTGCGTCGCTTTGGCCCGCGCGGTCGGCTATTTCAGCGCGGGTACGGTTGAACTGATCGTGTCGGGCGCGGACAAGACCGGCGACGGCTTCTACTTCCTGGAAATGAACACCCGCCTGCAGGTGGAGCATCCGGTAACGGAAGAAATCACCGGTCTCGACCTGGTCGAGCAGATGATCCGCGTCGCCAATGGCGAGGAACTGAGCTTCCGTCAGGAGGATGTGAAGATCAATGGCTGGGCGATCGAAAACCGCGTCTATGCAGAAGATCCCTATCGCGGCTTCCTGCCCTCCACTGGCCGCTTGATCCGCTACAATCCGCCGGAAGCCGTGGACGGCGTGCGCGTTGATGACGGCGTGGTCGAGGGCGGCGAAGTGTCGATGTTCTACGACCCGATGATCGCCAAGCTGATCACCTGGGCGCCGACCCGTCTGGAGGCGATCGACAAGCAAATCGCCGCGCTCGACCAGTTCGAGATCGAAGGGCCGGGCCACAATATCGATTTCGTGTCGGCGCTGATGCAGCATGAGCGTTTCCGTTCGGGCAACATCACCACCGGCTTCATCGCGGAGGAATATCCCGAAGGCTTCACTGGCGCTCCAGCTTCCGAAGCGCTCGTCAGGAAGCTGTCTGCGATCGGTGCGTTCGCTGCAATGGCACAGGCCGACCGCGCCCGTCGCATCGATGGCCAGCTTGGCAAGAAGCTGCGCGCTCCGACGGGCTGGCAGGTGAAGATCGGTGACGCGATCCATGATGTCGTGATCAGCGGCGACGATGTCACCGTCGATGGTGAAGCGATCGACATGGCACTGGAATATACGCCCGGTGATCGCCTGATCGAGGCCGAGTTTGGCGAGGAGTTGCTGGCGGTAAAGATCGCGCCGGTTCGCTCCGGCTTTGTCCTGACCGCTCATGGCGCCAGTCACAAACTGCGTATCCTGCCGGCCCATGCGGCGGTGCATGCCAAGCATATGATCGAAAAGATTCCGCCGGATCTGTCGCGCTTCCTGATCTGCCCGATGCCGGGCCTGCTCGTCTCCCTGAACGTCAAGGAAGGCGACAAGGTTGAGGCCGGTCAGCCCTTGGCCGTGATCGAAGCGATGAAGATGGAGAACATCTTGCGCGCGCAGAAAGCGGGTACGGTGAAGAGCGTGTCGGCGGCTCAGGGTGAGAGCCTGCCTGTGGACGCGATCATCCTGGAACTCGAATAGGGTTGGTGGTCATGGCGCGGCAGGGATGATTTCCTGTCGCGCCGTGTTGCCTTTTCCGCAAGCATTCAAAAGCCCGACAAAGCGGCGCGCGACATTATTGCGGATTAGGCGGTGAACGTCTGGCCGTCGACCGCCGAAGGCACGTCGGTCCGCTCGATGGCGGGTAGTTGAAACCTCGACGCTCGCAGATGATCCCGCTATCGCATCACCAATGACCACTTTTGCTGCTCCGCTTCGCCTCCGCCTCGACGGGGGTGCGCTCGTAAATAATTGGCGCTGGCTGCAACGGCGTAGCGGGACCGCAGCATGCGGGGCAGCGATCAAAGCGGATGGCTACGGTACAGGTGCTGTGCAGGTCATGCGCCGCCTCCTCGATGCGGGATGCCGCGACTTCTTCGTATCCAGTTGGACGGAAGCGGCTTCCCTTGAACATCTGTTGCAGGACGGGGTCAATCTGTCCGTCTTCCATGGCGTGCGTGTCGAGGACATGGGGAGGGCGCTTTCCTCAAAGGCCCGGCCGGTGCTCTGCACTGCGGATCAGATCGCGCGCTGGAAGTCCGCCAGCGGCGGCCTTTGTGATGTGATGGTCGATACGGGCATGAACCGGCTCGGGCTCGACCGGCGTAGCGATGTCGCTGCACAAATGAGCGGGCTGTCGGTCAGCACATTGCTCAGCCACTTGGCATCGGGCGACGAGGATACGGATCTTAGCACGCAGCAACTTGAGCGATTCAGCGACTTGCGCGCTCATGTTCCGGCGGGTCGCTATAGTCTCGCCAACAGCGCAGGCATTTGCCTGGGACAACCCTATGCATTTGATCTGACGCGTCCCGGGCTCGCGCTGTATGGCGGGATACCCCGGCCGGAGGCGTCAGAGGGAATCGCTCAAGTCGTCTTTCCGCAGGCGCAGGTGCTGCAACGGCGTTTCGTCCCTTCCGGAGACAGCATCGGCTATAACGCCACCCATCTTGCCAGGACGGACACGGAAATAGCCGTGCTGAACCTTGGCTATGCCGATGGTTATCTGCGCTGCTTCTCGGGACGTGGCGTGGTCAGCGCTGGAGAAACGCACTTGCCTGTCGTGGGCCGCGTGTCGATGGACCTGATCGCTGTGGACGTCTCCGCGATGCCGTCGGTCAAGGAGGGGGATTGGCTGGATATCGATTATGACTTGCCCGCCGCTTCCGCTCTATCGGGCCTGTCGCAATATGAGTTGCTGACGAGCCTTGGTCCCCGTTTCGATCGGGTCTGGTTCTAGGTGGCGACGCGCCGCCGGGGGTGAACCGGCGGCCTTATTTCAGTTCAACGTTCGATGCACATGGCGACGCCCATGCCGCCCCCGACGCACAGGGTTGCAAGTCCCTTCTTCGCATCGCGCTTCTGCATCTCATACAGCAGCGTGGTCAGCACCCGGGCGCCGGACGCACCCACCGGATGGCCGATGGCGATTGCGCCGCCATTCACATTGACCTTGCCGACGTCCCATCCCAGTTCCTGACCGACCGCCAGAGCCTGCGCAGCGAAGGCTTCATTGGCTTCGATCAGGTCGAGGTCGCCAAGTGACCAGCCCGCCTTGGCCAGAGCATAGCGGGTTGCCGGAGCGGGGCCGATGCCCATGATTGCGGGATCGACGCCGCAGGTCGCAAAGCTGGCGATGCGGCCCAGAATAGTGGCGCCGCGCTGAGCGGCATCGGCTGCGGTCATAAGGACCAGCGCGGCAGCACCGTCATTGATGCCACTGGCATTACCCGCAGTGACCGTGCCATCCTTCTTGAACGCGGGTCGCAAACTCTGCATCGCTTCGAGCGTCGCGCCAGCGCGGATATATTCGTCCGCATCGACGACAGTATCGCCCTTTCGTCCCTTCACAGTAACAGGAACGATTTCATCCTTGAACCGGCCGGACGCGCGCGCGGCTTCGGCCTTGTTCTGGCTGGCGACGGCAAACTCGTCCTGCGTCTCGCGGCTGATCTGATATTTCTCCGCCAGATTTTCCGCCGTGACGCCCATGTGATAATTGTTGAACGCGTCCGTCAGGCCATCATGCGTCATCGTGTCGATCAGCGAGATCGGGCCCATCTTCGCGCCAGCCCGCAGATATTGGGCGTGCGGGGCGAGCGACATGCTTTCCTGTCCGCCTGCCACCATGATCCGAGCGTCGCCCGCCTTGATCGCTTGTGCAGCCAGCGCCACGGCACGCAAACCCGATCCACACAGCTGGTTAAGGCCGATCGCCGTCCGCTCCACCGGAATGCCTGCGTTCACCGCAGCTTGACGCGCAGGGTTCTGACCCTGAGCGGCCGTCAGGATTTGGCCGAGGATCACCTCATCCACCTCTTCGGGCGCCACACCAGCCTGGCTCAGCGCCGCAACGATGGCGGTGCGTCCCAATTCATGTGCTGGCGTTGAGCCGAAGGCGCCCATGAAGCTGCCCACGGCAGTACGCTTGGCGGCGGTGATGACGATGTCTGACACAATCCTGATCCTTGATGAAAAGGGCGGTTCCGCGCCGCAATATCATCAACCCCCGTGCGTTGAAAGCCAAAGGGACAAGGGCTCCCAAAGCAGCTGGCGGGCGCTGCTGCCGACGATCATGCCGACATGGCCAAGTTGGAGGGTGAAGCCGTCCGCAAGGTCGGGTGCTGCGGTGGCGGGGACGATCCGGTCAGTGGCCGACCGGACGGAAAATGTGGGGCGTCCAAGGCGCGCCAGATCGATTTTCCTCCCATCGATCTGCCATTCGCCACGTCCTGTAACATTGCTTCCATAGAAGCTTTCGAACAATTCCTCTCCCGCCGCGAATGTCAGTGGCGGGCCGCCATTTGCCCAATCTTCGACCGCCAGAAATGCCCGCTCGGCCTCGGAGCCGGGCTCCATTCCAGCAAAAGCAGCATATTTGCGGATGGTGCGTGCTGGATCCATCGCCCAAAAACCCGATTGCAGAACCTCCATCGGCACATAGCCGAGACGCTCGCTTGTCGCCTTGGCGCCCCGCCAAAGCGACGCGATAAGGTCGCGATCGGCGTCGGGGAAGCCGTCGAACTGCCAAGGCGCAGCGATGGTGGCGACTGCTGCGACATCGGCCAGGGCCGCAGCGCCAAGCGCCAGGCTGCCGCCAAGGCAGTATCCTACCAAGATCGGCGGGCGGGGGAGTGACTTCAGCATCGGGATCAGGCGCTCGGTAACATGCTCTGCCAGGCCCAGCTTTGCATCCTCTGTGCCGGGACTGCCCCAATCGATGAGGTAAGCGTCGTGTCCTGCTGCAGCCATGTGGCGCAGCATGGATCGTCCCTTGGACAGGTCCAGCACCTGCGGAGGGTTGATAAGCGATGGTATGAAGATCACCGGCGCCTTGCCACTATCTGCGCCGTAACGCAGCAATCTGGCACTGCCTGCCGCAGCGAAGACCGACGGCGCGGGGGGCGACGGAGGCCTTTGGGCTTCCTGATATTTGCGCAACCCCTGAAAGGCCGCACGCCGCAAATCAGCATTGCCTTCCGTTTCACGCCATAAAATGTCGAGAAACAGTGGCAATGGTCGTGGGCCATGTTGCGGTGCGGCAACCCCTTGTGCTAATGCGGAAAGTGCAGGTGTGGGAGAGGAATCCATGGCCAAAACCAAGACCGCCAATGAATCAGAGCCGGTCATCATCAAGAAATATGCGAACAGGCGTCTCTATAACACGGAAACGTCGAGTTACATCACATTGGATTTGCTGTCGCAAATGACTCGTGAGGGGCGCGAGTTCGTGGTCGTGGACGCAAAAACGGGTGAGGACATCACGCATAATGTTCTGACGCAGATCATCATGGAGGAAGAGCAGCGGGGCAAGAACATGCTGCCGGTCAACTTCCTGCGGCAGCTGATCGCCATGTATGGCGATTCCATGCAGTCGATGGTCCCGCAATATCTGGAAGCGTCGATGGACGCGTTCCGGAAGAACCAGATGCAGTTCCAGGAAGCGATGAAGGGCGCCTTTGGCGGCGGTCCGCTCGCGGAGATCGCCAAGCGCAACATGCAGATGTTCGAAGCGGCCGCCAACGCATTCGGCAAGGTTCCCGGCATGCCCAACATGCCAGGTATGCCCGGTATGCCCGGTGCTGTCGCTCCCGCGCCAGCCGCTTCCGAAAGCAGCAAGGACGATGAGATCGCGGATCTGAAGGCGCAGCTCTCCGCGCTCAATGCGAAGATCGACAAGCTGGGCTGAGCAGCGCGTTCGGGGTCGACGGGACGGCGCGCTTGCCTTATGGCGCGCCATCCTTTCAAGTCGAAGAACAAGGCCTGACCCGTGAAGCACGCCCTTTCCGTTACCCGTGAACAGGATTTCGCCGCCTGGTATCAGGCCGTTATTTCCGAAGCCGACATGGCCGAGGAAAGCGGCGTGCGCGGCAGCATGGTCATACGGCCTTGGGGCTATGGCATCTGGGAACGCATCCAAAAGCTGCTCGACGAGCGGATCAAGGCGACCGGCCACGAAAACTGCTATTTCCCGCTCTTCATCCCGCTTTCCTATTTCGAAAAGGAAGCGGAGCATGTGGACGGCTTCGCCAAGGAAATGGCGGTCGTCACGCATCACCGCCTGATCCAGAAGGACGGCAAGCTGGTGCCCGATCCGGAGGCGAAGCTGGAGGAGCCGCTGGTGGTTCGTCCGACGTCCGAAACGGTGATCGGCGCCGCCTTCTCGCGCTGGGTGCAAAGCTGGCGCGACTTGCCGGTGCTGATCAACCAATGGGCTAATGTGGTCCGCTGGGAAATGCGCACCCGCATGTTCCTGCGCACCGCCGAGTTCCTCTGGCAGGAAGGGCATACGGCGCACGCCACCGTCGATGAGGCGATGGAAGAGACGATGAAGATGCTGGAGGTCTATCGCAGCTTCGCGGAGGAATGCGTCGCATTGCCCGTGGTCGCTGGCGAGAAGCCGGAGAATGAACGTTTCCCCGGCGCCGTTGCGACCTATTCGATCGAAGCGATGATGCAGGACGGCAAGGCGCTTCAGGCTGGCACGTCGCACTTCCTCGGAACGACTTTCTCTCAGGCGCAGAGCATCAAGTTCCAGAATGCGGAAGGGCAACAGGAACTGGCGCAGACGACCAGCTGGGGCATGTCGACCCGCATGATCGGCGGTCTCATCATGGTGCATGGCGACGATGACGGGTTGCGCGTGCCCCCGCGCCTCGCGCCTTATCAGGTGGTGGTGGTGCCAATGCTGCGCGACAATGACGAGGATGCTGCGATCCTCGATTATTGCGGCGATCTGGTCGCAGCGTTGAACAAGCAAGATGTATTCCGCGAGCCTGTCCGCGCGCTTCTGGACAAGCGGCCTGCCAAGGCAGCGAACAAGCGCTGGGGCTGGGTCAAGAAGGGCGCGCCGATCGTGATCGAAGTGGGCGGCCGTGATGTTGCGGGCGGCAATGTATCAGTGCTGCGCCGCGACCGGCTGTATCGTGAGGATGGCAAGCTCGATAGCCAGATCGTTGCGAAAGGCGACTTCCTGGGCGCAGCGACCGGAATGCTGGAGGATATTCAGCAGGCGCTGTTCGTGGATGCTCAGGCGCGGCTGCACGGGAACATCGATAAGTCGATCACATCCCTGGATGCGCTCAAAGCCTATTTTGCCGCGAGCAAGAAGCAGGGATGGGCGCTGGTGCAATGGGCCAAGCCCACGGGTCCGGCTCTCGACAAGGTGATCGAGTGGCTGAAGGGCGAGAAGCTTACGCTGCGCAACGTTCCGCTGGATGCGGAAGCGGCTGACGGGGCTTGCGTCTTCACCGGTGACAAGGCGGTGGAGCGAGTGCTCGTGGGGCGCAGCTACTAATCAATCGTCCCTCCCGTAGCCGGGAGGGATGACCGGCTGGGGCCTCTGAAGGAGGCTCGCTACGCTCGCGCCCACCCCCGGCCCCTACCGCTAGCGGGAGGGGAGCAGTTACAGCACATATTTGCTGAGGTCGGTGTTGCGCGCCACGTCGTTCAGCTGCTTCCCTACATAGGCCGCGTCGATCACCAGCGTCTCGCCCTGGCGGTCCTCGGCGTCGAAGCTCACATCTTCCAGCAGCTTTTCCATCACGGTCTGCAAACGGCGGGCACCGATATTTTCGACCTCGCTGTTCACTTCCGCAGCGATCTTCGCCACCGCACGGATGCCGTCGGCCGTAAGGTCGATCGTCACGCCCTCGGTCGCCAGCAGCGCGCGATATTGCGCAACAAGGCTGGCCTTGGTGTCCGACAGGATGGAAACGAAATCATCTTCCGTCAGCGCCTTCAATTCAACACGGATAGGCAGGCGGCCCTGAAGCTCCGGCAGCAGGTCACTGGGTTTCGCCACATGAAACGCGCCCGATGCAATGAACAGGATGTGGTCCGTCTTCAGCGGCCCATATTTGGTCGACACCGTGGTGCCCTCGATCAACGGCAAGAGGTCGCGCTGCACGCCCTCGCGGCTCACTGACCCGCCGCGCACGTCGCTAACGGCGATCTTGTCGATCTCATCCAGGAAGACGATCCCATTCTGCTCAGCACTGACAATCGCCACGCGGGCGACATCGTCCTGATCCAGCCGCTTGTCCTGTTCTTCCTCGACCAGCTTGTCCCATGCATCGGCGACGCGCAGCTTGCGGCGCTTCTTCTGGGTCTGACCGAATGCCTTGGACATCATGTCGCTTAGGTTGATCATGCCGACCTGGCCGCCCATGCCGGGTATTTCCATCGGCATGGAAGGGCTGTCGGCGACTTCCACCTCGACCTCGACATCGTTCATCTGGTCGTTCTCGATCCGCTGGCGGAAGGAGAGGCGGGTCGCTTCGCTCGCTTCCTTGCCGGTGAGGGCGTCGAGCAGGCGGTTCATCGCGGCCTCCGACGCAGCTTCCCGCACGGCTTCGCGGCGGCGATCCTTTTCCAGGCGCACCGCTTCCTCAACCAGATCGCGAACGATCTGCTCCACGTCGCGGCCGACATAGCCGACTTCGGTGAACTTCGTCGCTTCGACCTTCACAAACGGCGCGTCCGCCAGCTTGGCGAGGCGGCGGCTGATCTCGGTCTTGCCGCAGCCGGTGGGGCCGATCATGAGGATGTTCTTGGGCGTCACCTCGTCACGCAGGTCGGGCGACAGGCGCTGCCGGCGCCAGCGGTTGCGCAGGGCGACAGCGACGGCGCGCTTGGCGTCGGCCTGGCCGATGATGTGCGCATCGAGAGCGGAAACAATGGCCTTGGGTGTCAGATTGTCGTTCATCTTCTTCTCACTCCCCTCCCGTAAGCGGGAGGGGCCGGGGGTGGGCGATTGCGAAAGCAATCGGCTTCAACTTTTCGGGATAGGGGGAACGCCCACCCCAACCCCTCCCGCTTGCGGGAGGGGCTTCACATCATGTCACGCTCGCCAGTTCCTCGACCACCAGCTGGTCATTGGTATAGACGCAGATGTCAGCCGCCACGGCCATCGCCTTGCGTGCGAGGGTCTCTGCATCTTCCTCATATTCAACAAGAGCGCGGGCTGCTGCGAGCGCGAAATTGCCGCCTGACCCGATGGCCGCCACGCCGCCGATCGGTTCCAGTACGTCGCCATTGCCGGTCAGGATCAGCGTGACTTCCTTGTCCGCGACGATCATCATCGCTTCCAGATTGCGGAGATATTTATCGGTCCGCCAATCCTTTGCCAGCTCGACTGCCGCGCGCATGAGCTGCCCATTATGGCGCTCCAATTTCGCTTCAAGCCGCTCAAACAAGGTAAAGGCGTCAGCCGTCGCTCCCGCAAATCCGCCGATGACAGAACCGTCGTGCAAGCGGCGAACCTTGCGCGCGTTGGGCTTCATCACCGTTTGACCCATGGAAACCTGGCCGTCCCCAGCCACGATGACCTTTCCATTTTTTCGCACGGACATGATGGTGGTGCCATGCCAGACCGGCATGCTGCTTGAGCGTTGGTCGTTCATGGCGCGGCATATGGGATCGAATGGGCTACCGCGCAAGCATAGTAGCCGGAGGCGCTGGTCCGTGTCATTTTCTGGACGGATTTATGACAATCGGTTCAGGAACCAATCCCGTTCAATTGACTTTGTGCAGAGCCGCAAAGATCATGTCCGGACGGTGAATGGAAGGAAATTTCGCATGTCTCTAAAGGCCAGAGCGCGGGAGAAGGTCGAACGAGCGGGGATTTCCAACTATATGTTCGACCATGACATTCTGGTGATGTGCGGCGTGCGCTACACCATCGCAGCTTGCGATTGTGGCGAGCCGGATTGCGACGGCGTCAAGCTGGAAAGAAGCGCGGCCATGGTGGGCCGCGTCCTTCAATAATCTTCGGCAAGGGAAGGCCGCCTGGTCCTACATCGCCCTTTCACCGGCCCGGCCGACCGATTCAATGTCGCGGCCAACGCCCTTGACCGTGTTGCATGCCGCCAATGAGGTGAGAAGGAGCCCTGTGATCATGAGGGCAATGGTCTGACGCATCGATAGTCGCTCCCTTTATTGTTCCAGCTACTAAAATCTGATGCCGAAAAGGCAATATGCGCAATTTGCGCCTCTCTGCGATGGCTGTCTTGACAGGAGCGTTGGCCGATGCCAATGGCCGCATCCTCCTTATCAGGGGCGCGTAGCTCAGCGGTAGAGCACACCCTTCACACGGGTGGGGTCACAGGTTCAATCCCTGTCGCGCCCACCATGATCTACCTAGGTCATGGTGAGAAATATTATGTCCCTACATTGATCTTTTCGTCCGCTCCGCGTTAACTCGCGGCGGTATATTCGGCCGCCTTGGCCGAGGCGAAAGGATAAGGATGTCCTCTTTGTTGAAGGGCAGCGCAGCCGTTTTGGTATTGCTTGCAAGCGCTGCGGTTCCGGCGTCGGCAAAACGGCAACTGACGCTGGAGCGTGTCTTCGCAAATCCAGACCTTTCCGGCTCTCAGCCGCGAGCATTGAAGCTCTCCCCGGATGGCAAGCTTGTCACTCTACTCAAGCCTCGCACGGACGAGAAGGAACGGCTGGACCTCTGGGCCATTGACAGCGCGACCGGGGCGGAGCGCATGCTGGTGGATTCAAGGAAGACCGGCAGCGGCGCGGAGCTTTCCGAAGCGGAAAAGATGCAGCGCGAGCGGGACCGCTCCATCGCTGGCAGCACCGGGATCGCGAGCTATGACTGGGCTCCCGATGGCAAGAGCATCCTCGTCCCGGTTGATGGCGACCTTTACCTCGCGTCGCTCGATGGCCAGGTCACACGTCTCACCAACAGTCCGGCCAGTGAACTGAACGGCGTCGTCAGTCCCAAGGGGGGCTTCGTCTCCTTCGTGCGGGACGGCAACCTGTTCGTCCAGCCGATCGGCGGGCAGGAACGGCAGGTGACGCAGGGCGCCAGCGGAACGGTCAGCTGGGGTGTGGCCGAGTTCGTGGCACAGGAGGAAATGGATCGGAGGACCGGCTATTGGTGGTCGCCGGACGATCAGTTGATAGCGGTCGCGCGCGTGGATGAAGGCCCGGTCGGCATCGTCACCCGGACGGCGATCGGTGGCGAGGGCACGAAGGTCTATCAGCAACGCTATCCTGCGGCAGGCACGCCCAATGCGCTGGTCGATCTCTATGTCATGCGGCCGGATGGCCGTGGGCAAGTGAAGGTCGACCTGGGCGACGACAGCGACATCTATCTCGCACGGGTCGATTGGTCGAAAGACGGCCGGACACTCTATGTCCAGCGGCAGAGCCGTGACCAGAAGCGGCTCGATCTGCTGGCGGTCGATCCAGCGACGGGCAAATCGAGGATCGTCCTCACCGAACGCGCGAAAAGTTGGATCGACCTAAGCAACAATTTCAGGCCGCTGAGCGACGGTAGCGTCCTGTGGTGGTCGGAGAAAAGCGGGCATGGTCATCTCTATCATGTCCGCGGCGGTAAGTGGGCAGCCCTCACCAGCGGTGCCTGGGAAGTGCGAGACGTGGTCGCGGTGGATGAGCGGCAAGGCGCCGTCTATTTTACCGGTAATCGCGAAACGCCTTTGGAGCAGCAGCTTTACGCCGCTTCCCTGTCAGGCAAAGGCGCGTTGCGGCAGTTGACCGGCGATGGCTGGTGGAACGATGCGGTGATGGACGGCGGCGCGACGCATCTTGTCATCTCCCGCAGCAACACGGACCAGCCCAAACAGGTCTATCTTGCCGACAGCAATGGCAAGCAGATCCGCTGGCTGTCCGAGAATGTCCTGACAGGGGATCACCCCTACGCCCCTTACCTCGCCAGTCATGCGAAGACGCGTTTTGGCACGATCAAGGCGGCGGACGGGTCAACCCTCCACACCCGGATCATGACGCCACCGCTGGAGCCGGGCAAGCGATACCCTGTATTCATGCTTCACTATGGTGGACCGGGAGCGGGGCGGGTCGTCACCAATCAATGGGGATCGCCCATCTACCAATATCTGGTGGACCGTGGCTGGATCGTCTTCGCGATCGATAACCGAGGGACGCCGGAGCGCGGCAAGGCGTTCGAGGATCAGCTGTACCGCGCCATGGGGACGGTGGAGATCGACGACCAGCTGAAGGGCGTCGAATGGCTGAAAGCGCAGCCCTATGTCGATCCGAAGCGGATCGCTACCTATGGCTGGTCCTATGGCGGCTATTTGTCGGTCAAGCTTTTAGAAAAGGCGCCCGGGCTCTTCTCGGCTGCAATTGCGGGTGCACCTGTGACCCGCTGGGAGCTTTACGACACCCATTATACCGAGCGCTACCTGGGCAAGCCGCAGGACCGGCCAAGCGCCTATCCGGCATCAGGAGCGGTCGAGGATGCCATCAGGATCAAGGACCCGATGTTGCTGATCCATGGCATGTCGGACGACAATGTCGTGTTCGACAACGCCACCGCCTTGATGGCCCGGATGCAGAGCGCCGCTATCCCCTTCGAGATGATGGTCTATCCCGGCCAGACGCATCGCGTCGGTGGCCCCGGCATCAGCGTCCACCTGTGGCGCACGATCGAGGATTTCCTCCGCCGCAATGGAACCGCACCTGAAGAACCGCAGCCGGACAAATAAAGGCTATCGGCGCCCAAAGCTCCTTCATGCTGGACAATTGGCGGGACAACGCTATGGCGCGCCCTTGCGCAATTTTGCATGGAGCGGAGTCTTTAGTCATGGGTTACAAGGTCGTCGTCGTTGGTGCCACGGGCAATGTGGGCCGCGAAATGCTGACCATTCTCGCCGAGCGCGAGTTCCCGATTGACGAGATCGCGGCGGTCGCATCGTCTCGGTCGCAGGGCACCGAAATCGATTTCGGTGACACCGGCAAGACGCTCAAATGCCAGAATATCCAGCATTTCGATTTCACCGGCTGGGACATCGCCCTGTTCGCCGCGGGCTCTGGCCCGACGGCTGAATATGCGCCCAAGGCGGCAGCCGCTGGCTGCGTGGTGATCGACAATAGCTCGCTCTACCGCATGGACCCGGACGTGCCGTTGATCGTGCCCGAAGTGAACCCGGACGCCATCGACGGCTATACGAAGAAGAACATCATCGCGAACCCGAACTGCTCGACCGCGCAGATGGTCGTTGCGCTCAAGCCCCTGCACGACGCCGCGAAGATCAAGCGCGTGGTCGTCGCGACCTACCAGTCCGTATCAGGCGCGGGCAAGGAAGGCATGGACGAGCTGTTCGAACAGTCGCGCAACATCTTCGTCGGCGATCCGGCCGAGCCCAAGAAGTTCACCAAGCAGATCGCCTTCAACGTGATCCCGCACATCGACGTTTTCCTGGAGGATGGCTCCACCAAGGAAGAGTGGAAGATGGTCGCGGAAACCAAGAAGATCCTCGATCCCAAGGTGAAAGTCACGGCGACCTGCGTGCGCGTGCCCGTGTTCGTCGGCCATTCCGAAGCGCTGAACATCGAGTTCGAAAACGAGATTTCGGCCAAGGAAGCACAGGACATCCTGCGGGAAGCGCCTGGCGTGATGCTCGTCGACAAGCGGGAGGATGGCGGATACGTCACGCCGGTCGAGTGCGTGGGTGACTATGCGACCTTCGTCAGCCGCGTTCGCGAGGACTCGACCATCGACAATGGCCTCTCGCTCTGGTGCGTAAGCGACAATCTGCGCAAGGGTGCAGCGCTCAACGCCGTTCAGATCGCCGAACTACTGGGCCGCCGTCACCTGAAGAAGGGCTGAGGCCAACTGATGACGTCCGGCGCTGCCGCTATTTGGAAAAGCCTTCCGATAGCGCAGCGCCGGATGATCCTGCTGCTGGTCGGCGCCGTCGCCGCCGCCCAGATCAATCAGCCATTTCCCGAACTCGCACCATTACAGCATGGCCCGACCATGGCCCTTGCGCTCGCCGCGCCATGGCTCTTGCGTCGCTGGCCGATGACGAACGGGGCAGTCGCCTGCATTTTCCTGTTCCTGCTCCTGCACACATTGGGCGGGCGCTACATCTATTCCTATGTGCCTTATGACGATTGGGCGCTTGGCCTGACCGGCCATGATCTTTCGAGTACATTCGGGTGGCGGCGTAATGGCTATGACCGGCTTGTCCATTTCGCCTTCGGGCTGCTGCTCACCTATCCATTGGCACAGATTGCAAGGCGACAGGGCGGCATGGCTGTTGGCTGGAGCCTCGCTTTCAGTTTCGTCACCATCGGCTTCATCAGTGCGCTTTACGAAAGCTTCGAATGGCTGCTGACGCTGGTGGCCGAAGGAGAAACGGCTGACTGGTATAACGGCCAGCAAGGCGACGTCTGGGATCCGCAAAAGGATATGGCTGCCGCTCAGGCAGGAGCATTCATCGCGCTGATGATATTGAGCCTGCGCCGGCATCGACAAGGCGACGCCAAGTCCATATCGAGCATCGCCACACAGCAAGAGAATGATGATGACCGACCTTGAACTGAAGAAAGTGGAAGTCGAAGGGCTCGGCGGTCTTCCCATCGCCGTGCATATTGCCGGGGAGGGGCGCGATCTTGTCCTCATCCACGGCTATTTCTCCAACGCTTGGACCAACTGGGTGCGTTACGGCCATGCCGCGCGGCTTGTGGAGGCGGGTTTCCGATTGATCATGCCGGACCTGCGCGGGCATGGCGAAAGCGGCAAACCACATGATCCTGCCGCCTATCCGCCAGATGCCCTGACGGAGGACAATCTGGCTGTCATCGACCAGCTTGGCCTCACTGATTATGATCTAGGCGGCTATTCGCTCGGCGCGCGGACCACGGTGCGGATGCTGGCGCGAGGCGCGACCCCGCGCCGGGTGATCCTTGCCGGCATGGGCCTGCGTGGACTGGTCAACACGCTCGACAAGGGCGGCTATTATCGCAATGTTCTCACCAATCTCGGCACGTTCGAGCGCGGCACGTCCGAATGGATGACCGAAGCCTTCCTGAAGACGACGAAGGGCGATCCAGTCGCGTTGCTGCATATCCTGAACACCTTCGTGGACACGTCGGCCGAGACGATCGCGACCTTTACGCAGCCCACCGAAGTCATCTGCGGCGTCGATGATCAGGATAACGGCATTGCACAGGAACTCGTCGATACGCTTCCTAACGCTCGTTACGTCGAGATACCGGGCAATCACATGGCTGCGGTCACGAAGAAGGAACTGGGACAGGCAATGGAGGAGTTCCTGACCTCCTGACCGACCGCCAACCGATCACCGGAATGGCGGCTCGTTGAACGCCCGCAACTTGCGGCTGTGCAGTTTGGGCCCTTCCTGCCGCAGCAGTTCGCACGTCATCAGGCCGATCCTTAAATGCCCGGCGATCGCTTCCTCATAGAAGCGGTTCGCCTGGCCCGGCAACTTCAACTCGCCGTGGATCGGCTTGTCCGACACGCAGAGCAATGTTCCGTAAGGAACACGGAAGCGATAGCCCTGAGCCGCGATGGTCGCGGACTCCATGTCGATCCCCACTGCGCGCGACAGGCTGAAGCGCAGCGCCGAGCTGGAATAGCGCAGTTCCCAGTTTCGGTCGTCCGTAGTCACCACGGTTCCGGTCCGCAGCCTGCGCTTGAAATCCTCGCCGCCACTGCCGCCGAGCACGGCTTCTGCGGACCTGGCCAGGGCGACCTGAACCTCGGCGATCGCTGGCACCGGAATTTCCGGCGGCAGCATCTCGTCCAGCACCTTGTCGTCGCGCAGATAGGCATGGGCGAGGACATAGTCGCCGATCCGCTGGCTGGGGCGCAGTCCGCCGCAATGGCCGATCATCAACCAGGCTTCCGGCCGCAGCACTGCCAGATGGTCGCAGATCGTCTTCGCATTTGCCGGGCCGACGCCGATATTGACCAGCGTGATGCCGCTGCGATTGGGCGCGATCAGGTGATAGGCGGGCATCTGATGCTTGCGCCAGGCACTGTCCGCAATCATCCGCGCGGGATCGGCGGTCTCCCGCGTTACATAAACCCCGCCCGCGCCAGAGAGCGCAGTATAGGGCGTGCCGTCCCGCTGAAGCTCGGCGCAGGCCCATGCCACGAACTCATCGACATAGCGGTGATAATTGGTGAACAGAATGTAGCGTTGGATATGCTCCGGTGGCGTTCCGGTATAATGTTTGAGCCGCGCGAGCGAGAAATCGGTGCGCAGCCCATCGAACAGCGCTAGCGGCCTTTGCCCCATCGCGTCCGGGGTGAACAGGCCATCGGCAATCTCATCCCCGATCTCCGCCAGTTCAGTGGCGGGGAAGTGCCGCGCCAGTTCCGTCGGAGGCGTCCCGTCCAGGGCGCTGATGTCCAGCCCATCCAGCACATAGGGGAATGGGATCAGTTGATGGCTGAGAGCGGTCTCCACCTCGACCCCATAGTCGCGCACCAGCAGGTCGATCTGCTCGGCCAGATAATCGCCGAACATCTCCGGCCGGGTTACTGTCGTGACGTAGAGGCCGGGCTTGGACAGGCGGGCAAAGGACCGCCCGGGCGGCGGCGCATCGGTTTCGGCATGATGGGTGATGCGCAGTTCGGGATAGCAGAAACGCCGGTCGGTTTTTGCTTCGGGCGGAGGCACGCTGCCATCGCGGGCATAGGCCTGCATGGCGTCGCGCAGGTTGCCGATCGAGCTCTGATAGATTCGGTCGAGTTGCGCGACCGCTGCGCTGCCGATGCTTTTCGTCATCGAACCTTGCTACCGCACTAATGTGACGGTGGGAAGGCGGGCTGCCGCGCGACCAGATCATCGTCGCGCGGCAGCCAAGGTCAAAGCTGCTCCAGCAGATGATCGGCCGAGGAAAGCTTGAACTCGCCGGGCGCCTCGACATTCAGTTCCGTCACCACGCCATCCTTGACGATCATGGAAAAGCGTTGGCCCCGCGTACCCATGCCGAACTTGCTGCCGTCCATCGTCAGGCCCGCTGCCTTGACGAAGTCGCCATTGCCATCCGCCAGCATGGTCACCTTATCCTCGGCTCCTGCTGACTTGCCCCAAGCGCCCATGACGAACGCATCATTGACGGCGGTGCAGGCGATCTCGTCCACGCCCTTTTGCTTCAGCGCATCTGCCTTTTCCACAAAGCCGGGCAGATGCTTGGCCGAGCAGGTCGGCGTGAAGGCGCCCGGAACGGAGAAGAGTGCTACCGTCCGGCCTTTGAAAAATTCGTCGGAAGACACCTGCTCGGGCCCATTTTCCGTCATCTTGGCAAAGGTGGTGGCGGGGATGCGATCCCCTTTAGCGATGGTCATATCCTGTCTCCTGCCGTTGATGGAGCGGGAGGTCGGCGCTTGCAGGTCCTGTGTCAAGGCTCCCAACGTGCCGCATCGCCCCCGATGAGCGACAGCCTGCCATTGGAAAAGCTGGCGGGCAGCGTATATTCATCTCATGGATCAGCTTCGCTCCTATGCCGGCCAGTTCCTGCTCGCTCTGCCGGGTATGGAAGACATGCGCTTCGATCATTCGGTGATCGCCATTTGCGTCCATGATGAAAATGGCGCCCTAGGCATCGCGGTCGGCGATGAGATCGAGGGGGTGGGCCTGCATGAGCTTCTCGAAAGCTTCGACATCGACCCTGCCAATGTCCCCGACATGCCGGTGCTAAGAGGCGGGCCGGTCGAGCCGCGCCGTGGATTTGTTCTGCATTCCCTGGACTGGAAGGGGCATGACATGGTCGAGGTAGGTGCCGACTGGGGGCTCTCCGGATCGCTCGAGATATTGAAGGCGATCGCCGAAGGGACCGGTCCCAGCCGTTATATCGTCGCGCTTGGCTATGCGGGATGGGGCGCCGGGCAGCTGGACCAGGAAATGACCGGCGAAAGCTGGTTTCCGGCAACCTGCAGCGCGGACATATTGTTTGACGTTCCGGCTGAGAAGAAATGGGCGGCCGCCTATGCCGCAGCCGGAGTCGATGCGTCTCATCTGGTAAGCGGCGCTGGTTCGGCCTGAGCACGCCTAAAGATCCCAGGAATATTTTTCCGGTTCAGCTGCGAAACGATGGCGCGGAACGGGGCTTGTTTCTGCATCGAAACTGAACAGTTCCAGGTAAATTCCCGGTAACTGCCTTCATTTACAATGCGGCAAGCGCGCAGGCGCACCTTCATCCTCGGGAATTTGCTCGGGGGTTCAAGTCATGAAGAAGTTTGTCGCGGCAGTGATTGCCGCAGCGATGCCGCTCGCGCCCGCCAGCGCCGCGCCTTGCTGGAAGAAGGTTGCGGTAGAGGCGGCGCAGATCCGGGATTTCGAAATGATGCTGATGGTGTCGGCACTGCGTTGCCGCTCCACCGGCAGCAACTTCCTGGCTGACTATAATCGCTTCATCAGGGAAAAGCGTGACGCGCTGACGCAGGTCAATGATGAGCTTCGCGAACATTTCCGTTCCGTTGCTGGACCGATTGGCGCGCTTGGGGCCTACGACAATTATGTGACCAGTCTTGCCAATGTCTATGGCGCTGGAGCGGAAGGGCTCGCCTGTCGCGACCTTCAGTCGATCACCGATGCGGCCAATGCGCTCCCCGCCACTCGCGCGGCGCTGCTTGAGCTGTCGGATGCTGCCGGTACTACGCCGCATCTTTCGGGCGCGCGCTGCGATGTCGTCATGGCGATCGCCGGCCAGGAAGCGGAGCAATCCGCCGACGACTTCGAGACGAGGGTCGCGGTTGCCTCTCGCAGCGGCGAAGAGTGACATAAAGAAAACTTTATATTGAGTTGCCATCAGTGGCGGCGATTGGTAAAGCGCAGGCCATCGCCGCCGTCTCGTCATGCGAGCGGCTCCGGCACATTCTAAACCGATGGAGACACTCGTGGCCACAGCACCCGCCACCCAGGCGCAGGACTATGTGATCGCCGACATCAACCTTGCCGCGTTCGGCCGCAAGGAAATCGAGATCGCCGAAACCGAAATGCCCGGCCTCATGGCGCTGCGCGACGAGTTCGGCGCGGCCAAGCCGCTGAAGGGCGCGCGCATCACCGGGTCGCTGCACATGACGATCCAGACCGCCGTGCTAATCGAGACGCTGGCTGACCTCGGCGCCGAAATCCGCTGGGCCTCGTGCAACATCTTCTCGACGCAGGACCATGCCGCCGCCGCCATCGCCGCGCGCGGCATTCCCGTCTTCGCCGTGAAGGGCGAAACGCTTGAGGAATATTGGGACTATGTCATCCGCATCTTCGATTGGGGTGACACGACCTGCAACATGATCCTGGACGATGGCGGCGACGCCACCATGTTCGCCCTGTGGGGGGCGCGCGTTGAAGCTGGGGAAGAACTGTTCACGCCGGGCAACGAGGAAGAAGAAATCTTCGTCGCGACGCTGAAGCGCTTCCTGGCCGAACGTCCGGGCTACCTCACCAAGACCGTCGCCGCGATTAAGGGCGTGTCGGAAGAGACCACCACCGGGGTCCACCGCCTTTACGAGCTGGCCAAGAAGGGTAAGCTTCCCTTCCCGGCGATCAACGTCAACGACAGCGTCACCAAGTCGAAGTTCGACAATCTCTACGGCTGCAAGGAATCGCTGGTCGACGCCATCCGTCGCGCCACCGACGTCATGCTGGCAGGCAAGGTCGCCTGCGTCGCCGGCTTCGGTGACGTCGGCAAGGGATCGGCCGCGTCGCTCCGCAATGGTGGGGCTCGCGTGCTGGTGACCGAAATCGATCCGATCTGCGCGCTGCAGGCCGCGATGGAAGGCTATGAAGTGGTGACGATGGAAGAGGCCGCTCCGCGCGCCGACATCTTCGTGACCGCGACCGGCAACGAAGCCGTCATCACCGTCGATCACATGCGCGCGATGAAGAATATGGCGATCGTGTCCAACATCGGCCATTTCGACAGCGAGATCGAAATCGCTGGCCTCAGCAACATGAAGTGGACCGAGATCAAGCCGCAGGTCGATGAGGTCGAGTTCCCCGATGGCAAGAAGATTATCGTCCTTGCCAAGGGCCGCTTGGTGAACCTTGGCTGCGCAACGGGTCATCCCAGCTTCGTCATGTCCTCCTCCTTCACCAACCAGGTGCTGGCGCAGATCGAACTGTGGACCAAGTCGGACCAGTATAAGAATGAAGTCTATGTGCTGCCCAAGCATCTGGACGAGAAGGTCGCGGCTCTGCACCTGGAGAAGCTGGGCGTAAAGCTGTCCAAGCTGACGCCCAAGCAGGCGGCCTATATCGGCGTTACGCCGGAAGGCCCGTTCAAGCCGGATCACTACCGCTACTAAGAAATCGAAAAGGGGGAGGCGAAAGTCTCCCCCTTTTTTGAATATTTAGCACATCGTCATCCCAGCGGAAGCTGGGACCTAATGGAATGACGAGGGAATGGGCCGCTTGCAAGCAGCCGTGCATTTCTTCCAACTCCCTGCTTCACGCTGCCGTCCACTTGCGTTAATCCCCGGATAATCATGCAGAAGGGGCGCGGGTCGTGATGAGGGGTGAGCAGGCGCAATGACGTCATTGACCCCCTTTGCCGCGGTCATCTTGGGGATCGTTCTGGCCGTATGGTTGGCTGCCGCCGTCTGGGCCTTGTCGACCGGCCAGCGCATGCGGCGTGAAGGCACGCAGGTCCAGGGCAAATATGACCGCCTGTCCAGCTTGCTCGCCTCGGCTCCGGCCGCGCCGGTCATCATTCATGCCGATGGCCGGATAGAGGCCGCCGACCGGCTCGCCAAATGGCTCGGCAAGGATCGCGTTCCCGCCTTCGTATCCGAGTTGACTGCGCCCGATGGGGGTTTGGAGCCGGATGACGCATCGGCTCTCGCCCAGGAAATAGCGGCAGCGCAGCGGGCGGGGCGGAGCTTTTCCCTCGCGGTGCGGGGTGAGGGTTCATCCCGGCTCTTACTTGTTCGCGGGGCGCCTGCGGGCCCGGTGCTAGCCGAAAGCGGCGGCGTCGTGCTCTGGATATTCGACGCAACCGACAGCCAGTCGGAAATCCAGGCGCTGACGAGCAAGGTCGAACAGTTGCGCGACGCCCTGGAGGCGCTCGCCGGCTTGGTGGAGGCCGCGCCATTCCCGATGTGGCATCGCACGCCTGACATGCGCCTCAGCCTCGTCAACGCAGCCTATGTCCGCGCGGTGGACGGCCCGAGCGCCGCCGATGTCATCGCGCAAGGCACCGAACTGGTGGAAGCGATCGGCGGCCTCAGTCCCGAGGGGGCTGCGGAACAGGCACTCGCCGAAGATCGCACCGTCGAGCGCATGGTCCCTGCAACCATAGATGGCGAGCGCCGCACGATGCGGGTGGTCGACGTTCCGCTCGGCGACGCGGGTGTGGCCGGTTTTGCCATAGACCAGAACGAGCTTGAGCAAGCCCGCCTCGAACATCGCCGCCTTGAGGCGGCTCAGCGCGACCTGCTCGACCGCCTGTCCGCTGGCGTTGCGCGTTTCGGCCCGGATCGGACGCTGGGCTTCTGGAACCAGCCGTTCATGAGCCTATTCGGCCTTGATCAGGAACATCTGGCCGACCATCCGGTGTTCGAACGGGTGCTTGACCGCATGCGCGAGGCCCGCCGTCTGCCGGAGCATCGCGACTTTCCCGCCTGGCGCGCGGAACGGCGTGACTGGTTCCTCTCGCCCGATCCGCGCGAGGAAAATTGGCTGCTCGCCGATGGTACGCATTTGCGCGTTTATGCGCAACCATTGCCTGACGGCGGCTTGCTCCTGATCTTCGAGGATCGGACGGAGCAGGTGCAGCTCTCCAGCGCCCGCGACACGCTGCTCCGCGTCCGGACGGCGACCTTCGACAATCTCTTCGAATCCATCGGCGTTTTCTCTTCCGATGGCCGCTTGTCGCTTTGGAACAGCCGCTTCCGCTCGATCTGGGACATTTCCGAAGATCTGCTGGCGCAGCACCCGCGCATCGACGAGCTTCTCCGTGCCGTTCAATCCCGCCTCGCCAAGCCACAGCAGGCCAATCTCGTCCGTGAACTGGTCCGCGCGGCGACCGTGGAGCGCAAGCAGCGCGTCGGCCATGTCGGTTTCGCGGACGGCCGCATCTTCGAATTTGCCGCCATCCCGCTGCCGGACGGCAATGCGCTCTTCACGATGCTGGACGTCACCGATAGCCGCCGGGTCGAACAGGTGCTGCGTGACCGCAACGAAGCGCTTGAGCAGGCTGATCGGGTCAAGACGGCATTCGTCACCAATATGAGCTACGAATTGCGCACGCCGCTCACCACCATCGCGGGCTTCGCCGAGATGATGAGCGCGGGCTATGCCGGGGACATCAGCGATGCTGCCAAGGAGTATGTCGATGGCATCCTCCAGAGCACCAATCGCCTCGCCATGCTGATCGACAATGTGCTCGACCTGACGCAGGGGGAAGCCGGGACGCTGCCGATCGATCGCGCGCCTGTCGACCTCGCCGCCTTGGCAGAGGAAAGCGTCGCCCGCATCAAGGGCGAGGCAATCGCGAAGGGCATCGACCTTGCCGTCTCCCTGCATGAAACGCTGGGACAGGTGGAAGGCGATAGCCGCCGGATCGGCCAGGCGCTTGACCATTTGCTCGAAAACGCGGTTTGCTACAGCGGCCGGGGAGCCCGCGTCTTGCTGCACGGCGACGGGAGCCCCGCCTCAGCGCGGTTGGTGGTGTCCGACAATGGCCCCGGCATCAGCGCAAAACGCCGCGCCACGATCTTCGATGCGGCGGCTCGTGCTGAACAGGCGCGGAGCGGCGAAAAGGCCGGTATCGGCCTCCCGCTCGCCAAGCAACTGGCGGAAGCGCATGGCGGCAGCCTGGAACTGGTATCAGAGCCGGGACAGGGCACCATGGCGGTGATCGAGATCCCCCGTGGCTGACCATAGCCTTACCATGCCCGACGAAGCCGCGATGCTGGCTCTTGGCCGCAATCTGGCCGATGTCGCGCGCATCGGCGACGTCATTGCGCTGGAGGGCGGGCTCGGCGCGGGCAAGACGACGCTCGCGCGTGGCATATTGGAAGGGCTCGGTCTGGAAGGCGAGGCGCCAAGCCCCAGCTTCGCGATCGTCCAGCCCTATGACGTGCCGGAGGTGAAGCTGCCCGTCGCCCATGTCGATCTCTATCGCCTCGACGATGCCGAGGAAGCAGAGGAACTGGCGCTCGACGAATATCTGATGGACAGCCTGCTGATTGTCGAATGGCCTGACCGCCTGGGGCCGGATGCATGGCCGCATGCGCTGCGGCTCCACATCGACATCGAACCCGATGGCGCTCGGCGCTTGACAGTCCGCGTGCCGGACGCTTGGACAGAGCGATGGTCGCAGATATGATCCCGCCCGCTTCCGCTCCCGCCTTTCTCTCAGCTGCGGGGTGGGAACATGCCGCGATAGTCCCACTGGCGGGCGATGCATCCTTCCGTCGCTACTTCCGCGTGATTGACGGCGCGCGCCGGGCCGTGCTGATGGACGCGCCGCCGCCGCACGAAGACCCGCGCCCCTTTATCGCAATCGCCGAACATCTGGTGGGACAGGGCTTTGCAGCCCCCGCGATCCTCGCTCGCGACCTTGAGCAGGGTCTGGTCCTTATCGAGGATTTCGGTGATTTGCGGGTCAAGGAACATCTCGACGATGTCCCCGCGGACGAGCTTGGCGTGTATCGCAGGGCGGTCGAACTGCTGGCCGATCTTCATCGCACGCCCGCCGCCGACCTGCCCCCCTATGATCGCGCGGTCTATCAACGCGAAGCGGGGCTGCTTACCGAATGGTACTGCCCCGCGATCGGCCTTCCAGTCGATGCGGAGGCCTATGTCCGCGCCTGGGATGCCGTGTTGCCGATCGTTGAGCAATCGGCCAGCCCCGCCGTCACGGTGCTGCGCGATTACCATGCTGAAAATATCATGCTGATCGATCGCCCCGAAGTGCGCGGGCTTGGCCTGCTTGATTTTCAGGACGCGCTTGCAGGGCATCCTGCCTATGATCTCGTATCGCTGCTTCAGGACGCCCGGCGCGATGTGCCGCCGGAAGTAGAAGCAGCGATGATCGTCCATTACAAGTCGATCGCGAACCCTCCGGCCGACTTCGATGCTGCCTATGCGGTGTTGGGTGCGCAGCGGAATGCCAAGATCATCGGCATCTTCACGCGGCTTTGGAAGCGGGACGGAAAGCCACGCTACCTGTCCTTCCTGCCGCGCATGTGGGACCTTCTGGAACGCGATCTCGCGCATCCCGCGCTTGCGCCCGTTGCGCAATGGTTCGCCGGCAACATAGCAGCGGAAAAGCGGCACCTCGCGCTTCAGGATCAGGCGGCGGCATGATCGACACGGCAATGCTGATGGCGGCGGGGCTCGGCAAGCGGATGCGCCCGCTCACCGCCACCCGGCCAAAGCCCTTGGTGAAGGTCGCGGGCAAGCCGCTCATGGATCATGCACTGGATCGGCTGTCCGCTGGCGGCATCCGCAAGGTGGTGGTCAATGTCCATTACCTTGCCGACACGGTCGAGGCGCACCTGAACGCCCATTCGAACGGCATGAATGTGTTGATCTCCGATGAGCGGGCAAAGCTGCTGGAAACCGGCGGCGGGCTCATCCATGCGCGTTCTCTGCTCGGGGACGATCCTTTCTTCTGCGCGAACAGCGACAATCTCTGGATCGACGGGCCGCATGAAACACTGGGCATGATGCAGCGGATTTGGGACCCTGAGCGGATGGATGCCCTGCTGCTACTGGTGCCGCTCGCGCGCGCCCATTGCCATAGCGGACCGGGTGATTTCCACATGGACGCTTCGGGACGATTGAGCCGCCGCAAGACGAGCCATGTCGCGCCCTTCGTCTTCACCGGCGTTCAAATCCTTTCGCCCAGCCTGCTGGTCGATCCCCCGTCCGATGTGTTTTCCACCAATATCTTCTGGAATCGCGCCATAGAATCCGGGCGCCTGTACGGCGTTTCGCACCAGGGGCTCTGGTTCGACGTCGGCACCCCGCGCGCCATTCCTTTCGTGGAGTCGATGCTCGCCCATGGGTGATCCCACCCGGCCCGCACTGTTCAATATTCCCGCCCACCGCGCCTTTTCCGACGCTTTGGCAGCGGGCATCATCGCGCAGCATGGCGGCGATCCGATGGCACTGGCGCAGGGCATGATCCTGCTGCCTACCAATCGCGCCATCCGCGCCGTCAGCGACGCCTTCGTGCGCCGGTCAGGCGGCGGTCTGCTTCTCCCAAGATTGGTGGCGATCGGCGATCCCGATCTTGGCGAACAGGCGGGCGGCGCGCTCGATCCGCTGGCGGAGGGAGAGGCCATCCCCCCCGCCATCGCACCCATGCGACGCCAAATGATCCTGTCGCGCATGGTTCAACAGGCATCCGGCCAGCCGATGGACGCCGCGCAAGCGATAAAGCTCGGTCAGGCGCTCGGCACCGTTCTCGACCAGATGCAGGTGGAGCGGGTGCCGATCACGGCCTTGTCCGATCTGACGCTTTCGGACGAACTGTCTGGACATTGGCAAAGATCGCTGGATCTTTTCTCCATCCTCATTCGGCGCTGGCCCGACGAACTGGCGCGGCTTGGCCTCATTGACCTTGCCGACCGGCGCAACCGGTTGTTCGACCGCCTCGCAATGCGCTGGGCTCAGCAGCCTCCTTCCGGCTTCGTCATCGCCGCTGGCATAGCGACGACAGCGCCAGCGGTCGCAGGCTTGCTCCGGCGTATATCCGTCCTGCCGCGTGGCAGCGTCGTTTTTGCCGGTCTCGATCATGAAATGGATGAGGCGGCGTGGGAGGCGATCGGACCATTCGCCCCGGACTCCATCACTGGCCGAGCCCCGCCCGCCCATGAAACGCATCCCCAATATGCCTTGAAGCTGTTGCTCGACCGTATGAGCGCGACACGGGATGACGTCGCCTTGTGGCGCTGGGGCAGTGAACATGATGCGCGCGCCGTCCGCAGCCGCAACATTTCCAACGCCATGCTTCCCCCGCGTCTGACAAGCCGCTGGCGCGATCTTAAGACGGCCGACCGCTCGCTCGGCGGAGTGGAGGCGCTTGAGGTGGCGACACCGGGCGAAGAAGCGCAGGCCATCGCCATCGCCTTGCGCGAAGCCGTGGAAACGCCGGGGCGCACCGCGGCGCTTGTCACGCCTGACCGCCAGCTCGCCACCCGCGTATCGGCGCATCTTGCCCGCTGGGGCATCGCCGCCGACGATTCCGCTGGCCGTCCGCTGTCGCGCTTGCCGCCGGGCACCTTGCTCATCGCGCTGGCCCAGACGGTTGCGGAACGCTTCGCGCCCGTCGCGCTGCTTACGTTGCTCAAGCATCCGCTCGTCATGCGCGGGGAAAGGCGGCTTCACTGGCTGGAGGGTGTGCGCGGGCTCGATCTGCTCCTGCGCGGCCCCCGCCCGCCCGCAGGTCTTGGCGGCATCGACCTGCTCCTCACCGAGCGGGAAGGAGAGGACCGGCAGCGGACCTTGCGCGCCCAGACCCGCTCTTGGTGGGCCGAGGCGCGCGCGCTCCTCGAACCGCTTGAGCAAGGCTTCGCCTCTGCCCCAACCTTCGCAGCACAACTCGCCGTGCTTCGTGAGCAAGCCAGCCTGCTGACGGCTGACGCCATCTGGGCAGGGGTGCAAGGTCACGCCGCCGCCGACCTGTTTGCTGAAATGGAGCAGGCGGCGGGGGAGGGGCCACAACAGGCGGACATCCGTTCCCTGCCGGCGCTGCTCGACCATATGCTGGGCGGCGCATCCGTGCGTCCGGTTCAGGGCGGCCATCCACGCATCGCCATCCTCGGCCTGATTGAAGCGCAACTGGTGCAGGCCGACCTCATGATTCTGGGCGGACTTAACGAGGGCACCTGGCCCGGCCTGCCATCGCCCGATCCATGGCTCGCGCCCCGCATTCGCCGCGAGCTCGGTTTGCCGGGCCTTGAAACCCGCATCGGCCGTGCGGCGCACGATTTCGCCAGCGCATTGGGCGCGCCTCACGTCCTCATCACCCGCGCGCGCAGAGGTTCGGGCGGCCCTGCCATCGCCTCCCGCTTCTGGCTGCGTCTCAAGGCCATGGCCGGTCCACAATGGAAAAGCGCGGATCGCTACGGCGCGCTGGCGCAGGCTCTCGACCGGCCAGCGCGGCACGACCCCAGCCGCCGCCCGGCACCCGTTCCACCCGCATCCGTCCGACCCAAAATCATCCCCGTAACCGATGTCGACCGGCTGAAGGCCGACCCCTTCGCCTTCTACGCCAAGCGAATCCTGCGCCTCAACAGGCTGGACCCTGTCGATGCGGACGCCGGGCCCGCATGGCGCGGCACCGCTGTTCACGAAATCCTGCAACATTGGGCGGAAGCCGGACGGCGCGATCCGGCGGATCTTGAGGCACGTGCCCGCGCCATGTTCGACCGGCCGGACGTTCATCCGCTGCTCAAGGCGCTGTGGCAGCCAAGATTGATCGAAGCCGTCCGCTGGATCGCGGCGGAAGTCGCCGCCGACCAGGCAGCGGGCCGCACCATCCTGGCGGTCGAAACGGACGGCCGCGCGGACATTGCTGGCGTCACCCTGACCGGAAAGGCCGACCGCATCGATCGCATGCCGGACGGCACGCTGGCCATCGTCGACTACAAGACTGGCAAGCCGCCGAGCGCCAAGCAGGTGAAGGCCGGCTATTCGCTCCAGCTTGGCCTGCTCGGCCTCATCGCCGAAAAGGGGGGCTTTCCCGCGATCACGGAGACCGGCGCGGCCGGATGCTTTGAATATTGGTCGCTCGCCAAGAAGAATGATGCGTTCGGCTACCGGGAAAGTCCCGTTGATCCCATGGGCAAGCGGGACAAGATCGTGACCTCATCTTTCACCGCGCTCGTCCATGACTGGTTCGACAAGATAGCGGGCGATTATCTGACCGGCACAGCCCCGTTCGACGCCCAGATCAATCCCGAAGTGGCCAATTACGGCGATTATGACCAGCTGATGCGGCTGGAAGAATGGTATGGCCGCGACGATGGGTAGGAAGGCCTCCGCTCTCCAACCGCTCGCAGGCGCCCAGGCCCGCGCCGCGTCGCCGGACGCGCATGTCTGGCTTTCCGCGTCGGCAGGCACGGGCAAGACCCATGTCCTGACGGCTCGCGTGTTCCGCCTGTTGCTGCAAGGCGTCAGGCCAGAAAATATCCTTTGCCTCACCTTCACCAAAGCGGGCGCGGCGGAAATGGCCGACCGCATCCATGATCGCCTTGCCGCATGGGTCCAGATGGAAGAAGGCGAGCTGTTCGAGGATCTCGAAGCCCTGCATGAGGATAGCGGCCCGGAAGCACGCGACCGTGCCCGCCGCCTCTTCGCCGAAGTGCTGGAATCGACGGGCGGGGGCCTCCGCATCCAGACGATCCACGGATTCTGCCAGCAACTGCTGACCGCCTTTCCGCTCGAAGCCGATCTGCCCCCCGGCTTCCGCCCGCTCGATCAGCGGGAGCAGGCGGCGCTTGCCCGCCAGACGCTCGCAGACCTCGCGGTCCGCGCGCAGGACCAGGGCGATGACAGCCTCATGGAAGCACTTCAGGCCATCAGCCTGCGTCTCGGTGAAGGCGGCGCTGAACAGTTCCTGCTGCGCTGCGCCGCTCATCTTCCGGCGTTGGAGCGACTGCCTGAAGACATAACCGCGTGGCTCTACCGCGAACTCGATCTGCCCGAGGGTGACGTCATGGCGCACCTCGCCAGCCAGTGCGAAGATGCGCAGTTCGACATGCGAACCCTTGCCTGGATCGCGCAGGCCAACGCCGATTGGGGCACCGGCCGCGCCCTCGAACGCTGCGACCGCATAGCCCGTTGGCGGGCGATGACCGCGCTTGAGCGGGCCGAAGCGCTCGCCGACCTGCACGGATCATGGGCCAAGGCCGATGGCGACATCATCTCGGCCAAAGGCTGGGTCCCGCCGATCGATGGTTATGGCGAGGCAAGCGCCCGCCTCCATTCCCGCTGCGCCGAGCTTCTGAGCCTCAAGGCGCTCGCAGCCTATGCCGATCTGCTCGCCCAGGCCCTCCACGCAGGCCGAGCCTATGCCCGCGCCTATCATGAGGCCAAGCAGCTTGCCGGAGCCGTCGACTTCAACGACCTCATCGCCCGCACCGCCGACCTTCTGTCCCAGCCCGGCATAGCCGACTGGATCCGCTACAAGCTCGACCAGCGCATCGACCATATCATGGTGGATGAGGCGCAGGACACCAATGTCAGCCAGTGGCAGATCGTCGGCGCGCTTGCGGCCGAATTCTTCGCGGGTGAGGGCGCGAAGGGGGATCGTGTCCGTACGGTCTTCACCGTGGGCGATTTCAAGCAGGCGATCTTCGGCTTCCAGGGCACCAGCCCCCAGGCTTTCGCCGCCGCGCAGATCTCATTCCAACGCCACGCCGAAGATGCCGACCACATCTTCCACGACCTGTCGCTCGAACGCAGCTTCCGCTCGACACCCGCCGTCCTCGACGTGGTCGATCAGACGATCGCGACGCTCAGCGCCGAGCGGCTAGGCCTGCGGGCTGGCGCCGTCCAGCACATCAGCGCCAATCGCTTCCCCGGAGAAGTGCTGCTGTGGAAGCCCACCATCGCGGGCTTGTCCGACGATGCCGAAGGGGAGGAGGATTGGGCCGCAGATCAGGAACGGCAGCTCGCCCAGAATATCGCGCGGCAAATCCGTCAATGGATCGATGACGGCATGATGCTGGAAAGCCGTGGCCGTGCCGTCACTGCTGGTGACATCATGATCCTCGTGCGCCGCCGCAGCGAACTTGCCCGGCTGATCGTCGCGCGTCTCTACGAGGAAGGAGTGGCCGTCGCCGGGATCGACCGCCTTCGCCTCAACGCGCCGCTCGCCGTGCGCGACCTGCTTTCCGCACTGCGTTTCGCCGTCCAGCCGGAAGATGACCTCAATCTCGCCGCGCTGCTGGTGTCCCCGCTGATCGGCTGGTCGCAGGATGATCTCATGACCCGCGCCATGAACCGGCGCGTCGGCCTGTGGCAGCATCTTACCCGCACGCTGGACGATGAGTTGCTCGCCCCGCTGCGCGCCTTGCTGACCCGCGCGGACCTGACCACACCCTATCGCTATCTTGAGGCCATCCTGTCAGGACCGATGGAGGGACGCCGCCGCCTGATCGAAAGGCTCGGCATCGAAGCCGCCGATCCGATCGAGGAACTGCTCAACGCCGCGCTTACCTTCGAAGCGGACGACCATCCCTCCTTGCAGCGTTTCGTCGACTGGTTCGACCGTGGCGAGGTGGAGATCGTCCGTGACGCCGCCGCCCAAGGGGACTCGCTGCGCTTGCTGACGGTGCACGGGGCGAAGGGCTTGCAGGCGCCGGTCGTCATCCTTGCGGACGCTTGCCTTGATCCCGACGCGGGCGCGCGTGCCGACTCGCTGGAATGGAACGGCCTGCCCATCCTCGCTCCGCGCAAGTCCGAACGGCTAGGCCCCATTGGCCAGGTTCTGGAAGAAGCCAAAGCCGCAGAACGGGAAGAGCATTGGCGGCTGCTCTACGTCGCCCTGACCCGCGCCGAGGAACGGCTGGTGGTCACAGGTTCGCTCGGGCCGCGCGCGCGCGGGATGGCGCAGCCGGAAAGCTGGTTCACCGCCGTTGAGAACGCGCTGGCTGCTCTTGGCGCGGATTGGGAGGATGATCCGCTCTGGGGCGCCCGCCGGCGCTGGCAAGGGACCGAGGCGCTGCATCCCCGCGCGCCTGAGAAGACCACAGCCATCGAGAAGGTGGCCACCGCCGAGCCCGCATGGCTCCGCCAGCCTGCGCCTGAGGAAGCGCGGCCACCCCGCCCACTCGCGCCATCAGCGCCAGTGGAGGATGACGTGCCCTATCCCCCACCAACGCCCGCGATGAAGGCGGCAAGCGATCGCGGCCGCTGGCTTCACGCGCTGTTCGAGCGTCTGCCGGACGTCCCGCCCGGCGAGCGTCATGAGCGCGCCGACCGCTGGTTGGAGCAGCAGGGCGCAACCGACGCATCCTTGCGTCATGACGTCATCGCGCAGGCACTTCGCGTGATTGAGGATAGCAGTTTCGCTCCGCTTTTCGCACCCGGTGCCCTTGCCGAAGCGCCAGTCGCGGCGGTGGTGGGCGAGATGGTGATATCCGGCACCGTGGATCGGCTCTGTGTTGGCCCCGATCTGGTACAGGTGGTCGATTTCAAGACCGGTCGCATCGCGCCTTTGAACGTCGATGAAGTTCCCACTGCGCATGTCCGGCAAATGGCGGCCTATGCCGCCGCCCTGAAAGTGATCTTCCCCGGCCGCAGGATAGAAGCCGCACTGCTCTACAGCAGCGCCCCGCGCCTCATCACGCTTCCGCCCGAACTTCTGGCGGCGCACAAGCCGGGCTTTTCGCCCGCGCAGGAGAATTTGCCGCTCTCACCCGTTGAGACGGATGCGTCACCATCCTAGATATCCGCCAACTCAAGGAGATATATTTATGGCAACCAAGGCAGTCACCGACTCCAGCTTTCAGGCGGACGTGATCGACGCAGACAAGCCCGTGCTTGTTGATTTCTGGGCGGAATGGTGCGGCCCCTGCAAGATGATCGGCCCCGCCCTGGAAGAAATCTCCGAGGAACTGGCCGATCAGGTCACGATCGCAAAGGTCAACATCGACGAAAATCCGGACGCGCCCGGCAAATATGGCGTGCGCGGCATTCCGACGATGATCCTGTTCAAAAATGGCGAAGCAGCCGCCACCAAGGTCGGCGCGGCTCCCAAGAGCGCGCTCAAAGGCTGGATCGAAAGCGTCCTCTAAAGCAACTCAACTCCCTCTCCCCTTCAGGGGAGAGGGCCGGGGAGAGGGGAGAGCAACCTCTCCGCCACTACACGCTACCGAAACAAAACCCCCGCCGCCAAATCCCACAAACGCGGCGAAGAAGCCCCCAGCAACCCGCGCCGCATGTCGCCCACCATATAAGGCGACCCATCCAGCCGCTGGCAACAACCACCAGCCTCGTTCAGGAACAGCGTCCCGGCGGCATGGTCCCAGGGCAATGTTCGTGCAAAGACCGAAACGTCGTTCTGCCCCAGCACCAGCCGGGGATATTGCTCCGCCGCACAGCGGGGGATGTCCACGACCGCAAACTTCCCCTCCGCGCGCTTCTGAATATCCGCGCGTTCCTCGTCGGACATGAAATAGACCGCCAGCGCTGCGATCGGAAGCGGATCGCCGCTCTCCTTCGCTCGCACCTGCTCGCCATCGATATAGCTTCCAGCACCCAATGTCGCATGACATAGGCGGCCGGTCAGCGGGTCCAAAATCCAACCTGCCAAAGTCGTCCCTGCATCCGCCAGGGCGATCATGATGCCGAAGGGCGACCGTCCAGCGGCGAAATTGCCGGTCCCGTCGATCGGGTCGATGATCCAGTTGAGCCCGTCGCCCGCGCGCTCCAATATCGCCGGATCGGCAGCACAGGCCTCTTCGCCGATGATCGCCGCGTCGGGCAATATCCGGCTCAGCCCCTCGGCCAACCTGATCTCGCTTTCCTTGTCGGCGATGGTGACGAAGTCGTCCGCCGCCTTCTCGCTAATCTCCTCCGTGCGGAGGTTCTGATAGCGCGGCATGACAATGTCCCGCGCGACTTCACGCATCAGCGCGACGACATCGTCATGCAGTTCGATCGGCATCAGCTGCGATAATCCGCGTTGATCGAGATATATCCGTGCGTCAGGTCGCAGGTCCAGACCGTCGCTCGGCCCTCGCCCAGGCCAAGGTCCACGCCGATCTGGATATCCTGTCCTTTCAGATGCGCCGCAACCGGTGCTTCATCATATCCTTCCAGCGCAAGCCCGCCGGACGCCACCTGCGTCGCGCCGAACCGGATCGACAGCTTGTCGCGATCCGCTGGCTCGCCAGCCTTGCCGACCGCCATGACGATGCGGCCCCAATTGGCGTCCTCACCCGCGATCGCCGTCTTCACCAACGGCGAGTTGGCGATGGACATCGCGATCCGGTGCGCGCTCGCGTCGCTCTCCGCGCCTGCCACGCTGATCTCGATAAATTTCGACGCGCCCTCGCCATCGCGCACCACCAGATGCGCCAATTGCAGGCATAGGTCGCCAAGCGCCGCGTGAAACGCATCCGCTCCGGCATCATCCATCGATGTGAGCGGAGCATTGCCTGCCTGGCCCGAGGCGAAAGCCAGCACCGTGTCGCTGGTCGACGTGTCGCTGTCGACCGTGATGCAGGAAAAGGTCCGCCGGTTCGCCGCCGACAGCATCTGCTGCAACAGCTTCGGGTCGATCGCCGCATCCGTGAAGATATAGCCGAGCATCGTCGCCATATCGGGCGCTATCATACCCGATCCCTTGATGATCCCCACCAGCTCCACCCGCGTCCCGCCGATCATGGCGCTCGTCCGCGCGCCCTTGGCATAGGTGTCGGTCGTGCCGATGGTATTCGCCGCCTGTTCCCATCCGCAAGGTGCGGCGGCAAAGGCAGCGTCCAACCCAGCCTCGGCCTTGTCCACCGGCAGCGGCACGCCGATCACACCGGTGGAGGATATGAACACGTGTGAAGGCAGGCACCCCAGATGATTGGCCACCTTCGCCGCGATCGCTTCGACCGCCGCCCGTCCGCGATGTCCGGTAAAGGCATTGGCATTGCCCGCATTCACCACCAAAGCCCGCGCCGATCCGAGCGGAATGGCGTCACGGCACCACTCGACCTCGGGGGAGGGGCACTTGCTCTGCGTCGTCACGCCCGCAACCGCAGTGCCCTCGGCCAACTCGACATAGGTCAGGTCGCAGCGGTCCCAATTTTTGTACCGGGCCTTGGCCACGCGCGCGGTCACACCCGCGATCGCGGGAAGTTCGGGAAAGCTTGGCGGAGCGAGGGGGGAAGCCTGTGTCATGCGCGCGGCTTAGCGCATATCACCCGCCCGTCAATCGTTCCTCGACGAGATCTCCGTGACGCGCTCATCAATTGACTA
Source organism: Sphingobium agri (assembly GCF_023051225.1). Classification (NCBI taxonomy): domain Bacteria; kingdom Pseudomonadati; phylum Pseudomonadota; class Alphaproteobacteria; order Sphingomonadales; family Sphingobiaceae; genus Sphingobium; species Sphingobium agri. The sequence goes on along the minus strand of NZ_JALKHS010000006.1, from coordinate 1,018,871 downwards.
TCCCACGGCCAAACCCTAAATCGCCGCGCATATCCGTGTGCGTTGCCTTAACAGGGTGCGCGCTCCCCTTTTGTCAGGAACTTGCATGTTCGGCGCACTCGCCAAGTCCATCTTCGGATCGTCCAACGAACGTTACGTAAAGTCGCTGGGCAGGATCGTCGAACGCATCGCTTCTTTTGAACCTGCCATTTCGGCGATGAGCGATGAGGAACTGACTGCCCAGACCGCGCGCTTCCGTGAGCGGCTTGCGCAGGGTGAAACACTGGACGACCTGCTGCCCGAAGCCTTCGCCACCGTGCGCGAAGCGGCCAAGCGCACCCTTGGTCAGCGTCATTACGATGTGCAGATGGTCGGCGGCATCGTCCTCCATCGCGGCGAAATCGCCGAAATGCGTACCGGTGAGGGCAAGACGCTGGTCGCGACGCTTGCCACCTATCTCAACGCGCTGGAGGGGAAGGGCGTCCATGTCGTCACCGTGAACGACTATCTCGCCAGCCGCGACTGCGAGTGGATGGGCCAGGTCTACCGCTTCCTTGGCCTCACCACCGGCGTGATCGTGCCGAACCTCAGCGAGGATCAGAGGCGAGAGGCCTACAACGCCGACATCACCTACGCGACGAACAACGAACTCGGCTTCGACTATCTGCGCGACAATATGAAATATGACCGCGCGTCGATGGTGCAGCGGCCTTTCAACTTCGCCATCGTCGACGAAGTGGACTCGATCCTCATCGACGAAGCGCGCACGCCGTTGATCATCTCCGGTCCGACCGACGACAAGTCGGAGCTTTATGTCTCGGTCGACGCCATCGTGAAGCAACTCGATGATGCCGATTATGAAAAGGACGAGAAGCAGCGCTCCGTCACCCTGACCGAAGACGGGACGGAAAAGATCGAGCGGCTGCTGGAAGAGGCGGGCCTGCTCGAAGGCGCGAACCTCTACGATTTTGAGAACACCGCCGTCGTCCATCACGTCAATCAGGCATTGCGCGCGAACATGATGTTCCGCCGCGACATCGATTACATCGTGAAAGACGGCAAGGTCATCATCATCGACGAGTTCACTGGCCGCATGATGGACGGCCGTCGTTGGTCCGATGGCCTGCACCAGGCGGTGGAAGCGAAGGAAGGCGTCCAGATCGAGCCGGAAAACCAGACGCTGGCCTCCATCACCTTCCAGAATTATTTCCGCATGTACCCGAAGCTCGGCGGCATGACCGGAACGGCTGCTACCGAAGCGACCGAATTCTACGAAATCTACAAGATGAACGTCGTCACCATCCCGACCAACCGGCCGGTGCAGCGTGTCGATGAAGAAGACAGCTTCTACAAGAATCTGGAAGACAAGTTCCGCGGCATCGCCAAGACGATCAAGATCCATGCCGAAAAGGGCCAGCCGGTCCTCGTCGGCACCGTGTCGATCGAAAAATCGGAAATGCTGTCCGAATTCCTTAACCAGGAAGGGGTGAAGCACGCCGTCCTCAACGCCCGCTTCCATGAGAGCGAGGCCCATATCGTGGCGCAGGCGGGGCGAAAGGGCGCCGTCACCATCGCCACCAACATGGCTGGCCGCGGCACCGACATCAAATTGGGCGGCAACCTGGAATTTCGCGTCGAAGACGAACTGCGCGACATGCCCGAAGGCCCGGAACGCGATGCCGCGATCGCGCGGATCGACGCGGAGATCGAAGCCGAAAAGCAGGAAGTGCTCGCCGCCGGTGGCCTCTTCGTACTCGGCACCGAACGGCACGAAAGCCGCCGCATCGACAATCAGCTGCGTGGCCGCTCGGGGCGTCAGGGCGATCCCGGCCTGTCTCGCTTCTACCTCAGCCTTGACGATGACCTGATGCGCATCTTCGGCCCGGACACGATGTTCGCCAAGATGATCCGCTCGAACCTTGAGGACGGCGAAGCGCTGCCCCCGTCCAAATGGCTCAGCAAGGCGATCGAGACCGCGCAGAGGAAGGTCGAGGCGCGCAACTACGACATCCGCAAGCAGGTCGTCGAATATGACGACGTCATGAATGATCAGCGCAAGGTCATCTACGAACAGCGCAGCGACATCATGGACGCCGATACGGTGGACGATGTCGTCACCGACATGCGCCATGAAACCGTCAACGACCTTGTCGGTGCCTCCTGCCCGCCGGGCACTTATCCGGAACAGTGGGATATTGAGCGGCTGAAGCTTCGCACTGCCGAAATCCTCGGACTGGAGCCGGACTTCGATGCCTGGTTGACTGAGGACGCCGTCGATCCGGAAATGATCGAGGAGCGCCTCACAGCGCTCGCCGATGAAGCCGTGGCCGAAAAGGTCGCGAGCATCGATCCTGAAAACTGGCACATGATCGAAAAATCGATCCTGCTGCAAAGCTTGGACCATCATTGGAAGGAGCATCTGTCGACCCTGGATGCTCTCCGCCAGGTCGTTCACTTGCGCGCCTATGCGCAGAAGACGCCGATCAACGAATATAAGCAGGAAGCCTTCGCCCTGTTCGAACGCATGCTCGGGAACATCCGCGAGGATGTCACCGGCTCCATCGCGCGCGTTCAGTTCCGCATGGACGGCGGCGATATCGCACCCTTGCCCGATTTCGACCTGCCGGTTCTCCCGGACTTCATCACCACGCATATCGACCCCTTCTCAGGCGAAGATAATAGCGGGGACATCGACGCCGGGCAGCTTGGCGGCATCACCACGACGCTGCCGCGCCCGCCGGTCGGCAACGCGGCGCTGGGTGAGTTTGACAATCTGAACATCAGCCGCAATGCGCCATGCCCCTGCGGCTCGGGCCAGAAGTACAAGCACTGCCACGGCGCGCTCGCCTAAGTAATTGACCGTCCTGCCAGCGTACGCTGGCATCTCAGGCGGCCATGTGCAGTGCTGAGAGATCGCGCCTGCCCCTCATCGAACGATGAGGGAGCATGCAAATAGTTCGAAAAGACGCGGCTGTCAGTCCCGCCGCTCGCCCCCGCCATCACCATGCAGCTTGGCCCAAAGGTCCCCCGTCCCGGCCTCCTGCGCCTTCGTCACATATTGCGCAGCCACCAGCCAGCCTTTGATCGGCCGCAACGGCAGCACGGTCGTCAATATCAGCACCGGTATCCCGACCGCGATATGCACCCACAAGGGGGGGCGCGCCAGGATTTCCAGCATGACGATGAAGATCACGCCGGGGACGCAGGCGAACAACTGCACGAACACGGCAGGGCCGTCTGCCGGATCGGCAAAGGAATAATCCAGCCCGCACACTTCGCAATGATCGCGGATCGTCAGGAACCCGCGGAATATATGCCCTTCGCCACACTGCGGGCACCGGCCCAGCGCCCCCGTTTCGATCGGCGATCGCTTCGGCCAGTTATTCGATGGTTCAGCCATATTCTGTTTTCCCTTGCCCGATCTGGCCCTCGTTCGGCATCGTCCATGTGATGGCAGGGCTATGGAAATCAACTAGCCTTTTTGTCCCACCCATGGATTAAGCGGGTGGATAAGCAGGACGCCGCGTTGACGTTACGGCACGGCGGGCGAAGCGCCTTCCATGGATTGCGGCCGTCAACAATCTCTGTTACATGCGCGGCGATTTGGATGCCCGACAGCATACAAGTCGCGCCCCCGGCATTCCCTTGCCCGGGGGCGCTTTTATTTCTTCAATGATCGCTTCGTCTCTGCGCGCGACTTAATGCGCTGGCTTTTCCGCAGCCGGATCGCCAGGCATGTCGAAATTTTCCATGGCATCGTGCAGCACCTGATCGGGACAGGAAGCCGCGAGTGCTCTCACCTTGTACCGCAGCGCCAATTCCCGATGCGCCGCGATCTCTTCGGCCGGGGCGTGCCGGGCCAAGGCACTGTTTACCTTGTCCGCTTCTTCCCGCGCTCGCCGGAAAAGATAGGGTGCATCCGTTTGCCCAGACATCGCAACCTCCAGATCGTGAAGAGGCATGATAGCATGCCAGTTCACGATACTCTCTAACGCGGGTTAAGGCGAGGCGTAGCTGCGATCATCTGCGAACCGCAAGCGTCAGATTTGCTGGGTAGACTCCGCTTCAACATCATATACGACCGACCATATGCTGCGAGAGATAAGGCAAAATGTCTAAAATCTATATTACGGGAGCCTCTTGCTCTGGTGTGACCACATTGGGAAGTAATGTAGCGCGGCGATTAGATCTTTTGCACCTTGACGTAGATGACTTCTATTGGGAGCCGACAAATCCTCCGTTTACAACGAAGCGCGAGCCGGAGGAGCGAGTCAGACTCATTTTGGAGGCGCTTGGCGACGACGATTGGATTCTCACCGGTTCTTTTGATGGCTGGGGAGACGCACTGATCCGTGATGTTAATTTAATTGTCTTTGTCGTAACGCCGACGGCCATTCGGATGCAGCGTCTTTCATCACGCGAGGAGGCGCGTTTTGGAGATCGAGTGCTCGCGGGCGGAGATATGCACAAATCTCATACTGCTTTTCGTAAGTGGGCTGAGCAATACGACGATGCAAATTTTCCCGGACGAAACCGCGCTCGACATGAGGCTTGGCTCCTGGACCAAAGCGCTCCAGTGCTGCGGCTCGATGGGACGCTCAGTCCCGAAATACTCACAGCTAAGGTTATTGAGGCTGTCGCACTAAAGCCGCAGCGTTAGCCACAAAGCGATCTGGCGGAAGGGGTGACTGCCGGGAATCGAACTAGCCGCGTCTAACAGTGTCTAATGATGGCACGGTTTTCCGATGATCTGATGAGAACACTTGTCGAACATCGTCTAATAGTGTCTAAGGTCGGCAATGATGCTTTTCGCGACGTTCCCGAACACATCGCCCAGGTTCTCGCTGTTCATGATCGCCTCGACCAAACCATCATTGAACATCTGGAGGCCATCGACGGCAACGCTCTGTATCTGCTCATTGATGTTGGCGCCTACCTTGGTGATCTCGTCACGATATGCCTCAAGAGGTGATTTGCGATCTCTCTCCTCCTGTCGGCGCTCCAAGAAGTTGTCGATCTGGCTGCGGATCTCAGACCCATCCATTTCACCAGGCCGTATCCCGACAGCAAGGAAGCCGGCTTCGCTGTCCCTAGCGACTTGCTCCGCTAGCGCGCGCGCCTGATCCTGCGCTGCCTTCAGCTTGTAGGAAAGCGCATCGATGTGGGTGAGGGTGAGGAAATCGATGAACGAGAACCCGTAGACTACAATCCTGGTCTGCCCCTTTATGCAGTGGATCAGTCAAAAGGCCCGCTTAATGGTGACCTGGTGGAGCGCCATGCGGCGCTGAGCGAGCAGCTGGCGGACCTTCGGCGCAGCGGGTGTTATGATCTGGCGCGGCAAACGAAGAAGAGTCTTGAGCGGCTTGAAGCAGCTACTCCCGGTCTTATTGCACAGAGGATGGCCGCGAATGGCTGAGCCCCGTCTCCTGATCGGCGTCAGCGCCACCGCTATGCATAGCGGCATCACCGAAACCCTTGCCCAGCAACTCATCAGTCAGCGCGCCTTGCCGGTCTGGCATAGTCGCGGGCGACCCATGACCACTGCGTCCGCGCTGGAGGAATGGGGGCGGCTCAGGCGGACCGGCAAATTCTGACAACCATTGCCATCATGGCAATACCTTCGCCCCGGGTCCCTAAATTCGGGGCGTTTTTCATGCTCAAAAGCAGCCAAAGTTACAGGCGCTTAATGAGTGGGGAAACTGGAGGGGACGCCATATCTGGCAACAGAGAACCCCAGTAAAATCAATCCTTTAGCAGCCATATTGGCGGAAGGGGTGGGATTCGAACCCACGGATGCTTGCGCATCGGCGGTTTTCAAGACCGCTGCAATCGACCACTCTGCCACCCTTCCGTTCCGGGCATTCCGATGCCTGCTTTGCGTCGCGCGGCCGTCCATGCCTGGAACCCGCTTCCTAGCGAAGCTTTGCGCCATGCCAAGCGTAAAATGACCAAATCCGCTTTCAGTGCGTTGTTGTCACGATCGCAGCGACAAGGGGGATTTCGCCTTCCGCCCTCGCTGTGCCACAAAGGGATGAGGGAGATTCTCTAATGCGTTCAACCATTCACTCGCTTCTGCTGCGTCTTGCCGTGGTCACGGCGGGCAGTCTGATGGCGGGTCCTGGTATGACGCAGGACATGGCTCAGGACGCGGGCTTTCGCAGCTATCTCGAAACGCTGCGGCCAAAGGCGCGCGCCATGGGCATCCGCTCTTCGACGCTGGATTCCGTGTTTCCGTCGCTCACCCCCAATCCGCGCGTTATTCAACTGGACCAGAACCAGCCGGGGGGCGGGGCCTATTCGCCCATTCCCAATTTCGAACCCTACAGGCGCCAGCATGTGGACGCCGCGCGGATCAGCCGTGGCCGTACGGCCTATCAGGTGAACCGCGCCCGCCTTGCCCGGATCGAAGCGGAAACAGGTGTGCCTGAGGAAATCATGGTGGCCATCTATGGGCATGAAACCAACTATGGCTCCTATACGGGTGACTTCGACCTGATCCGCTCACTCGCGACCTTGTCCTATGAAGGACGCCGCCGCAGCCTGTTCGAACCGGAGTTGCTGGCGACGCTCAAGATGCTCGACAATGGCGTGCCGCGCAGCCGCCTGGTCGGCAGCTGGGCAGGGGCGACGGGTTATCCGCAATTCCTGCCCAGCGTCTATCTGCGCCTGGGCAAGGATGGCGACGACGATGGCCGTGTCGACATCTGGAACAGCGAAGCGGACGCGCTCGCTTCGATCGCCAACTATTTCGTGAATGCCGGTTGGCGGCGCGGGCAGCCATGGGGCGTTGCCGTGTCCGTACCCGCGAATTTCAACCGCGCCAGCGTTACGGCCCGGCTGTCCCCGGCCCGCTGCCCCCGCGTGTTCAACCGCCACAGCCGTTGGCTCAGCATGGCCGAATGGCGCAGCCGGGGCATCGTTCCAACAGGCAGCAGCCGGCTTGCCGACACGACGTTAGCCACGCTGCTGGAGCCCGATGGCCCCGGCAAGACTGCCTATCTGCTGACGAGCAATTACCGCGCCATCCTCGATTATAATTGCTCCAACTTCTACGCGCTCTCGGTCGGGCTACTCGCCGACGCAGTCAGGCAATAGGGCCGCGTTCAAAGGCCGCTCCTCTTCACACCTCTTGAGAATGTATCCGTCATGGCTAATGACAGGAGGCGGGGCATTCTCATCACCCGAATCCATCAGTGCGAAGGCAGTCCTCATGAACAAGTCACTTGCCGCCATCCTCTTCGTCGGATTGCTGGCCCAGCCTCTCACGGCTGCGGCGCCTCCTTATACCAGCGAGGCGCCTATTGCTTATATGAAGGACCTGTCGTCGGGCGCCGTGCTGTATGACAAGGGCGGCGAGACACGCATTCCGCCCGCCTCCATGGCGAAAATGATGACGGCGCACGTCGCCTTCCGCCTGATCCAGAAAGGCGACCTGAAGCTCGACACGAAATTCACCGTTCGCCCCGAAACCTGGAAACAGTGGCATGGCCCGGCTGCCGGTTCGACCATGTTCCTGTCGGCGGGCGAACAGGTGTCGGTGGAAAATCTGCTGCACGGCATCGTCACCCTTTCGGGCAATGACGCTTGCGTCGTGCTAGCGGAAGGGATCGCCGGGACAGAGCAGGCCTTCGTCGCGCTGATGAACGACGAAGCCAAGCGCCTCGGGCTCAAGAACAGCCATTTCGGCACCAGCAACGGCTGGCCCGACGAAGGCGTCACCTATGTAACGGCAGAAGACCTGGCTCTCCTCGCCGAAGCGACGATCGAGGAGACGCCGGACCTTTACAAACGCTTCTATGCGACGCGCTCCTTCACCTGGGGCAAGACGATGGGCGGTTCCGACATCGCACAGTCGAACCGCAACCCGATCCTGGGGAAGATCGCCGGTGCCGACGGCCTCAAGACCGGCCATACGCAGGAAGCGGGCTATGGCTTTACCGGTTCGGCCGAACAGGACGGCCGCCGCCTCGTCATGGTGGTTGCCGGGCTGACGAGCTTCAACGGTCGTGTCGCTGAATCCGTCCGCTTCATGGATTGGGGCTTCAAGGCATGGAAGGCGCAGCCGCTCTTCAAGAAGGGCCAGACTGTCGAAACCGCCGAGGTCCAGCTTGGCAGCGCCACCAGCGTGCCGCTCGTCGCGCCTCGGGATATGGCGGTGACGCTGCCCCGCACCGCGTCCGGCAACATTTCGGTCAAGGTCGCCTATACCGGTCCGATCAAGGCGCCGATCGCCAAGGGGCAGAAGGTAGCCGAGCTGATCGTCTCCACCCCCGATACCCCGCCCCAGGTCCTGCCGCTGGTCGCTGGAGAGGAAGTGTCCGAAGCAGGCGTGTTCGGCCGCCTTTGGAACGGCCTGAAGTCCTTCTTCGGGTGACACGCGGCCGCTTCATTACTTTGGAGGGCGGGGAGGGCGCCGGTAAATCGACGCAACTCCGCGCTCTTGCCGCAGCCTTGCGCGCCCAGGGAGTGGAGGTCGTCGAAACTCGCGAACCCGGTGGCAGCGAGGGCGCGGAGGCCATCCGCGCCCTGCTGCTCACCGGCGCCGCCGATCGCTGGAGCCCGCGCGCCGAAGCGCTCCTCTTCGCCGCAGCGCGCGCCGACCATATCGAAAAGACGATCCACCCCGCGCTCCACCGGGGCGCATGGGTACTGTCCGACCGCTTCCTCGACAGCAGTCGCGCCTATCAGGGCATGGGCGAGCTTACCGACGCCGACATATTGACCCTGCACCGCATCGGCAGCGCCGATTTCCTTCCCGACCGCACCTTCTTCCTCACGCTTCCCGAAGGCGAGGCGCAGCAACGCGCGTGGGTTCGCGACGGTGATGCTGCGGACCGCATAGGCGGCCGCGACGCCGCCTTCCACGCCGATGTCGCAGCCGCCTTCGCCCGCTTCGCCGATCAGGAGCCCGCCCGCATCCGCGCCATCGACGCGTCAGGAAAGCCCGAAGCCGTCACCGCGCGCCTCGTCGCGGCGCTGCAGGATCTGCTGCCATGACCACCATCCTTGGCCATGACAGCCAAGCCGGCATGCTGATCGCCGCCGCGCGCAGCGGCCGGATGCATCATGGCTGGATCTTCGCCGGTCCGCGCGGCATCGGCAAGGCAAGCTTCGCCCGCGCACTGGCTCTTCGCCTCCTCGCAGAAGCCGCCGGTCCCGCCCCCGATGGCGAGGGGCTCACCGTCGCCGCCGAACACCCGATCCGCAAGCTGGTCGAGGCGGACGCCCATCCCGATTATGCCGAACTCTACTGCCTGGAGAAAGAAACCGGCACCGCTCGCAACATCTCGGTCGATCAGGTGCGCGGGCTCCAGCGCCTCGTCCAGTCCGCGCCTTCGCTCTCCCCCCGCCGCATCGTCGTGATCGACAGCGCCGACGATCTGGAGCGTGGCGCCGCTAACGCCTTGCTCAAGACGCTGGAGGAACCGCCCGCGGACATGCTCTTCTTCCTTGTCAGCCACGCGCCCGGTCGCCTGCTGCCTACCATCCGCTCGCGCTGCCGCACACTGCGCCTCGACCCGCTGAACGACGAAGCCATGCGCACCATCCTGCGCCGCGAACAACCCGATCTCGCATCCGCAGAGATTGAGGCGCTCGCCACCTTGGGGGACGGCGCGCCCGGCCGAGCCCTGCGCTATGCAGGCCTCGACATGACCGACCTGGACCGCTTGCTCCACGCGATCGCAGCGGATGGCGACCCCGGCAACCGGAATCGCCTCCTCCTCGCGAAGCTGCTCTCCGGCAAGGCGTCGCGCGCCCGCTATGAAGCCTTTCTGGAGCGCGTCCCCGCCTTCATCGCCGACGCCGCCCGCCAGCGCAGCGGCCCCGCGCTCGGAACGGCGCTCGACCGGTGGGAAGCCGCTCGCCAACTCGCCAGCGGCGCAATCATCCTCTCCCTCGATCCCGCATCCGTCGCTTTCGAACTCGCCGGCCATGTCGCCGCCCTCGCGCCGGGTCAGCGCTGAAAAGCGGGCTTTGCGCGCGCCTTAACACCCGCTAGGGAAGGCGCATGTCGCAGCCTTACACGATCACCACCGCCATCAGCTATCCCAACGGCCGCCCGCACATCGGCCACGCCTATGAGGTGATCGCGACCGACGCGATCACTCGTTTCCAGCGGATGATGGGCCGCGATGTCTTCTTTCAGACCGGCACGGACGAACATGGCCTGAAGATGGATCAGGCTGCCCGCGCGCGCGGCATCGAACCCCGCGCGCTGGCCGATGAAATGTCAGGCTATTTCAAGGATATGAACGACAGTCTGAACATCAGCTATGATCGTTTCATCCGCACCAGCGAACCCGATCACCACCGCGCATCGCAAGCGATCTGGCAAGCGATGGAAGCCAATGGCGACCTTTACCTTGGCCGCTATGAAGGATGGTATTCCGTCCGGGACGAAGCCTTTTACGACGAAAAGGAACTGATCGAAGGGGAAGGGGGCGAAAAGCTCTCTCCACAAGGCACGCCGGTCCAATGGACGGTCGAAGAAAGCTGGTTCTTCCGCCTCTCCGCCTATCAGCAAAGGCTGCTCGACCTCTACAACAGTCAGCCCGGCTTCATTCAGCCGGAGAGCCGCCGCAATGAAATCATGCGCTTCGTGGAAGGCGGCCTCTCCGACCTCAGCGTCTCGCGCACCAGCTTCGACTGGGGCGTCAAGGTGCCGGGCAGCGCCGAAGCTGGTACGCCTCATGTCATGTATGTCTGGGTAGACGCGCTCACCAATTATCTCACCGGCTGCGGCTATCCGGACGATGCCGAACGCATGGCGCGCTACTGGTCGGAAGGCGGGGACATTACGCACATCATCGGCAAGGATATCGTGCGTTTTCACGCTGTTTACTGGCCAGCTTTCCTGATGAGTGCGAAGCTTCCCCTGCCCAAGCAGATCTTCGGCCACGGCTTCCTCCTCAACCGAGGCGAAAAAATGTCGAAGTCGGTCGGCAACGTCGCCGACCCCATGGAATTGGCCGAGCGCTTCGGCGTGGATCAGCTCCGCTATTTCCTGCTGTCCGAAGTCACCTTTGGCAATGACGGCAGCTACAGCGCGGAGGCCATTGTCGCCCGCTCTAACAGTGACCTTGCCAACAGTTTCGGCAATCTCGCGCAACGCACCTTGAGCTTCATCGCCAAGAACCTGGAAGGCCGCTTGCCAGAGCCTGCGCCCCAGGATGTGGACAGCGACCTGCTGAAAACGATCAGCGACGCCGCCCGGACCTTCCAGACTGCCATGGCGGATCTCGCGCCCTCGACAGCGATCGAAGCCTGGATGCGCGCCGTTTTCGCCTGCAACGCCTATATCGACGCCCAGGCGCCATGGGCCTTGCGCAAGACCGATCCCGCCCGGATGGAAGCGGTGTTGGCCACGCTCTACGAAGCCATCACCAACCTCGCCATCATCATCCAGCCGGTGATCCCCGCCAGCGCCACGGCGCTGCTCGACCAGATGGGCGTGCCGCAAGCGAACCGGACCTATGGCGCGATCGGCAGCAGCGCCTACGCCGATCTGCGCGCCAGCGGCTTCACTCTCGGCGCGCCCAAGCCGCTCTTCCCGCGGCTTGAACTTACCGAAGCGGACTCCTGATCCGATGCTGATCGATAGCCATTGCCATTTGAATTACAAAGGCTTGATCGAAGATCAGCAGAATGTGCTCGAACGCGCGCGCGCCGCTGGCATCGACCTCATGCTCAACATCGCGACGCGCGAAAGCGAATGGGACGCGGTACTCGCCACGGCCGAACAACAGCCTGACGTCTATGCGACGGTCGGCATCCATCCGCATGAGGCCGACGAGCATCCCCATATCGACACGGCCAAACTCGTCGAACGCGCCGCCCATCCCCGGGTGGTGGGCATTGGGGAGACTGGCCTCGACTATTATTATGATCATAGCGACCGCGCTCGGCAGCAAGGCAGCTTTCGCGCCCATATCGCCGCGTCCCGCGCTACCGGCCTGCCGCTGATCGTCCACACCCGCGATGCGGAGGAAGATACACTCGCGATTCTGCGCGAAGAAATGGGGCAGGGGGCCTATCCCGGCGTCATCCATTGCTTCACGGCCAGCGGAGCCTTCGCCGATGCGGCATTGGACCTAGGCTTCTACATCAGCATATCCGGCATCGTGACGTTCAAGAGCGCCAAGGATCTTCAGAAAACCGCTGCGCGGCTGCCGCTCGACCGGCTGCTCGTCGAAACAGACTCTCCGTTTCTCGCGCCGGTGCCGCATCGAGGCAAGCCCTGCGAACCGGCATTCGTGGCCGACACCGCCCGCTTCCTGGCCAATCTGCGCGGCCAAAGCGTGGAGGAACTCGCCTCAGCGACCTCGGCAAACTTCCGCACCTTGTTCCGCAAGACCGGGTTCAGCAAATCCGGAGCAGCGCCAAGCGCATGAGCCTCAAGCTCACCATCCTGGGCTGTGGCACCTCATCGGGCGTTCCCCGGATCGGCAATGACTGGGGAAACTGCGATCCTGCCGAGCCGAAGAATCGCCGGACCCGCGCATCGATCCTGGTGGAAAGCGCCACCACGCGTATTCTTGTCGACACCTCGCCTGACATGCGTGCCCAACTGCTGGCCGCCGATGTCGTCCACATCGACGCCATTCTCTGGACCCACGACCATGCCGATCACTGCCATGGCATCGATGACGTACGCCAGCTTTATCACCACAGGCGGACAGCGGTGCCCGGCTATGCGCGGCGACAGACGCTCAAGCTGCTCAACGAGCGGTTCGCCTATGCCTTCGAAGGGCGGCAGGGCTATCAGCCTACCATAGAGCCACATGTGCTGCCCAATGGGCTGCGCATAGGTGACATCGATATCGCCTGTACCGACCAGCCCCATGGCGAAATTTTCTCCACCGGTTTCCGGTTCACATCTGGCGGAAGATCAATCGGCTATTCGACTGATTTTCATGCATTAACTGCTGACATGATCAGCCTATTTGATGATCTGGACATATGGGTGGTCGACGCCCTGCGCGAACAACCGCACCCAACGCATCCGCATCTTGCCTTGACGCTCGACGGCATTTCCGCCGTTCGCCCGCGCCATGCTATCCTGACGCATATGGACCAGAGCATGGACTATGCGAGCCTTCGCGGCAGCCTGCCCGATGGCGTGGAACCGGGCTATGACGGCATGAGCGTCGAGCTACATGGGGAAGGGGACTGACCGGCATGACGGGGGATCAGGCAGCATCCAGCATCTGGTATGTGCTTGCGCTCGTCTTGGTTGGCTCCGCCCTGTTGGCGCGCCGCATGCCGATGGGTGGAATGCTGCGCCTGGCACTCATCTGGGTCGCAATCTTCGCGGCTTTGCTCGGTTTGTTCAAACTCGGCGAAAAGGTCGGCCTCTTCTCCGCAAGGATGAATGGGGAGGGGCCAGCTTTGTCCTCGCAAGACGCGCCGCCCATCCCGCCGCCCGCCACAGCCGAAGGTCAGGCCTTGCGAATTCCGATCGCGCCTGATGGCCATTTCTGGGTTGAGGGCACCGTCAACGGCACCCCGACGCGCTTTCTCATAGATAGCGGGGCCAGCATCACCGCACTCTCCGTATCGTCCGCGCGTGCGGCAGGCCTCAATTTCGATCTCAACGCGCCCGGTGTCTCGATGATGACCGCCAATGGGAAGATCGATGCGAAACGCTCGTCCGTGTCCACACTGGCCATCGGCCCGATCCGGTCGAGCGATCTGCCGATCGTCATCTCACCCGCCTTTGGCGAAGTGAACGTGATCGGCATGAACATGCTGTCGCGCCTCAAAAGCTGGGGCGTCGAAAATGGTGAGATGGTGTTGAAGCCATGACGTCAACACTCGCGCTGCGTGCGCCTACCCAACGCGAAAGGTTGAAGGCGATCGTCGGCGGCTCCACCGGAAACCTGGTGGAATGGTATGACTGGTACGCCTACGCCGCCTTCACGCTCTATTTCGCGCCGCATTTCTTCCCGAGCGAAGACCGCACTGCCCAGTTGTTGAGTGCTGCCGGCATCTTCGCTGTCGGCTTTGTCATGCGTCCGGTCGGCGCATGGCTGATGGGGGTGTATGCCGACCGGCACGGGCGCAAGAGCGGCCTCACCCTTTCCGTCGCGCTCATGTGCGCAGGCTCGCTGCTCATCGCGGTAACGCCCGGCTATGAAGTGATCGGGGTAGGGGCGCCGCTCTTGCTTGTCCTTGCGCGCTTGATGCAGGGCCTGTCTGTCGGCGGTGAATATGGCGCCAGCGCGACCTATTTGTCGGAAATGGCTGGGCGGGACAGGCGTGGCTTTTTCTCAAGCTTCCAATATGTTACGCTCATTGCCGGACAGTTGACGGCAATATGCGTCCTGCTCATCCTGCAAGCCGTGCTGAGCCCGGAGCAGCTTGACGCCTGGGGATGGCGAATACCCTTTCTTCTCGGCGGCGCGCTGGCGGTGATCGTCTTCTGGCTACGCAGAGGTCTGAGCGAAACGCAAAGCTTCCACGCCGCCAAGGCGGAAGGCGCACCGCGGTCGGGCTTTGTCGAGCTTTTCACGAAGCATCCGCGCGAAACATTGACCGTCATGTTGCTCACGGCGGGCGGTACGATCGCCTTCTATGCCTATTCGATCTACATGCAGAAATTCCTGGTGAACACGTCCGGTCTCAGCCGTGAAACAGCGTCCCAGATCAATGGGATAACGCTGTTCTTTTTCATGTTGCTGCAACCCGCCGCAGGGACGCTCTCGGACCACATCGGGCGCAAACCGCTGATGATTGGCTTCGGCGTTCTCGGGCTGATCTTCACCTATCCGATATTCGCCACGCTCGCCGTGACGCGTGATCCGCTTGTCGCTGGCTTGCTGGTCATGGCGGGTCTGATCATCGTCACGGGCTATACGTCGATCAACGCAGTCGTGAAGGCAGAGCTTTTCCCCGCGCATATCCGCGCGCTCGGCGTGGCTTTGCCATATGCCTTGGCGAACACCTTGTTCGGCGGCACGGCCGAATTCGTCGCGCTCTATTTCAAGCAGATCGGCATCGAACAGGCATTCTACATTTATGTCAGCGTGATGATCGCCATATCCCTCATCATCTACATCAGAATGCCCGACACCAAGCGAAACAGCCGCATCCTGGAAGACTGATCGATGCGGATAGGCCGCTGGCATGCCGCAGGGAAAACACTAGAAATGAGAGCCGCAAACATTTCAAACCGCGCCGATGATCCACATGCGATCATCCGTTGCTCTCCATGACTATCCCTGATCGCGATGTTCAAGGGTTCAGCAGGCAATGAAGCAAACAGTGTGGCGAAACACCGAAAACCAAACAGCATGAGAACCAAACAGCGCAACAAACAGACTGGCCTCCTTGATCGTATTTAACATAATATATATTATCATACAATCGGAGCGGGATAGCCACGTCCCCCTCAAATCTCTATCTTCTCACTATTTCCTTCTCGAATTCAGGACAATCATGTCATCCAACAGCAAAGCGAGCCCCGCCGACATCACGCCGCTCGCGGCCATAATGGCGAAACTCCGCGACCCCGAAACGGGCTGCCCCTGGGATATCCAGCAAGATTTCGCCAGCATCGCTCCCTACACTATCGAGGAAGCCTATGAGGTCGCGGATGCAATCGAACGCAACGACATGCCCGCGCTTTGCGATGAACTCGGCGACCTTCTGCTACAAGTGGTCTTCCACAGCCGAATGGCCGAACAAGCGGGCCATTTCGCGCTTCAGGATGTCATCGACGGCGTCACCGAGAAGATGATCCGCCGCCATCCGCACATTTTCGACGAAGGCTCCGATCGCCAGCACGGCCATGCTCAATGGGAAGCGATCAAGGCTGCAGAACGCGCTGCCAAGGAACCGGACGGCAGCGCTCTGGCTGGCGTCGCAAAAGCGCTTCCTGCACTTCTCCGCGCTGAAAAGCTGCAAAAGCGTGCCGCCCGCACCGGTTTCGATTGGCCTGACACACAAGGCGTCATAGCGAAGATCGAAGAAGAATTGCAGGAAATCCATGACGCCCGATCTTCGCAGGAGCATCACGAGGAAGTCGGCGACCTGCTGTTCGCTGTCGTCAACCTCGCACGGCATCTGAAGGTCGATGCCGAAGCGGCCCTGCGAGACGCCAATGCGAAGTTCGAAACCCGGTTCCGCAGCATGGAAAACGCGGCGGGTGACCGCTTCCAGACCCTCAAGCTGGAAGAGAAGGAAGCCCTGTGGCAGCAAGCCAAGCAGGAATTGGCCAGCCAATAGGCTGTGGCATCAAGCAGTTGAGCGTTTCATGAAGCGGGCCAAGGCGGACTCGGACAATCGCACTGTCACGACGACATCGCTATCGGCTGTCTCGCTTCCGATCACCTCACCATGCTCATGCAGCCAGGCGATAGCAGCGCCATCGGCCACAGGCACTCGAAGTTGATGGATCTCCGCTCCGGCAGTCATCTGGCCACTGATGCGCCGCTGCAGATCATCCACCCCTACCCCTGTCAGCGCGGACAGGATCACGACATCATTGCGCCTGCCTGCGATCTCCCGCAGTTGAGCGGCTGAGTCGCCATCCAATAAATCAAGCTTGTTCCAGGCTTCGATGATCGGCGGGGCGTCCTCCCCTCCTTCGCCTTCAACCGCGCCCTCGCCCGCCACCCCAAGCTCGCTCAGCACATCCAGAACATCGTCGCGCTGCGCCTCGCTGTCAGGATGCGCAATGTCGCGAACATGTATGATCAAGTCAGCGGACAGGACTTCTTCCAGCGTCGCGCGGAATGCCGCGATCAGCTGCGTCGGAAGGTCCGAAACAAAGCCCACGGTGTCCGACAGGATTGCTTTGTCCAGGCCCGGCAAGGCGATCTGGCGCATCGTGGGGTCCAGCGTTGCGAACAGCAGGTCCTCCGCCATGACATCTGCGCCAGTCATGCGGTTGAACAGCGTGGACTTGCCTGCATTGGTGTAGCCGACAAGCGCAATGACCGGCCAAGGCGCGCGTTGACGACGAGCCCGGTGAAGGCTGCGCGTCCGCGTCACTTGGTCGAGTTCCCGCCGGATCTTTGTCATCCGATCGCGGATCATCCGCCGGTCGGCTTCGATCTGCGTTTCACCCGGACCGCCAAGGAAGCCGAAACCACCCCGCTGGCGTTCTAGGTGAGTCCAGCTTCGCACCAGCCGCCCCGCCTGGTAGTCGAGGTGCGCCAGTTCGACTTGCAGCCGCCCCTCGTTCGTGGCCGCGCGCTCACCGAAGATTTCGAGGATCAGGCCGGTACGATCAATCACCTTGGCTTCTGTCGCCTTCTCCAGATTGCTCTGCTGCACCGGGCTCAATGCATTATCCACGATGACCAGCTCGGCCTCTTCTGCCCGCGCCAAGGTCGCGATCTGATCAACTTGCCCACTGCCGAATAGCGTGGCGGGCTTTCGATCGCGAACACGAAATGTCTGGGCCGCGCGCACGTCGATACCGATTGCTAGGGCAAGCCCTCTCGCTTCCTCAAGCCGTGCGTCGCTGTCGCGCCGCTCCATCCCATGCGTTTCGGCACGCACGACGACGGCCCGCGCACCGCGCGACACCTCATCAGCCGTATCTCGGTTGAAGACCGCCATGAGCGCTTAACGCATCAAGCGTCGGCCCGCTTCATGCGAAGCTGGGCCGTACGAACATAGATTGATCAATCGTCGCTCTCGCCTTCGCCGCTCAGGTCGAGGGCGTGGAGGGGCTGAACGGTGGAAATGGCGTGCTTGTAGACCAGCTGAACCATGCCGTCGCGTTCCAGCAGCATGCAGAACAGGTCGAACGCGGCGATCTCACCCTGAAGCATCACGCCGTTTACCAGGAACATCGTGACCGGGCTGCCAGACTTGCGCACGGCGCTCAGGAAAATTTCCTGAAGCAGCTTCGGCTTGGAGTTACCGTCGCTCGCCTTGCGAAGGTCGGTGAGGTCCATAGACTGTGCGGGCATGACCGTCGAGATGGCATGCTTGTAGACAAGCTGGGACTGCCCATCGCGGCGCAACAGCACCGAGAAGTTATCGAACCAGGTGATGATCCCTTGCAGCTTCACGCCCTTGACCAGGAACATGGTCACGGGGGTTTTGCTCTTGCGCAGGTTGTTCAGGAAGATATCCTGAAGATTATTGAGTTTTTCTGCCATGGTCTTCGCCTTATTGGCGGGACGTTACCCGCTCGTGCACCCCTGGGCAGGGTGTCTTGCCCGCCCCCGCGCATCGGGAGCAACCCGGACGCTACCGCAATTGCGAAGGGCCGTCCATGCCCCAGATGAGCCAGCACTCATCCTCTTGCTTCAATTGTCTTTTCCGTCGGTAATGCCGAGCAGCTTCAACTTGCGGTGCAATGCCGACCGCTCCATGCCGATGAACGTCGCGGTGCGTGATATGTTGCCTGAAAAGCGCCGAATCTGGATGCGCAAATACTCACGTTCGAAACTTTCCCGTGCTTCCCGCAGCGGAGCGCCCATGATGGCGGATTGCCCCATGCCCTCGCTCGCGCCATTGCTTGTCAGTTCGCTCGGCAACATGTCCAGCTCGATGCGGCCGATCCGCTCGCCCGGCGCGAGGATGATCGTACGTTCGATGACGTTGCGCAGCTGGCGGACATTGCCGGGCCATTCATTTGCCTGAAGGGCGGCCATGGCGTCACTGGCGATCTCGGGCGAAGGGACACGCCTCTCGGCCGCAAAGCGCGCGAGATAATGGTCCACTAGCGGCGGGATATCATCCCGGCGCTCGGATAGAGGCGGTATGACGAGCGGCACAACGTTAAGGCGATAGAACAGGTCTTCCCGGAACCGCCGCTCCTCGATCTCCGCTGCCAGATCGCGCGCAGTCGACGAAATCACGCGAACATCGACCTTCACCTGACGCTGCCCGCCAACGCGCGTGAAGCTCTGGTCCGTCAGCACCCGCAATATCTTGCCCTGCGTCGTGAGCGGCATGTCGGCGATCTCGTCGAGGTAGAGCGTACCGCCATGCGCCTGCTCAAGATAACCGGGGCGCACAAGCCCGCTCGGGTCTTCGACGCCGAACAGCTCTTCTTCGACCCTGTCCGGGTCCATCCGCGCCGCCGCGACGATGATGAAGGGCGCATCCGCCCTGCCGCTCCAGCTGTGAAGCATCCGCGCCGCGACTTCCTTGCCCACGCCCGCGGGCCCGGAAATCAGCACCCGGCTGCCCGTTCCGGCGACCCTCTTGATCGTCGCCCGCACGGCGTTGATTGCGGCCGATGTCCCGGTCAGTTCATCATCTTGTCCGAAACGCGCACGCAGGACCTGATTTTCCCGGCGCAACCGTTCAGTTTCCGTCGCTCGCGATACTAGGTGGAGCAGCCGATCGGCTTCGAACGGCTTTTCGATAAAGTCCGCCGCGCCCTTCCGGATCGCCGCAACGGCAGTATCGATATTTCCATGGCCGGAAATCATGAGCACCGGGATGGTGGCGTCGCGCCGCTTGATCTCGTCCAGCAGTTCGAGACCGTCGAGCGCTGACCCCTGAAGCCACACGTCCAGCAGCACAAGCGAAGGCCGCCGGGCGTCCAGCGCTTCTATCGCGCTGTCGCTGTTGGCTGCCGTGCGAGTGGTGAAGCCTTCGTCCTCAAGCACACCCGCAACCAGGTCGCGGATGTCCTCTTCATCATCGACCACCAGAATATCAAGCGCCATTGGCTGTCACTTTTCCCTTGGGCATGGCAACGACTTGCCCTTCTTCCAATTTCTCAAGAGCGGCGATGGGGAAGCGCAGGGTCACGTTCGTGCCTCCCCCTTCCGCATCGTCCAGGCGGATTTCGCCCATATGTTCTTCGACAATCTTCTTGACGATCGCGAGCCCCAGGCCGGTCCCCTTTGTCCGGGTGGTCATGTAAGGCTCAAGCACCCTCTCCCGCTCCGGCGGAAGCCCGATCCCGTCATCCCTCACTTCGATCAGCAAATTGCCCTCGTCCTGCCTCACCGTCATGCGCACATGGCCACGCACGTCGCCGCCGGTCGGTTCAGGCTTTGGCTCGATCGCCTCAACGGCATTCTTGACGATGTTGGTCAGCGCCTGCCCCAGCTGCCGCCGGTCGCAGACAAGGTCCATATCGTGCGGCTCGCCATGAAATTCAAATTTAATGTCGGGATGCGCCACTTCGTGCAGAAACAGCGCATGACGGGCGATATCCGCCACAGCCTCCCGGCGGAACACCGGCTTCGGCATACGCGCGAAGGACGAAAATTCATCGACGATGCGCCGCAAGTCGCCCACTTGCCTGACGATCGTGCCCGTGAGCCGCGTAAAGGTCGCCTTATCGCTCGTCACTTCTTCGGCATAGCGCCGCTGCAGCCGCTCGGCGGCCAACTGAATGGGCGTGAGCGGGTTCTTGATCTCATGAGCGATCCGCCTCGCCACGTCCGACCAAGCGGCGCGCCGTTGATCAGATAGCTGCTGCGTAATGTCGTCAAAGGTCAGGATATGGCGCGAGGCGTCTTGCGAGACCTTGACCGCCAAAGTCCGCACCTCGCCATGCGCGCGCGTCTGTACGATGCCCGCCCCCTCTTCCGAAGCGATGAGCGCGGCTAGCTCCGGCGAAACAGCATTTAATGGCTGCCCGACAGGATCATCACCCTCCTTGACGAGGATGGCAGCAGCAGAGCTGTTGAGAAGCAGGATGATGCCCTGATGATCGACGGAAAGCACACCAGCGGATACGCCGGACAGGATAGCCTCGATAAATGCGCGGCGCTCATCCAATTGGCTGTTGGCGGCGACAAGCGCGCCGGTTTGCGCTTCGAGACGCTGCGTCATCCGGTTGAAGGCAGATGCCAGGGTCCCGATTTCATCGCGGGATTGCGGGCTGGTCACGCGAGCCGACAGGTCGCCCGCCGTTACCCGGCGTGCCGCAGTCACCAGTTCGTTCACCGGCCGGACCATCCAGTCCGCAACCGCAAGGGCGATATAGACCGCAATCCCGACCAGCAGCAGCGAACCGACGAACAGCGCCACGTTGAAACGCAATTGGAGAGCGCGCGATTGGGCCGCGAAAATGTCATAGTCGGACAACACCTTTTGCGCGCGTTCGACATTGCTGAACGCCGTCGAACCGGAATCGCGCGTCGCATAAAGATAGATTTTCGCTCCCGGATACAGCAGCGTAACCGCCTCGATCTGATTGGGCTTGGCGGCGACAACCACATTCTCTCCTGCTTCCAATCGCTTGACAGCATCGGATGAGAGCATTTCTGAAGCAGGTCGGCTATCTGGATCGACTGTAGCGGCAGTCCGCGCAACGCCATCCTTGCCAACCTCGATGATTGCCGATCTGTTGAGCTTCCGGGTCACGACCTGATAGATGTAACCTTCGGCAAATCTGGGGCTCGATACCTTCGATTGGGCCAGGTAGTCGCGCAGGTCGCTGGCCATAGTTACGGTTTCGTCCCCGACCTCACGAAGATTCTGCTCATAATAGCCACGCGCCAAGTCGCTCGCATTTTGCAGCATCCCGCGCGCGCTGTCGGAAAACCAGAACTGCACACCATATTGGAAAAGCAGCGATGCGAAAATCACCACCAGCAGCATGGGAACGCTGGCGACGATGGAGAAGATGGCCACCAGCCTGACGTGCAGCTGTCCGTCGCTGCCTATGGCCGATTGAGCCGCGCGGCGCTTCGCCACCCGGCGTCCCAGCAGCACGAGCAGCGCAATGGCCGGGACCAGATTTCCGACGAGCAGCAATGCGACGATCGGCGGGGTAAGCAAGGTGTAGGACTGCCCCTGCCCCGACAGCAGGATGTACGTCAGGCTGGCGGTGCCGAGGAAGAGCAGCAGCGTGATAGCCTCGACCAACGGAGCAAGATGACGCCGAAGGAAGGGTGGAAAATATCTCTTCCATGCCCGGCCCCGCGTGGAGAGAGTCACTGCACCTTCCATAGTTGCTTTCTTACAACAATGCCGTGCCGGTTCAAACACAGTAATTCGGCGCGCATGTCCCTTGGCCGAACACTTCTGTCGCTTTGTCTCGCCTTAATCCGAGACGCGGAGTTGAAGGGGGTCAAGGCCATAGTCCGTCAATTTCTTCCGGAGCGTGTTACGATTGATCCCCAGCAGCCCGGCCGCCCGGATCTGATTGCCGTCCACGCTTGCCAATGTTTCCTGCAGCAGGATCGGTTCGACCACCGCCAGCATGTCGTCATGCAGGTTGCGGTTGGGCTGGCCGATCCCGATGCCCAATTGCCGTTTCGCCCATTCGCGCACCGCCAGCCCCAACTGATCGGCAGGTGCAGTATAGTCTGAAGGCACAAGGTCGAGCGGCAGGCTGTTTCGCAGCACCTCCGCCGCGATCACATTCTCGCGGCTCAATACCGCCAGCCTCTGCATCAGATTCTGCAGTTCGCGCACATTGCCTGGCCAGTGATATGCCATCAACAATTGCGCCGCATCGTCCGCCAGAGTCTTGCGCGGCAGCCCTTCCTGCGCGGCCCTTTCCAGGAAATGCTTCGCGAGCAGGATCACGTCCTCCCGCCTTTCCCGCAGAGCTGGGAGGGATATCGGGACTACGTTCAACCGATAATAGAGGTCCTGCCGGAAGCGGTTTTCATCGATCAGCTTGGGCAGGTCCTTGTTAGTGGCCGCGATGATGCGGACATTCACGCGTACAGGCTTGGAGCCGCCGACCGTCGTCACTTCGCCCGACTGCAATACCCGCAGCAGGCGAGTCTGGGCCTCCATCGGCATGTCACCGATCTCATCGAGGAAGAGCGTGCCCCCTTGCGCCTGCTCGAACTTCCCCGCAGTCCGGACATTTGCGCCCGTGAACGCTCCCTTTTCATAGCCGAACAACTCGGCCTCGATCAGCTCACGTGGAATGGCGGCCATGTTGATCGCGACGAACGGTTTCGTGCGGCGCTGGCCCAGGCCATGGATCGCTTCGGCCACAAGTTCCTTGCCTGTCCCGGATTCCCCCAGCACCAGGATGCTAAGGTCGTTGGACAATACGCGCGCGATCGTCCGGTAAACCTCCTGCATGGCGGGAGACCGGCCGACGAGCGGCAAACCGTCATGCGGCAGGCCCGCATCCTCTTGCTTGCCTTCCTCGGCCTTGTTCATGCCAAGCGCATCACCAACCGCGCGCGACAGTTCGTTGAGGTCGAACGGCTTGGGAAGATATTCGAAGGCGCCCTTCTCCGTCGCCCTGATCGCGGTGTTCAACGTGTTCTGCGCCGACAATATGATGACGCTCAGGCCCGGCTTGCGGTCCAATATATCCGCAACGCCCTCCAATCCGTCGCCATCCGGCAGCATGACGTCAGTGATGAGCACATCGGGCGCGAAACTGTCGATCAAGGCGCTCCGCTCCCGGATGGAAGACGCCGTCTTCACCTTATGCCCCTGCCGTCGCAACGCTTCTCCCACCACCACGCAGATGGCCGGATCATCATCGACGACCAGGATGGACCCGGTGCTCGTCACGCGGCCATCCCCATCGGAAGAAGGATGCGGAAGGTCGACTCGCCTGCTTCCGGATCGCGTGAATATTGGACGAAGCCGTTCATGTCCCGGACCAGCTTGTCCACAAGTGCGAGGCCGAGGCCCTGCCCGTCCCGCTTCCCCGTTATGAAGGGGTTGAAGAGGTGATCCAAAATATGCTCCGGCACGCCCGGCCCGTTATCAATGACCAATATCTCTATGGGCAGAACCGCGCTCCCCTTCCCGTCGCCGAGAACGACGGAGACTCCGTGACGGAATGCGGTTTCAACGCGGATGCTGGGCTCCTCGACATTCTCCAGCGCTTCTGCCGCATTTTTGAGGAGGTTGATCATGACCTGCACAAGCGCATCGTCATTGATCACTGCAAATGGCAGAGACGGATCGTAACGTTTTATAATCCTGATATTTCTTGCAAAGCCGGCCACTGCAATGTTGGCCGCTTGGTCGATCATCGGGTAGATGTTGCCGGGGCGGCATTCCAGCCTGCGATCGGTCGTGAAATCCTGCATCCGGTCGATCAAGGCAGCTATCCGGTCCACCTCATTGCAGATCAACTGCGTCAACACGGTATCACGCCCGCCGTTGCCGGACTCCAGCAGCTGCGCCGCGCCCCGTATGCCGGAGAGCGGGTTCTTGATCTCGTGGGCCAGGATCGCCGCTGCGCCCATGGCTGATCGAGCGCCGCCCGCAGTGCCGCGATGACCGATCTTGCGCGCGTGACTTTGGGCGTGAATGGAAACCACCCGCCACCCTTCATGGTCGATCACGGGGGCGATCATCAGATCGACCTCCATCTCGGCCGTCCGTCCCGCGTGAACCTTGACGTCATAGGCGGCGATTGGCTTGTTGCTATGCCAGATGTCGAAACGCCCGCCCATCTCCGCCATGCGGATCGTGCGCGTGACGTCGCTGCCCACGATCGCCGATCGCGCCATGTTGAGCAATGTTTCCGCCCGCACGTTGGCGTCCGAGATGCTGTTGTCCGGAGCAATGACCAGCGTAGCGACCGGCAGCGCCGTCATCAGTTCCGGAAGCGATGGCCCGTCCTGCTGCATTCTAGGCGGCGGGACGGTCGTCAACGGCATCGTCATGCAGCCTTGCGCGTCTCGACCGCCTCATCCTGTGCAATCAGCGGCTCGTAGAAGCGCGCGAGCATATCCAGAACGACGTCGCCGTCGGGCTCCTGATTGACGGCGTTGCGAAACTCCGCCGATCCGGTGAGGCCTTTGGTGTACCAACCGATGTGCTTGCGGGCCATGTTGACGCCGGTCAAGCCATCATAATGATCCAGCATCGCCCGATAATGTTCTGTAATCAGGCGATATTGCTCTTCCAGGGACGGATCGGCAAGCCGCGTCCCCGTCCGGAACCAATGCATCACCTGCCCAATAAGCCAAGGCCTGCCATAAGCACCCCGGCCGATCATGACGCCATCCGCCCCACTTTGCTCCAGCGCAGTCTCCGCGTCCTCGATCGAGCAAATGTCGCCATTCACGATCACTGGAAGCGACACGGCTTCCTTCACGCTGCGCACGAATGCCCAATCGGCACTACCCTTGTACATCTGACAGCGAGTGCGCCCATGGACCGTGATCAGTTTCGCGCCGAGATCCTCGGCAATCCTCGCAAGTTCCGGCGCGTTCAGGCTGGAATGGTCCCATCCCATGCGCATCTTTACGGTCACGGGCACATCGACCGCCTTCACCGTCGCTTCGATAAGCGCGGCGGCCAAGGGAAGATCACGCATGAGCGCGCTGCCCGCGTCGCCATTGACCACTTTCTTGACCGGGCAGCCCATATTGATGTCGATGATGGCCGCACCACGATCGGCGTTCAGCTTCGCCGCTTCAGCCATCTCCTGCGGCGAACAGCCCGCAAGCTGCATCGAAACCGGCTCTTCCACCGGGTGCCATGCCGCTTTCTGCAACGACTGCCGCGTCTCGCGGATCATCGCTGCGGTCGCGATCATCTCCGTCACGTTCAATCCTGACCCATAGCGGCGGACCAGAGTACGGAACGGCATGTCCGTGACGCCAGTCATCGGCGCCAGGATCACCGGCATGTCGATCGTCACCGGACCAACGGAAATGGGGGATAAAGTGCGCATCACCAGCTTTGCCTAAAAAACAGGCAGCCCTTAGCTGAAAAGCAATCGCGCGGCAAGCAAGTGGTCTGGCGGAGCGATCCGCCGTTCGCTACACGCGCTGCGATGACAGGGCATAATCACAAGGTCGCAGCACTGGTCCTCGCCGCAGGCCAGGGAAGCCGCGCGGGCGGCGATACGCCCAAGCAGTTCCGCCAAGTCGGCGGCAAGGCAGTCATCGCACATGCCATCGACGCTTTTACAGCACATCCGGCCGTTGACTCGGTGTACCTCGTCATAGGCGCTGGGCAGGAAGACACTGTGCGAGCATTGATCGGCGGCGGCCAGGTTACCTCGATCATCGAAGGCGCGGATAGCAGGCGAGGCTCCGTTCGCGCGGGATTGGAAGCCATCGCCGCAGGCGGTGGCGCCGACCGGGTGCTCATCCATGATGCCGCACGGCCCTTTCTCTCGTCCGCCATGATCGAACAGTTGCTGGGCGCTCTCGATCGAGCGCCCGGAGCCTTTCCCGCTCTCCCGGTCGCGGACACGTTGGTAAGGTCGGCGGATGATTCCGCTGGCGATACCGTCGACCGATCCGGGCTCTACCGGGTGCAAACACCGCAAGCCTTTCACTTCGATGCTATCCTCAGCGCACATCGCAACTGGGACAGCAGCCGTGAAGCTACGGACGACGCACAGATGCTGCGCCTTGCGGGCCATGACGTCATATTGGTGCCCGGAGATGAGAGGTTGGAGAAGTTGACCTATCCGCAGGATTTCGCTCGGGCTGAAGCCCTGCTGGCGTCGCGACGCACGACTCGGGTAGGCATGGGATATGACGTCCACCGCCTTGCTGCTGACGAGGAGCTTTGGCTTTGCGGCGTGCAGGTGCCTCATGACAGGGGGCTTGCGGGCCACAGCGATGCGGACGTGGCGATTCACGCCCTTGTCGACGCCTTGCTCGGCGCTCTTTCCGAAGGCGACATCGGCAGCCACTTCCCTCCGTCCGATCCGCAATGGCGCGGCGCTGCGTCCTCGCGCTTTCTGGAATATGCCGGGGCGCGCGTCATCGCCCGCGGTGGGCGCATCGACCATGTTGACGTCACGATTATCTGCGAAGCGCCGAAAATCGGACCGCATAGGGACGCCATGCGACAGCGGATCAGTGAAATACTCGCCATCCCGCTCGACAGCGTGAGTATCAAAGCGACGACGACGGAAAAACTGGGCTTCGCCGGACGCCGCGAAGGCATCGCTGCGCAAGCCGTTGCAACCATCTCCCTCCCCGCGCTATTCTAAGCCATGCCTGATCGCATTCTCCCCGCGCCGCTGGTAGACCTTGCCGAACGCGTCATCATCGCCAATCGCCGCGCTGGCCGCACTATCGCCGTTGCGGAAAGCTGCACGGGCGGCCTCGTCTCTGCAGCGCTAACCGAGATCGCCGGATCCTCCGAGGTCTTCGAAGCTGGATTTATCACTTATTCCAACGACATGAAGAATGAGTTGCTGAAGGTATCGCAAGACGTGCTGGAAACCTTCGGCGCCGTCTCCATTGCGACCGCATGGGCGATGGCCCAAGGGGCCCTGATAAAAAGCCACGCCAATGTCGCGGTAGCGATTACCGGGATCGCCGGCCCCGGCGGCGGGTCCGAGCAAAAGCCGGTCGGCACCGTCGTTTTCGCGCGCGCCGAACGTGGCGGCAATCCGGACAAGGTCGTCGCGGACATGCGTTATTTCGAGGATAGTGGCCGGGGCGGCGTCCGCCTTCAGGCGGCGCTCTGCGCACTCGAACTGTTGCTGCCCGAATCACCATAGAGTTCCGCCGCGCGCGTTTCGAACGCACCGATCATCTTGCGCAGCGCCTTGTCGAACATCTGGCCAGCCAGCATCTCGAAAAGCCGGTTCTTGAACTCGAACTCGACTTCAAAATCGACCAGCACCCCGCCCTTGCCGTCATCGCGGAAGCGCCATTCATTGTGGAGATGCTTCAGCGGTCCTTCCAGATAATCGACCCGTACATAATCCGGCCGATGCTTGTGAACGCGCGAGGTGAAGCTTTCCTTGATCCCTTTGAAGCCGACGATCATGTCAGCCACCATCTCTGAATCGCTGTCCTGGCGCACGCGAATGGCGCTTACCCAAGGCAGGAATTCAGGATAGGCAGCGACGTTGGAAACCAGATTGAACATCTGGTCCGGCGTATAGGGAAGCGGCCTTGTTTCATGATGCTTGGGCATGTGTTCAGCGTGCCGCTCGTGCCAATTGAGCTTCACGCGCGGCCCGCATTTCAGCGAAATCTTTCCCCGCATGATAGCTGGAACGTGTCAGCGGGCTTGATGCCACCTGCAAAAAGCCCTTGGCCCGTGCGATCGCCGCATAAGCGTTGAAGGCGGCAGGCGTGACAAACTCCATCACCCTGGCATGCTTCGGCGTGGGCTGCAGATATTGCCCCATCGTCAGGAAGTCGATGTCGGCCGAACGCATGTCGTCCATCACCTGGTGCACCTCCAGGCGCTCTTCACCCAGGCCAAGCATGATCCCGGACTTCGTAAAGATTGACGGGTCTAGCTTCTTCACCGATTCCAGCAGTCGCAACGATGCATAGTAGCGCGCGCCGGGCCGGATAGTCGGGTACAGGCGGGGCACTGTCTCCAGGTTATGATTATAGACGTCCGGCCGCGCGGCCACGATCATCTGCACGGCGCGTTCATGCTTGTTCCGGAAATCCGGCGTCAATATCTCGATCGTCGTATCGGGCGTCGTGCGGCGCAGCGCTTCAATCACCTTCACGAATTGCGAAGCACCGCCGTCCGGCAAGTCGTCACGATCCACCGATGTGATGACAATATGCTCCAGCCCCATCTCGGCACAGGCATCGGCCAAATTCTGCGGTTCATTGGTATCGACCTTGCGCGGCATGCCGGTCTTGACGTTGCAGAAGGCACAGGCCCGGGTGCACACGTCGCCCAGGATCATCACCGTCGCATGCTTCTTCGTCCAGCATTCGCCGATGTTGGGACAAGCCGCTTCTTCGCAAACGGTGGCCAGTCCCTTTTCGCGCATCAGCTTTCGGGTTTCATGATAGCCGGGGCTCGTCGGCGCCTTCACCCTGATCCAGTCGGGCTTGCGTGTGCGCGGGGGCGTGGCCTGCACAGGTAGCGGAGCGGTATCTGTCATGCGCCCTCAAATAGCGATGCATGCCCGCTCTTGCCAGCCCCCAGATTGTTGGGCAGAGACATGGCCATGACCGACTTTTCCGACATGCTCGAAGGCTATCGCCGCTTCCGCAACACTGGCTGGACGCAGCAGCGTGAACGATGGGATGAACTGAGTGAAGGGCAAAGCCCGCGCGTCATGGTCATCGCCTGCTCCGACAGCCGGGTCGATCCTGCCCAGATATTCGACACCAGCCCGGGCGAGATCTTCGTGGTCCGTAACGTGGCGGCACTGGTGCCTCCCTTCGAAACCAATCCCGGTCACCACGGTGTTTCAGCAGCGCTCGAGTTCGCCGTTCAGGTACTCAAGGTGGGGGAGATCGTCGTCATGGGTCATGGCAAGTGCGGCGGCTGCAAGGCGGCGCTGAGCCAGGAACTGAAAGACGCCCCTCCCGGCGAAGGTGGCTTCATTCATAACTGGATCGACATGCTTGATGACGCCCGCGACAAGGTCGTTGCACGCTTTGGCGATGATCGCGGCCGTGACGCGCACCGCGCGATGGAGCAGGAGGGCGTCAAGGTCAGCCTCGCCAATTTACGGACCTTCCCCTGCGTCCGCACAAAGGAAAGGGATGGCGAGTTGAAACTGGTGGGGGCCTTCTTCGCGATTGCCGATGGCCAGCTTCATCTGCTTGACGAAGCGAGTGGCGAATTCCATCCTGCGTCGCTGGAAACGGCCTGATGGCGTCGGCGATCCCCAGCGGCAATGTCGCCCTGCTGATCGACGCTGATAACGCCTCCGCCGACCATTTTGACCCCGTATTGACCGTTCTGGCCGAGCTTGGAACGGTCAACATCCGCCGCGCCTATGGCAATTGGAGCAAGCCTTCGCTCAAGGGCTGGGCGCGGCAGGCCGTGACGCAAGCCATCGAAACGCAGCAGCAATTCGACCTCACCAAGGGGAAGAATGCGACCGACATGAAGATGACGATCGACGCCATGGACCTGATGGCTGGCGGCCGCGTCACCGGTTTTGGGCTCATGTCCAGCGATAGCGACTTCACGCCCCTGGTAACCCGCCTCCGCCAGGAAGGCATAGACGTTTATGGATTTGGCTCCGACAAGACGCCGGAGGGATTTCGCCGCGCATGCACGCGCTTCATCGACGTGGCGGCGCTGGCGGCATCGCTTGCACCAGCAAGCCCCGAGCCTGGTGTCGCTGTCGCAGCGCCGGACGAAGCCGCCGCAAAGTCTGCGGACCCAACCAAAGCCGATATAAACAAAGTCGATGATGAGGTCGTCCGCCTGCTCATAGAAGCCTATGATGCGGCAAAGCGCGATCAGAATGGTTTCGCTGCCTTAGGCCCGGTCGGTCAGCGCGTCGCAAACCGTTCGAGCTTCGACGTCCGCAACTATGGCTTTAAACGCCTCTCGGATCTGGTGCAGGCGATCCCCAACTTCATCACGGAAACGCGTGAAAACGGGCAGACCTGGATCAAGCGGGTGCGTTGATGCCTGTTGTCGCCCGCCGCCTCATGATCTTTGGCCGGGTACAGGGCGTCTTCTATCGTAATTGGACAATGCAAACGGCGCGTAATCTAGGATTGGCGGGATGGGTTCGCAATCGGCTCGACGGCAGTGTTGAGGCGCTGATCGAGGGGTCCGAAGACGCGGTGAAACGCTTCATAGCCTTGGCTCATGAGGGACCACCAGCAGCGCAGGTCGCGCGCATTGAAGTGACGGAGCAGGCCGTGCAAGACCTGACTTCTTTCGAGAAACGATCGACCGGCTAGAGCAAACTATGCCCAGCTCGAACGTTCAGGCCGTGGCTGAGCTTGTCAAAGCTTCTTGTTCGTAAAATATTGTCCTTCAACGGGCGGAGCGCAAACAGCATTAGCAGCCGACCTAGCCTCGCAGCCCGACCCGGATCGTACCAGCCTACTTAGAGCTTCACCTGCATCAGTCCAGCCACCAATCGCCAGCCCAAAAAAATGGCCGACCCAAATGGGCCGGCCTGAAAGTTTTAGGAGAGGATGCCTGAAAGGCCCCTCCGATATGTGATCAAGCGACCTATTGTGCAAGTGCGAAGGGCGCCGTGCTGGTTGCGCTGATTGCAACCACTTGCTCATCCTGCCCCTCAACACCTCATCAGCGCGTCAGCTTCTTGTAAGCCAGGCTGGTTGGCCGGTCGGCGGCATCACCCAGACGGCGGCGCTTATCCTCTTCATACATTTCGAAGTTGCCCTCGAACCATTCGACATGGCTGTTGCCTTCGAAGGCGAGGATGTGCGTGGCAAGGCGATCGAGGAAGAAGCGATCGTGGCTGATAACCACCGCGCAACCGGCGAAGTTCTCGATCGCCTCTTCCAGCGCGGCCAGCGTCTCGACGTCAAGATCGTTGGTCGGTTCGTCGAGCAGCAGGACGTTGCCGCCCTTCTTCAGCATCTTGGCCATGTGGACGCGATTGCGTTCGCCGCCGGACAGCTTGCCGACATTCTTCTGCTGGTCCTGCCCCTTGAAGTTGAAGGCGCCGACATAGGCCCGCGTGGACATGTCATGGCCGTTGACCTTCACATAATCGAGGCCATCCGACACCTCTTCCCAGACATTCTTTGACGGATCGAGATGGTCGCGGCTCTGGTCGACATAGCCGAGGCGTACGGTGGAGCCGAAATCCACTTCGCCGGAGTCAGGTGTCTCCTGGCCAGTGATGATGCGGAACAGCGTCGACTTGCCCGCGCCGTTCGGCCCGATCACGCCAACGATGCCGCCTGGCGGCAGCGTGAAGGACAGATTCTCGAACAGCAGCTTGTCGCCATAGGCCTTCGAAATATTCTTCGCTTCGATGACCTTGCCGCCCAGCCGTTCCGGCACCTGGATAACGATCTGCGCCTTGCCGGGCGTACGGTTTTCCTGGCTGGCGACCAGCTGCTCGAACTTGGCAATACGCGCCTTCGATTTGGTCTGGCGTCCCTTCGGCCCCTGCCGGATCCACTCCAACTCGTCCTTGATCGCCTTTTGGCGACCCGATTCTTCGCGCGACTCCTGCTCCAGGCGCTTCGACTTCTTCTCGAGATAGGTCGAATAATTGCCTTCGTAAGGGAAATATTTACCGCGATCGAGCTCCAGGATCCAACCCACCACATTGTCGAGGAAGTAGCGATCGTGGGTGATCATCAGCACCGCGCCCGCATATTCCTTCAGGTGGTTTTCCAGCCACTCCACGCTTTCCGCGTCCAGATGGTTGGTTGGTTCGTCGAGCAGCAGGATGTCCGGCTTTTGGATCAGCAGGCGGGTCAGCGCGATACGGCGCTTCTCACCACCCGACAGGCTTTCAACCGACCAGTCCGACGGCGGGCAGCGCAGAGCCTCCATCGCGATCTCAAGCTGATTGTCGAGCGTCCAGCCATCGACAGCGTCGATCTGCTCCTGCAACTCGCCCATCTCGGTCATCAGGGCGTCGAAATCGGCATCTTCCGGCGGATCGGCCATGATCATGCTGATCTCGTTGAACCGGTCCAGCTTGTCCGCGATTTCCCGTGCGCCGTCCTTGACGTTTTCCAGGACATTCTTGGCCGGGTCGAGCTGCGGCTCCTGCGCCAGATAGCCGACGCTGACATTCTCGCCGGGCCAGGCTTCACCGCTATAATCAGTATCGATGCCCGCCATGATCTTGATCAGCGTCGATTTACCGACCCCATTCGGGCCGACGATGCCGATCTTGGCACCGCGATAAAATTGCAGGTTGATACCATTGAGCACCGGCTTTGGGGCGCCGGGGAAGCTCTTGGTCATGTTCTTCATGACGAAGGCATATTGCGATGACGCGGACATGGCTTGAAACAGCTCCGAAAGACGAATGACTAAATTTGGGCCGGAGTTAGCGAAGCCCGGCGCCATTGGCAAATGCCGGATCACTGGCTAAGCCTTCATTCATGCAGAAAATCCGATCGGGCACCATCGCCGCGCTCCTTCTCGGCAGCATCGCCTCTCCGCTCCGCGTCGCAGCTGCTCCTCCAGTCGCCGCCGCGATTCGAGAAGCGGCCTTGCAGGACAGCATAGCCTGGGATTTCACCGAAGGCCTCACGACGGAGGTCGGCCCTCGCCCTGCTGGCACGCCTCAGGAGGCGCGGGCGCGCGATTGGGCGGTTGCGAAGCTCAAGTCACTCGGCTTTTCCAATGTCCACGCGGATCCATATAGCATGCCGGTCTGGGTACGCGGCCATGACGAAGCACGGATCGTATCGCCCTTCCCTCAGCACCTGGCATTGGCCGCGCTCGGCAACAGCGCATCGACGCCCGCAAAGGGGATCGAGGGCGAAGTCGTCTATTTCCCTACACTGGCTGATCTTCAGGCGGCGCCCGACGGCAGCTTGAAGGGCAAGATCGCCTTCGTCAGTCATGCCATGACAGCGACTCAAGATGGCAGCTCCTACAGCCATTTCGGCGCGACCCGCCGACAGGGGCCAAGTGTCGCATCACGCAAAGGCGCAGCGGCGATCCTGATACGGTCGATCGGCACCGATCAGCACCGTCTGCCGCATAGCGGTGTTCAGATGTGGGCCGATGGCGTGAAGCCGATCCCGGCCGCCGCACTCAGTACCGTGGATGCCGACCAGCTGACCCGCATAGTGTCACGGGGCCAGCCTGTCCGCATTCACCTGATCCTTACGTCCAGGATGCTCAAGGATCAGCCTTCGGGCAACGTCATCGCTGAATTGCCCGGCGCTGATCCGGCCGCGGGCATCGTCCTTGCCGCCTGCCACCTCGATAGTTGGGACCAGGGCACCGGTGCCATAGACGATGCCTCAGGGTGCGGGATCATCACGGCTGCTGCGCTCCACGCTGCCAAGGCAGGCTCCCTCCGCCGCACCATCCGCATCCTCATGGCGGGGGCGGAAGAGGTCGGCGGCGATGGAGGGCGCGCCTACTTCGCCACGCATGGCAGCGAACGTCATGTCGTTGCCATGGAATCGGACTTCGGCGCAGACCGCGTCTGGCGCGTCGACTTCAAGCTGCCCGCAAGCTACGCAGCGGTATCCAACCGAATTTCGAACGCCCTCGCTCCACTTGGGATCGCGCCCAGCCGCACCGCTGCCGGAGGCGGATCGGATATCGAGCCCTTGGTGAAGGCAGGGGTGCCGGTACTCGATCTGCAGCAGGACGGCACCCGCTATTTCGACATCCACCACACTGCGGACGACACCCTGGACAAGGTGGATCGCGCGCAACTGCAACAGAATGTGGCAGCCTGGGCCGTCACCCTGCATGAATTCGCCACCACCACAGAATCGCTGGCGAATAAGTGAACTTTTGTAGTAGACAACATTCCGTCGCGTGATTCCGTCGCTTCACCGACGCAGAAAAGCATTGATTTGTGCAGCGCACACGTTAATGCGGGTCGCTCGCGTCGGGCGTGTTAACAATATGCCGACGCGGCAATATGCTATGGGAGCCGTACACAATGAAGAAGATCGCTGTTGTTTTCGCTTCGGCCGGCCTGATGGCCCTCGCCGCTTGCGGTGAGAAGCCGGCCAACGAGACCGCGAACGCTTCGAACGCTGTTGTCGAAAACGTTGTCGAAAACGCTGCTAACGCTGCCGACAACGCTGCGAATGCTGCTAACGCCGCCGACAACGCTGCGAACGCTGCTTCGAACGCTGCGAACGCCGAATAATCTTCGCGTCAGCAAGATTTTTAAGAGGGCGGGCCGTGTCACGGTCCGCCCTTTTTCTACATGCGCGAGATACGCGCCGCAGCCGTGCAAGAAGCTGTCGCAGGAACAGCGCCGATCATCGATGTTTGAAGGTGGTCGGGGAGACAGGATTCGAACCTGCGACCCTCTGCTCCCAAAGCAGATGCGCTACCAGGCTGCGCTACTCCCCGACGTAGGCGCCTTAGCGGCGAAGAATGCGTCCCGTCAATGAGCCATCGCGGAACAGTGGCATTCTATTCCCTTCAGATTGGCCGATGCAGGAAATGGTGGGCCCGGCAGGACTCGAACCCGCAACCTAGCCGTTATGAGCGGCCAGCTCTAACCATTGAGCTACAGGCCCCACCTGATCGACCGGATAGGAGGCATCAGGCCGCTTGGCAAGCCTGTCTCCGCACCGGCACTGCTTCCAGAAACTGATCCAGCGAAGCCGCTTTGACATCCCGCCTGGCGAGGTGGTCGAAAATCTTGTCCCACCACATGAAAAAGGCAGCCTGGTCCTTCGCGCTGCGTACATAGGGCGTATGCCCCGGCTCCAGCGTCGGCGAGTGGAAGCTGAAGTTCAGGACTGCGGCGCCTTCTTCGATCAAAGCATCGATCGCGCTTATGGCATCACGGACCGGCACGCCCTCTGGCGTCAATGGCACCCGGCTGAACAAACCGGTCCGCGCCAAGCCCCCCGCAATCCTGCCGACCGACTGCGCCTTTTGATAAAGCCGCTCGCCCCCGCTTCGCAACATCCCCACAAAGGCTGTCGAAAGCGGCAGTTCGACCAGAGCACGCTCCGGCCCCGCCCAATAGGGATTGAGTGGCAAGCCCCGGAAGTCCGGTCCATGCTGTGCGCTATAATCGAACCTGCTGCGTACCGAGCTGTCGAGCCGAAACCCTGCCTTCTCCAGCAAGCGCGCGCTATTATGCCCAACGCCATAGCGCCCAGCGCGATAGGCGGCCGGGCGTCGGCCGAACCGCTCCGTGATCCGGTGACATAATGCTTCCAGCTTCGCGCGCTCAACCGCCTCGGGAAGAAACCCTGCATAGCTGTTCGCCTCAGTCACCTCTTCAACGTGCGGAGGATTGACCCAGGGGTGAAGGTGCGCGCCGACATCCGCCATGCCGTCAGCCACCCACTGCGCCATCATCCCGGCAGCGGCGTCATTGTCTACCACTGGATAATCAGCAACATAAATGGGCTTCACGCCCGCTGACGTGAAATAGGCCTGACCGAGCGCCATGCCATCCAGTGCCGTCACGCCATGGCCATGGCGGCTGAATGGAGCGCTCCAGTCGAACTCTTCCTCGGTATCGACGAACAGCATGAACCGCGTCCCGAAATCGGGAGCAAGCGTGACCATGTCCTGCGCCAAGGGCCTGCGCAGCAGACTGCCGTCATGATCGGATGAATTCATGGCTCCGCTCTACCGCCGCAAAGGTTGCGATAGCGTTTCCCTCAAAGCGTCAGAAGCTGCCTGCAGCATCCTCAGCCAAGGTGATCGCGGGCATCGACAGCAGGAACCGGTCCGGCTCGATCTGCAAGGCGCCGCCGCAACCCGCCGCAAGGCTCCGTATCAGGCGCAGCGAAAAGCCGAGGCCCAGCAACGGGCCATCCGCCCAATCGCCATCGGCTGTATAGCCAGGGTCGAGAAGCCGCTCCTCGTCCATCCCCTCCAGGCTTGCAGGCCTGTCGACCGCCAGCATCACCGATCCATGTCCGCCATCCGGCTGATACCAGCAAGCGCCGCTCAGCGCCTCGCCCGGCGTCGCGATTGAAACGACCGTGCGGATCAGATGCTGTACCATGCGTTCGCCCTGAACCGGATCGATCCGCACCATCGGCAGCGATCGCGCCAGATTGATGTCGATCTGAGCGCCATTTCCCTCACCCTGCTCCCGGAACCGAGCGGACACTTGCGCGATCAGCAACGCCGGGTCGATCGCAACCGGAGCCTCTGCCCCTTCTCCGCGCGACACGCGGGCCGCAAGGTCAAGGTCATCGAAAGCAGCCAGCAGATGCCGGGCGTCCAAAGCAATCTTTCCCGCCATCTCCCGATATTCGGGGCCGCTGGGACCGAACAGCTCCTGTTCGATGATATCGGCGAACCCCAAAATAGCGTTCAGCGGCGTGCGCAGCTCATGCACCAGTTGCCGCAGCGAGTCGGCGGAAAGTCCGGCGACTGACACAGGTTCAGCCTGCGGCGGAGCCGCGACCTCATGCAGATAGGGGCGGCGGGCTTGGCCGCGATATCCCTGAAATCTGCCCGATCGCGGATCGAAGAAGGGCGTTGCCGATAGCCGCCATTCGCCCGCCATCGCTCCGCCGACGATGGTGTAGCGTCCATTCTGGAATCCGCTGCGCCGCATGAAAGCGCCCGCAACGCTGCCGTCGGGGCCGCTTGCGCCGACAACAGCCACCTCACCAAGCGAAAGTCCGATCAGCGCCGCGCGCGGGCCCTGATCGACCCAGATCATCATGCCCGTGGCATCCGTTTCGAATGCGAAGGAACCGACGGCGCCGGACTGCCCAACGTCGGCACGGGGCGTGACCACATCGGGTATCCGCCGCCCGCTCGTAAAGCGTTCGATCCTGTCGACAAGGTTCCGGATCTGGTCGTCGCCTGCCGGAACGTCATCCGTCGGCTCGGCCGAAGCGTCTTCGACCAGTGCTTCCTGCACATCCGCAGATGGCTCCGCGCTGTCATCTGGCGCCATCATGGCGGGCGTCAGCAGCATGTCGCTCATATCGTCGACAGGCTCCGCCGCACGGTCGCTTGTCAGGACGAGGTCGGCCGCGCCGAACGCCTCCAGCGCCTGCTGTGTCGCGGCGCCCAGATCTCGCCGTCCCCGCAGAACGCCACGCGCTGTTGGCGTGAGGCTAGGTAGCAGGGCAATCCACGCGTCATCAGGCAGGCGCGCGCGCGACATGGCGGCGGCTACAATCGCGGGCCTGTCATTGGCAAAAAACTCGACGAGCGCGGGCGACCGCAAGCGTCCGCCGAGCTCGACCACCGACGCGATCCGCTGGGTTTCCGACAATTGAGGTTGCAGTCCCGCGAGCCGGTCCAGCAACACGGCGCGTTCTTCATCCGGCAAGGTGCGCCGGTCGGCACGATCATTCTGCGCCAGCAGATCGACGCACTGACGCCACAGCGTCACCGCGCCCAGGCCGCTCCTGTTTTCTGCGGCGAGAACCGTCTGCATCAAATCGTTGAAGCGCACCTTATTCCCCTTGAGGACTTCCGCCGACGTGCAGAACTTCGCCGCGAAAGGAAATCATGACGAACGAATAGGCCTTCCCGTGCCTGAGGAAAAGGGCCAGCGGATGGCAATTCGGGGAGCGTCGCATAGTGGGACAATTGCATTGCCCTGAAATATTATTATGATACGGCGTAAGGATTAGAAAGGAAATAAGCAGAAGAATGGCTGGGCCCGCTATTGATGACATCGATCTCCACATCCTGGGCGAGTTGCAGCAGGATGGCCGGATGACCAATGTGGAGCTCGCCCGAAAGGTCGGCTTGACCGCTCCTCCTTGCCTGCGCCGCGTGCGCGCCCTGGAAGAAAGCGGCGCGATCACTTCCTATCATGCTGTCGTCAACCCGGCCATGCTGGGCTACACCATCACCGTGTTCGCGATGGTCAGCCTGAAGAGCCAGGCGGAATCTGACCTCAAGGCTTTCGAGGATCATGTCGCGACCCTGCCGGAGGTTCGCGAATGCTATATGCTGAATGGAGAGATTGATTTCATCCTGAAGGTCGTGGCCAAGGATCTTCAGAGCTTCCAGCAGTTCCTCACGTCGAAGCTGACGCCTGCCCCCAATGTGGTGAGCGTGAAGACGTCCTTGACGATCCGCATGTCGAAAAATCTGCCGGGCGTGCCCCTGCCACTCTGATCTAAACCCAGCGGGGCGCGGTTTTTGCCAAAGGGCCAGCGCACAACGAACCTGCGCGCTGGCCCTTCGCTATCACTTAGCTCGCAGGCGGCACTGCTACCGGCTGGAACGCCGTCTTGCGGCTCTGCTGGTCAACCCACACGCTCCAGAAACCGGCGACACTCGCCCAATTGCCCGTAACCTGTGCAAGCGCCGTCTTCGCCGACGCCAGATCGCCTGACCGCGCCAGCGCTATGCCAAGTCGCGCATTAGCCTTCCCCTGGTCAACGCCGCCCTTCGACAAGGCGAGCCGGTACATCTCGACCGCCTGCGGGAACTGGCTGAGCGAGAAATAGCTGTCTGCCACGGACATCGCCGCCGACCCGTCCTTCGCGGCCGCTGCCTTCTTCGCGGCCGCTGGCAAGGCGGCGATTTCCTTCGCCGCCTTGGGCGTCACGCTCTTCATCAGGCTTGCCGTAACCGCCTGCGTCGGCGTCAGCTTGCCCGCCGAGCGGCCAGCCTCGATGATGGCCTTGGCCTCCGCATAATTGCCCGCCTTTTCAGCGAGCTGCGCATAGGCCTGATAGTCACGCTCGCTCGCCATCGCTCCATTGGCCGCCTGCAAGCGGTAAAGGTCAAGCTGCGGCTGCGCGTCGGTCCCCGGCGCCGTCATGTAATTGGAAAGCGCGGACCGCCATTCCCCGGCCGATCCATAACGGGCCAGGCGCTCGCGATAGAGCGCTCCCACCTCGGCCCAGTCACCCGCTGCATAAGCGAGCGAAATGGCGCGGTCATACCAGGCAGCCGGGATAGCCTGCCCGGACGCCCGCTGTCGCGCCAGCGCTTCCTGTACGAAGGGCCGCGCGTTCTTTACCTTGTTCTTGCGCAGGTAGATGTCGGCACGCAGCATCGTCGCGTCGATGCCGTCATACCCCAGCGTCTTGGCATAATCGAGCTGCGCCAGCGCATCGTCGTAATTGCCCACCACATAGGACAGGTAGCCGGCGGTGTAGCGCAGGCGTGGCGCATCCTTCTTGGGCACGGAATTCGTCTTGAACATGTCAGTCAGTGCCACGCGCTGGCCCTGGAAATTGCGCTTGAGCACCGCCAGTTCGAACCGCAAGGCGGCAGCCACATAGGCTTCATAGTCGCTGACCGGCATCAACCCGCTGATCTGCGCCTGGGCGGTGTTCGTGTCTCCTGCCTTGATCGCGCTGTCCGCTGCCTGTGCAGCTGCCCGGAACCCTTCGGACATGGTGATAACCGGCCCGCTGGTTGACGCCTTTTTCGCCGCCGCTGGCACCGCTACGACCGTAAGAGCCGTGATCGCAAGAAGCCCAGATTTCAGCATGGATTGTCGCAGCCCGATCATGTCGGCCGTCCCCTTTTATGTCAGGCGCCCGTTTCAGGCGCCGGTCCCTGTTCATGTCGATATGAAGAAGGTGCGCCACCCGGATGAGCAGCGCACCTTTTTGAGCTTAGGCCTTGGTCGCGAGATAGCTCAGCCAGAGGTCGGCGATCTTCTTGCGCGTGCCGGCCTGCACCGACTGCAACGCCGCCTTCGCCGATGCCACATCGCCGCCCAGGGCCTTGGCGATGCCAAGACGCGTATTCACCTCGTCCGCATCGACGCCGCCCTTCTGCTTGGCGAGTTCGAACATGGCCGCCGCCTTGGCATAGTCGCCATAGCCGAGATAAGCGTCAGCGGTCGCCGCTGCGATCTTGCCATTGGCCGCCTTGCGCGCATCCGCCTCCGCCGAAGCAAGCGAGGCCTTGTCACCGGCGATCTTCGGTGCTGCCGTCTGATAGAGATCGGCGCCCGACGTGCCCTTCAGCACACCCTTGGCCCGGCCTTGGTCGATCGCTGATTTCACCTCGCCATAGATGCCGGTCTTGGATGCCATTTCCCCATATTCAAGGAAGTCGCCAGCAACCACCAGGCCGCCCGAGGCCGCCATCAGACGCAGAACGTCCAGATTTTCCCGGTTGGTGATATTCGGGTTCGCCTGCTGGAAGAGGCGGACGAGGGTGCGGAGGTTTTCCCCATTCGGAGCCGCCTGGTACGCCAATGTCGCCCATTCGGTCACTTCGGGCAGGCGCGATGCGGCGGCCCGGCTCACACCGATCTGATACCACTGCGCGGGCACTTGGCCGCCAGCAGCCTTCGTCGCGTCAGCAGCAGCTTTCAGCGCGGCAAGGCCCTTCTGGTTGAGGCCGCGCGCGGGTTCAGCTCCGGCATTGGCCGTTCCCGCCTTGCCGAAATAGGCCTGCGCCAGCGTCGCATTGATGGACTCGGGCTTGTAGTTTGCCTGAATCGCCGCCTGCGCCCGCTGGATCGCCAGATCGTAATTCTTTGCCTGAAGCGCCTGATCGGCGGCAACCGCGTTGAACTGGCCGACCTGTTCTGCTGGGGTAAGGCCGCTGTCGAGCATCTGCGCCAGCGCCTCGCCCTGCATCGCGCTGTCCTTGGCGGCGATGGAGGTGTTCAGCTTGATGGCGCCGATCTGATATTTGTCATCGTTCGACTTGGCCTTGCTATCCGCATCCGCCAACGCCGCCTTTGCTCCTGCAAAGTCGTTCTTCTGCGCTGCGGCCTGCGCCGTCTGCAGAGCCTTGATGACGTCGGGAGAAACATTCAGCTTGGGCGCGCCGCCCTTCTTGTCTTCCTTCTTCGCGGCCATCGCGGGCGCGGAAATGGCGCCTCCGGTCACCGCAAGGGCCAGCGCGAGTGCCACGGGGGATACAAAACGCATGATCATCTTCTCCTCTGTGCGCCTGGGGAAAGGCGCCCCTTGATTGAGCGCCGTTTAGGGGACGGCGCGTGAATGACGTTTGAACATCGTATATGCAGCAGTTTTCCGCCTGTCAGCCCTTTCTTGCAGCTTGATCTGACGCGAGCGCGCGTGCGCGCGAGGGGTGACAGATTTGTTTCGCTCCGCTAGTGCATGAGCAACGAAACAGTTCCATCCAAAAAGAGAATCGCATTGACCGACGAGACTGCCCTCGCCGACCCTTCGGACATCAGCCCCATCTCCATCGTGGAGGAGATGAAGGCAAGCTATCTCGACTATGCCATGTCGGTCATCGTCGCCCGTGCCCTGCCGGACGTGCGCGACGGGTTGAAGCCGGTGCACCGCCGTATCCTCTTTTCGGCCCATGAATCGGGCTTCACCTACAACAAGCCCTATCGCAAGTCGGCGCGCATCGTCGGTGACGTGATCGGTAAATATCACCCCCATGGCGACAGCCCGATTTACGACGCCTTGGCGCGCATGACCCAGGATTGGGCGATGCGGGTCCCTTTGATCGATGGTCAGGGGAACTTCGGTTCAATGGATCCCGATCCGCCGGCGGCGATGCGCTACACCGAAGCGCGCCTGGCCAAGGTCACTAATGCCCTGCTGGAGGATCTCGACAAGGACACCGTCGATTTCCAGCCCAACTATGACGCATCGGAAAGCGAGCCGCAGGTTCTGCCCGCACGCTTTCCCAACCTGCTGGTCAACGGCTCGGGCGGCATCGCGGTTGGCATGGCGACCAATATCCCACCGCACAATCTGGGCGAAGTGGTCCGCGCCTGCCTTGCCTATATCGACAACCCCGCGATCACCATCGACGAACTGATCCAGATCGTCC
This sequence comes from Sphingobium agri, assembly GCF_023051225.1. Taxonomy (NCBI): domain Bacteria; kingdom Pseudomonadati; phylum Pseudomonadota; class Alphaproteobacteria; order Sphingomonadales; family Sphingobiaceae; genus Sphingobium; species Sphingobium agri. Next base: position 976,997 of record NZ_JALKHS010000006.1, on the reverse strand, counting down.
CCGGCCCCGACTTCCCGACCGCGCCGCTGATCCTCGGCCAGTCGGGTGCCCGCAGCGCCTATCACACCGGGCGCGGATCCATCATGATGCGCTCGCGCCACGTGATCGAGGAAGGACGCGGCGACCGGCGCTCCATCGTCCTCACCGCCATCCCTTACCAGGTCGGCAAAAACGGCCTGGTCGAAAAGATCGCCGAAGCCGCCAAGGACAAGCGGATCGAGGGCATCAGCGACATTCGCGATGAATCCAATCGCGAAGGCGTCCGCATCGTCATGGACCTGAAGCGGGATGCGACGCCAGAGGTCGTACTCAACCAGCTGTGGCGCAACACTCCCGCGCAGTCGAGCTTCCCGGCCAACATGCTCGCCATTCGCGGCGGCCGCCCCGAACTGCTCAACATCCGCGATATCATCGAAGCCTTCGTCAAATTTCGCGAAGAGGTCATCACCCGCCGTACGAAGTATGAACTCAACAAGGCCCGCGACCGCGCGCATATCTTGTTGGGCCTCGTCATCGCGGTCACCAATCTCGATGAAGTCGTTCGCACTATCCGCGGCTCGGCCAGTCCGGCCGAGGCGCGCGAAACGCTGCTGGCCCGCGAATGGCCGGTCGCTGAAATCGCGCCCTATCTGCGCCTCGTCGAAGCGATCGAGACAGAGGCGACCGGCGACACCTACCGTCTGTCCGACGTTCAGGTTCGCGCCATCCTGGACCTGCGCCTCCACCGCCTGACCGCGCTTGGCCGCGACGAGATCGGCAACGAACTGGCCGAACTGGCCGCCGCCATCGCCGAATATCTCGAAATCCTGGGCAACCGGCAGAAACTCTACGCCGTGATGCGCGAGGAGTTCGAGGCGATCGAGCGCGACTTTGCCACGCCCCGCATCTCGGAAATCACCGCCGCCGCCGACGGCATCGAGGATGAAGACCTGATCGAGCGCGAGGAGATGGTCGTCACCGTCACCGTGCAGGGCTATATCAAGCGCACCCCGCTCGAAAGCTTCCGCGCCCAGGCGCGCGGCGGCAAGGGCCGGTCCGGCATGGCGACCAAGGATGAGGATGCGATCACCGAACTGTTCGTGACCTCAACGCACACGCCGGTCCTCTTCTTCTCCACCGCAGGCAAGGTCTATCGCCTCAAGGTCTGGCGCCTTCCAGAAGGTGGCCCCGCGACGCGGGGCCGGCCGATGGTGAACCTCCTGCCGCTCGGTCCGGGCGAAACGATCCAGACCGTGCTGCCGCTGCCCGAGGATGAGGATAGCTGGAAGGACCTGCACGTCATGTTCGCAACCGCGAACGGCACGGTCCGCCGCAACAGCATGGACGCCTTCGCCAACGTGCCGAGCAACGGCAAGATCGCGATGCGCTTCGATGAGGGCAGCGACGATTGCCTGATCGGCGTCGCCCTGCTGAGCGAAGAGGATGACGTCTTGCTCGCCACCCGCCAGGGCAAGGCGATCCGCTTCAAGGCGACCGACGTGCGCGAGTTCCAGAGCCGTACGTCCACCGGCGTACGCGGCATGACGCTGAAGGGCGATGATGAAGTCATCTCGCTCTCCATCCTCCACCGCGCCGGGACGACGCAGGAGGAGCGCGAAGACTATCTGCGTTTTGCCCCGTGGAAGCCGGAGAAGGAAGGCTCCCCCCAGATGAGCGAGGAGCGCTTTGCCGAGCTACAGGGCAAGGAGCAGTTCATCCTCACCGTCTGCTCCAACGGCTACGGCAAGCTGTCGTCGGCCTATGACTATCGTCGCACCGGACGTGGCGGCCAGGGCATCACAAACATCGACAATATCGGCCGCAACGGCCCGGTGGTGGCGAGCTTCCCCGCGCGTCATGGCGATCATCTGATGCTGGTTACCGACCAGGCCAAGCTGATTCGCATGGGCCTCGACACCCTGCGCGTCATCGGCCGCAATTCGGCAGGCGTGCGCCTCTTCAACGTCTCGGACGACGAACATGTCGTCAGCGCCGCGAAGATCGAGGAAAGCGACGAGGAAACGGAAATCAGCACCCCGGCTGGCATGGAAGTCTCACCCGAAGTCAGCCCCGAAGCCGACCCGGACCTCACCGAAGAGTGACGGAGCTCTTCGCCTATAAAATCCTGACCAAGGATCAGTATGACCAGCTAAAGACCGACGGCGTGTTCAAGGGCGCGCCCGTCGATCTCGCTGATGGCTACATCCACCTGTCCACCCGCGAACAGGCGTCTGAAACCGCCGCCAAGCATTTCGCGGGCCAGGACCATCTGGTGATGCTGATGATTGACCTCGCCCCCTTCGGCGATGCGCTTAAATGGGAAGAATCGCGCGGCGGCGCGCTCTTCCCCCACCTCTACGCCGACCTGCCCGTCAGCGCGGTCGCGGGAAAGGTCGTCCTGCGCCTGGATGAACAGGGCAAGCATCTCTTTCCTGCAGGGTTCTAACGTGCCACAATGTGGTCGTTTGATCGCGATAGATCATCCGGCTCTATGAGCCACGTTCCACAAGCCGCTCGTCTGCTGGTATATTTCACTCTCCTAAATCACGACGAGCGAGAGATCAAAAATCAACTCAAGTCCTAGGCCGTTTGCTATACGGATAACTCCGTCGCTCTTTTCAAGCGCATCACCTTCCCGCCGCTCACCCAATAATCAAATCCGCCCCACCTGATCCGCCGTGATCCAGCCGCCGCGAGTTGCATCCCCCAATGCGCCCAGCACACGGCAAAAGGCGCCAGCACATCCCACCAGAGCGAACGCCGCGCCGCCCGCGCCTGGTCCGGCTCCAATACTCCCGCGATGATCCGCCGCCGCCCCAGCGCGCGACCAAAAGCCGCCGCATAGCCAATGGCCAGAGCGCCCCAACCACCCCAGCACATCGCCCAAACCCAGCCCAAAGCTTGCGCGCCAACCACCAGAGCAGCGATGCCCCACATCCCCACGCTGTTCGTCACGATATGCCGGTACTGCCGCACGCCGAACGCAATCGCCCCGCTTCCCTCCAGCGGCGATGCCACCAGCAAATCCCGCACCGGCCGCAACCGCAGCTTCGCGCGCCATCCCGCAAGGCCGATCGCCATATCATCCGACAACCGCCCCGCCAGCGCCGCGTCTAGGTCGAGCCGCTCCGCCACCTCACGCGTCAACGCCATCGCTCCGCCCCAGGGCATGGTCGCACTCGCAGCCCGTGGCAATGTCGCCAACTGCATCTCCACAGCCCCAACCAGCGCCGCCGTGGGCCGCGCCTCAGGCAACAGCAGCCGATAGCCGGTCACGATGTCCGCCTTCCCCCGCACCAAGGGAAAAAGCAGCCGCCCCACCAACCGGGCAGGCGGCTCGATATCCGCATCCACGAACACCAAATAGCGGTAATCCGGCCGCAAAGCCCGCAAAGCCGCCCGCAATTTATGAACCTTCTGCCCCTCATCGATTGCCATGCCCGCGCGGACAAGCTGCACCCAATCCCCCTCCCGCGCTGCCAAAGCTTCCGCCGCTGGGCACCCTCCGCTTGAGGCAATCACCAGCCGGAACCGCGCCGTCTGCGCCTTCAACCGGGCGATCAGTTCCGCCCCGCCATCCCAATCATCCCGCACCGACAGCAGGACGACCACGCCCTCAGGCGCTTCCTCCTTCCGGTCCACTGGAAGATGCCGCCAATAGTTCAGCACGCCCAGCAGCGTCAGCCCCTGCAGCACCGCCCATGCCCAAAAGGCCCAACCCATCGTAAATCCAAGCCCTTTACCGCCCCGACCGCTGCTGTATGACGCTTGGCAAGATGCTCTCCAACCCTTTTCTCTTCACCCTCCTGCGCATTCTCCCGGCGTCGGTCGCCTCATGGCTCGGCGGCTGGCTGTCCGCGAACATAGCCCGCAGGAACATGAAGCTGCGCGATCAGCGCGCCCGCGCCAACCTCGCCATCCTGCGCCCCGATATGGATGAAGCCACGCGTGAGGAAATGCTCACCCGCCGCTGGATCAATCTCGGCCGCACCATGGCCGAACTCACCAACATCGACCGGCTGATCGAAAACGACCATATCACGGTCGAAGACGCCAAAGGTTATGACGAGGTTCTCGCCGGTCCCGGCCCCATGATCGCGCTTGCCGTGCATTTCGGCAATTGGGACCTGCTCGCCGCCCATATCAAGGCGTCGACTGACCGCCCCGGTCTCGGCGTCTATGACCCGCCGCAAGATCCGGGGCAGGCCGCCATGCTGAAGCGCGCCCGCAGCTCCTATATGGGGGAGGCGATCACCGGCGACGGCGCGGCTCGCGGCATCCTGAAGCATTTGACGACCAAGGACCGCGCCACCCTCTACATCCTGCTGGACGAGCGCCGCGATCGTCAGGTCTGGTTCCCCCGCTTCGGCCGCGACTTGCCGCCATCGGGCAATCTTTCCGTCGCGCTGCGCCTCGGCCGCAAAGTCGGCGCGAAGTTCCTCCCCTTCTACCTGATCCGAACCACCGGGCCCAATTTCCGCGTCCACTGGCACCCGCCGCTCGACCCCGCGCAACTCACCGACGACCAGATCATGGATCAGGTCGACGCCTTCCTCGGCAAAGCCTGTATCGACCATGCCGACCAATGGCTGGCGCTCCACGATATGGATTTGACGGTCTGATCCTCCCGTTCGGGCTGATCGCATGAGGATCAAACCGGTTCTCTCCCAACCCAACAGCCGCTAAAGCCCCAAAATGCCCCGACTCGCCATCAAGATTTGCGGCCTTTCCACGCTCGACGCGATCGGCGCAGCCGTTCGGGCAGGCGCGACCCATCTAGGCTTCGTCCATTTCGCCGAGAGCCCCCGCCATGTCGAGGCCGACCAGTTGCGCGCTCTGGCCTCAACCGTCCCCACCCATGTCGAGCGCGTAGCCGTCCTGGTCGATCCTACAGACGAAACGCTTGCTGAACTCGCCGCAACCAAAACTCTCACCGCCCTGCAACTCCACGGCAAGGAAAGCCCCGAACGCGCCGCCGCCATCGCCAAGCGCTTCGAACTCCCCGTCTGGAAAGCCATTTCCGTCAAGACCCGCGCGGACATCGACGCAGCGAAGGCCTATGCCGGTGCGGCCGACTTCCTCCTGTTCGACGCGAAAACGCCCGACGGCGCGGCGCTCCCAGGTGGAATGGGGCTGCGCTTCGACTGGACCCTGCTGCGCGGCGTCCCCATATCCATGCCCTGGGGCCTTTCAGGAGGTCTCGGCATCGACAATGTCGCCGAAGCGATCCGCATCACCGGCGCACCGATGATCGACGTTTCTTCGGGCGTGGAAAGCGCGCCAGGCATCAAGAGTGTGGACAAGATCATGGCCTTCTGCAAAGCGGCACAGCAATCATGACCATCAGCAACTCCCTCCGCTCGCAACCGGACGCATCCGGTCATTTCGGGTCTTTCGGCGGCCGCTATGTCGCCGAAACGCTGATGCCGCTCATTCTGGAGCTGGAAAAGGTCTACAAGGAAGCAAAGCAGGACCCGACTTTCGAAGCCGAGTTCGAAGAGTTGCTGCGAAGCTATGTCGGCCGGCCCAACCCGCTTTACTATGCAGGCCGCCTGACCGAAGCGCTACGCGCCGATGCCCCAGATGGTAAGGGCGCAAAAATCTATCTGAAGCGCGAGGAATTGAACCACACCGGCGCGCACAAGATCAACAATTGCATCGGCCAGGCCCTGCTTGCCCGCCGCATGGGCAAGAAGAAGGTCATCGCCGAAACGGGCGCGGGCCAGCATGGCGTCGCTACCGCCACCGTCGCCGCCCTGTTCGGCATGGAATGCAAGATCTTCATGGGCGCGAAGGATGTCGAGCGGCAAAAGCCCAACGTCTTCCGCATGAAGCTGCTGGGCGCGGAAGTCATTCCCGTCGTGTCAGGCTCGCAAACGCTGAAAGACGCGATGAACGACGCCTTGCGTCATTGGGTTTCAAACGTCCACGACACCTTCTACATCATCGGCACTGCTGCCGGGCCGCACCCCTATCCGGAACTGGTCCGCGACTTTCAGTCGGTGATCGGCAAGGAAGCGCGCCAGCAGATCGTCGAAATCGAAGGCCGCCTGCCTGACCTGCTGATCGCCCCGGTCGGCGGCGGCTCCAACGCCATTGGTCTTTTCCACCCCTTCCTTGACGATGTGGACGTCAAGATGATCGGCGTGGAAGCAGCGGGCGAGGGCCTCACCGGCAAGCATGCTGCCTCGCTTGCGGGCGGCGCGTCCGGCATCCTCCACGGCAACCGGACCTATCTGCTTCAGGACGAAGACGGCCAGATCACCGAAGCGCACAGCATTTCGGCGGGACTCGACTATCCCGGCATCGGCCCTGAACATAGCTGGCTGCATGAGATCGGCCGCGTTCAATATATGCCGATCACCGATGACGAAGCGCTCGCCAGTTTCCAGAAGCTTGCGGCTCTCGAAGGCATCATCCCGGCGCTGGAATCCGCCCACGCCATCGCCAGCGCGGAAAAGGTTGCCCCCACGATGGACGCGGACCAGATCATCGTCGTCAATCTCTCTGGACGGGGCGACAAGGACATCTTCACCGTCGCCGACGCGCTGGGAGTGGAGATGTGATGCCCTTCCGCGCACTCCGTGCTCCTGCGAAGGCAGGAGCCCAGTCCCGCCGTCCGATCTGGATTCCTGCCTGCGCAGGAACACGCCCGCGCAGGGATTACTGATGACTGACCGCCTCGCCACCCGCTTCGCCGCCTGCAAGGAAGCAGGGCGCGCCGCCCTCGTCACCTTCGTGACCGCGGGCGACCCGACCGTTACCGCCACTCCGGCGATCCTCGACGCCCTTGTCGCTGGCGGCGCCGACATCATCGAACTCGGCATGCCCTTCACCGATCCGATGGCGGACGGCCCCGCGATCGAATTGGCAAATCTGCGCAGCCTTGGCTCGGGTACGAAGACCAAGGACATCTTCCATCTCGCCACCACCTTCCGCGCGCGGCACCCCCATACGCCGCTGGTGCTGATGGGTTACGCCAATCCGATGCTGATCCGTGGCTCCGAATGGTTTGCGAACCAGTGCCGTGAAGCAGGCGTCGATGGCGTCATCTGTGTCGATACGCCCCCCGAAGAGGACGCCGAAATCGGTCCGGCCCTGCGCGCGGCAGGCGTTCACCTCATACGCCTCGCGACACCCACCACCGACGCCGCTCGCCTTCCCGCCGTGCTCGATGGCGCCAGCGGCTTCCTCTACCATGTCGCCGTTGCAGGCGTGACCGGTAAGCAGCAGGCAGCCCAAGCCGCCGTCGAACAGGCCGTGGAAAAGCTGAAGGCCGCGACGGACCTTCCCATCGCCGTCGGCTTCGGCGTCCGCTCCGCTGAACAGGCCGCCGCGATCGGCCGTGTCGCTGACGGCGTGGTCGTCGGATCGGCCATTGTCGATATCATCGGCTCGCATGGCGACGCCGCCGCCCCCTTCGTTCAGGAGTTCGTCGCCACCTTGAGCGGCGCTCTCAAAGCCAACAGCCCCCATTTTCGGGAGACCGCCGCATGAGTTGGATCAACCGCGTCCGCAACGCCGTCCCCTTCCTTGCCAAAAAGGAAAGCACGGCCGAGACGCTGTGGCACAAATGCCCGTCCTGCACGGAAATGATCTTTATCAAGGAGTGGGAAGACAATCTGTCCGTCTGCCCGCGCTGTGACCATCATGGCCGCATCGGCCCGTCCGAGCGGTTCGAGCAGATCCTCGACGCAGGCTTCATCCTGCTGCCCACCCCGCCGGTTCAGGAAGACCCGCTCAAGTTCCGCGATTCCAAGCGCTATCCGGACCGCATGAAGGCCGCCCGTGCCCAGACCGGGGATCAGGACGCCCTCATCAACGCGCGCGGCGCGATCGACGACGTTCCCTTGGTCATGGGCGTGCAGAATTTCGCCTTCATGGGCGGCTCCATGGGCATGGGCGTGGGCGCGGCATTCATCCAGGGCGTGAACGAAGCCATCGGCCATAAATGCCCTTATGTCATCTTCACCGCAGCAGGCGGCGCGCGCATGCAGGAAGGGATATTGTCCCTTATGCAGATGCCGCGGTCGACCGTCGCGATCCAGAAACTGCACGCGGCGGGCCTCCCCTATATCGTCGTCCTCACTGATCCGACGACGGGCGGCGTCACCGCCAGCTACGCGATGCTGGGCGATGTCCAGATCGCCGAGCCTAACGCCCTTATCGGCTTCGCGGGCCAGCGCGTCATCGAAAGCACGATCCGCGAAAAGCTGCCCGATGGCTTCCAGCGCGCTGAATATCTTCTGGAACATGGCATGCTCGACATGGTTGTTCACCGTAGCGAATTGCGCGACACGCTCGCACGGGTGATCGGCTACCTCGCTCCCCGCGCAGCTGCCTGACGCCACCGCGCGAGGGATTTAGGGCCATGCCCGACCACGCCATTTCCGATGATCCGGGCGTTCAGGCTCAACTGGACCGGCTCGCCACGCTCTCGCCCGGCGCCGACACGCTTGGCCTCGACCGCATCACTCGCTTGCTCGACCGGCTGCGCGATCCGCATCGGGCGCTGCCGCCGGTGTTCCATGTCGCGGGAACCAACGGCAAAGGCTCGACCTGTGCTTTTCTGCGCGCGGCTCTGGAAGCGGACGGCAGGAGCGTTCACGTCTTCACCTCGCCCCATCTCGTCCGCTTCAACGAACGCATCCGGCTCAATGGCCAGCTGATCAGCGACGAAGCGCTCGCCCACTATCTTTCTCGCGTGCTGGACGTTGCGGAGGGTATCAACGCGAGCTTCTTCGAAGTCACGACCGCCGCCGCCTTCCTCGCCTTCGCCGAACATCCCGCCGACGCCTGCATCATCGAAGTGGGGCTCGGCGGACGGCTCGACGCCACCAACATCATCGAGAATCCCGCCGTCTGCGGCATCGCCCAGCTCGGCCTCGATCATCAGGCCTTCCTCGGCGACAATCTTCGCGCGATCGCCACGGAAAAGGCAGGCATCGCCAAGCCCCGCGCGCCCCTAGTCACGCAGCGCTACCCCGGATCGCTCGCTTCCGTGATGCGCGAAGCCGCCAACCGCGCGCGCACCGTCTGGCTCCCCATGGGCCAAAGCTGGGACGCCGCAAGCTATCGCGACCGCCTGCATTACCGCGACGAGCAGGGCCGGCTAGACACCCCACTCCCCCGCCTCCCCGGCGCGCATCAGGTACAGAACGCCGCGCTCGCCTTCGCCATGCTCCGCCATCAAAGCGCCCTGCCCGTCAGCGAGGCTGCCCTGAAGGCCGCGCCCCTCTGGGCGCATTGGCCCGCCCGCCTTCAGCGTCTGGACCACGGCCCCCTGCTCGCCCCCCTCCCGCCTGGCAGCGAAGCCTGGCTCGACGGCGGCCATAACGCCGGAGCAGGCGAAGCAATCAGCGCCTTCTTCACCGCCGACCGGCTTGGCGGCCGCCAACTGCATCTCGTCATCGGGATGCTCGCCAACAAAGATGTGGACGCCTTCCTCGCTCCCTTCGCCGGGCGCATCGCGCACATCCACGCGCTCCCCGTGCCGGGCCATGATCATCACCCCCCAAGCCGCTTCGCCGCCATCGCGGAGCAATGGGGCATAGGCTGCACTGCCCATGCAAGCCCCGCCGAAGCGATCCAGGCCGTCGCCACCACCAGCGGAGATCAAGCCCCGCTCCTCCTCATCGCCGGGTCGCTTTACCTTGCGGGCGAAATTTTGCGCCTGAACGAGCAGTTTCCTGACTGAATAGACTTGCGATTGACTCGCAATAGCGTAACCTGCGGTCCGTCACACAACGGATAAAGGTGCTCGCACATGGCCCATGGAGAGATCAGCCCTCTAGACCTGCCCCGCTCGATGCCGCACGGCTACGGCAACCGCCTCTTCCTTTACACGATGCGCCGCATGGCCAGCGCCGGGGTCAACGACGCGCATGCCGCGAACGCCATGCTCGGCGCTTTCGGGCGCAGCTATCGCCGTCCGCTCGTCCTGATGCGCGCCATGATGCTGGAGGTCGCCCGCTGCGCCACCCGCCGGATATTGGTCGCGCCCTGCTGCTGCGCCCGGATGACCGCCGACGAAGCGACTCTCATGCACGCGATCAGCACGGCGCTGCAGGACCCGCCTTCATCCTACGACCAGCTCGCCACGCTGCTCGGAACCGACGATGTGCTGGGCGCGCTCACCTGCCTGCAAGCCGTAGCCCAGGCGCACGGCGATCTTGGCCGCCCGCTGGACCTCTACGCAGGCGCCTGAGCCCCCTCATCCGTCGCCGCGCTGCCGACGCTCGCATCCACCAACCCGCTGCGCATCATCAACCAGAAAAGGATGATGCCCGGCAGCGCCAACACGGTCGTCAACAGATAGAAGTCCACATAGCCAAACCGCTCGATCAGCGCCCCCGCCGTCGTCCCGGTCAGGAAGCGCCCAACGATGCTCGCCGCTGCCGAAATCATCGCATATTGGGCAGCGGTAAAGCGCAGGTCGCACAGCGCTGAGAAGTACGCGACCACCGCCACGCCGCCGATCCCGCTCGCGAAATTCTCGAAGCCGATCGCGCCCGCCATGCCCAGATTGCTCTTGCCGGTCCCCGCCAGCAGCGCAAAGCTGAAGTTCGACACCGCCATCAGCACCAGGCTGATCAGCACCGACCGTTTCAACCCCAGCCGCGCATACAACACGCCGCCCACGAAAATCCCCGCCAGCAACGCCCAGAAGCCCACGCCCACATCGTAGATCGCGATCTCCTCATTGCTGTAGCCCAGATCGTTGAACAGCAGCCGGAACGTCAGGTTCGCCAGCGTGTCCCCGATCTTGTGCACGATGATGAAGAGCAGGACGAGCAGCGCGCCCTTTCGCTTGAAGAAGTCGACGAAGGGCCCGACGATCGCCTGCACCAGCTCCCCGCCCGTTTTGCGCGAAGCAATCTCCCGATGCCGCTCGGGCTCGCCGACGACCAACGCCGCCAGCATCGCGGGCAGCGCGAACATGGAACAGACCAGATAAGCCAGCGTCCAGTCCCAATATTGCGCCACCACCAGCGCCAGCGCACCCGCCGCTGCCGCGCCGATCCGCCAGCCATATTGCGACATCCCCGCACCGATGCCCAATTGCTCGGGCCGCAGTATCTCGATCCGATAGCCATCGATGATGATGTCGAACGTCGCCCCCGCAATCCCCAGCAGGATCGCCGCCCGCACCGTGCCCATCAGGTCGTTCGCCGGATCGACAAAGGCGAGATTGACCACCGCTGCCATCACCAGCAGACCGGCCACCAGCATCCAGGACACGCGCTGCCCCAGCCGATGCAGCAGCGGCAGCTTCACCCCTTCGATCACCCATGCCCACAGCCATTTGAGGTTATAGGCGAGCAGCACCAGGCTGAACGCCGTGACGCTTTTCTTATCGATCCCGTCCTGCGCCAGTCGTGACGCCAGGTTCGCGCCGATCATCGCAAAAGGAAAGCCCGAGGAAATCCCCAGGAAAAGCGCGGCGAGCGGCGCCTTCTCCACATAGGGTTTCACAGCATCCAGCCAACTTCTGGTGCCAACGGCAATGTCATTCATGAAAAGCTGCGCCCCCGAAGATGCTTATCCCGCCACCATATGGCCAATCATCGAAGAAACAAGCACAACGGCCCCTCCCTATCTCCCCTCCCGCAGGCGGGAGGGCTGGGGGTGGGCCAGCGCAACGTAGATCGAGTGCAAAAGGTTGGCGCTTCGACGCCATCAACCCACCAACATCCACCCCACAAACCCGACCGCCACAATCCACACGATCACAACGAAGATCAAACCTGCCACAGACACAGGCTTGCGCCGCTCCACGGCCTTCATCCGAAGCTCAGCCATCACATGCTGAGGAACGAGCCTGACCGCAGCCATGATGCCCAACGGCACGATCACCAGATCATCAAGATAGCCAAGGACAGGAATGAAATCCGGAATGAGGTCGACCGGCGACAGGGCGTAAGCCGCGACAGCAGCCGCCAAAGCCTTCGCATACCAGGCAACCCGAGGATCGCGCGCAGCGAACCAGAGGGCGATGACATCGCGCTTGATGTTCCTCGCCCACTCGTTGAGCCTTTTCATCGCCGTCCGGTTCATCAGCCCTGAATGGAACGGCGCGACGCTGCCTGCAACTGATCGAGCAACAATGTCCTTTCTTGTAATCGGACGATGACGCGCGATATAGAGGGCTCATATGAGCACAGGTCGCAAGGGCATGGATCGCAGGAGTGTGATCGCTGGCGTCACAACAACCGGTATCGCATCCTTGGCGGAAAGGTCCGCGCATGGCGCTTCCGAAACCTCATTGCCCGGTTCCACCGCCGTGCCCCGCAATTTTCCACCGCCCTCAACCATCAGCAAGGCCGCGCAGGATTATTTGCGCAAAGGCGCGATGCAGCCCCCTCCAGCTCCTGTGCCCGCGCCGGAGGACGTAGCGGGTTGGCACGCCTATGTTGCAGCGGGCAACGCCCCCCTGCCGGTTGAAATGATCCTGAAAATTCCCGGCGTTGACGTGGAGACGCGGCAGATGGGTGGAGCAACAGTCTATTTGGCTACCCCCAAGGGCCTGAGTGAAGCTGACCGTCGGAAGGCGCATCTCAGCATTCACGGTGGGGGCTGGGTGCTGTTCGGTGGTCGGCATGCCATGGCCTTGGCCAAGATCACGGCGATGCAATATGGCTGCGTCACCTATGCCGTGGATTACAGGATGCCGCCGGAACATCCGTTTCCAGCGGGTTTGAACGACTGTTTCGCGGTGTACCGCGCATTGCTGAAGGACTTTGGCGCAAGGAACATGTTGGTCTCGGGCGGATCGGCAGGCGGCAATCTGGCGGCTGCATTGATGCTCAAGATACGCGATGCGGGCTTGGAAAAGCCGAGTGCGCTGATTCTCCAAACGCCGGTGACCGACCTTACCAATGCTGGCGACAGCTGGCAGGTGCTCTACGGTCTCGACCCAGTGCTGCGCGACCCCGATGGCGTTGGATCGACCGAACTCTACCTCAATGGCAATGATCCGCGTCAGCCTTATCTTTCGCCGCTTTTCGGCGATCTCGCGACCGCCTTTCCGCCGACACATCTGATCACGGGAACCCGCGACCGGCTGCTGTCCGATACAGTCAGGATGCATGCGGCGCTAAGAGCCGCGAATGTCGAGGCGGATCTCTACGTCAGCGAAGCCATGCCGCATGCCGGTTTCGGCCAGCAGACGCCCGAAGATCAGGCAATATTGAGCGATACGCGCAAGTGGTTGAACGGGCGCTGGCCTCGGGCCTGATCGGCACTACGCCTGCCTGTGGATTGGACGGGAAAGCAGCGACCCACCCAGCCTCACCCCACATCATCAAACAAATGCAACCCCCGAGGCACCCGGGGACGATCGGCCCCAACCATCAAAGCCTCGATCACGCCGATCGAAGCCAGCAGTTCGCGCGGCAAATAGGGCTTGGCCAAGCATCCGACCGCCATCTCATGCGCGTCCACCGGGCAACTTCCACTGACGAACAGTACCGCCAAACCCTTGGCATAGGCATGCCGAGCGACGTCGATGCCGGTCTTGTCCCCGTGCAGGGTGATGTCGGCGATGACCAGATCGACCTCATCCTGCTCGATCACGCGGATGGCATGATCATAATCATCGACGGTCGCTGCAACGCGATATCCCGCTTGCTCCAGCACATGCTCATTGTCGAACGCGACCAGCGGCTCGTCTTCAACGACCAGCACGCTGCGGATCGCCTGTCCCTGCTGCCGTGGCTTTGAGTCCCCTTTGACTAGCCCGAAAAACATTTGCCGATCCGCCCCATATGCGCCATGCAACCGATCAAACGCGCAGCATCCCAAGGGAGTTGCGGCCGTTCCTCCGCATTGGGCGATGGCACGGCACCTTTCGTCATTTTCCGGTGCTTTCCATATGGGAAGTGCCGCCGCTTCGTTAAAGGAACCGAGCGTGGAGCCGCCGAAAAAATCAGGACCGCCGCGCAGGGCAGGACCGGGCGGACCCCGGCGCCCTTCGCAGGACAAGCCAGCTGGTACGCGTCCGGCTCGCCCCCCTTTCCGCAAGGCAAAGGCCGCTCCGGCCAAGCCTGCCAATCCTCATCCGGCTCGCACGGCTGCGGCCGCCAGCGGCAAGAATGAACCGCAACGCATCGCCAAGCTGCTTGCCCGCGCCGGCATAGCCTCGCGCCGCGAAGTCGAACGGATGATCGAGGAAGGCCGCGTCACCTTGGACGGCGAAGCGGTATCTACGCCTGCGACCTTGCTGACCTCGCTCAACGGAGTCGCGGTGGACGGAACGCCAGTCGCTCAGCCTGCTCCGGCACGTCTCTTCCTCTTTCACAAACCTTCAGGCTATCTGACCACGGAACGTGATCCCCGCGGCCGCCCGACCATTTACGACCGCTTGCCCGCCGATCTGCCGCGCGTGATGCCGATCGGCCGCCTCGACATGACGACCGAAGGGCTGCTGCTCCTCACCACCGATGGCGAATTCAAGCGGCAGATGGAATTGCCCGCAACGGGCGTTCCCCGCACCTACCGCGCCCGCGCCTTCGGCGACATCAGCCAGGCCCAGCTTGAAGATCTGTTCGAAGGCATAGAAATTGACGGCATCCGCTACGGACAGATCGAGGCCAATCTGGAACGCCGCACCGGGCGCAACCAGTGGATTGAAATGACGCTGACGGAGGGCAAGAACCGCGAAGTCCGCCGCGTTCTGGAACATCTCGGGCTTCAGGTAAGCCGCCTCATCCGCACCAGCTATGGCCCCTTCCACCTAGGCGAACTGGCTTCCGGCGCGGTAGAGGAGGTACGGCAGCATGACCTCATCGTCTTCCGCAAAAGCCTGAAGACGCCCAAATCCTGATTTTCATCCCTTCGGGCTGAATTTGCCGAAGCCCGCCCTTCTTCTGGAACGCCACCCATGAGAATCATCGCAGGCCAATGGAGAGGCCGCCCCCTCACCGCTCCCAAGGGCGACGCCACCCGCCCCACTGCCGATCGCACCCGCGAAACGCTCTTCTCCATGCTGCTGAGCCGGATCGGCTCCTTCGAAGGCTTGAATGTCGGTGATTTCTTCGCAGGCTCGGGAGCCTTGGGCTTTGAAGCCATGTCGCGGGGCGCAGCCACCTGTCTCTTCGTCGAACAGGATCGTGCAGCCTTGGACGCGATCCGCGCCAATGGCGAACGGCTCGGCGTCCGCCCGGATATCCGTCAGAGCAGCGTCCTGTCCCTCGGCCCAGCCCCCAAGCCGCTCGACCTCATCTTCATGGACCCGCCCTACAATAGCGGCGCGGGCGCGGTAGCGCTCGACAAGCTCAGCCGCCTGGGATGGACCGGCCCGGCTACCTGGGTCAGCATCGAAACCGACAGGCGTGAGGATGTGGAAGTGAAGGGCTTCGTCGCGGACGCAATACGGGACGTAGGGAAGGCGCGCCTGACCCTGTTAAGAGCAGCCTAAACTCCCTCTCCCCTTCAGGGGTCGATGAGAGGCAGGTGACTCTCATCGAGGTTAGGGAGAGGGGAACGCCCCAAGCGCCCCCTGCTCCTCTCAATCAAGCAGCCTCAGCATCCTCATAAGCCTGCGCTTCCTTCCCAATCAGAATATCCGCCAGGAACCAGTAAGCCTTACCCCAAGCTTCCAGGACCGCGTCGGTGGCTACCTCAGCCCCCAGCACATCACGGATCGCGGGCAGCAGCGCCTCGGCGACCTTCGGATAATGCTCGGCCTTCACGCCGGTTTCGACATGCCGCTGCACCATGCGCTCCACCGCGCCGGTCAGTGCCTGCAACTTGTCGATATTTTCCGCATATCCCAGGATAGCGGCTGCCAAACGCTTCGGCTGCTCGCCACTTTCCTGCGCCGCCTGGTCGAACATGTCCTTGATCGACGCATCCTGAAACAGCCGCGCATACATGGCTGTGGTGATCTCCACGCCATGGCTCCGAAGCGCGGGAGCGGTTGCCTTGACGATCGCGATGGTTTCAGCGCTGAGCTGGTTCATGATGCACCCCTTTTGCGAGACTCGATAAAGGTGCATTTACGTGACATGTTTAAACATGTAAACCAGCTACATGTTTTATCCTCAAATCTCTTTCAATTAACGCATTCCCTCATGCAATTGACTCGCCACACCGACTACGCCCTGCGCGTCCTCATCCATCTGGCAGTCACGCCCACCGGCCGCGCGACAATCCCAGAAGTGGCCGACGCCTACGCGTTGTCACGCAATCATTTGATGAAAGTCGTCCATCATCTCGGCCTCGGCGGCTTCATCACCACCCAGAGAGGAAGAGGCGGCGGCTTCACGCTCGCCCGCCCTCCCGAATTGATCAGTTTAGGCGAAGTCATCCGCCATACCGAAACCGACATGAATCTAGCGGACTGTGCCGGTTGCGGGCTGCGCTCCGCCTGCGGCCTCTCCGGCATATTAAAGGCCGCGACAGCCGCCTTCCTCGCCGTGCTCGATCAGCACAGCTTGGCCGACGCCGCTAAAGACAAGGCCGGGCTGGCGGCGCTCATCGCTGCCCTGCCCGCGCCCCTGTCCCAAGTCAGCGATTCCTGCGCGCCTTCTTAGAACGCGGCGCTTCACCTGGATTGATGCAGCTATCCTGTACGGTTCGGCTGCACAGCGGATAGTCCTTTCCGCCAGCAGGCGGCGGCGTCATGTTCCCGCCCACCGTCACGGGATTTGCTGAGCTTCCTACAGGAGCCGCGGGATCTCTAGGCACTGCGGGCGAAGCTGGCGCCATGCCTGTAGCAGGCGGAACCTCTCCGGTGGGCTGACCCGCGTTCGGATCGGCAGCCGTTGCGGGTGTCGCTGAATCCGCCGGCATTGTGTCAGTTGCTGGAGGCTGAGCCGCATTGTCCGGCGCACCCTGGGCGATCGCAATGCCAGTAGCGCCGGTTGAAAAAGCCAGCAATGCCGCACCTGCAAGCATGATCGATTTCATCGGGTCGTCCTTTCCTGTTCTTCACCCCATTCTGCCTCTTGGCTGGTGAAGAACCAGATCGGTGACGCCAGCGTTCCATATCCGCGACGAACTGTTGTCCTGCTGCCACCAAATGAATGTAATCAATCCTCCGGGTAGCGCTCAACATGGGGAAGTTCATGTGCAGCGCCCATCCACGGCAATGCCTCTGCCCATTGCACGTGGATGACGGGAGGGAACAGAGAGGGGGCATCCAAAGTCGAAGTCTGGATATCAACCATCCCGGGAAAACTTTTCGAATTCCGGTAGAAAAGGCCGGTGCCGCAACTGGCGCAGAAGTGCCGTGTCGCGTCTTCAGAAGATCGGTACAGTCTCGGCTCACCCACAACCTTCAGATTTGCTTCTGCAAAGAGCGCCCAACCAACCATGGGCGCTCCGGCACTGCGGCGGCAGTCGCTGCAATGGCAAATAGCGCTGTAGATTGGTTCCCCCTCTACCTCGTAATGGATCGATCCACACTGGCATCGTCCCTTGGCCATGGCATTTCCCCTTGCATGATTCGCCTTTTGTTCTCATAGATCGATGGCCGCTGCAAGGGGCTGCCCTTGCTCACCCTTCCCATGCTCCCTAGTTGTTGAACATGACCGTCCCCGCTCCCTCGCCCGATGATCCACCTTATCTTCAGGGCCTCAATGAACCTCAGCGGGAGGCTGTGCTTACGACCGAAGGGCCGGTCCTCGTGCTGGCAGGTGCAGGAACGGGCAAGACCGCCGCACTGACCGCGCGGCTTGCTCATCTTGTCGCTACGCGTCGTGCTTACCCGTCCGAAATTCTGGCGGTGACGTTCACCAACAAGGCCGCGAGAGAAATGCGGGAGCGCGTCGGACGCATGATAGGTCCTGCGGTCGAAGGGATGCCGTGGCTTGGGACCTTCCACGCGATTGCGGCGAAGATGCTGCGCCGGCATGCGGAATTGGTGGGGCTTCAGTCCAATTTCACCATCCTTGATACCGACGATCAACTCCGCCTGATGAAGCAATTGATCCAAGCAGAAGGCATCGATGAAAAGCGATGGCCCGCGCGGCAGTTGGGCGGCCTGATCGACCAATGGAAGAATAAGGGACTAACGCCGGAAGAAATTGGCGCTAGCGATAGCGAAGCTTATGCGAATGGACGTGGCCAGAAGCTTTACGCAGCTTACCAGGCCCGGCTTCGTGACGTGAACGCCTGCGATTTTGGCGACCTGCTGCTCCACGTGCTGACGATCCTGAAGCGCCATCGTGATGTGCTGGAAAGCTATCAGCAACGGTTCCGCTACATCATGGTCGATGAATATCAGGACACTAACAGCAGCCAATATCTGTGGCTCCGCCTGCTCGCTCAACAGCGCAAGAATATTTGCTGCGTGGGCGACGACGACCAGTCCATCTATTCGTGGCGAGGTGCCGAAGTCGCCAACATCCTGCGGTTCGAGAAAGATTTTCCCGGCGCCAAGATCGTTCGCCTGGAGCAGAATTACCGATCGACGCCTCATATTCTTGGCGCCGCTTCCGGAGTGATTGCCGAAAATGGCAACCGGTTGGGGAAGACGCTTTGGACCGATATCGACGTCGGAGAAAAGGTTCGTGTCATCGGGGTCTGGGACGGTCCAGAGGAAGCTCGCCGCGTAGGCGACGAGATCGAATCGCTGGAGCGTTCCGGGCAGTCGCTCGATGATGTGGCTATCCTGGTTCGCGCACAGCATCAGACTCGCGAGTTTGAAGACCGCTTCATCCAGATCGGCCTCGCCTATCGTATTGTGGGCGGATTCCGTTTCTACGAGCGTGCCGAAATTCGTGATGCGCTTGCCTATCTGCGTCTTGTTAATCAACCGGCTGACGATTTGGCATTCGAGCGGATCGTCAACGTTCCCAAAAGAGGCCTTGGCGACAAGGCGGTGGAGAAGCTCCACCGACTGGCAAGGGCGGAAGGCATTCCTTTGGCGCTGGCGGCTGCGCGCATCCTGGACACTGATGAATTGACGCCTCAGGCGCGCCGGAGCCTGGGATCGTTCATAGGAGACCTTGCACGTTGGCGTGACAGGGCGGCTCAGTTGCCTCATGCCGAACTGGCGCGCCAGATACTTGACGAAAGCGGCTATACGGCGATGCTTCAA
The DNA here is from genome assembly GCF_023051225.1 of Sphingobium agri. Taxonomy (NCBI): domain Bacteria; kingdom Pseudomonadati; phylum Pseudomonadota; class Alphaproteobacteria; order Sphingomonadales; family Sphingobiaceae; genus Sphingobium; species Sphingobium agri. The sequence continues at coordinate 957,973 of NZ_JALKHS010000006.1, read as the reverse complement.
GCGGAGCGTACAGCCGAAAGTGCGGGCCGCCTTGAAAACCTGAACGAGCTTACCCGCGCGATGGAGGAGTATGAAACGCTTGGCGCGTTTCTAGAGCACGTATCACTGGTCATGGACAATGATGCGCAAGCCGAAGAACGCAAGGTCACGATCATGACCATACACGCGGCAAAGGGGCTCGAGTTCGACACTGTATTCCTGGCAGGCTGGGAAGAAGGAATTTTCCCGTCCCAGCGCGCGCTCGACGAAGGCGGGCTCAACAGCCTCGAAGAGGAACGCCGGCTCGCTTATGTCGCGATCACGCGCGCTCGAAAGATGTGCATCATTCTGCATGCTGCCAACCGGCGTATATATGGCCAGTGGACCAGTTCTATCCCGTCCCGCTTCGTCGGCGAACTGCCGCCTGAGCATGTCGAGGAAGAAAGCAGCATGACTGGCGGAGCGTCATTATGGCGCGCTAACTGGTCTGAGCGTGCCGACCCCTTCTCCAATGTCCAACGTGGCAACGGCCGCGGCCCGGGTTGGCAACGTGCGCAACAAGGCGGTCAATTCAATCGCGAACCTGTTCGGATCGTGGAAGCCCGAGCATCTGCCATCTCACTCGGCAACAAGGGTCGGGATGACATGCAGTTGGGTTTACGCGTTTTTCATCAGAAATTCGGTTACGGAACCGTTGCCGAAATCGAGGGCAATAAGCTGGAAATCGACTTTGAGACAGCGGGCCGCAAGCGCGTCATGGACAGCTTTGTACAGCCCGCCTGACGTTGAGGGTTAGAGGTCCGGCACAGCAAATGCGGCCGCACGCACAGTCAATCGCCTGATCCCTGCCATCGGCTTACGAAATAGATGGGGATTTGGTGGAGCCTAGCGGGATCGAACCGCTGACCTCCTGCATGCCATGCAGGCGCTCTCCCAGCTGAGCTAAGGCCCCATCTCAATGCAGAATAGGCTGCATCCGTGAAAAAGGCTATGCCGGCTTTCCGGACAGCCATCATTCTTCGACCCCAAACCCAAGCTTCAGCATATCAAACTAGGCCGATAAACGCCGCTGCTCGGAAATTGGTGGAGCCTAGCGGGATCGAACCGCTGACCTCCTGCATGCCATGCAGGCGCTCTCCCAGCTGAGCTAAGGCCCCTTTCCAATGTCGGCGCTGTTTGGGTCCAGCGCCTCGGAGGTCGCTGCCATTAGGAGGCAGCAACTTCCTTGGCAAGCAGAAAATTACTTAATTGTCGTCGTCGCCGTCGTCACCCGCGGCATCGACGCCGAGGTCGTCGTCACCGCCGAGATCAACGTCATTATCCGGTGAGTCGCCGTCATCATCGACGTCCAGATCCAGATCCAGATCGTCATCCGCCGACTCCAGTTCGCCATCGGCAGTCTCGATGACCTTCTTGGGTGCTTCCTCGTAAGGCAGCGGCTGCTTCGACTTAAGAACGGGCTCGGGTTCCCAGGCAGTGTTACAGTTGATGCAGATGACCGGGTCGTCCTTGCCCAGGTCATAGAAGCGCGTGGCGCATTTCGGGCAGGTACGCTTCGTGCCCCATTCAGCCTTGACCATGTCCGGCCTTGTCCTTCTTACGAGTGCTTCAACGAATATCACGCGGCACGACCATGTCGCCCGCGAAGCGACGGGCGCCTTGCCATAGCAGAACCGCGCTGTCAAAAGCCGGGCGCGATTTTTCAGTTCCCTGCCAAACGGATTGACCCTTGACCTCTTCTTCCGATCATCCGCTCCCGATGACCTTCAATGGCGCGCCGCCCCTCTCCGGAAGCGTGACTGTACCGGGTGACAAGAGCATCTCGCATCGCTCGCTCATGCTTTCCGCCTTGTCGGTTGGAGAAAGCCGGGTCGAGGGACTGTTGGAGGGTGAAGATGTACTGGCCACGGCTGCCGCAATGCGTGCCATGGGTGCGCAGATCAACCGGGATAGCGATGGCATCTGGCACATCAAGGGCGTAGGGGTCGGCGGGTTGCTGCAACCCCAGACAGCCCTGGACATGGGCAACAGCGGCACATCGACCCGGCTGCTGATGGGCTTGATAGCAAGTCATGCCATCACCGCGACCTTCACAGGTGATGCATCGCTCAGCAAGCGTCCGATGGGGCGTGTAACTGAACCTCTGTCCCGCATGGGTGCCAGCTTCACGTCAAGCCCCGGAGACCGGCTGCCTCTGACGATGCGCGGCGCCTGCCCGGCCGTCCCGCTGGACTATCGCCTTCCGGTCGCATCCGCGCAGGTCAAGTCTGCCATCCTGCTCGCGGGCTTGAACACCCCCGGCGTGACGCGCGTGATCGAGCCGATCCCGACTCGGGATCACAGCGAACGCATGCTTAGAGGCTTTGGCGCGGAGCTGGAGGTCGAGGTCGAAGCCGATGGCACGCGTATCATCACCTTGAGGGGCGAAGCTGAACTGCGCCCGCAGACGATCGCCGTGCCGGGCGACCCCTCTTCTGCAGCCTTCCCGATCGTTGCCGCCTTACTCGTCCCCGGCTCAAAGGTCACGGTCGGCAATGTGGGCCTCAATGCCACACGGGCAGGATTGATCGATCTGCTGCGGGAGATGGGCGGCAATATCGTCATCGATAATCCACGAGAGGTCGGCGGCGAACCTGTCGGCGATATCGTCGTAACAGCGTCCGACCTGAAAGGCGTTGAGCCGGATCCAGCTCGCGCACCTTCCATGATCGATGAATATCCCGTTGCCTTTATCGCAGCAGCCTTTGCCGAGGGGCGCAGCATATTCCGCGGCCTTGAAGAACTCCGCGTCAAGGAGTCCGATCGCATCACCACCATGGCCGAAGGCCTTCGCGCCATCGGCGTGACCGTTGAAGAGCTGGAAGATGGCATCATCATCGAAGGCACGGGTGGCGCACTCCTTCCCGGCGGCGGTCCGATCGCCACCAAGCTCGATCACCGCATCGCGATGAGCTTTGCCGTTGCGGGACTGATATCGAAAAGCGGCGTCACCATTGACGACATGCGGCCTGTCGCCACCAGCTTTCCCGGTTTCACCACACTGCTGCAAAAGCTGGGCGCGATGCCATGACCTTTGATCTCGCCAATGTCATCGGATTGATCGGCAGTGCACTGATGGTCATCGCCTATGCTTATAGCAACATGGCGAAGATATTGAATTTTATCCTGTTCAACCTGCTCAATCTGATCGGATCGCTGCTGTTGCTTTATTCGCTGACGGTGCATTTCAACATGGCCTCGTTGGCGTTGGAGGTCGTATGGGCGCTCATCGCACTCATCGGCCTCGCCAAGGCGTTGCGGAAAGGCGAAACATCATGATCATCGCCGTCGACGGCCCGGCAGCTTCGGGCAAGGGCACCATCGCCAAGGCGCTCGGGCGCCATTATCGCTTGCCGGTGCTGGATACTGGCCTGTTGTATAGAGCGGTCGGCCTTGCCGTGGTAAAGACCGGCGGGGACCCCGATCATGAAGCTGATGCGCTGGCGGCCTGCTCGTTCAATGATGGCGTTCTCGCTGATCCAGCATTGCGTAGCGAAGCGATCGGCTCCCTTGCATCCCGTGTATCCATTCATCAGAGCGTCCGCCAAGCGTTAGTGAAGCGCCAGCGTGATTTCGCTACCCAGCCCGGCGGCGCGATCCTCGACGGACGCGACATCGGGACGGTCATTGCACCAGACGCCGATGCCAAGATCTTTGTAACAGCCAGCGTCCATGTTCGCGCGCAGCGGCGCTATGATGACGCGCTGTCGCACGGCGGCCGGCCGGACATGGACAGCCTGATTGCGGACATTCAGGCACGCGACACACGCGACATGAGCAGGGACCATGCTCCGCTGCGAATGGCCGATGGAGCGGACTTGCTCGACACCAGCAATTTGACTATAGACGCCGCCGTCCAGCAAGCCATTGCACTGGTGGACGCCCAGTTGGAACGTCGGCGAAAGGCCTGACGCGATGACGGGTGCTTGGGAATCCCAGGCGCCCTTTTCGCTTATCTGCGGGGCGTCACTCATCATGGCCGAATGGATGTTCACGCGGCAATCCGGCTGCGTGGACTGTTTGGCCTGAAAGACCACCGGACACAACCGGTAGGCCAGCAATGACGAATGAAGGAACTACCATGGCCTCTACGGCACTCCCCTCGCGCGACGATTTCGCCGCGCTTCTCAATGAATCACTTGGCGGTGAAGACGGCGGCTTCGAAGGCCGCGTCGTCAAGGGCACCGTGACCGGCATCGAAAACGACATGGCGCTGATCGACGTCGGCCTGAAGTCGGAAGGCCGCGTGCCGCTGCGCGAATTCGCCGCGCCCGGTCAGAAGGCTGACCTGAAGGTCGGCGACGAAGTCGAAGTCTATGTCGACCGCGTCGAAAACGCCCATGGCGAAGCGATGTTGTCGCGCGACCGCGCTCGCCGCGAAGCCGCCTGGGACAAGCTGGAATCCGAGTTCACCGAAAATGCCCGCGTCGAAGGCGTCATCTTCGGCCGCGTCAAGGGTGGCTTCACCGTCGACCTCGACGGCGCCGTGGCGTTCCTGCCCGGCTCGCAGGTCGATATCCGTCCCGTCCGCGACGTCACCCCGCTGATGGACATTCCGCAGCCCTTCCAGATCCTGAAGATGGATCGCCGCCGCGGCAACATCGTCGTATCGCGTCGCGCCATCCTGGAAGAAACCCGCGCCGAACAGCGCTCGGGCCTCATCCAGACGCTGGCCGAAGGTCAGATCATCGAGGGCGTTGTCAAGAACATCACCGACTATGGTGCGTTCGTTGACCTTGGCGGCATCGACGGCCTGCTGCACGTCACCGACCTGTCGTACAAGCGCATCAACCACCCGAACGAGATGATCAACATCGGCGACACCGTCCGTGTCCAGATCATCCGCATCAACCGCGACACCCAGCGCATCAGCCTTGGCATGAAGCAGCTGGAAAGCGATCCGTGGGAAGGCGCAGCCGCCAAGTATCCGGTCGGTGCGAAGCTGTCGGGCCGCGTCACGAACATCACCGAATATGGTGCGTTCGTCGAACTGGAGCCGGGCATCGAAGGCCTCGTCCACGTGTCGGAAATGTCCTGGACCAAGAAGAACGTCCACCCCGGCAAGATCGTTTCGACCAGCCAGGAAGTCGATGTCATCGTCCTGGAAGTCGATCCCGAGAAGCGCCGCATCTCGCTCGGTCTCAAGCAGGCCCAGAACAACCCCTGGGACAGCTTTGCCGAACGTCACCCGATCGGTTCGACGGTCGAAGGCGAAGTCAAGAATGCAACCGAGTTCGGCCTGTTCATCGGCCTGGACGGCGACGTCGACGGCATGGTCCACATGTCGGATATCGCCTGGGGCATTTCGGGCGAAGACGCGCTGGCTCTGCACCGCAAGGGCGAGACGGTTCAGGCCGTCGTTCTCGACATCGACGTCGAGAAGGAGCGCATCAGCCTCGGCATGAAGCAGCTTGAACGTGGCGGCCCGGCCGCTGGCGGTACGACTGCTGCTGCTGCTGGTCTCAACAAGAACCAGACGGTTACCGTCACGGTTCTGGAAGTCCGCGACGGCGGCCTGGAAGTCCAGGCTGGCGAAGATGGCGCCACCGGCTTCATCAAGCGTAGCGACCTTGGCCGTGATCGTGATGAGCAGCGCTCGGAGCGTTTCCAGATCGGTCAGAAGTTCGACGCCCTGGTGACCGGTTTTGATCGCGCCAAGAAGCCTACCTTCTCGATCAAGGCGCTGCAGATCGCAGAAGAGAAGCAGGCCGTTGCTCAATATGGTTCGTCCGACAGCGGTGCATCGCTCGGCGACATCTTGGGTGAGGCACTCAAGGCCAAGAACGAAGGCTAATCCCTTCGGCATCTAACTAAAGTAATAGGCCCGCCGGAAACTGCTTCCGGCGGGCTTTTCTATCCCAAAATGAGAAAACAACTACCGACATTGGATAATTGCATGTGAGAGGGGACTCACTATAACTAAACTGGGAACCAGAAGGGGGAGCTGGAGGACCAATGATACGTTCGGAATTAATTCAGACGCTGGCAGAAGAAAATCCAGATCTTGGCCTTCAGGAGGTCGAGAGGATTGTCGATCTCTTCTTCAAAGAGATTGTTGATCGCCTCTCCAGTGGAGGGCGGGTAGAGTTGCGAGGCTTTGGCGCCTTCACCACCCGTGCGCGCGACGCGCGGACCGGGCGCAATCCCCGTACCGGAGAGCAGGTGCCGGTCTCGGCCAAACGTGTACCCTATTTCAAACCTGGCAAGGAAATGCGCGAGCGGCTCAACAGCAAAGCTCAGTGATCATCAGCACATCTTGACCTGCGCGTCTGGACCGGTCAGGGAAAGCGCCATGCGGACGTGGCGAAATCGGTAGACGCAGCGGACTTAAAATCCGCCTCCCCCTGGGAATGCGGGTTCAAGTCCCGCCGTCCGCACCAAGGACATCATCCGGCAGCATGTGAATTTTGCCGCAAGGCTGGATATTCTGCCGCGCATCCCGCAATGATAGAGCATGGCCGGCGCGATCAATCCTCAAAGTTTCAGCGACTCCCTTGTCGTTTTGGGGGCGGCGGGACTGGTAATCCCCGGCTTTGCTCGCTTCAGGATCAGTCCCGTCATTGGGTTTATTCTGGTCGGCCTGGCAGTGGGGCCGTCTGGCCTCGGCGCGTTAGTCGCCGAATATCCATGGCTATATCATGTCACCATATCGAACAGGGAGGCCATAGAGCCGTTCGCGGAACTCGGCGTCATATTATTGCTCTTCTCGATAGGTCTGGAACTGAGTTTTCGCCGTCTCTGGACCATGCGAGCTCAAGTCTTTGGCGTGGGCGCAGCTGAACTTATCGGTGGCGCATCGCTGATAGCGATGGGACTTTACTTGCTCGGCCAGCCTCCCGCAGGCGCGATCGGGCTTGGCCTTGCGCTCGCGCTTTCCTCGACTGCCGTGGTGCTGCCGATGGTCGGTACACAAAGTGCGGTAGGGCGCGCGGCCTTTGCGATGCTCCTCTTTGAAGATCTGGCACTTGTTCCCATCATCTTCATGCTGGGCGCTCTTGCTCCCTCGGCAGCGGCAAGCGTGGACGGAGCTTGGGGCGAACTGGCGAATACACTTTTGAAGGGCGGCATCACGATCGCAGTGATGCTCATTCTCGGCCGCATCGTCCTCCCACATATTTTCAGTCAGGCTGCACGGACGAAAAGTCCCGAGGTGTTCCTCGCCGCGAGCCTGCTGGTGGTCATCGTTTCCAGCATCGCCACTTCTCTCGCAGGTCTATCACCGATTGTGGGTGCGTTACTTGCAGGCCTGTTGATCGCTGAGACCGAATATCATGGCGAAGTCGAAGTGATGACGGCACCGTTCAAGGGGCTCGCGCTTGGCGTGTTCCTGATCACCGTTGGCATGAGCCTGGATGTCAGGGTGATACTCGCGAACTGGCCCAGCCTGATTCTGGCGGTGGTCGGGGTGGTCATCACCAAGACGTTGGTCACGGCAGCTCTGCTCTATTTCTCGGGTGCTCGAAAGGGCGTTTCCCTGGAAGTAGGGCTGCTGATGGCCAGCCCTTCCGAAACTACTCTTATCGTCCTCTCGACCGCGGCTGCAGCCAAGCTGATTTTGCCCTCCACCGCTGCTTTTTGGCAGATCGTTACGGCGATCGGCTTGACTATCACGCCGCTCCTCGCCCGTATCGGCCATGACATCGCGCGCAGGCTCGAAATGGCATTAGGCGAAGATACGCCTGAATTGCAGCAGGAAAGCACGGAGGCGGCGGCCGTCGTTATCGGCTTTGGCCGTGTGGGACGGATGGTGTGCGACCTCCTGCGGGTTCACAATCAGCGTTTTACAGTCGTGGAATCGGACCCTGACGTAGTCGCTGAAGGGCGACGGGGCGGATATCCGATCCTTTTTGGCGACGTGGCGCGTGCCGAAATGTTGGACAAACTTCGTCTTGGTCACGCTCGAGCACTGATCCTCACCATGGACGATCCGGTGCTATCGGTACGAGTGACGAAGAGGGTCCGGGGATGGGTGCCGGATTTGCCCATCATCGCTCGAGCGCGCGATACAGATCATGCCGCGCAACTTTATCAAGCGGGCGCCAGCGATGCTGTGCCTGAAACGCTGGAAAGCTCGCTTCAGCTGGCTGAAACTGCGCTGGTCGACCTGGGCGTGGCGATGGGGCCTGTTATCGCGTCCATTCATCAGACACGGGAAGATCTACGCATGGGCATCAAAGATGCGGCGCAACTGGAGACGCCCCCCAAATTGAGGCGGCTCCGTTCTGACGAGGTTGCCTAAGGCCCAGCTGCTATGGCGTTATCGGATGCGGGAACGGGCATGCCACTCCCGTCCCAGTTCGGCTCCTTGTCCATCCGCTCCAACGTCTTGCTGGCGAACTCTGCCATGTTGCCGCCGTGCGGGTTGTAAGCCACCGGCAGTAAATTACGCCGCGCCTGTTTGCGATCACCGACACGCAGTTGCTGCATTGCCAAGGTCATGCGCAGCCCAAGGTCGAACGGTGCCAGTTCCGACGCCCGTTCCAGCGCTTGAATTGCCAAGGAAGATGGCGTTTTCCCCTGACGGACAAAGCTGTCATAATAATAGAAGAGCGGCAGCGGGTGGTCATTTTCGATGCGATTGAGCGCCGTGAAAGGAGCGCGTGCTTCCTTATAGCTCTCGTCGCGATCCGGCGCATCTTGCGCGATGCGATAGAGGGAAAGCCCCTTCTGGACATAGGCGTTGACCTGCCTCGAGTCCACGGCAAGGGCAGCTTCGGCGGCGGCGACCGCTTCCTTATCGTTGCCAGCGTCATGCTCTGCCTCCGCCAACGCCGAGAGGACTGCGGCATCCTTCGGGAAGCGCGAAGCTATGGCGCGCGCGTCCGCCAGAACGGCCTTGGCCATTTCACGATCGACGCCGCGCCTTGAACGAATGATGATCGGCATCACGGCGCTTGCCCCTGCCGTCATCCCTTGCACGACGACGGGGCCGGTTTTGATCATGCTGGCGGGCAGCTTGATCATGGTCATCCGAGATTTGAGCAGATAGCGATCCAGCTCATGTTCGAGCTGGCCGAAATCTCCAAACGCTTCGATAGCAGCAGACCGCGGGTCCTTACCCTGAGACATTAGAGTAAGGTAGCGTGTAAGCTGGCCCTTCCTTTCGGGGCTGAAGGTCAGATAATGATAAAGCAGCCAGCTCTTGCCATAGAAAGCGTCGTACCTCTTGCTGCGGCGCTTTTCATAGGCGGCAGGATCAAGCAAATCACCTGCAGTCACATCGGCAGCCATGTAGAGCTCATAGGCGCGATGCTGCGCCGGCCGCCCGAGTTCAACACCGCCGTCGCTAGGAAATGCGGCTGACGAAAAAAACTCCGCAGCACCTTCCGACATCCAGCGGGGCAGAGGAAAGCTGCTCGATCCAATCAGAAAATGATGCGCATATTCATGGAGCAGCGTGATCATCGACGTGTCGATTTGACCGCGCGTAGCCCTGACCTGCGGAACGATTGCGATCGATCCACCCGCGCGGGGTACATAAAATCCGCCTATATATTGCGAATTGGCCCCATACAGCTTTCGAACCTGCGCTTCGCTACTCACAACATAAATAGTGAGGCGGTTGGACGGGCTGGGACGAAGATTCGGCGATCCCGTGACCGCTGCCATGGCCGCATGGTAGCTTTCGAGCTGCTGCGAGAATAGGCGAGCCTCTGTCGCCCGGGTTTCCGCATAGACCACAAAATGGTCGCTCGAGGCTTCCAACCATTCGGCACGTGCAGCAGCGGGCGTCAGCAACAGACCGAGAGCAATAAGAAGCCGCATGATCCCCCCGAACCGGTTAGCTTGCCAGATTAGCGATGACTTGGACAGAAACAAGGTGGCGAAAGCTGATCCAGAGCTTCGCCGTTGTTTGAGCTTCCGAAGGTCCGTGCGTTACGCTTGGCAGTTAGTCAGAGCCGCCTTTACTGCCTCGACTGCCGCAACAGCCTTGTCACCGTCGGGGCCGCCACCCTGCGCCATGTCCGGGCGGCCGCCGCCGCCTTTCCCGCCAAGTGCTTCAACGCCTGCGCGAACGAGGTCGACGGCGTTGATGGAGCCGACCAGATCGTCCGTGACTCCTACAGCGATGCTGGCGCGGCCATCCATCACAGCAAGAACTGCGGAGACGCCGCTGCCGAGTGTCGCCTTGTTCTGATCGACTATGCCGCGGAGTTCCTTGGGATCGAGCCCCTCAATCACCTGACCGATGAAATTCACGCCGCCGACCTTTTCCGGCCCTGCCGCCTGCGCGCCGCTACCGCCGCCCAGAGCAAGCGCCTTCTTCGCTTCCGCCAGTTCGCGTTCCAGCTTGCGGCTCTGTTCGACGAGCGCCGCTATGCGCGCCGGAACCTCTTCGGGGGTGGTCTTGAGCGCGGCGGCCGATTGGCGCAGGCGATCTTCGCGGTCGGTGAGCCACAAGCGCGCGGCCTCACCAGTCAGGGCTTCGATACGGCGGACGCCAGAGGAAACAGCGCTTTCCGAAATGATCTTGAAGATCGCAATGTCACCGGTCGCATTGACGTGCGTGCCGCCGCAGAGCTCGACCGAATAGCTGTTCGCATCACCCTTCCCCATCGAAAGGACGCGGACTTCGTCTCCATATTTTTCGCCAAACAGAGCCATCGCTCCCGCCGATATGGCGTCATCGGGCGTCATCAGGCGTGTGGTCACCGCTTCATTGTGACGCACCTGCTCGTTCACCAGGCTTTCGATCGCGGCGATCTGGCTGTGCGTCAGCGCTTCCGGATGCGAATAGTCGAAGCGCAGGCGATCGGGCGCAACCAGGCTGCCCTTCTGCGTCACGTGCGCGCCCAGCGTGTTACGCAGCGCGGCGTGGAGCAAATGGGTGGCGCTATGATTGGCGCGTATACGATCGCGGCGGTTCACATCGACCGAGAGGTGAACGGTATCGCCTACCTTGATGCTGCCTTGGCCGATCTTAGCCCGGTGAGCATGCAGGCGCCCCAATGGCTTGGCGGTATCTTCGACATCGGCAACCAGGCCCGACAAGGACGTGATCGTGCCCGCGTCACCCATCTGACCGCCGCTTTCACCATAAAAAGGCGTCTGGTTGGTGACGATCGTAACCGTCTCGCCAGCGGTTGCGCTGTCGAAGTTCACACCGTCCTTCACGATCGCCAGCACCTCGCCCTCACCCTCGGTGGAGCTGTAGCCGATGAACTCGGTATTCCCCGCTTTTTCGGCGATATCGAACCAGATTTCGTCGGAGGCTTTTTCGCCCGAGCCCTTCCAGGCAGCGCGAGCCGCGGCCTTTTGTTCGGCCATGGCGGCGTCAAAACCTTCGCGATCGACGGTCAGGCCGCGCGAACGCAGCGCGTCTTCGGTCAGGTCATAGGGGAAGCCATAGGTGTCATAGAGCTTGAACGCAGTTTCGCCCGGCAGCGTGCCGCCTTCGGACAGGTCCAGGGTCGCTTCGTCCAGCAGCTTCAGGCCCTTTTCCAGGGTCTGGCGGAAGCGGGTTTCCTCACGCAGCAGCGTTTCCTCGATCAAGGGCTGCGCACGGACCAGTTCCTGATAAGCGCCACCCATTTCGGACACGAGGCTGCCCACGAGGCGATGCATCAACGGCTCTTTGGCGCCGATGATGTGCGCGTGGCGCATGGCGCGGCGCATGATGCGACGCAGGACATAGCCCCGGCCTTCATTGGCGGGCAGCACGCCGTCTGCGATCAGGAAGCTGGTCGAGCGGAGATGGTCCGCGATGACACGATGGCTGGCCTTGAACTCGCCATTGATCGCGGTCTTGGTCAGCGCGCCCGATTCTTCGATCAACGCCTTGAAGGTGTCCGTATCATAATTGTCGTGGACGCCCTGCAAAACAGCCGCGATACGCTCCAGCCCCATGCCGGTGTCGATGCTGGGCTTGGGCAATTCGCCGACGATCTCGTTCGCTTCCTGCTCATATTGCATGAAGACGAGGTTCCAGATTTCGACGAAACGGTCGCCATCTTCTTCCGGTGATCCCGGAGGACCGCCCCAGATATGCTCGCCATGGTCGTAGAAAATTTCCGAGCAGGGACCGCAGGGTCCGCTGTCACCCATGGCCCAGAAGTTATCCTTGGTAGGAATGCGGATGATGCGCTCTTCCGGCAGGCCCGCAATCTTCTTCCACAGGTCAAAGGCTTCATCGTCGGTGTGATAGACGGTGGCGGTGAGCTTTTCCGCCGGAAGCCCCCACTCCTTCGTAAGCAGGGTCCAGGCATGGGTGATCGCCTGCTCCTTGAAATAATCTCCAAAGCTGAAATTCCCCAGCATTTCGAAGAAGGTGTGATGCCGCGCCGTGTAGCCGACATTGTCCAGATCGTTGTGCTTGCCGCCTGCGCGAACCGATTTCTGGCTGCTGGTTGCGGTCGTATAAGGCCGGGTTTCAAGGCCCGTGAAGACATTCTTGAACGGCACCATCCCCGCATTGACGAACATCAGTGTGGGGTCGTTGTGCGGCACCAGAGGCGCTGAAGGAACGATGGTGTGGCCGTTCGCCCCGAAATAGTCGAGGAAGGAGCGGCGAATGTCGTTGGTCGATGTCATGCGCGCGATTTAGTGGGAAGCGCCCCGGCGCACAAGCGGGGCTTTTCATCGCAGCGGTCAAGCGGGGTCTCTTATCCGACAAGACACGCAAATCCGCCGTTTAGCGGCCTGGCGGCATTGCCCCTATCCTCAATCAAGAATAAGGCCGCGTCATGGATGACAATACCCGCCGCGCAGCTTTGGATTATCATCGGCTTCCTCAGCCTGGAAAGCTGAGGATTGAACCTACCAAGCGCATGGTCAATCAGCGCGACCTGGCGCTGGCCTATTCACCGGGCGTAGCGGCTCCCTGCCTTGAGATCGCCGAAGATGCTGACAAGGCGATGGACTATACCGCGCGTGGCAATCTGGTCGCGGTAATCTCCAATGGCACGGCCGTATTGGGGCTAGGTTCGATCGGTGCCCTTGCGTCCAAGCCGGTGATGGAGGGCAAGGCGGTCCTTTTCAAGAAGTTCGCCGACATCGACGTGTTCGACATAGAAGTGGACACAACCGATCCGGAGAAGTTCATCGAGGCGGTCGCGCTGCTGGAGCCGACCTTTGGCGGGATCAATCTGGAGGATATCAAGGCGCCGGAATGCTTCGCCATCGAGGCGGAACTGAAGAAGCGGATGAATATCCCCGTCTTCCATGACGACCAGCATGGCACGGCGATCGTCGTGGCCGCCGCCGTGCGCAACGCGCTGGTGCTGCAGGGCAAGTCTTTGGCAGAAGCGCGATTGGTGACGTCCGGTGCGGGCGCAGCGGCGCTGGCTTGCGTCGATTTGTTGGTTTCGATGGGCCTGCCAGTCGAGCATGTCACGCTGACCGACAAGGACGGGGTCATCCATGCGGGACGCGAGGGCATGCTGCCCAACATGGCACGCTATGCGCGGACCACGAATGCGCGGACTTTGCCCGAGGTGCTGCCGGGCGCGAACATATTCCTGGGCCTGTCCGCGCCCGGCGTGCTGAAGCCTGAATGGCTTCCCCTGCTCGCTCCCAATCCGCTGATCTTCGCACTGGCGAATCCGGAGCCCGAGATCAGGCCTGAGGTCGCGCGCGAGGCGCGGCCCGACGCAATCGTTGCCACGGGCCGCTCGGATTATCCCAATCAGGTCAATAACGTCCTTTGCTTCCCCTATATGTTCAGGGGCGCGCTCGACGCGCGCGCGACCGAGATAAATGAGGCCATGAAGGCTGCCGCCGCCGAAGCGATCGCAGCGCTGGCCCGCCTTCCGGCGCATGACAGTGTTGCGCAGGCCTATGGCGGGCGGCGGCTGGTTTTCGGGCCGGACTATATCATCCCGACGCCTTTCGATCCGAGACTGATTGCCGAGATCGCGCCTGCGGTCGCCAAGGCTGCGATGGAGAGCGGAGTCGCGAAACGTTCGCTCGACATCGAAGCCTATCGCCGGTCATTGGCGCAGCAGAACACGCGTTCGGCGCAGCTGATGTTGCCGGTGTTCGAAGCCGCGCGAGGAACCTGCCGCCGTATCGCCTATGGCGAGGGCGAGGATGAACGCGTGCTGCGTGCAATTCAGGACGGGCTGGATGAGGGGATCGTCCGTCCGGTCATCATCGCCCGGCGGCGAATATTGGAGCAGAAGCTGCCAGGCCTTGGTTTGCGCTTCGAACTCGACCGCGATGTGGAGGTTGTTGATCCCGAGACCGACCATGAATTGCTGGCAGAGTTGGTCGAGGCATATCGTGCCATCGCTGCGCGCAAGGGTGTCCCGACAGCCGAGCTACTGCGCCATGTCTATCGGAGGCCCACGGTCACAGCCGCGATGTTGCTTCGCACCGGGCGTGTGGATGCGGCGCTGGTCGGCGGGAACAGCGAATATTGGGGCCAGGTCGAGCATGTGCTGCGGATCATCGAGCGCCGGGCGGGACATAGCCGGGTCTACGCGCTGTCAGGACTGATCCTGGACGCCGGCGCGTTGTTCATTTCCGACACCCATATGGTGCCCGATCCTACGCCTGAACAGGTTGCCGAAATGGCCATCGCCGGGGCGACCGAGCTTCGGCATTTTGGCCTGACGCCCCGCGTCGCCCTGCTCTCGCACTCCAACTTCGGAGCGTCGCACAGTCCCAGCGCGCGGAAGATGCGGACGGCGCTGCAACTGGTGCGTTCGCAGGCACCCGACCTGCTGGTGGATGGCGAAATGCATGCCGATGCCGCGCTCAGTCAGTCGTTGCGGGAGCGGCTGGTTCCCGATGCGCGGTTCGAAGGACCGGCCAATCTGCTGGTCATGCCCAACCTCGATTCGGCGAACATCACGCTGACGGCGCTGTCGGCTTCCTCCAGTTCGCCTACGGTCGGGCCGATGTTGATGGGGCTGGCGCAGCCGATCCATGTACTGACACCTGGCGTAACCGCGCGCGGCATCCTGAACCTCACTGCGATTGCAGCGGCGGAGGTAGATCGGGAAGGCTGAGCTTAACCTTTTTCGTCCAACAAGGCGAACATGGCAGGATTGTTCAGGAACGTTGCGAAGCTGGCTGGGCCGAAGCTGTTGATCGGCGGCGCGCTCGGCGCTGTTGGGTTGCTGGTGGGAAGCTATGTGGATCGCGGGCGCGATCTGCAATCGCCGCGGCAGGATGCTCCCGCCCAGAAGAGGGTCGCTAGCCCGGCGCTGGTAGAGCGTAGCCGCTCGCAACCGTTGCCGGTCGATCCCCATGCTCTGGTGGTCAAGAGCGTGTTGCCGATAGAGACACCGTTTCGCCACGGCGACTATGTCTGGGATGAGAGCCGTGCCCCGGCAGCGGGTCCAGTCATCATCACAGTGGACCTGAAGGCGCAGACCTTGTCCGCTTTCCGGGACGGTCATGAGATCGGCGCGGCGGTGATCATCTATGGTGCGGACGACAAGCCAAGCCCGCTTGGAGCGTTCCCGATCACGCAGAAGGACGCAGACCATGTATCCAATCTCTACGACGCGCCCATGCCCTACATGCTGCGGCTGACGAATGACGGCGTCGCGATCCATGGCAGCGATGTCCAATGGGGCAATGCCACCCATGGCTGCATCGGCGTGCCGACAGCCTTTGCCCGCAAGCTGTTTGCGGCAGTCAAGCTGGGCGATCTGGTAATCATCACGCAGGGCAAAATGCTGGATACCGGCCATGTCGGCAAAGCGGGCTGAACGCGCCTAATCCTGTCGGCAGAGCGCGTTTCCGTTACGATCTTCCGCGCGCAGAGCAACGCCGGCCTCGCTGGCTGATCGAGGAAAGCTGACGCCCTCCAACGATCCACGGCCTTCGCACAGGGCGGCGCATTTCATGTCGAGAACCCCGGGGAAGGCGATTTGATCGCCATCATACTGAGCCACGATGATACAGCGACCGCCACGGTCGAAACTGAAGATCAGTTTATCCCCGGCGCGTCTTGCACTTCCCTGCCCTCGGCAGCTCTGATCTTCTCCGAATACCGCTTCCACGCCGAAGCGGAACTCACCGGCTTGAGCGGGGATGATGCAGAGACTGTCGCTGCCCGCCTCATGGCGCCTGCGGAAAAGGCCGACGGGAGACGATCTGGAGTTATCCGCGATGACGCCGCTTTCGATCGCCGCGCGCTCCAGCCCCGATGCGGAAGCCATGTTGCCCGAAACGGTGCCTGACCGCTCGCCACTACCTTGGCACGCGGCGAGCAGCGACAGGAGGGCTAGGCTATTCCACCGTGTCGACAGCCGACAATCCTTCTGCGCCAACGCGGCGGAAAAAGCAGGAACGCGCACCAGTATGACAGGTGGGACCCGCCGGAACCGCCTTCATCCAAACGGCATCCTGGTCGCAGTCGATCCGGAGGTCACGCACCTCCAGCATGTTGCCGGAGGTCTCGCCCTTTTTCCACAAGGACTGGCGGCTGCGCGACCAGAAATGGGCCAATCCCGTCTCTATCGTCAGTGCCAGCGCCTGATCATTCATATGGGCGAGCATCAACACCTCGCCGGTGGCAGCGTCAGTGACGACCGCTGTGATCAGCCCGTCGCGGTCATATTTCGGATTGAGGGTCAGCCCCTTGTCGCGTGGTTCGTCCATAGCCCGGCTATAAGACGGTCGAAGGCGGATGCGAAGCCCATGCAACGAGAAAAAGGGGAAGATGGGGCGATCGACGGGATCCGAACCCGCGACCTCTGGTACCACAAACCAGCGCTCTAACCAACTGAGCTACGATCGCCACAGGGCCGTTTGGCCCAGGAGAGATGCGGCACATATGCGGCCATTGGATAGCCGTCAAGCTGACAAATGCGACTATAAGGCTGAAAAAGAAACGGGGCGCGAAACCGACGGTCCGCGCCCCTCTTCCCTCTGTTCAGTACATCAGCGCAACGGAGCGTTTTCCCCCTGCTGCAGCTACTCTCCCAACCATCTGGCCGCGATGCCAAACGGTCCTATTGTGCAAGTGGGCGCCGATGACGACGCCAGTTCCGATCTTAGTTGACCGAGTCTTTGAGGCCCTTGCCAGCCTT
Organism: Sphingobium agri; assembly: GCF_023051225.1. NCBI lineage: Bacteria > Pseudomonadati > Pseudomonadota > Alphaproteobacteria > Sphingomonadales > Sphingobiaceae > Sphingobium > Sphingobium agri. The sequence goes on along the minus strand of NZ_JALKHS010000006.1, from coordinate 940,970 downwards.
GAACTTGGGCTGAGCAGACGCCTTGATCGTCATGGTTTCGCCAGTGCGCGGATTACGGCCCGTCGATGCCTTGCGCTGGGAAACGGAAAATGTGCCGAAGCCGACAAGGCGAACTTCATCGCCCTTCTTGAGCGCGGAGGAGATAGAATCGAACACGCCTTCAACAGCCTTGGTCGCGTCGCTCTTGCTGAGGCCGCTGCTTTCCGCAACAGCACTGATCAAATCCTGCTTGTTCATACCTTTGGAACCCCCTTCTAAATGTGTGAATACCTAAGGAATCGCGGCATAGGCGGCGCAATAAGGCGCAGCTTTGAACGGCTGTCAAAGGGAAAGCGACGAAGCCGCCACCTCCGATGAGATTTTCAGCCATGGGCTGAAAATCTCACTGAACGTAGCGGTTAATCAGCGTCGCACTTGCAATCAGTGACGAAGCGTTGCGTCACCATCCCGCCCGGCGGCCGGACTCGGCTGAGCGGCGAGGTCGTCCTCTTCCGTCCAGGCGATCGCTTCGGGCACGGACACCAGTGCGCGGGCAAGCACCTCGTCGACATGGGATACGGGTACGATCTCCAGCCCTTCCCGGATATTAGCGGGGATCTCTGCCAGATCCTTCTCATTCTCCGCCGGGATCAGCACGGTCTTTATACCACCACGGAGGGCCGCCAGCAGCTTTTCCTTGAGGCCGCCGATCGGAAGCACCCGGCCACGCAGCGTGACTTCGCCTGTCATCGCCACATCCTTGTGGACTGGGATGCCGGTCAGCGTCGAAACGATGCTGGTGACCATGCCTATGCCCGCCGACGGCCCGTCCTTCGGCACCGCGCCTTCGGGCAAATGGATATGGATATCCTTGCGCGTGAAGATGCTAGGCTTGATGCCGTAACCGGGCGAGCGCGCCTTCACATAAGAGAAGGCCGCCTGAACGGATTCGTTCATCACCTCGCCAAGCTTACCCGTCGTGCGGATCGCGCCCTTGCCCGGCACAGTGACCGCTTCGATGGTCAGAAGCTCGCCGCCGACTTCGGTCCAGGCCAAGCCAGTCACGGCGCCGATCTGGTTCTCTTCTTCACCCACGCCATGGCGGAACTTCCGGACGCCAGCATATTCGGCAAGATTTTCAGGCGTGATCGTGACCTTGTCATAGACGCCTTCCAGTATCTTGCGGAGCGCCTTACGGGCCAGCCTTGCCACCTCACGTTCGAGCGTGCGGACGCCCGCTTCGCGCGTATAATGGCGGATCAGGTCGCGGATGGCCGCTTCGGTGACTTCCAGCTCACCTTCCTTGAGGCCATGCGCGTCGATCTGCTTTTGCAGCAGGTGGCGCTGCGCGATCTCGACCTTCTCGTCCTCGGTATAGCCTTCGAGCCGGATGATCTCCATCCGGTCCAGCAGCGGCTGCGGCAGGTTCAGCGAATTGGCGGTCGTGACGAACATCACGTCCGACAGATCGACGTCGATCTCCAGATAGTGGTCCTGGAATTTGCTGTTCTGCTCCGGATCGAGAACCTCCAGCAGAGCGGACGCCGGATCGCCCCGGAAATCCTGACCCAGCTTGTCGATCTCGTCCAACAGGAAGAGCGGGTTCATCGTCCCGGCCTTCTTGAGGTTGGTCACGATCTTGCCGGGGAGCGAGCCGATATAGGTGCGCCGGTGACCCCTGATTTCCGCTTCGTCGCGCACGCCGCCAAGCGACTGGCGCACGAATTCACGTCCCGTTGCTTTCGCGATCGAGCGTCCGAGCGAGGTCTTGCCGACGCCCGGAGGACCGACGAGGCAGAGAATCGGCCCCTTCAGCTTGTTGGTGCGCGCCTGCACCGCGAGATATTCGATGATCCGGTCCTTGACCTTTTCCAGCGCGAAATGATCCTCATCCAGGATCGCCTGAGCGCGCTTGAGGTCGGTCTTGACCTTGCCCTTCTTGCCCCAAGGCAGGCCGAGCAGCACATCGAGATAATTGCGCACGACCGTCGCTTCAGCCGACATGGGCTGCATGCCCTTCAGCTTCTTGAACTCGGCGGTCGCCTTTGCCCGCGCTTCCTTGCTGAGCTTGGTCTTGGCGATCTTGTCGGCGAGCTCGGCGAGTTCATCACCCTCCTCGCCTTCGCCATTACCCAGCTCGCGCTGAATCGCCTTCAGCTGCTCATTCAGATAATATTCGCGCTGGGTCTTCTCCATCTGCCGCTTCACACGGCCACGGATCTTCTTTTCGACCTGCAGGACGCCAAGCTCGCCCTCCATGAAGGCGAAAACCATCTCGAGGCGCTTGACCGGATCAGCCTCGACCAGCAGCGATTGCTTGTCGGCGACCTTGACGTTGATGTTGGCGGCGACAGCGTCGGCCAGACGGCCGGCGTCCTCAATCTCACGCAGCTGGACCGGCGTCTCGGCGGGCAGCTTCTTGTTGAGCTTCGCGTAATTTTCAAACTGCTCCGCGACAGAGCGCATCAGCGCTGCTGCCTCCGGCCCTTCAGCCGCGATCTCCTCGATCGGCTCGACTTCGGCCATCAGATGGTTTTCAGCCATGCTGATCGACTGTAATTGCGCGCGATGCTTCCCTTCGACGAGAACCCGGACGGTGCCATCAGGCAGCTTCAGGAGTTGAAGCACGATGGCGATGACGCCGGTGTCGTAGAGCGAGTCCCGGTTGGGATCATCCTCGGCAGGATCAAGCTGCGAAACGAGGAAGATTTCCTTGTTTCCTTCCATCGCCGATTCAAGAGCAGCGACGCTCTTGTCGCGGCCGACGAAGAGGGGGACGATCATCTGCGGGAACACGACGATGTCGCGCAGCGGAAGAAGGGGATATTGCGTAGTCATTCAATCTCCGGAGGGCCGCTCCATTCTTGGCTCTGCCATGCGGTTCATCGCTTTATGGGGGCAGTTAGCGCCTCATTCAATTGGTGCCGTCCTTTTGACGGAAAGCGGGAACCGACTGCATCTCGGCTTTTCATCAGAAGGGCAGCTTGAAACCGGGGGGCAGAGGTAGACCGCTGGTCATCTTCGACATTTCGCTGGAACTGGCCTCATCCGCCTTCTTGCGGGCGTCGTTGAACGCCGCCGTGACCAGATCTTCCAGCATCTGCTTCTCGCTAGGAGCGAGCAGGCTTTCGTCGATCGACACGCCAAGGATTCGGCCCTTGGCGGAAGCGCGAACCTTTACCAAGCTACCACCGGCAGAACCCTCAACCTCGATCTTGTCGAGATTTTCCTGCGCACGCTGCAGTTCTTCCTGCACCCGGCTGGCCATGCCCAATATTTCGTTCAGATCCTTCATCGCTCTGCGCTCCATGGTTCGGTCCGATCAAGATCGGCGTCGGGGAAAGCTGCAAGCACGGCTTTCACCACTGGGGTATCGAATATCTCGGCGCGTTCCCGCACCTCAGTCTGCTGCTGCTCCTCCAACAGCGAGGGAGCAGCACTGCCTTCGCTTCGCCTGATCTGCCATGGCGAGCCTGTCGCCTTCTGCAACTCGATGGCGAGAGCCCGGCAGAAATCTCCGTCAGTCCAATCCTGCGTCAGCTGCAATTCCATCTCTGGCGGATCGAAGCGGACGATGCGCACACAATCATGAAGGAAGTCAGCGAGCCGCCCCTTTTTTTGTTCCCAAAGAAGGTCCACGACAGCCTTTACGTCGGTGGGCAGTGATGCGGCGGACGTGGTTGATGGGGTCGCTGCCGCTCCCTGGACCGACGGAACCCCGCCGTCACGCAGGAGCCGGGCGATCTCCCCCGGATCAGGCATGGTCGCGGCGTGCATGACGCGGAGCAAAGCCATTTCGCAGGATTCAATCGGGAATGCGGCGCTCGAGACTTCATCATGACCCTTGAGCAGCAACTGCCACAGACGATGGAGCGGCGCGAAGCCGATTTGCGACGCCCAATCAGCAAGCGCCTCACGCTCCTCCGCCGATTGTCCGGGTGTCGCAAGGTCACGGCCGGCCTTCATCAATGTGACGGCGTGCACCAGTTCAAGGAGGCCGCGAAGAAGAGCAAGGGGCTCGACCCCCAAAGCATATTGCTCACGCACGGCGGAGAGAAGCGCGCCGGTATCTCCCTCCAGCAGAAGCCCGAGCAGGCGACGAACAGCGCCACGATCCGACAGGCCGAGCATCTCGCGCACCTGAGCGGCGGTGACGAGCGGGGCACCCTCCCCCATCTCGGCATGGGCGATCGCCTGGTCGAGAATCGACAGGCCGTCGCGAGCGGAGCCTTCGGCTGCCTGGGCTATGAGCGCCAGGGCATCTTCTTCGGCGGCGACCTGCTCCGCCTCAACCACATGCGCGAAGTGGGCGGCGAGCAGTTCGGCCGGGATGCGGCGGAGGTCGAAGCGCTGGCAGCGGGAAAGTACGGTGATCGGAACCTTGTTCACCTCTGTCGTGGCGAACAGGAATTTTACGTGGGCAGGCGGCTCTTCCAGTGTCTTGAGGAGCGCGTTGAACGCGTTCTTCGAGAGCATGTGGACTTCGTCGATGATGTAGATCTTGTAGCGGGCTGACACGGCGGCATAACGCACCGCCTCGATGATTTCGCGCACATCGTCGACGCCGGTATGGCTTGCCGCGTCCATTTCGACCACGTCGATGTGACGGCCTTCCGCAATCGCCAGACAGGGTTCGCAGACGCCGCAAGGGTCGATAGTCGGGCCGCCCTGCCCATCGGCGCCGACGCAATTCAGCGCCTTGGCAATGAGGCGGGCGGTCGATGTCTTACCGACGCCTCGCACCCCGGTCATGAGGAAGGCATGCGCCAGCCTTCCCCGCCGGATCGCATTACCCAGCGTCTGGACCATGGCATCCTGCCCGATCAGTTCGCGAAAGCTGCGCGGCCGGTATTTGCGCGCGAGCACGCGATAGGGCTGAGGTGAATCGGACATGGTAACAATCTAGCGGCTTGAGGAGCGGCTGTCGAAGCCGGAAGCCGAATAAAGGTGGGAGCCGGAACGACCCGCGGCGAAATCGTTGTGGCTGCTTCCGTCAGGACCTGACCAGGTTGGCGACGACCACGTCCGCCCGACTCCCGGCGCGGCATATGGCGAAAGCCCATCGCGATGGCAAGGGCTGGGTTATTCCAACCCGGTCCGCTGTGCCTTTGATACGAATTCCAGTGCGGCGCGGGCCGTTTCCGCAATGGCCGCATCTGCCGTCTTGCCGTCCACCTTCGGACGATCGAGATAGATGGCGAGCAGATATTCCTCACCGGACGGAGTCTTTACCAACGCCACGTCATTATAGGCTGTGCCGCAACTTCCCGTCTTGCTCCCCGAAGTCCAGCCCTTGGGCAGACCGGCCTTGATCCGCTTGTCGCCAGTCGTGCTGCCGTTCAGCCAGGTTCGAAGACGCTCTGCGCTTTCGGGCTTCATGTCGCGGAAGATCAGACGCGCGATCAAACCAGCCATAGCGGCTGGACTGGTGGTGTCGCGAACGTCACCCTCCATATTCTCGTTGAGCAAGGGCTCTGTACGATCCAGACGCGTGACCGTGTCCCCATGTGCGCGGATGAAGGCGGTGAGGCCTTCCGGCCCGCCGATCATCGGCAGCAGCAGATTCGCCGCGCTGTTGTCGCTGACTTCCACCGCGGCTTTGGCCAGCTCCGCCATGGAGAGGCGACCGCGCTTGCGGTTGGCTTTCACGACTGGCGCGTGATCCAGGATGTCCGCGTCGGTGAAGGCGACTTGTCCCTCCAGCCCAAACCGTCCAGCATCGGCGCCCATCAACACGGCCGCTGCCAGTGGCGCCTTGAACGTCGAACACATGGCGAAGCGTTCATCCCGGTTGAAGCCGAGGAGCAGGGCGCCCTTGCTATCGACCAGCGCTACACCGAGACGCCCCCCGGTCTCCTTTTCGATCTCTCGCGGGTTGCGCACGGACTTCACGACCGATTCGCTGACCGTGTAGCGCGGAGCGGCAGGGAGCAGCGACTGGCGAGCGCCATCCTGTTGCGCGCTGGCTGATCCGGAGAGCGAGATGACCACCAATATGGCGGCACTGACGCAGCCGCGCATCCGTTACATGCCCTGCATATTGTAGGATTCGCCTGGAATGCGGACAGTCAGCCCATCAAGCTTGTCCTCTAATATGATCTGGCAGGACAGACGGCTGGTCCGCGTGGCGGCGGCTGCGAGATCCAGCATATCTTCTTCCGCTTCGCTTGCAGGGGTCAGCTTGGGAAAGTCTGCCGCCTCCACGATCACATGGCAGGTCGAGCAGGCCATCTGGCCTTCGCAGGTTCCTTCCAGCGGCTGGCCTGCCGCCTGGGCCACTTCCAGCAAAACCGAACCGGCGGCGGCATCAACCTCCCGCCGATCTTCACCGTCCGCGCTGACGAATGTGACCCTGACCATGATTGCGGCTTCCCTTGTCTACGGCGCCGCTTGTACGGCTGCCGCCTCGTTCATCATCTTTGCGGCACTCTCCAGCTCGGCCAGCGTCGTGTATCGGCCAAAACCGATCCGCACCGATCCACGCGCCGCCCGGTCCGACAATCCGATGGCGCGCAAGACATGGCTTGGCCGTCCGGAGCCGCTCGCGCAAGCACTTCCCAATGAAAATGCGACATTGCGGCAGTCCGACAACAGGCGCGCGCCATCGACGCCATCGCGGCGGATGTTGAGGTTGCCGTGATAGCGGGCTTCAGCGCTGCCGTTCAGGGTCCAGTCGTCGAACAGGACGCGCGCTTTATCCCAAAGCGCGTCGATATGAACTCGGTCTTGCGCGGCTCTTTCGCGCATCAGCCCGGCAGCGACGCCAAACCCGGCGCATAGGGCAGGCGACAGCGTACCGGAGCGCAAGCCCGCTTCTTGCCCACCGCCATATATTATGGGGTCCAGCCTGATGCCTTCCCGCAACCAGAGCGCTCCCACGCCCTTGGGCCCGTGGATCTTGTGCGCGCTGATGGCGACCATGTCGCAATTGCCGGGGATGGGAATGCGGCCATAGCCTTGCACCGCATCGCACAGGAAAAGCGCGCCCACGCGATGGGCAAGATCGGCCAGCTCTTCGACGGGCTGCATCACGCCGATTTCATTGTTCACCAGCATGGCGGCTACCAGGGACACGCCGGGCGTGATGGCGGCCCGCGCGACATCCAGGTCGACAAGGCCGTCGCTGCCAACCGGTAGCAGCTTGATAGAGCGGCCCTTCGCCCCGAGGGCAGCAACCGTGTCGAGAACCGCAGCATGTTCCGTGGCCAAGGTCACGATCTCCCCGGACGATATGCCGGAGATCACGATGTTGAGCGCTTCTGTAGCACCCGACGTGAAGATCAGTCTTCCACCTTCGGGCAACAGGCTGACGATCTGCTCGCGGGCGAGTTCCACTTGCGCCGCCGCAGCCCTGCCTAGACGATGAGCGCTGTGCGGATTGGCGAACTGGTCCCGCAGAAGCGGCACCATGGCATCGAAGACCTCGGGTGCCAGAGGCGTAGTCGCCTGATAGTCGAGATAGATGGTCACGCCCGCCTGCTCGCGGTCTTCAGCCACTGCTCCAGGAAGCGATCGATATCGGAGTCGCTTGTGGCCGGGCCGAAGCTAACCCTTATGACTTCACCGGCCGCGCCCTCATCCCAGCCCATGGCATCGAGGACGTGGCTGGTTTTAAGCGATCCGGAAGAGCAAGCGCTGCCCGCCGAGACGGAGATTCCGGCGAGGTCGAACTGGATGAGTTGAGCGCGAGCGGACACGCCGGGCATGCGGTAACTGGCGATCGCCGGACTGCGCCGAGCGGCTCGCGCGACGATTTCGCCGCCTGCTTCTTCGATCGCATGGTCCAGTCGCTGCCGGAGTGAGGCAGCAGCAGGAAGCCAGTTCGGCTGATGCTCCAAAGCCGCCGTCATGGCGAGGACAGCGGGAACGTTCTCCGTACCCGCCCGGTAGCCCTGCTCCTGCCCTCCGCTGGGTTGAAGGAGCGCCAAGTCACGCACTAGCAGCGCGCCTATGCCCGGAGGCCCACCGAATTTATGCGCACTGATGGCCATCATGTCGGCGTTGGGGAGCGGAAGCTTGCCCGCACTTTGCGCGCAGTCGGCGAACAGGATTGCTCCATCGCGGTTTAATTCATCGAGCGGCTGGACGACGCCTGTTTCGTTGTTGACGTGCTGGATGGCAAGGATCGTGTCCTTTCCATGAGATGCCGAAGCCAAAGCAATCAAGCCGTCTGGCTCAACTTTCAGCCGTTTCGCGCCAGATGTGGTGCGTAGAACCGAATCATGTTCTACCGGCGACGTGATGATGTGGGACGCCTTCGACCTCTTCAGGCCTATGGCGATCGCCTCGCTCGCTCCGGAAGTGAACAAAATGTGGCCATTCCAGTCCAGAGCGGCAGCGATACGCGACCTGGCCCCCTCAAGCGCCGCGCGGGCTGCGCGTCCTTCGGCATGGGGGCTGGACGGATTGGCCCATCGCTCCATCGCCTCGGCCATGGCGGCTTTCGCTTGGCGCAACATGGGCGTCGTCGCTGCGTGGTCCAGATAAAGGCGAGCGAGGGCCACGAGGCGATGATACTCATTGATTGCGGAAATGGCGACGACTTCTATATAGGCGGTCTGCCGCGCAACGCCAGCATTGGCTGTCGCGCGCCCGCATCCAACCGCCGGCCTCCTTCATTCGGGTGGCGGCCAGAACCATAACAGGTGCCATGCCCGACGTTATTTTCCCCGGACCCGAAGGCCGTCTCGAAGGCCGTTTCAGCCCCCCGCCGCGCCCGCGCGCACCGGTCGCGATGATCCTGCATCCGCATCCGCAGGGTGGCGGCACGATGAACGACCGCATTACGCAAGCTCTTTACAAGACGTTCGTGAAGCGCGGATTCGCGGTGCTCCGCTTCAATTTCCGTGGCGTCGGCCGAAGCCAGGGGACGTTTGACAATGGGATCGGTGAACTGAGCGACGCCGCCGCAGCGCTTGATTGGGTACAGAGCTTCCACCCCGAAGCGCAGACGACCTGGATCGCCGGCTTCTCCTTCGGCGCATGGATCGGCATGCAGTTGTTGATGCGCCGTCCGGAAATCCGGGGCTTCATCTCGGTCGCTCCGCCCGCGAACATGTATGACTTCTCGTTCCTTGCTCCCTGCCCCGCTTCGGGCATCATCGTTCAGGGAACGGCGGACGAGGTGGTGACGGCAAGCGCCGTGCAAAAGCTGGTCGACAAGCTGCGCACGCAAAAGGGCATCACCATCCATCATGACGAAATCCGTGGCGCAAACCACTTTTTCGAGCATGAGCTGGATCAACTGATGAAGTCCGTCGACAATTATCTCGACATGCGGCTGGCGCCCGACTCGCCGATCCGCTGAGCCAGCGATGATGTTTGTGAAGGGCCGCGGTTGTAACGCGGCCCTTTGCTGATTCTGGAGGCAGTCGGGATCGACCGACATGGCATCAAGAAATTATGTCTTGGCCTGCATCCCGGCCGCGACTAGCGGCGGCGGGCGATGAGTGAAGCGAAGAACAACGACGTTCGTCTGATCTGGAGCCGCTATTACAGCGCCTTCATCCCTGCGCCCGCAGGCCCCGGCTTCTTCGACCGGCTGAAGGCGGCAAGTGGGGCGATCGGCGGGATCGCGATTACAGGTTTGTTGTGCGGCTTGATGCTAGGGAATGGCATCGCCCATCCCTTGCTGGTGGCGCCCATGGGTGCATCGGCGGTGTTGCTGTTTGCAGTTCCTGCCAGCCCTCTTGCCCAGCCATGGCCAGTGTTGGGCGGCAACGTCGTATCCGCGCTGATTGGCATTACGGTGGCGAAGTTGATCCCCGACCCCACCGTCGCCGCCGCTCTGGCGGTGGGGTGCGCCATTGGTGGCATGTCCCTGCTCCGCTGCCTCCATCCCCCGGGCGGTGCCGTGGCGCTCTCGGCCGTATTGGGCGCGGTGAATGGCGCGCCGAGCTATATGTTCGCTGTCGTGCCGGTGGGGCTGAACACCGCCTTGCTCGTGGCGATCGCAATCCTGTTCCACCGTGTTGCGGGTCACAGCTACCCCCATGTTCCGCCCAAGGCTCCGAACGCACATGGAACCAGTGACCCGGCGCCTTTGCTGAGAACGCCGCCTTCCGAGCAGGATGTCGAGGAAGCGTTGCAAGCCTATGGCGATATGCTCGACGTCGATGCAGCTGACTTGCAAGTCGTTCTGCACGATGCGGAGGTCCGGGCAGCTGAACGCAGCCATGCCTCGCTGACTTGCGGCGAGATCATGTCGCGGGACATTGTTTCGGTTCGTGCTGGGCAGCCCATCACCGAAGCGGCCGCACTGCTCCAAGAGCGGCGGCTACTGTCCATGCCCGTGCTGGATGACGACGCGCGTGTCCAGGGCGTGCTTGGTCTGCTTGATCTGGCGCGCGCAGGACAAACCGCGGGCGACATAGCATCCGATCCATTGCTGGTGTCAGAGCAGACGCCCGTATCGCAATTGCTCCGTCCGCTGACGAGCGGATTGACGCATGAAGCCATTGTTGTCGGACATGACGGCGAGCTGCGCGGGATGGTGACCCAAACAGACCTCCTCGCCGCAATGGCGCTCCGCGCCTGATCAGTTGGCCTGACGTTTCAGCATTGGCACGTCAGGTCCCGGAATTGCAGAGATGGCGACATTGGCGAACATCACCAACCCGGCTATGATCATCAGAATTCCGCGCTTGCGGTCGCCCTTCTTCACCACGGCGTAGATGCCGCCGCCCGTGAGGAGCAATCCCGCGAGCATGAGTATGGATAATATCGTCGCTGCCATGAAGCAGGCCATAAGCGGCCAGCTGGACTGTGGCAATTGGGCGGCTCTGCCCCTAAGAGGCGCGGGAAACGAATCACCCTTTGCGTGACAGGACCAGTTGACCGTGAAAATCGCTCTCGCTTCCGATCATGCCGCCGTTGATCTGAAGGCGGAACTTGCCGACTGGCTGCGCGCTGAGGGCCACGAGATTGACGACCTCGGCCCCGCGACGGCCGACCGGGTCGACTATCCGGACTTCGGCTACAAGCTGGCCAATGCTGTTGCATCCGGCGCGGCAGAGCGGGGTATTGCGCTGTGTGGCTCCGGCATCGGCATTTCGATCGCCGTGAACCGTAATCCTGCCTGCCGCTGTGCGCTGGTGTCCGAGCCGCTGTCCGCCGCCTTGTCGCGTGAACATAATGACGCGAACGTCCTTGCATTGGGCGCTCGCCTGACGGGCGTCGATATGGCCAAAGCCTGCGTCACCGCCTTTCTTTCCACCGAATTCGGCGGTGGCCGCCATAGTGGCCGTGTCGAAAAACTCTCCCAGCCCGCGCTTTAAGGAGCCAGCCCTATGAGCACCGCCCCCCTCGCCCAGCCCGACCTGTCCGATATCCGTGCGGAAGGCTATTTCACGCGCAGCCTGGCCGATGCCGACCCAGCGGTTTTTGCTGGCGTTACCAGCGAACTGAAGCGCGAGCAGAACCAGATCGAGCTGATCGCTTCGGAAAACATCGTTTCGAAGGCGGTGCTGGAAGCGCAGGGTTCGGTCTTCACCAACAAGTACGCCGAAGGCTATCCGGGCAAGCGCTATTATCAAGGCTGCGCGCCGTCCGACGAAGTCGAGCAGCTGGCAATCGATCGTGCAAAGCAGATCTTCAACTGCGGCTTCGTCAATGTGCAACCCCATTCGGGCGCGCAGGCGAACGGCGCGGTGATGCTGGCGCTGACCAAGCCGGGTGACACGATCATGGGCCTGTCGCTCGACGCCGGCGGTCACCTGACCCATGGAGCGAAGCCTGCGCTGTCGGGCAAATGGTATAACGCCGTGCAATATGGCGTGCGCGAAGACACGCACCTCATCGATTATGACGCTCTCGAAGCGCAGGCGATCGAGGCCAAGCCGACACTGATCATCGCAGGCGGATCGGCCTATCCGCGTCACCTGGACTTCGCGCGTTTCCGCGCGATTGCTGACAAGGTCGGCGCGATGCTGATGGTCGACATGGCGCACTTTGCGGGCCTCGTCGCCGGTGGCGCGCACCCGACGCCCTTCGGTTTCGCCGACGTCGTGACCACCACCACGCACAAGACCCTGCGTGGTCCGCGCGGCGGCATGATCCTGACCAATGACGAAGCCATCGCGAAGAAGATCAACTCGGCGGTTTTCCCCGGCCTGCAGGGTGGGCCGCTGATGCATGTCATCGCGGCAAAGGCGGTCGCTTTCGGCGAAGCGCTGCGCCCCGAGTTCAAAACCTATGCGCAGGCGATCGTCACAAATGCGAAGGCGCTCGCTGCCAAGCTCGAACAGCGCGGGCTCGCCGTCATTTCAGGCGGCACCGACACGCACCTCGCGCTCATAGACCTGCGCCCCTATGGCATTTCGGGTAAGGATGCGGACGAGGCGCTGGAGCGCAGCTTCATCACCTGCAACAAGAATGGCGTGCCGGGCGACCCGCTGCCGCCGACCAAGACCAGTGGCATTCGCGTGGGTTCTCCCGCGGGCACGACGCGCGGCTTTGGCGTTGCCGAGTTCGAGGCGATCGGCGACATGATCGCCGATGTCCTTGAAGGGTTGCGCGACCATGGCGAGCATGGCGACGCGGCGGTGGAAGCCAATGTGCGGGATCGCGTCTCGGCGCTCTGCGCACGCTTCCCGATCTACGAAGGCTGATAGCTTCCGTCGCTATCAGGGGTGGTCGAGGCGCAGCGGCTGTGCCATCTCGTGTCTCGACTCATCCGGAAACGAACGGAGCTTATTGCTGAATGCGTTGCCCCTTCTGTGCTCATGACGACAGTCAGGTAAAGGACAGCCGCCCCACCGAAGATGGCGCAGCCATTCGCCGCAGACGACAGTGCGAAACTTGTGGAGCCCGTTTCACCACGTTCGAACGCATCCAGTTGCGCGACATCTGGGTGGTGAAGAGCGAAGGCCGCAAGGAAGCGTTCGATCGCGACAAGCTGGCGCGGTCGATCGATATCGCTTGCCGCAAACGGCAAATCGATCCGAGCAGGCTGGAAAAGCTGATCTCTGGTATTCAGCGGCAGCTGGAAACCAGTGGCGAAGGCGAAGTCCCCGCGCGCGCGATTGGCGAGATGGTGATGGAAGGCCTCAAGCGGCTCGACAGCGTCGCCTATATCCGCTTCGCCAGCGTGTATAAGGATTTCACCGACGCGCGGGATTTCGAAGATTTTGCGGGGTCGGTGAAGGAGGTTGGCAGTGAGTGAGGACTGTCTAGGGCAACCGGAATGAATGCTGCTCCTCCCTCCACACGCCCGATCATAGTCCTTGTCCGTCCGCAGCTAGGCGAGAATATCGGCAAGGCCGCGCGGGCCATGCTCAATTTCGGGCTGACCGACATGCGTCTGGTCAGCCCCCGCGATGGCTGGCCCAATCCGGATGCTGGCCCCTCGGCTGCGGGCGCGGATATCGTGCTCGACAAGGCGGAAGTGTTCGAGACGCTTGCCGATGCGGTGGCTGATTGCGCGCATGTCTATGCAACGACTGTGCGCAAGCGCGGCGTGACCAAGCCGGTCGTCACGCCGGAAGAAGCGGCGCGCGAAGTGCATCAGGCGAGCGGACGATGCGCCTTCGTCTTTGGGCCGGAGCGGTCTGGCCTGGAAACGGAGGATGTTGCGCTTGCTCGCAAGATTCTGACGGTGCCTATCAATCCGGAGTTCGGGTCGCTGAACCTTGCCCAGGCAGTGATATTATGCGCTTATGAATGGTCGAAGCAGGCCGCACTGGAGCAGCCGACCGTGACCGATCTGGGCGAACCTGCTCCGCAGGCAGAGCTTGAAGGCATGATCGGGCAGTTCGAAACCTTGCTGGACAATGCGGGCTATTTCTTCCCGCCAGATCGCGCTCCTGCGACCAAGCGCACTCTTCGCAATCTGTTGACCAAGCCGGGCTGGAACCATCTGGAGGTACGGACGCTGCGTGGCGTGCTGTCGGCGCTGGCCAACCCGCGCGCGCGCTAGGCCTTGATGCGGTCGAATTCTTCCATTTCGTACGCGATCGACGCTTCGACCAAGTGATCCCAAAGACTGGCGATCATCTCGCCGGGCAGGCCCAGCTGTTCTGCCTCCTCCCTGGCGTTGGCGATGACCTCGGCCTTGCGCGCTTCATCTCGGACAGCCCCTCGATCCTGTTTGATGCGGGCGGCGGCGCGCATGTGGGCGAAGCGTTGGGCAAGCAGTGCGACGATCTGGCTGTCGAGATTGTCGACGCCCGCGCGAACCTGCTCCATGGTCGAATAGCTTTCCGGGTTCATGGCGCTACCGATTAGGCCGCCGTCCCGCCCCTGTCGAGGGTTGACATGATCCCGCCCCTTCTCCATAGGCGCGCCTTCGCGATTGGCCCTGCATCCCGGTGAAGCAGTGGCCCTGCCCCTTGATGGCAAGCAGGCGAGGACCGGGAATAAAGTTGTTAGCAGTTGTAAGGAATTATCATGTCGAAGCGTTCCAGCGCGAAGTATAAACTCGACCGCCGCATGGGCGAGAACATCTGGGGCCGGCCGAAGAGCCCGGTCAACAAGCGTGAATATGGCCCCGGCCAGCACGGCCAGCGTCGCAAGGGCAAGATGTCCGACTACGGTATCCAGCTCAAGGCGAAGCAGAAGCTGAAGGGCTATTATGGCGACATCACGGAAAAGCAGTTCAAGAAGAACTATACCGAAGCCGCACGGATGAAGGGTGACACCGGCCAGAACCTGATCGGTCTGCTGGAACGTCGCCTGGACGCAGTGGTTTATCGCGCAAAGTTCACGCCCACCATCTGGTCGGCCCGTCAGCTGGTGTCGCACGGTCACGTTTATGTGAACGGCGTCAAGTGCAACATCGCGAGCCGTCTGGTGAAGCCGGGCGACGAAATCACCCTGGGCAAGAAGGCGCAGGAAATGGCGCTGGTTCTGGAAGCGCAGAGCCTGCCCGAGCGCGACATCCCTGACTATGTGTCGCCCGATGGCGCTGCCAAGGTCACCTATGTCCGCGTTCCGACGCTGGACGAAGTGCCCTATCCGGTGAAGATGGAACCCAATCTGGTCGTCGAATTCTATTCGCGCTGATCAGTCTACGAGCTTTTCGTACGGAAAGGCGGTCCTTCGGGGCCGCCTTTTTTGTTTGTCCAACAAGCCTTGCCGGACTGAGGGGGTACTGGCAGAACCACGGCATTCCTTATCCTTCAAGGCTATTGCCATGCGCCTGCTTCCCTCGACTTTGCTGATCGCTCTCCTCACCAGCAGTGCTGCGATGGCAGCACCTTCCGGCATCAGCCCGTCGATCGAAACCATGAAGGAGGTGGTGAAAGAAATTTCCTCGGATGCTTATGAAGGGCGCGCGCCGGGGACGGTGGGTGAAGAAAAGACGCTTTCCTATCTGGTGCAGCGCTTTGCGGCATTGGGACTGAAGCCCGGCAATAAAGGCAGCTGGTTCCAGGACGTCCCCCTGGTGGAGATCGCCGCCAAGGATGTTTCGCCTTTGCGCTTCACTGGCGGCAAGGCGCCGGTATCCGCCGTATATGGCCCCCAGATGGTGATCGCGACCTATCGCACCGCTCAGCCACATATCGAGGTGAAGGATAGTCCGGTTGTCTTCGTGGGCTATGGGATCAACGCGCCCGAGAAGAAGTGGAATGATTATGCCGGTGTGGACGTGCGCGGCAAGACGGTCATCATCCTGGTCAATGATCCCGATTACCAGACCCCTGGCCGGAGCGGCCCATTCAACGGGCGCGCCATGACCTATTATGGCCGCTGGACCTACAAGTTCGAAGAAGCCGCGCGCCAGGGTGCGGCGGCCGCGATCATCGTCCATGACACGGTGCCCGCCGCCTATGGCTGGAACGTGGTTCAGTCGAGCTGGACCGGCGCACAGCATGTGGCCGACCATGGGGATGGCAATGCGAAGCAATCGGCCGCCATCGGATGGATGCAGAAAGACAAGGCTGCGGCGCTGCTGGCGAGCGCGGGCCTTAACCTGAATAGCCTGAGCGCGGCAGCGAAGAAACGCGGGTTCAAGGCGGTGCCGCTGAAAGGCGTCAGGGCGAATGTCTCATTCGACAACATCGTCCGCAAACATCAGTCGAAGAATGTCGTCGCGTTGCTGCCCGGCAAAACGAGGCCGGACGAATATGTGCTTTACGCGGCGCACTGGGACCATCTGGGCCGCTGCGAAGCCGCGCCGGACGGAGACGATATCTGCAACGGCGCGATCGACAATGCCACTGGCACGGCCGCCCTGGTCGCGCTGGCGGAAGCCAATGTGAAAGCGGGCCCGGCGGCACGCAGCCAGGTGTTCCTTGCGGTAACAGCAGAAGAGTCCGGGCTTTTGGGATCGGCCTATTATGGCAATCATCCGGTCTTCCCGCTTGGCCAAACCGTGGGCGGCGTCAACATGGACGCCCTCGGCATGGCAGGGCGCGCGAAGAACGTCGTCGTGATCGGCAAGGGCAAGTCGCAGCTGGACGCATATCTGGATCGCGCCTTGGCCGCGCAGAAGCGCGTTGCGAGCCTGGAGCCCACGCCGGAAAAAGGCTTCTATTACCGATCAGACCATTTCAGCTTCGCGAAACATGGCGTGCCCATGCTCTATTTCGAAGGCGGCCAGGATCTGGTGAGGGGCGGCCCCGCGGCCGGGGCGGCAGCCGCAAGGGAATATGAAGAACATCGCTACCATGGCCCGAAGGACGAATATGATCCCAAATGGGATTGGAGCGGCGTGAAGGACGACCTGAAGCTCTATTATGACGTCGGCAGAGCGCTGGCCGACACGACCGCTTGGCCCAACTGGACGCCCGGTGATGAATTCCGCGCGATCCGCGACAAGAGCCGGGCGGGCCGGTAGAAACCTTGGCACCTGTTGCGCAGAAGCATGCCAGGAGGCTCGTCATGGCTCGCTCAACGCCGTCCCATGATTGGACAGGCGTCCGTTAAGTTAATCATTTCCCTTACGGAAACTTGGCCTCTATCCCTGACCTGCCGACGATTCGGCAACGTAACGATAATAAGATTGGGGATGGGTCGTGGAAGTTAACAAGGCTGTTACAATCTTGCATGTTGGCAAGTTGGTGACGGCGCGGAGAGAATGCCTCTGCGTCGTCCATTCTCTGTCGCCGCGTGAGGCACTGGTGCGGACCAGCGTGCCGATGACAGCGGGCGAGAGCGTCACCCTTGGCCTGCGCAACGGATTTTCCGTTCCGGCGGTCGTGGGCATGAATATAGGTGACCATGTTTCGCTGCTGTTCGAAGAGCATATCGCCATTTCGACCATAATCGCGGAACAGAGGAACGGCCGTAGCGAACGCGAAGCTGTCCGGCTGAACATCTTCACGCCTGTCACGGTGGCTACGGGAACCGGCATGCAGGCATGCATGATGCAGGACATATCCCTGTTCGGCGTAAAGCTATTGGACGAGTCCGGCGAACTGCGCGAAAATATGCAGGTCCAATTGATCATCGAAGGCCTGGGCAAGCGGGACGCCACGGTGCGCTGGCGTGAGGATGCTTATGTCGGATTGCGTTTCGAAGTGGCGCTGGGATTCAAGTTGCTCGACGAGTGGACGGCGCAGATAACGACCTGATGGCGCGGCGAATTGGCGCTGTAACGCAAGCCGCAATGCTGTAGAGCGCGGCAAGCAACGCCGTACCAGCAGGAGAAAGCCGATGACATTCCAGATGCCTGCCGAATGGGCGCCGCATGAATGGACCTGGATCGGCTTTCCCACCTTTCCCGAAGAGTGGCCTGGCGCGTTCGACGCGGCACGCGAGCAGATCGCCGCCTTTGCCAAGGCGCTCCGCGCGGATGGGAAAGGTGAGGAGGTCCGGCTGGTCTGCGCCAATGATGGTGATGCGGAGATAGCGCGCTCGCTCGCTGGCCCGGACGTGACCATCGTCACGCAGAAGCTGGGTGACGTCTGGCTGCGGGATACTGCTCCCATCGCGGTCATGCGTGGGCATGAACGGGCCTTGGTGGATTTCGGGTTCAATGGCTGGGGCGGTAAATATCAGATGCCGGGCGATGAGGATATCGGGGCGCGATTGGCCGCGACGACGGGATTGCCGACCTCCTCGCAACATTGGATTTTCGAAGGCGGCGCGATCGATACCGATGGCACCGGATTATTCGTCACGACCGAGCAATGCCTGCTCAATCCCAACCGCAATCCGGATCTTGATCGTGGCAAGATCGAAACGCTGCTGGCGGGGTCACTGGGCCTGTCCGAAATGCTGTGGCTGGGCGATGGTCTGCTCAACGACCATACGGACGGCCATGTGGATAATCTTGCGCGCTTTGTTGCGCCAGGCCTGCTGGCGCTGCCGGAAGCAAGCACGGATGATGACCCCAATGCGGCCATCTATGCGGACGCGCGCGCAAGGGCCAAGGCGTTCGGCCTGGAAGTGGCGTCAATCCCCTCCCCCGGCCGTGTACTGGTGGATGGCGAGGTGATCCCTGCAAGCTACATGAACTTCTACATCGGCAACGCTGCGGTCATCGTGCCCATCTATGGCCAGCCCAATGACCAGGCGGCGCTCGATGCGCTCAAGCCCTTTTTCCCGGGGCGCGAGATAATAGGTCTCCGGAGCGATGCGATATTGTCGGGCGGCGGCAGTTTCCATTGTTGCAGCCAGCAAATGCCCTTGCCGGGACAATAAAATCGAAGGGAGCTTCCTTGACCGGTGCGGAGGTTGCACTCCGCCAATCCTGCTCTATCTCCCAACCTCATACCGCCCGGTTGGGCATTCGCCTCTAGGACTTTCGAGGATATGACCAAAGTCACCGTTGCCGCGCTTCAGCTCGCCTTTTCAGACGATGTGGACGACAATGTCGCCATGGTGGCCGACCATGTGGTGAAGGCGGCGGCTCGAGGCGCCAAGATCGTCCTGCCGCCCGAACTGTTCGAAGGTCACTATTTCTGCAAGGTCGAGGACGAGGCTCTGTTCGCCAACGCCAGGACGATCGACGAACATCCCGCCGTTTCCGAGATGCGCAAGGTGGCGAAGGCGGAGCGCGTCTACATTCCCACCAGTTTTTTCGAGAGGGATGGCCAGCATCATTACAATTCCCTCGCCATGATCGATGATGAGGGAGAGATCATGGGCCTGTATCGCAAGAGCCATATTCCGGATGGGCCGGGATATGAGGAAAAATATTATTTCCGTCCCGGCAATAGCGGGTTCAAGGTCTGGAAGACGCGTTACGGCACGATCGGCGTGGGCATCTGCTGGGACCAATGGTATCCGGAGGCAGCCCGGGTAATGGCACTGATGGGAGCGGAACTGCTCTTCTATCCTACCGCGATCGGATCGGAACCCTATGACGCGGATCTCGATACGAGCCGCATGTGGCGCCGCGCGATGATCGGCCATGCGGTGAGCAATTGCATGCCGGTGATCGCCGCCAACCGGATCGGCGAGGAAGACGGCCAGAAATTCTATGGTCACAGCTTCATCAGCGATGAATGGGGCGATTTCGCAGCCGAGGCCGATGCGCGCGACAATGGCGCGCTGGTGGCCACGCTTGACCTGGCGCAGGCGCGGAAGCATCGCGCGGGCATGGGCTTCTTCCGGGACCGGCGGCCGGAATTATACGGCCGGATCGCGCAGGATATCTAAGCTAGGGAGAATGATGCCATGACGGTCGCGCGCCATTATCTGATGCATGCCAGAGAAGGATCGGAGGCAGCATTGGAGAGCGCCCTTCGCG
Organism: Sphingobium agri; assembly: GCF_023051225.1. Lineage (NCBI taxonomy): Bacteria > Pseudomonadati > Pseudomonadota > Alphaproteobacteria > Sphingomonadales > Sphingobiaceae > Sphingobium > Sphingobium agri. The sequence continues at coordinate 921,355 of NZ_JALKHS010000006.1, read as the reverse complement.
CACTGGCAGCAGCGGTCCAGCCGCTGCCCGGATGTGAGGGCGTCGAGATGCTTCGCGACCTTGGCAATGAGCGCCGCTTTGTCTTCATCGAGCGCTGGGCTGATGTCGATGCGCACAAGGCCGCTGGTCCGATGCTGGACAAGCGGCTGTTCGAACCGATGATGGCGGCGCTGGATGGGCCGCCGGAGGGAGCATATCTCGACTATCTGATAGGCTGAGGTCTGCGGCCGCTGCCTGGCCGCGTCAGGTTGAAAGTAACGCGATAGCCTTTTCGAAAACCGCTTCGAACATCTCGTTTGTCAGGCGGCCAGTCATGACGTTTCTCTTGGAACAATGATAGCTGTCGATGACTATCTTGCCGCTCGGCATGCGGTATTCCGCCATATGAGCAAAGCGCGCCTTGGGAAGTTTGCCGCCCAGCACCTTCACGACGGACTGATGGGCGACCTCACCCAGCGCGACGAATATCCGCGCATTGGGTAAGGCGTCGGCAGCCGACTTCAAGAATAGGCGGCAGTTGTGCGCTTCTTGCGGCAGGGGTTTGTTCTGCGGCGGAAGGCATTTTACGGCATTGAGGATGATGACGTCGCGCAGCGTCAGCTGATCATCGGGCCGGGCCTCATAAGACCCTTCGGCAAGACCCGTTTTCAGCAATATGTTGAAAAGAAGGTCGCCCGCAAAATCGCCGGTGAATGCCCGCCCGGTTCTGTTGGCCCCCTGCTTGCCCGGCGCCAGTCCCACCACTGCGATGCGGCCAAGCGGATCGCCAAATGCAGGGACAGGCGCATTCCACCAGTCGGGATGCTCGGCCCGGCATTCCTGACGCAAGGCGGCCAGGCGGGGGCAGAGCGGACAATCCAGCGGCGCTTCCGCATCGGCTATGGGGCTTTGCAGCGTCATGTGCAGCGGTTAGGCGCAGTCACATGGTCAAGACAAGCACTCTTCATCGCTATGCGCTTGCGCTCGGTTCGAACCGGCCATTGTCGGCAAAGCGGACACCAAGAGCGATCGTGCAGGAGGCGGCCGGCAGATTGGGCGAGATCGGCCGAATTGTGGCGACGGGACCGATATTGACGACCGAGCCGATCGGCCCCTCCTTACGGGAATATGCGAACAGCGCGCTGCTGATCGAAAGCAGGCTGACCCCGCCAGAAATGTTGCGGGCACTCAAGGCGATCGAAGCTGACCTGGGCAGGCGGAGGCACCGCCGCTGGGGCGCCCGCACCATCGATATCGACATCATCCTCTGGTCAGGGGGACGCTGGTCGAACAGGTGGCTTCACATTCCGCACCGGGCTTTCCGCACGCGCGATTTCGTATTGTCGCCGCTCATGACCATCGCCCCGCGGTGGTCCGATCCGCTTTCGGTCCTTTCCATCCGGCATCTTCATGCACGCTTGCGAAAAGCTGCGCCTTTGCCGCGTCCTAGAGGTTGACCAGCCGCATCACGGCCTCTAGTGCGTGCGGACCTCGTGACGGAGGGCCCTTAGCTCAGTCGGTAGAGCAACTGACTTTTAATCAGTAGGTCGCTGGTTCGAATCCAGCAGGGCTCACCATCGGAACCCTCGACAACTAAAGGGTTTTTTGCGCTTTGCGCGGCTGGTGAAGCTGCGCCATTTCGACAAGTATTTCGACATTCATTTCGACAAATCAGGTCTGTTCATGGCCTGTTCTGGTCATCCCCCTACCTCCCCTCTGTGTCGGAGAGAGCGGCGGGACGGTTCGCTAGTTCAAGCAGCACATCGGCATGGCAGCATCCGTCTGATGCGTGAGGCTCAATCGGGCACCAGCAGGCTAGGTTCTTGCCCCGCAACTCCGCCTGCGCAGCCGCCACCAGAGCCTCATTGTCGGACGCAACGGCACGATAAAGGACGAAGGCGTGGCGCTTGTCTTGAACGGGTCGGCCACCAGTATAGGCGCAAGAGACGCCAGGTTTGAACGGGTTGCCCCATTTCGTAGTCCGGTCCACCTTCACGGTGTTCTCCGGCATTCGCCAGCCCCTCGTGCGCCGAAGCTGAACGCGCCGGGGCCTCTCCACCATGCTATCCATTCTGCTTCTCCTGTTCCTGGAGAGCGTGCAGCCGTCCCATCTCAGCGTCGATCGCCGCGCGGCATGACGGCAATTTACCCTTGCCCCCGTGGCTGTCGTGCAGATCCACGGACATATGTTCGAGCATCAGCCGATTGACGTTGTGGTTCAGGATCAGTTGCCAGCCATAGTTGGTCCCGTAGGTAGCGTTCAGGCGCTGATTGCAGCGGTCGAGGAAGTCGAGCCTGTCTCGATCCATTCGCAGCCGTGCGGTCTCATCCTCCGCGCTCTCCAGCCTCTGCTTCAAGGAAGCGATTTCTGCTTCTAGCGCCGCTGCCTTCCCGGCTGCATGTTGGGCCATCAGGTCATGGTAGCATGCCTGCGAATATTCGGGCGCTTCATCCTCATGGATCGCAGTTACGCCGTCGTCAGGGCTGGCATCGCTCGCAGGGTAGCGGCCAGCATATTCCTTGATGCCGGTGTATCCCTGATTGCCGGGGCGATAGTAGAGGCCGCGCTTGACCAGTAGATAGCGGTCCTGCGTCACTTCCGCAGTCACGCCCTGGTCGGTGTTAGGGTGGGTCATGGGCAACTCTCCCAATATTCCATGTCGTTGTCGGCAAGCTCGACCCCATCGCCCCAATAGAAGCGCGGATCACCGAACTTGATTTCTTCGCTGTCCAGAAAAGCCTCCACGATGCCATCCGCCGTCTGCCAGCACCACTCGCGGTCAGGTTTACGCCTCCAGATGCGGACGCCGAACAGATGGACAGGATTGCGCGCCTTCTCCCGGATGCGGTCGGCCACGGTCTGCGTGAAGCGCTCGCGGTCCTTCATGCTGAAGCCGGGTTCGTAACCCTGCATCGCCCAGCGCACGTGGCGGCGTAATTGCTCCTTGAACTGTGAGCTGGCGAGATAATCCCGTGCAGCCTGAGCGCCTATGCTCTCGGCATAGCTTTTTAGCAGGCTCACTCCCCGCTCTCCTTCGTTTCGGTGGATGGTGGGGACAATGCAGCTATGGCCACCCGCATTGCCTCAAGCGCTTTGGGCTTGGTGTCGGCTATCAGCCCGCTATCCCACCATCCTTGCCCGCCGAAGAAGTCGCAGTGCGCCTTGGCGGCAGCTTCGATCTGCGCCTCCCGTGGCTGTTCGGGGAGGGGGTGGGCACGAATTGCCGCTTCGTGCGCTTCCACGATCCGACAAGCCAGCCATGCAAGGCTGCTGTCAGCCATGTTCGCCTCCAGCCATAGGGCGATATGGTCGGCGTTTGTGATGTCCAATTCGCGGGTGAGACGGTCAGTTTTTGCATTTGCCGCAGCGATTTGCTCTGGCGTAAACATGGCGTCCCTCGCCTCTAATGCGTGCTTCTCGCAACGGATGGACCGCTTGTCCCCTTGGGCGTAACCCTCAAAGCTGGTCGGCTCCGGGCAATCCATGCAGCGGAAAGAGTAGTGGCCGGGCGCATAGCCCCATGGCCGCAGGTCCGGTTTCAGTTCCTCGCCGCTCATGCGCCGGTCTCCGGGGTTGAGGAAAAACGATCACCAGTCTCATGCGACCAGAACTGGCGATAATCGCACGCTGGACATTTCCATCCGCGAACGGTCGGGTACAGCAGACCAGGCTCATCGCCAGACTCGTCAGCGTGCCAGCGGTGCGCCCGGTCGGTCCTGTCGCCGCCGCAGGTGTAGGGGTGCAGACTGCTATCTGCTTGCCGCTTTTCGAGCATGGCGACCTGCTCATCCGTCCATATGACGGGATACTGGAGTTCCAGCGCCTCACTGGCGGCATCGAGCAAACTGCCGTCGATCTCTTCCGACAGATTTTCAGCGCCGTCCGCCTGATAGCAGGCGTCGAGTAGGTTGCGCAGGGCGGAACGGAGGGCAATGACCTCCCCCTGATCGCTATATGGCTTTGTTGATGCGGATTGGGTCATGCTGCTTCTCCGAACAGATCTCTTGTTACATATCCGGGGTGCAAACCGATTTTACTGGGAGGATTGGTTACATATTCCGGGTCTGATTTATTTGAGACCCATGATTTGTAACACCGCCCAGCGATATCGATCAGTAGATCGCGGAACGGCTCTGGCGTCCCGATGCGCGGTGAACTATCGGTGCCGCCACCCTTGCCGCCCACCTCGCCAAGACGCTTGGCGCGCTCCAACCCCATTCGCTCTACGATTGCAGGGTCGAGGCGACTTTCGCCAATGCCCCAATCCAGCTCCGGTAAATTCTCACGCGCTACGCCATAGACCAGCAACAGCGTCGGCTTGCGTGCGTAATGGCCGTACCTTCCCTGCTCTACGCAGCAAGTCCAGCCTCCATCTCCGGTTGGTATCCAGCCACCCGACCGGGGAGGAACAGGGATACCGAACGCCTTCCACGCGTGGCTACCCCAGGGATGCTCCATGACGCCGCCCCAGCGCCTCGCATCAGCAAGCCCGCACTTGAAGCAGCCGCCGTCATCACCCTTTTTCTTCCTGATGCCAGTTCGCTTGATCCAGAGCGGCTGACCGGCCCAAAGCTTGCCCCATCGCTGGCAAGGGGAATGAACAATGACGGGATGCGGGCCAAGGTAGGTCCTTGCATCTCGAGCCTCATCCCACGGGTCAACGCCTGGCAGGCCGAAATAGCTGCCGCCAGTTTCGACATAGAGGGCTGCTATCATCCCCGCCCCCGTTCGGTTTCGGTTGCAGGGGTGGAACTTACAAGGCTCGCAATCCTCTCAATCATCGCTCCCGGCACACAATCTCGATAATCACCGAGAATGTCCTTGATCCTGGCCACCGCCCCCTGTTCCCCCACTGGCGCAGGGGTGGCTTCCTCCTTATGCGGGAGGGTGGAGAGGGCGGCGATGGCTGTTGCCTGATCGTTGCGCCGCTGCTCGGCCCAATACCGCATCGCGTGGTAGTTGTAGGCATTCACGTCCCGGCCGTAGTCTTCTTCAATGCCTTGCAGACCGAAGCGACTGGCGGCGATCTGCTCCAGCGCCTCCGTCATCTTCTCCACGCTCTGCGATGTCGGGGGAGAAAGGGCGGCGGCCGAGCGGAGGGCATCGCTAACAGCGCGCATCTTGTCACGCGCATCGTCACCTTTGCCAAAGTGCAGTTGCAGGGACCAGAAATCGCAATCGACTACTTCGGCAAACGAAGCCTCTCCGATCAATCCGATCGCTTCCCCGCTCCCCATATCGGGGTGGGGTGATGGTGAGTTGCGGGGAAGGGCGGGCGGGCGGTAAACCAGAACGGGCGCTTCACCGTTCGCCCCCTTGGAAGCGATACGGGCCGCGACCACCATCGCTGCCTCAAGCGTCGTTTCGCGCTCAATGGTCACGCCTTCCGCCATCAATTTGCCGTTGATGTAACGGTCGAACTCAAAGGGCGCATCCCCCGCCTTGGCTGCTGGCTCTGCTGTTAGGGCTGCGAGAACGTCATCATAGCGCAGTGCCTTCATTCGCTCGTAAGCGTCGTCTCGGTCTCCCTGCACATATTCGACTGTCGCCCCGCCGCAGCGGATTACATAGCGCCCGCGAATGTCGGGTTCATCCGTCACCCACCAGCGGTCAATGATCGGCTTGAGGTAGGCCCGCCCCAATTCCTGCACCGTGGCTGCTGGCTGGGATTGGGCGGCGAGGGCTTCACATATCGCTCTGATATGCTCCTCACCTATGCTGGAAAACTTCCCAACTCGGCTGCACTCATCCAAGTGAGCGATAATCTGCCCGGCTAATTCCACAGGCGGGATTACAGCATCACCTTGCAGAGCGGGCACCGTGCCGGGGTTGGTTTCGTTGGTCATGCTTCGTCCTTCACTTCCTCACGCGCACCCAGCTGCTCGACATGCTCGCGCCGCTTGAGCGCGATCCGCCTGCCCTTCTCGGCCGTCGCCTTGTTGTAGGTTCGCGTCTGCGCCATCGTCTTGTGGCCAGAGATCGGCCGGACATCGTCCTCGCCAGCGTCGCCGATCTCGGTGATGCCGCCATGGCGAAAGCCGGTGAACGTCATCGCCTTCGGCAGGCCCGCCTTGTCGCAGATCCGGCGATGTACGGTGGAGAGCCAGCGCGGCGTGAACGGCTTGCCGGTACGCTCATCGAGGATGATCTGCCCCGTCGGCTGGCCGAACTCATCCTTGGCCGCCCGCTCGCGCAGGTCGCGCAGCTCCTGCTCCAGATCAGGGTAGAGCTCGACCGTCTCGCCATCGACCTCGATCGTGAGTTCCAGCCACACCGGGTTATTTGTCTTGCGCTGGGTGAGCGCGATCGCGATGCCCGGTTTCCAGATCGACCATTGCAGGCCAGCAGGCGGAGCCTCACCGGTGCGCTCCTTCTCCTCGTCCGGCCAGAGCCCGAACACATGGGAGACGCGCTGGCAGCCTTCGAAGCAGAGCGCCGCGGCGGCCGCCATGTTCTGAAAGCCCATCTCCCGCGCCGTCTCGCGGTAGAGATCATATTCCGCGCGAGTCGTGGCCCGGTTCTCCTTGCTGGCCGTGCTCTTGATGCCCATGCCTGCAAAGGGGTTGGCGGTAACGCCCGTCGTCCTGCTGTAGCGCAGCGCCCACCGCCAGACGAGGCGGCCCACCTGCATCGCATAGGACGCCTCCCGCTCGCCCTTGGTCTCGCGCAGCTTCTTGTAGAGCCCGTCGACCGAGCCAGCGTCGAGGCTGCCAGCGTTCCACCCGCCCAGCTTCGCGCCAGACTTGGTGGGGAACTCCACCAGCATATCCATCAGCCGCCGGTAATCGCGCTGCGTCTTCGGCCGGTTGCGCGTGTAGCGGTCCTGCTCGCGATACCAGCCGAACAGCCAGGCGACGGAGCCAGGCTTGATTGTCCGGCGCTCCATACCGAGTCGCCACTCTTTCAGCGCCTCGTTGAGCGCGTCCGCCTTCTCGACCATCGCATCGAAGCTGGTGCCGAGCGCTGCCGACGAGACAGGGCATGGATGGCCATGACGGATGACCGGGATCTCCTTGCCGGTCTTCTTGTCCTTCTTCGGCCGAGCCCAGCTGGGCAGCTTCCAGAAATAGGCATAGTCGCCGGATGCGAGGCGCACGCGGCTGACATAGGCAGGCAGTCTGATCGTGGCCTTGCCCATCAGAATTCAGGCGCTCCGCGGGCGGTAGAGCCGAACAGATCGGCGAGCGCGGCGTCCAGGTCTGCCTTCAGGGCGACCATGGCACCTTTTGGGCCACGCGGGCGGAAGCGCACCTTGCCGGAACGCACCCATTCCTTCATCTGCTCGCCGCTGACGCCAGTATAGGCCAGCGCCCATTCCCGGTTCATAGCGGCTGGCCAGTCAGGCAGCTTTTCAAGCGCGAGGCCCATCAGGCCACCATCCTTTCGACGCGTTGAAGGTAGAAACGGATCATGTTGACCGGCATGGAGTTGCCCAGCGCCTTGTAGCGCGGGCCGTCCGCCATGCAGTCGGTCACCAGATCGCCATCGGGCGTGCAATCGGCGAGCCGACCCTCGATCGCCGCGTGCGCTGCCTCGTCCGGCGTCACCTTGCGCGATCGATACGGGATGGCGGTGAAGTGATCAGGAAAGCCCTGCAGCCGCTCGCATTCGACCGGCATCAGGCGGCGAACGCCCATCTGCTGCTGGATGTAATCGCCGCCTTGGTTCCCGCCGACCGGGCCACCCGCCATGAGGGGCTGGGCTATATCCGTCTCCCTCGCCTTGTAGTCCTTGCCGCTGTTCATGGGCATGATCGAGAAGGCGACCGCCTGCACCTCCGCGCGCGCCTCCAATGTGTATGCGACGTCTTCTTTCACCCCCACCCCATCGGGACCAGCAGCTGGATTTTCCCTCGTTGCGCCAGCTTGGATGGCGTAAGCGACGGCCTGCGCCTGCGGGCTGGATGATCCGAGTGAGCCGAACACCTCTTCACTGTGGCAGAAATCCTCACGGCTATTGAAGCTGATCGGCTGGAGCACAGCCTGCCCCCGGTTGGACTTGTGCTGAGCGTGCTCGATCGTGCCTGCTATGTCCGCACCGATGCTGCCATTGGTCAGGTCGACGGGCACGATCGGCGTGCCGCGCCCTGTGCCATCTTCACTCGCATCAAAGCCCTCGCCGCGCAGCGCGTGAGTGACGAAGGTTTCCACCTCAAAGTCTACCCGCTGCCCTTTGGCTGTGAGGCAGGCGGCTCGCTCGATTGGTCCGCTGGTGTTACCCCCCCCGAAACATTCCGCGACATAGGCTTGGCTATCGCCACGGTGGCTGCTGTTTGCGCGAGCGCGGAGTGTAGGGCTGACGGCAACGTCTTCCCTCTGTTCTCTGCGCGGCGGATTATTCCCAGACACGCCACAGCGCTCAAAAAGTACCGCTGCGGGATCGATCCCGTCCACAAAACTTGCGACAACGAGCACACGCGCCCGGCGCTGGGCCAGTCCGAAATATTGAGCGTCCTTAACAACCCACGCGGCTTTTCCGAAGGGTCCATCAACCATGCCCGCACGCGACCACCGTCCGCGTTTGAGTGGTGAAACGATGGGGGTATCGCTTCCGACAATTCCTGCCAGGAAACATCCGAAAGGGTTGTCGGCGTGGGAGAGGATGCCGGGGACGTTTTCCCAGAGGAAGCCCTTGAGGGATCCGGCTCGTCGAAGAGCATGAACAAGGCGCAGAAACTCCATGGTGAGATTGCCTCGGGCGTCGGCCATGCCGCCGCGCAGACCAGCAATGGAAAAGGATTGGCAGGGCGTGCCTGCGACCAGCCATTGCGGGAGGGCAATGCCCAGGCGGCGCAGGAAGCGACCGCGGATCGCGGTGAAGTCGCCCCAGAGCGCCGGGCCGGTTCCGCTGCGGGCGCGGCTGGCGTCTTCCGCGCCATGACGATAGGCCATGATCGCCCGCGGCGCGGCTTCGATATCGCTGGCGAAGATCCAGGACCAGTGGGGCATGGCGACTTCGGGCGCACCGATGCCAGAGCAGATGGTGGCGGCGAGCATCAGTCCGGCTTCCCCACCATCAGGTTATGAGCATGCACCAAGGCGCTGATGTTGAGCATGCCGGTCGGATCATCGCCGAAGCTGAGAAGCACGGTGCGATCGGCTGGGTTGTCATCCGCCAGCGCGACGATGTGCAGGCCTTCGGCTGGCCACGCCTCATCCTCTGCAAGTTCACCGGGATGCCGATTGCTCTCCGCCCACCGCTTGCCCCAATTGGCGACGAGCCGCTCGATCGCGGCATCGATCGGGTCTGGCGGGTCGAGCGGAACGCCATGCTCCGCGCAAAACTTGCACAGCGCCGGATTGCCCGCGCAGTAAGTGTAGATGCCCGTCGGCCCCTTGGTGGCGTGACGAGCGCCCCAGCGCGGGGTGCGGATGATCTCGAATTCGTTGAGACCGGCGCCGAACTTCATCAGACAAACGCCTTTGGCGGAAGCGGCACAGCAGCAGCGTGCGGCCGCCAGAGGTGCAGACAATAATCGTGATTGCTGATGTGATCAGATGAGCTGACATGCAGCTGCATCGCCACCTCATCGTCGCGGAAAAATGCACGCTTCACATGATCCATCTCGCCCCAGGTTGGACAGCGTGGAAGATCGGTCGTGACCGACACATGATCCCATCCTGCATCATTGCTGGCGATGCAGCGAAGCTCGACACCGTTCCGGACGAGCCGAAAGCAGCCGGCGCGATCATCGCCGACGCCACCCAAGTTGCGCTCCCACGCCTTGTCACGGAAGCGGTTCAGTTCGCGAAGGCGCCGCATCAGCCCATCTCCCCGCAGCCGCGCCCGACGAGCTCGCCATTGTCGCCAGCGGTAAACTCCTGCCAGGGCACCCAGCCCTTGGGGCACTGGAAGCCCCAGTCGCGAACCTTCGGCCCTGTAAAGAACAGCGACACGGCAGCCTCCCCGTCCACCAGTTCGAGGCGATGCAGATCCGTCGCCTGGCGCGTGATGAGGCTGCCGGGCTCGCGGATGAAGGTGCCCTCCGGCGTGATCTCACGATAGCGACCAGCGATCAGGTAGCTGGTATTCGCCCATGGGTGATCATGAAGCGCGCGATCGTCATCGTCCCGCAATATCCAATGCAGATAGACGTTCTGGTGCTCATTCCGGGGTACGATCCACCAGCGGAGCAGATAGGGAGCGTCACGCTCGCCGATCACGAAGTCGGGATCGCGCGCGACAACACGCTCCGCCCACGCCTGCATATCGTCGAGAGAGGCGTAACCAAGACCGAGGCCCATCAGAACGGCACTCCATCGTCATACGGGGTGGGGAGATCGGCCGACATCGCGATGTCAGAGCGGCGCACCATCTGATTGCTGCGAATTTCCATCAGCCGACCGCGCAGCTCCATAGCCGTGCCCTGCGCATGCTCCAGGCGGCGTTCAGCGTTTTGCGCGCGGTTCTCGAAGAACCTGCGCTGATGCTCGGCATCACGCTTGGCAGCTTCAGCCTCGCGCAAGCTTTCGCGTGTGCGATCGTGCGCGCCCCGCGCCTCGTCCAGGTCGGACGCCTGATGCTTGTTCTGCATCCGCAGCTTTTCCAGCTCGCCAAGGAAGTCTACCGGCTCGACCAGGATCTCTCCGCGCGCCGCCGTGCTCTCCCGACCTCCTTGGAAATATTCTCCGCTTTCAAGGCAGTAGGCATCACACTTCCACCCGTCAGACGCTTCGGTCGAATATTCAGACTTGAAGCCGTAGCCCCCCTCTTCAGTGCGGAAGAGGCCAGGCGGACACGCATTGAGGGTCAAAAAGCTCACAGTTCATTCTCCCGCTCGCACGGCGCAATGTCGGCGAGATCGCTGGTGCAGACGGGGCATGTGCAGCCCGCGCCCGGTGTGGATGAGTTGGCAGGCCGACCGGCCTCGACGGCCGACCCGCTAGGATCGAATGGCGACTTGGAGAGGGGGGATTTGTCGCCCGAGGCTCCCGTCCGGTGCGCGCTCAGGGGGCAAGTGCGCAGTTCGGACAGTCTTGGTTGCTTGAGGATAGCGATGGCGCGTTCCACCACGAGGTGGGATGCCTCGAGGGAGCGCTGCGCCTGGGTGCGGATGGCGGCATGGTCGATCACTGCGCGCCTCCGCTCATCGCGGCCAGCGCCGTTGCGGTCAGCTTGAAGATGCTGAGCAACAGAGAGGCTGCCGACAGATAGGCTATGCCGAGCAGGATGGGGCGCACGGCGCTCCGGATCTCATCAGGGCCATTCGGCATCAGCGTGGGCCGTCGTACATGAGCGCGGCCATGATCTGGTCGCCATAGGCGCGAAGGTGGACGTAGATCAGCCAGCAGGAGCCGAGGCCCATGCCCAGCAGGAAGAGGCTGGCGGCGATGTGTGCGGGCGCGCTCACTGGATCACCAGCAGCGTTGCGCGTTCGGGGCGGTCCGACGGCAGCGTGATAACCGGCTGGGGGTTCTCCAGCCGCTCAGCCGCCGCCAGCATCCGGCTGGCTCCGGTGATCAGCGCATAGCGTGCCGCTTCGGGATCAGTCGGCAGCAGCCGATGCGCCTCAGCAGCTGCATGGTGGCCGATGTTCACAAAATCGACGGTCCGATAGGACTTGAACGCCGGGTCGCGCATCAGCGCGGTTGTCATCCTCAGCGCTTCAGCAAACGCCGTTCCGACAGAATTGCGATCGTGGGACATGATGATCTCCCCACCTTTTCGTGCCCCCGGCTGGATGCTGGGGAGATCAGGTGATGGAGCATGGATAGTGTGTAGCTACACACCACGTCAAGCCTAAAGTGTGTGGCCACACATCGTTCTTGTTTTGTTTACAGCCTCTGTGGAAAGTGGCTGCAGGAGGAGCGATTCGCATGGACGACGGGATCATCTATCAGCACTTGGTCGGCGTGAGCCATTTTCAGGATGCTCTGACGAGGTGTGCACCCGGTCAACCGGTGAGGATTATCCACGAACCCGACAATCCGCATGACGAAATGGCGCTGCGCGTAGATTCGATGACAGGCGAGACGATCGGCTACCTTCCACGCCGCAGCCCGGTACACATCGCCGTCCATCAGCACGGCCGAGGCGTGAGCGCGGTGATCGACAGCATGGGCATGGGGCGCGCCTGCTTGTTCGGCGCGCGTCTCAGTCTTGCGCTATGTGACGATGTTGTCCCCATCCAATCACACTTTGCGGGGCGACCGGCACCTGAAGCACCGAGGGGCGGCTTTCGCTACTGGGTCAAAACCCCAGCCGACGCCGTGCGGCTCTTGGCATCACAAAGATGATTGGCGTCGCCCACTCCAGTTCGACGTCAACGATGTCCTCAGCGTTGAGGCTCCGAAGCGTGAAGAAACCGGGCCTGGAGCCGTGAGCAAGCAGCTTCACGTATGTCTCGCCGGTTGAGAGTCGGACAGCGCAGTAATCTCCGATGTCCTCCTCGCTGACGCCCCGAATATCGGTCGCGATGTAGACGATATCGCCGGATGAGTAGCGCGGCAGCATGGAGGTGCCCTGTACCTCGAGCGCTTCAACATTTGAGCCAAGTCCTGGCGGAAGCGGCGCCGTCCGGTCATCGACTTCCTCGTAGATAACGCTTCCGCCTGCCCCGACGCTACCTCTGAGCGGCACCGTGTTCGCTCCACCCACAAGATCGCGGATATCCACTTCAAGCGCGCCCGCGATCCGGTGCAACGTGCCGAGCTTGATGTCGCGGTCTTCGTTGTCGAGCAGGTCACGTACTGATGTGTCGCCCAGCCCCGCTTTTTGCGCGAGGGGTTTGTTCTTCATGCCCTTGCGCGCCATCGCCTTGCGCAAAGCATCACGCACCCGCTGAAGCTCGTCCGATCGCTCTGTCATGTGTGTTCTTACACACTTAAAGCGCGGACTTTGATAGTGGTGTGGCAACACACCTTGACAGTGTGTGGCTACACACCTATCCATTGCTGCATGGCTACACTGCTCCCCGAAATTGAGCTTTTCCTCCAAGCGACTGGGATGGCGCCGACTTCCTTCGGCAACCAGGCTTTGGGCGATCGTCACTTTGTCCGCCAGTTGCGGTCTGGGCGCAGGTGCTGGCCAGAGACAGAACAGCGCGTCCGGGTGTTCATGGCCAGGTACCGGAAGGATGCTGCGTGATGTTCGATGCGTCTGTTCATAGCCATGTTACTACCGCGAAAGGACCGCGTCATCATGTCTGCTGAAAGCCGTTTGGCGCGAGATGTCGAGGAACGGCAGATCACGATGTTCGCCAGCTTCGTCGGCCCCGCCCTGCACATCACCCGCGCGGCGTTGGCCGTTGCGAGCAAGGTGCCGGAAAGCACGCTCAAGAGCTATGCGAATGGCGCGGCCATGCCGCTGCACGCTGTGCTCGCCATCCGCCCCTTTTTGCCTGCCGCTGCAATCAACATGCTGACGGAGCCGGGCGGTGTCCGCTTCGCCACCACTGACGCGCAGGAGGCAAATTGGGACGCCATCGCCGCTAGTGCGGCTGGGCTGGTCGCGGAAGTCTGCGAAGCACGCAAGGATGGCCAGATCGATCATGTTGAGAAGGCGCGGCTTCGCGCCAGAACCCGGAACCTAATCGCCGAGGCCGTGAGCGCGGTCGAGGAAGGCTGAAACTGAGCGGGCGCTGATCGCCCTGGAGTGAACCATGACCTGCGCAACTAGCGCGGCGCTGGCAGAGGCCGGTTCCGCGAACGCTATTACTTTGCCTGCGATTCCGGTCGCCACGATCATTGGCAGCGCCACCCTCTATCTCGGCGATTGCCGCGACACGATGGCAATGCTCCCTGCCAACTCGATCGACAGCATCGTGACCGATGCCCCCTATGAGTTGGACTTCATGGGACGGGCCTGGGACCGCACCGGCATCGCATTTGATCAAAAAATGTGGGCAGCGGCGCTCCGCGTTCTCAAGCCGGGCGGTCATCTGATCGCATTCTCCCACGCTCGCACTTATCACCGCATGACCTGCGCCATCGAAGATGCGGGCTTTGAAATCCGCGACCAGATCATGTGGATCTATGGCTCAGGATTCCCGAAATCTCGCAATCTGGACGGGGACCGTGAAGGATGGGGGACCGCGCTCAAGCCAGCGCACGAGCCCATCGTACTCGCTCGCAAACCGCTGATCGGCAGCGTCGCGGCGAACGTTGCCGCACACGGCACCGGAGCCATCAACATTGACGGCTGCCGGGTACCGACCGACGAAAAGCTGCGGGCAGGTACTGGAATCATCCCGGTGCGCCACGAACCAGACGTTCCCCGCGGCCGTGCGGGCGAAGCGAGTGCAGGTCACCGCTATAGCGATCGGGGCGCAACCAACTTTGCAGCCACCCCCGGTCCGCGCGGCGGCGATGCGCGCGGCCGCTGGCCTGCGAACGTCGTTCATGATGGCAGCGACGAGGTGATTGCTGCGTTTCCAGATGCCCCGGGGCAGCAAGGCGACCTCAAATCCCACGCGAACTGCCGCCAGTCTCCTAACGGCATTTTCGGCGGCATGCGTCCGGCATTGGATCACCCTGCCCGCCGAGACTCCGGAACGGCTGCTCGTTTCTTCTACTGCGCCAAGGCAGGCAAGGCTGATCGGGACGAAGGGCTTGATCAGTTTGAGCCGAAGGAATTCGTGGCCTTCCAGACCGCTAACGGCACGAGCGGCAAAGCCAGCAGCATCAGCGAAGGCCGGGACACACAGTATCGAAACACTCACCCGACAGTGAAGCCGACGGCGCTGATGCGCTGGCTCGTCCGTCTCATCACCCCGCCGGCGGGCGTGGTGCTCGATCCCTTTATGGGGAGCGGTAGCACGGGCAAGGCGGCCATGCTGGAGGGCTTCGGCTTCATCGGCTGTGAGCTGACCGCTGATTATATGCCGATCGCGGCGGCTCGCATCCAGCACGCTGCAGCCATGGCAGAAGAAGAAGCGGCACAGGGCAGCTTGTTCGCGGAGGCGTCGAAGTGAGCCGCCGCTACCGCCGCCGCACCTTCGCCGAAGTGACCGCGCAGGCCCGCGCCGCCGAGCGCGCCAAAGTCGCCGAATTCGGCCGGTGGCAGATCGCCGCCGTCGCCAACCTAGTCGCCGCCGGGAAGGTGGACGCTGAAAGCGCATCCCTGCTCAGCGTTCGGCTGGAAGCCTTTGTCGAGCAGGTCGAGCAGGGCCTGCACATCGTCGCTTTGGAGGCTCCCGTACATGGCCATTGAACCGCCGGAGCCCTGCCCCGAACGCGCCCGCCTAGAGGCCATCATTGCCTGCTGCGAAAAGCGCACCCGACGCGCGGCGCACAAGAAAGCCATAGCCGGGCAGGAGCTCGCTGACGCGAAAGCTGCGGAGGCCCGCGCTCGCGATCGCCTGGCGCAATGGCACATCGACAATCCGGACCCACAGGGTTCGCTACTGGAGAAAATTGATCATGTCTGAAGGAAACGTCGCTGCCGACCAGTTGCGCTTATTCATCGAACGCATTGAGCGGCTTGAGGAAGAGAAGAAGGGTATCGGGGACGACATCAAGGACGTCTACCTGGAAGCCAAAGCGAACGGCTATGATGGCAAGATCATGCGGCAGATCATCCGCTTGCGGAAGATGCCCGCCCACGATCGCCAGGAGATGGAGGCGATCCTCCAGACTTATTTGTCAGCGCTGGGGATGGAATGAGCGAGATGCTTCTATGCGAGGCTGGCTGCGGCGCGAGCTATCGGCCATTCCCGCGCCGTAAGACAAAGCTTTGCATCCAGTGCAGCCGCAGCGCCAATGGTCGGCACCCGGACAAGATCGCGAAGAGCAGGGATGCCATGCTCCGCCGCATGGCCGATCCTACGATCAAGGCCGAGACGCTGAGGCGGGCCCATGATGGCTTCCGCAAGCGAATGGCTGATGATCCTCAGATGCGCGCCGAGATGGTTGAGCGCTGCAGAACATTGGGCAAGTCGATGCTCGGCCACAAGCATATGCCCGCGGCTGGGCCCGCTCGGCGCAAGGCTGTCGAGAGCCGCCGCCGCACGCTGTTCAGTTGGTGCCCAGCTGAATATTTCGAGCAGTATCGCCACCTCGTTTACGCGAAGCGGGTGCGGGCTGCTGACGCCAGAGCGATCGTCGAGCAGCAGATCAAGGCTGATGAGGCAAACATGTCTGCATTCGATAAGCAGCTGCATCGCCTCCGCCGAGGTGAGGCGACGATCGTGCAGAAGTTCACGCCCAAGGTCGACACCGGCCCCTTCACGCTTGGCGGCGTCGCCTCAGGGATGATCTGATGGCGGCCGCCTGGTTTATGAAGGAGCCGCGCAAGCGTGCGTCCAGCCGAAAGCAGGCTGGCAGCGTACGTCCGACCGGCATGGCGGAGCGCCCGGTGCAGCGCGGCGCGATTCGCCTTCTCGCCATGCAGGGCATCGAAGCCGTGCACGTTCCCAACGGCACGCATCTGGCGGGTGATAAGCTGGCGCGCATCAAACAGATGGCTGCGCTTCGCAAGGATGGGCTTCGGCCCGGCTTCCCAGACCTGATCCTGTTTAACCGTAAGGTGCAGCTTCAGGTCGGCTTCATCGAGGTCAAGCGTGAGATCGGCAACGATCTGTCTGGCGACCAAGAAGACTGGCGCGACGACCTGATCGCATGGGGCTTTCCTTGGGCTCTGATCCGCCAGCCGGAAGAGGCGCTCGACGCTGTTCGTGAATGGGGGTGGATTAAGTGAGCGAAGAACAGCCTAGGCAGCGCCGCCGGCTGCGCATGGAGGCAATGCGAGTGCATTGCCCTGTTTGCGGAGCCTTTCCTCAACAGCCGTGCGTCGGTCGCCGCGGTGGTGCGCGGGTCGCCATCCACCTCGACCGCTATGAGATTGGAGCGCCGTCAGCGTGAGCCTCAACACGGCACAACTGGAATATCTGGCGTCTAAGGGCATGTCCCTTTCAGATGCAGTCGAACTGTCGCGGCTGGGCGACATCCGCAAGGATCCGACGGCAGCTGTTCGCCAGCAGCGGAAGCGTGACAAGGACAGGGCGGAGCGTGACTCGTCACGCCGTGACGTCACGCGTGACCCCCCCAATGATATTATATCTAACCCCCCAGAACTTTCCCCAGATGAGACTATCGTCTCATCATCCCCAAAATCAGGTTCGAAGCGGAAGTCTGCCGCTGGTGATGCGCTTCCCGCCGACTGGCAGCCAACCTTGACCGAAGCCGCTCAGCGGATCGTGGATGGCTGGCCCCCTGGGTGGCTTGCAGCGCGGGTCGCGGAATTCCGGGACCATGCCAACGACAAAGGCCGGAAGTCGAAGGACTGGCAGGCCGCATTCCGCACTTGGATCACCAAAGCCGACGAATGGCAGAGACAGCGAGAACAGCATGACCGCCCAAACCGCAATCACCGCCAGGACCGAGACGAGCCCACCAATCCGATGGTCCGAGCCGTCCTTGCCAGCGAAGCTCGACGCGTTGCTGGAGGAGAACAGGAGTTTCACTGACCTGCCCGTCGTCGGCCCCGTCAGCGCGGCGCACCTGCGCGAGTACGTTGCCAGCTGCCAGCCACCGATGCCGGCACGCGAGCAGATCGAGCGGATGATCGGCCGCATCGCCGTGATGATGCCCAGCCCCAAGCTGACGGACAAGGAGGCGGCGGAGCGCCTCAGCCTCTATGGCCGCGCTCTCAGCGTGCATGCCCTGCCCGACCTGCATGCCGCATTCGACGTCATCGTGCGCACCTGCCGGTTCTTTCCTACGGTGGCGGAGATCGAGGCGATCATCGCCCCAATCAAGGGGCGCCGGACACGGCGCGAGGGCACCGCCCGCATGATCCTGCTCAAGCACGAGCGGGAATGGAGCGAACCGCAGGAGAACCTCACCGCCGATGAGGCCCAGCTGTTGGGCAGCATCTTGGCCGATCCGATGGGCAAGAATGAAGGAGCGAGCGCATGAACATGAAGGCTGCTCGCCGTGCTTCCGGCCTCTCTCGCGCTGCCTGGGCCAAAGCCTTGGGTGTGAACGCCGCCGTCACCAAGCGGTGGGAGAAAGCAGCTGATGCGCCATATCACCGCGCCCCGACCGAGCGGCGCATCCTCGCCATTGAGCAGCTGCTGACCCGCCAAGGCGTCAATCTGGCGGAAATTGAAGCACAGCGTTAGAACAAGAAGAGAACGGAGTTAACGGGCACATGGCACGGCGGAAGACATCAGCGCGTAAGCAGGAGCGCCAGCATCGGGAGATTATTGGCCCGACGCCGGAGCAGATGAAGCGAGCGAACTATGACATCGGCGACATCGTCGATGTTGAGCCAGGCAAGACGGCTGTGACAATCGGGAAGGCTTATCGCCGCGAACCCTATTTCGAAGAGCTTGCCCGGCGTGATGGCACTGGCATTAGTGGCGATGATCTCCGGTGCCTGCGCTTTTACCGCAATCGGTACGAGGCCTGCCAGCGGTCACCGGTGAAGTCGGTGCTGAACAGGGATCACGGCAGCGGCACAGGCGACGGCCCTATGCTGGCGGCGCTCATCTCGTCCGACGAATTCAAGTTCTTGGAGTTCGCGGTGCGGGGCGCGACCGTCCACACATTGCGAGCGGTGGCACTGGAGGACAAGAGCTATGCGCAGGTGGCGATGGAGCGCTGGGGTAGCCGCGAGCAGCACTGGATCGTGAAGGGCGAGCATAAGACCAAGCTCGTTCCTAAGTCTGGCCGCCATGCTGAAGCGATCAGGGGTGAATTCCTGGACGCATTGGCCAAGCTGACCGAGAGCACTTTGCCTTACATTCGCACCGGTTAGGGGTTGCGCCGGGGTGCCACGTGTGGCAACTATCACAGCATAGGAATTGCGCCCGGTGCCAAACGGCATGCGGGCGCTTCTCATATCTGGAGCATGTCATGTGACCCAGCGCGCCTCGCCTGCCGATGAGATGGAGCGGCTTGCAGGCGAGTTGCACATGCTGGCGTTCGACATGCGTGAGCCGTCGCGGTCGATCTGCCGGGCCGACAGGCTCATCAACGAGGCGGAACGGATCGCGGCAGCGGTCAGGGCCGCCGTGCGCGGGCCAACCCCCTCCCCTTTGGGTCCTTCCCGGCATTCCTAGCTATACGGGGGGCAAAGGCGCAGAAACTCGCTAGCCACAGGTCCTGCCTTAGTTCTTCCTCTCTCAAGTAAAAAACGACGGTTTTCTGCGGTTCTCATAGTAATCGGACAGGGAAGTGCATGGACATCGACCTGAACGAGCCAACTAGACCTCAACTCGCGGCGCTGTTCGGCTGCTCTAGCCGTTGGGTTGGCGAGCTCCGTTCCAAAGGTGATCTGCCCGCGGACGGCGCTAGCTGGGCAGAGAACCTTGAGGCCTACGTCAACATCAAGATCGGCCGACATGATCCTGACAGTCTGGATCTCGAAGCTGAGCGCGCCCGCCTGGCCAAGGAGCAGGCCGACGCAAAAGCGATGGACAACGCCGAGCGCCGAAAGGAACTGGCGTCCCGCACGGACATGATCGCCGCCGGAGCCGGAGTGATCATCATGGCGGTTGCCCGCCTTCAGCAGGTTGGTGCGCAAGTCGCCCAGGGCGACACGAAGCTGCGCAAGAGAATCGAAACCGCAATCAACGACGTGCTGACCGACCTGAGCATGACGCGCATCGAGGAGGCGGTAGGCGGGGGCTTGGATGACGACGACGCCCCCGGAGACGAAGACGACTGAGGTTCTGAGGGTCGCCAGCGTTGATGGCGCGATGGTTGCCCAACAATGGGTAGCCGCCTTCGCACCAAAGATCAGGCCGCCGCTGTCGCAGTTCATGTGCGATCATGCACGGTCAGACGACGGCGCTAAAATTCGTCCGTTCCCCTTTCAGGCGGACATGGCGGACAGTTTCACCGACCCGGAGACGGCGCAGGTGTCGGTCCGGAAGAGCAGCCGCATCGGCTACTCGACCATCCTGCAGAGCTTCGTAGCCTGGCGCATCAAGTACGATCCAGCTCGCACGCTGATTTATCAGCCGACGATCGATGACGCGGAGAAGTTCAGCCGCGACGATCTGGACCCTGTACTGCAATGGCCCATCGTACGCACGGTCGCCACCTTTAAGCCGCGTCACTCGGACAACCAAATCCGGGCCAAGCGCTACAAAGGCGGCTGGATACAGATCAAGGGTGCGAACAGCCCCAAGGAGTTCCGCCGCGTCACTTCCGACGACGTGTTCCTTGAGGAATGTGATGGCTATCCCTGGGCGTCCAAAGAGGAAGGCGACCCCGCCCGGCTGGCGTTCAAGCGCAACCTGACATCACCGCGCAGGTTCAGCGCCGCTGGGTCAACGCCTAAGGTTAAGGGCTTCAGCCGTATAGACGCCCTGTTCGAGCAGGGCAGTCAAGAGTTTCGCTATGTCCCCTGCCCACACTGCGGGCACATGCAGACGCTGGTGTTTGGCGACGGCACTGGGCCCGGAATTCGCTGGGAACCGAAGGAGAACCCTACCCGCGCTTGGTACAGGTGCGAAAATGGCTGCGACATCGAAGAGGCTGAAAAGCCTTGGATGGATGAAAATGGCGAATGGCGCGCCCATAATCCCGACGCCTTCCCGCGGCACCGCTCATTTCACATCTGGGCCGCTTACAGTCAGCATCCAGGCGCGGCATGGCTCGAAATCGCGCGCGAGTTCATGGAGGTGCGCAAGGATCCGAACCTGCTGCGC
Organism: Sphingobium agri; assembly: GCF_023051225.1. NCBI lineage: Bacteria > Pseudomonadati > Pseudomonadota > Alphaproteobacteria > Sphingomonadales > Sphingobiaceae > Sphingobium > Sphingobium agri. Next base: position 900,776 of record NZ_JALKHS010000006.1, on the reverse strand, counting down.
ACCTTCGTCAACCAGGTGCTTGGCGAAGCCTGGGCGGAGCGCGGTGAAGCGCCTGAATGGCAGCGGCTATACGACCGGCGCGAGACGGACATGCAGCTTGGAACACCGCCATCATGGGCCGGGCTGCTGATAGGCGCGGCAGACGTGCAGCGCGGCGGCGGCGGCCGCATCGACATGGATATATGGGCATTCGGCCCCGGCAAGAAGCGTGCATTTGTTGAGCGGGTCGAGGTGTTTGGTCCGATTGCCGACAAGAAGACTTGGGCAAAGCTCGATCAGGAGATTGCCCGAGAGTGGCAGTCCGAAGACGGGCGCTCCATGCGGCTGGCGCGGGTCGCAATCGACTCGGGCGACGGTGAGAACACGATGGAGGTGTATGCCTGGGCCCGACGGCATCCAGGCTTCGCCATGGCGGTGAAAGGGCGCGAGAGCATCGCGGCGCAGCAGGCCATCGGCGCTCCCAGCTGGCAGGACGTCACGGTCAACGGCCGGAAGATGAAGCGTGGCGTGAGGCTGTGGAACATCGGCACGTCCATGCTGAAAATGGAGCTTTATGGCCAGCTTGGGCTAGAGAAGCCGGTTGACGGCGAGGAATATCCGGACGGGTACATCTATCTGCCAAACGGGACGCCGGACGAGTGGATCAAGCAGCTCGTCGCCGAAGAATTGAAATTCATCAAGATGCGCAACGGCGGCGTTCGCCGGGAATGGCATAAGACCAGGGACCGGAACGAGGCCCTCGATAACGCCATCTACGCTCGTGCGGTGGCGGTCAGTCTGGGCGTTGATCAGTGGAAGGTTCGGCAGTGGCAGCGCGCTTTGGGCCAGATGACGGCCCCTCGCGACGACGTTGAGCCGGAACCAATAGCTGAACAACCGGCCGAGAGCATTGAGTTCGCGCGACCGGCCTCGAAACCAGCGCGCAAGCAAAAGCAACGTCGCGAGAACCCGTACACCAGCAGGAGGCGGTAACATGACAACATGGACCCAGGCCGACCTCATCGCGGTGAGGAAGGCGATAGCGAGCGGCGTCCGCTCCGTGACGTTCGCAGATGGGCGGAAAACCGAATATCACTCGCTCGACCAGCTGCTCGCTGCCGAGAAGGTCATCGACACTCAGCTGCAAATGCAGGCGCAGGCCGTCAGCGGTGTTCTGCGTCGGCGCACTCCTTACTTCCGTAGCGGTCTCTGATGGGGATCTTTGATCGCCTGCTCGGGCGGGCTGGCACTGACGGGACAAAGTCGCTGCCTGCGCCGCGCCAGAAAATCCGCCGTGGGCCCCGTGCAGAATATGATGGCGCGACGGTTGGGCGGCGCTCTGCGGGCTGGCGGCGAACCAAGCTGGATGCCAATGGCGAGCTATCGCCCGCGGTTCAAATTGCCCTCCGGGGCATCGCGCGCGATCTGGACCGCAACAACCCCTGGGCGCATTCTGCCGCCAACAAGATTGCTGAGCACATCGTCGGGACTGGCATCACCTTCCAGGTCTACCGCGATGGGAAGGTGGATGACGCGCTCAATCAATTGGCTCGTCGTCATTTCGACACAACTGCATGCGACGCCAGCGGGCGTCACGATCTTTACGGGCTTCAACTACAGGCTGCGCGCACCATCGTAGTGAGCGGTGGCGCGCTGCTTCGCCGCCGCTGGCGGCGGCGGGCCGATCGCCTTCCGCTGCCCATGCAGCTGCAGCTGGTTGAGCCAGATTATATCGACATGTCGAAGCATGGACCCATGCCGTCCGCACCAGGCGTAAACGGCGGCTTCTTCGTGCACGGCATTCAGTTCAGCCCGCTTGGCCGTCGCGAGGGGTACTGGCTCTATAATGGGCATCCCGGAGCGACGCGGCCGAGTGATACCGGTTCGACCTTCGTGGCTGACAGGGACGTTGCCCATGTGTTCCGCGCCGACCGGCCGGAGCAGGAGCATGGCGCAACCTGGTTCGCCCCCATTATTCTCCGCCTCAAGGACTTCGGCGACTATGAAGACGCCCAGCTCACCAGGCAGAAGATCGCTTCTGCGTTCGCTGGGTTTGTAAAGGGCGACATCGACGGGCAGTTTCCGGGCATCGGCACCGATGACGAGGGTGACCCGCAAGATCGTGAGCCGCTCGACTTCGTTGATTCCGGCACGATCCAGTACCTGCGACCCGGAGAGGAAATCACCTTCCCGAACCCGCCGTCCGTCGATGGCTACATGGATTATTCACGCGTTTCGCAGCGCGCGATCGCTGCGGGTCTTGGCGTACCGTATGAAATTCTGACTGGCGACCTGTCGCAGGTGAGCTTCATATCCGGACGGCTGGGGCGGCTCACCTTCAACCGGTCACTCGCCACTTGGCAGTGGTTGATGTTCATTCCGCAATTCTGCGCCGCGGTGGAGCGCTTCTTCCTCGATGCAGCCGAGATGGCGGGGCACGACATCAGCGGCGTGTCGATGCGCTGGACGCCGCCGAAGCAGGAGATGCTCGACCCGGCGAGCGAGGTGCCAGCTAACCGCGACGCTGTGCGGTCCGGGCAGAAGACGATGAGCCAAGTCATTCGCGAAAATGGCGACGATCCAGACACATTCTTTGACGAGCTCGCCCAAGATCTGGCGCGCCTCGACCGACTTAAGATCGTGCTCGACAGCGACCCGCGCAAAGTCACTGCCGCTGGCAACGCGGTGCAAATTCCCAACGCGGACCAGAGGAAACCCGCAAAATGACGGACATCCTGATCTACGGCATCGTGGGAGATGAGTGGGATGGCCTTGATGCCAAGACCATCTTCGGCCTGATCGCTGGCGGCGACGACGACCTCGTCGTCCGCATCAACTCACCTGGCGGATACGTTATGGAAGGCCTGGCGATCTTCAACGCACTGGTTGGTGCGAAAGCTGCCGGTCGCAAAGTTTCGGTCCACATCGATGGCCTGGCGGCGTCGATGGCATCGGTCATCGCGATGGCCGGTGACGAGATCATCATGGCGGACAACGCTTTGATGATGATCCACAATCCATGGGATGTGGCCGTTGGCGACGCGCGTGAACTCCGCGCCGCCGCTGATAAGCTCGACGTAATCCGTGATCAGCTGGTCCGCATCTATTCAGGTCAGACCGGCCTCTCAGCTGACGAGCTCGTTCCGATGCTCGACGCTGAGACCTGGCTGACGTCCGAGCAGGCCCTCGAGCAAAAATTCATCACGTCCGTGTCGGAGGCCTCAAGCGCCGCCGCCTGCGACGTCGCAGCATTCGGGTTCAAACATGTGCCCGATAGCCCGCTCATCTCCGCAATGGCGATGGCGCGCAACCCCCGGACGGCGCCCGCGCCTAAGACCAAGGAAAACACCATGAACCTTTATCAGACCCGCGCGGCGCTGGTTGCCGCGATTGCCGCTTTCCAGAAGGATGGCGGGACGCAGGAAGAGATCGACAAGATCCGCAATTCAGCGGTTGCGCTCGACGCCAAGGATGCCCTGCCCGCCACTGGCGCGCTTGCGCTGTCCGCGTCCGGCTCGAGTGTCGCCACCCCGCCCGCGACCGGGCTTAGCGCAAGCGACGTGCAGGCTGCCGTTGCGGCGGAGCGCACCCGCACCAGCGGCATCCGCGCTCTGGGCAAGAAGCACGGCATGGACGACGCCTTTATCGAAGAACTGATCGCGGGCGATACCACTCTCGACGCTGCGCGCGAGAAGATCCTCGATAAGTTGGCGGACGCAGGCGACGGCGCGAACATCGGTCACAACAGCCCGATGCGCGTGACGCAGGATGCCCGTGACAAGTTCGTTGAGGGCGCGACCAACTGGATTCTCGTCAAGGCTGGCGTTGCAAACCTGGTGGAAAAGGCCGCAGCGCTGCGCGGTGAAACCGTTAAGATCGATCCGGGCGAGTTCCGGGGCGTTCGCAACGTGGATCTGGCACGCGAAGCCCTGTCCAACATGGGTATCAATGTTGCTTCACGTGATCCCGAGGTGATCGTGCGCGAAGCTATGACTGCCCGTGGTGCAGTCATCACGCAGACGACCGGCGATTTCCCGATCCTGTTCGAAAACGCGATCCACCGCACGCTTCAGGCATCCTATGCGATAACGCCGGATACCTGGTCGCGGTTCGCAGGCACTGGGTCTGTGACGGATTTCCGTCCGCACACTCGCTACCTGCGCGGCAGCTTCGGCGCGCTGGACAACGTCAACGAGGCTGGCGAGTTCAAGAACAAGCCGATCCCGGATCTTGCCAAGGAGCAGATCAGCGCGACGACCAAGGGCAACATCATTAATCTGAGCAGGCAGGCGATCGTCAACGACGACATGCAGGTCTTCTCGGGCCTTGCCGTCGACCTTGGCCGCGCGGCGAAGCTGACCATTGAGATCGATGTTTACGCGCTGCTCAATTCCAATCCAACCATGAACGATGGCGTGGCGCTGTTCCATGCCAGCCATGGCAACCTCGCTGGCAGCGGCGCCGCTCCCTCCGTTGTGGCATTCGACGCGATTGACGTTGCAATGTCGCAGCAGAAGGATGTGAGCGGCAACGAGTTCCTCGAGATTTCGCCTTCTGTCCTGCTCGTTCCGCGCGGCCTGCGGGGTGCTGCCGTCACGATCAATGGCAGTGAATATGACCCGGACGCAGCGAACAAGCTGCAGAAACCGAACATCGTAAAGGGGCTCTTCAGCGACATCGTTGCCTCGCCACGTCTGACCGGCACCGCCTACTATGCATTCGCGGATCCGCAGGTCGCGCCCGCCATCGAAGTGGTGTTTCTGAACGGCGTAACCGAGCCCTTCACCGACAGCCAGGAAGGCTGGCGCGTGGACGGCGTCGAATGGAAGGTCCGTCACGATTACGGCGTCGGCGCCGTAAACTGGCGCTCCGCTTACAAGCAGCCTGGGGCCTGATCGCATAGCGGTCTGATCGACTGACAAGGCGGGGCTCGCGCGCCCTTCCTGTTTCCACGAAGGAGAACATCCATGAAGTTCGTGAAGCTTCGGACGTCCGCTCATGTGAACGGCGTCCTGCGGCACCCCGATGAAGGTGTGCTGCACGTCACCAATGAAGATGCCGAGCGCCTGTTCGAAAACGAAACGGCTGACGACGTCAGCGACGATTTCGACAGCGAGCAGGAAAAGGCCGCACCCAAGGACAGCATCACCAGCGAAAAGGCGGCTGCAAAGCCTTCGGCTGGCGCGAAGAAGGAGTAAGCGTCAATGGCACGCAATTTTGTTCAGCCGGGTGATACGCTCACCTTCACCGCCCCTTATGCAGTCGCAAGCGGCGCAGGCATGCTCGTCGGTGCGGTCTTTGCTGTCGCTCTTAACGCGGCCGCCAATGGCGCCCCCGTCGAAGGCAGGGTCAACGGCGTTTGGGAGCTTCCCAAGGCTACCGGCGAGAGCTGGGTCGCCTATACGACCAAGGTATACTGGGACAACACCAACAAACGTCTGACCAGTACCGCTACGAGCAACACTTATGTTGGCGTCGCAGTACAGAACCAAGCCTCTGCTGACACGGTTGGCCGGGCAAAGCTGAACGGCACGGTCGCCTAGTAACTCTCACCAGCGGCAGCGCCGAGAAACGCTGCCGCCATGGAGACCTTCATGCGCAAGATCATCCTTCATGCCGCGACCCTCGATCGGCACGGCAATTATCGCGACGCCGGATCCGAGTTGACGGTCGGTGCCGACGACAATGATGAAACCGATATCACCACGTCCAAGGCGGACGAGCTGCTCGATTGCGGCCGAGCGGTTACGCTGACTGAAGCAGCGGAGCAGGCGAAGGCCGAACCGGTCGAGCCCGCTGCCCCCGCGTCCACCCGCAAGGCCAAGGCCTGATCGATGCGCGCGGAAGAGGCGGGCGCGCTTGCCGCTGTCCGCGCGCTCTATGAAGAGCCCGTCGCCTATACAGGCGCGGGCCTGGCTGGTGATATAATCGGCGCGATACCGTCGGAAGATCGCGCCCCGGCATTCCAAGGCGCGGGTTCGACCCTCCGCACACTCAGTTTCGAAATCGCCTACGCCACGCTGCCCTCTCGTCCTCGCAAAGGCGACGAGATCACATGGAAGGGCAAGGCCTATTCCGTCGACGACATCACCGAACGCGATGACATCGAGGCATGGGAACTCGGAGTGCAGCTATGACTGTGCGAGAGACCATCTTCGCCGAAATTGAGCGGCGGCTCAACGACATCGCGGGCATTCAACTAGTCGAGCGCATGCCGAGCGGAGACCCCGACGCTTTCCCGTGCCTGTCCATCTTCGATGGCAATCAGGAAGTGGTCGAAGAAGGTTCCGCCCATACTCGCCACAGCCTGACGGTGATGCTCGAGGGCTTTGTTGAAGGCGCGAGTGGTGCAAATGTCCATGCCGCGTTGAGCGCTCTTTACGCTGATGCTGTGGTTGCACTTATCACAGAGCCGCCGTTGGGCGGCCTCGCCGAAACGATTTCTGAGGCTGGCATGCGCGTCAGCGTCGCGGAGCTCGCGAGCAAACGCCGCTTGGGCTTCGGCCTCGACATCCAAATCGAATTTTCAACCCAACGCGGAAACCCGGCGATGCCGGCCTGACACTTAGAGGAGCTTTATCATGCCCGATCCGGTAATCCGGCCGCGCAACGGCATTCTGCTGATTGCGCTACAGTCTGCGGAGGGCTCGCCCGCCACGCCGTCGGCCGCCACCGACGCCGTTCCGTTCGAAGATGGAAGTGTAAGCTTCAATTCGCCCTACCAGACTGAGCAGTCGAACGAGGCGAGCGGATCTCTTGTTTCCGCTGCCCCGCTCGTCGTTGGTCAGCCTGCTACGATCAGCTTCCGTAGCCGCCTGAAGGGCGCGGGTGCCGGCGCCACCTATTCCGTGTCGGTCAAGCCGCCGCTTCACGCCGCACTCCAGGCGGCTGGCATGCGCGGCCAGTTCACCGCAGCAGTCTCCGCCGCCGCGCTTACGGCGGGCACGACGAACAGCGGCACCCTCGGCACGGGCTTTGCGACCACCGCCCAGCAATATCGCGGTATGCCGCTGATCCTGTCTGGTGGACCTGGTGCAGGCCGGATGCCGCTCATCACCGACTATTCTGCCGCAAAGGTGGCGCTGCTAAGCGACCTCTACGGTACCGCGCTCAGCACCTCGACGCTGGCCGCTCTACCCGCCAACTGGTCCTATGCTGGAACGTCGCCTGCCGACAATTCCGCCCGCGCGACAGACCATCCTGCCGCGACCATCTACTGGTATGAAGACGGCAACCTTTACCAGTGGGTTGATTGTCGCGCGACAGTCGATTTCGACGGCAACTCGGCACGCCCGGGCATGGCCGCATTCTCCTTCACTGGCGTGTTCATGGGCCGTTCGGCGGCAGCAGTTCCGGCAGCGACGATCGCCAACCATTCCGCTCCTCTGCTGGTGCAAGGCGCAGGCCTCCCTCCCGCCATGCAGGTCAATCGCCGCGGGCTCGCCATCAGCCGGTGGTCTCTGACCACTGGCGGCAACATCGAAAGCCCTGAAGATCCCAACACCAGCTTCGGCTATGCTGCCGGTCAGATTGGAGGGCGGACACCGGTGTTCGAAGCGGACCCGCTGGCAACGCTCGTCAGCACCCGGGATGTGCTCGCTGAGATTGCCGCTTTCAATCAGTATCCGATCGCGCTGCAGTTCGGATCGACAGCCGGCAACCGTGTTTCCTTGCTTGTGCCGGTGGCGCAGCCGATCGAAGCATCGCCCACCGACCGTGGTTCATTCCGTGCGGAAACCACGCGTTGGCAAGGCACCAGCCCCGGCAAGGACGCTTATGGTCGCGACGGTGACCGCATCATCACCTTCTCCTGAGGCGTCCATGATCCCGACAGATACGATAACAGGGCATCCCTATGTGCCCAGCTGGCGCAAGAACGAAGATAAAGCTCCGCGCTACTTCTTCCGTGCCGCCAGCGTAATCGAGCGCGCCCAGATGGAGGCTGAACTTTCTGGTCAGCATGCCGCTGGGCGTGTTTACCCGTTCGAGGTGATTGCTGCCTTCCGTAATGGCCTTCTCGCCCTTCTCAGCGACGAGCCGGGCATCGACACGCTGCTGGAGCTGGTCGAGACCGAGGCGAAGGGTGAGACGCTTGCGGATGAGGACCGTCAGGCTCTGATCCAGGCTCGATCAGTGCTTGCACAGCATTGGCCTGAATATCGCGAACTGATCGCGCAGCAGGAGCGACGCAAGGAGATCGCGCCCATTGTGGTGTTCAGGCGCTTTTGCACCGGCTGGGAAAACGTCGACGCTCCATGGTCTCTCGGTAAGGATCGACAGATCCCGGAAGCTGTGCTCGCGCAGATCGACCCCATGGAAATGATGGGTGCCGGAAATTTCGGCTACGGCTTGCTCTACGGCGCCACCGATGACCGGACTTTTCAGCAGCCCTCGCAGTCCGACGCCGACCCCTCGACTTCGTCGAGCGACATGTCGAGGGCGGATGGGACATCGACGGCGAACGATGGCCAGAAAACCCCAGACTCAAAATCGAAGCGGAAGTCTTCGCAGCGGTCGACCTCTGGTTCCTGACGCAGCGCTATGCCGGGCCGTTCGGCGGGGCCACCCTGCCCTGCGCTGGAGCACCTGGCGACCAACCCGCGGCTCTGATGGACGCTTTTTCTTCGCTGGAGAGGCTAACCCAGGACAAAAGTGATGGGTAAGAACGGGTTCTCCATTGACGTCGCATCCCTCCGCTCCGCTCGCGAGCAGACGATGCGGCGGGTTTTGGCGGCTGGCGCGGATGCTGTTCGATCAACAACGCGCGAGCTGGAGCAGGATCTGGAGACGCTGGTCCGCAGTGCCGTGCCCGGCAACCTGTGGCGGGCACTCAAGTCCGACGCCTTCCCGCGCACCGGTATCGCCCGCAATCCTGCTGGCACGGTCTACATCAATGGCGGCACTCGCACGAAGGGAGCATTTTCCTTCTTCACCACACCTGGCCGCGTCGTAGGCCGCGACGGCTTCTATTTGGCTATACCCACCGCCGCGGCTGGCTCTCGCGGCAGGAACCGAAACCTTAGTCCCGGCGAGTGGGAGCGCCGAACCGGCATCCGGCTGCGTTTCGTGTATCGCCCCGGACGCGCTTCGCTACTTGTGGCTGATGAGGGGACGCTAAATGGCCGTACCGGCACCTTCCGGCCAATCACGCGCAAGAGAACCCAGGCGGATGAGCGGCGAGGGTTTACAAGGGGTGCTACGACGACGCCGATTTTTGTGCTGATCCCTTCAGTGGCGTATGCGAACCGGGTGGCGATGCAACCGGTGATCGATGCAGCTGGAGCCAAATTGAGCGGCGAGGTAGCGAAGCGTCTGTCGCTCTGATAGGTCACCCCTCTCATGGGAGGGAAAGATGATCGCTATTTTCTTGGCTGCTTCGATAGCGCAGGTAGGCACCTTCACGGTCGGAGAGACTAAGGATGAAATGACCGATGCGCTGCAGGCGGGCGCGTTCATCGAAAATGACCAAGGCAGATTGTCCATCTTTTGCAACAAGGAGGATGGCAAGAATGTGAGGGTGATGATCGATCCAATAGAACGGATCGAAGGGCCGGGAACGATCTTTACCACCTTGTTGTATTTGAGGTTCGACGACGGCAAGCCAGAAATTGAGACTTGGAACGACGACGCGGACTTCATGTTTATTCGCCAGAAAAAGCCGGTATATAAATTCGCATCCAAGTTGAGCAAGGCCAGCCGGCTGCGTGTTCGAATTAGTGGTGTCGGGAAGGACATCGATCTAGATTTTCCGATTATTCAGGCGCGCGAAGCTCTGACTTACGTCTCCAAAAAGTGTGATGACCCTGGACTTCTGCGCGCACTACAGGGTTCACCCGGATAATCGCAAAACTCACCTAACAGATTGCATGTAACTACCAAGGCTGCCGACTTCGGCGGCCTTTTTGCTGCGAGGTTTTTATGGCCAGTCGTACTTCAGACATAGTCGCGCGCCTCGCTCTTAATGCAGAATCGTTCTCGGCGGAAAATGCTCGCGCGTTTGGTGAGATGGAACAGCGTGCGGCTAATTCTGCGGCACGCCTCAAATCGTCCTTCGACAGCAGCTTCAACGAAATTCAGAACATGGCGAAGCGCGCTCTGACGCTTCCACGAACCGACACGGGCGCACTCAATCTTGATCCATCCGCTGCTCGTGCTGCCGCCTCCGCCGCGCAGAATGAAGCGCAGGCTCTGCGCGAGATCGCGACCGCGGCTCGCAGCGCTGCAGCGGCCACTGGAGATACCACTCAGGAGACCCGGCTGTATCTACAGGCTGCCAGCGCGGCCGCCGTTGAAGCCGAGCAGAATGCCCGATCTCTGTCGCAGCAGGCCACCGCCCTTGATCGACTGCAGGCTGAGCTGAACCAGACCAGCAGTGCGACGCGCGCACTGAACCAGAACCAGTCGAGAATGGACGCCGCTGCTCGCAACAATCAGCTCGCTATGCGTAACCTCGGCTTTCAGGTCTCTGACGTGGGCGCCTCCCTGGCGTCAGGCAGCAGCTTGTTTGTCGTGTTCGGGCAGCAGATTGGACAGGTCGGCGGCGCACTTTCCGACATGACGGGCAAAGCTGGCGCGCTCGGTCGGTTCCTCACCAACCCTTGGGTCGCGGCACTCACGACGGCGGCAATCGTCGTCGGCGTTTTCTATGACAAGATGAACGAGGGCAACAAAGCCTTCGAGGCTGCCCAGCTGGGCGCCGACGGCCTGTCGCAGGCGCAGAGCGTGCTCGGCAACATGTTCGACCTGACGTCGGGAAAGCTTGAGAAGCAGAACGCACTGCTCATTCTCAACGCCAGGCTTACAGCGGCCAACCTGCGTGCGGAGGCGATCGCCGACCGGGCCAAGGGTGACATGGTCATTTCGGGATCGGGCAGCGTCGACTGGCTGACGAAGGCGAGGGGTGTGGCGGGGTCAATTCTTCCCGGCGCGATCGGCAGCTGGGCAGCTGGCTCGTCCAACTATTATGGGGCGCTTGATCGCGGGAAAGAAGCTCAACGCTATTTTCAAGCTGTTCGGGATGCCAAGACGGACGCGGAGAAGCGGGCTGCAGGTGAGCGTGCGATCGCCTTCAGCGAGCGAACTGATTTTACCGGCCTTTCGATCGATAGAAAGCAGTTTCAAGAAGGCGTCACGGGCGTCGTTGCTGGCGAGGCAAAGGAGGCTGTCGCCAAGCTGATTGATGAAAGCCTGGACGACAAGAAGCTTGCAGCTGATCTGCGACGCGAGGGGCGCGCCCGTAAGCCGCGGGACAATAGCAAGGCCGTTGCGGCTCTTGGTGAGTACGGCCGCGATGCTGCCGACCGTATTGCTGATATCACATCGCGGTTCGGCGCTGATCCGTCCCGGATGCAGCAGGCGGAGAAGGCCGTCCGTGATCTTGACGACATCATTGACGACCTCAGTCGCCGCAAGCCCCCCAACTTCGAAGAGACCATAAAATCGGCTGAGCAGGCGAAGATTGTCGTTCAGCAATCCCTTGATCGCCCCTTCCGAGACCTGGTTGACCGTGCCCGTGAGCGTGAGCAGGTCGACGCGCTCATCATTCAGGGGCGCTACGCTGAGGCAGACGCCCTGCAGCAGGTGCTAGCGCTCGAGCGCCAGATGGGCCCGCTGAATGAGCAGCAGCTGGCGAAAGTGCTGGAAATCGCAAAGGCAGACGAACAGCGAGCGCGGGCGCTGGAGGATCAGCGGCGTCAGGTTGGCCTTTATGTCCAAGCGATCGGTGACGTTCAGAACGCCACCGAGAAACTTCTGAGTGGTGGCAGCATCGCTGACTTCGGCAAGAACCTTCTGGGCAGTTTCAAGTCCCTGCAGGCGCGGATTATTTCGGAAGGCATCTTCGGCGGCCTCGACCGGGAGATCGAAGACAGGATTACCGGCCGCACTGACGTGAGAGAGGGTAACGCCTTCCTCGCGCAACAGTCCCGTTCCACAGGTGATGAGATCAAGCTGCTCGGCCAGGCTGTTGCTGCAGCCCGTGGCGAGATTGCTGGCGGCAACATCGTCTCCGGGGGATCAGCTTCGCTCCAAGGCGGAATGAAGGCGCTGTTTGATAGCGACGACTTCCTTGCTGAGTTGCGGGCGGAACAGTCGGAGGCGACTGGCGAACCCGTCAATGGAGACGAGGAGATCATCGTCACCGCGCGCAAGCAGACGGAAGCTGCAAACGACAACACCAAAGCGCTGATGAGTTCGACTGAGACCTTCAACATGATCGGCTCGTCGATCGTGTCCCGGCTAAAGTCGTTCGGCATCGACATCCCGGATGCCATCGGAAAGAAGTTCGGTGACGTGCTGCAAGGTGCTTCCCTCGGCATGGTCGGCGGATCTCTTGCCGCTAGCGTGATGGGCGGCAAGCAGAACTCGCTGCTGTCGGGGGTCGGCGGCGTGCTGGGCAAGGAATTGCTGGGCGGCGCGCTCAGCAAGGGTCTCGGCTCGCTCGCCAGCGGGGCGCTGGGCAAGACGCTCGGCGCGTTGGGTGGCCCATTGGGCGGCATCATCGGCGGGGCGCTCGGTGGTATCGTCGGTGGCCTGTTCAAGCCTGCGCCAAAATACGGCACGGCCAGGCTGCAGATGAACCAGTATGGAGAATTGGAAGGCGGCTCTGCCTCCGGCAACGATGGCGCGTCCAAGCGCGCCGCCTCTGGCCTCGCCAGCAGCGTTGCCGATGGCCTCATGGGCATCGCTGACCAGTTGGGCGCGAAGATTACCAATGTCCCGACCAACATCGTGCTCGGCACCTTCGACGGCAAGTACCGCGTCAACACCGAAGGGCGCGGCGGCAAGATGGACTTCAAGGGCAACAGCGCCAAGGGGCTCCACAACTTCGGTGATGATCAGCAGGCAGCGATCGAGTTCGCCATTCAGAAGTCGATCGAGGGCTCGGTTATCACCGGCATCAGCAAGGCGACCGAAAATATCCTGAAGTCGGGGCAGGATCTCGATCGCGCCATGCAGAAAGCGCTAATGATCGAGAATATCCCCAAGGAACTGCAGCGCCGCCTGGATCCTGTCGGTTACGCGATCGACGAAGTGAACCGGAAATGGGAGCGCACGGTGGATGCCTTGCGCGAGGGTGGTGCCACCGCCGAGCAGATGGCCGATGCGCAGAAGCTCTACAACATGGAAATGGCGGAGGCGAAGGAGAACGCAGGCGAAGCGTCGCAGAGCCTGAAGGACTTCATCAAGTCGATGAATATGGGCTCTTCTTCACCCCTGTCGCTTCGGGATCAGGAGGAAAACGCTCGCAAGGTGCTGGATCCGTATCTGGGCCAAATCGCGCGTGGCGAGACGATCGACCAGGACAAGTACCTGTCGGCCGCGCAAACGTTCCTGGATATCGAGCGGCAGCTCTATGGATCGACCGCAAAATATTTCGAAGCGTTCGACATGATCCAAGGGGCGACCGGCAGCGCCATTTCAAAGATCGACAATGCTGCGCCGATCCGCACCACGTCCGACCCCTTCAACGAAACGACGGCGAAGGCAAGTCAGGCCACAGCCGCGAACACCGCCAACACGAACACGCTGCTCGAAAAGAACAACGCGCTGATGGAGCAGGTTCTGAAGAAGCTGGAAGCGAACGCAAGCGCTTTCACGTCGGCAGACGCAAGGTTCGTGAATGGTCGCTGGGTTGCATCGAGCTAGGGAAGAGTCATGACTGCATTGCCTGCTGACATAGCGTTGGCGATCCGGCCAGCGGCGATCGCCGATGCCAGCGACGCGGCGACCAAGGCCCGCTTCGCTGGCGCCCGTGACAATCTCGACAGCCCGTCGCAGGGCTTCTTCGACAGTACAGCGGATGCCCTCGACGTGCTCACGACGCGCTTCTCTCTGCTGGGAGCAGTGCGGAGGCGCTTTGCCGTCGAGGTGCAGGATGCCCTGTTGATCAACATCGAGCAGGGCGTCCCGAATTTTCGCCTCGTAGACGATGAGCAGTTCGTCGACGGCGCGACGCTCTGCGCACGTATCGAGGTCGACCTGGAAAATGAAACGACCAGCATGGTGCTATTCGGATGAGCAATGCGATTATTGTCAAACCACTGCCATGGGCGAGCATCTCGGCCAGCTCTACCGCAGCGGGGTATGACCCGGCGTACACGGGCAACGATCATATGGGCGTCGTTTGGAAGACGGAAGCGGGAGCCGCCACGCGCACCATCACGGTCGACATGGGCGCTGATGTCCGGATTGATGCCGCGCTGCTGCTGGGATGCACCGGGGCGAGCGCTGCCTGGACGCTGAAGGTTCAGGCAGCAACGGCAGCTCAAGGGTCAAGCTTCAGTCAGCTTTCTTATGACAGCGGCGACGCTCCGTTTTTGGCGGGAAGTGTCGCGCCCACATCAAATCGGGGGCGCGCTTTGTGGCTGCCCTCTTCTCCCGCCGCTATTCCGTCCGCCCGTTACTGGCGTTTTGTCATCAGCGGTCTAGGCGCTGCGGCCGTCACAGTGGGAAGATTGATCCTGGGCCGCAGGATCCAGCTCGCGCGCAATTTCCAGTTTGGGGCGGCATTCGGCGTTCGTGATCTCAGTACCCTCGACTTTTCCCAATATGGGGTGCTTCTGCGCAGGCGCGGCGTGAAGCTGCGCACGGTCGGCATCTCCTTTGGGCATACTCGACGTGACGAGGTCGAGGCGAAAGTGCAGCCGCTGATCGAGGAAGTCGGGAATAGCGAGCCGATCGCCTTGATCACGGATCCTGACGCCCATGAGCAGCGACAGAACCGCATCTATTTCGGCCCGCTGGTCGGTGACTTGAGCACAATCTGGAACAAGCCGGATGGCTTTGAATGGCGCGCTAGTCTGGTGAGTCTCAACGCATGATCGGCTATTTTTGCCAGATTGATGCCTCGATCGGGGGCGTCGCGACAACCGTGCGCCTCGCTAGCCATGATGATGAGCGCCTGTGCCACCTGGGCGGCTTCACCTGGTGGCCCGCAATCGCGAGCCTTCCGCAGCTGCGCTATGAGCTCTTCGATGGGGAGTTCTCAGGCCAGCTGTCTTCCCCGACCGGCTCGCTGGCCGTGCAGATGGATGCCATTCCGGTCCTGCCCGCGCTCGCGCTGCATGGAGCGAAGTTCAAGATGTGGCGCGGCGAGATTGGCGCTGCCAGCAACGCTTATGTGCCGATCTTCGACGGCCTCATTCGCGCGCAGCCCGCCATCGACAATGGCGTCGCCTCCATCGACATCGGCGTGGACGACAAGTGGCTGGATGAGCCCTTCCTCGCCACTTACGCGGGCACGGGCGGTGCGGAAGGCAGCATAGATCTGAAGGGTGCTGTAAAGCCCCGGCTGTTCGGCGCTCCGCGCTTCGTTGAGGCCGTGCTGGTCGATCCGGTCGACACTATCTTCCAGTTGCATGACGGGTCGATGCAGGGTGTCGAACTGGCTTTTGACCAGCTGTCGCGCTTCGCCGCAGCAAAGGCGAATGTTGCGACGTTCGCGCAGCTGAAGGCGCTGAGCCTGTCGGCCGGTGAGTGGGCGACGTGCTTGGCGCAGGGCTTCGTTCGCCTCGGCGCGCCCCCAGCGGGGCAGGTCGTCTTCCACGCCCAAGGCGACAATGTTGCGGGCTGGGTTCGCCGCACCGGCGCGATCGTCACGCGCATCGCACAGATGATGGGCGCAGGCGGCAAGATCGCTACCACAACGCTGAGCGCGATCGACGCGGCCATTCAGCGTAACGTGTCGGTCGCGGTAACGAGCCAGACGACGCCGCGCGAACTGATCCAGAGGATGGCGGCGGCGATAAACTGCACGGCCGTGGTCAGCTGGCTCGGCAAGTTGGTGATCGTGCCGGTTGGCCTTGGCACGCCGACCGTGGACCTGGTGTCGGATGGGTCGGCGCTGCCGCCCGTGCGCAGCGTTCGCCAGCTGGCGGCCGATCCGCCCTTCTGGCGCATGGCGATGACGGCGGCAGTGACCAACCGCGTCCACAGCTTCAGCGAGATCGCCTTCACGGGCACGCTGACCCCGACCGGCGACTATGATCCGACGCGGGTCTATCGCGAGGGCGACATCGTGACGCTGCTGGACAAATCCAGCTGGCTGTTCATCGATCCGACGCCGACCGCGAACAGCTATCCGTCGGACAGCAATACCGACTGGCAGAAGCTGGACTCCGCTATCAGCGCCACGAACATCACATATGCCGACGGCGCGACGATCCAGAGCCTGCGCCCGGGCGAAGCTGGCGCGAACCAGACTGAGACGCGGGTTGCCTCTGCCATTGCGGGGCAAGGCGGCCTTGCCACGCGCGGTGATGTCTATTTCGGGTCGGGCTACATCCTGGAGGGCGCAGGGGGCGCGCAGGCGACGTTGAACGCCTTCAAGACGGCGCTGGGCACCGCCAGTGGCATCGTTGGGCAAGGTCCTTTCGCGACACTGGCGCAGCTGGTGTTCGGCTCACCGCTGCTGTCAGGCTTTGGCAGCCTGGCGGGTCTCAACAGCATCTTCTTCGGGTCACCCAACCTGCTGGAGAGCAGCGGTGGCTCGCAGGCGACGCTGGCGAACTTCAAGACGTCTTCAGGAATTGCAAGCGGCATCGCGGGACAAGGCGCCCTCGCGACCAAGAACAACGTCGCATGGACAACGGAGCTTACGGGAACTCCCGCGAACATCGCGGCGCTCACTGGCGCGGAGAATATCAAGAATACCGACATCACCATTACATCGCAGGGCACACTGGCCGGTGTGGGCACGGCGGGCGTCCAGGTCGCGAACGTGCAGGCAGCGTTTGCGGCCCGGCGCGCATGGGATTTCGGGAACGGTACAACCCAAGGCGTGCTCGCTAACAACGCAACCCTGTCGGTCAATTCCTACGGGGTGATGACCGTCACGCCAACCACCGCCGATCCTTATATTCGCCTTCCACTTAACCTGCCGGGTAAGTCGGTCAGCGTCGTTAGGGCGCGGGTGCGGTTGGTCTCCGGGGCGGCGGGAACGTGGGATGGCACGGGCTATTACACGACATCAGGGCATGGGCACAGCGGCAGCTATCGCAAAGTGCACCAGAATCCAGGGTTGGTGGCGGGCCAATGGGTTGTCCTCGAATGGGATATGAGCGCGCTGACGGCGGGCGGAACGGATTATCTCGATAATAATATCATCGAGTTCCGCTTTGACGTTGAGCAGTCGACTAACGTCTACGAAATCGACTGGATTGCTGTCGGGCAATATGCGGTCGACCCGGTAGCAGTGCGGGGCATAACCGACAATGCTGACCAGACCAGCGGGAACACTGCTGCTGCGATCACCGGTCAAGGATCGCTCGCGACGCTGAGCAGTCTTGCCTACGGGTCGTCATTCCTTACCGGTTTCGGCGGCCTTGCGGGCCTGACCAGCATCTTCTTTGGGTCACCGAACCTGCTGGAATCCAGCGGCGGCGCGCAAGCTACCCTAGCGAATTTCAAGACGTCCAGCGGCACGGCGGCGGGTATTGCGGGCCAAGGGTGGGGTGCGACGGCTTCTGCTGCACAAGCATCGAATGCTGAAGTCGCACTGGGAAGCAACCAGACCGTCAACAGTAGGTTTGCGCGGGGCTCCTATGGTTGGCACTTCGGGAACATCCAGGGTGGGACCCAAGGCTTCACCAAGGTTAGCGGTGTCAACTTTGGCTCCTATTTCGGCCTCCGCGATGTTGCCTACACAAGGGTAAATAACGGAACGACGCCATGGAGCGCGAGCTCCTATGTGGACCACTCGCCGCTCGGAAAGTGGGGTGCCAATCTCCCCGCCTTGAACAAAGACTATTATATGCCGGTGAAGGCTGGTGACCGGATCTTTGTATCCGCTCTGGTCGGCCGTCATCGCTGCGACAGCCAAGTCTTTGCCATTCTTCTCAATAATGATGGAACCCTCGCACATGCGCCCGCCTTCAACGGCGGTCGGGATGGCGGCGGCTTAAATGGTGATCCTAACACCTTCGACCGCATTGGCGGTTTCTACAACATCCCCCAAAATTCCACTGCCACCTATGCCTGTGTGATGGTTCGCATGAAGGGTGATGGGGTCAGCACGGGCGGGGACGCTTTCATATTCTTTACCGAAACCTTCCTGACCAAAGTTCCTGCTGGGCAGGTAGCATGGCCCGAATATACCGATGGGCCAGCAGACAAGCTGGCCGACCAGACGAGCGGAAACACGGCCGCCGCGATCGCCGGGCAGGGCGCGCTCGCAACAAAGAGTTCGGTCGCATATGGGAGCGAAATCGCTGGGCTGCCTGTCTCGCTCCAGCCAAGCAATCTGTTCAACGGCAATGAGATCAACTTCGCCTACATCTCCCAGCCTGGAGTTGCAAAGCTGTCCGACCGGTGGCCGCAAGAAGGTGGGGCCAATAAGACCGAAACGCGAACGGCCGCAGCAATCAGCGGCCAGGGCTGGGGCGCTACCGCATCTGCCGCTCAAGCGGAGAACGCCCAAGTGCGTTTGGGTAAGAATAGCGTGGTTAACAGCCGCTTCATGCGCGGGACGCACATGTGGCGACGGCCGACGCAGACAGAGGGGGCTGGGAACATCCCTGTTGAGGGGGGCGTAAACCTCGCAGGCTGGTATGGTGATCGCGACGTCGCTTGGATGCGCGTTCAAACCACCAGTGCGGTTAGCAGCGGATATTATGCCGATTATGTGCCGAGAGGCCGATGGAGTGGAGAGAACAATCTTTCGCCCGTAAATTACATGCCTGTGAAGGTTAGCGACCGCATTTTCTTCTCTGCCTTGATTGGTCGTCACCGCTGCGATGTTCAACTGTATTGCCTCGTCTTCAACCGCAACGGCGATCTTGTCCAAGGGCCAAGCACCTGGGGCGGACGTTCTGGCGGGGGAGCCAACGGATCAGCGTCCAACTTCGATCGCGTGGGTGCATTCGCGGATATCGTGGCGGGTGACGCAGCATATGCCTGCATAATGATCCGCCTGCAGGGCAACGGCGGCGCTGAACCTTACGTGTTCTTCACAGAGACCATGCTCTGCCAGGTCGCGCCCGGTCAAACGGCTTGGCCCGATTATAATGACGGCCCGATGGACAACCTGTCGGACCAAACCGGCTCCAACACTGCCGCTGCGATCTCCGGCCAAGGCGCGTTCGCCACTGCGCCGCAGATCGGCAGCTGGAACGTCGGAAGCTACTTCAATTTCAGCGCCTTCAAGCTGGATTACTCCATCACGAGGGCTGACGGCACAACCGTCGTTACCGAGAATATGTCGCTGACGGCCTTGGGGATCGCAGCCGGCTTCAGCGGCCAAGGCGCGCTTGCGACATTGGGCAGCGTCGGCACCAGTCGCATCGATCCTTCGTCCGTCGTTGTTCCCTACAATCAGACGGCCGGTGATATGACGGTTGGGGCCGGTTCAACGATAATCGAGATGCCAGGCTTCTTCACGGTCGGTGATGGCTCGGGTGGCACCGCCATCATCGATTTCACTTGTTCGGTTCGCAGCTTGGTCGACGACCGCCAAGTGATGTTCAACCTGCTGGTGGACACAGGCTCCGGGTATCAGGGCGTCGCGGACACCTATGTCGGTACACGTTCGGATAGCGGGGTGGGCACCGACTTCAAGCTCACCGCGCAGCTGAAGAAGGGGATCAATGCTTCGCAAGTTAGATGCGCCGTCAATTGCCAAGTGCAAGGCTACAACACCGGAGGTGACGGCAATACCGCGAGCGGCACCTGTGTGGTTCGCCAACCCACTTTGGTTATCACCGGAGGAAAGCGGTGAGCAAGTTTGCCTATTTCAATGAATATGGCGACTGCCTCCATGTGATCGAGGCAGCCGAGCTTCCTCCTGGGGGCGTTGCGGTGCCGGATGACACTATACCCAGCAACATATGGCTCAATCCAGAGACGGGCGAGATATTGCCGCGTGAAGATTGCCCACCTCTGTTTGCTGATAGCTATGATGTTGGAGACGAGATCGACTTCTCGGTTCCGGCCGGAGCGGTTGCTCTCGTCAATGGCGAAAAGGTCAAAGGCGTCCGCGTGTTCGACACACCACAGAAGGTCGCCGTTCATATCGTCGGACGCTATCATCTGATCAAGGTCATCAAGATCGTGAGCTACGTCGAGCAGCGGGCTCAAGCCTATCCCTCAATCGCAGACCAGCTCGACAAGCTTTATCACGAAGGGATCGACGCCTGGCGGGCGGAGATCGCCGCAGTGAAGGCGCAGTTTCCCAAAGTCTAACATCGAAGGAGAATATCCAATGCCTATGCCGGTGCTCGACAGCATCCAGGCAGCCCTGGCGGCTGTCAGTCATTTCCTGATCACCGAAGGCGCAGCGCTGCCGTCCGACCTGCGCGACGCTCTGATCGAGTCCAGCGGGCGGCCTTCGCCGGTCGATCGGATCGTGGAAGTTGGAGAGACCCTCTATGCCAACGCCAGCCTTTTGTCCGATGATGGAAAGCTTCTTTGCGCAGCACTGGTGTCCTTTGCCACGCTCAACGGCTGGCACGGCCTGGCCGAAGATAATCGCGGCGGGCGGATGGCGATGGCCATGCGGCGCGAGACCGGCGAAGAGCCCCCGGCTGGCCTGACCTGGCCTGACGCGGAGAGCGACCCCGCGCCCAAGGGGGCGCCAGTGGTGGCGGATGCCGAAGGCTGAGGCCGCGAGGGGAACAGCGATGATCAGCACCATCATCATGTCGGCCGCGACCAGCGCCGCCGCCGAGGCAGTCCGCTCTGGACCGGGTACGACCGCCCCGCCCAGCTTCAACGAAGACCCGTCGCTGTTCCTCTTCAACCTGTTCATCATGACGGCAGCGACGTTTCTTGGCGCGATGATGGTGGGCAAGCAGGCAAGCCGCATTTGGGGCCAGCGCTTCCATGATCACCCGCTGGATCCGGTGACGCTCTTTCGCACGATTACCCTTCTGGCAGCGTTCGGTCTGACCATCCGCTGCGGTGCCGCTGCGATGGAGCTTTGGGGCTGGAATCCGGATGATCCTTCCACGACCGCCCGCGTGCTGATGGCGAAGCGCTGGCTTGATCCGATCGGGGTAGGATGCGGCTTCCTGTGGATGGGTCTCGCTATCCTTGGTGAGCCGGGAATTGAGCATCAGCTGCGCAAGGCCCCGCTGCCAGTGGACATGTGGTCGCGGTGGCCAGCACTTGCGCGGGCAACGGCAATCATAGGGCTGAGCTTCATCGCCGCTCTGGCAGCAGTATGTCTCCGGTGAGACTGATATGGGGGGCTTCGGCAGCCGTGACCGGCACACTTTTCTCGCAGCAGCCCGTCGTCTGGTGGATCGCGGGCTATCCCTTTCCTGCTGGGCCCATGGTGGTCTGCATTTGTGCGGTCATCATCACCCGGGTCGTCATCGGCCTTCAATCAAAAGGGAAAGCGCAGCTGGCGCTTGACCTGTCCATCATGGCGCTCTGCGTCCTGATTTCGGTCCTGTGGGTGCAGGCGCATCAACTAGACATGCTGGCCGCAGGCATCACCGGCATGGGCATAGCCGCGATCGGAACCGGCATCATTGGCATGGCCAAAGGCTTTGTGGCCGCGCGCATCAAGGCAGCGATGCAGGCCTTTGGTGAAACGCTGATCGGCGGCGGGGATAAGGGCCCACCGGCTCAGCGCTGACCATCCCCATTTCTAGGGATTGACGATCGACAGGGCGCTTTCGGGCGCCCTTTTTCATGGGAGAATGATATGGGTTCGACCGAACCTGCGTGGTTGCTTGCCGCGCGGCGGCTACTCGGCACGCGTGAGGCGGCCGGGGCAGCCAACAACGGCACAATCCTTGGTTGGGCAAAACTGCTTGGCCTGAAGGTGCTGGGCATCGCCTACAATGCAGACAGCGTTCCTTGGTGCGGTCTGTTTGTCGCCCATTGCCTGAAGGCGGCGGGCATCGACCTGTCGAATATGAAGGTAGCAGTGCGGGCGAAGGCTTGGGCGACTTGGGGAGCGAACCTCGGCGCCAGTGTGCTCGCTCCTGGTGCAATCCTCGTCTTCGATCGCGAGGGCGGCGGGCACGTTGCCTTCTACGTCGGAGAGGATGCCACTCACTACCATGTGCTTGGCGGCAATCAGGGCGATAAGGTCAGCATCATGCGGCTGGCAAAGGGCCGCTGCATCGCCCGCCGCTGGCCTCGTGGCGTGCCGGTGCTTGGCCGCCCGGTCTATCTCAGCGCCTCTGGCGTGCCAGTGTCGGGGAACGAGGCATGACCCAGACGGCACTCCTCCGCCGCTACTGGTGGGCCATCCCCATCGTCGTGCTGCTTGCGGCCAACTCCATCCTGTTCCTGGTGTTGAACTCCCGCACCGCCGATCGCGATCAATGGCGAGATCGGGCTACGGCTGAAGAACGTGCCCATAAGCAGACCGTCGCCAACTATCGGGCCGCCTCCGCCGAAGCCCAGCGGCAAGCACAGGCCAATGTCGCCCGCGTGAAGGCCGACCAGGCCGCAATTACCGAAAGGACCGTCAATGACTATCAGGATCGCCTTGCCGATGTTGATGCTCGCCATGAGCGCGTGCGCGCGCAACTTGCCGCCCGCACCGATCTCCGCAGTTCCGACGCAGCTCCAATGTCCATCGCCAGCGACGCCACCTGCCGAGCTTATGCAGGGACAGATTGTGACGGACTTCTTGCCAAGCTCCGGATAGCCGAGCGGCAGGCGTGGAACTTGGTCGCGCTCCGCAGATGGGCCCAAGAGCAGGCGGCGGTGAAGGTGGAGCCGGTGCCAATCACCCCCGGAAGCGATTGACGACCCGCTTCCATTCGCGTTCGTCGGGCATCGGCAGATCGATCAGCCTGCCCGTGTACGGCCTGATCGCATCCAGCCTTCGCGGTCTCACCTTTTTCCCAGTGTATTGTCGGCAGACGCGGCACCACATCCTCGATCGAGCACTTCTGAAATCGTCAGGCCAGCCCTTGCGGTGAAAATGCCACCAGATACCGTGCGGCTGGAACGCAGCGAAATGACCGCAGCCGCACCCCACCTTGACGGCATAGCGCCAGGCTGCCGCTTCAAACAGACAGGTGGGAACCTTCAGACCATCGAAATAGCGGGACACTCATCCCTCCACTCTGCATGCTGGCACCCAAATTCGGCGCTCACTGATCCCAATTCACGTTCGCCCGAGCGAGCGCGGCAGCTTGGGTGTTGTACCCCTCTGAGACCAGGTCATTGATCATGTCCTGAACTTCTCGAGGGTGCATCGGATCTCCGCGTTCGATCTGCTTCATCATGGCATTATATTCGCGCAGGACAGGGTCTCGGCCGCGCCGCGCGATCTCAATCTGGTCCATCGGCTTGCGCCCTCACATGACAAAGGCGCGGTCTTCGCCATCAACGAAGCTGCGAAACTCTTCCGCTGCCTCAATCATCTCGGCCTCGGTAGGAACGGTCAGCCCGCGCGATATCGCGAGGTCGACCGCCGCGCGGGCAGCGTCGACGTGCGAGAAAAACCCCTCACCTTGCCGCTCATGGGTCGAGTGGGATTGAGGCTCAGCCCGCCGCACGGCCACGAACCATTTACCGTCGCCAAACTCCAGATCCACGTCCGGATGCGATGAGCCGATGGATTGGGGTTGCCGTTCCTGCTGCATTTTCCGTCCTCCGATTCGATGCCCGATTGTAGAACGAAATGAGAACAAACGGGAGTCCGGTTGACTCTCGGCTCGCCGCTTCTCACCTTCTGGTCATGTGCAATCGAGCTGAACGCGGCGACACGCAGAAGGTGCTGAACCTTTTCAAGGCCAAGCGTGGCGCGCGGTTCAATGAAGGCCCTCTCCAGATCCATCCGGCGCAGCCGGGCACCGTGATCCGCGTCGAGAATGGAGAGCGGGTGTTGGAGCAGATGACCTGGGGCTTTCCGCTCATCCAGAAGAGCAAGAAGACCGGCAAGCCGCTGAAGCCCAAGCCGGTGAACAACGCCCGCTTCGACAAGCTGCATACTTATTTCTGGAAGTGGGCCGCCGAGAAGCCTGAGAACCGCTGCCTCATTCCGACGGCCCGATACTGTGAGGCGTGCGGCGAACCCGGCTGCATGACCGAGACCTGGCTATCTGTGAAGGACCAGCCCATCTTCGCCTGGGCCGGGCTTTGGGCAAACAGCGATGAGTGGGGCAGCGTCTTCACCGGCGTGATGACGGACAACGCCCCGGACCTGATCGACATCCACGATCGCTCGCCCGTGATCATCGATCCAGAGGATTGGGATTTTTGGCTCACCGCGCCGCTTGAGGAGCTATACCGGTTTGACCGGCCGTACCCCGCCGATCGGCTTCGCGTAGAGCATACCACTACGCCTTGGTTCCAGCGCCGCGCCTCGCCATCAGCACCAACTGATCTGCTAATTTGAAGGCGATGCTCGGTCGGCTTGCGCCTCGGGATCAGGTGACGTCAGAGTGGTGTAACCGACCATCGCCAGGACCGCAGCAACAGCAGCAACGATAATCCAAAGGAAGCGCTTCGCATTCCTCGACCGTCTTCGCTCGTCATCTTCTGGCCGGTACAGCATCTAGCAGCCCGCCTGTCGTTCCGGATTCATCACCTCAGAGACGGCGTCATAACTTTCCTGCAGCTCCACCTTCTGCCCGTCAGAAAAGACGACCAGCGTGCCATCATCGCAAGGCTGGAAATAATCCACCTGCTCCATGTTTATGCTGATCGGATTTCCGTCGTTGAGGGTGAACTCCGCGATCATTGATATCCACCTTCGTCTTCTCTTTTTTCAGCGGCGTCTTTTTGGGCCCTCTCCAGATCGCTTTTCTGCTGCTCGTCCTGCGGCTTCTGCTTCTGGTCGTCGTTCGCTGGTTCTTTGGGCATGTCCGCCTCCTATGTGAAATGAGCGAACAACCGGGTCGGTCGCGATGTTCCGCCCGCACGACCGGAAGATAATATCGCTAAAACCGAATGTTATTCTGAACTGGTAAAGTAGGTTGGTGACTATCAGGCGTCCCTATATCTTTGGGCATATGGAATTGCCCTGTCACCAATGGCTCTATTCCCCGGCAGGTTTCCTGCATTGCGACCCTAACTGGCCCCGTTCCGAAAGGACGGGGCTTTTTGGTCGGGGTGCAACTGCCGCTCCGATCAAAATAGCGATCACAGATAATACTATCGATAATTAGCGCGGAACTGGGGAGCAGGGTATTGCAGCCTCGCTGGGCCGGGTTGAGGTTTGGGTCGCAAACGAAGCTTGTCTCGGTCCAGCACCCGCGAGCCGCCCACGTACGAAGTGTAAATTAATGAACCGGTATCGGCTCATGCCCCGGCTCATCGTGGTACAGCACATCGCCCAGCCTTCGACAATCGATTGCCTGCCCGCATTCAGGGCAGAGGATGAAGTGCTGGGCCTCGTTCTCAAGATCGGGTGCCGTGCACGGAATGGCGTTTAGCGCCTCGCGTGAAAGGCCGTTAATCATAGCAGCTCCAGCACAGTTGCATGGCGAAGCTTTTCCTCGCCTCGGAGATGGCGCACGCGGGCCTGCAGCTTGGGCTCCATCCACTGAGCAGCTTTGCGCTTTTCTGTTTTGAGCGGGGGGCTGTCCCGGTGCAGCTGCTCGGCCATGCCCCAGAAACGCTCTCGCTCCTTCGCGGTGAGGGTCAGCATGGCGCCGCCAACATATTCCAGTCCGTGCGGAGTCTCGCGCGCGCAGAGGGCCGTGGTGGGCCCGACACCCTGCTCCGTACCCACGATGACGAAATGATCCTCGGTGAACGCCTTCACCTTCAACCATGAAGTGACGTATCCGCTGCGATACCGGCTGTCGGCCTGCTTCGAAACGATGCCCTCCAGCCCCAGCGCTTCGGCATGATGGAAGAACTCGGGGCCGTGCCCAACGATGTGATCACTGAACTGGATCGGGAACGTAGGGTCGTGCTCGCCGATGATTTTGCGCAGCCGCTCGCGCCGGACAAGCAGTGGTTCGCGGCGGATGTCCATGCCGTCCACCATCAGCAGATCGAAGGCGTAGAAGACAAGGCGCTCAGGCGCAGACGTGATGGCGCTGCGAACCGCGTGAAAGTCGGAACGGCCAGCCTCGCTCTGCACGATGATCTCGCCATCGAGCAGCGCGACTCGACCGGGCAGCGCCTGAGCCCGATCTAGGATCAGCCGGTATTTATCACTCCAGTCGTGGCCATTGCGGGTGAATGCTCGGCTGTCCGCGCCATTCAGCAGCAGCTCGGTGCGGTACCCATCATATTTGATCTCGTGGATCCAATCATCACCTTCGGGGGCAGCGTCAACCAAGGTCGGCTGCATGGTAGGGACGAACCCAATTCGAGGGATAGATTGCTCCAGCATGGGAGTCGGCGACTCCTGTTGATCGAGTCGAGTTCCACACCGCTCAAAAAGCCCCACCTCACTGAAAGGAAGGCAGGGCAAGTTTGGGTCGCACTGCAGGCGAACCTGCGGACTCATGACTCTTGGCATACGGTTTCGTTGCAAGATGAAACGATTTGGAGTGGATTAAGAATGATTGCGGCGGAGCTGAGACTCTGCAGGTACAAAGTGGTATGCTGCCGTATCGCTCCGCTGGCTGACAGATAGCCGCTGTCGCCGCTAATGAGGCTTACCATGCGCCCTGAAACACGAACCGCCTATCACAATCGCCGATCCTATGAGGAACATGCCGACGCGGTTCTTTTTGCCGGATGGATCACAGGACCATTTCATCGCCGATCCGCCAGAATGCACCGTGAGCTTGCTCGAGAAACGTGCGCTCAGTTGCTCTGACGATGATCGGCTGCCATCTGAGCGCGAGATAGCCATTTTGCGCACTTCGGGATGAGCGATAACCTGCTAGAGCGCGGCTCAAGGCGTTAGCCCGACAGCTGGCGTGTTCACGGCCCCGGCGCTCTTGCAGCGTTCGGGGCCGACTAAACCGGTGCTGGTCAGACATCTTTCAGCGAAGCCCTTCGCCAGAAGGCCTCCATCGCCCCACTTCGCCACATACTGAGCGTGCCCCAGTTGGATCTGCTCACAGTCTCGAACGGTGTTGCACAGAGAGTACGCCGACTCTATGTTCCCCACATGTTCTCGCAACAATCTGCCCTCGCCGTGATCGGCGCTGACCTCCCGACAGCACGGGCATCCAATCGCCGGGCTGAGATCGCGAAGTGCAACCCGGGTGACGTGCTCCAGATCAGGCGCGAGGCTGGCCGGCGCGGAGGGTGCCGCATGGTTGGCGTCTATTCGCCGCGCGGCATCCAGATTGGTTACCTGGTCCCGCAGCAGGCGGAGCAGACAGCCGGCCTAGTCGCTGTGGCTCGGGCGATCTTCCAGCGTCCTGACACATTCGGCGCAGTGGCCCGAATCAATTTCGACGGCCGAGCGCCCACCCTGCCTCAGCCGAAACCCAAGCCTAGGCGCGATCCCCCTCCCCAGCCGCCAGCCGATGAGTTCTGCGATATCTTCCCGGCGCGGGCGGCTGGCTAAGCCCCTTCCTTCAGCATGGCGTCGATCATGGATTGCCATATTGTCCCGACCTTGATCGATGGTGTGAACGGCAAATCCGCCGTCCAGCCAGCGCGTTCCATGCTCTCGCTCGGCTCCCGTATCGCGCTAAGGACTGCGCGCACCTCCGGCAGATAGTCCTGCCACAATGGCTTACCGTCCATGGTCGCGCCAGGCGGGTTCCCAGCTAGTTCGCAAAGGGCGCGGGCGGCACGTTCCAGAGGACTTGACATGATGCGCTTTCCTCAAAAGATCAGTGGGTCGGCGGTTCATATCCTGCGAGAGCCGCCATTTCGACAATCTCCGCAACGCCGCAGTATAGCGTCAGGGAACAAACCGTGTAACATGTCGAAACAATCGTTGAAAAATAACGGTTTTCTACTGACTTTTAATCAGTAGGTCGCTGGTTCGAATCCAGCAGGGCTCACCACCTTCCACCGGCAGCTGAATGCTGCATGGGTCGGTGGAAAGCAGTGAACCGCGCATATCCGCTGTTTCAGACGCCCGTGATGCGTATGCCCGAGCCCGGCACCTTATATTTGCGATTGAGTGCGATGAGGACGGAGGTAAGCCCCTCCGCGACCACCGAATTGCAAAGCGGGCCAGCGTTCCAGGCGCGCAGGCCGATTTCCTGCGCCAATGCCACCACCTGATCGGCAGCGTCCGTGTCGTCGGCGCAAACCAGGACGTCGCATTCGACATCTTCGTCCAGCTTGGTCAGGTGATGAGCACTGATATTCTGGAAGGCAGATACGACGCGAACGCCCTCGCCCAGCATCTTCTGCACCGCTTCCACAGCTGATCCACCATTGGGAAGCTGGACCCGGCTGACCTTTGGCGGCACGAGGGGCACGGTCACGTCGATCAGGATCTTGCCTTCAAGCGCGCCAGCGACCTCCTGCACGGTGGACTGCTGCGCGGCGTAGGGTACGGCGAGGACGATGATCTCACCCTGTGCAGCGGCTTCGGCGTTGGCTGCGCCTGTCACGCTGTTGCCCCCGAGCAGCTCGTTCATTTGCGCGGCGGATTCCCTGGCACGTTCGACCGTGCGGCTGCCGATAACGACCTTGTGCCCCTTATGCGCCCAGCGGAGCGCGAGCCCGCCACCTTCCTTGCCGGTTCCGCCGAGGACGGCGATGGTCGCCAGTTGCTCATTCTGCATCAGCTATACTCTCCTGTTCATGACGATGCGGGGATGCATCTTGTGATCTTCGCCGGCGCTCGCCTGCGGTCCGTTTGGAGTTGCCGTAGCGTGGAGAAGGTGCAGAGAAAAGCCTGGTTAGGGCTAGGCGCGCTGCGAAAGGCAGGTCGGTCAAGCGCTTACGCCGCCATAGCCTTGTCCGCATGAGGCACGGGTATGGCCTGAGCGCCGCGCTCGGCAATCGCCTTGAGCAACGTCTCCACTTCCTTGCGCGCATTGCCTTTCAGGGCACCGGCGACGCAGCCCAGATAGCTGCTGACGAGCCGGGCCGTCACCTCATCATCGGCGATGCGGGCTTGGGCCCATTCGTTGATCGTCGCGAACTCGAACCGCACCAGATCATCGACCAGCTGATCGACATCGACCCATGGCTGGAGCTGCTTTTTCGCCGCGAGAAGCTCGATCCACCGGCGATTATGGTGGACGGCAGGCGCATGGATGGCGCTCCAAATTTCCGGATCGACGTCGGAGCTGAAATAGAGCGACATGACGGCCTTGACGTAATTCCGCAGTTTCCGGTTACGCTGAAGGATGGAGATCATGCGCTCAATATTATGTTCCATCGTGCCGGGCGGGCTGATGTAGGAGAGCTTGCTGACATATTCGTCGAAATATTCCTGGATGGCCGCCGCGATCATCCGTTCACGGGTCTGAAAAGCATTGTAGAGGGTCCGTTTGGCGACCCCGGCGCGGTGGCCGATCTCATTCATGCTGAAGGCCGTAATGCCCTGCTCAGCGATCAGCTTTCGCGTCTCCGCCAAGATCCGCTTGCGTCGTTCGATGATGGCTGGGCTCGAATAAATTTGTGGCCGGTCGCCTACATCATTCAACATCGGCTCTCCTTGCCGCTCAACAGCTTGTCGGTTCTGCACCTTAGCCGCAATGCATGCGAGTGCAAATTTCAAACTGGGGCTAAAGTTGATTTTGAGATTTTGATCAGCCGAAAGGAGTGACGATCGCCCCCCGCACTGCGTCACGCAACTGTCGGCGGATTGGATAGACGTTGGAAGGCAAATGCTGCGTCATGAGCAATCCGATGATCTTCTCGCGCGGATCGATGAAGAAGAAGGTCGAGAACACCCCGCCCCAGAAATATTCTCCGGTGGTGAGATCAGTGGCGAAGCCAAGCCCGAAACCTATTCCGGCATAGTCCGCCTCGCTGAACATGGAAGAAGAGTGTTGAGCGAGATCGCCTGCGCCCGGAAGATGATTGGCGTGCATGGCAGCGACCGTCTCAGCCTTTAGCAAGCGGACTCCGTCCAATTCACCACCGCGCAAAAGCATGCGTGCAAACCGGTGATAATCATGCGCGGTCGAGATCAGACCTCCGCCGCCGGATCGGAACCTCAGATTTCGCCGCCATCCGCTTCGAGCGCCTCTATCATAGAGCGATAACCGCTCATCTGGTCCCAACTGCCAGGCGTCGGTCATCCGATCCACCTTGTCTTCGGGCAACTCGAAGAATGTGTCGCTCATCCCTAGCGGCTGGAAGATGTGTCGATCGAAGAAACTGGCGAGGTCGAGACTGCTCAACCTTTCGACGATCACGCCCAAGACGTCCGTTGCCACCGAATAATTCCAGCGTTCACCCGGAGAAAATTCCAGTGGCAGCTGCGAGAGGGCGGCGACGAAGTCTGCGGAACTGCGCTTCTGCTGAAATTCGTCCAGGCTAAGCCGGCGATATTCCGCATCGATCGCCGTCTGCCGTTGGAGGCCATAGGTAAGCCCCGAGGTATGACGCAGCAGATCGATCATGCGCATCGGCTGCTTCAGCGCCTCCCGACCCAAGCCGACGGAGAGATTTTCAAATTCGGGGAGGATGTTCGTTACCGGATCGTCGAGCGCGACCAATCCCTGCTCCACCAACATCATGAAGGCGACCGAAGTGATGGGCTTCGTCATCGATGCGATGCGGAACAGCGAGTCGGGACGGAGGGGTTCTCCACTGGCGCGGGCGATGCCGCTGATGTGGGACAGCAAAACCCGTTCTTCACGCGACACAAGCAGGCGCAAGTGCGGCAGCTTGCCCGTGGTCACATATTGAAGGTGCAGCGAGTTGGCGAGCTGTTCCAATCGGCTGGGGTCCATGCCCGCCGCTTTTGCTGCCGCCGCGTCAATCTGCGTCGTCGCCTGCATTCCGCCTCCAATGTCCTGCCCCCTCCTGCCGCTAAAGCAGCTACAGGCCCAGGACAATGGCGGGAACCCTGTTCGTCAGGGATGGATGGCGAAGTCGAAAATGCGCGCAGAGCCCGTGCCGTTACCCCACATGCCAGGGCCAGCACCCGCGCTGACCGAATAGATGAAGCCATATTCGCCCGTGGGAAGATCGGCCGACGGCGTTACCTTGAACACGCCCGGCGTCACTTGTTCATAGTCGAACGGGATGCGGTCCTTGTCCATCACCCCTGCCTTTGCTCCGGCCAGGTTCATGCTGCCAACACGTGTCTCGCGCCGATCCTTCTTCACATCGAAGCGGATGAGGCTGAATTCATTGGGAGAGGTGATGGCGCTGGCAGGGCCCGATAGCCATAGTGACGCGCCACCGGCCTGAGACAGACCGCGGGTCGCCTCATCGAAATAGAAATAGAAGGTCGGCCGCGCTCGGCCCGTGCGGACCCGCGCCGTAATGTTCGGAATGACTGCCTTGATGCTGAGAGAAGCGATACCGCCGGTGAAGGCGTAGCCCAATATACCGCCGGTCTTGCTCTGATTCGAGGTGGTCGGATCGATCCGCACCATGCGGGCATCATTCGCCAGGTAAACGCCGGACGGATGCGGCACCAGGGGATCGGGTGAGTCCGCCGAGAATGCCGCCTTGGAAGATACCGCGCCTTGCGAGCCTGCGTCGATCATCGCCGCGATGACCGGACCGGACACGCCACGCTTTTTCAATGTGATCAGATCGTCCGTAGATAAGGCGTAATGGGCAGCCGATGCCTTGATCTTCGCGATCACGGCATCATCACCCAACCCCGCCTGGACAAGGGACACGACCATGTCATTGGTCAATGTTTCCGCCCGAACGGCCGACGGCGCGCCAGCGGCGAGCAGCACCAATCCCGCGAGGAAGCCGCCAGTCTTCATATGTCACCCCCTGTGGAGGGAAAGCGCCCCCGCTTTCACCTACCAGCAAGAGGTTTAGACAGCGGGCACCGCTTTAGGCAAGCGCCTTGCGGACCAGTTCATTGACGACCTGAGGATTTGCCTTGCCCTGCATGGCCTTCATCGTCTGTCCGACGAAGAAGCCGAACAGCGCTTCCTTGCCCGCCCTGTACTGCTCGACCTTGTCACCATTATCAGCCAGCACCTTGGCGACCGCTGCTTCGATCGCGCCGGTGTCGCTGGTCTGCTTCAGGCCCTTTTCCTCGACGATCCGGGGCGCACGCTCGCCGGTTTCGAGCATGATTTCGAACACCTGCTTGGCGATTGTTCCGCTGATCGTACCGTCGGCGACGAGGGCGAGCAGCTCCGCGCCCTCTTCCGGGCCGACGGGGCTATCTTCGAGGTTCTTGCCCAGACGATTGAGCGCACCATAAAGCTCCGACAGCAGCCAGTTGGCGGAGGCCTTGGCGACTTCGCCCTCGCTCTTCTTCTGGATGCGCGCGCCTTCGGCGAGCAGTGCTTCGAACCAGCGCGCCGTGTCGGCGTCAGCGGTCAGGGTTGCGGCATTATAGGCGGAAAGGCCCAGTTGCTCCTCATAGCGGCGGCGCTTCGCGTCGGGCAGTTCGGGCAGCGACTGGCGGCATTCCTCCAGGAAGGCGTCGTCCAGCTCAAGCGGCAGCAAGTCGGGGTCCGGGAAATAGCGATAGTCATGCGCGTCTTCCTTCGACCGCATGGACCGCGTTTCATTCTTGTCCGGATCGTAGAGGCGGGTTTCCTGCACCACCTTGCCACCAGCCTCCAGCACATCGACCTGACGATTGGCCTCATGCTCAACCACCGCCATGACGAAGCGGACCGAGTTCACATTCTTCGTCTCGGTACGGGTGCCGAATTCATGCCCCGGCTTGCGTACGGAGACATTGACGTCCGCACGCATCGAACCCTGATCCATATTGCCATCACAAGACCCGACATAGCGCAGGATCGTCCGCAGCTTCGACAGATAGGCTCCAGCCTCGGCAGGCGAGCGCATGTCGGGTTTCGACACGATCTCCATCAGCGCCACGCCAGAGC
Organism: Sphingobium agri; assembly: GCF_023051225.1. NCBI lineage: Bacteria > Pseudomonadati > Pseudomonadota > Alphaproteobacteria > Sphingomonadales > Sphingobiaceae > Sphingobium > Sphingobium agri. Next base: position 868,014 of record NZ_JALKHS010000006.1, on the reverse strand, counting down.
GGTTGAGGTCGACATAGGAGCGGGTCGGATGCTGATCATGCATCAACTTGCCCGCATCCTGCTCGACATGGATGCGTTCGATGCCGATCGTCTTCGTGCTGCTGTCAGGGTTCTTCTCGTCCAGCGTGATCTCGATCTGCCCCTCACCTACCAGCGGGTGGTAAAGCTGGCTGATCTGATAGCCCTGCGGCAAGTCGGCGTAGAAATAGTTCTTGCGGTCGAAGCGCGACCATTTGTTGATCTTTGCATCGATGGCCATGCCGGTGCGTACCGCCTGACGGATGCACTCCCGATTGGGTACGGGGAGCATGCCTGGCATCGCCGCGTCGACCAGGCTTACCTGCGTATTCGGCTCCGCACCGAAAGCGGTCGCCGCGCCGGAAAAGAGCTTCGCCTGGCTCGTCACCTGCGCATGGACTTCGAGGCCGATCACGACCTCCCACTCGCCGGTTGCGCCCTGAATGCGATAGGTTGATTCAGTCATTTTCTACACCGCCATCCCAGCGAATTTTTCATGTCGTCGTCCCAGCGGAGGCTGGGATCTTTCCAACTGTCGTGCCACGCCGCCTGAGATCCCAGCTTGCGCTGGGATGACGACGACATGAGCTTACCACCACTTCTCCGGCCGAGCCGTGAAGCCCGCGCGCTCTTCGATAGCCAGGCCTGCGTTCAGCACCGTCTGCTCGTCCAGTGCCTTGCCGATGATCTGGAGACCGAGCGGCAAGCCTTGCGCGTCCAGCCCGCCCGGCACTGCCATGGCTGGCAGCCCGGCCAAAGAAGCCGGCACGGTGAAGACGTCGTTCAGATACATGGCCAGCGGATCAGCCTGCTTCTCACCCAAGGCGAAGGAGGCGCTCGGTGCGGTCGGCGTCAGCAGCAGATCGCACTTTTCAAAAGCCTGCTCGAAGTCGCGCGCGATCAGCGCCCGAACCTTCTGCGCCTGCGTGTAATAGGCATCGTAGAAGCCCGCCGACAGCACATAGGTGCCGATCATGATGCGGCGCTTAACCTCTGGACCGAACCCGGCAGCGCGAGTGGCCGCATACATGTCCTGCAGCCCCGCGCCATCGGGCAGGTCGCGCTGGCCATAACGCACGCCGTCATAGCGGGCGAGGTTGGAGGAAGCCTCGGCAGGCGCGATGATATAGTAAGTCGGCAGCGCATATTTGCTATGCGGCAGCGACACTTCCACTATCTCGGCGCCCGCGTCCTTCAGCCATTCGATGCCGCGATCCCAAAGCGCCGCGATCTCTTCATTCAGGCCATCGGGGCGATATTCCTTGGGGATGCCGACCTTCTTGCCCTTGAGATCGCTCGAAAGATTAGCCTCCCACTGCGGCACGGCCAGATCGAGCGAGGTCGAATCCTTAGGATCGAAGCCCGCCATCGTTTCGAGCAGGATCGCATTGTCGCGCACCGTCCGCGCCATCGGCCCGGCCTGATCGAGCGAGCTTGCGAATGCCACGATGCCCCAGCGAGAGCAGCGGCCATAGGTCGGCTTGATGCCGCTGATGCCGGTGAAGGCGGCAGGCTGACGGATCGAGCCGCCCGTATCGGTGCCCGTCGCCGCGGGGGAAAGCCGGGCCGCGACGGCGGAAGACGAGCCGCCCGAAGAGCCACCTGGCGCCAGCGCGGCATTGTCGCCGCCGCCGCGCCGCCAGGGCGAGATCACATTGCCGAAATAGCTGGTTTCGTTGGACGATCCCATCGCGAACTGGTCAAGGTTGAGCTTGCCCAGCATGCCCGCGCCCGCATCCCACAGCTTCTTCGAAACGGTGGACTCATAGGTCGGCTTGAAGCCTTCCAGCATGTGGCTCGCGGCCGTCGTCTGCACGCCTTCGGTGCAGAACAGGTCCTTCATGCCGATCGGTACGCCTGACAGCGGCTTCAGCGCCTCGCCCGCCGCTTTAGCCTTGTCGGCCACATCGGCTGCTTCCAGCGCCTTTTCCGGGGTCTCGACGATGAAGGCATTCAGCGCTCTAGCCGCCGCGACATTGGCGTTGAACGCGTCGGCCACTTCACGCGCCGAAAAGTCGCCAGCGCGGAAGCCGTCCCGGATTTCGGCCACTGTAAGATCAGTGAGATTGCTCATTATTCAATCACCTTCGGCACCGCGAAAAAGCCATGTTCAGCCTGTGGCGCGTTCGCCAGCACCCTGTCACGAACATCGCCATCGGTAACGGCATCGTCCCGCAGGCGCAGCTTGTTGGGGATAACGGCAGTCATCGGCTCCACGCCGGTCACGTCCACCTCGCCCAATTGCTCCACCCAGCCGAGGATGTTGTTGAGTTCAGGCACCATGGCTTCGGCTTCGGCGTCAGTCACCGAAATGCGCGACAGGCTGGCGATCTTCTTTACGGTCTGAAGGTCTATTGACATGGCGCCGCCGCTACCACCCGCTCACGTCCGCTTCAAGTCCGCACTTGCGCGTGAGGATCGGCTGCGCCAGACAGGCGCCGCCCGACGCAGCCTATGGAGCCCTGCCGGCCGAAGGAGAGCAAAGCATTGGCCCGCAAGTTCCTCTATGTCGTCGCCAGCCTGATCGTGCTGGTTCTCGCGGCGCTGCTGGTCTATCGCATCTGGGGCATGGAACTGATCCGCGCGGTGATGGTGCCGCGCGAGGCCTTCACTCCCATCGCTCCGCTCCCGGCGAACGCCTATGAGGATGCGAAAATGTGGATATCCCGCCCGGATATCCGGCATGACAATCCCGCGTTGTGGAAACCGGCCGGGCAAAAGGATGAACCGATGCCGCAAAAGGCGGCGGTCTTTTTCATTCACCCCACGTCCTACATCACTGCTTTTAGCAGCGCGCACTGGAACATGCGGCTGGACGACAAGGATGCTTTGGCGACCGCCCGCCGGTTCGTGCAAGGGCAGGCGAGCGCCTTCAATGCGGTCGGCAATGTCTGGGTGCCGCGCTACCGGCAGGCGAATTACGGCGCATTCCTCACCGGCAAGCCCGCAGGTGAGCAGGCTTTGGCCGCCGCGTACAGAGACGTTTCCCAAGCTTTTGCCGCTTTCCTGAAGGCAAATCCGGCTGGTCCGATCATTCTCGCAGGGCATAGCCAGGGTTCGCGCCATTTGCTCCAGCTGCTCCATGACCAAGTGGCAGGCAAGCCGGTGGCTTCCCGTGTCGCTGCGGTCTACGCAGTGGGCTGGCCCGTCTCTGTGGAGGCTGACTTGCCCGCCCTCGGCCTGCCCGCATGTGCGCGGAGCGATCAGGCGCGCTGCATCCTCAGCTGGCAAAGCTATGCGGAGCCCGCTGATCCTTCGCCGATGATCGAGAGTTTCGAGGGCAAGGCGGGGTTCAATGGAAGGCCGCGCAAGGACACCCATATGCTCTGCACCAATCCGATAACAGGCACCTTCAACGGGGCTGCCCCGGCCAGCGCCAATCAGGGAACGCTAGACAGCCGAGAAGAAGGAAAGCCAGCCCGCTTGCTCAAGGGCGTCGTACCGGCGCGGTGCGAGAGCAGGGGCATATTGATGATCGGTGAGCCGATCGACATGGGGCCTTTCACCCTTCCGGGCAATAATTACCATGTCTACGACTATAGCCTTTTCTGGGGCGACGTGCGCGAAGACGCCCGCCGCCGCCTGGCGAATTTCGCAAAGTCGTGAGTGTGCTGCTTACCACCGATCGCGCGGCATTTCGTGAGGCCCTGCCCCAAGGCGGGCGATTGCTCGGCATGGATGTCGGCACGAAGACGATCGGCCTCGCGCTTTGCGACGCTGGCTGGTCGATCGCCAGTCCGGCACACACCGTTTCGCGCGGCAAATTCAGCAAGGACAAGATAGCGCTGGCTGCGTTCATCGACCAGCAGCAGGTGAAGGGTGTCGTCATCGGCCTTCCCCTCAACCTCGACGGCAGCGAAAGCCCGCGCAGTCAGGCCAGCCGCGCCTTTGCGCGCAACATCGCCGACTTGAGGCTGCCGATACTGCTGTGGGACGAGCGATGGTCGACCCAGGCCGTCACGCGGACGCTGCTGGAGGCAGATGCAAGCCGGGCGCGGCGGGGCGAACTGGTCGACAAGCTGGCTGCAAGCTACATCCTGCAAGGCGCGATCGATGGATTGATGGCGGGCTTTTAACCGGGTCCGTCAAACGCGGAGATGATCGGGCATGGCCCATGGTCAGAGGCGTTGCATGCGCTCGACAGCCTGCGGAGCGAGTCTCGTGCCGCTTGAAGTTCGGCTATCTTGCGGTCAAGCGCCGCCAGCCTCTCGGCCGCCAGTTCCCTCGCGCGCTTTCGGTCCTGCCCCGCATCCAGCTGCAAAAGCTCGCCGATCTGCTCCAATGTGAAGCCTGCCGCCTGCGCTGACCTGATGAACTTCAATCGGCGCACATCCTCATCTTCATAGCGCCTTATGCCGGACGTCGGACCGCGCGCGCCGCGCTCCGGCATCTCCAGCAAACCGCGCCGTTGGTAAAAGCGCACCGTCTCGACGCCAACGCCGCCTGCGCGCGCCAGACCAGAAATCGTCATCGACATGCTTGACTCCGGACCATGGTACGGAACCCATATGGGGTGGAGAGTAAAACTCTCCAAGTGAAAGAGATGTCATGAGCCCCAATGCCGCCACGGCCACCCACCCCCGAAAAGCAGTCCTCTATCGCATGGTGATGCCGGGCCACACCTGTCCCTACGGCCTGAAGGCGCGTTGGCTGCTGCGGCACAAGGGATATGAGGTGGAGGATCACTGGCTCACGAGCCGGGAGCAGACCGACGCCTTCAAACGCGAGCATGACGTCAAGACGACGCCCCAGATCTTCATCGAAGGCAAGCGGATTGGCGGCCATGACGACCTCCGGCGCTTTTTCGGCATGAAAGTCGCCAACCCGTCAGATACCAGCTATGTGCCCGTGATCGCCGTCTTTGCTGTGGGCGCCTTGCTGGCGCTCGCGGTAAGTTGGTTAACCGCGATGCCGCTGGTCAGCGTCATGACGGTGGAGAGCTTCATCGCAATCACCATGATGCTTCTCGCCATGCTGAAGCTTCAGGATGTCGACCGGTTCGCGACCATGTTCCTGAACTACGACCTGCTGGCCCGCCGCTATGTGCCATATGGCAAGGCCTATCCCTTCCTGGAACTGGGTGCGGGCGTGCTGATGTTGACCGGTCTGTTCCATTGGCTTTCGATATCGGTAGCGCTGTTCATCGGCGGCATCGGCACGGCATCGGTTTTCAAGGCCGTCTATATCGACAAGCGCGAATTGAAATGCGCCTGCGTCGGCGGCAGCAGCAATGTCCCATTGGGTTTCGTGTCGCTCACCGAAAATCTGATGATGGTGTCGATGGCGTTGTGGATGCTGGCGCGCCTTTGAGGCTGGCGGCAAGCGGCGCGCGGATGGTCAGGCTTCCACCCAATGGGCTGACGCAATGCCCTGGGCATAGAGCAGCACGGACAGGTCCCCATGGACGATTTCGGCATGCGCCGCCTCGCGGGTCTTGGGCTTGGCATGATAGGCGACGCCCAGTCCTGCCCCCTGGATCATCGGTATGTCGTTAGCACCATCACCGACCGCGAGCGTCAGCGTCCGGTCGATGCCTGCTGCTATCGCCGCCTCCAGTTCCTGCAGCTTCCGGGAAGCGTCGACGATCGGCAACGTCACTGTTCCGGCCAAGGCGCCGTCGGCGATCTCGAGAACATTGGCTACCGCGTGATCAAAGCCGATTTCCTCGGCAACGGGACCCGTGAAGCGGGTGAAGCCGCCAGAAACCAGCAGGGTTTGAGCCCCCCTCGCCTTCATGGTGCGGACAAGGGCGCGCGCGCCGGGCATGATCTTGACCCGCTCCGCGCGACATCGATCGATCGCCTCATCCGCCAGCCCCTTCAGAAGCGCGACGCGCTCATGCAACGCGCCCGCAAAGTCCAGTTCGCCCCGCATCGCACGTTCGGTGATTTCGGCGATCTGCGGCTTGATCCCGGCATAGTCTGCGAGCTCGTCAATACATTCCACAGTGATCATGGTGGAATCCATGTCGGCGATCAGCAGCTTCTTCTCACGCCCTTCGGCAGGCTGAACGATCACGTCCACCTTGTCGCCAATTCCGGTCAAGACCGCGCGCGCGGCCACGGGATCGCTGCCGAAGAAGACGTCGGCAGCCTTGTCCTCGTCCAGCCACTTGCTATCCACCGGCGCGCAACCCGCCGTGGCGAGCCGGGCGACGGCTTCCGCAATATCCTCCTGACTCAAGGCAGCACTTGCCACTAAGGTCGCGACGAACATGGACACTCCTGAAACATCGAAGGGCGAATCCCGCCCGCGCGTCGCGCTTATTGCCGGACCCACCGCCAGCGGCAAGAGCGCGCTGGCGGTTCGGCTGGCTCAATCCGCCAATGGGATCGTCATCAATGCCGACGCTAGCCAGGTCTACGCCGATCTGCACATCCTGTCTGCGAGGCCAAGCGCCGAAGACATGGGGGGTGTGCCGCATCGCCTTTTTGGCCATATCGACGGAGCGGAAGCGTGCACCGCAGCCCGCTGGGCGGCTGAAGCCAGCACCGAAATCGAAAAAGCACATGCGGGTGGGCGCCTGCCGATCCTTGTGGGGGGCACCGGGCTTTATCTGCGCACGTTGCTCGACGGGATTGCGCCGGTCCCGGAGATCGATCCGGACATTCGCTCCTTCGTTCGCTCCATGGCCGTCGCCGATGCTCACGCCGCGCTGACGATCGAAGATCCGGCGGCTGCCGCACGGCTGGCACCGGCCGACAGCACAAGGGTTGCGCGCGCACTGGAAGTGGTGCGTTCGACGGGGAAACCGCTTGGCTTCTGGCAGCAGCACAAGAGAGGAGGAATTGGGGAGCGCATTGATCTTGCCCCCCTTATCTTGCTCCCCCCACGCGACTGGCTGATCGCGCGCTGCGACCGCAGGTTCGAGCAGATGGTGCATATGGGCGCGGTGCAGGAAGTCGAGGCCCTGCTTGCCCGCGACCTGCCCGCCGACCTGCCGGTGATGCGCGCCATCGGAGTTCCTGAGATCAGGGGCTGGTTGCAGGGCGAGATGGACCGCGAGACCATGCTGGAGAAGGGGCGTATCGCCACTCGCCAGTACGCCAAACGCCAATATACCTGGTTTTCTCGCCAACCTCCGCCGGCTTGGGCGATCGAACAGCGGAAGATTGATGACCAAATAGCCGAAGAACTTGTAATAAAGTTGCTCATATAGGTATTGACTTGCCATTTTATGTCGAATAGAGGCACCCACCTTGCCAATGCTCCTCTTGCAGGGCAGAGGGCGCAACCTGCATCCAGTGGAAGGATTTCATCGTGGCCGAAAAGAGCGGCGCGGACATTTTGGTTGAGTGCCTGATCGACCTGGGGGTCGAAGTCGTGTTCGGTTATCCGGGCGGCGCGGTGCTGCCTATTTATGACGCACTTTTTGACCATCCCAAGATCCGCCACGTCCTTGTTCGCCATGAACAGGGCGCGACCCATATGGCGGAAGGTTACGCCCGTTCCACCGGCAAGCCAGGCGTCGTGCTTGTCACCTCCGGCCCCGGCGCGACCAATGCCGTCACCGGCATCACAGACGCGCTGATGGACTCCATCCCGATGATCGTCATCACCGGGCAGGTGCCGACGCAATTGATCGGCACCGACGCGTTCCAGGAAGCGGACACGGTCGGCATCACGCGCCATTGTTCCAAGCACAATTATCTGGTCAAGGACCCGGCCAAGCTGGCGAGCGTCGTCCATGAGGCGTTCCATATCGCCACCACCGGTCGACCCGGCCCTGTCGTCGTGGACATCCCCAAGAACGTCCAGATCGCGACCGCGCCCTATGCCAAGCCGCTGGGTTTCGAACATGCGAGCTACAAGCCGCAGACGCAGGCTGATCCTTCGGCGATCGCACAAGCTGTCGAGATGCTGGCAAAGGCCGAGCGCCCGATCTTCTACACCGGCGGCGGCGTCATCAACTCCGGCACCAAAGCGTCCGCCCTGCTTCGTGAACTGGCGGAACTGACCGGCGCGCCCGTTACCTCGACCCTCATGGGCTTGGGCGCTTTCCCTGCTTCCTCGCCCCAATGGTTGGGCATGCTGGGCATGCACGGCACCTATGAAGCCAATTGGGCGATGAACAAGGCGGACCTGATCGTCTGCGTCGGGGCACGTTTCGACGATCGCGTGACGGGCCGCCTCGACGCCTTCGCGCCGAACAGCAAGAAAATCCACATCGACATCGACCGCAGCTCGATCAACAAGACGGTCGAGGTCGATCTGCCCATCGTCGCGGATGTAGGCAATGCGCTGACGGACATGATCACCGGCTGGAAGACGCATGGCCACAAGGCGGCGGACCTTTCCGAATGGTGGGCCCGGATCGAAGGCTGGCGCGCCCGCAACAGCCTGGCCTATCCCGAAAGCCGCGAAGAGATCATGCCGCAGGAGGCGATCGCCGAACTCTACCGCGCTTCCACGTCGGCCAAGGACGTCATCATCACAACCGAAGTCGGCCAGCACCAGATGTGGGCGGCCCAGCATTTCGGCTTTGAAGCGCCCAACAAGTGGCTGACCTCTGGCGGCCTTGGCACCATGGGTTACGGCTTCCCGGCCGCCATCGGCGCGCAGGTTGGCAATCCCGACAGCCTGGTGGTCTGCGTGGCGGGCGATGCCTCGATCCAGATGAACATCCAGGAAATGGGCACCGCGACGCAATACCGGCTGCCGGTCAAGGTGCTCATCCTCAACAATGAATATATGGGCATGGTGCGCCAGTGGCAGGAACTGACCTATGAAAGCCGCTATTCCAACAGCTATTCGGACAGCCTGCCCGACTTTGTGAAGCTGGCGGAAGCCTATGGCTGGACCGGCATCCGCATCGAGGGGCCGCAGGAACTGGCGGCGGGCATGCGTCAGATGATCGACACGCCCGGCCCGGTGATCGTGGATTGCCGCGTGGCGAAGCTTTCCAACTGCTTCCCGATGATCCCGTCGGGCGCGGCGCATACCGACATGCTGCTCGATCCCAACCAGATCGCGGGCATCATGTCGGACGAGGCAAAGGCGCTGGTGTGACGCAGCATCTGAAGCTCCGCATCCATGTGAGCGAACCCTTCGACTTTGAACGGATCAGCGGCACGGCCGAGCTGAAAGGCTGGACCGTGGATCACGCTGACCCGGAAAATGAAGCGTGGGAAGTGCATCTGGACGAGGGCTTCGATTTTCACGAACGCCATATCGGCCGCCTGCTGGTCAGCCCTCGCTATGTCGGCGAACATCTGACCCGCATGTTCGACGCGATCGCGGGCTTCCCCGTCCGCCTCGCCCATCGGGATGACGGCAGCTGGCACTATGCCTTCACGGGAATGATCTCCCAGCGCCACGAGCGCAAAGAAGAACCGGATAACGGAACGAGCATCTGATGCACATTCAGGAAGAATATAGCGAACGGCACGTCCTGTCGCTGACGGTCACCAACGAAGCGGGCATCCTCGCGCGCATTGCCGGCCTGTTCACCGCGCGCGGCTATAATATCGACAGCCTGACCGTGGCGGACATCACGCCCGATCATGCGATCAGCCGCATCACGATCGTCACCAATGGCCCGCCCAAGGTGATCGACCAGATCATCGCGCAGCTCGACCGGCTGGTGCCGGTTCACAAGGTGACGGACCTTACCGCCAACGGCCCCTTCGTCGAGCGCGAACTGGCGCTGGTCAAGGTTTCGGGCACCGGTGAGGATCGGATCGAAGCGCTGCGCCTCGCCGATGTCTTCCGCGCCAAGGTGGTGGACACGACGATCGAAAGCTTCATCTTCGAGATCACGGGCACGACCGACAAGATCGACAATTTCGTCGGCCTGATGCGCCAGATCGGCCTTGTTGAAGTCGGCCGCACCGGCGTAGTCGGCCTGATCCGCGGCAAAGAGCCGAACTGATAGAATTTCCCTCTCCCCTGCAAGGGAGAGGGCAGCGACACTTGGCGGCTGGCCGCCTAGTCGCAGCGGGAGAGGGGCCAGCGCCCTCACGGGAGCAAAGCCCCCTCTCCAACTCCATCTAGGCCCGGCTGCGCCGAGCCAAGATTTCGTATCCTCTCCCCGTGCCGGAGAGAGGAAAAGTGGCGACGGTATTGAGGGAATAGGAAACATGAAGGTTTATTACGATCGCGACGCCGACATCGGCCTTATCAAGGGCAAGAAGGTCGCCATCCTGGGCTACGGCTCGCAGGGTCACGCCCACGCCCAGAACCTGCGCGACAGCGGCGTGGCGGAAGTCGCCATCGCTCTGCGCCCCGGCTCGGCCTCGGCCAAGAAGGCTGAAGGCGCGGGCTTCAAGGTCCTGCCCAACGCCGAAGCCGCAGCATGGGCCGACGTCCTCATGATCCTGGCCCCCGACGAGCATCAGGCCGCGATCTATGCCGACGACATTCATGCGAACCTTAAGCCTGGCGCGGCGCTCGCCTTCGCCCATGGCCTGAACGTCCATTTCGGCCTGATCGAACCGCGCAAGGACGTGGACGTGATCATGATCGCGCCCAAGGGCCCCGGTCACACCGTCCGCAGCGAATATCAGCGCGGCGGCGGCGTTCCCTGCCTGATCGCCATCGCGCAGGACGCGACGGGCAACGCGCATGACATCGCCCTGTCCTACGCTTCGGGCGTCGGCGGCGGCCGCAGCGGCATCATCGAAACCAACTTCCGCGAGGAATGCGAAACCGACCTGTTCGGTGAGCAGGCCGTGCTGTGCGGTGGCGCGACCGCGCTCGTCCAGGCTGGTTTCGAAACGCTGGTCGAGGCTGGCTACGCGCCGGAAATGGCCTATTTCGAATGCCTCCACGAACTGAAGCTGATCGTCGACCTGATGTATGAAGGCGGCATCGCCAACATGCGCTACTCGATCTCGAACACCGCCGAATATGGCGACATCAAGACCGGACCGCGCATCATCACCGAAGAAACGAAGAAGGAAATGAAGCGCGTCCTCGCCGACATCCAGTCGGGCCGCTTCGTCAAGGACTTCGTGCTCGACAACCGCGCTGGCCAGCCCGAACTGAAGGCGAGCCGCATCGCCGCCCAGCGCCACCAGATCGAGGAAACCGGCGCCAAGCTGCGCGCGATGATGCCCTGGATCGGCGCGAACAAGCTGGTCGACAAGGAAAAGAACTAAACTTTTCAGCTTCTTCACGGCGCAAGCTGGGATCTCTGAGCTATTTTGGAGATTTCAGCCTGCGCAGGAATGAAGGAAGAAGCAGACAGCGCGGAATTCATATCGGTAACGCTCCGTTTCCGATTACGGCTATGGAACAATCAAGGGACGCCGCTATGGTAGCGCGTCCCTTGAACGCTTCTGGAGACCTGTCCATGCGCAAGTTCGTGATTTCAGCCGTTGCCCTGGCCGCCCTGACCGGCACGGCCCTCATCGCCCAGCAGATGCCCCCCGCCCCTGGCGCCAAAGACCCGTCTCGCGTCAGCGGAGGCACCTATCAGGTTGATCCTGGGCACACTCAGGTGGCGTTCGCCTATGACCATATGGGCTTTTCGAACAATTTCGGTCTGATCGCGCAGCCGACCGGTACGCTGACGCTATATCCAAAAAATGTCGCGGCGTCGAAGGTGTCGATCGACGTGCCCATCGCCAATCTGCGCACGGGCGTGGCCGCGTTGGACGAGCATTTGATGAAGGCGGACTTTTTCGACGCCGCTAAATTTCCAAAAGCGACGTTCGTTTCGACGAGCGTGAAGCCGGACGGCACCACCAGTGCCGAGATCACCGGCAATCTTACCATCAAGGGCGTGACGAAGCCGGTGACGCTAAACGCCGACTTTTACGGGGCGGGCAAAGCCCCAGCCATGGCTGGCGGTAAGGAAAATGTCGGCTTCGTGGCGACGACCACCGTCAAGCGCAGTGATTTCAACATGGGGTATGGCGTCCCCATGGTCGGCGACAGCGTCGAACTGAAGATCGTCGCAGCGTTCCAGAAATAGTAGCTGGTCGGGGTGTCGAGCTGCCACACTCGCCACCCCGATCGCTTGCCGAGAGGTGCGGGGATTGTCGCCGGATTTCAATCCGTAGGCAGCGTACCCGGCCGCGCATAAGCGAACATGTGCGTGACATAATCCGCTTTGCCGATGTCGACGCCCTGATTGCGCAGGATCGCATAGGCGATCATCAAGTGGAAGTAGAATTGAGGCAGCGCCCAGTCGCGGGCATATTGCTCCGCCGTCAGGTCGAAGGTCAGCCCTATCGGCAGGGCATGTTCGATCGGCCTCTGCTCATCGCCGTCAAGGGCCCCTGCCGGCAAAGCTTCAATGAGCGCGATCGTCTCATCGATCCTCGCCTTTGCATCCGCGATCGAACCAGGGTTGTCCCCGGCATTGCGGCCTTCGTCCAACAGAGCTTGTAGCGATGGAGGAAACTGCTCGCCCATAAGGCGGCAGACCCCTTCCCGTGCCTGCACGCAGGCAAAGCGGACTTGCGTGGACAATGGAAACATGTCGGACGCCAGCTTTGCCGACAGCAGCCGTTCCGCCTCCTCCCCCATCTGCTCCTGGGCCTTGGAAAGCCAAGCGGACAGAGTGGCAAGCATCTGTTTATAGGTAGGAACGAGTAAGCTGTTGAGTGACATGGCGATACCTTGATTGCATTCGAGGCGTGTTAACCCGATCTCTTACGACAACAAAAGCTGGACGAGCGCCATCGAAAAGGGTTAAGGCCGATCCATCATGCAGCGCGCGCTTCTTCCCCTGCTACGACTTACACGCCCTTAGGCGTGGTTTTTGTGCTGCTCTTCGCTTGAATGACGCAGCGATACGCCTAAGGGCATAATCAAGCAGATAGTCGTTTCACCGGGCCCGCATCGCGCCGCCCGTTTGCATAAAGAAGTAGCTTCCCATGATGCTGACCGACCCTTCGCAGAAATACCGCCCCTTCCCGCAGGTGGATCTGCCCAATCGCCAATGGCCCAGCGCCGTCATCACCTCCCCGCCGCGCTGGCTGTCGACCGACATGCGCGATGGCAACCAGTCGCTGATCGACCCCATGAACGCGGAGAAGAAGCGCCGCTTCTTCGACCTACTGATCAAGGTCGGCGTCAAGGAGATCGAGGTCGGTTTCCCCAGCGCGGGCGCGACCGAGTTCGACTTCATTTCCGGCTTGGTTCGCGAAGGCGCGATCCCCGACGATGTCTTTCCGCAGGTTCTGACGCAGGCCCGCGAAGACCTGATCGCGACCACCTTTGAATCCTTGACCGGTGCGAAGAAGGCGATCGTTCACGTCTATAACGCCGTCTCTCCGGCGTGGCGCAACATCGTGTTCCAGATGGACCGTCCGCAGATCAAGGACATCGCGATCAACGCGGCCAAGCTGCTGCGCGACAATGCAGCCAAGCAACCGGACACAGATTGGCATTTCGAATATTCGCCGGAAACCTTCTCGACGGCCGAGCTGGATTTCAGCCTGGAATGTTGTGAAGCGGTGATGGAGATCCTGCAGCCGACGCCTGAGCGCCCGCTGATCCTGAACTTGCCCGCGACGGTAGAGGCCGCGACGCCCAACATCTATGCCGACCAGATCGAATGGATGTGCCGAAACATTTCAAAGCGCGACAGCGTCGTCATTTCGCTCCACACCCATAATGACCGGGGAACCGGCGTCGCTGCGGCCGAGCTGGGCCTGATGGCGGGGGCGGATCGTGTCGAAGGCTGTCTGTTCGGCAATGGCGAGCGCACCGGCAATTGCGACCTGGTGACGGTCGCGCTCAACATGTACACGCAGGGTGTCAATCCAGGGCTGGACTTCTCCGACATCGATGAGGTCATCCAGACCGTCGAATATTGCAACCAGCTGCCGGTCCACCCGCGTCATCCCTATGCGGGCGAACTGGTCTTCACGGCTTTTTCGGGCTCGCATCAGGATGCGATCAAGAAGGGCTTTGCCTTTCAGGAAACGCGCAACGACCAGATTTGGGACGTGCCCTATCTGCCCATCGACCCCAAGGATCTGGGCCGGGACTATGAAGCCGTGATCCGCGTCAACTCTCAGTCCGGGAAGGGCGGCGTCGCCTGGGTCCTGCAGCAGGACAAGGGACTGAAGCTGCCCAAGCGCATGCAGGCGGATTTCTCGAAGGTCGTGCAAGCGCTGGCCGACCAGAGCAGCCGCGAACTGAACGCGTCCGACATCTGGACCGCGTTCGAGGATCATTACCGCCTCTCCGGCGACCAGCCCTACAGGCTGATCGACTATAATGAGACCGGCCATGCGGGCGACCGCATCTTTACCGGCAAGATCGCGCACAAAGGCGGCGAACGGTCCATTTCCGGGCGCGGGAATGGCCTGATCTCTTCGGTGCTGGCGGCTCTGCGTGACGATCTGGGCGTCGATCTGGAGGTCGCAGATTACAGCGAACATGCGATCGGCGCGGGAACGGACGTTGCCGCGGCAGCCTATGTCGAATGCCGCACGCCGGATGGCCGCACTATATTCGGCATCGGCACCGATACCGACGTGGCGACCGCATCGGTTCAGGCGGTGCTTTCCGCCGCGAACAGCGTGGCTGGGTACTGATGCACAAGGGCAGGCAGCAGCCGATAAACGCTGCCTGCCCTAGGACAGTTCGTCGGACGCGCTGAGATCGACCTCAGCATGACATACGGCTTCCACATTGATGCCGTCTGGATCGAGGATGAAAGCCGCATAATAGCTCGGGCCATAATGGGGCCTGAGGCCGGGGCCGCCATGATCTCGCCCGCCGGCCCTGAGCCCCGCTGCGTGGAAGGCGTGCACCTGCGCCCGGTTTTCGACGCGGAACGCGATGTGCGTACCCTCCCCCACCGCCTCGTTGTCGCCGATCCAGAAGAAGGGATCATCGTCCCGGCCGTAGCCATGCGCCTCGCCGCCGCTCGGATTGTCCGCAGCCGGGATGGCCATCAAATGCTGCAAGCCTATCGCCCCAAGAAGTTGGTCGTAAAACTCGCGGGATCGTCCAGCGTCACTGACCGCGATACCGATATGATCGATCATTTTACGCTCTCCTTTTGTTGCTGATTGACCTACAGGCCGTGCATCAACGCATGGACGGGAAAATGGACGAAGCGACGGGCCACCAGGTACATATTATCGGCGGCGGATTGGCGGGGTCGGAAGCGGCCTGGCAACTGGCGCAGGCGGGCGTGAAGGTGCGCCTGTCCGAAATGCGAGGCACTGGCGACATGACCCCGGCGCATCAGACCGATGGCCTTGCGGAGCTGGTCTGCTCCAACAGCTTCCGTTCCGACGATGCGGACAAGAATGCGGTAGGCCTGTTGCATCAGGAAATGCGGCGGCTTGGCTCCCTCATCATGGCGCAGGCGGAACCCGCGAAGGTCCCCGCCGGGTCGGCTCTGGCCGTCGACAGGCATGTCTTTTCCGAAGGCGTGACGCGCGCGCTTGCCGACCATCCCAATGTCGAAATCGTGCGTGAACGGATCGACAAGCTGCCAATCGAGGGCATGACGATCGTCGCGACAGGGCCGCTCACCGCCCCGACGCTGGCCGCCAGTATCGGCGAGGCGGCAGGCATGGATCATCTCGCTTTTTTCGATGCGATTGCGCCGGTGGTGCATTTCGACAGCATCGACATGGATAAATGCTGGATGGCGAACCGCTGGGACAAGATCGGCCCCGGCGGTGGAGAGGGCAAGGACTATATCAACTGCCCAATGAACAAGGATCAATATCAGGCCTTCGTCCAGGGACTGCTCGACGGGGAGAAGACCGAGTTCAAGGAGTGGGAGACGAACACGCCCTATTTCGAAGGCTGCATGCCTATCGAGGTCATGGCGTCCCGCGGCCCGGAGACTTTGCGGCACGGCCCGATGAAGCCAATGGGGTTGGACGATCCGCGCACAGGCCGCTGGCCCTATGCCGTCGTTCAACTGCGGCAGGACAACGCGTCAGGCACGTTGTGGAACATGGTCGGCTTTCAGACGAAGCTCAAACATGGTGCCCAGGTTGAATTGTTCCGCACAATTCCGGGGCTGGAAAAGGCGGAATTCGCTCGGCTTGGAGGTCTGCACCGCAATACTTTCATCCAGAGTCCCAAGCTGCTCGACACGACCCTGCGATTGAAAAGTGCGCCGCACATCCGGTTTGCCGGACAGATGACCGGGTGTGAAGGCTATGTCGAAAGCGCCGCAATCGGGCTGCTTGCCGGACGCTTCGCTGCTGCTGAGTTACTCAACCAGCGCATCGCACCGCCGCCTGCCGACACGGCGCTCGGCGCGCTGCTGGGGCATGTCACCGGCAATGTGGCGACGGCCGATTATCAGCCGATGAACGTGAATTTCGGCCTGTTCCCGCCGCTCGAGGACGTGAAGAAGAAGCAGCGCAAGGAGGCCTATACCGCCCGCGCGCGATCGTCCTTATCGCAATGGGTCGACGCGTTTGAGATGAACTGACGCCGCGCCGATCAGCACCGGCATTTCGTTGGCGCCTTCCGCTTGGGCGCCGTCGTCGCGAACTCTGCTGGCGTCAGCTTGCCGTCCGCATTCGCATCCGCTCCGGCAAAGCGATCTGACGTCGCGACGGCCCATTCCTCGAAGGAAAGCAGGTTATCCTTGTCCTTGTCGAGCGCTTTGAAGGCCTTGACCCGGCTGCCCAGCATCTCGACGCGAGTGATAAAGCCGTCCCGGTTGCGGTCATAACGGGCAAAACGCTTCTGCTCCCGGCTCTGCGGGCTCGCCTCTCCCGGCGAAGGGGGCGCTTTGCCCACCGCATTGGGATCCCCTTCCGGCAATGCTTCCAATGCAGGAGGAGGCGGTGGCGCCATCACGGCTTCCGGGACAGGCCGAGTGGTTGCGCGCCCCTGCCACCAAAAAAGTCCCCCCGCCACCAGCAGCAACGCCGCCGCAGCGCCCGCCATTATACGTGCCACGAAAATTCCCTCATCTTTCAGTCAGCATCAGCCATATCAGCCGCATGTAAAGCCGGAGCGTCAGCCCTTTGGGGGACGGTCGTCCTTGAACAATGTCGCTTCGCGCCAAGCTGTAGGCCAAACGCATGGGTCGCCATAGCCTCGGCCACCGCGGAGAGGTGGGTAGAAGCCGCTCCTTACCAAGAATGAGCGTTTGGGTCGCTAATCCTGGGTCAGTGACATGCCCTGCCAGATCCCACAACGCCCACACGGCCCCGGCATCGATCAACCAATTCGGGACCTCCGCGTCCCCTGCAAGAGCGTGGAACAAGCCGCCGCCTCTACCCGTCGCATAGTCGCCAAGGCTTTGCCGATCCAGCGCCTGCTCTACAATCAGCACCTCCCACCCATCCAGCATATCTAGCAGCCCAGGAGACCCAACAGCATCGGAACTTCGCAATGCGTCGAGAATGGGCTCGCCCTGCCCCTTGGTCGCGTGAGGATCGGAGATAGCCTCGTGCCACCAAGCCAAGCGCATTTGACCGATCAGCGGCTCCCTAGTCGTGCGAGCAATCTGAGCTAGACGCGTGTCGAAAGCCCACAGCAACTTATGCCGTGCCAACTCGCCTCCAGCCTGCGTCGCGAGCAACGTGGACAAGGGAGATAGCTCAATCATGTCGCGTCTGATGACGAGAGCCGGCTGGCACACGAACGAAATAGATCATCAGTTAGAGCCATTTTAACCAGACATCTCGTAACAGCGGCAACCAATGTGAGTGCATGAAACACGCTGGTTTGTTCCGTCAATGGTAGCCAGCATTAATTTGGGTGAAATATGGGCGTGGGTTCAAGCGATTACTCGGGCTTCATGTCCCGGTTGGCACATGACCAGAATGGCAACATCCTGGCAATGACCGCTGCGGCAGTCATTCCGATGATGGGATTGGTCGGCGGCTCGCTAGATGCCGCGCGGCTTTACACAGTCAAATCCCGGCTGCAGGCAGCGTGCGATGCTGGAGCTCTCGCTGGCCGGCGTGTCATGGGGTCGGGGAGATGGACCGACAATAATGGGCGCCCGAACACCACAGCGATCAGCACATTCGATCTAAACTTTGCTTCGAACTTCTTTGGCTCGGAAAACCGCACGCGCACCTTCACGGAAGCCGATGGGACGGTGACTGGATCCGCTTCAGCGGATGTGCCCATGACACTTATGCGAATTTTCGGCATCCCTACGAAGACTGTAAATGTCTCATGCGAAGGCCAAATGCGCATCCCGAATACGGACGTTATGTTCGTTCTCGATAATTCAGGGTCCATGAAGGAAACAATACCAGGAGATGCCACAGGCCTAAGAAAGATGGCCGGTCTGCAGCTCGCCATTCGGTGCTTCTACGAAGCTCTTTCGCGTGAGAATATCACAGATGTGAGTGCAGAACAGTGCGGCGCTACCAGCGACCCTACCGGAGACCTCTCATCCCAAGTGCAGTTGCGATTTGGCTTTGTTAATTATGACAATATGGTGAATGTAGGCCGGCTGTTGCCGAACGATTATTTTGTTGATCGTTGGACGTATCAATCCCGAGAGGCCACCACCGAAAATGTACACACTTGGACAGCTGGTACGCCTGCGACTCCCGACTGGACGCCAACATCATCGACCCCTGATAAATATTCGAACCCTGCGTTGTTCAGCAGCAGCTGGTCTGTAGTATCGGGACTGACAGTGACTCTGGCGGACGGTTCAACGTTGCCAAAGCAAGCGACACAAGCCGGGAATGAAACAGCTTGTGCCGCTCTAAACACATATGGCAGCTTTGACCGCTTGGTCGGTGTGCAGGAAACCTATGGCGGGTGGAAATCCATCACCTACACGCCGACGAATAATGATCCTCCAGTGTTCCCAGCTGTTCGCCAAGATCTCAGCGCCACTGGCGATAGAACGGCGACGGTAACACTCGCACTGCGATACAAATATTTCAATAATGGCTGCTGGATGCAGAAAGCAAATTTTTCCGGTACCAGTAATGACGCTAAATGGACGCAAACAGGCAGCGGCACGTCCCAGCGTACTATAAATTGGGCAACCCAGACGCGAATAGCTGGTTGGACGTACAAACCTCGCGAGTTTGATATTTCGGGGTTAAAGACAGCCACCGTATGGCCCAGAACCGTAGCTTTGGATGTAGGCGAAACATCCCGTACGGTCAAATTATCGGGCTCGAGTACAGACACAACAATTAAAATTCCTGCCACCATAGCAGCCCGGTGGGAAGGCTGCATTGAAGAGCGCAAAACCTTCAAAAATGTAGATGGCAACCCGGCTGACGACTGGTTGAATTACCCGTCTTCTCCTTCAGACGCCATTGACATGGATATCGATATCGTGCCGTCGACATGGAACGATGATACCCGCTGGAAACCAATACTTCACAATATAGTATGGGGCCGCAAAGAAACGCTCACCGATACCACATGGAGCGGCAACTACACTACCGCTTGGGTATCCGCGGCGCCTTCAATTTCCGGCCCCGTGAACACAACAAATGTCGGAAACAACAGCGGTTGCGTGACGGCATCCAGGAAACTGCAAAGTTATGATGGCCGCAACGGTAACCAGTCAGCCTCAGATTTCAGTGATTATGTTAGTACCATCGCACCTCATTACAACACCTACCATGATATCGGCCTGCTTTGGGGAGCACGTCTGATGTCCCCTACCGGCATTTTCAGAAGCGAAAATGAAACGACTTCCGGCGGTGCGCAAATTCAACGCCACAT
Organism: Sphingobium agri; assembly: GCF_023051225.1. NCBI lineage: Bacteria > Pseudomonadati > Pseudomonadota > Alphaproteobacteria > Sphingomonadales > Sphingobiaceae > Sphingobium > Sphingobium agri. Next base: position 848,394 of record NZ_JALKHS010000006.1, on the reverse strand, counting down.
GATCTTTATGACCGATGGCGCAACAGCGAATGAGCAAAATAATTATGCGAGTTATGGCCTTGAATGGTGGGATCGGCGACAGGTAGATCCCAGCGGGCTCACTGAATCTCAGTATGAAGCTAAACTTGTGGCAAACAATAATGCTCGCTCAAACGCCCTTTGCACCGCAATCAAAAACAAAAATATCACATTATGGGTGATCTATTACGGTACGTCGGACACTGCCACCAAAACGCGACTAACCAATTGCGCAACCAGCGCCACCTACTTTTTTGAGGCAAAAAACACGCTGTCATTGATAGCGAAGTTCCGCGAGATCGCGGACCGCATATCAAACCTCCGGTTGACCCAATAGGGCTATGCTCATGAAGATGCTGAAACGCTTACACCGCGATCAAGAAGGCGTAGCTGCAGTCGAATTTGGCTTAGTGGCGTCAACCTTCCTTGTGCTCCTAATGGGGGGATTCGATCTTGGTCACACCCTGTACATGCAGGCAATCCTTCAAGGGACGGTTCAGAAAGCAGGACGCGATCTAACGCTTGCGTCTGCTTCGGCAGTCACTCAGCAGAACACGGTAGATATGCGGGTGCGTAACGCTGTGCGGAACATCAATAACAGCCTGGCCGATAGCGACATCGACATAGACCGAACTTACTATAGCAACTTCGCCAAGGCACAGGCGGCGCAGCCTGAAGATGCGAATGGCGACGGCGTTTGCAGTCCGGGAGAGGTTTGGATCGACCGAAATTTCAACAATGTCTATGATTCAAAAGGCGGTGCCGGGGGTCAGGGCGGAGCAAAGGACGTGGTGGTTTACTCCGTAACTGTAACCTACCCTCGCCTATTTCCAGTAGCTACCCTGATCGGCCTTTCAGAAAACGTAAAGTTGAACGCCACCACAGTGTTGGCAAATCAGCCTTATGGTGATCAGGAAAACCTTTCTGGCTCCCTGGACCCGAAGGACTGCGCGTGATGCAGGAAGGAATATGGAAAGTCATGCGAGTTCTTGCACGGCTTTGCCGGGACCGCACCGGGCTGGCGCTGGTGGAATTCGCCTATGCGACGCCTGTCTTGCTCATTCTGATCACTGGCGGAGCTGAGCTGGCAAACTACTCCATCACTTCCATGCGCCTGTCAGCTCTTGCACTACAAGTGGCAGACAACGCATCCCGGATTGGTGAAGGCGACCCGATGGCAGCAAAAAAGGTGTCCGAAGCTCAAGTAAATGACTTGCTGCAAGGGGCACTGGCCCAAGGCGGAAATCTGAATATCAGCGGAAGCTATTCGGAAAAGCAGGCGAGCGGATCGTTCGTGACGAAGAACAAGGCACGCATCGTGATTTCCAGTCTGGAGCCTGATCCGGACACGTCACACCCGGATAGGAATTACATCCATTGGCAGCGCTGCTATGGCCAAGCGATTGACTATTCGCCGCGATACGGCCGTCAAGGAGACGACAATCTTACTGGCATGGGCCCCACTGGACGTCAGGTTTACGCACCACCCGGCTCAGCAGTGATTTTCGTCGAAATTCATTATCGCTATGAACCGCTATTTCCGGTCCTGCGTCCCGGCATGTTTGGCGCGATGAATTATGGTGACATGAACACGGTGGCCGCGATGATGGTTCGCGACGACCGTGACATGTCTCAGCTGTACAACAACGAGATGGTGACACCATCCACTTGTTGAGAGAGCCTCACCGATAACACACTTTCTTAACCGCAGTGACGACGCGCGCGGCATCGATCAGCGCGGCCTTTTCCAAATTGGCGGCATAGGGGAGCGGTACGTCTTCGTTGGTGACGCGCAGGACTGGGGCATCGAGGTCGTCGAAGCCTTTTTCCATCACGACCGCGGCAATCTCCGACGCGATTGAGCAGACCGGCCAGCCTTCTTCGACCACCACGAGGCGATTTGTCTTTTTCAAGCTTTCGAGCACAGTCGCCGTGTCGAGCGGCCGGAGGGTGCGCAGGTCGATGACCTCCGCTTCGATGCCCTCTCCTGCAAGTTGCTCGGCTGCTTCGAGCGCGACGCCGACGCCGATCGAATAGCTGACCAGCGTTACATCCTTGCCCTCGCGCATGATGCGGGCCTTGCCGATGGGGAGGACATAGTCATCCACCTTGGGCACGTCGAAGCTGCGGCCGTAGACCAACTCATTTTCGAGGAAGACCACGGGGTCCTCCGAGCGGATCGCCGCCTTCAGCAATCCCTTTGCGTCCGCAGCGTCATAAGGGGCAATCACGATCAGGCCCGGAACCGACGCGTACCAGGGACCGTAATTCTGACTATGCTGCGCCGCTACGCGGCTGGCGGCGCCGTTGGGACCGCGAAACACGATCGGACAGCGCATCTGGCCACCGGACATGTAATTGGTCTTCGCCGCCGAGTTGATGATGTGGTCGATGGCCTGCATGGCGAAGTTGAACGTCATGAACTCGATCACGGGGCGCAGGCCGCCCATGGCCGCGCCGGTGCCGACGCCTGCAAAGCCATATTCCGTGATCGGCGTATCGATGACGCGCCTGTCGCCGAATTCCTCGAGAAGGCCCTGAGTGACTTTATATGCGCCCTGATATTCGGCGACTTCCTCACCCATGACGAACACGCGCTCATCGCGGCGCATTTCTTCGGCCATGGCATCGCGGAGCGCTTCGCGAACAGTCGTCTTCACATATTCCGTGCCTTCGGGAAGGTCGGGATCAGCAACGCTGGCCTTCGCTTCCGACGCGAGCTTGGAAGTTCCGCTCTCAGCCTTTTTCGGGGCTTCGGGAGCCGCTTCCGGTTTTGCCGGAGGGGCGCTTTCTTCAGCCTTGGGTGCTGCTGTGACACTATCGCCACCCTCGCCGGCCATCGTCGCGATGACGGTGCCTACCTTCACGCCTTCCGTCCCTTCAGGAATGACGATCGCGCCGATCTTTCCTTCATCGACCGCCTCAAATTCCATCGTCGCCTTGTCCGTTTCAATCTCGGCAAGAATGTCGCCGGAACGGACTTCGTCGCCTTCCTTGACAAGCCACTTGGCCAGCGTGCCTTCCTCCATGGTGGGGGACAGTGCCGGCATCTTGATTTCGATACCCATCAATATTGCTCCACCAGCACGTCGGTATAGAGTTCGGCCATGTCCGGCTCGGGCGAGGTTTCAGCGAAGTCCGCCGCCTCGCTCACGACCTTCCGAATGTCCTGATCGATCTTCTTGAGTTCGTCTTCACTCACACCGGCGTCGGCCAGATATTTCTTCACGCCCTCGATCGGGTCCGATTTGTCACGCATCGCCTGCACTTCCTCGCGCGAGCGGTACTTGGCAGGATCGGACATGGAATGGCCGCGATAGCGATAGGTTTTCATCTCGAGCAGGATCGGGCCATTGCCGCCCTGCACCCACTTAAGCGCTTCCTCCGTGGCGCCGCGGACCGCCAGCACATCCATGCCGTTGACCTGAATGCCCGGAATGCGGAAACTCTCACCGCGACGATAGAGCTGATCTTCAGCCGAAGAGCGATTGACGCTCGTGCCCATGGCGTACTGGTTGTTCTCGATCACAAAGATGATCGGCAGCTTCCATAGCTCGGCCATGTTGAAGCTTTCATAGACCTGACCCTGGTTGGCGGCGCCGTCGCCGAAATAGGCGACGCAGACGCCGCCATCTCCATTATATTTATGCGCAAAGCCAAGGCCTGCACCGAGCGAGACCTGAGCGCCAACGATGCCGTGGCCGCCAAAGAATTTATGTTCGACGCTGAACATGTGCATCGAACCGCCCTTGCCCCGGGAAATGCCAGCTTCCCGACCCGTCAATTCAGCCATGATGACATTGGGATCAATCCCATAGGCGAGCATATGGCCATGGTCGCGATAGCCGGTGATAACGCTGTCTTTGCCAGGCTGAAGCGCGGATTGGATGCCCACCGCGACAGCTTCCTGACCGATATAGAGGTGGCAAAAACCGCCAATCAGGCCGAGACCATAGAGTTGGCCTGCCTTTTCCTCGAAACGGCGAATGAGAACCATCTGCCGATAGAATTCCAGCAACTCTTCCTTCGTGGCCTTGTAATCCGAAGGAGTTTCGGGGCGAGGCCGGTTGTGATCCGCGCTGGCAGGGCTTTGCGCCTTTGCCTTTGCGCGCGAAGGACGCGGCGTCGTTGGTTTCGCCAAGGCTCTTATCCTTTTGCCTGGTGATGGATGGAAGGAAGCCCGATATAGCGACAGACATGCCCGGATTGCAACGCCGCAGCCCGCCTAATAACGCCCTGAAGCGGCGCGAATCAGTTGAGCGGCACGATCACTTCGTCATGGTGGATCACGCCGAGCTGCCGACGGATCAATTCATCGCTAAGATCAGGATCTACACGGCGCGGGTTGAGCAGGTCGACGCGGTTGCGAAGCTCATGCCGCTGCGCTTCGACAGATCGAAGTTCGCCTTGGGCGCGATGAAGCTGCCGGGAGTAATCGCCCCAGGCAAGAACACCGTTTGAACCAAGCACGACATATCCGGCAAAGAAAAGCAGCAGCAGGACAGCGATAGCAGGCCCGAACGCCGAAAATAACAACATGCGGAGCTTCGCGATGTGCGCCATGGAACAGTTGAATCACAGGCCGGAGCCGGCCGCAAGAAAAAACTCGTTAACTTGCGGCCGGTAGTTGAAATAAAGGTCAGCGAAAGATGGAGCGCCCGGCGTAAACCGCGACGTCGCCCAGTTCCTCTTCGATGCGGATCAGCTGATTATATTTGGCGAGCCGGTCCGACCGGGCGAGCGATCCCGTCTTGATCTGACCACAGTTGGTGGCAACAGCGAGGTCGGCGATCGTGGCATCCTCGGTTTCGCCGGAGCGGTGTGACATGACGGCGGTGTAGCGCGCGCGATGCGCCATATCGACCGCTGCCAGGGTTTCGGTAAGCGAACCGATCTGGTTCACCTTCACCAGAAGCGAGTTCGCAAGACCCTTGCCGATACCCATTTCCAGGCGCTTGGGATTGGTCACGAAGAGGTCGTCACCGACCAGCTGAACCTTGCCGCCGATCTTGTCGGTCAGCGCCTTCCAGCCTTCGAAATCATCCTCGCTCATGCCGTCTTCGATCGACTTGATCGGATAGTCGGCACAGAGCGCTGCCAGATAATCCGCCATTTCGACGGGGCTCAGCGACAAGCCTTCGCCGGAAATTTCATATCTGCCGTTCTTGAAGAACTCCGTCGCAGCGCAGTCCAAGGCAAGGACGACGTCATCACCCGGCTTGTAACCCGCCTTCTCGACCGACAGCATGATGAAATCGAGCGCGTCACGCGTCGAGGCGATGTTGGGAGCAAAGCCACCTTCGTCGCCTACCGACGTGGCAAGACCTTTGTCGTGAAGCCCCTTCTTCAGCGTGTGGAAGATTTCCGCGCCGATGCGAACCGCGTCGGCGATGCTTTCCGCGCCGACTGGCATGATCATGAATTCCTGGAAGTCGATCGGATTGTCGGCATGCTCGCCGCCGTTGATGATGTTCATCATCGGCACCGGCAGGACATGGGCCGATACCCCGCCGACATAGCGGTAGAGGGGCAGACCCCGAGCATCCGCAGCAGCCTTGGCCGTCGCAAGGCTGACGCCCAGGATCGCGTTCGCGCCCAAGCGGCCCTTATTTTCAGTTCCGTCGAGCGCGATCATGGCTGCGTCGACTTCCGCCTGGTCTTCCGCATCGAGGCCGATCAACTGCTCGGCAATCTCGTCATTGACTGCAGCCACCGCTGCCAGCACGCCCTTGCCGAGATATTTGCTTTGGTCGCCGTCGCGTTTTTCCACCGCTTCATAGGCGCCGGTCGAAGCGCCAGAGGGAACGGCCGCGCGCCCGAAGCTGCCATCTTCCAGCATGACATCGACTTCGACCGTGGGATTGCCCCGGCTGTCGAGTATCTGACGAGCGTGGATATCGAGAATGGCGGTCATGGTCGCTCCCTGAATGCTGCAATGCGCCTGAAATCGCGCTCCGCTTAGCCAGCGCCTTCCACCTTGGCAATGCGGGGCTTGCATGGACTCGAAAAATGCCGATGCTCAAATTAGTAACGGCAACGGAACTGTGTGCCGCCGCGAGCATTGAGGACGCATATCCGATCGCCCGCAACGCGACCCATAATATCTGAGGAGACTAGGACGATGGCCGACACCCCGGAAACCCCGCCCACCAAGCGTACGAAGAAGGCCGCACCTGCCGAGCCGGCCAAGGGCGCACCGATCGCGACCCGTGAAGTGACACCGACCGCGCCGATCAAAACGGCGGCCACGAAGCCGGGAAATGGCGCTGCGTCCCAGGGCTGGGCCGCGCAGATCGCTCCGCTGAAGGAGCAGGCGGAAAAGGCCGCTCGTACAGCAGCCGACAAACTTAACAGCGTCGATTGGAAAACGCATATCGACCCGTTGAAAGACCAGGCCACGAAGACTGCGCTCTCGGCGGCGGGCGTTGCCAAGGACAAGACCGGCACGGCTATGCAAAGCCTGGCGAAGCTGATCACGGACACTGCCGGGACCGTCGATGCCAAGCTTGGCCCCCAATATGGAGACTATGCCCGACAGGCGGCCGAAGCGGTGGCTGGGGCAGCCGACACGCTGGATAGCAAGGACGTCGACCAGCTGATGGCCGAAGCCAAGGATTTCGTGCGCAAGAGCCCTGCGGTTGCGATCGGCGCGGCGGCAGTCGTCGGCTTTGTGTTGATGCGGCTCGCCAAAGGGTCTGACGACAAGGCTTGAGCATAGCATATCGACAATCACGCCAGAGCCCCGACGCTGGGGCGGAGGGGCTTTTGACTGAAGAACCAAGCCTGGTAGCCGCGCCTCCCGACGCCGAATATGAGCAGCAGCAGGACAGCGTCCGCGCGGCTTTCACCAAATTATACGCCGACGGCCGCGCTTATGCCGATGCGGAAATCGAGCGGCAAAAGCTGCGGGCGGGCATCGCGGGGGCTGGCATCCGGGACGCCACGATCTTTGCGGTAGCCGGTTTCGTGCTCAGCTTTGCAGGGCTGATCGCCTTTCTGGTGGGGATGGTTCTGATGTTGAGCCCCCGTCTTGGCCCCGGCTGGGCGGCAGTGGTAGTGCTGGGATCAACCTTGCTCTTGACGCTCCTGCTGCTGCTGCTTGCCAAGGCCCGGATTTCGCGCATGCGGAGGGCCATCAAGCCATGAATGGAACTGAACAATATCGCCTGGCTACCGCGAGAGCCGAGCAGAAGAAGGCGCGGTTCCTGGCCAGCGTTTCAGCGGCGAAGGAACGCGTAAAACCTCGCCGGCTGAAGCGGGATATCAAGGAGAAGGCTGCAAGCGGCATCCACAATGGACGCTCTTATGTCACCGACAAGGTGAAACAGCAGCCGGTTGCAGTTGGAGCGACGGCCACTGCTATCCTGATTTACCTCTTCCGCCGCCCCATTTCGGCACTTTTCAAACGGACATACGTTCGGATTACTAATCGTAACCCGGAGAGAGCGGAGACTGACGATGGCTGACATTCAAGCTCAGATCGCGCGCGTGCGCGACGCAGCAAACGACATTGCCGGAACGGCGACTGACAAGTTCCGGGACACGACAGGAAAAGCGAGAGACAATGCTGCGGAGTTGATCCAGACCGGCCGCGATCGCGCTGGTGACGCCTACAGCGACGTGCGCGACCGGACTCAACGCGTCGCAGCCCGTGCAAACGAGATCGTTCAGGAACATCCTGTTGCGGCGGTCGCTGGCGCGGTAGCCGCCGGGGCAATCGTCGCATGGATGTTCCCGAAGAGCCGCACGGTCATGAAGGCGCTTCCGGGCCTTGCTGTTACGGCGGGAAGCCGTGTCGTGGAAGCAGCTCTTGCTGCGAGCGCCGCAGCTGCACAAGGTGCGGAGAACATCAAATCGAGTGCGAGCGAAGCGCTTCACAGCGCGCAAGACAGCGCGAGCAAGACCGCCGCATCGGCTCGCGATGCCGCTGCTTCAGCCGACATCAGCGGCACGGCGTCTCGGGTAGCCGATGACTTCGTGGCGCTGGTTACCAGCAAGATCGATGCGGTCAGCGACGCATTGAAGGCGCGCTTGCCGAAACGGTAATTGCCTGGCCCTAGAAAGCACGCCGACCTATGTGACGAAGCCTTGGACAGGAGTGGCGCCGTTGCTAAAGTGCCGCTCCTTCCTTGGGAGACACGAAACATCATGAGCAAACTCCACCTCGTTATGGGCGGGCGCGTCAAAGATCCTCAGACGCTGGAATTTGAAGATTTAGGCTCGATCGACGTAGTTGGAGTCTTCCCGGATTATGCATCGGCTGAAAATGCATGGCGTGGCGCCGCGCAGCGCACGGTGGATGACGCAGAGATGCGTTATGTGATCGTTCACCTGCACCGGCTGCTCGAACCGGAACTGCCGCAGGCCTGAGGGTTCAAACCAGAGGCTTGGGGCCCTTGCGAAATCGCCAGAGGAGCAAGGGCCGCGTCAGAACGAGGCCTGCGAGGAACCCCCCGATATGAGCGGCGATCGCGATCTGTCCCAGATCGCCCAATCCGCCACGCGCGGACGCTAGGCCAATCATCAGCTGGAGAATGATCCAGCCTGCAGCGAGCCACATGATGCGCAGGAAATTGGCGGAAAATGGACCGATGCGCCGAACAGCGCGCTGGCCATAGAGCAGCGCATAGGTCGCCAGAATTGCCGATATGGCGCCGCTCGCCCCCACCATAGGGTTGGGAGAAGCAGGACCGAAGACCCATTGCAGCAAAGCCGCGCCATAGGCTCCTGCAACATAGAGGATCAGAACCGCTCTCTTTTGCAACACCTGCTCAACCTGCCGCCCGCAAAAGACCAGCATCAGCAAATTGAAACCGATGTGCAGCCAACCGGCATGTATCAGAGTGCAACTGAGTGGCGTCAGCCAAACGGGCACCGCATCCGCACCTGCAAGAAGCTGAGGATCACCGATGCGAGCGGGAATGAATCCCCCAAGGATGGCGGCCGTGTCTACCTGACCTGTGAACAGCAGCAACAGGAACGCGACGAACGTGATCGCCGCGATCCCATCAGTCATACGGCCAGATGGCAGCTTCACTGGCTTTAGATGAATTCGATCTTGTCGATGAGGTAGAATTTGTCGCCCGAGGGAACCGACACTTCAACCTCTTCGCCGACCTGGCGGCTGATGAGCGCGCGGCCAAGCGGGCTGTTATAGCTGATCATGCCAAGCTTCGCGTCTGCCTCCGCCTGGCCGACGATCTGATATTTGACCGGCTTGTCATCCTCATCAAGCAGCGTCACGGTGGCACCGAACACGACCTTGTCCCCTGACAGCGTCTTGGGATCGATGATCTGGGCACGCGAAAGCTTGTCCTCAAGGTCCGCGATCGTCGCTTCGACCTGACCCTGCCGCTCCTTCGCCGCGTGATATTCGGCGTTTTCGGACAAATCGCCATGCGCGCGAGCTTCCTCGATGGCGTCCACGATCAAAGGCCGTTCGGCCTTCAGTTCGCGGAGCTGCTCATTGAGCTTGTCGTAGCCCATCTGCAGCATCGGCATCTTCTCGACGGTCGCCATTCTTGCAAATCCTTCGTCAAAACTTCCCTTTGGCGGCTCCAACTCGGAGCCACCCGCAGCGTGCTTCCTTGTGCAGGGGATCAGGCTTGCGACATGGGATAATAGGACTGGAGCGATCGCACTTCAAGGGCATGGCCCCGAAGCGCCTCGATCGCATCCGCTGCCGCGAGGCTTGCTGCGGCCGTGGTGAAGCTCGCTACCTTGGCGCGGAGAGCGCTGGTGCGGATCGCCTTGCTGTCCTTCAGGGACTGCCAGCCTTCGGTCGTGTTGAAGATCAGGTCGATGTCGCCATCGGTAATCTTGTCGACGATGTGCGGACGGCCCTCCGCAACCTTGTTGACCGGCTGAACGGCGATGCCCTGCTCTTCCAGATAACGGGCGGTGCCGCCGGTAGCGACGATGGTGAAGCCCAGGTTTGAGAGCTTCTGCACGGCAGGCAGGATGACGGGTTTGTCGCTGTCCTTGACCGATACGAACGCCGTGCCGTTTTTCGGCAGGACAGTGCCCGCGCCGAGCTGCGCCTTGGCGAAGGCGGTCGCGAAATCGCTGTCGATGCCCATGACTTCGCCGGTGCTCTTCATTTCTGGCGAGAGGACCGGATCAACGCCGGGGAAACGGGCGAAGGGGAAGACGGCTTCCTTAACTGCAATATGATTTATAGAATTGCGGTCAATTTTCGGGAGGGCCTTGAGCTTCTCTCCGGCCATGACGCGGCTGGCGATCTTGGCGATGGGGGTGCCAATGGCCTTGGCGACGAAGGGGACGGTGCGGCTGGCGCGGGGGTTTACCTCAATTAGGTAAACAATGTTGTCCTTTACGGCATATTGTATGTTCATGAGGCCGCGGACCGACAAAGCGCGCGCGAGAACGTCGGTTTGGCGCTCAATTTCAGCGATAACGTCGCTGGAAAGGCTGTAGGGCGGCAAGGAACAAGCGGAATCACCGGAGTGGACGCCCGCTTCCTCGATATGCTGGAGGACGCCCGCGACGACCACGTCATCGCCGTCGCAAAGGGCGTCCACATCCACTTCGGTCGCGTCGCGCAGATATTGGTCGATCAGCACCGGCGAGTCGCCCGACACCTGAACGGCGGTGGCGATATATTCCTCCAGCTGGGCCTGGCCATCGACGATCTCCATGGCGCGGCCGCCAAGGACATAGGACGGACGCATCAGGACGGGGTAGCCGATGCGGTTGGCGACCGCGATCGCCTCCTCACGGCTGCGGGCGATGCCGTTGGCGGGCTGCTTCAGCTTCAGCTTGTCGATGAGGGCGGCGAAACGCTCGCGGTCTTCGGCAAGGTCGATCGCGTCGGGCGACGTGCCGAGGATGGGAACGCCCGCATCTTCCAGAGCCTGCGCCAGCTTGAGCGGGGTCTGGCCGCCGAACTGGACGATGACGCCCGCGAGGGTGCCGTTCGACATCTCGACGCTCATGATTTCGAGCACGTCCTCGGCGGTCAGCGGCTCGAAATAGAGGCGGTCGGACGTGTCATAGTCGGTCGACACGGTTTCCGGGTTGCAGTTGACCATGATCGTCTCATAGCCCGCATCCGCCAGCGCAAAGCAGGCGTGGACGCAGCAATAATCGAACTCGATCCCCTGCCCGATCCGGTTGGGACCGCCGCCCAGGATCACGACCTTCTTACGGTCGCTGGGCTGCGCCTCATTCTCCGCCTCGCCGAAGAGCGGGGCTTCGTACGTGGAGTACATGTAGGGCGTCTTGGCCTCGAACTCGGCGGCGCAAGTGTCGATGCGCTTGAAGACCGGACGCACGCCGAGCTTGTGGCGGAGGCTCCGCACTTCCGCTTCGGTGACGCCGCCGGTCATCGCCTTGACCGCTTCGTGGATCAGGCCCGAACCGCGCGCGATGCCGCGTTCCATGCCCCGCAGATTGGCGGACTTGAGCGCCAGATGAGCAAGACGCTGGTCGGAAAAGCCCATCGCCTTCAGGCGGCGCATGCCGTCCGCATCCTGCGGCAGGCCGTTTGCCAGCACTTCCGCTTCTGCGTCGATGATTTCCTTGATCCGCTCCAGGAACCAGGGATCGAACTTCGCGATGCTGTGGATTTCAGCAACGCTGAGCCCCTCGCGGAGGGCCTGGGCAGCGACCAGCAGGCGGTCAGGGGTCGGCTGCGCGAGAGCGGCGACGATGTCGTCCTTGGGCGCGCCCACCAGATGCGCCACCTCGTCGAAGCCGCAGAGGCCGGTTTCGAGGCCGCGCAGCGCCTTCTGCATCGATTCATGGATGTTGCGGCCGATCGCCATCACCTCACCCACCGACTTCATGGCGGTGCCGAGCAGCGGTTCGCTGCCCTTGAACTTTTCGAAGGCGAAGCGCGGGATCTTGGTTACGACATAATCGATGGTGGGTTCGAACGACGCCGGGGTCGCGCCGGTAATGTCATTCTCGATCTCGTCAAGCGTGTAGCCGACGGCGAGCTTTGCCGCGACCTTGGCGATCGGGAAGCCGGTCGCCTTCGACGCCAGCGCCGAGGAGCGCGAGACGCGCGGGTTCATTTCGATGACGATGAGGCGGCCATCCTTCGGATTCACCGCGAACTGCACGTTGGAACCGCCTGTTTCCACGCCAATTTCACGCAGCACCGCGATGCTCGCGTTGCGCATGATCTGATATTCCTTGTCGGTCAGAGTCAGCGCGGGCGCGACGGTGATGGAGTCACCCGTGTGGACGCCCATCGGATCGACATTTTCGATCGAGCAGATGATGATGGCGTTGTCGTTGCGATCCCGCACGACCTCCATCTCATATTCTTTCCAGCCGAGCAGCGATTCCTCGATCAGCACTTCGGTCGTGGGCGACGCGTCGAGACCTTCGGCGACGATCCGCTTGAACTCTTCCTTGTTATAGGCAACGCCGCCGCCGGTGCCGCCGAGCGTGAAGCTGGGGCGAATGATGGACGGCAGGCCAGTGAATTCCAGCGCCTCCATCGCCTCTTCCATCGTGTGGGCAATGCGCGAGCGGGCGGATTCCAGACCGATCTTGTCCATGGCGTCGCGGAATTTCAGGCGATCCTCGGCCTTGTCGATGGCTTGCGCGTCGGCGCCGATCATCTTGACGCCGAACTTGTCCAGCGTGCCGTCATTGAAGAGCGCAAGCGCGGTGTTGAGCGCCGTCTGGCCGCCCATGGTCGGCAGCACCGCGTCGGGCCGTTCCTTCTCGATGATCTTCGCCACGATTTCGGGCGTGATCGGCTCGACATAGGTCGCGTCGGCAAATTCCGGGTCGGTCATGATCGTGGCCGGGTTGGAATTCACCAGGATGATGCGATAGCCCTCTTCCTTGAGCGCCTTCACCGCCTGCGTGCCCGAATAGTCGAACTCGCAAGCCTGGCCGATGATGATCGGGCCAGCGCCGATGATGAGGATGGAGGAGATGTCGGTGCGCTTGGGCATTATTCGGCCTCTGGTTTAACGGTGGATAGCGCTGGCGCGCACGATGGGCAAAATGGCGGTCAATGAACCTGTCCGGTCCGGGCCTCGCAACCCCAGCCGTCATATTCGACGCCGCAGAGGATTTCGATCTGGAGGCATTTCTTGGTCAGGGCGCGGATCGACTGCTCATCGACCGGCTGCTCGCATTCGAGGAAGAGGAACAGGTCGCCATCCTCATCCTCTTCGCGGTCGAGTTCGACAAAGCCGAACTGGCTGGCGATGGTGAGAACACGCTCGAAATCCTTTTCGCTGCCCTTGAAGCTGACATCGACCGGACGCGACAAACGCGCCACGTCGCCATTCGCGGCGAGATTGGCGAGGACTTGCCTATCCGCCTCCCACTCTGCCGCGAGGCGGGCTTCGTCCACCGGGGGCAGGTTTTGGCTCACTTAAGCCCCTCAACGAAGCGCTGGAACAGGTAGAAGCTGTCCTGCGGGCCGGGCGAGGCTTCGGGGTGGTACTGGACCGAGAAGGCCTTTTTGTCGGTCAGTTCGATGCCGCAATTGCTGCCGTCGAAGAGCGACACATGGGTCGGCTTCACATTGGCGGGCAGCGTGTCGCTGTCCACCGCGAAGCCGTGGTTCATCGAGGTGATCTCGACCAGACCGTCGGACAGGCGCTTTACCGGGTGGTTGGCGCCGCGATGGCCCTGATGCATCTTGACCGTCTTGGCACCGGCAGCGAGCGCCAGCATCTGGTGGCCGAGGCAGATGCCGAAGACGGGCTTGTCGGCTTCCAGCACCTTTTTGATGACGGGGACGGCATATTCGCCGGTCGCGGCGGGATCGCCGGGGCCGTTGGAGAGGAAGACGCCGTCGGGGTTCTGCTCCATCACCTGCTCGTAGGTGGCGGTGGCGGGGAGAACGGTGACGCGGGCGCCGGCCTTTACGAGGTTGCGGAAGATGTTGTTCTTTGCGCCATAGTCGATGGCGACGACGTGGGGGCGGTTGTCTGGCGCGGTGCCATCTGGATGGCCCCCACCCCCGGCCCCTCCCCTGAAGGGGAGGGGAGAATTGGCTTCATCCTTGGCGTAGCCGTGGCCTAGTTTCCACACGCCGTCTTTCCAGAGGCGGCTTTCCTTGGCCGTGACTTCGATGGCGAGGTCCATGCCTTCAAGGCCGGGCCAATTGGCGGCTTTTTCCGCGAGGGCGGCGAGGTCGAAATTGCCTTCCGGATTATGGGCGATGACGACGTTGGGCGCGCCCTTCAGACGGATCATGCGGGTGAGTGCGCGGGTGTCTACACCGGACAGGCCGATGCGGCCATTTTCCTTCATCCACTGGTCGAAGGGTTCGACGTTGCGGAAGTTGCTAGGCTCCGTCACGTCCTGCCGCACGACGCAGCCTAATGCGAAGGGGTTGTCCGCTTCGACGTCGTCCAGGTTGGTGCCGACATTGCCGATATGCGGGAAGGTGAAGGTGACGATCTGCCCGGCATAGCTGGGGTCGGTCATCACTTCCTGATAGCCGGTCATGGCGGTATTGAAGCAGAGTTCGCCTACCGCTTCGCCCACTGCACCAAAGCCACGGCCAAACACTGCGCTGCCATCGGCGAAAACCAATACCCCTGTCGCTCCTTTGGGCACGGTGAGGGTCTTGGCATCAGCCATGGTCGTAGCGTCCTTTATGCTTTTAGCGGGAACCCGTCTGCAGCGGGTTAAACGGCCGGTCACCTATGCCTGTGAGGCCCCGCGGTCAACCACTGTAAAAAATCTCTTTTGGCGTTATATCTGGTCTTTTCCGGCAGAACAGGATTCGTATCGCCATGATTCGCGAGCAGGTTAAGAGCGCCCAGGTCGAAGCCATGAAGGCAGGGGACAAGGAACGCCTGGCCGCTGTGCGTTTGATCATGGCGAAGCTGAAGGATCGGGATATCGAGTTGCGCACGGCTTCGAGCGTGCCGGATGACGATATGGTCGTTGTCGAGGTGCTTCAGAAGATGGTGAAGCAGCGGCGCGAGTCGATCGAGATGTTCCGAAATGGCGGGCGCGAGGAGCTGGCTGCTAAGGAAGAGGCCGAGTTGCGCGTGATCGAGAGCTTCCTGCCGCAGCAGATGAGCGAGGATGAGACGCGCGCTGCGATCGAGGGGATCAAGGCTGAGGTCGGCGCGGCGAGCGTCAAGGATATGGGGAAGGTCATGGCCGTGCTGAAGGAACGGCATGGGTCGGTGATTGATATGAGCAAGGCCAGTGGGCTGGTGAAGGCGGCGCTTAGCTGACATTTAGGGGCTATGAGCCTCTCCCCCGCCTTTCTTGACGAACTGCGCATGCGGACTTCGCTGTCTACGCTGATCGGGCGGACGGTGAAGGTGCAGAAGGCTGGGCGCGAATATAAGGCGTGCTGCCCTTTTCATAATGAGAAGACGCCGAGCTTTACGATCAACGATGAGAAGGGCTTCTATCACTGCTTTGGTTGCGGGGCGCATGGGGATGCCATTCGCTGGATGACCGATCAGCGCGGCCTGCCTTTCATGGAGGCGGTGAAGGAGTTGGCGGCGACGGCGGGCATGGATGTGCCTGCGCCCGATCCGCGCGCGGCGAAGCGGGCCGAGCAGGCGCAGGGGCTGCACGACGTCATGGCGGCGGCGCAGGCTTTGTACGAGGCGCAGCTTGGCGGGATCGAGGGGGCGGAGGCGCGAGATTATCTTGTCCGGCGCGGGATTAGTGAGGCGACGCGGCGGGCGTTTGGCTTTGGTTTCTCGGCGGATTCGAAGGGCAAGCTCAAAGGTGCGCTGTCGGAATTTGGCGATCCGATGTTGATCGAGGCTGGGTTATTGATTGATCCGGATGGCGCCGAGCCGGACGGTGGAAAAAGTAAGAAACGCGAAAGCTATGACCGCTTCCGGGGGCGGCTGATGCTGCCGATCCGGGATATTCGCGGGCGGGTGATCGCTTTTGGCGGGCGTATCCTTGGGGCTGGCGAGCCTAAATATCTGAACTCGCCTGACACGCCGCTCTTCGACAAGGGGCGGACGCTCTACAATATCGATCGCGCTTCTCCGGCGAGCCGCCAGAGCGGGCGGGTGATCGTGGTCGAAGGCTATATGGACGTGATCGCGCTGGCGCAGGCGGGCTTTGGCGAGGCGGTTGCGCCGCTGGGCACGGCGCTGACGGAGCATCAGATCGAGCGGCTATGGAAGATGGTCGATGTGCCGCTACTCTGCTTCGATGGCGATGCGGCGGGGCAGAAGGCGGCGATCCGGGCGGCTGTGCGCGCGCTGCCGTTGCTGAGGCCGGGGATGAGTTTGGCCTTTGCCACGCTGCCTGCGGGGCAGGATCCGGACGATCTGATCCGGGCGGAGGGGCCGGGAGCGATGGAACGGGTGCTGGATGCGGCGGAACCGCTGGTGGAGCGGTTGTGGGCTTATGAGCAGAAGGCGGCGCCATTGGATACGCCGGAGCAGCGGGCGGCGCTGAAGCAACGGCTGCGGGCGATCACCGACGCGATCGCGCATCCGGACGTGCGGGCGCATTATGTGCAGATATTCCGCGAGCGTTACGACACGCTGTTCTTCGCGCGGGCGGCGCAGGCTGGCGGGCCCCGGCATCAGCGCGGGACAGGTACGCGGCAAGGATGGCAGCGCGATCGGCGCGGGAACTGGAAGCCTCCCCTACCCCCGGTCGGGAACGAAGCGCGGGCTATCGGCGTCAGCGGCATGGAGCAGCGGCTGCTGCGCGCGGTTCTGGCGAGTTTGCTGCGGCATCCCGAGCAAATCGGGCTACACCGGGAGATGCTTTCCGCGCTCCATATCGGCGATTCGGCGCTGGGCGAACTGATGCGCGCGATGATTGCCGCATCGTTCCGGCAAGAAACAGTTGAAACAGAGGGCCTCCTTACCATATTGGGCCAAGGTGAAGTGTATAATATGGCGAAGGGGATGCTCCGGGCCGACACGTTCACATTCACCCCCAGCAGGATGAAGACCGATCCCGGTCGCGTTTCGCGCGACCTGGAGGAAGCTATTCGGGTGATGGCGCAAGGACCGGAGTTGGAGACGGCGCTGGCGGAAGCCACGAGGCGGGCGAAGGAAGACCTTAATGAGGAAACCTTTGCCGAGCAGCAGCGGATCCAACGGTTGAAAATGGATCATGACCAGCGCCTGGCGGAACTGGCGCAGTCCGAAGATATTGTTTGATAGATCGTCCCCGGGCGGGACGATGGAGCTAAGGCGAATAAATGGCGAGCAAGGCGACAGGCAAGGGTGTGGGCGAGGATGTGGATAGCGGCGATGCGCCGCTCCTTGATCTGAACGAGGCTTCGGTCAAGAAGCTGATCGCGCGTGCCAAGAAGCGCGGCTACATCACCTATGACGAACTGAACGATGCCCTGCCGCAGGACCAGATGTCCTCCGAGCAGATCGAGGACATCATGGCCGCGCTCAACGAAATGGGCGTGAACATCGTCGAGAACGAAGAAGCCAGCGAAGACGGCGACGAGCAGCGCGAACGCGAGGATGCCGAAGACGCCGAGGATGATTCGGGCGATGACGATGGCGCGCCCAAGCTCGTCACCGAAAAGAAGAAGGAGACGGTCGATCGCACCGACGACCCGGTGCGCATGTATCTGCGCGAAATGGGTGCCGTCGAGTTGCTCAGCCGCGAGGGCGAAATCGCCATCGCGAAGCGTATCGAGGCTGGCCGGGATACGATGATCCTGGGGTTGTGCGAAAGCCCGACGACCTTCAACGCGATCATCGAATGGTCGACCGCCCTCAACAATGGCGAGATGCAGCTGCGCGAGATTCTGGACCTCGATGCGATGCTTTCGAAGGACCCTGCTCCGGAAAATCTGGAGGAAGGCGCCGAGGATGATGATGGCGAGATCAGCGAGAAGACCGCTGGCCCGAGCTTCAAGGAAGAAGAAGAGCCCGAGGAGGAATCGGCCGATTCGGACGAGGACGAAGACGGCCTGACCGAACGCCGCGCCCGCCGGGTGGAAGAGGAAGAGGAGGAAGACAACACCCTCTCCCTAGCCCAGATGGAAGAGACGCTGAAGCCGATGGCGCTGGAGAAATTCGCGACCATCACCGAAATCTTCCGCGCCTTCTCCAAGGCACAGGAATCGCGCATGGCTGCCATGGCCAATGGCGAGACACTGAGCGAGAAAGCTGAGGACGATTATCAGGAATTGCGCGAGCAGCTGACCGCCGAGGTCGAAAGCGTCCAGTTCCACCAGCAGAAGATCGAATATCTGGTCGATCAGCTTTATGCCTATAACCGGCGCCTGACCGCGCTCGGCGGGCAGATGCTGCGCCTCGCCGAACGGCACAAGGTGAGCCGCAAGGACTTCCTCGATCGCTATGTGAACCATGAACTGGATGATGCCTGGCTCGACAAGGTGCAGGGCCTCGACAAGAAGTGGGCGGCGTTCGCTGCGGCGGAGGGCCGTGCGGTCGAGCGCATCCGTAACGAGGTGAGCGAAATCGCGCAGGCGACCGGCATGTCGCTGGGCGAGTTCCGCCGCATCGTCAACATGGTCCAGAAGGGCGAACGCGAAGCACGTATTGCGAAGAAGGAAATGGTGGAGGCGAACCTGCGCCTCGTCATCTCCATCGCTAAAAAATATACGAACCGCGGCCTGCAATTCCTTGATCTCATTCAGGAAGGCAATATCGGCCTGATGAAGGCGGTCGATAAGTTCGAGTATCGGCGCGGCTACAAGTTCAGCACCTATGCGACCTGGTGGATTCGTCAGGCGATCACCCGATCGATCGCGGATCAGGCGCGGACCATCCGTATTCCGGTCCATATGATCGAGACGATCAACAAGCTGGTGCGCACGTCCCGCCAGTTCCTGCACGAGCAGGGTCGCGAGCCGACTCCGGAGGAGATGGCCGAGCGCCTTTCCATGCCGCTGGAGAAGGTGCGCAAGGTGATGAAGATCGCCAAGGAGCCGATCTCCCTCGAAACGCCGATCGGCGACGAGGAGGATTCGCATCTGGGCGACTTCATCGAGGACAAGAACGCGATCATCCCGGTGGACGCTGCGATCCAGGCGAACCTCAAGGAAACCGTCACGCGCGTCCTGGCTTCGCTGACGCCGCGTGAGGAGCGCGTGCTGCGCATGCGCTTTGGCATCGGCATGAACACCGATCATACGCTGGAGGAAGTGGGCCAGCAGTTCAGCGTGACCCGCGAACGTATCCGCCAGATCGAAGCAAAGGCGCTCCGCAAGCTGAAGCATCCGAGCCGCAGCCGCAAGATGCGCAGCTTCCTCGACCAATAGAGGTCGTTGCACGGCGAAACGAACAGAAAGGGCGGCTTCGGGCCGCCCTTTTTTTCGTCCCATAAACGGCTCTTTTACCTGAGCTTCCTATGGTGGCGGCTGACGGACATACTGGCGCGGCGGTCGCAGGGGTTATCATGAACGAAGCAGCAGTACGCCTGGTGACAGGCGACATTTCCCAGGTGATCGAAGCGCTGGTGGCGGCTGACGGCACGGCCGGTCATGCGCATGCGAGCAGCGCCCGCGCTGCGACGGGACGGGACGCGGCATTGAGCCTGCCAGACCTTGCGGATGCCGCACATTATCTCTGCCTGCTGCACGGGCGTCATCCTGGAGTGATCGATCATGCGGCAAACCGGTCTGCGGACGGCGCAGCGCGGAACTGGCTGGTCCAGGCTGGCGCAGCCTTCGCGCGGGAGCGGGCCTACCTGACGCAGGTGGCGGTAGCCCTGGGGCCGGTTCCCAGCACGGCGGGCCAAAGCGATTGCGAAGCGATCGTGAGCCAGCAGCGCCACGCGCTCGACATGCTGGCTCAGTCGGACAGGCGCGGCTGTGCCATGGGCTCGGCGATGGCGCTCGTGCTGGATTGGCAGGCGGTTCGCGGCGTGCTCGACATGGCTGCTATCCGCGTCGGGCTGGAACCCTATCCGACCGATTTGCCGAGCCGGGCCGAGACTTTCGCGATGGCGCGGGCGATCGGCGGAGACAGCGCGGCAGACCGCGCGATCCAGTTCGGCGCGCGGCAACTGCTCAGCCAGCAACGCGGTCTGTGGGACTTGTTGAAAGCGCGGGCCGAGGTCCGGCGGCAGAAACAATAAGCGATTGCGGCCTGTGATCGCTTTCCCTACTCGGGTGCCAGTAGAGGAAAGCGAAGATTCATGCGGTTTGAAGGTACGGAAGATTATGTCGCCACCGACGACCTGAAGGTCGCGGTGAACGCAGCGGTGCTGCTGCGCCGCCCCCTGCTGGTGAAGGGTGAGCCGGGTACTGGCAAGACGGTGCTGGCGCAGGAAATCGCCAAGGCGCTGGACGCGCCGCTCATCGAATGGAACGTCAAATCGACGACCAAAGCCCATCAGGGCCTGTATGAATATGATGCGGTGGCCCGGCTTCGCGATGGCCAGCTGGGTGACCCGCGCGTCCATGACATCAGCAATTATATCCGCAAGGGCAAGCTGTGGGAGGCGTTCACCTCCCCCACCCTGCCCGTCCTGCTGATCGACGAGATCGACAAGGCCGACATCGAATTTCCCAACGATCTGTTGCAGGAACTCGATCGCATGGCTTTCCACGTCTATGAGACGGGAGAGACGGTCGCCGCGAAAGAGCGGCCGGTGGTGGTCATCACCTCCAACAATGAGAAGGAGTTACCCGACGCTTTCCTGCGGCGCTGCTTCTTCCATTATATCAAGTTCCCCGACCGCGAGACGATGCAGGCCATTGTCGACGTGCATTTCCCCGGCATTCAGAAGATCCTGGTCAGCCGGGCGCTCGACCTGTTCTACGACATCCGGGAGGTGCCGGGCCTGAAGAAGAAGCCTTCGACCAGCGAGTTGCTCGACTGGTTGAAGCTGCTGCTGAACGAGGACATGCCGCTGGACGTGTTGCAGGATCGCGACCCGACAAAGGCCATTCCGCCACTCCATGGCGCGCTGCTCAAGAATGAGCAGGATATCATGATGTTCGAGCGTCTGGCATTCATGGCGAGGCGGCAGGGACGCTAAGGACTGATTCGCGATTCCCCGACCCCTACCGCTTTTGGGAAGGGGCAATGAGGGAGAGGCGTATGACACATGAAGCCGGATGCCTGTGCGGGACGGTTCGTATCGAGATCGATGCGGAGCCCATGGCGGCGCGCATGTGCTGGTGCAGGCTGTGCCAATATCTTGGCGGTGGGACCGCAACGGTCAATGTCTGCTTTCCGGCCGAGAAGGTGCAGACCAAGGGCGAGGTCCGTTGGCATGAGAGCATCGCCGACAGCGGCAACAGGATGCGCCGCGGTTTCTGCCCTCAATGCGGCACGCCCTTGTTCAGCCAAGCCGAATCGCGGCCCCATCTGATCTTCATCAGGGCTGGCGCGCTGGATGATCCAGGTCTGTTCGCGCCTCAGGCGGTCATCTGGACGGAGGCGGCACCGCATTGGGCGCATCTGGATCCGGAACTGCCACATTATCCGGCGCAGATTCCACCGGTCGCGTAAAAGGGCGCTTGCCTTCGCCCTGCGGTTCGGCTCAACCTTCCTTCCTGTATTTCACAGCCGCGACAAGACGGCGTGAAACGGGAAGGATGCCTATGCCGAAGCTCGCCCTGTCGCTGTTGCCACTCCTCCTGCTTCTGCCGGTGCCCGCATTGTCGCAGGACGCCGATGTGCAGGAGGCGTGGACTGCCAGCGATGGCAGCCTTCGCGCGCGGGCTGCGGGGATCAGCCTGCCTCAGACGGTCGCCGGACTGTCCTTGTCCAAGAGTGGAGAGGTCACCAACGGCGGCAAGGGAATCGACAATTACGCCCAATATCTGTCGGATGATGGCGCGGTTCAGGCGACCTTGTACGTCTATCTGCCAAGCTATGCGGATGCGTCGATCGCCGCCTACATGACTGATCGCGCGGTGACGGATCGTTTTGGACCGAAGACCCGCCGTACTGCTTATGAAGGCGTTGCGCTTCACGGCAAAGCCGGGCGGGCCATCCGGGCGGTTTATGATGATGCGGCGAACGGGGCGCTGACCACGGCGGCGGCTTTCGTCCAGTCTGGCCGCTGGCTGGTGAAGCTACGCGTCACTGGTCCGAGCGAACGGCGCAGGGAGGTGCTGGCGGGACTGGACGGGATGCTGAGCGGACTGCGCTTTGATGATGCTTCTGCCGTCCGGTCAATCTCTCCCGCGCGATTTGTGGACTGTCCGAAGGAAGACGACGGGGACGCGCGGCTTACCGCTTCGGGTGCTGCCACGGGGGCTGACGTGCAGCCTGTTTGGGAGGGCGCTGCGTCCTTCTGCATTCGTGGCCATGTGCAGACCAGTGAGGGCAGCTATGATGTTATGGAGCAGCAGCGAGCTCACGGGGCTTCCGTGATCGTGCCGATCGATGATGCGGGCACGGTCATGGCCTTTGATCCAGCGAGCGGCGGACGCGGCTATCAACTGTCGATGCATTCGGTGGGCGAAACGAAGCTTTACGGCGTTTATGACCGGGTGCCGAGTACCCGGCAGATCGCCCAAATCCTCGACGGCAAGGACCCTCAAACGGCTGAGGCGCGGGCGACCGCAGCCTATGCTGCCAGCGGCGAGGTCATAGTGCGCGAGGGCGCGACGAACTGAAGAAATCAGATGAGGTAGCCGACCTCGTACAGGCCCCAGCGGCGGCCTTCGAACGTCAGCGGCACGAACACGCTGCGAAGCGCGCGGTAGCGGCCTTCGCCAAGGTCCTGACGGTAGGTGAAGAGGAAGAAGTCGCCGTCGCCATCGAGCGCACGGCGGGTCTGGCTGTCCATGAAAATCTGCCGGTTGCGCGCATATTCCATGTTCCACGCTGCCTGACCCGGCCGCTGGGGCTGGCTGCGCGATGAGATGTGCGTCGGCAGATAGCCGTTCATGTCGATCAAGCAGCAGCCGACGATCGCTTTATCCTGCGCTGTATGGCGGTCCAGAACTGGCCGGATGATGCTGTCTGCAAAGGCGGTGAAGCCATTTTCATATTGCGGCGGGTCCGACCCCAAGATTGGACGGTAATTCTCGTCGAAGAGCGCGGATGGCGTGAGGTCACCCGAAGCGAGAGCCTGCTGGATCATGCGCGACACCTCCGCCGCGCCATCTTCGGCATAGGCGATGTAGCGGCTGTCGCGAGTCCGGTGCCCGCCATGGGCGGCGGTGTTGAGCATGCCGTTCGCCATGCCCTCAAGCCGCTCAAGCTGGACCTTCGCCATTTCGACGCGCTGGGCGCTTTCGGCAGCGGACTCGCTGAAATTGGTGAGGCCCTGACGCAGCGCGCCCACGTCAGCGTCGGCTTCATTGGTGCAGGTCACGATGGCGTGAGAGCGTTCGCCGAACTGCGTCACGAGCGAGGCTATCTCCGCCATGGTGACGCTCAGCGTGTCGATATGCGCGCTGACGTCCCGGCCACGGCCGATATTTGCCTCGACGCCGCTGATCAGGTGACGCGCGTCGCGGTCCAGTTGGCCGAGCTTGTCGCCGACCGATGCTGCGGATTCGCCTGCCTGTCCGGCGAGGCGGCGGATCTCATCTGCCACGACGGCAAAGCCTTGGGTCGCTTCGCCGCCACGTGCGGCTTCGATGGCGGCGTTGACGCCGAGGAGCCGTGTCTGGCGAGCGATCGCGCCGAGTTGGTCGGATATGCCGCCGACCGTTTCAATCACTCCCAGGAACTGGCGCAGGCGCCCTTCCAAACCAGTGACATGATCGACGAGGCTGGCGACCTGAGCCAGGGATTGGGTGATCGCCTCGTGACCCTCCGCGATGATGCGGGCAGCGCGGCGGGAGGTGAGGCTGAGTTCCTCCGCTGCAACGACGCTTTCATTCTGGCTCCCGGCCAGAGCCTCCATGTTCGATTGCAGCTGCGTGAGCCGCTGCGAGTCGGCCTGAATGCGACGCGTAAGTTCGCCGAGGAAACCCGCCGCCTCGCTGCATTGCAGCGCAACGTCGCCCGACCGCTCGCCAAGGTCCGTCAATAAATGCTCATTTTCCAATGAGTGTCACCCCAACCGCCCGCTCTTGGATACTGCCCAGTTAACGATGCGATGCAACACTTAACATTTTCCCAACCATGCGCTGCCCCTTGCATCCGTAACGTGGCTGAAGGACAAGGCCGCCATCATGATGCTGAATTTTCTCGACGCGCTCAGGGCCGCGGGCATTCCTGCCGGCATCAAGGAGCATCTGCTTCTACTGGAGGCGCTGGATCGTGACGTGATCGGGCAGAGGCCGGAGGAATTCTATTATCTCGCGCGGGCGACTTATGTGAAGGACGAGGGGCTGATCGACCGGTTCGATCAGGTCTTTGCGAAGGTCTTCAAGGGCGTGTTGGACGCGAGCGGCGTCGAGGCCGACATTCCCGAGGAGTGGCTGCGCCTGGTTGCGGAGAAATATCTGAGCCCCGAGGAAATGGAGAAGATCAAATCTCTGGGCAGCTGGGACGAGATCATGGAGACGCTGAAGAAACGGCTGGAGGAGCAGAAAGGACGCCATCAGGGCGGCAACAAGTGGATCGGCACGGGCGGAACATCGCCTTTCGGCCATGGCGGCTATAATCCCGAAGGCATCCGGATCGGCGGAGAAAGCAGGCACAAGCGCGCGATCAAGGTGTGGGAAAAACGCGAGTTCCAGAATCTCGATAGCAGCAAGGAACTGGGCACGCGCAATATCAAGGTGGCGTTGCGGCGGCTGCGGCGCTTCGCTCGCGAAGGTGCGGCGAGCGAACTCGATCTGGAAGGAACGATCCGGGGGACGGCCCGGCAGGGATGGCTGGACATAAGGATGCGGCCCGAGCGGCATAATGCGGTCAAGCTGCTGCTGTTCCTGGACGTTGGCGGATCGATGGACCCGTTCATCCGGCTTTGCGAGGAACTGTTTTCCGCTGCGACGACCGAGTTCAAGAACATGGAGTTCTTCTACTTCCACAACTGCCTTTATGAGGGTGTCTGGAAGGACAATCGCCGCCGCTTTTCAGAACGTATCCCGACCTGGGATATCCTGCACAAATATGGCCATGACTATAAGGTCATCTTCGTCGGCGATGCAGCGATGAGCCCTTATGAGATCAGCTATCCTGGCGGTTCGGTAGAACATATGAACGAGGAACCGGGCGCGGTGTGGATGAGCCGATTGCTGCATACTTACCCGGCGGCCGTGTGGCTGAACCCGACGCCTCGCGACCATTGGGACTACAGCCAATCGACGCGGATGATCCGGGAGATCATGAGCCAGCGCATGTATCCGCTGACGCTGGAGGGCATCGATGAAGGCATGCGGGAACTGACCCGCAAGCGTTGAGCGGCCTCACGCCGGATCGAAGAGAACGCCGCCCGTCATCGGGGCAGGCACGCCGGTGGTTCCAGGAAAGCTGATCGGCAGGGATTTGAGACGGCGCACAGCCATATAGGCAAAGCCTTGCGCTTCAAGGGCGTCGCCGTCCCAGCCGAGATCATCGACCGGGCGCACATCTGCATGGGTGAATGCGGACAGCATTGCCATCAGGGTCGCATTATGGCGGCCGCCTCCCCCGACATAGATGACGGAAGGCGGGGATGGGAGGTGATCAAGCGCGCGTGCGACCGCTTTAGCAGTGAAGGCCGTCAGCGTTGCGGCTCCATCCTCGAGCGAAAGGCCGCGCATCGTGTCGAGGGTGAAGGCTTCGCGGTCGATGCTCTTGGGCGGTGGCAGATCGAACCAGGGATCGGCCATCAAGCTGGCAAGCGGGGCCTCGTCGATCTGCCCCTTGGCCGCCGTGACGCCATTTTCGTCGAAGGGCTTACCGCTATGGGTCTGCATCCAATTGTCGATCAGGCCACTTGCCATGCCAGTGTCGAACGCGAGGAGGCCGCCTGCCTCTCCGATCGCGGTGATGTTGGCCACGCCGCCAAGGTTCAGGATTGCCACAGGCTTTGGGAGGCCGCTTGCCAAGGCGCGGTGATAGACGGGCATCAGCGGTGCCCCCTGCCCTCCCGCTGCAACATCGGCGCTGCGGAGGTCGCCAACGACGGGGATGCCAAAAGCGCCTGCCAAGGCGGCGCCATCGCCGATTTGCCACGTCCAGCGCCATTCCGGCCTATGGGCGACCGTGTGGCCATGAAAACCGATAACGGCGATATCCTGAGCGACATGACCGCTGCGCGCGAGAAGGTCCGAAACGGCCTCCACATGAAGCTCGGTGAGTTCTCCTTCCACGGACTGGATGAGAGGCTCGAAACCCGGCTTGTCCATCGCCATGGCGCGCTGGCACGCTTCGGCCAGGCGGATGCGGAAGCCATCGAGGTAGGGCATGGCGTGGAACGCGACAGGTTTGCTGACACCCTCTCCGTCGGTTTCGATGAGCGCGGCGTCGATGCCGTCCCGCGACGTGCCCGACATGAGGCCGATCGCCAGCATGGGTTGGCTCTGGGTCACTGCTTCCTTCCTTCCGCTCTCTCCTGCTCTGTGTAGCGGAATGGATCGGGACACAAGATCAGGATGACGGGGGATGACGTTGTTGTGTCGCGATGCTAGAGGGCGGCGCATTATGACCAGCTACTCGTCCGATCTGCTCCGCCTCCTGGAGGCACGTGGTTACATCCATCAGCTGACCGATGCGGAGGGGCTCGATGCCCTTGCCGCCAAGCAGATCGTTCCGGGCTATATAGGCTTCGACCCGACCGCACCGTCCCTGCATGTCGGGCACCTCGTTTCGATCATGATGCTGCGGCAATTGCAGAAGGCGGGGCATAAGCCCATCGTCCTGATGGGCGGCGGCACGGGCAAGATCGGGGACCCGAGCTTCAAGGACGAAGCGCGCAAGCTGCTGACGACCGACACGATCGCGGAGAATGTCGCGAGCATCAGACGCGTGTTCGAACGCTTCCTGACCTTTGGTGACGGGCCGAGCGATGCCGTCATGCTCGACAATGCCGAGTGGCTCGACCGGCTGGAATATATCCCCTTCCTGCGGGAAATCGGCCAGCATTTCTCCATCAACCGTATGCTGAGCTTTGATTCGGTGAAGCTGCGGCTGGACCGTGAGCAGTCGCTGTCCTTCCTCGAATTCAACTATATGATCCTCCAGGCCTATGACTTTCTGGAGCTGTCGCGGCGGTCGGGATGCCGGTTGCAGATGGGCGGATCGGACCAGTGGGGGAATATCGTCAACGGCGTCGAACTCGCGCGCCGGGTCGATGGTACGCAGGTGTTCGGGCTGACGACACCGCTGCTCACCAACGCCGATGGCACGAAGATGGGCAAGACGGTCGGCGGCGCCGTGTGGCTGAACGAAGATCAGCTTTCGACCTATGATTATTGGCAGTTCTGGCGCAACACGGCGGACGCGGACGTGGCCAACCGGCTGCGGCTGTTCACCGATCTGCCGATGGACGAGGTAGCGCGCCTGGCAGCGCTTCAGGGCTCCGAAATCAACGAAGCGAAGAAGATCCTGGCCAATGAGGCGACCGAGCTTTGCCGCGGTTTCGACGCAGCGGCGGCGGCGGCGGAGACGGCGCGCAAGACGTTCGAGGAAGGCGCTTCGGATGCCAACCTGCCGACGATCAGCGTCGGCGCGGAAGGGCTGACAATCGTACAAGGCACCGCCGCGCTAGGCTTTGCCACCTCCAACAAGGAGGTCCGGCGCAAGCTGGCTGAAGGCGCGATCCGCGTGAATGGCGAAGTCGTGAGCGACCCGATGCTGACGTTGAAGCCCGGCGACAAGGTCAGCTTCGGCGCTAAGAAACATGGGTTAGTAACTGCTTGAAACTTTAGAGAGTTAAAGGCGGATTAAGTAAAGCTGGTAAGGAAAGGGCGAGGTTCGTCGCCTTAAGCTTTCCTCATGTCTTCGGTGCTCGCCAGCCTCGCTCAGGTCGCCCGTTCACGGGACCCTTCGGTTAATCAGCGCCGCACGCCCCGCGTGCTGGTGGATATGGTCAGCCATGTCGCCGCACGGGGGCGAACGCATGGCGTCCGGGTCATCAATATCTCCGAACTCGGGTTGATGTGCCGCACCGATGCGGAGGTCACGATTGGTGAGCGGATTTCCGTCTGGCTGCCGGTCGTCAAGGATGTGCAGGCCGATGTTCGGTGGGCCGAGGACGGCCGGGTCGGGGTGGAGTTTTGCCAAGCCATCGACCCGCAGGTCTATGAGGCGATGCTGTCGCTCATCCCGCCACGGCAGACCGCCTGGTAAAGAGCTGTTCAACGCTCTGATCGGCTTCGACCCGCTGACGTGATCGGACAAGCGCCTCCGGCATTTCGGTGCGCAGGAAAGTCATCATCGCCTCTCGCACTTCGCAGCGCAGGTCGAAGGCGATGCCGGCATTGCGCGCGCTGAGCAGGCCCCGCAGTTCCAGCGCATCGGCCTTGTGATCGGTGACCTGAAGGATGGCGACGCGGCCATCCCAGCGGCTGTTGGCCTTCACCGCTTCGATGAAACGCGCGCGGATGCGTTCGACATCCGCCGCAGGGTCGACATAGAGGAAGACGGTGCCAAGCAGGTCGGAGGTCTTGGTCGTCCAGTTCTGGAACGGCTTTTCGAGGAAATAGGATACTGGCACGACCATCCGCCGGTCGTCCCAGATGCGCACCACGACATAGGTGAGCTTTATATCTTCGATGCGGCCCCATTCTCCTTCGATGATCACAACATCGTCCAGCCGGATCGGTTCGGAAAAGGCCATCTGGATGCCCGCGATCAGGTTCTTTAGCGCTGGCTGCGCAGCTGCGCCGACTGCAAGGCCCGCCAGACCGGCCGAGGCCATCAAGGTGACGCCGACGGTGCGAACACCGGGAATCATGATCAGCATCAGGGATATGATCAGGAAGCCGATGATGAATTGCGCCACGCGGTAAAGGATGCGGATGCGGGTGTGCTGGCGGCGGGCCTTCAGATTATCTTCGACGGTGATGTCGCTGCGCCGCTCAAGAATGGTGCGGAAGGCCCGCATGGACGCGAAGATCAGCCAGCCGACGAGCAGGGTGAAGAGCATCTTTGATCCGATCGCCCACATGGCCTCTATGCGATCGCTGAAGGTCAGCGGCTGAATGCCTGCCGCGAGTGCCATCAAGACCACGATCCAGCGGGTCGGATGATAGATGGCGGGCAGGATGACGGGATCGAGCTTCATGCGGCGCGCGATGCGGTTCGCTATCCAATAGGCGAGCCAGTGGAGCAGAAAGGCGACGGTGACCGAGATCGCGATGAAGATCGCCGCGATCGGCGTGACGTGGTGCAGGCTGATGTCTGATTGCATGCTCTTGGCAACGACAGCGGGCGCGGGATGGTTTCGCTGTCGCAGCATTTCGTCGCGCGGATCAGCCGCTTCGGAGCAATCCGACCGCGGCGTCTCGTTCGAACAGGTAAAGGCAGGTTCTGGCTGCCTGGCCGCGCGCCTCGTTCAGACCGCCGTCCCGATCGATGAGGATATGGGCGTCGTCGCGGGCGCTGTCGAGGAGCGCGGACAAATGTTCAGGAGTGGCGATCTTCAGCTGCGCCTCTCCCGACTGGCGGGTGCCGAGGATTTCGCCTGCGCCACGGAGGCGAAGGTCTTCTTCGGCAATGCGGAAGCCGTCATTGGTTTCGCGCATGAGTGCTAATCGCGCGCGGCTGGTTTCGCTCAGGGCGCCGCCGCGCAGGAGGATGCAGACGCTGTGGTTCTGGCCCCGGCCTACCCGGCCCCGGAGCTGGTGGAGTTGTGCAAGGCCGAAGCGATCCGCGCCCTCGATGATGATGAGGTTCGAGTTGGGAACGTCGACGCCGACTTCGATGACGGTGGTGGCGACGAGAATTTTCGTGCGGGCGGAGGCGAAAGCCTCCATCGCCGCGTCCTTTTCCGGGCCCTTCATCCGGCCGTGGACCAAGCCGACGAGGTCGCCGAATCGTGTCTTCAGTAGTTCCGCCCGGGCTTCGGCGGCGGCCTGATCGCTGGTTTCGCTTTCTTCGACCAGGGGGCAGACCCAATAGGCTTGGCCGCCGCCTTCGACATGGCGGGCGAGCGCTTCGACCACTTCATCGAGACGGTTGACCGCCATTACGACGGTCTGGATCGGCTGGCGGCCGGGCGGCATTTCGTCGAGGCGCGAGACGTCCATCTCGCCGTAGTATGTAAGCGTCAGGGTGCGGGGGATCGGCGTCGCTGTCATCACCAGCAGATGCGGCGTGCGCTCTGCCTTGGCGGCGAGCATCATGCGCTGGGCGACGCCGAAGCGATGCTGTTCATCGATCACCGCGAGGGCGAGATTCTTGTAGCGGACGGCTTCCTGGAAGATGGCGTGGGTGCCGACGAGGATGTCGATGCTGCCGTCGGCGAGGCCCATGAGGGTGGATTCGCGCACCCTCCCCTTTTCGCGGCCAGTAAGGATCGCAATGGTGACGGGGAGGCCCGACGCCATCTTGCGCAGCGTTTCATGATGCTGGCGAGCGAGGATTTCTGTCGGGGCGAGGAGCGCGCCCTGCGCACCGGCTTCCACGGTGTTGAGGAGGGCCATGAGAGCGACGAGGGTCTTGCCCGAGCCGACGTCCCCTTGAAGGAGGCGGAGCATGGGCACGGGTTGGGCCATGTCGCCGTCAATCTCCCCCATAGCGCGGCGCTGAGCACCTGTTGGGGCGAACGGCAGCTTGAGCATGGCGCGCAGGCGTCCATCGCCTTCGATCGGCACGCCCCGGCGTTTGCGGGAAGATTGACGGACCAGCATCAGGGCGAGCTGGCCGGCGAAGATTTCGTCATAGGCGAGCCGCTCGCGAGCCTTGGCGTCGCTGGGGTCCGCGTGGATTCGGGCCAGGGCCTCGCGCCATGTTGGCCAATCCTTGCGCGCGAGCAAGCTGGGTTCGATCCATTCAGGAAGGTCCGGGGCGCGGCTGAGCGACTGGGCAACAAGGTCACGCAGACGGTTGTTGGTGAGGCCTTCGGACAGGCCATAGATCGGCTCCCGCGCGGGGATGGTGGCGGCTTCCTCTGGCGGGAGGACATAGTCGGGATGAACGATCTGGAGGTTGTCCCCGTACGCCTCCAGCTTGCCGGAAATGAATTTGGGTTCGTTCAAGGGCAGCAGCTTGCGTGGCCAAGCGCTGTTGCGGCCGAAATAGACGAGCGCGACCGTGTTGCCGTGCTTGTCCTGCGCGATCACACGAAAAGGTGCGCGGGCACTGCCGGATGCGCGGTAGTCGGTTGGCGTGAGAGTGATGCCGATTACCCGGCCCGAGTCGGACAGGATCAGCTCATCCACCATATGGCGATCAATGAAGCTGACCGGCAGGTGAAACGCCACGTCCACCACGCGGGCCAGCCCCAGACGCTCAAGCGGCTTGGCGAGCGCAGGGCCGACGCCCTTCAAGGCTTCGATCTCGGCGAAGAGTGGGTTGAGGATATCCGGGCGCATGTCTATCTGACGCCATCTAGCCCAGCCGGGACGATGCGCAAACATCCGTCAGGCATTTTGGCGATCGGTAATGTTGCCGTGCTCGCGCAAGGAACAAATTGTGAACGAAGATCCCCGCATACGCCGCCTGCAGTTCCGGGCCTGGCACCGTGGCATCAAGGAAGCGGATCTGGCGGTCGGCGGCTTCTTCGACCGCTATCATGCCGGGTGGGGCGCCGAGGAAATCGACTGGTTCGAGAGGTTTATCGAGGAACAGGATGCCGACATCATGGCTTGGGCCTTGGGCACCTTGCCGCTGCCGGAGCAATGGCGTGGGCCGATGTGGGACAAGTTCGTAAAGATGGATTTTGTCGAGATTGGGAAGAAGTGACGAGATACTCCCCTCCCGCAAGCGGGAGGGGCAGCGAGACTTGCCGAGCCGTAGGCGAGGCTAGTCGCAGCGGGGTGGGCCTGCACCACCTCTGCTGGATTGCCCACCCCTAGCCCCTCCCGCCAGCGGGAGGGGGACCGAGTAGCGAATGACCGACCTTCTCAAGATTCTCAAAGCCCCCTCCCCCATAACGCTGGCGGGAGTGCCAGCCGGCTTTCAGCCCTGGCTGCTGGCGGACATCGCGCGAGCGGCGCCTTCACGCGCCTTGTTTGTCGCACCCGACGAGCAACTGATGCGGGCGGTGGCGGATACGGCCCATTATTTCGCGCCCGAAATCGAGATCGTCGAGATTCCGGCATGGGACTGCCTGCCTTACGACCGGGCCAGTCCGTCGCTGCGCTCGGCTTCGGCGCGGCTGGCGGGGCTTTATGCATTGCAGGGTAAGCCCAAGGGACCGCAACTCGTTCTGACGACGCTGAATGCCCTGACGCAACGCACGTTGACGCCTTTCCGCGTACGGCAACTGGTTGCCAAGCTTGCGCCCAAGGAGCGCATCGCGATTTCCCGGCTGGCCGAGATGTTGCAGGCCAATGGCTATGTGCGCACCGACACCGTGCACGACCGGGGCGAGTTCGCCATTCGCGGCGGCATTGTCGACCTGTTCCCCGGGGGTGAGGAACAGCCGCTGCGGCTCGATTTCTTTGGCGATGAGATCGAGACGGTGCGGCGGTTCGACCCCGCCGATCAGCGGACGAGCGGCAGCGTGGAGGGCTTCACCCTCCTCCCCGCCTCCGAGGCTCTGCTGGACGAGGAGACGATCAAGCGCTTTCGTGGACGCTATCGCGAAACGTTCGGCGCGACTGCGACAGGCGATCCGCTCTATCAGGCGGTGAGTGACGGGCGGCGGTTGGCGGGGATGGAGCATTGGCTGCCGCTGTTCGAAGAACGACTGGTGCCGATGACCGAGCATCTGGGCGATGACACGTTAGTCGTGCTGGACCATGGCGTGGCGGGCGCGGCGGAGGCTCGGTTCGAAGCGATCCGGGACTATCATGCCAATCGCGTGCAGGCGAAATCGTCCGACCCGGGAGCGTACAGGCCTTTGGAACCGAAGGCGCTTTATCTGGACGCGGATGAGTGGGACGGCATCGTCAGGGAATGGCCGATGCATGCGACGACGCCCTTCCACGAGCCGGAAAGTGCGACTGTCCTCGACTTCGAAGTCGATGGCCCGCGCGACTTTGCTCCGGAGCGGGCACAGAACGCCAACGTCTATGAAGCCGTGGGCAAACATATCGCTTCGCTGCAACGGGCGAAGAAGAAGGTTGTCATCGCCAGCTATTCCGGCGGCGCGCGGGAGCGGCTTTCAGGGTTGTTGGTCGATCATGGACTGAAGCGGGTCGCGGCGGCGGATAGCTGGCAGGAGGCGCTGGGGATCGCTGCTGGCGGGAGTACGGTGCTCACCGTACTGCCCTTGGATCATGGCTTCACCGCGCCTGATGTAGCGGTGCTGACCGAGCAGGACATGCTGGGCGACCGGCTGGTGCGGCGGGCCAAGCGGAAGAAGAATGCCGACGCCTTCTTGCAGGAATTGGCGACGCTCTCGCCGGGCGATCTGGTGGTGCATATGGACCATGGGATTGGGCGCTATGAGGGCCTGACGCAGATCCCGGTCGCCAAGGCGGCGCATGATTGCGTGGCGTTGGAATATGCGGGCGGCGACAAGCTTTATGTGCCGGTGGAGAATCTGGAGGTTCTTTCCCGCTACGGGTCCGACAGCGAGGGCGTGAGCCTCGACAGGCTGGGCGGCGAGGCCTGGCAGCGGCGCAAGGCCAAGATGAAGGAGCGCATCCGCGAGATTGCGGGTGAGTTGCTCAAGACAGCGGCGGAGCGCGCGCTGCGGGCGGCGACGGTGGCCGAGCCGGACAGCGCCGGTTATCCCGCGTTCGTCGATCGCTTCCCCTATCAGGAGACGGAGGATCAGGATCGCGCCATCATGGACGTGGTCGAGGATCTGGGCGCGGGACGACCCATGGATCGGCTGGTGTGCGGCGACGTGGGTTTCGGCAAGACCGAGGTCGCCTTGCGCGCCGCTTTCGTGGCGGCCATGGCGGGCATGCAGGTGGTGGTGATCTGTCCGACGACCCTGCTTGCCCGGCAGCATCATATGAATTTCGAAGAGCGGTTCCGGGGCTTTCCGGTGAATATCGGGCGGCTGTCGCGGCTGGTGCCGGACAAGGAGGCCAAGGCCGTAAAGGCTGGGCTGGCGGACGGGACGATCGACATCGTTGTCGGCACCCATGCGCTGCTGGCCAAGGGGCTGGATTTCAAGCGGCTGGGATTGGTGATCGTCGACGAGGAACAGCGGTTCGGCGTTACCCACAAGGAGCGGCTGAAGTCGCTCAAAACTGATGTCCATGTGCTGACGCTGACTGCGACTCCCATCCCGCGCACCTTGCAGATGGCGATGTCGGGCCTGCGCGAACTATCGGTGATCCAGACTCCGCCAGTCGATCGCCTGGCGGTGCGGACCTACATCATGCCATGGGATGGCGTAGTGATACGGGAGGCGCTGCTGCGTGAACATTATCGCGGCGGTCAGAGCTTCTTCGTGGTGCCGCGCATTTCGGACCTGACCGAGGTGGAGGAGTATCTGCGGACCGAAGTGCCGGAGGTTAAGCCGATCGTCGCCCATGGGCAAATGGCGGCCGGTGAAGTCGAGGAGCGGATGTCGGCCTTTTACGACAAGCGCTATGACGTGCTGCTGTCGACCACGATCGTGGAAAGCGGCCTCGACATTCCTTCCGCCAACACGTTGATCATCCATCGCGCAGACCGCTTCGGGCTTGCGCAGCTGTACCAGCTTCGGGGGCGCGTCGGACGGTCGAAGACACGGGCCTATGCCTATTTCACGACGCCTGCCAGCCGCGTGATCACCGAGACGGCGGAGAAGCGGCTGAAGGTACTGTCCGATCTGGATACGCTCGGGGCCGGGTTCCAGCTGGCGAGCCATGACCTAGACATTCGTGGTGCAGGCAATCTGGTAGGCGACGAGCAATCGGGCCACATCAAGGAGGTCGGGTTCGAGCTGTACCAGTCGATGCTGGAGGACGCGATCCTGGAGGCCAAGGCTGGCGGCGCGGGGATCGAGAAGCGGGAGAGCTTCTCGCCGCAGATCACCGTCGATGCACCGATCCTGATACCCGAGGACTATGTGCCAGACCTGGACCTGCGCATGGGTCTGTATCGCCGCCTGAATGAGGTGGAGGACCGGCAGGGGCTGGAGGCTTTCGCGGCGGAATTGATCGACCGTTTCGGCAAGCTGCCTGCGCCCACGCAGAACCTGTTCAAGATCATCGAAATCAAACAGAATTGCGTAACGGCCAATATCTCGAAGATCGATGTGGGGCCGAAGGGCGCGCTGGTCAGCTTTTTCGAGGATCGCTTTCCCAAGCCGGAGGGCTTGGTTGCCTATATTCAGCGCCTGAACGGCGTGGCGCGGCTGCGGCCGGATAGCAAGGTCGTCGTCAACCGGGCATGGGCCGACCCGGCGGCCCGGCTGAACGGCGCGTTGCAATTGTCGAAAGGGTTGGCGAAGGCGGCTTCCTGATGGTGGAGAGCGCCGCCGTCGAGCCTCTTGCCAGCACCGCTTTGTCGTGCCCCAGCAAAGTATCAGCAACATGGTCCAACTAAATCCCGCTTCGATGACTGGGCAGCAAAGTCCGGCGTCAAGCAGGAGATTGACATGATTTCGACACTCGTAGCGATGGCGGCTGCTGCTGCCACGCACAGCGTACAGATCGACCATGGCGGAACGCCGGTGCAAGCGACCTATTCCGCACGCGTTGATATTTCGACGAAGACCGTTGGGGCTA
This sequence comes from Sphingobium agri, assembly GCF_023051225.1. NCBI lineage: Bacteria > Pseudomonadati > Pseudomonadota > Alphaproteobacteria > Sphingomonadales > Sphingobiaceae > Sphingobium > Sphingobium agri. The sequence goes on along the minus strand of NZ_JALKHS010000006.1, from coordinate 812,870 downwards.
AGACGCCCAATCGCATGGACATGCAGCGGTGCCAGTGGACCGCAACTGTCGTGGTTGACCGCGCGCTCAACCACGGCCCGGCGCTTACGCGCACCGTTTCTGCCGACAAGCGAATTTCCGGGAGCGAGCATGGCGCATGCACGCCTGATCGTAAGTCGGGTGAACGCAACCTGGCCCGGCATGAAGCGGCCATTCGCGAACATCTGATATCAGTTGCCGAACGGGATCGTGCACCGCTAATGGCTGAGCTCGATGCTGTCCGTAATCTTGCTTCGAACTGACATGCGCGCGACGTTGGCGGCTGGGCTTTTGCTGGCCGCCAGCGCCTCGCCCGCTCTAGCACAATATGCCGACACGATTTCGGGAACCGTCGAGGTTGCAAGCGATGAGCGTAGACGGGGCCTCAGCTGGAGCGATGGCGAGCCCGTCGTGCGGGGGTCTGTCGCCCTCCAGGCGACCGACGAACTGAGTTTCGACGCTGCGGCAACATCCTTGTGGAGCAGCGATCGCCATGGCGGCGCTGACGCTGTCGTGGATTTCGGCGCGTCCTATGCGCGGCAGTTGGGCGGATGGCGGCTTTCGGCCAGGGGCACATATCATCTTTTCCCCGGCGCATCGGGGCAAGGATATGGGCAATTTGGCGCGGGCGCGGCTTTCCTGATCGGCCCCGCCAACATTGATCTCAACGCGAGCTACGCGCCGAGGCAAGGATCGATCGGGGGCGACAACCTTTACCTGTCGGCAGCGGCCTCGGCGGGCATTCCGGGAACGCCGCTTACCGTTTCAGCCCATGTCGGGCGTTCAAGCGGCAGCGTGCGCGACGAGGGCAATGCGGCCCGTTTGCGGCCCGGCGGCACTTATTGGGATCATGGGATCAGCGTGGATTACCTGCAACGGCGATGGTTTGCAGGCGTGCGCTATGCCAACAGCAGCATCGATGATGCACGCCACTCAGGTGCGACGCTGATCGGCCGGGCGGGGATTACCTTTTAGGCTAGGTTCAACCCTTCAGGGCCATGGCAGCCAACTCGGCGGATGATACGCCCGCTGACCGCAAAAAGCCTTGGTAGAAGTCGCATCCTTCGCGCGCGAGAAGATCGAGTTGCTGTTGCGTTTCGACGCCCTCGGCAATGACGGACAGCCCCAGTGACTTGGCCATGTGGATGACGCCCCGGACCACGATCCTGTCCCGCGCCGTGCCAGCGATATCCTGAGCCAATCCACTGTCGATCTTGAGATAGTCGAGCGGCAGGCTCTTGAGATAGGCGAGGCTTGAGTAGCCGGTGCCGAAGTCATCGACCGCCACGGCAAGGCCCTCTGCACGAAGAGCCGTCAGCAGCGCCGATGCGGCAGCGACATTCTCGATAAGGCCGCTTTCGGTAATCTCGACCGTTAGCCGCGAACGCGGGAAGCCGCTGCCGTCAACCAGGCCAAGGAACTGCGGCATGAAGCCAGGCTGTGCGATGTCGGCGGCGGTCACGTTGATCGACAACCGCAAATGCGAAAGCGCCTGTGGCCAGGCAGCCGCCTGACGCAGGGCTTCCGCCTGAATGTGGGCGGACAGCGGCAGCATATAGTCCGATCGTTCGGCAGTGGCGAACAACATGCCCGCGCCGAGCGAGCCATATTGTGGATGGTTCCACCGCGCGAGCGCCTCCACGCCCGTCATATGATCACCACCGATCGGATATTGCGGCTGGAACACGATGCCGATCTCTTCCCGATCAAGGGCGAGGCGCAGGTCGGTTTCAAGTTGGTCGGCATCAACCTGGCGGCTGCGCTTTTCGGCTGAGAAAATGCGAATGCCCTCCCCGCCGCCCGCCCGCGCGTCGGCCAGCGCCGTACCCGCGCGGCGGAGCAGGCGTGTGGCATCATCGTCGGCGCGTGACTGCGCGATGCCGCACCGGGCGGTGAGGCGGATAAGGTGATCGCCTGCACTGAACGGGCGGCCGACCGCGCCGATCAGCTGGCGCGCGAGGAAGGTGGCGCGCTCGCTCGCGGCGGCGGCACCGGTAAGGCCGACGAGGAACTCCGTTCCGGCGATGCGGGCCACGACGGCACCGGGCGCTGCGTCAGCCGCCATGCGCTCGATACGCCGGGCGATGCGGCCAAGCAAGGCATCGCCGACTAGCTGACCATAAGCGGCGTTCATCCGATCGAACTGGCTGATGGAAAGGAGGAGGATGGTCGTGGCGACACCCGATCGCTTCTCCAGCCATTCAAGGGCTGCTTGCCGGGAGCGAAGGCCGGTCAGGTCATCGCGGCCGGTTGTGTCGTCGCCATGCGTGTCAGAGAGCCATTCGACGTCGGCGGCGACCACCCCATCAATAAGGCGGAGGTGATGAACGAGACGATCGCCCGGCCGCCCAGGGGCAGCGTGCGCGAAGGATTCGGTCCGGCCCGACCGCATCATGCCGCGCAGGCCCGCAATCACCGACCGGCGTTCCGCACGGGGCAAGCAGCGGGCAAAACGCCCGGGGCTGATAACCTGCCGATCAAGGTTAAGATGTCGCGCAAGATTGTCGCTCAGTCGGACGACACGTCCACCCTTGTCCAATTCCCAAAATAGGGCATCGCCCCGCCTTATCCGCTGAGCGCGCTGGCTGGATGCCGTGCCGCCCCCCAGGCGATCAATGAGGCGCTGTGCCGACGCGAGTGTCGCGCGCATCTGGTCAGGCGCGTAGGGAGCCGTGAGGAAATGAGTGGCCCCCGCGTCCAGCAAAGCGGTGACAGACCCGAGCGCGCTTTCATCGATCAGCACGATAATCGCGCCGCCACCAGCCTCGACGGCGGGCGCCAGTGCTTCAATCAACGTTTCACCATCTTCTGCGGGGCCACGGGCATCAACGAGGGCAATCTGCGCGTCGCTGTGCAGGAAACGCTGGGCTGCGTCCTTCGATCGCCGCGCCGCGATGGCGCGCCAACCCGCCAGCGCCGCCGCGCGAGACAATCCGTCCCTGTCGCCTGGCGACAGGATGAAAAGGCTGCGCTGGCCATGCAGTGCGGTTTCACCGCTCACATCGAAACTCCCGGACTACAGCGCATGTCGAGGCATGTAGCAGACAGGCGTTAGCGACCTGTTCATGACCCTGCAACCGGCAGTGCTTGCACCGGACTTTGCCATGGCTTAGCTAGTTGAGCATGAACAAGCCCGATCTTCGGCGCACGGGCCTGACCGATGCGTTGGGCCGCCGGATCAGCTATTTGCGGATTTCGGTCACGGATAGATGCGACCTGCGCTGCCGATATTGCATGGCGGAGCGCATGACCTTCCTGCCCAAGGACCAGGTGCTGACGCTGGAAGAGATTGCGCTGCTTGCCGACCTCTTCATAGCGCGCGGCGTGCGCAAGATAAGACTGACCGGCGGCGAGCCGCTGGTACGGCGGGACATTGTCGATCTGGTGCGGCGGATTGGCCGCCACCTTGACGAAGGCCTGGACGAACTGACGCTGACGACCAACGGCACACGGCTGGCCCAGCATGCCGAAGCGCTTTTCGATGCTGGCGTCCGGCGGATCAACGTCAGCCTCGACAGCCGCGATCCGGAGCGGTTCGCTCATGTCACCCGCAATGGCGACATTCGGCCGGTGATCGAGGGGCTGGCCGCGGCGAAGGCGGCGGGTCTCGCGGTCAAGATCAACATGGTCGCCTTGAAGGGCATCAACGAAGACGAAATCCTGTCGATGCTCCAATGGTGCGATCGTGAAGGGTTTGACCTCACATTGATCGAGACGATGCCGCTGGGCGAGACGGGCGAGGATCGCACGGACCATTATCTGCCGCTGACCCAAGTGGTCGAGCAATTGAGGCTGCATCATGAACTGCTGCCGATAGCGCATCGCACGGGCGGACCTTCAAGATATCATGCGGTCGAAGGGATGGGCGTGAGATTGGGGCTTATCACGCCACTCACCAACAACTTTTGTGCGGATTGCAACCGCATGCGCATGACCTGCGAAGGAAAGATATTCATGTGCCTGGGGCATGAGGATCATGTGGACCTGAAGACCGCATTCCGCGAGGGCGGCGTCGATGCGGTTCAGCCGCTGATCGACCGCGCCCTGCGGCTGAAGCCTGCCAGCCATGATTTCCGGATCGGCGGCAACGCGCCTGCCGCCGCAGTCAATCGCCATATGAGTGTGACCGGCGGATGAGCGAGGAGCCACGGCGCGCCCTGCTCGCCTCCCCTACCCAGTCCGCCAAAGCAGCCGAGGAGCGGCTTCGCGCAGCCTATGACTTCGTGCCTGTCGAGCAAGCGAATATGATCATCGCGCTGGGTGGCGACGGGTTCATGCTGCAAACCCTGCACTCCATGTTGGAAAGCCGCCGGATCATGCCCGTGTTCGGGATGAATTTGGGGACAGTCGGATTCCTGATGAACGAGTGGCGGCTGGAACGGCTGGAGCAGCGGATCGAGGCGGCCAAGCTCTTCAAGGTGAACCCGCTTCGCATGACTGTCGATACGGTCGACGGGGAGCGCTTTTCGATCCCCGCCATCAACGAAGTGTCTTTGCTGCGCGAGACGCGCCAGACGGCGAAGCTGGAAGTCCATGTGAATGGGCGGACGGCGCTGACCGAGCTGGTATGCGATGGCGTGCTGGTGGCGACGCCCGCGGGATCGACGGCCTATAATCTCTCGGCCCATGGGCCCATCCTGCCACTGGGATCGGGCTTGGTCGCCTTGACGCCGATCAGCCCCTTTCGTCCCCGCCGCTGGCGTGGCGCCATCCTGCCGGAAAGCACGGCAATCCGCTTTACCGTGCTTGATCCGGTCAAGCGTCCAGTGAGCGCCGTGGCGGATCAGCGGGAAGTCCGTGACGTTGCGGAGGTCGAGGTGCAGATCGATCGGGGCACGCCGCTGACCCTGCTTTTCGACCCTGAACATACGCTGGATGACCGGATCGCGGCAGAACAATTCATTGCCTGAAAAAATTCGCAAATCTGCCCTTGCCATCTCAAGAATCTCGCTGCTATAGGCGCGGCCTGCCCAGCGAGAGCCGGGCTGCTCCCCGATAGCTCAGCGGTAGAGCATTCGACTGTTAATCGAATGGCCGTAGGTTCGAATCCTACTCGGGGAGCCACTTTCGCCTACTAAGGCGGCTCCGGAAATCAGCAACAATCTAGGGTGTACGCGCTCTGAGCTTGCGCCTTCAGCGCTCTTGATCCGGCTGCTTCAGTCTACCGCTGCCAGCAGAGCCGGTGATACAAAAAACCTCGCCCCCTAGGGGAGGCGAGGTGATCCGATCAGAAAGGCGTTTGTTCAGCGCGACGCGAACTGGCGTGGCTTGGATGCGAGCGCCCAACGCTGCGGGGCTGCGCCGGGCGCCTTTTCCCGCACGAAACATTGACCCCGGCGAGTGCGGATGGCGCGGCAGAGTGCGTCCGCCTCCACGCGATCATCGAAGCCGCTGACGGCAAGGCGAGCATAGCTGACGCCATTGACGGTAATCTGACTGGTCAGCACCGGCAAAGCGGAGATCGCGCTGTTGCGGCGCGCCATCTCATACCATTTTTCCTTCGCAATCGCGGTATTTGCATAAGCTCCGAGCTGGACCACCCACGCGCTGTTGCCCTTTCCGTCGAAGCGGACCGACTGACGAACCGCCCGCGCCGCGCGAATGGGTGTAGAGAGGCTGGCCGAGGCGCTCTTCTTCCCTAGTCGTGACGCTTTATTGACCGGCGCGGGAGCCGCATAAGGCGTGAAATCAACGGGCTGTCGGACGGCTTCCGCTTGGGCCATTTCGGTAGCGGTAGCCTGCTCGGCAACGGGAGCGGCAGGCATTTCCGGCGAAGCTGCCTCAGCCATTTGAGCGGGCGCAGCCTCGGGCGCGAGAGCCAGAGCGACGGGCTGGCCGACATCATTACCGTCGAAAGTGACGCCCATCAGGCCAGCGATCCGTTGCTGTGCGAAGTCAGGAGCCGCTGTCTGCGCCCACTGCGCGATACGCTGATTGGCGGCGAGCGGATCGAGATCGAGGCCCGCCATCACGCGCGCATCTTTCCAACGGCCGGCCAGCGCATAGGCATAGGCGAGGTTCTGGCGTGTCCGCGCAGTCGCCGACGGATCATGAATGGCTTCGGACAGGATACGGACACCCTCTCCCGGGTCGCCTGCCATGGCCATTGCAAGGCCGTAATCACTGGCAGGGACAACGTCCGCATTGGTCACGAGCAGTTCGCGAGCCGCGTCATTCTTGCCCAAAGCCACCTTGACCAAGGCCAGGCTGATGATCGTGCGCGGGTCCCGGTTGCCGAGCGTCATTGCTTCGCTGAGGGCAGCTTCCGCCGAGACGAAGCGGCCGCTCGCGATATAGGCGCGGCCAAGCAATTGCCGATAGTTCGCATCCTGGGGAGCAGCCTGGACCGCTAGTTCGGCCGCTGCGATAGCGCGCGCGCCATCCCGGCCGGCGAGCGCTTTTTCGATGGCAGCGGTGGCGCGAACCGGATCCTGCTTAGGCGCGGCAATAGCGGAGGGCCGGAACGCCGCCCCCGTGCAGCCGACCATGGTGGTCCCGACAATCAGCGACGAAAGTGCCGCCTTGGAGAGAGCGCTGCGCTTCATGGCTGATCCTTTACTTCGCTTCGTCGCGCGGCAACTGCTGCGCGAGCTTGTCGATTTCGGGCAAAGCGGCGAGAAAATTGTCCAAAGCCTCGGTCACCATCTGCTGGGCGGAACGGCCGACGACCGCGCTTGCAAGGCGAAGCTTCAGATGACGGTCCGCGTCCAGACGGAGGGTGAAGGCGGCTTTGCGGCCTTTTGCGACTGCGCGCTTGGCAGGAGCGATCGTCTTGACCGCTGCTTCCATGCGCTCCGCCAGTTCTTCTCGCTCGACCATCACGGTCGGGACAGGCGCTGCGGCGGGCGGCTGCGTCATCGGGGTCAGGCCGACTACGGCGCGAGGCTCGGCAGGAACAGGCTCGGGCTCGGTAACGTCGAAGCCCATGTCATTCCAGCCAAGATCGTCCTGCAACAGCGCCGCTGTCGCCTGTTGGCCAAAGCCCATGACGGGTCGGCGCATGGCGGGTTGAGCAGCGCCCTTCCGCGCGAGCAGTCCAGAGGTCAGCGAAGCGAGAGGCTTGGGTTCGGCCATTGTCATCCCTCCCTTACTGGCCCACGACGCGGCGGCCGAAGCCACCCGTCGCCGGACGAACTGCGCCGCTGGTGCCCGCCGTCCCGTTGGGGACCGAGAAGACCGTCCGGCGGAAATTCTTTTCAAGGCGATCGGAGACATAGCTCCACAATTGCGTGACTTCGCCAGCCGATCGACCGTTAGGATCGACCTCCATGACTGTACGGCCGTCGATCATCGATGCGGCAAAGTCCGTGCGATGGTGCAGCGTCACGGGCGCGACAGTGCCATGCTGTGAAAGCGCAACAGCGGCTTCCGACGTGATGCGCGCCTTGGGAGTGGCAGCGTTGACAACGAAGATCAGGGGCTTGCCCGCCCGATCGCATAGGTCGACCGTGGCACCGACGGCGCGGAGGTCATGAGGACTGGGACGGGTCGGCACCACGATCAACTCGGCGACGGAAATGACGCTCTGGATCGCCATGGTGATGGCAGGAGGCGTGTCGATGACGGCAAGCTTGAAACCCTGCTGCCGCAGGATTTCAAGATCCGCCGCGAGGCGTGCGACAGTCGTCTGGGCAAAGGCGGGAAACTCGGCTTCGCGCTCGTTCCACCAGTCGGCCAGCGAACCCTGGGGATCGATGTCGATAAGAACCACCGGGCCAGCGCCAGCCCTCTGCGCCTGTACAGCCAGATGACCAGACAAGGTGGTCTTCCCCGATCCGCCCTTTTGCGATGCCAATGCGAGTATGCGCACGCGCGTTTCCCCCAGAAAATCCAATTGCACATTGGACTGCCATGGCCGCGCCTAAGATTTGGTTAACATGCCCGCATCCTTCGACATCGGTGGCAGCGGGAGCCTACTATCAAGAATGGCATCCTCAATGCTAAGTGTGCATTAACCTTGTTCAATCATAGGCTGCGGTGACGCTGTTGTTTCAGGAGCATATGGACATGAAGCACATCTGGGGCACCTTGGCCGCAGCAACCATGCTGAGCTTGGCGCCGCCCGCCCTTGCCGATGTGAAGGCTGGCGTCGATGCCTGGCAGCAAGGCGACTATGACAAGGCAGTGAGGCTTTGGCGGCCGCTCGCCCAGGCAGGCGATCCCGATGCGCAGTTCAACATGGGTCAGGCAAGCAAGCTCGGCCGGGGTGTCAAAGTTGATATGGCGGCGGCCCTCGATTGGTATCGCAAAGCCGCAGCGCAGGGCCATGTACGGGCCGAGGATAATCTGGGGCTGTTGATGTTCCAGCAGGGAGAGCGGGCGAGCGCCCTGCCCTATCTTGAGCGATCGGCGATGCGGGGGGAACCGCGCGCGCAATATATCGTGGGTACAGCGCTGTTCAACGGCGACCTGACAGCGAAGAACTGGCCGCGCGCCTATGCGCTGATGAGCCGCGCATCCGCAGCAGGGCTGGCGCAGGCGACGTCGAGCCTTAAACAGATGGACAAATATATCCCCGTTGAGCAGCGGCAGCAGCGGCTCGCCATGGCGCGGGACATGGGGCAAAAGGAAGTGGCGGCGCTGTCAGAGGCCAATGGCCGCCTGTCGAGCCCGCCGGTTCTGCGTGAGGAAACGCCCTCTCTTGCAAGCGCTACCTTGCCGCCTGTCCGGGATGCCAAGAAGCCCTTACCAGCCAAGACGAAAGCTGAGCCTTCCAAACTCAGCACAGCAGTTCCGCCGCGTAAGCCTGCCATTGGGAAGGAAGCGAAGGTGGCCGCTAGCGGGCCTTGGCGAGTGCAACTGGGTGCCTTCAGCGAGGAAGGACGCGCCCGGGCACTTTGGAGCAGCCTGCGCGGCAAGGTAGCCGGTCTTTCCGCCTATCAGCTGTATCTGGTCAAGGGCGGCGCCATGACGCGATTGCAGGCCGGGCCTTTGGCGAGCAATGCCGAAGCGGCAAAGCTATGCGGCGCGATAAAGGCTGCGGGGGCGGATTGCATGCCGAGGAAGATGTAGTCCGCGCTGTCGCGGCTAGGTCTTGTGGCTTTAACCGCTTGATCATGGGTGCGGCATAAGGCAACGGCGTTCCCGATCATTTGCGGAGGCCCCTTTTGAACAATTCGGTTGTCCCCTCCTGGGTGCTGACGCTGGTGTGCGCCGACCGCGTCGGCATTGTTGCAGCCGTCAGCCAGTTCCTGGCGGAACGGGGCGGCTTTATCACAGATAGCCAGCAATATGCCGACAGGGAGGCTGGACGCTTCTTCATGCGCGTGGCGTTCGAAGCGACGGATGCCCGCATGTCGGACACGCAAGAACTGCAGGCTGCATTCGCCGCCACAGGCGCCGAATTCGACATGGACTGGCGGATCAGTGGAGCGCAGGAAAAGCCGCGCATGCTGCTTGCGGTTTCGAAAGGCTCGCACTGCCTCGCCGACCTGTTGCACCGGTGGCAGACAGGAACATTGGCCGTCGATATCATGGGCGTGGTATCGAACCATCCCGACATGCGCCGGATCACCGAATGGCACGGCATCCCCTATCATGAGTTGCCTGCCAATGGGGATAAGGCCGGGCAGGAAGCGGCGATCCTGGATGTCTTTGGACGAACGCGATCGGACTATCTGATCCTCGCGCGCTACATGCAGGTCCTGTCAGAAGATCTGGTCGGGCGGCTGGAAGGGCGATGCGTCAATATCCACCACAGCTTCCTGCCGGGTTTCAAGGGTGCCCGCCCCTATCACCGCGCCCATGAGCGAGGCGTGAAATTGATCGGCGCGACGGCACATTTCGTGACCGCCGATCTGGATGAGGGGCCGATCATCGAGCAGGCCGTGGAACGGGTCGATCATCGCGCCACCGCAGAGGATATGATCCGCATCGGCCGCGATATAGAGGCGCAGGTGCTGGCCCGAGCGGTCGGATGGATCGCCGACCGCCGGGTGCTGCTGAACGGCAGCAAGACCGTCGTTTTCCGCTGATCAGAGCCCGAGGCGCGCCCAAAAATCTTCCGGCGCGAGTGCTGCGCTGGCTGCTGCTCGTGGCTGGCGGGACCAGGACGAGTGCGGGATATAGACATCCCTGGCTGTTTCGTGCTGCCGCTTACGACGTGCAATAAGGGTACGGGGTTTCATCGTCTTCTCCTTGTCCGGAGGAACACGAAACCTTGCGTGGTCGCATAGGGCCGTGCGCTTTAGCCGTTGTTGACGCGGAGCAAGCTGTCATCCTTCAAAAGCCGCGGAGCGTTAAGCTCGACACCTGTCTACAGATATAGTTGAGAAAGGGAACATAGCTTTGCTTTAGCGGACGCGATGTGCGCTTTGTGCAAAAGTTTCAACCGAAGAAAATATCGTAGATAAACCATCCTACGATGAGGAAACTGGTGACGACGCAAACCCGATCGCCATAGACATCCAAACGCGACATCCTAGACATCCTTCCAAATGCGGCGATCTTTGTCGCCTGCATGAAGAGGATAACGCACTGCGCCGTCAAAAGGAACAAAAAGTCCGGGCGCCGTTCAGGCGGGCGCCATACCGCGATGACGGAGGAAGGACTGTGTCGCCTCAAGAGGGCCGCGATATGCTTCCTGGAACTCGGCGCTCCAATATTTGAGGTCGTCCAAATCGATCCGTGCACCCGAAACCGCACAAAAGACGAACTGTCCCGGGCGCACTATGTCGAAATAGGGCGTGTGGTATTCCAGCACCGCCAATCCCTGGATTTCCGCCATCAGTCGCCCGTCAATATGCGGTCTACAAGCTGCTTCACCGTCGGCACGAAACCGTTGGAATAGAAGGGGTCCTGCTTGAACTTGTACGCGCCATGGCCAGCGAAGAGGAGGTTCTTGTCCAGATCACCACCATGCACCGCCTCTTGCAGCGACTTCTGAATGCAGAAGCTCCGCGGATCGGCAAGACGGCCGGTCGAGTTCGTCTCACTGTCCATCCAGCTTGAAAAGGCGCACTGGCTGAGGCAGCCCATGCAGTCGGTCTGATCCTTTCGGATTTCCGCCTTTTCTTCTTCGGTGACGAATACAAGCGTGTTGTCAGGCGTCTTGAGCGCGGACGTGAAACCCTGTCCCACCCATTCGCGCGCGCGCAGCAGGTCGCCGCGGGTCACCCAGAAATTCTTGCCCTTGACCCCCGCATCCAGCTGGTGCGTGTGATCGCCCGCCTGTTCCGTGCTGAACGGTATCTGGCGTTCCGAGCGCGCTTCCAGCTGACGCAGGAAGGGATTGCGGACAGCCGAGCTGTAGAAACCCGTCGGTGAGAAGCGATGCAGCAGCACGTCGCCGGGTTCCAGCTGAGTGAGGCGCTGCTTCCACTCATCGGGAATGGGGCTTTCCTGCGTCAATAGCGGACGGGTGCCGAACTGGAAGGCGATCGCGCCTAGCTCCGGATTGTCGATCCAGTCGTTCCAATCCTTTAGGTGCCATACGCCGCCCGCCATGACGATCGGCACATCGTCGGAAATGCCCCCTTCACGCATCGTCGCGCGCAGATCGCGAACGCGGGGATAAGGGTCCTGCGGCTGGCGCGGGTCTTCCGCGTTGGAAAGGCCGTTATGGCCGCCCGCCAGCCACGGATCTTCATAGACCACCGCTGCCAGCCATTCCGAGGCCTTGGAATAGGCACGTTTCCACAGCGCGCGGAAGGCGCGGCCGGAGCTGACGATGGGAAGATAGCTGACGCCATAGGACGCGGCGATTTCGCTCAGCTTATACGGCATCCCCGCGCCGCAGGTGACACCGGCGACCATGCCCTTGGTCTTTTCCAGGACGCCGTGCAGCACCCGCTGAGCGCCGCCCATTTCCCAAAGCACGTTAATGTTGATCGCGCCCTTGCCCCCGGCAATTTCGAAGGCGCGCTTTACCTGTTCGACCGCGCCATCGATAGCGTAGGCGACCAGTTCTTCATGACGGTCGCGGCGGGTGCGGCCGTGATAGATTTGTGGGATGATGTTGCCCATGCTGTCATAGCTGTCGGCATTGACGGCGGACACGGTGCCGATCCCCCCTGCCGCAGCCCATGCGCCGGAGCTGGCGTGATTGGACACAGCCACGCCCTTCCCGCCTTCGACCAGCGGCCAGACTTCACGACCACCATAGATGATGGGCTTCAAACCCTTGAACAACATAATCTCCCGCGCAACAGCTGCTGGGTCATCCGTCGACTGAACGCCGCTCTATAGCAGCTTTCGCGACCGATGACGAATAACGGGCGCGCCCTACCGCAAAATATGAGGGCTGGATAGTGCCTGTCCATAAAGCCCCGCATAGGCATCGACCATCGCAGCTTCTTCGAAGTCGCGCTGCGCCCGGCGCAGATTTGCCTCGCCAAGACGAATGCGAAGATCGGCACTGGCGGCCAGTTGACCGAGCGCTCCCGAAAGCCCAGCCTCGTCCTGTGCGATAAATGGCTGATTTTCCGGGGCGACCATTTGCGCCACGTCCCCTACGTCGGTGGACGCGACAGGCAGCCGCGCGGCCATGGCCTCCACAAGCGAAATCGGGAACTGTTCGCTATTGGACGACAGCGCGAAAATATCGAACAGCCCGAGAAAACGCGCGGGGTCGGGAAGGAAGCCGGGCAGGCAGATATCGTCGATGCCATGCTTGGCTGCCTCTGCGAGGATCGCCGCCCGCTCAGGGCCTTCGCCCACGATCACCAGTTGCAACTTATCACGATGCGGCGCGACTGCCCGTACCAGGCGAGGAATATTCTTGACCGGGCGCAATCCGGCTAATGTCCCGACGAGCAGCTTTCCAGGCGAGCGAACGAGGCCGGGAATGGCGCCGGGAACGGCGCCAGCATAGCGCGCCACATCAATCCCGTTGCGGATCAGATGAACCTTTGACGCGGGCTGACGCCATGTTCTTCGCGCAATCTCGTCCAGCCGGATGGACGGCACGACTATGGCCTGGGCGCGTTGGAGCGCCAGTCGGCGATAGAGGTTGCGCTTCGTTTTGAGCCGCTCTGCCTCCTCGATATTGAAGCCGTCCTCATGATGGATGAGCGGCGGCAGGCGCAGGAAAGGCGCGCAGACGCGATGCGCCATGACGGCGTCCATAGCTCCCCAATTATAGGTGAGTACAAGATCGAATCTCGACAGGAAGCGTCCCAACGCCCGAAAGCGACTTGCGCCGGGGCGGCCGGTCAACGGTGGCGCGTCGGGGAAGCTGACCTCTACCCCCGGCGCGATCGCGGACCGGGCGCCCATGGCGTCAGGAGCGGCGCTGACAATCGTATGGCTGGCGCGATCGCCCCACAGGTTCATAAGACGGACAGCGCGTGCTTCCTTGCCGCCCAGGGAAAAGCTGCCGTGAACATGCAGCAGGCGCGGCGGCCCGCTTCGGGTGTCAGCCATGCAGGACTCGCACGAGCAGGCGGTCGATCCCGGCAGCGGCTTCCGGTTCGTCGAGCAGCGGAGCGTGGCCGACATCCGGAACTGTCACAAGCTCAGCGCTGGGCCCCATTTCCGAAAGCATGCGCTGCGCAGTGGCAGCGCTGAGCAGATCGGATCTTTCGCCCCGTAGGATGAGAGAGGGGATGCCATTAAAAGACGCCATGACAGGCCAGAGATCGACCCCCGCCTCGCCTCCGGACAGGCGGAGGGGTTCGGCGACGCGCATGTCATAGTCCAACACGACGCGGCCGCCGCTGTTGAGCCGGTAGAGGCGCTTCGCCATGGCAAGCCATTGTTCAAGATCGTAGCGGGGGTAGATGTCGCGATTGGCTTCTTCCAGTGCGCGGGCGGCCTGAACCCAGCTTTGATGCGACTGGCCGACCCCGACATAGGTCCGGATGCGGTCGAGCCCCTCCTGTTCGAGCTTTGGCCCCACGTCGTTCAACAGCGCGCCTGCCAGCCATTCGCGGTGAGTCGCGGCAATCAACATGGTGATCAGGCCGCCGAGCGAGGTGCCGATCGCGACGAAACGGGTGATGGCGAGATCCGCCAAAAGGCGGCTGATGTCCTGCGAGTAGGTGAGCGGGACATAGGTCATCGGGTCCTTCGCCTGCGCGCTTTCGGAACGGCCGCGCATGTCGGGACAGATGAGGCGCCACTCGCCCGCGAGGCGATCGGCCAAGGGTTCGAAATCGCGAGCGTTGCGTGTCAGGCCGGGAAGGCACAGCAGCGGCGGGCGGCCATCTTCACCGCCGGCATAGTCACGATAGTGGAGCCTGAGGCCGTCGGGAGACCACCAGTAGCCGTCAGTGAAGCTGGTCAACGGTCGTGCGTCCTCAAATTACAGCGAAGCGGTTGTAACTGCCCGCCTTGTCCCCCCATATCGCCGCATGGACAAATCCTCGCAAGCCAGCAGATACAATCCGGCAAAGGAAATCTTCGCGTTGCAGCCCGACTTCGCCGATGAAGTCGCAGCGGCAAACTTCCCGCAGACGATATTGCGATATCGGAACGATAGGGCCGCAGCGAGCGTGGGGCTGGACCGGCTGAGCGATGAGGAGTGGCTTCGTCACTTCGGCCGATTCGAACCATTGTCAGGCAGCCTGCCGCAGCCGCTGGCATTGCGTTATCATGGCCATCAGTTCCGGGTGTATAATCCTGACATTGGCGATGGCCGGGGATTCCTGTTCGCGCAGTTGCGCGACGAAGCCGGACGGTTGCTGGACCTTGGGACGAAAGGATCGGGCCAGACGCCCTACAGCCGCTTTGGCGATGGGCGGTTGACGCTGAAAGGCGGCGTTCGCGAGATATTGGCGACCGAAATGCTGGATGCGCTGGGCGTCAACACGTCGAAGACCTTTTCATTGATCGAGACGGGCGAGGCGCTGGAGCGGCATGACGAGCCCTCCCCCACTCGCTCTGCGGTCATGGTGCGATTGAGCCATTCCCATATTCGCATCGGGTCCTTCCAGCGCGCCGCCTATTTCGATGACAAGCCTCTGCTGGAGCGGCTCACCAATTATGCGCTGCGCAACCTGTACAATGAAGAGCCGGGAAACAATGCGCCCGCGCAGTTGCTGGGCCGCGTGGTCGAGCGGACGGCTGATCTGGCGGCGAGCTACATGGTCGCGGGTTTCGTGCATGGCGTGCTGAACAGCGACAATATCAATGTGACGGGCGAAAGCTTCGACTATGGCCCGTGGCGCTTTACGCCTTATTGGGAGCCGGGTTTCACGGCCGCCTATTTCGACCATGCCGGGCTTTATGCGTTTGGACGGCAGGCTGAAGCGATCCACTGGGATGTGGCGCAATTGGCTGTTTCGCTGAGACCCTTGGTCGAAGCCGAACCGCTGATCGAGCAACTGGAGCGGTTTCCCGAATTGTTCGGAGGGGCAATGGCGCGGCGCTTTTGCTGGCGGCTAGGCGTCGTCCCCTCAGGCGATGTGAACTCAATGATCGAGGCAGCCGTCAAGGGAATGGCCGCGAGCAAGACACAGATCGACCGTTTCTTTCATGATTGGCGAGGCGGCGAACCGCGCGAGCGAACGGACTATTCGGGCGAGGCTTGGGCGCCGTTCCGCGAAGCTGTTGCCGGGATAGAACCAAGCGGCAGGAAAGAGCATGCCTATTGGAGCGATGCCGCGCCCTGTTCGATGCATATAGACGAAGTCGAGTCCATCTGGAGCGCGATCGCCGAACGGGATGATTGGTCACCGTTGCAGGAGAAAGTCGCGGCGATCCGGCGGATGGGTGAGGCTTTGGGGCGTGGGCCGGAAGTGCCTTGAGAAACGGCCTTATCCCGGCCGTGCGTAAGGCCGCCTTTCCGCCCAGCGTGGACGAACGCACGACACTGCTGATCCTTGGCAGCCTGCCGGGCGATGCCTCTATCAGGCAGGGTGAATATTATGCCCATCGCGGGAACGCTTTCTGGTCGCTGATGAGCGATGTGCTGGGTGATGATCTGCGCGCCCTGCCCTATGCCATGCGGCTGAAGCGATTGCGCACGCGGGGCGTCGGCCTGTGGGACGTGATCGAGAGTGCGGACCGCGAAGGCAGTCTCGACAGCGCTATCCGGGGTGCGGAGTTTCGGGATTTGAGGGGCTTTATCGCGCGGCTGCCTGCGCTGCGGGCGATCGCGTTCAACGGCAAGACAGCGTCAGTGCAGGGCCGACGTCAGATCGGTACTGCCACGGAGTTGACGATGATCGATTTGCCATCCAGCAGCGGCGCCTATGCCATGCTTTCCAGAGACAAGAAGGCAGAGGCGTGGCGGACGTTGCGTCAATGGATTGCACCGTCCCAACATTGACGTAAGCGTAAGGCGGACTTAGACCATCTGCAACAAGAGGGTGCCGGCCGGTGAGCAAGAGTGTCTATTTCGAGGATTTGGAAATCGGCGACAGGCTGGATTTCGGTCCGGTAAGTGTCAGCCGCGACGAAATCATGGCCTTTGCCGCAGAATTCGATGCCCAGCCTTTCCACCTGTCGGATGAAGCGGCCGCAGGGACGCATTTCGGGAGCCTGTCGGCGAGCGGCTGGCACACAACTGCGCTGTTCATGAAGATGTTCGTCGCGAAGATGCAGGCCGCCGGGCATCAGGATGCGAGCCTGGGCGCCATGGGCATCGATGAACTGCGATGGCTGCGGCCGGTGAGGCCTGGCGATACGCTGAGGGGCACATCCGAGGTCGTAGAAAAGAAGGCGTCCCGGAGCAGACCGGAGATGGGCATCGTCAAGAGCAGGGTCACTGTGCTGAACCAGCGGGATGAGCCGGTATTGACGATGATGCCGATCACGATGTTCCGCACCCGTCCGAACTGACGCGGAAAATCTTTATCGGTCCTGGACTGGCGGCAGCGGCTGATTGGCGCGCGCGTCCGCAGCCATGATGCGGACTTGGCTGGATGCCGCACCCGACAGTTGAATGAGATGCACGCCTGGCGTCAGGTCGAACCAGACGATCTTCCGGATGCCCGAACATCCCGGGCCATGACTGTGCGCGGTGGACGCGATAGGGCTATTCCTGAAGACGATATCGACCCAGGCGGGACCCGACAGGCCTATCCCTATCCGTGCCGGCGTTTTGACGGCCAGGCTGAAGAGGCCGCCATAGCTTTTAGGCGCCTGATGGTGAGGTTTGACGGCATATTGAACTTGAGGCGAAGGGCGCAGCGTCGCCACAAGGGGCTTACCCAGGATGAGCCGTGGCGCAGAAGCCGCTTCGCCCGCGGCGGACTCCGTTCCGCTCTGGTTCCAACTGGTCCAGGGTTCAGGGGGCAGCGGAGCGTCAAGGCATGGGTCGGCGGCAAGTGCGGGCGCGGAAAGGCTCAGGGCAGCGAGGCAAGCGATCAGGCGCATCGTCATTTCCTTCCGAACAGCTTTTCTATGTCTCCATGGCCTAGCTTTACCCAGGTCGGACGACCGTGATTGCACTGGCCGCTGCGTGGCGTGATCTCCATCTCGCGCAGGAGCGCGTTCATTTCCGCCACGCTCAGCACCCGGCCCGCGCGGACTGAGCCGTGGCACGCCATCGTTGCCGCGACCAGATCGAGCCGCTCCTTCAGGGATAGCGCTTCGTCATAAGCAGCGAGATCATCGGCAAGGTCGGTGACAAGCCCCTGCACGTCTCCTTGGCCCAGCATCGCGGGCACGGCGCGCACCAGCATGGCAGAGGGGCCGAACCGCTCCAGCTCAAGGCCGAAGTTACGCAGCTCATCGATGCGCGTTTCCAGGCGATCGCAGGCGGGCTCATCCAGTTCGACCACTTCGGGCAGCAGCAGCGCCTGCGTGGCGACGCCCTGCCCTTCCATGGCGCGGCGCATGCGCTCGAGCGTAAGGCGCTCGTGCGCGGCATGCTGATCGACGATCACCAGCCCATCCTCCGCCTCCGCGACGATATAGGTGCGCGCCACCTGTCCGCGCGCGACGCCGAGCGGGAAGCTGGTCCCTTCCGGCGCGGGTGCGGCGGCGGGCTCGGCGCGCGCCTGTGGCGGGGGCGCGGTGAAGGAGGGGCGACGATCAGCGAACGTGGCGGCTGGCGGCGCATAATTTACCGAGCCAGCTTCGAAGATGGGAAGCGCGCTGATCGGCGTGGGCGTAAGCGGCTCGGTTTTCCAGGCGGAAAGACTCGCCGGATCGGCCTGCTGCACGGATCGGAAGCCCTCTGCGTCGAGCGCGCGACGGACGCCGGACACGATCATGCCCCGGATCATCGCAGGGTCCCGAAAACGCACTTCCGTCTTCGCCGGGTGGACGTTGACGTCTACCTCAAGCGGCGGAACATCGAGGAACAGGGCCACTACCGGATGCCTGTCCCGCGCCAGCATGTCGGCATAAGCGCCGCGCACCGCGCCGATCAGCAAGCGGTCGCGAACAGGGCGGCCGTTGACGAACAGGAACTGATGATCGCCGACGCCGCGATTATAGGTCGGTAGCGACGCCACGCCCGACAGGCGCACACCTTCGCGTTCCAGCGAGACGATGACATGGTTTTCCGCGAGCGCCCGGTCGGTAAGGGCAGCGACGCGATCCTCCCGCGCCTCTCCCCCCTGAACGGCGATCGCCCGGCGGCCGTCATGCTCCAGCGTGAAGGCGACCGAAGGGTGCGCCATTGCGAGCCTTCGCACGACATCAAGGCAGGCTGCATATTCCGCCTTGGCAGAACGCAGGAATTTGCGGCGAGCGGGCACCCTTGCGAACAGCTGTTCCACAGTGATCCGCGTGCCGGGCGGCAAGGCAGCAGGGCCTTCGGACAGCAGCACGCCATTGTCGACCGTGCGGTTCCAGCCATCCTGCCCTTTGGGCCTGCTGTCGATCGACAAGCGCGCAACGCTGGCGATCGATGGGAGCGCTTCACCACGGAAGCCCAGGGTGGACACATTCTCGATCGCGTCGTCAGGCAGCTTCGACGTCGCATGCCGCTCCAGCGCCAGCGCGATTTCGTGCGCGGCCATGCCGCAGCCGTCGTCACTCACTTCGATGCGGTCGAGCCCGCCGCCGCTCAACCTGATGGAAATGCGGGTTGATTTAGCATCCAGTGCGTTTTCAATGACTTCCTTGAGCGCGCTGGCGGGTCTTTCGACCACTTCACCGGCAGCGATACGATTGACCAGATGTTCGGGCAGGCGGCGTATTGACATTGATTAGTGACTAGCCCAAGCGAGCGCTTTCCGCGAGCCGTTGCCCCCGAAAATTTTGCCTCATCACAGGGAATGATGACAGGGACGGCGGAACGTGGCAGGGACCTCCGAACGCCCCGGTTCGCGTCGCCGGGACGGGCGGGCTGAACAGGAACAAGCATGTCGATCTTTTCGCGACTTTTCAAACTCTCCTCCCAGGATATGGCTATCGATCTCGGCACGGCGAATACCGTCGTCTATGTGCGGGGCCGCGGGATCGTGTTGAATGAGCCATCGGTCGTGGCGGTGGAGACGCTGAACGGCGTGAAACGGGTCAAGGCCGTGGGCGACGACGCCAAGCTGATGATGGGCAAGACGCCCGATTCGATCGAGGCGATCCGACCGCTGCGCGACGGCGTTATCGCGGACATCGATGTCGCCGAGCAGATGATCAAGCACTTCATCACGAAGGTGCATGGCGGCAAGTCGCGTCCGTGGCGCTTTCCCGAGATCGTGATCTGCGTTCCGTCGGGCTCCACCAGTGTCGAACGCCGCGCGATTCGCGACGCGGCCAGCAATGCGGGTGCTTCTCAGGTGTTCCTGATCGAAGAACCGATGGCAGCGGCGATCGGCGCCGACATGCCCGTGACCGAGCCGATCGGTTCGATGGTCGTGGACATCGGGGGCGGCACCACTGAAGTCGCGGTGCTCTCGCTGCGTGGGCTCGCTTACACCACCTCGGTTCGCGTCGGCGGTGACAAGATGGACGAAGCGATCGTTTCTTTCGTGCGGCGCCACCATAACCTCCTCATCGGTGAAGCGACCGCCGAGCGCATCAAGAAGCAGTTCGGCGTGGCCCAGCCTCCCGAAGACGGCGTGGGGGAAACCATCCATATCAAGGGCCGTGACCTGGTGAACGGCGTGCCCAAGGAAATCTCGATCAATCAGGGGCAGATTGCCGATGCGTTGGCGGAACCCATCAGCACCATCGTCGAAGGTGTCCGGATCGCCCTGGAAAATACCGCGCCGGAGCTGGCGGCGGACATTGTCGACCAAGGCATCGTGCTGACCGGCGGCGGCGCCCTGCTGAAGGGGCTGGACGATGAACTACGCGACGAGACCGGGCTGCCCGTCACGATCGCCGAGGATCCGCTGACATGCGTCGCCATCGGTACTGGCCGCGCGATGGAGGATCCGATCTTCCGAGGCGTGCTGCAGACCGCTTAAGGTCAGGGGGACCACTGCATGGCGCGGCCATCCAGCCGACGTCCCGGCCATAACCGCAAGGCGCAGTACAGCCTGTTTGCCAGCTATGTTGTGGCGATAACGGGTGCGGCTGTCGGCTTGCTGCTGGTCGCTGTGGCGATATTCGATCCCACCGGGTTCGCCGCGATCCGTGCGGCTACCGCGGAACTTTCGCGCCCTGCGTCGCTTGGCCTGCGCAACATGGTCAGTGGCGCAAGTTCGCTGGACGATGTGCTGACCGCATATTGGCGCGCAGGGTCGCAGAATATCTCGCTTCGCCGCCAAGTGGAGGCTGACCGTAACCGCATCATCGAGGCGAAGGCGGTCGCGCAGGAAAATCAGCGCCTCAAGCGGCTGTTGAAACTGGTCGACGAGGATCATAGCGACCTGCTGACGGCTCGGCTCATTTCCTCCTCTTCATCCAGCGCCCGCCGTTTTGCGCGATTGAATGCGGGCCGCTGGCAGGGCGTCCGGACCGGCATGCCGGTCCGTGCTTCGGAAGGCCTTGTCGGCCGCATTCACAGTGTCACCCCCAATACCGCCGAAGTCCTGCTACTGACCGACAGCAGCAACATCGTGCCGGTCCGCCGCGCGACCGACAGTGTTCCGGCCATCTCGACGGGGCTAGGCGACGGGACTGTCGAGATCCGATCACTTGCTGCTGGCCGCAATCCTTTCAACGCCGGTGACATCCTCGTCACATCCGGCGTCGGCGGCATCTATCAGCCCAATATCCCGGTGGCTGTGGTCGTTCGGATCGCGGGCGAGATCGCCTATGGAGTGCCACTGGCCAACCCGTCGAAAGTCGATGCGGTGGTGGTCGAACGCTCATTTGAGGAAGCAGTTACGCGCAACGAACCTGCTTCGCCCGACAGCGCGCAGCCAGAGACGGCAGCCAACGCCAGCGTTCCATGATCGACCCGCATCTTCAGCATGTGCCCCGGCTCGGCCGCCATCCTTCCCGTTTTCGCCTGGCCGGGACGCCGGTCATGACGGTCATGCTGGGATCATCCGTCACGATCCTGCCGATTGTCGCCCAAGCCCCTGTCATGCCGCCCTTTGGCTTGTTGTTGCTGCTGTCCTGGCGCTTGCTGCGGCCAGAGCTTTGGCGCGCCTGGATCGGTGTGCCCCTTGGTCTGTTCGATGACATGATGAGCGGACAACCCATTGGTTCGGCAATGTTCCTGTGGACCGTGATGCTGATCGGCATCGATGCGGTGGAACATCGAATGGTATGGCGCAGCTACCGGCAGGACTGGTTAATCGCTGCTGCCGCGATTATCTTCTGCATCGCCGGTGGGCTATTCCTTGCGCGGATAACCGGCGGAGGAGACATCAAGCTGGAACTGGTCGCGCCGCAAATGCTCTGGACGATCCTGCTCTTTCCCTTCGTCGTGCGGCAATGCGCGCGGATTGATCGCTGGCGCGTGATGGCATGAAGCTGCCCAAGCTCAAGCGGAAGACCGTTACCGAAGCATCGCTGTCCTTCACCTTCACCCGCCGAGCAATGGTGGTCGGCGGATTGCAGGCCGGGATCGGCGCGATGCTGATCGGCCGGATGGCGTGGATCAGCGTTGCCGAAAATGAGAAATATAATCTTCTTTCGGAAAGCAACCGCGTCAACCTGACGCTCATTCCTCCACGTCGCGGATGGATATTGGACAGGAACGGGCGTGCGCTGGCGAACAACCGCACGGACTTCCGCGTCGACCTGATCCCCGAGCGTGTCACTGATCCCGAAGGGACGTTGCGCAGCCTGGCTCATCTTCTGGCGCTCGCCCCGGACGAGGTAGAACGGATCAGGACAGAACTAGACAAGGCGCCCGGTTTCCGACCGGTCCAGGTTGCCGAAAAGCTGACCTATGATCAGTTCGCAGCTGTCAGCGTTCGCTTGCCCGACCTCCCCGGTGTGGCCCCTAGCCAAGGATTTTCCCGTTACTATCCCACCGGATCAACGGTTGGGCATTTGCTAGGCTATGTCGGCGCCGCCTCGGCGAAAGACTATGAGAAGCGGAAGGACCCCCTGCTTATCACCCCCGGCTTCAAGGTGGGCAAAGAGGGGCTGGAGAAATGGTTCGACCTTGAACTGACGGGTAAGCCCGGCGCCAAGCGGGTCGAGGTGACGGCGCGCGGCAAGATCGTGCGCGAACTGACGACGCGGCCGGACGCGCCCGGAAATGCAGTGAAGCTGACCATCGACGCAGGGCTTCAGGATTATGCAGGGCGCAGGCTCGGTGCTGAATCCGGTTCCTGCATCGTGCTCGATTGCCTGACAGGAGAAATCCTCTGCATGGCGTCGATGCCCTCCTATGATCCAAACAACTTTTCCGACGGCATCAGCCATGATGAATGGGACATGTTGTCGAGCGACGAGCGCCATCCGCTGATCAACAAGTCACTGAACGCCCTTTATCCGCCGGGATCGACCTTCAAGCCGATGGTTGCGATGGCGTTGCAAAGCGCCGGGATTGACCCGAAGGAGCGGGTGCATTGTCCCGGTGGGTATCGGCTGGGCAACCGCTTCTTCCGCTGCCTCGGCCGTCATGGTTCGGTCGACATGCACCGTGCTCTCGCCAAAAGCTGCAACACCTATTTCTACACCATGGGCAACCGGGTGGGCATCGACGTCATCGCGCGGATGGGCCATGCCATGGGGTTCGGTGAAAAGTTCGACCTCCCTGTCAGTTCGCAAAGTTACGGCACCATGCCCGACACCGCGTGGAAGATGCGGCGCTATGACCAGAAATGGACCGCATCCGACACGCTCAACGCGTCCATCGGCCAGGGCTATGTCGTCGTAAATCCGTTGCAGCTCGCCGTCATGGCGGGGCGGATCGCATCAGGCCGCAACATTCAGCCCCGTCTGGTGAAAGGCCGCTATCCCGAGGCGCCGTTCATGCCTTTTCCCAAGGAACATTTCGACGCTGTGCGGGGAGGCATGTGGGAAGTGGTGAACGGTGACGGCACTGCAGGACGCAGCCGCCTGGACCTCCCCGGAATACAGATGGGCGGAAAGACTGGCACGGCGCAGGTGCGCAAGATTGCGGGCAGCCAGCGCGGGCAGAGCGGCGCATGGAAATATCGCGACCATGGCCTGTTCGTCTGCTTCGCGCCCACGAGCAATCCCCGTTATGCGGCATCCGTCGTGATTGAACATGGCATGGGCGGCTCCCGCGCTGCCGCCCCGGTGGCGAAGGATGTGCTGACATATTTGTTCGATCCAGCAAAGGCGATGGCCCGGCTGGAAGAATTGGAGAAAGGCTGGGGCGGCCCTCCCGCTGAGCGGATGGAACGTCAAATGGCGGCCTACCGTCTCGCCAAGGCGATCAAAAAAGGGGAAGTCGTTCCCAAGCCAGCCGATGCTTCAGAGGCGGAGAATAGCGCCAACGCAGCTGCGTCGGCCAATGTGTCAGAGACTGCGGATAACCCTCCGCCTCAGCGAGATCCGAACAGGGAAGCAGGTCGGTGAGCATCATTCCCCAGCCGCTTACTGAATTTCCCTGGAGGGTATTGGGCATTCTCCTCGCGATCGCGGGCTTTGGAACGCTCGTACTTTATAGCGCCGCCAGCGGCAGCATCACGCCCTGGGCCATCAACCAGGCCGTCAGGTTCGTCATCTTTACGGGAATGGCGTTCGTCATCAGCCGGGTGCCGCTAGAACTTTTCGCGCGGTTCGCTTTCCCTGCCTATGGGGCCGTTCTCATATCACTGGTGCTTGTGGAACTGATCGGCGGCGTCGCAGGCGGTAGTCAGAGGTGGATCAACCTCGGCTTCATGCAATTGCAGCCATCGGAATTCATGAAGCCGATCATCGTACTGGCGGTGGCCCGCTTTTACGCATTGCTGCCCGTGGGAGAAATTCGACGCTGGACGGCCATATGGCCCGCGCTGGTCCTGATCGGTGTACCATGGGCGCTGGTGCTGGTGCAGCCGGACCTTGGCACGGCGACGATGATTGCTGCGGGTGGCGTAACTGTAATGTTCCTTGCCGGATTGCCGCTGCGGTTGTTCGTCGGGTCGGGACTGGCGATCGCAGCCATCATCCCCATCGCCTTCAGCTTCCTGCATGATTATCAGCAGAAACGGGTCCTGATCTTTATGGACCCGGAAAGCGATCCGCTGGGGGCCGGATACCATATCAGCCAATCGAAGATCGCAATCGGCTCCGGCGGTATCTGGGGCAAAGGATTCCTCAAGGGCACCCAGAGCCACCTCGACTATCTTCCCGAAGGACATACCGACTTCGTTTTCGCCACCATGGCTGAGGAATGGGGACTGGTTGGGGGGGTATTTCTGATCGGCGCCTTCCTGTTGCTGTTCCGCTGGGGGATCGGCGTATCGCTGCGTACACAAGATAAATACGCGCGGCTGGTCGCGTCGGGGCTGACGACGACCATCTTCTTTTATGTGGCGATCAACCTCATGATGGTCATGGGATTAGCCCCGGTCGTCGGTATCCCCCTACCCTTCATGTCCTATGGTGGCTCGTCCATGCTGACCGTCATGCTGTGCATCGGCATCATAATGGCCATCGAGCGTTCGACCCGCCGCAGTGGACGCAAGCCGGGAAATTGGGGCTGAAACCGGCACTGGCGCAAAATTTTTTGCAGCGCCGCGATTTACTGTTTGCAAAGCCGAAGGATAATGCTAACCGCCCGGCCACGCCAAGGCGAGGCTCCGAACGGAGCAATCCGAAAGCGAGTGTGGACGCATAGCTCAGTTGGTAGAGCAGCTGACTCTTAATCAGCGGGTCCTAGGTTCGAGCCCTAGTGCGTCCACCACCTTCCCTCTATCTTCAAATAGTTAGCAACGGAAACTCGCAAAATCCGAGAGTTACGGAGATCACCTGAATTGGTGGACCGCCTCCACTACTCCGCTGCGAGACCGGCGCTGGCTGTCGAGGCCGCTCCCGCGATGGCGCCATCGAAGGCATAGTCGGGCATCTGCGAAAACAGCTCCTTCTCGAAGAAGGCGCAGGTGATCGCGAGCCCCTCGGCCAACGAGACACGGGGTTCCCAGTCCAACAGTGTCCGCGCGCGCTTGATATCGGGGCGGCGGCGCCGGGGATCGTCGATCGGCAACGGCTTGCGGATGACGCGTGACCTGGTGCCGGTCTGCGCCCTGACCAGTTCCAGTACCTCCATCATGCTATATTCTTCCGGATTGCCCAGGTTGATGGGTTGAAGGTCGGCCACGTCCGATTCCATCAGACGCATGAGCCCATCGACCATGTCAGACACATAGCAGAAGCTGCGCGTTTGCGATCCGTCGCCGTAGATGGTGATGTCTTTCCCCGACAAGGCCTGGCAGACGAAGTTGGAGATGACCCGCCCATCGTCCGGATGCATGTTGGGGCCATAGGTATTGAAGATGCGCGCGACCCTGACATCCGCGCGGCCCAGGCGGGCGAAGTCGAAGGCAATGGCTTCGGCGGCTCGCTTGCCCTCGTCATAGCATGCACGGGGGCCGGTGCAGTTCACCCAGCCACGATAATCCTCACGTTGGGGATGCGCTTCAGGATCGCCATAAACCTCACTGGTGGAGGTCAGGAGGAAACGGGCGCCATTCTGTTCCGCGAGCCGCAGCAGCCGATCCGTGCCCACGACGCTGGTCAGCATCGTATGTTCAGGGTCTGCCTGATATTGCGGAGGCGACGCTGCGCAGGCGAGATTGTAGATGCGCGTGATATCCCGGCGGCGTGTCACGGCATCGGGCAACGGATCGACGATGTCGGCACGGATGAAGCTGAAGGCGCGATGGCCCTCCAGCATTTCAACATTCACTTCGCGCGCAGTCTGGAGATTGTCGAGGCAGATGACGTCATGCCCCTGCTCCAGAAGAGCGCGGCAAAGATGGGAACCGATAAAGCCAGCTCCGCCTGCGACCAGCGACACATTTTTCTTCATGCTTATCATCCGTTGTTATCCTTCTCCCTTTGCCGGGACGTCATCCTGCGAGTGCGACCTTATGCTGCGCCTGCATCGCCGAAGCTTCGTGGAGGTAGGTTTCGAGCTGCTGCGCTCGATGGTCGGCGGTATGTTCGGCGAGGATGCGGGCGCGCCCCGCTTCGCCGACAGCCGCGCGCTCCTCATCCAGCGCGACGATCACCTGCTCGGCATTCCAGGCGAACAATATCTCCTTGTTTGGTGTCAGCAGGTCGCCAAGGCCTGGCCAAACGTCCGAGATGATCGTGGTCCCGCAAGCCCCCGCCTCGAACAGCCGGACGGAGGGTGACCATCCCGCCTCAATCATGTCGGCGCGCGTCACGTTGAGGGTGAAGCGTGAGGCCGAATAGAATTCCGCATGGTCCTGCGGGGGCAGATGCTCGATCCGCTCCACATTGGCTGGCCAATCGATGTCCGCCGGATATTGCGGACCGGCTACGACGAAGCGCCGGTCAGACATCAGCCGCGCGGGTTCGATCAGCAACCGTTCCAAGGTGGGCTGGCGATCTGGACTATAAGTGCCGAGATAGGACAGGTCCCAGCGCTTCGGCACATCTATCGGCCGGTAGGCGGCCGGATCGACCGAACAATAAAGTGCCCTCGCCATGGGCGAGCCATATTCACGCTCCAGCAGATCAAGCGTCGGGCCGCCAGTGAAAGAGCAATAAATGTCATATCCAGAGATGAGGTCCGGCGACAGATAATCACATTTTCCCGCACGCACATTGGCCAAGGTGATCGGCGTGTCGATGTCGTATAAAAGCGTGGTGCCGCGGGCATGGCGCTGCACATATTGGCCGACCGCGATACCTTCCGGCACATAAGAACCGACCATGACCGCGTCGGCACTTTCGATCTCCCCGCGCCAGTGATCGAGCGAGGGAAGATCATCGTAGAACGCCAGACGGCAATAATCTGGATCCACTAGGTCTCGCTGGCTGGCATACCAGGGGACATCACGCTCAAGGAACAGAATGTCATGCCCCCGCTTGGCAAAAGCCGACAGCAGGGCTCGGAAGGTGGTGGCATGGCCATTGCCCCAGGAGGATGAGAGGCTGAGGCCGAGGACGACGAGTTTCATGCTCTTTCCATCTCCTGTTGCGGTGTCTTGGCGGCGCGCCGTTCACGCAGAATGGCATCCACCTCCTCTCCACGCAGGGCATAGCTATGTTCGGCGCGGACGCGGGCCAGAGCGGCTCGGCCAATCATCCGCGCGCGTTCGGGCGTGAGCGTAGCGAGGTGGTCGGCGACGTCCTGCCCGTCGCGGGCGACCAGCACTTCCTCATCAGGCTTCAGGAACAACTCAATGCCTTCCCAGGCGTCGGTGATGAGGCAGGCTCCTGCTCCCGCTGCTTCGAAAACGCGGGTGGCAGGAGAGAAACCGATATGCGCCATGCTGTCCCGGGCGACGTTGAGCACCGCGAGCGGCGTACAGTTGAAAGCATTATGTTCCGCCGTGTACACATGGCCGCGATGGCGAACGTTGGACGGCATCGCCTTGCTTTCCCATCCATTGCCACCGATGAGAAAGCTGCGTTCTGAAAGCAACGTGGCGGGCTTGAGGAAAAATTCCTCGACCCGGGCTTCACGGTCCGGCAGGCGATTGCCTAGAAACGCCAGGTCGCAGGCGAAGCGCGGGTCCGGTTCGACCGGGAAGTGGCTCTGCGGATCGAGGGCGTTGTAAACGGGAATGCAGTCGCGCGCCCCCATTTCCCGATAAGCGCTCACCACCGGATCGCCGCCGCCATAGGTCAGCACGAGGTCCAGCCCCGGCAGCGCCCGCCGGACAGCATGATCGGGCGCGGCCCGCATTTCATCCAGGGTAGCCGCCGCATCCACGTCCCAGAAGATGCGCAGCGCGTCAGGGCGAGCGCGCTCCATCACGCCCTGCAATAGCTCGTCATCGAATACGCCAACGCCGCTCGCCTTCACCACGACATCAGCGTTCGCCGCCTGATCCATCACCTCGTTCAGCGCTTCGGTCGTTGCAGGATAGACCACCACGCACGCCCATTCAGGCGGATCGATGTCGCGATGCTGCTGGCGATCGAAGGCGTCGGGCTCAAAGAATGTGACGTCATGGCCGCGCTCAGCCAGTTCGCGCAGGATGCCGCGATAATAGGTCGCCGCCCCGTTCCAGTAGGAGGAAAGCAGGCTGGAACCGTAGAAGGCAATTCTCATGCGACATTCCTTGCAAGCGAGATCGGTGTGGCGAAGGCATCGAGCGACGCGATGATCCCCAGAAGCTGCTCTGCGCGATGCGCACAGCTATGGCGGCTGCGTATCGTTTCCAGCCCGCTGCGGATCAGCGACGCGCGCAGGTCCGGATCGGATGCAACTGCGCGAAGATGATCCGCCATTTCCTTCCCATCGCTCGCGAATAGGAAGTCCTGCCCGGGACGGAAGAGATGCTCGCTATCCTCCCATGGCGCTGACAGCAGCGGAATGCCGCAGGCCAGCGCCTCAAACACGCGGATGGTCGGGATGCCGGGCAGCAGCTGCGTGTAGTAGCGGCGCGGCACATGAACCGTGGCGAGATGCTGCGCGAAGATGGCGGGCGCGCGAGCATTGGCTGCCCAGCCATGATAATCTACGCCATAGCGCTTCAGTGTGGCGAGGGCCTCGTCAGGATAGCGTACCCCGTAGATGTCGAGGGGCAAGTTAGCCTGTGACGCGGGGCGAAAAAGGAAATCTTCCAATTCGGCTGTTCGCTCGCCATCGCCCCAGTTTCCAATCCAGACGACGCCTTGGCGATCCTTCTCCACTTGAGGCGGATGGAAATGCTTGAGGTCTGCTGCTTCGTGCCAAGTCCAGACGCGGTCGCCCCAGCCCCAACGGCGATAAACCTCGGACAAGGTCTCACCGAACGCCAGCACCCCGTCATAGGCCGACAGGTCGAAAGCGCGGATAGCCTGGGGATCTGAGACAGCACGGTGGTGCGTGTCGTGGAAGAGGAGCGTGAATGTTGCGCCTCGTGCACGGAGGCCGCCAAGGGCGGCTACCAGCGTGGGATCATTCCACTCATGCACGATGACGACCTCGGCACCATCAATTAGCGCTTCCGGTTCACTGTCGGGCCCATAGCTGAAGGTTTTGAGTTCAGGGTAAGCGGCATGGAAGGCGGAGAGGCCTGCTTCGCCATGATCTGCAAGGAGATTGGAGAGGCTCCAATTGCCTTGCGGCTCCAGCGCCAGCACATCATGGCCCAGAGCGGCCAGTTCGCGCAGTACGCCGCGAAGGAAATGCGCGTTGCCATGGTTCCAGCATGATAGCAGCGAGTGGGTGAAGTAGCGGATCTTCATGCGGCGACCCTTTGTTCGGCCATGGCATAGTGGTGAGCCATCGCTCCCGCCATGGCAGCGGGGATGTAGCGGTGGGCTCGTTCCTGTGCCCTCCCCCCGGCGTCCAGGCGGGCAGCGCGGCTGCTCAGCATATGCTCGATCGCGCGGGCGTAGCCTTTGGCATCGTGCGCATCGACGAAGGTGGCAGCGCCTTCCCACAGCTCACGGAATGTCGCGATATCTGATAATATGAGGGCGCACCCGGCTGATGCCGCTTCGAGGACGGCAAGCCCGAACGGCTCGTAAAGCGCTGACGAAGCGAAGACTGGCCGCTCGCTTAGCCTCTCGGCGAGTCCAAACTCATCGAGCGTGCCGATCGCCTGAAGCGATTCTATGGCAAGCGCAGCGCCATGTGGTGCCATGACCGGACCTGCGGCGAGAAAGGGAGCGCTGATCCGGGCAGCAGCCTCATCCAGCACGCGGACATTCTTGCCGTCATCCCATAAACGCCCGGCCGTGAAGACATAATCGCGCATTGGTTTTCGCGCCGGGACTGGCAGAGCCCGGCCATTATGCACTGTAAAGGGCATGACGCCATAGACCCGCCGAACCGCCTCTGCGAAGGCTGTGCTGGGGGAGATCGCAACGGCGGCATGCTGAAGGCCGCGCGCCACCATCTCTGTCCGCCAGACGAAGTCCTCGGGCATGTCTCCGCCGTGGACCGCCGCCCACCAGGTCGCGACGCAGCTATGCTGGACCGCGATGACAGGGCAGGGATAGCGCCCCATGCTGACGAGGGCGGGAGTGTGAAGTTGAACAAGGTCGGCGCCGAGATCGCCCGCCATCTCGGCCAGCCGCCGCTCGGCCTCGATCACCGGCGCGGGATCGGCCGCCAGCCAGTCAAGCTCAAGCCCGCTATCGACCAGGCCGATGCTGGCCGACCCGGCGATACTGTCGCGGGCTGCTTCATTGGGAGACGGTCCCATCACCGCAAGCGTGACCTGGTAGCCAAGCGGTTCGAGGGCGCGGGCAAGGTCGGTGGAATATTGCCAGACGCCGCCGACGGCATCGCATGTGAGCAACAGATGACGCATCGCCATCAAAGCGCCCTCGCCGCCATCGCGGGGGCCGTGACGGCCTTACCCTCCGGCCGTTCAGCAAGCAGCCATTCCGCCAGGTCGGCGACCCCCTTCTGCCATGGCGTTCGGGGTTTGAGATCCACCGCCTTCTGAAGCTTGCGCGTATCCGCCACGAAATAGCGCTGATCGCCCGCCCGCCAGTCCGCCATGTCGATAAGTGGCTGGCGGCCGACATAGTCGCCAATGAACTTCAAAATCTGGTGCAGGCTGACGGCATTGTCCGGCCCGCCTCCCAGGTTGAAGGCCTGGCCGCTGAGCCTGTCGATGTCGCGCCATACCGAAAGATAGGCCCCGACCGCGTCCCGCACGTCGAGAATGTCGCGAACCTGACAGCCATCACCATAGAGGATGATGCGCCGCCCTTCGATCGCGCTGATCAGGAAGTGAGCGACCCAGCCCTGGTCCTCCGTCCCCATCTGCCGCTGACCATAAATGCAGCTCATACGCAGCACGGCCGTGGGCACGCCGAAGCTGCGCCCATAGTCGAGCACATATTGATCCGCCGCCCCTTTCGAACAGCCATAGGGGGTGTGGAAGTCGAGCGGGCGGCTTTCGTCTATGCCATGCTCGCGCAAGGTGCTTTCGGCGGGATGATAGGCGCCGCCCTCAAGCCGGAACTCTACATCCTCAAGACCACCATAGACCTTGTTCGTCGATGCGAAGATCACCGGCGGCGGAGAAACGCAGCGCCGTGCGGCCTCCAGCACGTTGAACGTGCCGAGCATGTTGATCTCAAGGTCTGCGCGCGGGTCGGAAAAGCTGGTGGTGACGGCGACCTGCGCCGCCATGTGGAACACAGCCTTGGCCTTGGCTACAGCCCCCTCCACCTGCCCCACATTCCGGACATCAGCGATGATGGGGATGATGCTGGCCCCATGGCGCTGTTCCAACCATCTGAGGTTCCGCTCAACCCCTGGACGGGCAAGGCTGTCGTAGATGATGACCTCCTCGCCTTCCCCAGCCAACCGGTCGGCGATGTTGCTGCCGATGAAGCCAGCGCCACCGGTAACAAGAACGGGTCTGCGATCGGGCGGCGTCATGCGACCAGCCCTCTCGCTTCGAGTTCGGCGCGCGCCTGATCGACGCGATCGTCGGCGGTCTGCTGCGCCACCCATTCGGCCAGTTCGGCAAGACCTTCCTGGAAGTCCTGCCGTGCCTGGAAGCCGAGTTTCTCCTCCGTCAGGCTGGTGTCGCAGAAACAATGACGTATGTCGCCTGTGCGCGCCTTGCCGACAATCTCGGGCTCGATGCTGTTGCGACCCATCGCCTGCGCAAGCTTCTCCGCCACTTCCGTAACAGATCGATCATGGCCAGAACCGATATTGAAGGTGCCGCCGGCCGCTTGCGGCAGTTCAAGCGCGTCGGCAAATGCGCGGGCGACGTCACTAACATGTACGAAGTCGCGGCGTTGCTCGCCATCTTCGAAGATCATCGGCTTCTGACCGTTCAGCAGCCGGGATGCGAAGATTGCCAGCACGCCAGTGTAGGGATTGGAAAGCGCCTGCCCCGGCCCGTAGACGTTGAACAGTCGCAGGCAGACGCCCTCCATCCCATAGGGCGCCGTCATGATATGGGTCGTGCGTTCCTGCACATATTTGTTGAGCGCATAGATGGACGCGAGATTGGGCCGCTTCCATTCCGGCGTCGCGATCGGCGTGAGCGGGCGCCCTGCTCCGTCAAGCGGTTCCCAAATCTTCTGATTGTCGCGAATGGCACCGCGCTCTGCATCCTGAACGACTTGTCCGTCCGCGTCGCGATAGAGCCCCTCGCCATAGATGCTCATCGAGGACGCGGTAACAACGCGCCGGACGGGGTTGCCGATCAGCCTTTCAAAGAGAACAGCCGTCCCCACATCATTGACGGATGTGTAACGTTCCACCTCATACATGGACTGTCCCACGCCTACCTCGGCGGCGAGATGGATAACGCAGTCCACGCCTTTGAGGGCATGCTCGACCACATCGCCGTTGCGCACGTCCCCGCGGATCAGTTCTACCTCGCTATCCAGATCCTCGGGCCGCTCACCATCGCCGTGGACTTGTTCGATCAGATTATCGAGCACGCAAACTCTGTTCCCGCGCGCCAGCAACTCCTTGCAAACCGCCCGGCCGATAAAGCCCGCTCCGCCAGTGACGAGTATATTCTCCACGGCCAATCCCCTCATGATGGTGAAACAGCCGCGGGAAAGGCGGCTCATTGCAGTAGGGCAACAACAGGTAATGGCAGCAGCAACATCTTCTTCTACCGGCTAGTTCCCCGAATTTCCGTCCAACATTGACGATAGAGCCAACAGAATATCTCTGATTACTAACCTATATTATCTGCACTAACTTATGTGTATCATTAGCTTTTACTTGCCTACGAAACTCGGATCGGATATGGAACTTTCCTTACTTCGATATTGTTAGCAGCATCTATGTTGATGCTTGCGACACCCCAGAAAACACATCAAACTTGTTTTCACCTCATTCGCCATGGCGCGCATGATGAGTTGGGACGAGTTCTGAGCGGACGCGCGGGAAGCATTCCTTTGAATGAGGAAGGAGGCCGTCAGGCGAAAGCTTTGTCGCGCTGGGCGACCCAAGAACATGTCAGCGCTATTTACTCCAGCCCCCGCCCGCGCACCGTGGAAACGGCTTCGATAATCGCAGACGCGGCCAAATTGGAGGTACAGATCGCGCCGGATTTGGATGAGCTCGATTTCGGCGCTTGGAACGGCAAGGCCTTTGACGAGCTGAGTGCAGATCCCCTCTGGCAGCGCTGGAATGACAGCAGGGCCACCGCCGCCACCCCCGGTGGCGAAACGATGGCAGCCGCGATCGATCGAGGGGTCGCGTTTCTAAATTCCGTGGCGGAAGCTCAGCCGGGCGGCACGTTCCTGTGCGTCACCCATTGCGACATCATCCGGGGCATGGTCGCTCATTTCCTGGGTTTAAGCTTCGACAACATCCTCAAATTCGACGTTCAGCCTGGATCGGTCAGCACGGTGCTGCTCGGCCCGTCCGGCGGTCGCGTCTCTCGCCTGAATGAGGTGCCAGCATGAAGACAGTGAAGATCGCCGCTGACCACAAGGATGATGGCGACCTTCGTCGTCGGATTGCAGAACTGGGTCCTTGGTTTCACAATCTGCACATCGGCGGGATAGAGACCGCGCCTGATCATTTCCTGGGCGATTATCCCGCCTTCAAGTTCGCCCGGTTCGCAGACGCCCTGCCTGAAGACCTCACTGGCAAGTCGGTCCTCGACATTGGCTGCAACGCTGGCTTCTATTCCATTGAAATGAAACGCCGTGGCGCGGCGGAGGTCATAGGGATCGATTCAGACGATCGGTATCTGGCGCAGGCACGCTTTGCAGCCGGCACGCTCGGCTATGATGATATCAGCTTCCACAATCTTTCAGTCTATGACGTGGCAAAGCTTGGTCGGCGGTTCGATGTCGTCATCTTCATGGGAGTACTCTATCACCTGCGGCACCCGCTGCTCGCGCTGGACCTGATCCGCGAACATGTCGCGGGCGACTTGCTGCTGTTCCAGACGATGCAACAGGGGTCGGCTGATGTCCTGCTGGTACCGGAAGACCACCCCTTCCACGTTCCCGGCACCAACCGGCCTCCCACCTTTTTCGACAATCCCGCCTTCCCGCGAATGCACTTCATCGAACGCAAGTTCGCGCATGATTGGACCAACTGGTGGGCGCCCAACAAGGCAGGCAGTCAGGCACTGTTGCGTGCCGCTGGGTTCACCATCGAGGCCGAACCCGAAGAGGAAGTCTATCTCTGCCGCGTTGCCCCTGTCCCCTATGCGGACCTGATGGGCAGCGCGGCGGTCTATCCAGCACAATCACCGCAGGAGGGAACGCAGGCATGATCGAAGCCGCGATGATCTGGAACGAGCCCAACAACAAATCGCATTGGGACCTGGAGATCGATCCCGACTGGTCCCGCTATGCAGACATGGTGGTCCGGGCCGGATCAGCCATTCAAGACGTTAATCCGGCGGTGACTCGCGTATTGGGCGGCATGTCTCCGATCGATCCCCACTGGGTCAACCGCATGCGCGATCATGGAGCGCTGGATGCTGTGGATGTCGTGGCAGTCCATGGCTTCCCGCTCGACTGGAATTTGTGGCCGATCCATGACTGGCCGGACAAGATTGCGGAGATCGAAGCGGTCGTTCCAGACAAGCCGATCTGGGTGACGGAGGTCGGCGTCGGCTCCTTTGGGGCTGAGGAAGTGCAGGTGTTCGGCGTCAACCGCACGGCGGAACTGCTTGTCGGCCGCGTGCCCCGCATCTTCTGGTACAGCCTTTATGATTTGCCCCAGGAATGGGGGGCAACCACCCGGCACCGCGAGGCCGAAGGGTCGAGCTATTACCGCCATTTCTACATGGGACTCATCCGGGCGGATGGCACGCCCAAGCCTGCGCTGGAGGATTATGCCAAGGTGGCTGGCGACATGGGGTTGATGCAATGGTTCCATTTCGAAGACCCGCGCCTGGATGATGCCGTGGCCTGGATGAAGCGTCTCGGCGTCCGCCACCTTCGTACTGGCCTGTCCTGGGCCGACAGCTTCCGGCCCAATGCAATCGACTGGTTCGACCGGCAGATGGAGGCATTGGCGGACTTCGACGTGACGGTGACCTTCTGCTTCACGCCCGAGCATCTGGGCATCGCGCCCCATCATAGCAGCGCGGTTCACGAGCCCGATGCTTTCGCTGATTTCTGCGCCTGGATGATCGATCGCTACGCCCCCGCATCGGCAACCATGCCAGCGGTTCGCACCGCCTGAAGGAGAAGGAGCATGACGTCATCACCGCATAGCCTGGCGAGGCAGCCGATCAACATCGCCATCATCGGCGTGGGCAATTGCGCCAGCTCGCTAGTTCAGGGGCTGTCCCACTACAGGGCTGAAAGCAATGATCATCTGGGGCTGATGCATTGGGATCTTGGCGGCTACCGCCCTTGCGACATTCAGGTGGTCGCAGCCTGGGACATCGACCGGCGCAAGGTCGGGCAAGATGTCGCGCAGGCCATCTTTGCGAAGCCCAACTGCACCCAGATCTTCTGCCGCGAGGTGCCCGAACAGGGTGTGAAGGTGGAGATGGGCCACATTCTCGACGGCTATGCAGAGCATATGGCGGATTATCCGGACGATCGGACCTTCCTCCTAGCAGAAGAGGAAGCTCAGCCGAGCCGCAGCGATATCGTCAAACGCTTGCGAGAAGCGAAGGTGGACGTGCTTCTGAATTATTTGCCCGTTGGATCGCAGGAGGCGACCGAATTCTATGCGCAGTGCGCGCTGGACGCGGGCGTGGCATTTGTGAACAACATCCCGGTCTTCATCGCCAGCGATCCCAAATGGGCGGCGCGTTTTGAAAGCGCAGGCGTTCCAATCATCGGCGATGACATCAAGGCACAGTTGGGCGCGACCATCGTCCATCGAGTGCTGACCGACCTGTTCGCCAAGCGCGGCGTGAAGCTGGACCGCACCTATCAACTCAACACCGGCGGCAACACCGACTTCCTCAACATGTCGAACCGTACCCGGCTGAAGTCCAAGAAGATTTCGAAAACGGAGGCAGTGCAATCGGTCGCTGAAACCCGGCTGGAGGATGAGAATATCCATATCGGCCCGTCGGATTATGTCGCCTGGCAGAATGACAACAAGGTCTGTTTCCTTCGTATGGAAGGGCAGCTGTTCGGGGGCGTTCCGATGAACCTTGAACTGCGCCTGTCGGTGGAGGACAGCCCCAATTCGGCTGGAGTGGCGATCGACATGATCCGCTGCGCCAAGGTCGCGTCGGACCGCGGCATTGGCGGGCCCGTCCATCCTGCCGCTGCCTATTTCTGCAAGCACCCTCCGGACCAAACGACTGACGACCGAGCATATGAGGCGCTTGAAGCCTTCATCAATGGAGAGGGCGCGGTGGCGCTGGCGGCGGAATGATGGATCAGATGATGCCCCTCACCATAGATGACGGCCGCGGAGATCATACTGGTTATGCGCATGCCGCCACGATGCGGGTAGCGACCGTCACGGCACCAGGCACAGTGCGGATCGACCATGCGCAACTTCCTGAGCCAGGTCCGGGGCAGGTCCGGTTGAAACTGGAAGGATGCGGAGTCTGCGCATCCAATCTGACGCCATGGGCCGGGCCGGAATGGCAGCAATATCCGCTGGAACCCGGGTCTCTGGGGCATGAAGGATGGGGTGTTATCGACGCCGTGGGTGAAGCTGTTACCAGCGTGAAGCCGGGCGATCGGGTCACGGCCCTCTCTTATGCCAGCTATGCCGAATATGATCTGGCGGAGGAGTCGGCGATCGTTCCCTTGCCTCCTGCCCTTGACGGCATCCCTTTCCCCGGAGAGCCGCTGGGCTGCACGTTCAACATCTTCCGCCGGGCCGACATTCACGCTGGTCAAACCGTCGCCATAATCGGCGCCGGTTTTCTGGGCGCTATATTGACGCAGCTCGCAACCGAATCTGGCGCTCGCGTGATCGCCATATCGCGTCGGCAGTGTTCGCTTGATCTCGCTCGCAGCTACGGTGCCGCCGAAACGATCATGATGGACGACCATCACGCCATCATCAATCGGGTGAGCGACCTCACCGGCGGCCGCTTTTGCGATCGGGTCATCGAGGCCGTGGGCAAACAATGGCCGCTCGACCTGGCAGCCGAACTCACCGCAGAGCGCGGCAAGCTGATCATCGCAGGCTATCATCAGGATGGCCCGCGCCAAGTCAATATGTGGCTCTGGAACTGGCGTGGGATTGACGTCATCAATGCGCATGAGCGCGATCCCGCCACCTATGTGGAAGGCATCAGGGAAGCCGTCGAAGCTGTCGCGTCAGGCCGACTGGACCCGGCGCCGCTCTATACGCATCGCTATCCGCTTGAGCAGCTGGGCGAAGCACTAGACGCCACCCGCGACAAACCGGACAATTTTGTGAAGGCGCTGGTGATCCTATGAACCTTTCCTCAAGCGAAGCCCTCGCCTCCGCAATTACTCTCCCTCGCCCCCGGCTGGGGTTCCTTGGCGTCGGCTGGATCGGCCGCAACCGGATGGAAGCGATGCTCGCGACCGGCGGCATCGAAGCTGCGGCGATCGCCGACGCGCTCCCCGGCAATACGGCGGACGCTGCGCTGCTTGCACCGGATGCTGCACAGCTGGACTCGTTGGACGCCTTGCTGGAGCAGTATCTGGACGGCATCGTCATCGCCACGCCCAGTGCGCTGCATGCCGAACAGTCGATCCGTGCGTTGGAGCGCGGCATTCCTGTCTTCTGCCAGAAGCCGCTGGGGCGGAGCATCGCCGAAGTGGAGGCCGTGATCGCAGCCGCCAAGGCGTCCGACCGCCTGCTGGGCGTTGATCTCTCCTATCGCGGGACCGAGGGCATACGCGCGATCAAGCAGCAAGTCGACGCCGGGGAGTTGGGCCCGATCCATGCGATCGATCTGACCTTCCACAATGCTTACGGTCCCGACAAACCTTGGTTCTATGATCCTAAGCTGTCGGGAGGCGGCTGCATGATGGACCTGGGGGTTCATCTCATCGATCTCGCTCTCTGGACGCTAGGGTTCCCGCAAGTGGACCATATCGACGCCGACCTGTTCAGTAAGGGTCACCCACTGACCGACAGGGATAGCCAGGTCGAGGACTTCGGCATTGCCACGGTCCGCCTTACCAACGGATGCGTTGTGCGCATCGCCTGCTCCTGGCACCTTCCTGCGGGGCAGGACGCCGTCATCACCGCAGACTTCTTCGGGGGCAAGGCAGGTGCAGCCTTCCGCAACGTCAACGGCTCCTTCTATGACTTCAAGGCGGAGCTTTTCCATGGCACCGCGCGGCAGACGCTGGCGGAGCCAGGCGACGCTTGGGGCGGGCAAATGGCGAGTGCCTGGGCAACGCAACTCGCCCGATCGCCCCGCTTCGATCCGCAATGCGAAAGCCTCGCCGCCGTCGCGGCCGTCATGGACGGTATTTACGCCGCAAGCCTGCGTTAGCCAAGCCGCCGTTCCGCCCAGTCGAATGCTGCGCCCAATCGCCCTCGTGAATAGGTGACGCCATGATAGAGCTTTAACATCAGGCGCCCCCAAGCCATGAAGATGCCCGGTCGCCCCAGCCTTTTCGCCAGCTGGAATGCACCGCTGCTCCCTCGGCTGATCATGTAGCGCAAACGGTATATCAGCTTACGACGCCATCCAAGATGGTGATGCCCGGAGTGTACACGTTTACGCGGCTTTACGTCTCGGCGGGCCCATCCGAGGCGATAGGCGAGCCCTTCCCGCCGCTGCCGGAATCCCGCTGCTTGAGTCTCCCGCACAAAGCCGGCATCGACGGGGCTGAGCGCGACCCGGCCTTGCTCCATCCCGTTTCGCAAAAGCGCGTGGATCTCAGGGGACCGTACGACCACGACGTTGGTCCCGCGGCCATCCGAAGAATAGGGTTCTACCCACGCATCACCGAAGCTGATGTCGGCCGTCTCCGCCACTACATCATCACAAAAATCGCACGCGCTGTTCTGGAAGAAGCCAGATCCCCAGTCGCCATCGACGAGGTGCCACCAATCCTGTTGCCGCTCTTCACCATTCCGGCAAGAAAGCTGAGCCCTGTACCAGTTTGCCGGACGGCTCGGGTCCTTCAGCCGATACTCCACCCGTGCCACATCGCGCACATCGACGCCCATCTGCCAGCCGAAGCTCTCTACCATGTTCCGGCTCTTCATATGGCCGCACACCAGACCCAGCGTGAAAACGATGCGCTCACGCAGCACCGTATCCTGCGCGCAGGTCAGGTGAACCGATTTGATAAAGCAAGGAATGCCGACAATGGCATAACGGCCCGGAACGGCACGAATTTCCTCCAATATCCCTGCCATATCGACCGGATAATAGCGGGACTTCGCGCCCCGGTTCAGCGCATCGAGATCACGCGAGATGCTGTAGCGAAAGAAGCGCCCGCCTGCGTCGGGATCGGCGGGTGCCACATGAGCGATGCCATCAACCAAGCCGCGCTGCAGCAGTTCTGCCGCGACCCAACTTACCATGCCGCCCGAACTGCCCCGATCACGGTAGCTGTCCTCCAAAGCGTGCCCAACATAGGCTCCCTCGAACCGGCCAATCCACTGATCCGATCCTGCCGCTTTGGGGAAAAGACGGGCCGCAATGCTATCTTCATCTTCTGACTGAGGCGAGAATGGGCAGAGAGTTGAGAAAGCACGGGTCCGCGAGCGCATCCATTCGCGCGGTCCATCCGGCTTCAACTGCCCTTCGCGATCCCAATCCATCCGGGCGCCGCTGCAAGCCGCCTCGGCCGCACATGCCCCGCACCCAATGCAAAGGCCGGATCGCACCATGTCCCGTGGACTAACAGGCTCATCCCGACCCATAACTTCAGGGCACCAGCGCGTAGAGAAGATAATCGGCTGAATGTTGCCGCAACCGCGACAACCGATCGCTCACTCGATCGTCAAGCGGGTCGGTAAGTAGAGAAGCATAAAATCCCGCGCCCGTTCCCTGCCGGGCCAGTCGGCGCTCCAATCCCAAACGCCGCATCAAATCATAAACCTTGTTCGCGCGATAGGAGGATGGCACCGTCACGAACGGCTTCTGGTTCAAAATCGCAAAAACGCAGCCGTGGAAGAAGCTGGTCACGACGGCATCCGCGCTCGCCATGAAACGCGCAAATTCATGCGGTCCGCAGGCGAGGCGCTGCTCATCGGCCCAATCATTGCGGTAGCCGATGCTGACGATCCGGCGGCCGCTTTTCATGGCCCATGCCCGGACATGATCCGACAACCAGCTGGGGAAATTATGTCCGTAAACGGCTACCACCCCCTCCCCTTCCCTCTCTTCGCCAGCGAATTGCGGCGGGAACTGAAGACACGGGTCCAGCACCAGGGCCGGATCAACATCCAGCGCCGAGCGAACCATGCTCCGGCTATTCTCATCCCGCACCGAAAGCGAAGCAAAGCCGCGCAACTGATCCGCCCAATAGGGCGGAAGTCCATCGGCAGCATCCTGATTGCCGAAGCTGGCGGCATAGGAAATCACCCGCCCGCGAAGGCCGGTTCCATAGAATGTCGCGCATCCCCCGTACCAGGGGTGGCGAAGGTTCCACACCTCGTCACTGCCTACGATGATAGCGTCATATTCCTCCAGCTTGTCCGGGCGGTGGAGAGGAAAAGCGACTGACAGGGGCAACTGAGCGAACGCCTCTAAAAATTTCCGGGTCTTGCGCCCGTAGGCTGCGAAGTCCGACCTCGGCGTCGGTTGAGGCAAGGTGGGACGAAAGGCGCATCTGATCTCGGCCCTTGCCGCAGCCGCGCATTCGTGATCCAGCAGCACCGCGTCCGCGCCCAACGCTCTCAGGCCGTCTACCAGGCACCGAGCCTGCCAATAGGAACCATAGTTAATGCAACGGTGAAAGGTCAGGATGCCAAGGCG
Organism: Sphingobium agri; assembly: GCF_023051225.1. Taxonomy (NCBI): domain Bacteria; kingdom Pseudomonadati; phylum Pseudomonadota; class Alphaproteobacteria; order Sphingomonadales; family Sphingobiaceae; genus Sphingobium; species Sphingobium agri. Next base: position 771,777 of record NZ_JALKHS010000006.1, on the reverse strand, counting down.
CCTGCCCAGAAGAGGCTGATGCCTGCCGTGCATCTAACGGGTCCGGTCCGCCAACGACGCGCCTTCTCGCAAAGGGCGCTGGAATGCCCCCGAATTCCCACCCTCGGTGGCATAGCTTTTTTCCTCCACCAATTCCGATTCCAGTACGCGGTTGATCTCACGCTTTATGGCTGCCCGCCGATCGTTCATCTGGTAGACTGAGCGAGCCAAGGCGACGAAACTCGTCCCGAAATCGACGGCAGCCTCTCGTTCGCGGATCGCATCTTCGATATCCCACAATGCTTCATTCACCTGCTTCAGGCTGTGACGCAACGGCTCGACTTCGGGCACCTTCAACGCCTCCGCGCCGATGACGCTCAGCAGCCGATATTCCCTGCTGACATTCCTATGGGCAGAGATCGCTTCGATGCGCGCACGCTTGATCTCCAGTATCGTCAACTTGTCGATCAACTCGCCCCAGGACACGGGCACCGAAGGCGTAGGCATCTGTCCCATCGCACTAACCTTTCGCTGACCCGGTATAGCGCATCGCCAGATCGCGCCGAACCTGTTCCACCACTGGTTCCCAGCCGCCGCCATCCTGATCGGCATAGATGCGCATCGACGGATACCAAGGCGTCCGGATGCCAGCCGCGGGCCAGCGCCAATCCGGATTTGCGTTAAGCAGCAACCAGACCGGCTTGCCCATGGCCCCAGCCAGATGAGCGATCATCGTATCGACCGTGATTACGAGGTCCGTGGCCGCGACCAAAGCCGCCGTCGCCTCCATGTCAAAGGGACAGCCCTCCCGATTGATGACCGGAAGCGTGGTCGGCTCAGGCATCAGACTGAGGCAGCGCGCTTCTTTGCACAGCGGGGCAAACAGTTCAGGGGCGATCGATCGGGACGGGTCCCACTCCCCCGCCCCATAACAAAGTCCAACCGTGCCGCGCGGCAGCACTCCAGGACTAGCAGTAAGGTAAGGAACGGATGTGTCTTCAGGCCTCGCTTTCAACGCGAAGCCCAGCTCGGTTATCTCCATGTCGCATTCCGATGGCGGGAGCGGCCGTGCCTCGTCGAAAGGAAGAAAGCGGATGGACGTTTCGCCCGCTCGCGTTGCTGATCGCTGCAAAACAGGCAGCAACCGTGGCTGCACCTCCACGGTCAGCGATCGCGTCCTTGCTCGCAACAGCGGAAGAAAACGGACGAACTGGATCGTATCGCCCAGTCCATGGTAACAGCGTATCAGGCAGTGCTTACCGCGATAGGAGCGGCCGTCCCAAACCCAACGCATATGATAGGGAAGCGTCGGATCGTCCCGCCTGGCTGGATCACGCTCTGCCAACTCCTGTTCGGCCAGCGCCCAAGCGGCGGCATATTCCCCTGCTCGCATGGACGCTATCCAATGTGACATGCGGTCAGCCATGTGCTTCAAAATCCGCGCCTACGACGCAAGTTCATGTTGGTTGCCGATATCCCAGGTTAGCGGCGTGAACCCGGCGCCCAGCGGCCTGGTTCACCATGGCGAGGACAAGGGGCGTAGAATATCCGCGAAACGTTGGAGCGCCTTCGCTCGACCGGACAGGCTCGCGCGGATTGTTGAAGATGATGAGCACGGGGATCGTCACTGGCGCTGCGGATGACGCCCCTCCACGATCGGCACCTCTGCCAGCGTTGGCGCCAGATATGGCCTTGGCTTCCTCTGGATAGCCCTATCCTGCTGCCGATGATGTAGCCCATCAGTCGTAGGCGCGCGCAAAGGGCAGGTGGACCAATCTGTTGGGCTGGCTGACTACAGGCGTCACTTTCCTTTGCACGATGGCGCTCGTGGGCAGTTGCTTGCTCTAACGATCAGGAAATGGCGAGGACGCCCTGATAAGCATTATCTTCCAGAGCCTTCCCCGCACCCATCGCAACGCACATCAGCGGCGTCTCGGCGATCTTCACCGGCAGGCCTGTTTCCTCCATGAGAGCTTCGTCGAGCCGCCGCAGCAGCGCACCGCCACCGGTCAGGGTGATGCCTTCCTCGATAATGTCCGCCGCGAGTTCGGGAGCGGTCTGCTCCAGCGCGGTTCGCACCGCCATCTTGATCTGGCCGACCGGTTCAGCAAGCGCTTCGACGATCTCCGCTTCGCTGATCGTCATTTCGGCCGGGCGTCCATTGACCAGGTCCCTCCCTTTGACGATGATCCGCCGCCCCTCACCATCAGGCAGGGTCGCCGCGCCGATTTCACACTTCACCCGCTCCGAAGTTGCTTCGCCGATCAGCAGATTGTGGTTGCGCCTGATGTGGGAAGCGATGGCATCATCCATACGGTCGCCGCCCACGCGAGCGGAATTGCTATAGGCGATCCCCCGCAGCGACAGGACAGCGACTTCCGTCGTCCCGCCGCCAATGTCGACTACCATTGCGCCGCGCGGCTCCGTCACCGGCAAGCCCGCGCCTATCGCTGCCGCCATCGGCTCCTCGATCAACTGCACATGGGCCGCCCCCGCATTGGCGGCAGCGTCACGCAGAGCCCGCCGTTCTACCATGGTTGATCCCGAAGGCACGCAGACCACCACCTCATGACGGCGTCCAAACCGGCTGCCGTTCAGCGCCTTGTCGATGAAGTGTTTGATCATCTGCTCAGCCACGTCGATGTCTGCGATGACGCCATCGCGAAGCGGCCGGATTGCCTGAATATTGGCGGGCGTCTTTCCCATCATCAGCTTGGCTTCATTGCCTACGACCTTCACGCGGCGGAAACCTTGCTGTGTCTCGATGGCTATGACCGACGGCTCATTGAGGACGATCCCGCGATCGCGGACATGGATGACTGTGTTCACCGTGCCCAGGTCGATGGCCATGTCAAACGCGGAGGACGAAAGGAACCGTGGTAATTTCATTGAAGAATGGCGATCTTTTCGGAAGGGACGGCTGGGCTCGCCCCTGCCTACACGCCCGCGCGAGCAGAAGAGGGCTGCGACGACCCGTCCGGTTACTGGGGCCAGCCGAATTGCTTTAGCTCGGTGCCCCATCAAAAAACCCCGCTCTCAAAGCTGAGTAGCGGGGCCAGTTTGGGTCGCAATGCGGGCATATGCCTGCGCTGAACAATAGGTCATGCCGCTGAACTGATTTCAAGATGCACAAATTTGATCCAGATGAAGAGGTCCATTACTGAAACGGATTCAAATGGTTGTTCAAAGGCATAGACGGGCATCTGACGACTACAAATAACCTAATTTATCGAATTTTTAATGGCAGGCGGGCCGCCATTTTCTGCTCCCCGCCTCAATGGCATCTGATCCTGCTATCCATCTTGTGAGATGCGGCCGATTAGCCGCCACAAGCGACGATGCGTCAATTCGCTGTCTTCCAAACTGAACATGATGGATTTCAGACCACAGCATGTCCCGCTCCATTTTTCGGAGATCTTTCGCGGCCACCAAGATCATGTCTGGGGCGTTGCTCCTTAAGAAGCCTAGGAAAATCCTGACAGACCACTTCTTTTTTGAGCCAGTTTTCCTATGTGATATAGGCGCATATTGCTCGGGGCCTTTGCAGATGATCGACTTGTCACCTCAACCTCAGGATAAGACAGCCGATACAACGGAATTGTCCGCCGCGCCCCGGCACGATTCTGCGATCAAGACGTCTTCTTCAAAGAAGCACTTTCAGCTCTTCACATATGAGAATGCCGAAACCGGCATCCAGTTCTGCTCGCGCTGGGCCGGTCCCATCGTCTTACTTGCGACACTGGGCCTGCTCGGCTGGTGGCTGTTCAGCTGATTCGCCAATTGCCTAAGATGATTCGGGCAAGCTGCTCCGTTCAGTGGTAAATTTTCGCTTGCACAATTCCGCCATTGAATTTCAGGTCGTCGTGGAAGTCGGGCGTCACAGCCGCTGAGCCGAACGGATCATCGGAAAAGAGCTTCCGGGCGTCCCATGCATGATTGTCAGCCTCTCACATTTATGTCCTGCTGCTCCGCAACATAATCTCAAGGCAGCGGATGTCTGATGCATGCAAGTTGTCTTTCGGGACGGCTGGCGATTGACGTCAGGACAAAAAAGGGTTGCAGATGTCGAAAATCGATCTGGCGATCGAGGGTTTCCCTAGTCGTCAGCCCACAACAGCCGCCATTCAGCGGAATGTGAGGCTTTGGCTTTGCCTGTTGCTGGCAGCGGCCGATATGGCAGCGCTGGCGATCGGCTTTGTTCTTGGTCTCCGCGCATCTGGTGTGCCATTGGTCTTCGCCGATCTATGGCAACCACTTGGCGGCGGAATGGTCGTCTATGGCATTGTGGCCTTTCACAATCAGGCCTTCAATCCTGTTTGCCTTACCCAGTTGACGCCAAGCTTGCGCAACGCGGCGCTCGCACTTGCCGGGACATTGTTGATCTTTCTGCTGACGCTGTTCTCTCTGAAGGCAACAGGCCAACTCTCACGTCTTGGCATATCGTCCGGCATCATCTGCAGCGTAACACTGCTTGTCGTGCAGAGACTTTTCATCGTGCGCGCCGTGCAACGGAATTTCAGCGACAATTTGTTTGCGCAATTGATGATCATTGATGGCGGCGTCATTCCCGATGATGTCAGCGGCATGGTGATTGTCGATGCAGAAGCGGCGGGCATCAAGGCTGATCTTGACGACCCATATATGTTGCATCGCCTCGGCACATTGCTGCGCGACTTTGATCGTGTGGTGATATCCTGCCCTGGAGATCGCAAGACCGATTGGGCGCAAATGCTTAAGGGTGGCAACATCCTGGGCGAAATTATCGTGCCCGAGCTGGACTCGATGGCGCCTTTGGCGGTGCAGAACCACCGTGGCGTTTCAACGCTCGTTGTAGCACGCGGCCCGCTGAACCTTGCCAATCGCGCGCAGAAGCGGCTTCTGGACATTGCCATCACCGTTCCGCTGTTGATTGCATTGGCGCCGTTGATGATCGCTGTGGCGATCGCTATCCGGCTGGACTCGGCCGGCCCCGTCTTTTTCAAGCAAGAGCGCATCGGCCGCGGAAACCGGCTGTTCCACATCTTGAAGTTCCGCAGCATGCGTGTGGAGCAATGCGATGCTGCGGGAGCGTCATCCACGCGCCGCGACGACAATCGCATAACGCGGGTGGGCGCATTCATCCGGAAGACGAGCATTGATGAACTGCCGCAGTTGATCAATGTGCTGCTCGGCGAAATGAGTCTGGTCGGACCACGTCCCCATGCTTTGGGATCGACGGCGGAAGAACAGCTGTTCTGGCAGGTCGACCGCCAATATTGGCATCGACATGCGCTAAAGCCCGGGATTACGGGACTGGCTCAAATACGCGGATTTCGCGGAGCGACCGAGACTCGCCGCGACATACTCAACCGCGTCGAGGCAGACCTGGAATACCTCCATGGCTGGAGCCTGACGCGCGATATCGCCATCCTGATCGGGACCTTCAGCGTGCTGGTGCATCGCAACGCCTATTGAGGCGATCAGTTACAGACGCATCGCGTGGGATTTTTGCACCACCTCCTTGATTTTGCGATAGAATGAGGCGCACCTGATCTTCGCGCCAACTATTTGTTAACCGTAAAATAGGATATGTCCGTCATCTGAAACAGGGCGGATTTATCAAGTGGCAGACGATCTTGCGCCGGTCGCAGTTGCGCGACCTTCTTCCACAGGCGGCTCAACCGCTCGTCCCATTCCTTCCCAGCCATCATTGGCGCAGCGGCCATTTGCCGACCGCGCTGATCGCGGCGTCGAGATCCTCTCTCGCTGGGCGGGGATTTTCAGCTTCGCAGCTGCGGTAGGCGCGATAGGCTGGCTGCTCATCTCCTGAAACGCATATCCCTCGTTTCTACAAAGTTGTGAATCCCTCTTCTCTTTTCCTTGCTGCCAGATGAACAGTTGTCAGCAGGCGACATGCGCTGCTGATCAGTCGTTTTTGCGATGAAACGAAGCGTGGTTTAGTTACGACAAGCTGCGCCTGCAGAGGTTCGTTTTGTCTGCAAACGCGACTAGCATGCCCTCATTGCTGCAATGCAATAAAGGGTTGCACATTTGGCTATTGCTTACACTCCGCGTTTTTGGAGGCGCCTCAGCGCGCCTGCCATACAAAATTTCTTCATTGTTCACAGAGCAGCAGCGGTAGCGGTCAGCTGCGCTGCCGTTGCCGCTACCCCTTCTGCCGTCACCGCCCAGTCAGCAAAGGTTGATGAGGGCGCCCGACTGAAAACATTGGGGCTGCACGCGACGGCGGGCATCGATCTTCTTTATGATGACAACGTCTATCGCGTCGATGATCAGATAGAGAACCCGACAAAAGACATCATTGTCACGCCTTGGGCCGAGCTGACCTATGGCAAACCAATAGGGCGTCACGATCTTCTGCTGCGTGGTCGTGTCGGATATGACCAGTTTATCTCCGAAGGTCAGCGGAGCAAGTTGCGGCTCGATACCGAAGCGAAGGCGGTGATACGATTTGGGGCGACCTGCTCTGTGACGCCACTTCTATCCTATCGGCAGCAGCGCGCCGATTATGGGGATATCAACCAGCAGACCGAAAATCTCCAGCGGTTCGCCACATTCGGCGCGGACCTGAGCTGCGAACGTCCAGGCCTTTTCCCCGTCGCATCCTATCGCCGCGACCTGACCCGCAATGATGACGCCTTTGATTTCGCGGATCAGACCAGCGACACTTACATGGCGGGGATCGGCTATAATATGCCGAGCCTGGGCACGCTGACGGCATTTTACGAGCGCGTGAACAGCGATCGTAAAAAGCTGGGGATCGAGAACCGCACCAACAGCTATGGACTACGGTTCAAGCGCGAAGTTTCTCCGATCACGCAGTTGGACGCCGAGCTTCGCTGGCTGGACGTAGATAGCGACTCTCCCGCGGTCGGCAGTTATAATGGCCTGGGTTGGGACATCAGTGTTTCCACCGGCATCGTACCGCGTCTCAAGCTTACGGCCACGACCGAGCGCAGCATCGTCAACGACAGCCTGATCGCCAGTGGCTTCGCAATCCGCACCCGGCACAGATTGGCGGGCGAGTTCGCGATCTCGGAACTGACATCAGCTGGCTTTTATGGCGAATTGGAAAAGCGGAAGTTTCGGCAGGATGCCGCCTTGCGTCCATTCTCCATCACGGCCGACCGCAACCAGCGCTTTGGCGCGATGCTGAAGCGCAAGCTGTCGGATCGCTTCGATCTCTCCCTTGATGCGCAGCGCTACAAGCGGCGCACTGATACGGATGTCGCCGAATTTAGTGGAACCCAGGTGACGCTGGGCGCGGCGATCAGATTTTGACCCTCGAACATGAAGGAGCATGAGCTGTGAAAGCAGAGACCCTCCTGACCAGCTTCTCGATCTTCCTCACGGCTGCCGCGGTGTTTCCAGCGTCGGCGCAAACAGCTGTCGCGAACGCCCCGGCGGCGACTGCTCCAGCCCAGCCGGTAGCCGACGCAGGATATCTGCTTGGTCCCGACGATGAAGTGAAGATTTCGATCTTCGGCCAACCGGACCTGTCGTCAACTACGCGGATAAAGGAAGATGGCTCGGTCACGCTCGCCCTGATCGGACCCGTTCAGGCGCGAGGAAAAACGACATCTCAACTGGCGCAGACCATAGCTGCCAACTACGCAAGCGGCGGGTTCCTCACCAATCCATCGGTCAATGTAGAGGTGAGCAACTATGTCAGTCGCTTCGTGACTGTTCTGGGCAATGTGCCGCAAGCGGGCAATTACCCGCTCGACCGCAACTATACGGTCGCGTCCATGCTGGCGAAGGCTGGCGGTTCGACGAAGGACGGCGCCAACGCCGTAATCCTGACACCAGCTGATGGGAGCGGCGCTGTTCGCATATCGCTTGCCGATATGGCGGTGGGGGGTAGCCGCCAGTTGAAGCCGGGCGACATACTGTTCGTTCCTCCGGCCGAGAAGGTCTATGTTTACGGGCAGGTCCAGCAGCCGGGCGCCTTCTCCTTCGTGCCGGGCCAGAGCTTCCGCCAAGCCCTTGCATTGGCAGGAGGACCGACGCTCGCGGGTTCCACCAAGCGCATAAAAGTACGCCGGGGAGGCAAGGAAATACAGGCGAACCTGGATGATCCGGTTCAGCCTGAAGATGTCCTCATCATCCGGGAGAAGCTGTTTTGACTACGATCGATCATGGCTTCGCGCAGGATCGGCCCAGCGGTATGCTGGACTGGCTCATGTCCTTTCGCCGCAACATGGCGTCTGCCCATACGCGTTCTGGCGAGCCTCGCATGAGGGCGGCCGAGCCCTTGTTGCTCGACACACCTGTGGCGCCGGGCTTCCGGCCAATTCAGCAGGAGGATGAGGTAGCTGAAGCGCCACGGGCTCTTTCCATGGGTGCGATGGCGGCGCCTTTGAAGCCGATCAGCTTGCGGCGGGATTCCATTTATAGCGCTTTCAGTACGGCGATGCCGGTGACGGATCGGCACGGGTTGGCCGGACGGAACGGCGAGCTTGAGAAGCTGGTCGAGGCGATCGTCGTTCAGCGGAAACATGCGGTGATCTTCGGAACGCGAGGATCGGGCAAGACTTCGCTGGCGCGGGTTTTCGGCGACCTGGCGGATGAGGCGGGATGCGTCGCGCTTTATGGATCGGCGAGTGGGGACGCGGATTTCGACGCGTTGTTCCGGCCTTTTCTGAGCGAACTGCCGATGAGTGGGGCGGGGCAGGAAAAAGCGCGCAAATTAATGAATGAAACCATTGATGGAACGCGTTTGGCGAACCTGCTGGTGGAAGACGTACGGCAGCGTGCGATTTTGATCCTGGACGAGTATGACCGGGTCCGATCGGATGAGGCGAAGTCCGATGTGGCGACGCTGCTGAAGCTGCTCACCGACATTCACTCGCCGGTCCAGGTGGTACTGGTCGGCATCGCGGGAGACGTGGATGGGCTGATCGCGGCGCATCCGTCGTTGCGGCGACATATCGCGCCTCAGCGGGTCGCGCCGATCCCGAAGCCGGAGTTGGAGCGGCTGCTGATGAGCTGCGCGGACAATGCGCGGTTGAGGCTTGATCCGGACGCGCTCGACGCGCTGGCGGGCGCGGCGATGGGGTCGCCCTATCATGCGCGGCTGTTCGGCATGCAGGCGGCGCTCGTCGCCGAGGCGGCGGGCCGCGAACGCATGACCCTGGCCGATGTGGAGCAGGGACTGGCGTCCGCGCTGGAAGACTGGGCGGAGATGAGCGGCGCAACGCATGCGCTGTTCCGCCGCATCCTGTGGGACGCGGGTGCGAACCGGCGGATGATCGCGCTGGCAGGGGTCGCAGCGTCCCAGATGTCGGTCATTTCCTATGACCGGCTCGTGCGCCTGAGCCATGAAGTACTGGGCGGCGGATCGATCAATGAAGGTCAGGCCGCCGACACGCTGCGGCGGCTGGAGCCGATCCTGACACCGATGCCCGGCGGAGAACTGTTCATGTTCGAAGATACGCTGGCGCCGCAGTTCCTGTTGCTGATGGCAAAGCAGCCGGTGCCCGCGACGCCCCCTGCCCCGACGCCTGCCGAAGAAATGCGCGCCATGCTGCGAGGAGTTGACGGGCTATGACCATGAACCCGATCGATCTGCTGTCCGCCGTCCAGGCCCGGTGGCGGACGGCGGCGCTGCTGGGCGGCGCGCTGTTCCTGATCGTCGCCATATTGGCGTTCCTGCAGCCCCGCCAATATGCGGCCACATCTTCACTGCTGCTGGACCTGTCGCAGACAGACCCGACCGACGCCAACAACCAACCGGGCGCACGCGTCGAGGTGGACAGCATATTGGGCACGCAGACGGACGTCATCCGATCCGCCAAGGTTATCAATGCGGTGGCGAAGGAAGCCGGGTTCGTCGATGAACTGCCGAAGGATATCCCGCTCGATGCGCGCGTGCAGCAAGCGGCCGACCGCGTGCGGGCCAGCCTGACCGTGACGACCGGGCGGCAGAGCAATGTGCTGCAATTGCAATATATGGATGCCGATCCGGCCGTCGCGGCGAAGGTCGCGAACCTGGCCGCACAAGTCTACATGCGCGAGCAGGTCGAACTGCGCGCCTCCCCTGCGCGAGGATCGGCCAAATGGTTCGACGAGCAGACGCAGGAAGTGCGCCGCCGGTACGAGCTCGCGCAGAAGCGCCTGTCCGACTTCCAGCGGGCTCATGACATTATCGGCATCAACCGCATGGACCTTGAGGCCGAAAAGCTGAAGAACCTGTCCTATCAGCTTACCCAGGCGCAAGCCGAGGCGGCGGCTGCACGGTCGAAAGCCGGCGCGGGATCGGTGTCCGACATCGAAGGGTCGCTGATCGTCCAGAATTTGCAGGAGCAGGTGGCGACGCAATCAGGGCGTGTTTCGGAATTGTCGAAGACCCTTGGCCCGAACCATCCGAGCATGGTCGCCGCCAACGCCCAATTGTCGGAGCTTCAGTCGAAGCTGGCAGCGGCACGCGCCAGCCAGGCGGGGGCGGTGAACGCCAACAGCCGGGCGGCAAGCAGGCGCGAAGGGGACCTCAAGTCCAACATGGCGGGCCAGGAAGATCGCATGATCCGCATGTCGGACGTGCAGGACCAGTTGATGGTCATGCAGCGGGACGTGGATGCCGCGCGCCAGACCTATGACACGGTGCGCCAGCGCTTCAACGAAGCGACGCTGAAGAGCCAGATTTCGCAGCCCAATGCCAGCTTGCTGGACGAGGCGGCGGTGCCGTTGCTGCCAGCCAAGCCGAACATCATGCTGTGGCTGATCGCGGGGGTTGCGCTGGGCCTGATCGGCGGGGTGGCGGCAGTCGTCATCGCCGAGATCCTGAAGCCCCGCGTCCGTTCCGCAACCGGTGTCGCCAAGGCGACCGAAGTTGAAGTCATCACCGAACTGTTGCCGGTCCCCACACGGGGCGGCTGGTTCCTCAATCGGCAGGAGGCCGCATGAGACTGCGTTCCACGGCAGGCGCCCCACCCCAGTTGATGCCCGGCGGCGGGACCGCCGCGCTCCGGCCCAGAGGACGGGACAAGCAGAGCTTTGCGAAGCTGGCGGTCGATCACGGGTTCCTGGCGGAATCCGACGTCACCCGGGTCGACATGCATGCGCGCGAACATGGGCTTCCCTTTCACGAGGCAGCGGTGGAGATCGGCGCGCTGGATGCCGAGGCGGCCAATCTGCTGGCGGCACTGGCGGGCGGATTTTCGCTGCTGCCGACTGGAGATGAACGGATAGACCCGGCGGTGGTCGCGGCCTTTGATCCTGCAAGCCCCTATGCCGCCAAGGTCAGGACGGTCCGGGCCAAGATGCGGGCAGCGGCGAAGGCGGGCGATCCGTCCGCGCTGCGGTTGGCGGTGCTGTCGGTGGATGCCGGAAACGAGGCTGCGGTGATGGCCGCGAACCTGGCGGTCGTGCTGGCGCAGATGGACGGTCAGACGATGTTGATCGACGTCGACATGGGCAATCCGTCGCTCGACCGGCTGTTCCGCGTCGCGAACAAGGCAGGGCTGGCCGAACAGTTGATGGGCAGCGCGGCGCTGCTGCCAGCGGCCAAGACAGCGATCGAAGGATTGTGGCTGATGACCGCGGGGCGCGCTTCGGGCAGCGCGTCGAGCCTGATCACGCGCGGCCCGCTGGCGGACACGGCCAATGGATGGGGCCTGAAGGAGACATCGATGCTGTTCTACCTTGCCGAGCGCAAGGGCGAGCAGACGCCGGTCGGCAGCATCCTGGCAGGGTTCGACGCCGTGGTCATCGTCGCGCGGCGCGGCGATACCGCGATCGCCGACCTGCGCCGCATCATCGACGATCTTGACCGGCAAGGCGTGCCGATCGCCGGGACGGTCATCGCATGAGTGCTGAGCGGGCCCTGCCTCAACCTTTTCCTGCCGCAGAAATGCAGGAAAAGAACGTCGTGGTGGGCGGCGTTCCGGTTTCCACCCTGTCCCTCGACGCCCTGATCACGAAGATGGTGCGAGAAGCGCCGCTCCGCCGGATGCAGCAGGAAACGCCATTGCTGGTGTTCGACTGCAACGGACAGGGCCTGTCGATGAATGCCATCGACCCGCAGTTCCGGGCCGATCTGGCTCAGGCGGACCTGATCCACGCCGATGGGCAGATCATCGTCAAGGCGTCACGCTGGTTCAGCAAGACGCCGATCGCGGACCGGTCGAGCACCACGGACATGTTCATCGACAGTCTGCCGCGTGCGGCCGCACAGGACGTGCGCTATTATCTGCTGGGCGGCGAGGAGAAGGTGAATGCCGAGTGCGCCCGGCGGGTCACCGAACAGACGCCGGGCCTCAAGCTGGCGGGCCGCCGCAACGGCTTCTGGAAAGCGGAAGACGAGGACGCGCTGATCGAGGAGATCAACGCGGCGGCGCCTGACGTGCTTTGGGTAGGAACGGGGAAGCCGCGCGAGCAGGCCTTTTGCGTGCGCAACCGGGATCGCATTAAGGCGGGGTGGATCGTCACTTGTGGCGGCCTCTTCAACTATGTGACCGGCGATTATCCGCGCGCGCCGATGTGGATGCAGAATGCGGGGCTTGAATGGCTGCACCGGATGGCGACGCGGCCACGGCAGCTGGCCTGGCGCTACATCACCACCAATCCCCATGCGCTTTGGCTGATCTGGAAGCATCGCCATGGCTGATGGGACAGCGGTTGCGCAGGCCCACCCCCTAACCCCCTCCCGCTTGCGGGAGGGGGAACTGGAGAAAGACTTGCCCAACCCGCAGCGAGAGGGGCAGCTGATAGGGCGCGCGACCTCCTGCTCTCCGGAGACGCGCGTGAGGAAATTGGGAAGCGTCTTTGGCCGATTTGGCCTTGCCAGCCTGTCGTCCGCCATCGTGTCGGTCAGCCATCTGGCCGTGCAGCTTTTTTCGATCCATCATCTGGGCACGGCGGCGATCGGTACGCTGGCCTTCCTGCTGGTGATCATCCAGTTCGGCTATGGGCTGTCCAACGCGCTGGTGTCGACGCCCTACACGATCGCGGTCAATCAGGATGACCGGGCCGATTGCACGTCATTCGACTTCTTCTTTCCGGTGAACCTGCTTCTGGCGGCAAGTCAGGGACTGATCTGCGCGGGAATAGCCTGGGCCACGGCATCCCCGGCAGCTGCGGCGATGTTCGGGCTTGCGGGCACCTTGTCGCTCATCCGCTGGTTCGGGCGATCCAATGCCTATGCGCATCACCGGCCCGCGCGCGCGGCGCGATCGGACCTCGTCTATGCAGGGACGATCGTTGCTGGCCTGCTTGTGGCCACGCGGACAGGCGCTGACCTGGCGAGCATCGGCGCGATGCTGGTCGTTGCGAGCCTTGCCGGGCTGTTGCCATTTGGAATTTCCTATGTGCGGCGGCACTTCATCATGCGTCCCACGACGGCGTTGAGCGCCTATCGCCCGGTGTGGCGCGAGCAGTCCGGCTGGACATTGGTGGGGGTGCTTTCAACCGAGGCGACGTCGAACGCGCACAGCTATATCGTGACCCTGCTTGCCGGGCCTGCCGCCTTTGCGCCTGTTGCGGTGGGCATGCTGTTCTTCCGGCCCGTTAATGTGTGCATCACCGCGCTTACCCAGTTGGAACGGCCCCGCATGACCCGTGCGGTGGCGCGCGGGGATCATGACGGCGCGATCAAGTCCGAGCGGATATTCATGGGCGCGCTGGTATTCCTGTGGGCGGGGACATGCGTGCTTGCGGCGCTGGTGCTGTTTGCCTTTCCACAGTTGATCCTGAAACCGACTCTGGATTGGCAGCTGGTCGCGATCGCGGTGGGACTGTGCGCGCTGCTGTCGCTGGTCCAGTGCGTGCAGACGCCGATGAGCGTGATGACGCAGGCGCGCAAGGCGTTTCGGCCGCTCGCCCATCAGAGCCTGCGCAGTTGCGGCGTCGGCATCGCGGCGGTGACGCTGCTGACGCTGGCGGTTGCGCCGATCTTTTCGATTGCGGGCGTGGTGTTGTCACAGCTGGTGATGATGCTGGGCATCTGGCAGCTCGACCGCAAGTGGCGGCTGAGCCAGCGGGCGGAAGGCTGAACCCATGGCGTCATCCTGGCACCGGATCGGCAATGCGACCGCCCTCCCCGCTCCTGCTGCTGGGCAGGAAAGCCGTATGGTCGTGGTCGCGCAGATTTTCTACTTCGTGTTTCTGATGATGGTCTTCATCGGCCAGCAGCCTTTTGCGTCACGGACGCAGGATGAGCTGGTGGCGATGGCGGCGGACAATGACGGGTCGGACCTGTTCAAGCAGGCTCTGTTCATCGGCTTTGCGCTGCTGTTGACGGTGGTGCAGGCGTTGCGGCAGCATCCGCTAAAATACCGGTTCACCTTCTGGCCGCTGGCGATCATGCTGGTCTGGTTCCTGATCACTTGCAGCTGGGGCGTCGATCCGTTCGTGTCGTTCAAGCGGGTGATGCAGCAGTTCATCGTGATCTACATCACCTTCTGCGCTTTGGCGCTGATCGGGCCGGAACGGTTGCTGACCGCGCTGCGATGGGCGCTGATCTCCTCGCTGCTCATATGCTGGGTGTCGATGCCGCTGACCTCAGCGGCGGTGCATCCGCCTACCGAAAGCGACAAGGCGCTGATCGGCGCGTGGCGCGGGTTCTTCTTCCACAAGAATATCGCGGGCGCGGTGATGGCGCTGTGCTTCATCGTGTGCGGCAATGCGTGGATCGACCGGCGCAAATGGTATTATGCGCTGTTTGCCGTCATGGCGTTCGTCTTCGTCATCGGGACGAAGAGCAAGACGTCGCTGGCGCTGTGCGTGGGGATGCTGGCGATCAGCAACATCTACCGCGCGCTGAGCGACAATACGCAGAAACGGGCTATCCTGCTCATCATGCTTGGCTTTGGGATGGTCGGGTTCCTGGGGCTCTACATCGCCTACCAGCCAACGATCGAGCGGCTGTTCGCTGACCCGACGAGCTTTACCGGGCGCGTGTCGATCTGGCGCGTGGTGTTCGATTATCTGGCGGACCACCCGTTCCTGGGGGCGGGCTTTGGCGGCTTCTGGCAGGTGGGGGCGAACTCCCCTGCGCATGACTATCTCAATCAGCAATTCCAGATGCTGACGGCGCATTCGCATGACGGCTATCTGGAAATCTGGGTGACGACCGGGCCGCTGGGGCTGGCGCTGCTGCTGCTGAGCTTCCTCGCGCTGCCGGCCTATTGGTTCCTGACGGGATCGACCAGGGAGAACCAGCATCTGATGGTTCCAGCCTTCGCGATCTGGGTGTTCGTCATGTACCAGAATCTGCTGGAAACTTCCTTCTTCGACAAGGACCGGCAGGTCTGGGTGATCTTCCTCGCGGCGATCGCCACCGCGCACGCAACCTTCAAGGCCAAGCCGCGCCCGCAGTGGCAGCGGCGGCGCATTTCTTCCCGGGAGGCCTTCCATGGCTAGGATCATCGTCTGCATTGCCACATGCCACCGGCCGCAGGGATTGCGGCGGACGCTGGAGTCGATCGCCGCGCTGGAGACGGCGCATCAGATCGAGGTGCTGGTCGCCGATAATGACGCGGCCCGGGCAGAAGGCATGGGCGTGGTCGAGCGGCTCGCGGCGCAAGGCTATCGCTGGCCGATCAAGGCGCTGCTGGTGGCGGAGCGGGGCATTCCGGTGGTGCGCAACAGGCTGGTGGAGGAAGCGCTCGCGCGGCCCGGCGCGACGCATGTGGCCATGCTGGATGATGATGAGGCTGCATCGCCCGGCTGGATCGATGCGCTGGTGGACACGGCCATGCGGTGGAATGCCGATGTCGTGGGCGGAGCGGTGGCGCGGGAGATGGACGCGCGGGTGGCGCACTGGGCCGCGCGGCATCCCTTGTTGCAGGCGAAGCGGCGCGGCACGTCGGGGCCGGTGGCTTTGGTCGATAGTACCGCCAATGTACTGATGACCGCGCAGGCGCTGCACCAGATGGGCGAGCGGCCTTTCGACGAACGCATGGCGCTGACCGGCGGGTCGGACAAGCAGTTGTTCAGCCGCATGGCGCGCAAGGGGTTCCGCTTCGCCTGGTCGGAAGAGGCGCTGGTGACGGAGCTTATCCCGGCGAGCCGGGTGACGGCGAAGTGGCTGCTGATGCGCGGCTACCGGCTGGGCATGACCGACATGATGGTCGAGCGCTTCCACAAGGGACGGCTGCGTACCCTGCTGATCGAAGCGCCGCGCATTGCCGCCGGGTTCCTCGTCGGCACGCTGGGCGCTGCCACAACATTCGACCGGGGCAAGCGCGTCGTGCGGCTGGGCAAGCTGTACCGCGCCATCGGCAAGATCGCCGGGATCGCCGGTTTCCGTTATGAAGAATATCGAAAGGTGCACGGCGCATGAGCGATGCCGCTCCCTTCTTTTCCGTGGTCATTCCCCTCTACAACCGCGCGGCGATCGTCGGTGACACGATCCGATCCGTGCTGTCGCAGGATTGGCAAGATTTCGAGATCGTCGTGATCGACGATGGATCGCTAGACAATCCCCGGCCTGCGATCGAAGCCATCGGCGACAAGCGGGTGCGCTATATCAGGCAGGACAATGCCGGAGGCGGGGCGGCGCGCAACCATGGCATCGAAACAGCGCGGGGACGCTATATCGCTTTCCTCGATTCCGACGATCTTTTCCTGCCGGGCAAGCTATCCATCATGGCCCGCGCGCTGAAGGATGATGACGGCCGCACGGTCCTCTATTCGCGGATGAAGGTAGACCGGGGGGTCGACCGTTACTGGATAAGGCCCGATCGGGGCATCCGGGACGGCGAGGATGTCGGCGAATATCTGTTTTGCGCCAATCAGTTCATGCAGACTTCGACCATGGTCGTGCCAAGCGACATGGCGCGCAAGGTGCTGTTCGATCCGGCTCTGAAAAAGGGACAGGATCTGGACTTCTGCGTCCGGTTGCAGGGCGCCGGGGCGCGGTTCAAGATGGTCGAGGAGCCGCTGACGGTGTGGCTCGATGCGACCGAAGCGGGCCGTACATCCTATGTCCGGGGCTATGAAACCTCGCTCGATTGGCTCGACCGCTGCGGTCATATGCTGACTGGCCGGGCACGGCGCGGCTATCGCGCGACCGTGCTCGCCTATCATATGGCGCCTGTCCGGCCCCTCGCCGCCCTCCGTGATCTGGTGGTCGGGCTGTTTGCGGGCGGCGTGCCGCCAAGGGTGGTCGCACGGCAACTGCTGAGATCGTTCCTGCCAAAACCGCTCTACCGGTCGCTGGTGAACCGTTTCGTGCTGCGGTTCGGCAAAGGCGAACCGGCCCATGGCGGGGCGCGGTCGTGATGACGGCGTGGCAATCGCCATCGCAGCTGCAGGCTGCCGTCGCCGAACCCGTTTTTTCGGTCGTCATCCCTACCTATCAGCGGCGCGACGCTGTCGTGGCCGCAGTGCTGTCCGCGCTGGAGCAGAGCATCGCGGTAATCGAGGTGATCGTCGTCATCGATGGGTCGACGGACGGCACCGAATTGGCGCTTCAGGCCATCAAGGACCCGCGCCTGTCCATCATCGTGCAGCAGAACCGGGGTGCATCGGCAGCGCGCAACGCTGGCATCGATCAGGCACGGGGGCGATATATCGCATTTCTGGACTGCGACGACCGTTTCCTGCCGCATCATCTGGCCGACCTGCTGCCGCTGTTGGAGGAGAATGAGAATATCGTCGCCTATGGCCAGGTGCTGGCAGACCGGGGCGGCGGGCGTAATTTCCTGAAGCCTCCACGCGCGATACAGCGCAACGAGCCGGTTGATCGCTACCTGATGTGCGATCGAGGCTTCATCCAGACGAGCAGCGTGGCGCTCAGCCGCTCGCTGGCGGAGAAGGTGCGGTATCGCGAAGATGTGAAGTTCGGCGATGATACCGATTTTGCGCTGCGCCTGTCGCTGGCAGGGGCAGTCTTCGTGATGGCGAGCCGCCCCGGCACCATCTGGACCGACAGGCAAGCGCAGGACCGCTTGTCGCAGGTTCGCGGCAATGTCGGCAGCCTGGCGTGGCTGGCCGATCTGCGCCCGCATATCTCCACGCGTGCCTTTTCGGGCTATATGGGCTGGCATGCCGCAAAGAGCATCTGGCCGACCGAGCGGCTGCGCGCCATCCGCTATTATCTGACGGCCTTGCTGCATGGCGCTTATGGCCCACGTCTGGCGGGTGCCGTGCTGATGCAGATCGTCCTGCCTGACGGTGTTTACCGAAGCCTTTGCGACCGGTGGATCGATGTCTCGCGCCTTTTCACTGGACGGAGGCAGAGCCTGTGATGCGGCGCGAATTCCTGACAGGCGCAGCGACCTTGGCCGCCTGCTCCCCCATACCGCCCGGCGCGGCGCGCGCGGTGTCGCGCGAAGGGCTGGCCGATCATGCCAGACAATCCGGCCGCTACTTCGGCGCGGCCGTGAAGTCCCGGCTGCTGCGCGAGGACAGGGCCTATCGCGCGGCGGCCGCGCGGGAATGCAACATATTGGTGCAGGAATATGAACTGAAGCGCAAAACCGCCGAACCCAAGCCCGGCAGATATGATTTCAAGGGCGCCGACGAGATCATCGATTTCGCGCAGCAGCATGGGATGCGGGCACGTGGGCACACGCTGGTCTGGTACACGGCCAATCCCACATGGCTGGAACCAGCGGTGGAACGGGCGGGGAAAGCGGAACAGCGACGCTTGATGACCAGCTATATCGACGTCGCCATGCGCCGCTATGCGGGCCGGATCAGCGAATGGGATGTCGTCAACGAGACGCTGGAACCCAACCAGGGCCGGGCGGACGGCATGCGCGCGGAAAACCTTTGGATGAAGGCAATGGGCGAACATTATATCGACCTTGCCTTCCACCGCGCCCGAGAAGTCGATGGCGACGCTACGCTGTTCCTCGGCGATTATGGGCTGGAGCATGATTCCCCGCGGTGCGAACGGCGGCGGACGGCGATGCTGAAGCTGCTCGATCGCTTGCTTGGGCGCGGCGTGCCGATCGATGCTATTGGAATCCAAGGGCACCTCAAGCCCTATAAGGAGCCGTTCAAGCAACGGCAGTTCGCAGACTTTCTCGACACATTGAGCGGATATGGACTGAAGCTCGCCATCACGGAACTGGACATCGCCGATCGTGGCGGGCCTCCCAATCCGGAGAAACGGGATCGCGAGGTTGCGGCGTTCGGCAAGGCTTTCCTCGACGTCGCCTTAGACAATCCTGCGGTGGAATCAGTGCTCTGCTGGGGCATTTCCGATCAATATTCCTGGCTGTCCAATTATCCGGAATATAAGTGGCCGGATGGGCAATTGTCGCGTGGCCTGCCCTTCGACGGCAAGATGGCGCGCAAGCCATTTTGGGATGCGATTGCGGGCGCGTTCGATGCGGCGCCGCCTGTCGGCAGGAGGAACCGGGCATGAGGGTCGCTTCCCTGACAGGGTTGCGCGGGGTCGCGGCGGTTTCCGTCCTGCTTTATCATATCCCGCATCAGCCGGCCTTTTCGCAGTTTGCGATTCCCTTGTTCTCGCGCGCCTATCTGGCCGTGGACCTGTTCTTTATCCTGAGCGGCTTCGTCATTTCCTACGGTTATCATGACCGGGTCGTGACGCATCTGAGCCGGGCAAGCTATGCCGACTTCCTGATCAATCGCATGGCCCGGGTGTGGCCGCTGCACCTGATCGTGACATTGGTGTTCGGGCTTCGCATCCTGTTGAACGTTTCCGGCAACCAGTCGATCGACTTGAACGCGGCCAACGTGATCAGCAATCTATTCATGGTGCAAAGCTGGGGATGGGGGACGGAACCGATCGCTGGCAATAGCTGGTCGGTCAGTACGGAAGTCGCCGCCTACCTGATCTATCCCCTGATTGCGATAGTGGCCTTTTCGCGCTTGGCCTGGGCGCAGGCGGCGCTTTGCATCGGGGTGCTGATGTTCGTGGCATCGTCAGGCCTTGGATCGAGCGGGCCGCTGGACGTCAATGATAGCGACAGCGTGTTGACGCTGTTGCGCTGCGTTGCGGGCTTCTCGCTGGGCGTGCTGACATATCGGATTGCGGACCATCCTGTGTGCAAGGCAGTGATCGATCGCAGGGGCGGCTTTGCAGGGGTCTGCGCCCTGATCGCGCTGGCGCTGCTGTTGCCGGGAGCCGATGTGCTGGTCGTGTGCCTGATGCCTGCGCTGGTGCTGAGCTGCTATTATGATGGGCCTGCCGCGCGCGCTGTGATGGCCAACCGATTGAGCTTTCACCTCGGCCTCATCAGCTATTCCATCTATCTTTGGCATCCGCTGGTGCGTGACGTCGCGGCGCGTACGATGGGTGTGGCGCAGCGGCACGGGATTGCCGGGATGGATTGGCTGTTCGTGCTGGGGATGCTGGTCGTCACCTGGCTGATTTGCTGGGCCAGCTACCTGTTGATCGAGGTGCGCGGGCATCAGCTGATCAAGTGGATGCAAAAGGGACGCCCGCAGCGTCCGGCCGCACTGGAACCGGCGGCGCCATGATGGGCAAGCCGATCTGGATCGCCATCCCGACATTCAAGCGGCCAGCCGAATTGCGGCACTTGCTGGAAACGCTGACGCGGCTGGCGCGGCGGCAGGATGTCATGGTGCTGGTCGCGGACAATGACGGGGAGGCAGCGGATGGCGCTGCTGTGGTGGAAGCTTTGCGAGGGGACGGCTATCCCCTCCCCCTTAGGCTGCTGCGGGTGGCGGAGCCGGGGCTTTGCTCTGTCCGCAACGCGATATGTGAAACGGCGATGGCTGATCCGGCCATGCGGTTCATCGCCATGATAGATGATGACGAGTGGCCTCAGCCGGGCTGGCTGGACGCCCTGCTCGCCTGTCAGGCGCAAGTGGGCGCGGATGTGGTGGCGGGACCTGTCGACTTTCACTTTACGGGGAAACCCCCGCGATGGGCCGGGCAGACGCTGGTGTTCCGGCCCGAACGGCGCGCCTGGGGAGCGACGGGGATGCTGTGGGCCAGCAATAACCTGCTGGTGAGCCGGAGGGCGCTGGAGATGGTGACGCGGCCGTGGTTCGATCCGCGCTTCAACCGCAGCGGGGGCGAGGATCTGGATTTCCTGGCGCGGCTGCGGGAAGCAGGCGCGCGGTTCGCCTGGGCGCCCGAGGCGCGTGTCAGCGAATGGGTTCCGCCGGAGCGGGCGAAGCTGAACTGGGTGCTCAAGCGGATGTGGCGGATCGGCTTTACCGAAACGCTGGCGCGGCGAAAGCGGCGGCCGGGGCGCCTGGCCCGGCTTGCGCTGCTCGGCCGGACGCTGGGCATATTGGCGTTGCGCACCATTGGCCTTGCGGGGCTGATCCTGCCCGGCACGCGCCGCGTGGACGTTGCCGGGCAGTGGGTGAAATGCTGGGGACG
Source organism: Sphingobium agri (assembly GCF_023051225.1). Lineage (NCBI taxonomy): Bacteria > Pseudomonadati > Pseudomonadota > Alphaproteobacteria > Sphingomonadales > Sphingobiaceae > Sphingobium > Sphingobium agri. Next base: position 750,524 of record NZ_JALKHS010000006.1, on the reverse strand, counting down.
CCTCTATGCCCTCTCGGGCGGCGCCCACAGCCATTATGGCGCGTTGTAGATGCGGAAGCTCTTGATGATCATGTCGCCCGAGCCGTCATCATAGGCCCCGCTGGTTTTCACCGCGACGTCCATGATCGGATACCAGCGGTGCCCCTGGAAGGGATTGACCGACTGATAGGTTTCGACCCCGTCCACGAACCAGGTGATATAGTCGCGCTGAATATCCACCGCGAAGCTGTGGAAACCCTGGGAGAAGCCGTTCAGGCCGTAAGCCTGCTCCGCCTGGATCGTGACGCCCCGCTGAAAGCTGCGCACGCCGCCGCTGCCGCCATGGATGGTCTGGCCGATGTGGCGGTCGAAGTCCCAATAGCTCTGATAGCCAAAGCCTTCATAGATATCGATTTCGGGCGGCCAGCCGCTGGTGGAGATCAGCCAGAATGCAGGCCATGATCCGCGGCGGCTGGGCATCTTCGCTACCCATTCATATTGGCCGTAGCCGATCTGCGAGGCGATGAAGTTGCGGCCGTCCAGTACGGTGGCGCCATAATACCAGTTCTGGCCTTCATACCAGATGGGCGTCTTGAGCTTCTGGCTGTGCAGGACGAGCCCCTGCGTACCCCAGTAGACGGGCCCCTCCACGCCGGGGAAGACGGATGAATCGAGGTAGAGGCCGGCTTCGCCATTGGCGATCTGGGTGCGGCCATGCGAGAGCGAGGTGGCCCAGCGGTCCCAGCCGCCGTCAGGGGAGCGCTTGTGCGTCTCCTTCTTAAGCTCGAACTGAAGCGTGCCCGTCGCCGCGAAGGCGCGAGGTTGGCGGAAGGTGCCGCTTGCCTTGAGCGTCGGCGCGGCGGCGCTGGTAGCGGTGATGGTCGCGAGCGATTGCCCCTGCAGGCCGCCCCAGGGTGCTTCGCGCAGCTTCACCTGGAACTGCTGTCCTTCGGCGAGGCTGGTGATCGGCACCTCGACCGTCTGGACGAGCGGATCGCCGGGGCGGAAGATGACGACCGTGTCGACGGTCTGGTAATTATATCCCGACAACGCTCGCAGCGTGCCTGATCCGTTAATCGTGATGACCCGCGCGATGACCGTGTTGGGCGTCGGCCGGTCCAGCGTCACCGGCACATAAGCAGTGCCGCTGCCCGGAAGAACCGTGGCATTGCCCAGCGACAGTGTCGCCTTGTCCGGCAGCTTTGTACCGCTGGCGAAATCGAAAGTGGAAAAGCTCGACGTCATGGTCGAGCTCGGACCAGTCGTGGACGAAGTCGTCGAAGATGTGGTCAACGCTGGTGCGCTGCCCAGCAGAGTGGTTGTCGATCCAGTCGATGAGGTGGGTGACGATCCGCCCGATATGATTGTCGCGGCCCCCGCCGCCATGACGCACAAAAGCGATAATCCGGCTCCAACCATGGAGCCGGTCAGCCTGATATTCATGTTTGCAACCCCCGCTTATTAGCCCCCTTAGGGTCCTATACGAAGGTTAACAAAAACTTCCGGTCAAGCACGGCTCATCGCAAAGGAGAGATCTTTGCGACGAGCCGAGGAACTTATTCAGCTGCCTGGATGAGCGGCTCTGGTTCGGGCTCCGCGCCCCTGCCCACGCTGACATAGGTAAAGCCGGCGGCTTCGGCGTCCGCCGGGCGGTAGATGTTGCGCAGGTCGACAAGGCCGTCCCCGTTCATCACCGACCGGAGGCGTGGCAGGTCCAGAGCCCGCAAGGCGTCCCATTCGGTGACGATCACCACGGCCGAGGCTCCCTTTGCCGCGTCATAAGGGCTGGTGCAAAAGTCCACATTCTGGAGCATCGAACGCGCGGCATCCATGCCTTCAGGGTCATAGGCGCGGACCTGCGCGCCCGCATCCTGCAGTGCCTGGATGATGGAGAGCGAGGGCGCATCCCGCATGTCGTCGGTGTTGGGCTTGAAGGTAAGGCCCAGCACGCCGATCGTCTTGCTCCGTACCGATCCATTGCACACGGCGACCACCTTGCGAGCCATGGCGCGCTTGCGGCTTTCGTTGATCGCCACCGTCGTTTCGATCAGGCGGATGGGCGCGCCCGCATCCTCGGCGGTCTTCACGAGAGCCAGCGTGTCCTTCGGGAAGCAGGACCCGCCATAGCCGGGACCAGCGTGGAGGAACTTGCTGCCGATGCGGTTGTCCAGGCCGATGCCGCGCGCGACCTGCTGCACGTCCGCGCCGACATGTTCGCACAGTTCCGCGATTTCGTTGATATAGGTGATCTTCATCGCAAGGAAGGCATTGGCCGCATATTTGATCAGCTCGCTGGTGCGCCTGCCGGTGAACTGAATGGGAGCCTGGTTGAGGTAAAGCGGACGGTAGACTTCTTCCATCACCGGGCGCGCGCGATCATCCTCTATGCCGATGACGATGCGGTCAGGCCGCTTGAAATCCTGGATCGCCGCCCCTTCCCGAAGGAATTCAGGGTTGGAGGCGACAGCAAATTCCGCGGCCGGATTGGTTTCCCGGATGATCCGGTCGACTTCGTCACCGGTGCCGACCGGAACGGTGGATTTGGTGACGATGACGGTGAAGCCGCGCAAGGAGGATGCGATTTCCCGCGCGGCGTCATAGACGTAGCTGAGGTCCGCATGGCCATCGCCCCGCCGAGCAGGCGTGCCGACCGCGATGAACACGACATCGGCCTCTGCGACAGAGGCAGCAAGGTCCGTCGTGAAGGTCAGCCGTCCCGCCTTCACATTGCGCGCGATCAGGTCGGCAAGACCCGGCTCATAGATGGGAACGCCGCCTCCGCGCAGCACCTCGACCTTTGACACATCCTTGTCGACGCAAATGACGTCATGGCCAAAGTCCGCCAAGCATGCGCCCGAAACCAACCCGACATAGCCCGATCCGGTCATAACGATCCGCATCACCATTCTCCCTTCGAAAGAGCTTCGCGCCTGGCATCCGTTCCGCGAAGAAGGGCGCAAGAAACCAACCCCGCAAAACGCAGGATGACGGGCTCAGCCATTCACCATGAACCGGACGCACAGGCGCTAAAGCCCGACATCCAAAAGCTGGAACCAGCCAGCTATTGATGCGGCGCAGCATAGCGTTCGAGGCCAAGTGGATGCAACGCAGCCCGCCGCTCGGCAGACACATATGAGCGTGGAAGCAGCGCTTACTTACCGGAAAATATGGTCAGATGCCGCCGGTCACGACGGGCCAGCCGCCACTTTCCAGGCGATTGGTGAGATCGGCGACGCACTGTTCCAGGGTTGCCGCGTCCGTTGACCGGATGACGAAGTTCGCGCCTGTCCTTCCTTCGCGGAAGAAGGGATAGCTGCCGATCTGACAGCCTTCATGGCTACGCTCCGTCTTGGCGAGGATATCGGCAATCTCGCTTTCCGCGACCCAGCAGCCGATCTGCGCAGACATCAGCGGGCGACCACCTTCCAGCGTGCCGGTCAACATGTCCAGCATGCCTGCGGTGATATGGGGCACACCGGCCATGATGAAGATGTTGCCGTGACGGATACCGGGCGCGCCCGACATGCGGTTTTCGATGAGGTCGGAGCCTGCCGGCACTCTCGCCATCCGTAACCGCGCGTCGGTGAGGCCGCCGCGCGTTTCATAATAGCCCTGCAGCATGGCGCGCGCCTCAGGGTGAATTTCGACGTTCACCTCAAGCGCCCGCGCAATCGCATCGACGGTGATGTCATCATGCGTCGGCCCGATGCCGCCGGTCGTGAACAGATAGTCATTGCGGGCGCGAAGCGTGTTCACCGCCTCGACAATGGAGTCGCTGTCGTCGGCGATCACGCGGACCTCCCGCAACCTGATCCCCTGCACATTCAGCCAGGACGCGATCTGCGCGATATTCTTGTCCTGGGTTCGGCCGGACAGAATCTCGTCTCCGATCACGATCAGCGCAGCGGTCCAGATGCGTTCGGTTACGGGCATGGGGCTGGCCATAGCCCCTGATCGGTCGGCTGCCTAGCCCGGCGCGAACGGGGCCTCGCAATATCGCCTTGTTCCGCCTATAATCGCATCATGACCGAATATATGACGATGACGGCCGATGCGCCGATTTCCCGATCGACCGCGATCAAATTGTACGACGCGGCAGGCTTTGACGGCATGCGCAAGGCGGGCCGGTTGGCGGCGGAGATCCTCGACGCATTGGTGCCGCATGTCGTGCCGGGCGTCACCACCGGCGAGTTGGACGACATCGTCCGTCGCATGACGCTGGATGGCGGCGGCGTACCCGCGACCCTTGGCTATCGCGGCTACACGCACAGCTGCTGCATCTCGCTCAACAATGTCATCTGCCATGGCATACCTGGCGACCTGAAGCTGAAAGAAGGCGATATCCTGAATATCGACGTGACGCCGCTCGTCGATGGCTGGCACGGCGACACCAGCCGCATGTTCATCGTCGGCGAAACGAGCATCAAGGCCAAGCGGCTCATCGAAGTAACCTATGAGTGCCTGATGCTGGGCATCGAACAGGCAAAGCCCGGCAATCATCTCGGCGACATCGGCTATGCCATTCAGCGGCATGCGGAGAAGCATCGCTACGGCGTGGTCCGCGATTTCTGCGGCCATGGCCTTGGCCGGGTGTTCCATGACAGCCCGGAAGTGGTCCATATCGGCCGTCCGGGAACGGGCCCGGAACTTCGTCCCGGCATGTTCTTCACGATCGAGCCGATGATCAACATCGGGAAGCCGGGCGTGAAGATGCTGGAGGATGGCTGGACGGCAGTGACGCGCGACCGGACGCTTTCGGCACAATTCGAACACAGCATCGGCATTACCGAGACAGGTTGCGAAATCTTCACGAAGAGCCCGGCCGGACTGGATGCGCCGCCCTATCTGGGATGAACTTCCGGCTGCCTAAAAATTAGGCAAGGCTGATCGCAACTGCCCAGAAACCGGGCGATATGGACAAAGATTGCCGCATCTACGAAAGCGTGGCTAAGCGATTCGCCAATTGGCACGGTAATTGATTGTTCAAAGGCGCGGCTCATGTCTTTGGGGGGCATGAAGATCGTTGCTTTTGAGGATGGGTGGATGGAGAGCGTCTCCATCATCAAGCGCGGGTTTGGGTTGGGAATAGAGTGATGAAAAAGATCGAAGCGATCATCAAGCCGTTCAAGCTCGACGAGGTGAAGGAAGCGCTTCACGAAGTGGGCGTGTCCGGCATCACGGTTACCGAAGCCAAGGGTTTCGGCCGCCAGAAGGGGCATACCGAACTCTATCGCGGCGCTGAATATGTCGTCGATTTCCTGCCCAAGGTGAAGCTGGAGGTCGTGGTCGACGATTCTCTGGCAGATCGCGTGGTGGAGGCGATTTCCACCGCTGCTCAGACGGGCCGCATCGGCGACGGCAAGATCTTCATCACCGCAATCGAAGGTGCCGTTCGCATCCGTACCGGCGAGCGGGACAGCGACGCCATCTAAACCGCATCAATTCCGATTTCGCGCCAGCTTCGTGGAGGGGCTGGCGAACTGCAACATCCAAGACCCCTTCGGGGGGGCAAATATGAAAGAAGGGCAAGCGCACATGGCCAACACGCCAAAAGACATCCTGAAGATGATCGAAGAAAAGGAGATCGAGTGGGTCGATCTGCGCTTCACCGATCCCAAGGGCAAGTGGCAGCACCTGACCATGGTGTCTTCCGTGCTGGGCGAAGATGAGCTGAACGAAGGCCTGATGTTCGACGGTTCGTCGATCGAAGGCTGGAAGGCGATCAACGAGTCCGACATGATCCTGAAGCCCGACCTGGACGCCGTCTATGTCGATCCCTTCAGCGCGACCCCGATGCTGATCCTGTTCTGCGATATCGTCGAACCCGACACTGGCGAACTCTATGCCCGTGACCCGCGTTCGACCGCCAAGCGCGCAGAAGCCTTCGTCAAGTCGGCTGGTTTCGGCGACACCGTCTATGTCGGCCCTGAAGCCGAATTCTTCATGTTCGACGACGTTCGCTTCAACAACGACTATAACGAGTCCTTCTACAAGATCGACGACATCGAACTGCCGACCAACACCGGCCGCGAATATGAGGGCGGCAACCTTGCCCACCGTCCGCGCGCCAAGGGCGGCTACTTCCCCGTCGCTCCGGTCGATCCGGCCACCGACATCCGCGCCGAGATGGTCACCACCATGCTCGAAATGGGCCTGCCCTGCGACAAGCACCACCATGAAGTGGCCGCTGCCCAGCACGAACTCGGCCTGACCTTCGGTACGCTGGTCCAGACCGCCGACCGCATGCAGATCTACAAGTATGTCGTGCAGATGGTCGCGCAGGCCTATGGCAAGACCGCGACTTTCATGCCGAAGCCGATCGCAGCGGACAACGGTTCGGGCATGCACACCCACATGTCGATCTGGGACGGCGGCAAGCCGCTCTTCGCGGGCGAAGGCTATGCCGGCCTCAGCGATATGTGCCTCTACTTCATCGGCGGCGTCATCAAGCACGCCAAGGCGCTGAACGCCTTCACCAACCCGACCACCAACAGCTACAAGCGTCTGGTGCCGGGCTTTGAAGCGCCGGTTCTGCTGGCCTATTCGGCGCGCAACCGCTCGGCTTCCTGCCGTATTCCCTATGGCGCGGGTTCGAAGGCCAAGCGCGTGGAATTCCGCTTCCCCGACGCGATGGCCAACCCCTATCTGTGCTACGCAGCGCTGCTGATGGCTGGCCTCGACGGCATCGAGAACAAGATCCATCCGGGTTCCGCGATGGACAAGAACCTCTATGACCTGCCGCCGGAAGAACTGAGCCAGGTGCCGACCGTTTGCGGTTCGCTCCGTGAAGCGCTGAACAGCCTGGAAGCCGACTATGAGTTCCTGCTGAAGGGCGACGTGTTCACCAAGGACCAGATCGAAGCCTATATCGAGCTGAAGTGGCCCGAAGTGTACCGCTGGGAAATGGCTCCCTCGCCGGTCGAATTCGACATGTACTACAGCGCCTGATCCGATCAGACTGTAGGTTATGGAAGGGCTCGGCAGCGAAAGCTGCCGGGCCTTTTTCGCTTTGGTGGGCGAACGCGTCAGCCCGGCGTTGTTGAGCGGAGGGCCTGGATGTGGGCGGTCGCCATGAGAACGCACGGGCCGGCACTGGCGTGATCGGGGCGCGACAAAAGGAGCAGCCCGACCGTTCGGCTGTCTGCTACACTCGTATCTTTTGATAATCTCGTAGGCGGGTCAGCTCTGATCAGGGATCGATGCGCCGAACAGCAACACCGGCTCTCCCGCAGGAGACAGCGCGATCTCACCGCCTGCGCTCGTGACCAGGCTGCGCACCATCCAGGCGGCAGCGGTCCGAGAGGCGAGACCTTCGTCCGGCAGCGTGCCTGCAAGCGCGGAACGCAGATCAGGGTCCAGCACAAGTTTGGGTCCTTCGGCGCGCACCACGATTTCGGTGACACCGGGCCGCCTTTCGGCACCGATATCGAGCTGTCCGCCACGCACCAAGGCGTCGCCTGCGATCAGGGCGAGATTGAGCAGCACCTTGACCGGCAGCTTGTCGAGCATGTCGTCATCGACCAGCCAGCCGATCTTCACACGTCCAGCCCCTGAAAACATGCCCTCGATCGCGACGCGGGCCTCATGCGTGGGGACTGCATCGCCGAAGCCACCCGCCGAGCCAAAGGCCAGGCGGAAGAATTTGAGCTTGTTCGCCGATGTCTTCGCGCTGTCCGCCAGCAAATCCAGGCAGCGCTGGCGCATTTCCGGATCCGTTTCGTCAGCCATCAGTTCCAGCCCATTGTTCAGGGCACCAACCGGGCTCAGCAGGTCATGGCACAGGCGCGAACAAAGCAGGCTGGCGAATTCGATGCTGTCGGTCGGATTGGTCATGAAGGATGTGCCGCCGGAAATGACTGGAAGGAATGACAGGCTAATGCGCTGCCGGGGCACAGGATGCAACCCCGGCCTGCCGCCTTTGCCTCACATGATATCGAGCATTGCGCGGGTGAAGGTCACTTCCCCACCCTCCCCCCGCCCAGCAATCCACAGCCTTGCCTCGTCATCACCGACGATCAGCCACAGACTTCCGTCCGGCCGGGCGCTGGCGGCGTCGGTCGCCGACGGAATAGCCGCGCCGCTCGGATGCGAGTGATAGTGGCCCAATATAGCCGGGCCACCGGCGCGCGCTGCCTTGTGCGCCTTGAGCAACGTCGCCGGACTAAGTTCGAAATAGCGATGGGGATCAGGCGCCACATTCTCCGCCGGGAGAATATCGCTGACATGGCCAGGCTGTCCGAGCAGCAGACCGCAGACTTCCTGACCGCTGGCGGCCGCCAGGGACATGATTTGTTCCAGTGTCGACCTTGAAATCCGGACCATCATTCCTACATGCTTAGCCAATGGGTTCGGGGGTTTCCATCATCGAAGCAACGATCGGTGAAGCGCAACATGGGCTTCGCCTGGACAAGGCGCTTGCCGAGTTGCTGCCGGACCTGTCGCGCGAACGGTTGAAGAGCCTGATCGTCGAAGGTGATGTGACTACCGATGGACGGACGCTCAATCCGTCGATGAAGGTCGCCGTTGGCCAGCTTTTCGCGATCTCTATCCCCGCTCCTGTCGAGGCTGAAGCGATCGCGCAGGATATCCCGCTGACCATCGTGCATGAAGATGCCGACCTGATCGTCGTGGACAAGCCCGCAGGCTTGGTGGTGCACCCCGCAGCGGGCAATCTGGACGGGACACTGGTCAACGCCCTGCTGCATCATTGCCGGGGAGAACTTTCCGGCATCGGCGGCGTGGCGCGGCCGGGGATCGTGCATCGGATCGACAAGGATACGTCCGGGCTTCTGGTGATCGCCAAGTCGGACCGTGCGCATGAGGGGCTGGCGCAGCAGTTCAAGGCTCACAGCATCGACCGCCTCTACGCCGCGATCGTCTATGGCTTGCCGCAGCCGTCTGCCGGAACGGTCGATACCTGGATCGGTCGATCCGATTCCGATCGCAAGAAAATGGCGGTGCATCGGGAAGGGCGCGGCAAGCATGCCGTCACCCATTACCGGCTCATCGAACGGCTTGCGGGGGCTGCCCTGGTCGAATGCAAGCTGGAAACGGGACGGACGCATCAGGTGCGCGTCCATATGGCACATCTCGGCCACCCCTTGATCGGCGATCCAGTTTACAGTAGAGACAGAAAAGGTTTCAAAACGATACTGGAAACGCTGCGTTTCAAAAGGCAGGCATTGCACGCCAAACGGCTGGGGTTCATACATCCCTTAACGGGGCAAAAACTCAGCTTCGACAGTGCACTGCCTACCGACATGCAGGAACTGTTAAGCGAGCTCCACGTATAGGTTTTGACAAGTTTGCGACGGCGCACTGGACGCCTCTTCTGGGTCCCGCCGCGCATGAAAGGGAAAGGTGAAGCGACATGGCTGATAAAAGCAATGTCCCCGCGGTTCCAGCGCTGGGCGGTGAAGCCAGCCTCAACCGCTATCTGTCGGAAATCCGCAAGTTTCCGATTCTGACCCCTGAGCAGGAATATATGCTCGCCAAGCGTTATGCCGAGCATCAGGATCCTGAAGCGGCAGCACAGCTGGTCACGTCGCACCTGCGCCTGGTGGCGAAGATCGCCATGGGCTATCGCGGCTATGGCCTGCCGGTCAGCGAGCTGATCAGCGAGGGCAATATCGGCCTGATGCAGGGTGTGAAGAAGTTCGAGCCGGAGCGCGGCTTCCGCTTGGCGACCTACGCCATGTGGTGGATTCGCGCCTCGATCCAGGAATTCATCCTCCGCAGCTGGTCGCTCGTCAAGATGGGCACCACCGCGGCGCAGAAGAAGCTGTTCTTCAACCTCCGCCGGATGAAGAACAATATCGAAGCGTTCGAGGATGGCGACCTGCATCCCGATGACGTCCGCAAGATCGCGACCGACCTAGGCGTGACCGAGGAAGATGTGATCTCCATGAACCGCCGCATGGCGATGGGCGGCGATACGTCGCTGAACGTCCCGATGCGCGAGGATGGCGAAGGGCAGTGGCAGGACTGGCTGGCTGATACCGATCCGTTGCAGGACGAGCGGGTTGCCGACGAGCAGGAAAAGACGCTGCGTCACGACATGCTTGTCGAGGCGATGGACGACCTGAATGATCGCGAGAAGCACATTCTGGCAGAGCGCCGCCTGGCCGAAGAGCCCAAGACGCTCGAGGAATTGAGCCAGGTCTATGGCGTATCCCGCGAGCGGGTGCGGCAGATCGAGGTGCGCGCCTTTGAAAAGCTGCAGAAGGCGATGATGCGCATCGCTGGCGACAGGATCGGCAAAATGCGGTTGGCGCTGGCCTGACACCGTCCACCGTGACATGTAGGGGCCCCGGAGTGATCCGGGGCTTTTTTCTTGGCTATTTATACGCGATCGCTGCGCTGGCGGGGCCAGCCAGAGGCAATATTTCGCAGCGGGCAAATCCGGCTTCCAAGCACCATTGGCGGAAGTCGGCACCCGTGAAGTCGAAGGCTTCGCCAAATTCGATGAGCATGTTGAGCGACATCAGCAGCCCGAAGATATTCTGCCGGCGTTCGTCATCGATGATGTTTTCGATGGCGACGAATGCTCCGCCCGGCGGAAGTGCTTGATACGCCTTGCCGATCAGCATCTTTTTTGCGTCCAGGTTCCAATCGTGGAGGATCATGCCCATGGTGATCACATCCGCGCGCGGAAAGTCGTCCTCGAAAAAGTCGATCGATCCCGCTGTCACGCGGCCGCGTAACCCTGCCTCCCTGATGCGGCGTTCCGCGATCGGTTGCACGACGGGCAAGTCATAGGACGCGCAGCGCATTTGCGGTTGATGCCCGGCCACGAAGCAGGACAGTTGGCCGGTGGCTCCCCCGATGTCCACCAGCGTGCGGTAACGGCTGAAATCAAAGCTCCGGGCAAAAGCTTCGAAATTCGCCATCGACACGCCGCTCATGGCATCCATGAACTGCTCCAGCCGGGCGGGATCAGCATAGAGACTATCGAACATCGAACGGCCGGAAATCTTCACCTCATTCTGCGGCTTCCCGGTTTTGAGCGCAGGCGTAAGATCTGCCCAGAAGCGGAACAGCCGGGCACCAGCCATTTCCAGTATGCCGCCGATATATTGAGGGCTATGGCGGTCGAGATAGAGTGCGGTCGCTGGAGTATTGGAATAGCGCCCGTCCGCGCCCACGCCTTCCCTTTCCAGCAAGCCTAGCGAGACCAGCGCGTCCAGAAAGTCATAGGTCGCGCGCGGATGCAGCTCCAATGCTTTCTCCAGTTCAGGTCCGGTCATCGGTCGGTCGGCCAGTTGCGTGAAGAGGCCGAGTTCAACGGCGCTGAGCAGCGTCTTTGATGCCCAGAAGCCCATGCCGATCTGAAGGATATGGTCGGGTGGAATATCGGGTCGCATAGTCACTCCTCTCCCTTCACAGACATCTGGCGAGACAGCAGCGACCCTTTTGAAGCAGCATAACACGGAAGAGGGCAAAGGTGCAGCCCGATAGCCGGGCGCATTTTCGATGCGGTGCAATCTTGAACGCACTGGCGTTCCCGCTACGAGAAACGAAATGAGCCCTACAGCTTCCCCTCCTCGACGCCGCCGGTTCCGCTGGGTCCGCGCCATCTTCAAGCTTATGGGCGCGTTCGTTGTCCTGTCTCTGCTGCTGGTATTGATCTATCGCTTCGTGCCGCCGCCCGTGACGCTCACGATGCTGATGGACCCCAATGGGATCACCAAGGATTGGACCAGCCTGGACGAGATCGACCCGAATATGGCACGGGCTGCGATCGCCGGAGAAGATAGCCGTTTTTGCAGCCATCATGGTTTCGATGCGGTCGCGATCGCGCAGGCGCTGCGGCACAATGCCAGCGGCGGACGGATAAGAGGCGGATCGACCATCAGCCAGCAGACCGCGAAGAACGTGTTTCTGTTCCAGGGTGGCGGCTTCATCCGCAAGGGCTTTGAAGCCTGGTTCACCGTCCTGATCGAGGCGATCTGGGGAAAGCGGCGGATCATGGAAGTCTATCTGAACGTCGCCGAAACCGGGATCGGGACTTATGGGGTGCAGGCAGGCGCGATGCGCTATTTCCATCATGGTGCGGCCAAGCTGACGCGAGCGGAGGCCGCCAGGATCGCAGCCGTGCTGCCTCTGCCCAAGAAGCGCGCGGCGATCACCCCACGCGGCTTCACCCGGCGCTATGGCAACAGCATCGCCGCCCGCATCGGCGTTGTGCAACGGGAGGGGCTTGATAGTTGCGTGCGGTGAAACTCAGTCTGCGCGAGGCAGGCATTCATCCCCAGGGATTCACCCCGTAAATGCAGGCGCGTAGGCGACGCTCCCTGAGGGCACCTGCTGAGCATTGAGCGTCAAGCGCATGAAATATTCAGGGGGCGCGCCTTCATAGCGTAGGCGATCATCCTGTTCGAAGCCGAAGCGGCGATAATAAGCCGGATCGCCCAACACGACGCATCCGCCGGCATTCAACGAGCTAAGCTGCGCCAGCCCTGCCCTGATCAAGGCCGAACCGATCCCTTGACCGTGACGATCTGGCCGCACCGACACGGGACCAAGTCCATACCAATTACAATGCTGCCTGTTGATCATAATCGGCGAGAACGCCACATGGCCCAACAGATGGCTGCCATCGATCGCGACCAGCGAGACCAAGAGATCGCCTGCTTCACGCAATCTCTTGATGATGTCGGGCTCTGTATGATCACTGTGCGTCACATTGGCAAATGCCTGCGCTGTGACCTCAGCTATGGCTGAGCAATCGCTTTCCCGTTCTTGTCGAATATGCATCGGCAGACCATAGCCGACATATAAGGGTGCCGACCAGCTCGCGCTGCTCGCGCCGAACCCTGCCCCTGCTGCCTGCGGGAAGGAAGGACCTAAGCTCTGCCCCGCTCGGGACGGTCCGATAAGCCAACAAAAACAGGCTCCGCTGGTGCGATCCAGCGGAGCCTTTTTGCCGCGTCGAAGCTAGTGCCCTCAGGCTGCGTCTTCGGCGCGCTTATCCTTGTCGCTGAAAACGCGGATAGGTTCCTTCGTCCCGGCTACGACATCCTTGTCCACGACCACCTCGCCGACGCCTTCCATAGAAGGAAGGTCGAACATGGTGTCGAGCAGGATCGATTCCAGGATCGAACGCAGGCCGCGTGCCCCCGTCTTGCGCTCGATCGCCTTTCTCGCGATCGCCGTCAGAGCGTCGTCGGTGAAGCTGAGTTCGACATTTTCCATGTCGAACAGCTTGCCATATTGCTTCACCAGCGCGTTCTTGGGCTCGACCAGAATTTTGACCAGCGCGGCGACGTCCAGATCTTCCAGCGTCGCGATCACCGGCAGACGGCCGACGAATTCGGGGATCAGGCCGAACTTCAGCAGATCTTCCGGCTCGCTCTGGCGCAGCAATTCGCCAGTCTTGCGCTCCTCCGGGGCTGCCACATGGGCGCCGAAGCCGATCGACTTGGCTTCCAGACGGTCACCGATGATCTTTTCCAGGCCCGCGAACGCGCCGCCGCAGATGAAGAGGATGTTGGTCGTGTCGACCTGCAGGAACTCCTGCTGCGGATGCTTGCGGCCGCCCTGCGGCGGAACCGAAGCGGTCGTACCTTCCATCAGCTTCAGCAGCGCCTGCTGCACCCCCTCGCCAGACACGTCGCGTGTGATCGAGGGATTCTCGGCCTTGCGGCTGATCTTGTCGATCTCGTCGATGTAGACGATGCCGCGTTGCGCCTTTTCGACATTATAGTCGGAGGCCTGGAGCAGCTTGAGGATGATGTTCTCGACATCCTCGCCCACATAGCCCGCCTCGGTCAGGGTCGTGGCGTCGGCCATGGTGAAGGGCACGTCGAACGTCTTGGCCAGCGTCTGCGCGAGCAGCGTCTTGCCGCAGCCGGTGGGGCCGACGAGCAGGATGTTCGATTTGGCCAGTTCCACCTCGCCCGGCTTGGTGCCGTGGTTCAGGCGCTTATAGTGGTTGTGGACCGCGACCGACAGGACGCGCTTCGCCCGGTTCTGGCCGATCACATAATCGTCCAGCACATCGCAGATTTCCTGCGGGGTCGGCACACCGCCATCCTTCTTGCCGACGAGACCGCCCTTGGTCTCTTCGCGGATGATGTCGTTGCACAGTTCCACGCACTCGTCGCAGATGAAGACGGTCGGCCCCGCGATCAGCTTACGCACCTCATGCTGCGACTTGCCGCAGAAGGAGCAGTAAAGCGTGCTTTTGGAATCGGAGCCTGTAAGCTTAGTCATTCGCCAATCTTTCCTCCCTGCCCCAAGCGAAAAGCCGCGACGGCGAGGGATATTCTGGTCCTAGGATCATCCTAGACCGCGTCGCGCTGGTTTCACAAGGGGAGAAAACAGCGCGCGCGATTAAGATCCATGTCAGCTGTCAGTCGTTTCGGGAGCGGCCGGACGGCGGTCAAATACCTCGTCCACAAGGCCGAAAGCCTTCGCCTCTTCCGCTTCGAGGAAGGTATCGCGGTCCATAGCCCGCTCCACCTCTTCCAGCGACTTGCCGGTATATTTGACATAAAGGTCGTTCAGGCGGCGGCGAATCCTCAGGATTTCCTTCGCCTGAATCTCGATGTCCGACGCCATGCCCTGAGCGCCGCCCGACGGCTGGTGCACCATGATGCGCGCGTTGGACAGGGCGATGCGCTTGCCCGGTTCACCGGCGGCAAGCAGGAAGCTGCCCATCGAAGCGGCCTGGCCGATGCAGACGGTGCCGACCTGCGGACGGATATATTTCATGGTGTCGTGGATCGCCATGCCCGCCGTAACGACGCCGCCCGGCGAGTTGATGTACATCCAGATGTCCTTCTTCGGATTTTCCGACTCGAGGAACAGGAGCTGGGCTACGATCAGCGAGGCCATATGATCCTCGACCTGACCGGTCACGAAGATGATCCGTTCACGCAGCAGGCGGGAATAAATGTCAAAACTGCGCTCGCCGCGATTGGATTGTTCGATGACGATAGGAACAAGCGCAGCCATCGGATCAGACATGATATCGGTCATTTTGCTCTTTCAGGGTGATTTTTGCCCGCTCTCTACATCGGCACAAAAGCGGGCAGGTTCAAGGGGTACTGTGAGGAGCTGGCGCAGCTTCAATCGCGTCGTCCGAAATCCGACGGCGCGCGGAAGGTGAGATAGGCCAGGCGGCGGACTTCCCGCCGCCCGCGCACGACGGTGTCCAGGATCAGCCCGCACATTCCCGACAGCGTCGCGAGGATCATCAAACCAGTGACGAGGATCGCGGTGGGGAAGCGGGGAACAAGCCCGGTCTCAAGATAGGTGATGATCAGCGGCGTTGCGAGGATGATCCCCGTCAGCGCCAGCAACACCGCGAAGATGCCGAAGAAAAGTATCGGCTTTTCGATGCGGTAAAGTGTGAAGATCGTGCGCAGGATGCGCCAGCCATCGCGGAAGGTCGACAGCTTGCTGGCCGAGCCTTCCGGCCGCGCACCATAAGCGGTCATGATTTCAGACACGGGCATGGCCAGTTCGAGCGCGTGGACACTGATTTCAGTTTCGATTTCGAAGCCCGCCGAAAGCACTGGAAAACTTTTCACGAACCGGCGTGAGAAGACGCGGTAGCCCGTCAATATGTCGGTGAAGCTCCGCCCGAACAGCTGCTTCAACAGGCTGGTAAGCGCCCAGTTGCCAAAGCGATGGCCCCGCCGATAGGCTTCTTCCACCTCGCTCCGCCGTGCCCCGACGACCATGTCGAGATTATCTTCCAACATCGCGGCGATAAGCCGGGGCGCGGCGGCCGCTTCGTAGGTCGCGTCCCCATCCGCCATGACATAGATGTCCGCGTCCACATCGGCGAACATGCGCCGGACGACATGGCCCTTCCCCTGCTGGGTCACTCGCCGGACGATAGCGCCTGCACTGGCGGCCAGTTCGTAGCTGCCGTCAGTGCTGTTATTATCGAAGACATAGATGTCGGCTGCCGGGAGCGCGCGGCGGAAATCCTGCACCGTCTGCACGATGGCGCCAGCTTCATTATAGCAGGGCAGGATCACGGCAATGCGAGGACCCGCCGTCCCCTGCCCGCTTGCCAATGCCGGAAATTCCTTCATCTGCCCCATGCCTTCCGCCGAACGCCCCCTCGCTAGGACGGCCAAGATTAATATTTCGTCTGCCCCTCGCCAAAGGAAAAGCGCCCGCGCTTCCTGTCGAAGCCGGGCGCTCGTCCATTCAGGCGTTGAGAGCCTTATTCAGCCTTGGCGGCAGCCTTCTTCGGAGCAGCCTTCTTCGCCTTGGGCTTTTCCTCAGCGGCGGCTTCTTCAGCTACGGCGTCATCCTTCTTGGCAGCAGCCTTCTTCGCGGGAGCCTTCTTGGCAGGGGCTTCTTCCGCCGCGGGCGCTGCTTCGTCAGCTTCGGCTGCCTTCTTCTTGGGCGCCGCCTTCTTGGCCTTGGGCTTTTCGTCATGATCATGGTGATCATGGCCGCAGCCGGGGCCGTGTACGTGGGGCTTCAGATCGCCATCTTCCGCTTCGATCGCAGCTTCCAGCTCTTCGCGGCTGACGGCACGATCGGTGACTTCGGCCTTGTCGAACAGGAAGTCGACGACCTTGTCCTCGTAAAGCGGCGCGCGCAGCTGGGCGGCGGCCATCGGGTCCTGGCGGACATATTGAACGAAGCGCTCACGATCCTGGGGGCTGTACTGCTGAGCAGCCTGCATGATCAGGCGGTTCATTTCCTGGTCGGAAACGGTCACGCCATTGGCCTGGCCGATTTCCGAGAGGAGAAGGCCGAGGCGCACGCGACGGACGGCGATGGCGCGATAATCGTCCTTCTCCGCTTCCATTTCCTTCAGAGCGGCCTCCGGATCAGCCTCATGGCTGGCTTCATGCTGAAGCTGGGCCCAGATCTGGTTGAATTCGGCTTCCACCATGCTCGGCGGCACGTCGAAATCATGCGCAGCAGCCAGCTGATCGAGCAGCTTGCGCTTCATATAGGTGCGGGTCAGGCCGTTATGTTCCTGCTCGATCTGGCCCTTCAGCAGCTCCTTGAGCTTATCCAGACCTTCAAGGCCGAGCGACTTGGCGAAATCATCGTCCAGCTTGGGCTTGTCGGCATCCAGGATGGCTTTCACCGTCACATCGAAGGTGGCTTCCTTGCCAGCCAGATGCGCCGCACCATAATCTTCGGGGAAGGTGACGCTGATGGTCTTTTCTTCGCCCTTCTTGACGCCGGTCAGCTGCTCTTCGAAGCCCGGGATGAACTGGCCCGAACCGATCTTCAGCTTCACATCTTCGGCCGAACCGCCTTCAAAGGCTTCGCCGTCGACCTTACCGACGAAATCGATGGTCAGCGTGTCGCCGTCCTTCGCCTTGTGCGAAGCGGCATGTTCTTCCAGTGCGCCCTGCTGGGTCGCGATGCGGCCAGCAGCCTCATTGACCTGCGAATCGGCGACTTCGACCGTCAGGCGCTCCAGCTTCAAACCTTCAATGCTGGGCGCGGCGATTTCAGGCAGCACTTCCAGCTCGACCTTCACCTCGGCGTCGTTGCCGAACTCAAAGCCTTCATCCAGCTCGACGGACGGCTGCATCGCGGGGCGCAGCTTGTTGTCGGCGATCAGCTTCTGAATGCTTTCCTGGATCGAATTGTTGAGCGCGTCGCGCTGCAGCGATTCCCCATGCATCTTCTTGACGAGGTTGGCGGGAACCTTGCCAGGGCGGAAACCGGGCATGCGGACCTGCGGCGCAATCGTGGCCACTTCCTTTTCCACGCGGGCGTCGATGTCCTTCGACGTGATGGTCACGGTGTAGGCGCGCTTCAGGCCCTCGTTCAACGTCTCGACAGTCTGCATCTCTTCTCTCAAACGCTTTCTTCAGCTGAATTCAGGTGGCGCCTGACATGATCCAAGCCGGGCGCACTGGTGCGGGCGAAGGGACTCGAACCCCCACATCTTGCGATACCAGAACCTAAATCTGGCGCGTCTACCAGTTTCGCCACGCCCGCATCGGCCGCCGGTCGGCGCGGCATAGAGAAAAGCATCCGGGGAGGCAAGCAAATGTGGATAACTTGCCTGGAACTTGCGCAAGGCTCCGCGCGTAGCCTTCAACGAAGGAGAAAAGCATGGCCACTCAGCCCGACCCCGAGCCGATCGGCGTTCCCCCGCCCGATACGATCCAGCCGCAGTCTCCACCAGAGTCGCCCCCGCCTTCGACCCCGGATGAAACCCCTGCGGGCGAGCCGCCGGAAGTCGTGCCCACGCAGCCAGATTATGATCAGCCGGACCGCTCGGTCCCGGAGCTTCCACCGGACTGATCCTGCTATCGTGCGAAATTTACACGGGCGGCGAAAATTTTTCGCCGCTTGATCCAGATCGACCTTCCGGCGCTGGACAGGCCCCTGCAAGCATGATTGAACTGTGACAGATAAAAGAAAGCGGGAGAGGCGCGGCTGACATCAAGGGGGTCAACGTGCATCGTGTTCGCGCCAAGTTAGACTGGTTCAAGACCGTAATTCTTCCTCAAGAAGCCGCCCTTCGCGGCCGGCTCCGGAGGATACTCCCTTCCACCCATGAGCTTGACGACATGGTGGCAGAGGTCATGGCCCGCGCCTTCGCCACCGAAAATTGGGAAAATGTCACCACAGGACGCGCTTACCTGTTCACCATCGCCCGCAACCTGGTGATCGACAATGCCCGGCGCAACAAGGTGGTGAGTTTCGAAACCATCGCAGACCTTGAGCTGTTGCAAGGCGACAGCAATGTCGAAGCTCAACTGCACGCACGCGAGGCGCTGCGCCAGATCGAAGCCATCGTGGAGTCCCTGCCGCCGCAATGCCGTAGGGTTTTTATCCTTCGACGGATTCACGAAAGGTCGATGCTGGAAATAGCGGCGGAGATGTCCCTATCCGTTTCTACAGTTGAAAAACATCTGGCCAAAGCCATCGCTATAGTTATGCGGGCTTGGTCAGAACGCGAGGAAACGGATTTCGAACGTGCAAGCGTCGGGGCCAGGATCAAACAGCAGGGAAGAGGTCGAGGCGGAAGCCGCGCGCCTGCTGGCAAAGCTTAACAGCAATCCGACTGCCCAAGACGAAGCCGACATTTGCGCCTGGATCGAAGCAGATCCGCGCCACGCAATCGCTTATGCGCGCGCGGAGGCTGCGTGGGAAGCTGCGGAACGACTGAAAAGCGCGGCGGCTGATGTCAATCTGCCCCCCGTCAGCGAGGTCGTTACTGAAGAGCAGCAGCGCCGCCTGTCACGCAACATCATGATCGTCGCTGGAATTGCGGTGATCCTGTTCATCCTTGCCGCGATCGTCACGGTCCGCACCTTCAACGATGTCGATCATTACGAAACGCGAATCGGCGAAATCCGCACGATCAGTTTGCCTGATGGTTCCCGCCTTCACCTCAACAGCGACAGCGCGGTCGATGTCCGCTTCACGAGCAACGGCCGCAAGGTTAGGCTGTTGAAGGGAGAAGCCGCTATCGAGGTTGCCCCGGACGCGCAGCGCGAATTCGATGTGGAGGCACGGTCCGCAATCGTGCGCGCGCGGGATACGGCGCTGAACCTGCGCCTTCGGCCATCCCTGATCGAACTGACGGTTACAAAGGGCACCGCCATCGTGAGTTGCGGCAATCGCCCGCCTCGCCAGGTCGCTGCGGGTAATGGCGCGGTGCTGCAACCACGAAGCTTCGTGCTGACCCGGCTCGATCCCAATGTCGTCCGGCAACGCACCGCATGGCGTAAGCAACTGGTGCACCTGGAAGGCGAAACCATCGAACAGGCGGCCGGGGAGTTTAATCGCTACCGCGACGCGCCGATCCTGATCGGAGATGCCCGCGTATCCGCGCTGCGCATCGGCGGTGAATTCCACATAGGCGACAGCGGCAAGTTCCTGTCGCTGCTTCAATCTCGCTTGCCCGTGCGGGCGGTGAGCGGAGACGATGGGTCGATCATGCTTCTTTACCGCGACGCGCCCATCGCAGGAGACAGCGGGATCTAAGGCAGCAGTCGTCGGACGAGGTCCGGTACGAGTTCGCTGGCTGGGCCGATGCGGCTCTCTTCAAAATAGAAGCTGCCTGCAGACGGTTCCAGATTCAGTTCCAACGTGCGTGCCCCTGCGTGGCGTGCCGTTTGAACGAAACCTGCGGCTGGATATACCGCTCCGGACGTGCCTATGGATAGAAACAGGTCGGCCCGGCGCAAGGCCGCATCGATCAAGTCCATCTGGTAGGGCATTTCACCGAAGAAGACGATGTCGGGACGCAGGCTTTTCCTGCTGCAGGCCGGGCATTGGGAGCCGGGCGGCAGCGGATCGGGCCAGGGCAAGGACTCGCCGCACGCAACGCAGAGTGCGGACCGAAGCTCACCATGCATATGGATCAGGCGCCGGGCGCCGGCTCGTTCATGAAGATCATCGACATTCTGCGTTACGATGAGCAGATCGCCGGGCCATCGAGCGTCCAGTTCCGCCAAGGCGTGATGAGCGGCGTTGGGTTGAACTTCGTTCAATTTCGCGCGCCGCTCGTCATAGAAGCGATGCACCAGCGCGGCATTGCGCTCCAGCGCCTCTGGCGTGCAGACATCTTCAACCTGATGCCCCTCCCACAAACCGTCGGGTCCACGAAAAGTCGCGAGGCCGCTTTCGGCCGAGATGCCCGCGCCGGTCAGAATCACGATATTGCGGATGTCTTCCATCGTGCCATCATGTCTTCTGTTCCGGCCGAAAGCTACAGCTTCGCAGATGACAAGGCAGAACCATTCTGGCATCGGGCGAGCAGATTTCCAGGGATGAGCGGGATCATGACTAAGATCGGATTATTCGGCGCAGCAGGCCGCATGGGGCGCGCGATCGCCCAAGTCGCCGTTGAAGCGGGGCTGACCATCAGCGGCGGGACGGATCGCGACGGGAGCGGTGATCTGCTGCCGGGCATGCCCATCACGGCCGATCCGCTCGCACTCGCCCGGAAGAGCGACGTGCTGATCGACTTTTCCGTTCCTGGCGCCCTTGCGGCCCATCTCGATGCTTGCGTCGCCGCAGGCAAGCCCGTGCTGATCGGCACTACTGGGCTTGAGCAGGCGCACCATCAGCTGATCGACAGCGCCGCGCAGCACATTCCGGTTCTGCAGACGGGAAACACGTCACTCGGCGTAAACCTGCTGGCGGCGCTGGTCGAGCAGGCCGCTGCGCGCCTGGGCGGTGACTGGGACATCGAGATTGTCGAAATGCACCACCGGCACAAGGTCGATGCGCCGTCCGGTACTGCCCTCCTCTTGGGGAACGCGGCAGCCCAGGGGCGAGGCATCGATCTAGCCGCCAACAGCGAAAGCGGGCGTTACGGGATCACGGGCGCGCGCAAGCAAGGCACGATCGGCTTCGCCGCCTTGCGTGGCGGATCGGTAGCGGGCGACCATCAAGTGATCTTCGCGGCCGATGGCGAACGGATCGAACTTGGCCATCGCGCCGAAAGCCGGGTCATCTTCGCACGTGGCGCTGTAAAGGGTGCGAACTGGCTGATCGGCCAGCCTGCCGGACGCTATGACATGAAGGCGGTGCTTGGCCTTTGATCCGGCGATGAACAAGGATCAAATCTTCGATTTTTTCAGCCGCCTTGCGGAAGCCAATCCGGCGCCCCGCACCGAGCTGGAATATGGCAACGACTATCAGCTTCTGGTCGCGGTCGTCCTGTCCGCACAGGCGACGGACGTGGGCGTCAACAAGGCGACGCGTGCGCTTTTCCAGCAGGTGGAGACGCCTGCCGAGATGGTAGCGCTGGGCGAGGAAGGGCTGAAGCAGCACATCAAGACGATCGGCCTGTTCAATGCCAAGGCCAAGAATGTCATCGCGCTTTCCGAGATATTGGTGCGCGATTTCGGCGGCGAAGTCCCGCAGGACCGCGATGTGCTGACCACGCTGCCGGGGGTCGGGCGGAAAACCGCCAATGTGGTGATGAACACGGCTTTCGGGCACGAAACCTTCGCGGTCGACACGCATATTTTCCGCGTCGGCAATCGCACCGGCCTTGCCGCCGGAAAGACGCCCCTGGCTGTCGAACTCCAGCTGGAGAAGCGGGTCCCTGGCCCTTTTCGTCGGGATGCGCACCATTGGCTCATCCTTCACGGCCGCTATGTATGCAAGGCCCGCCGCCCGGAATGCTGGCGCTGCATCGTGGCAGATTTGTGCCGCTACAAACCCAAGACCCCTGCTCCCAAGACCGCGCCGAAAACCGGCTGACCCTTCGCCATTATCCTGCGGTTCAGACAAGCTATGCTAAATAGCAGGTGCAACGCGTCTGCTGGCGACGTGTTACCCGTGACGATGATGAGGAGAGACAAGCATGTCCGTCCCTGTTTCCCCGGCACTGCGCTTGGGTATCGCCGTGGTCCTCATGTCCCTGGTCGCCCCGGCGACGGCCAAGACGCGGACCGATAATCTGGTTGCGAATGGCAAACCCGTTGATTGCGTACAGATAAATTCGATCCGGCAGACCGATGTCCGCGACGACCGGACGATCGACTTTATTCTGAACGGCAACAAGGTATACCGCAACATCCTGCCAAACAGCTGCCCCAGCCTCGGCTTCGAGCGCCGTTTCATGTACAAGACGAGCCTTTCGCAGCTCTGCTCGGTGGACATAATCACGGTGTTGTACAGCTCGCCCAACCTGATGCGAGGCGCGAGCTGCGGGCTCGGCAAGTTCCAACCGATGAAGAAGATCAAATAGTCGGCGCGTCGCTATTTTGGTGCTGGCGTCAGCAGTTGTGCTTTGCTAAGCGGCGCTTCGCACCAAGCGACACGCACCCATAGCTCAGCTGGATAGAGCGTTGCCCTCCGAAGGCAAAGGCCAGAGGTTCGAATCCTCTTGGGTGCACCATTGCCGTTCAGCTTTGGGCACCATGTGTGGTGTCACGCCGGTAGCAGCGCGAGAAAGCGCATTCTTCGATCCGATGATCCGGATGATGCGTTTCCCAACCTCCACGCGACCAACTAGCAGTCGCATATACTCGCGACGGACATTCCCCTTTTCGCGAAGCTTCGCAGCCATCAACGCGCTGAAACTGTCCAGCACTGCCGGCGTGATTCGGCGCGCACCATCGGCGAGTTGGCGTTCCAGTGCTTCGATGTCGATGCTAACGCTGCGTTTCTGCGCGGCAATGTTGCCAAGCTCGGTCGCGACCTGCGGATTGTCAGGTGCGCATACACCGCTCCGGACAAGCTTGATCACGTTGGCACTCTCGCCATCGAGCATAGTGAGGCGCGTGCGAAGCCGCTTTAGCTGTTCCCGTCGGCTAGCCTGAGCATCCTCGCTGCGATCGATCCAACTCTGGAGAAGAGCATTGAGGCGGGTAGGCTCAAGCACATGTTCCGCCACCGCTCCCACCACGATATCGTCGAGCGCCTCCATGCGGACGCGGCGGCCAGCGCATTGCGTGAGACCAGCCTTGGAGCGCTTGTGACATGCGTAGTAGCGGTAACGTCCGCCCTTACCAGTTTCGGTCGTCATGCCGCCGCCGCACCCATCGCCGTCACAGCCGCAGATCACCGATCCGGTCAGCAGGTTCGTCCCGGTCTTTACCGCCGCAGCGCCCATTCGCGGGTCGCGCCCCGCCATCTGAGCACGGGCGGCATAAAAGAGATCCTCAGATACCAGGGGAGGAACGGGAATCGGGACCCATTCCTCCTCGGGGCGGGTCTCGCCCGTACGGGAGTCACGCTGGTTATACATGACGAGGCCGATATAGGCGCTGTTGCACAGGATGGCGTGGACATTGGATGTGTGGAAGGGTTTGCCGCCGATTTGGTCGCCGCGCTCGTTGAGGATTTGCGCAAGCCGCGTTATCCCAACGGGCGTGCCCTGATAGCCATTCACATAAGTTTCAAAGATGAAGACCGGCACGTGCATCGTCAGGGGATCATGCTCGAGCTTCTGCCGGTCCTTCCCCTTCGACTGTTTCACGGAGACGGTCTTGAATCCGAGCGGCGGCCGTTGCCCGTTCCAGAACCCCCGCGCAGCGTTCGCGAGCATGGTGCGCTTCACATGCTTCGAATTCTCAGCTGAATGATATTCGTCGAACAGGGCCAGCATCCCGACCGCCAGTTCGCTCGCCGGATCGTCACCGAAGGACTGAGTAATCGAAACGATGCGAACCTTGTGACGCTGAAGCTGCGCCTTGTACTGCATGAAATGCAGGGCATTGCGAAACAGGCGAGATAGCGAATGAACCAGGATGACGTCGACCGGGCGCTCTTCGCTCATGGCCATAGCCATCATCGCCTGAAATTCTCCGCGTCCATCGTTAGTCGCGCTGGCACCCGCATCGACGAAAGTCTTGACGTGGACGGCATCATTGTCTCCGATCCAACGCTCGCCATAGGCGATCTGGTCCGGGACAGAGAGGTCGTTGTTCGCCTGCCGCTTGGTCGAAACTCGGGCATAGATGGCGATGCGCTTGCCGCGAAAGCTTTCCATCAACAATTATCTCCGAACAGACTGGCGATTTCTGCTCCCAACCAGCGATCAATAAGCGCGGCTTCATCGACGATCGACGACCATGAATCGTCCAGGCGGCTGATGACAAGAGGTTTCTTGTCTCGGCACGTCCCGGACATGGACGGTGAGATCTTGTCGTCCCTTCGCGATGGGTTCTTCCTTGCCATGAACAAGGCTGTGCCAATGTTTGCGGGCAAAAACCTGCAAGGTTAGTGTCCGTCAACGCGAAGTTGGTGGAGCTGCTCCCTTCGGTACGCCGGTCCATCTATGAGGCTCCGCGATAACCAACCGGATCGGATCGAGCGCAAATGGAGATGGCACCATAGCGATATCCTGCGCGCCAAGGGCAGCTTGCCGAATGCCCGTGGTGCTAAGCAAATCAGATCGGTTGCCAAGGAGGCGACGACGTCCTCCCGGCATTGTCAGGAGCTTACGGTGCGCAGGCTCGAATCGGTCGAGCATTTCCGGGTCAAGCGCTTGGGCGGTCCGTCGGAGATGCTTCGAGGCCCGTAGTGCGTTGCGCAGGTGCCGACGATAATGAACAATATCGTCCCCGACGCAATCGAACCAAAGATGCGCACGATATCTGCATGGACGGGAAGGATATGTACGAGGCGCTAGACCGCAACCTCCCAATCGACATCGTGCTCGAACGGAAGGTTCGCCATGCCTCGGAGACCGGCCAGCCATTTGCACCGGTGGCCGACCTGTTTCCCACGGAGAGCTGAACGACGAGGATATCGGTCTGCCCGCTCAGCGGCGACGTCATAACTCGACTGATTGCTAAGCCGCGCGAACAAGCGCTGAACGTCGGCTTTTGACAAGAGCGGACGCTCAACCTTCTGCATGCGAACGACGAGTTTGTCCCAAGTGCCGCCTACCGATCGACCCTTCTTTGCCGCTCACCCTCGAATTTTACATGCTCAGGTACGGACGGTCAGCCAATTGAACTACGGCCCTCACAGCTGGCCGATAGGCAAATTTCCGGTCTGGAGCTGACCAACAGAGACAGCTGCCGTTCGGTTGCCTTTAACCGATGCGCGAGGCAGCAACGCTGCCATTTAACGAATACAGATCGGATTCTAAACAGGCTAGTAATGCCAGCTTCAACGATAGCCATCTCGCCCTATGAAACAGAACAGCTTCACTAGCATAGGACCCTATACCGCTTATGCGCGGAATTCTCCAAAATGTGTCGGCTTTCATGAGCAGTTTCTTCCCGTCCCCAGTGGCGACGTTACCGCTGGCTGGCGCTCCAGCTACGTCACGACATCGGAAATCAGCACGGTCCATCGAAGCCCTGCGGCTCGCCGCACCATCGATTGTCCTGTTCAGCGGCGGCTGCGGACGCCCCATGTCAGCCTTATGGTAAAAATGACGAGATTCCGGTCGATTTCGGCATAAGCTGTCGGCCGGCCTTCGGGATCGTCATTACAGCCGGAACCAAGTTCGTCAGCGCGGTCGAGCGAGCCAGGCAGCGCGCATCTTTACGATCATGTTTTGCTGACCCGCGCCGTTCGCCGTCTATACGGCCTCTCGAAGTTGGGAGCCAACTCCGGTTCACACAGAACTTCATACCGCAAGTTCTGTGTCGGCCGCCGTTGCCGCCGAATGCGTTTGCTCGGACAGGGGGCCGGATGACTGAGCCCCCTGTCCGATGAAGCAATGTCTGGATCATATCTGCCTTAGAAGGTGTAGCGGGCGCGAACCCCGTACATCCTCGGCTCACCATAGATGGTCGAATGATAGAGATAGGTATTGTACAGGTTCGGATTGCCGATCCGGTAGAGATTATTGGTCAGGTTAGTTGCGTAAAGACCCAGATCGAGGTTGCTGTTTGCGACCTTGCGCCAGTCTATCGAGAGGCTAAGCGTACCGAAACCTCCAAGTTCCTCGCCCGGCTCTGTTCCGGGTAGCGCCGTCGCCGCCGTATGTTGTGAAGATGTGTGGGAATAGCTCACGAACATCGCGAGCGTCCCAAGATCATTGGCAAGCGGTTGTTCGGCCGATACATGGAAGCTGTATGTGTAGGGTGCGACGCCGGTGAAGGGGACGCAACCCAGATCGACCGTCCCACCCGGAGCAATGAAGTTGCCGTTGCAGTCGAACGCCCCCAGGTTGGTAGTATATTCATAGCTATTATATTTGGCGTCTGTGTAGCTGAAATTGCCGCCAATCTCGACGCCGCGGAACGGCCGTATCGATCCTTCGACCTCGACGCCCTGAACGCGCGCAACGGCTCCCAGAATTTGCGCTCCCAGCAATGCTCCGTTTACATCGGGCGCAGCGCGCTGGATGTTCTTATAGTCCAGATAATAATAGCTGACGTTCAGGAGGCTGCCGACCCCGGCGATGTTGAAGTCGGACTTGAAGCCACCTTCATAAGAAGTGACCTTTTCAGGCTGGAACGTCCGCGTGTTTTCAAAGACGGCGTTGGTATTAATGCCACCTGCCTTATAGCCACGGCTGATCTTGCCGTAGAGCAGAAGGTCGGGAGACACCCGGTAA
The DNA here is from genome assembly GCF_023051225.1 of Sphingobium agri. NCBI lineage: Bacteria > Pseudomonadati > Pseudomonadota > Alphaproteobacteria > Sphingomonadales > Sphingobiaceae > Sphingobium > Sphingobium agri. The sequence goes on along the minus strand of NZ_JALKHS010000006.1, from coordinate 723,610 downwards.
TCGATACCCGCGGTCCAGGTTGGGGCGCCTGTCTTGAGCCTGGCGTTGAACTGGCACTCAGTGGGGTCTGTCACCACCGAACCGTCCGAACAGGAGAAGCTGCCGGGCGCCAGAGTGAGAGGTGTATAATAAGCGGCAGATCCGCTGATAGTGTCCCACGTATAGCGGTATCCACCGGTGATCTTCAGGCCATCGAGGCTGGGCGCGAATGCGCCGAAATCCAATGTGGCCTGGCCATAGAGCGCCTTCGACTTGGTCGTGATCGCATAGGTCAGGCGTTGCGAGTCACAGAAGCCGGTGAACGCGGCCGGGCAGAAGCCGTATACCGTTGCCCCCTGCGAGCCAGTGGGCCGTTGATCGAACAGGAAACCGCCAACCGTGAAGTTCAGCTTGCCGTCGAGCAGCTTGCCCTGAAGCTGCAGTTCCTCGGTTATCGTGCGGAATCGATCACGCGGGATCGTCGGCGCGGGCGGGAGATATTCGACCGGCGTTTCGTCGCCCGGCAGCGTCACCTGTCCCGAAGCCGGGAACCGGCGTGCGTCATATTCGTCCTGCTGGAAGATCGACGCATCATTGTCCACCGCGAAGCGCGTCTGAAACCGCTGATAGCTGATGATGTTGCGCAGCGTCAGGCTGTCGTTCAGATCCAGCGCGGACGTGTTGGTGATGCCCCACGTCTTTGTTTTCTGGTATGTATCGGTGCTGTAGGCCGTCTTACGGGGCCCGCGTTCCTCCGCCTCTGCCGCGGCAGCACGATAGACGTCGCAGGACGCGATCACGTCGGGAATGGTCGGGCCTTCCTGGCAGAAACCGTAGAGCTGCAACCCCTCGATATTGAAACTGCGATTGACTTGGCCGGTGCCGTTGTTGCTGGAATAGGCACCATAGGCCATCGTATAGTTTTCGAACGTCTCGGTGGGCCGGAGGACCAGGCCGAAACGCCCGGAATACCAGTGAAGGTCATCCCTGTCCTTGTTCCAGACGACATCATGGGTAAAGCCGTCGCGATCCTGATAGGCGCCGGTGACACGCAACAAAACCTTGTCGGACACGATCGGAATATTGAACGCACCTTCGAATTCGCGATTGTCATAGCTGCCGATCTTGGCCTGGGCATAGCCGCCGAAATCCGCCGTCGGCTTTTGCGGCACGAGCAGCACCGCGCCGCCCGTGGTGTTGCGGCCGAACAGCGTTCCCTGCGGTCCATTCAGGATCTGCATGCTCTGAAGGTCGACGAAATTACCGGGGCCGCCCTGCTGGTTCACCGAGATCGGCGACGGAAGAGGAACCTCGTTCAGATAGACTACGACGCCAGGTGACGCCTGCAAAGTGGCGCCCTGACCGCGGATCGTGAAGGACTGCGCCTCGCGCGAACCCTGGCCGCTCGTCCCGACGGTGAGCGACGGCACGGCACCCTGAAGGTCCTGGGACTGTGCAATCCCCTGCTGCTGCAGACGATCGGAGGAAAAGGCAGTGATCGAAATCGGGACGTCCTGGGCGCGCTCCTCCCGGCGCTGCGCGGTGACCACGATATCTGAAGAGCCATCGTCGGCAACCGCGGGCGGCGCGCTGGCCTCTGCCGACGTTTGCGCAATCGCCGCGCCCCCCAACATCATGGCTACCGATGTTGCGCAAAAAAGTCCTGATCGAACCGCCTTAGCTCGCAAGTACGCCATACCTTCTCCCCTTTAATTTACAAACGCGTGTTCCGTTGCGGACCTCAGTTGTAATCTGACGTTGTTATTGGCTTCTGTGCGGCTGCGCAGGGGCGATATTGCACCTTCTGCCATCGGTGTAATGGAGAGTGCCGCAAAGCAACCGGTTCCCGTTACCACCGCATAAAGCTTCTGAAGCTGATTGTTGAAGTTTTTCAACTGCTGTCAAGGCATTTGTGCACGTCATGGCTGAAGGCCGACGAAATGGCCTGGCGCGAGAGGTGTCTGAAACCCTCTCCTCCGAAATTGATCTTGACAAATGTTGAATTTTCTCAACTATCAGATTAAGCTAATCCACGGCAATTATGAGGCCCTTCGTATGGAGGGTTTGCAGACACGAAGCGGAGAATTGATATGGCAGTTGGCGACTCCCTCTCTATGGACGAATACAAACTGACCCTGGCGTCTCCAGAGAAGATCGTGCCACTCGATCCCAATCTGGTTCTGCCGAAACCAACGCCCGACCTTGAAACGGCCAAGGCCGATCTGAAAAGGGCTGGGTATGCCATCCTCACTGACGTGTTCCCGGAGGCCGTCGTGCGCACGGCGCGTCAGGTTCTCGCAGACGAGATCAAGCGTGAAGAGGCGATTGATCAAAGCCGGGTGAGCAAGTTCTTTGTCGATCCCGACGCCAAGAATCGTCGCCTTAATCGCTTACCCGATCGCCACGAGGTCTTCCGCCAGATTCTGGAGCATCCTGTAGTGCTGGAATTGACGAAGCATATCCTCGGGCCAACGGTCCTTAACGAGAGCTATCTTGTGCATAGCGTGGATGCCAATGTCACGCGGCCGGGAAGCGGCGCGCAATTCATCCATCTCGACGCCAGCAACGGGGTGGGCCACCAGAAAGCCCCGAACCAGTCGCGGTTCATCTGGTGCCTTGACGAGTTCGCGGAGGAAAACGGCGCGACGCGCGTGGTGCCGGGCAGCCATCTCTGGAACTCCGAAATCGATAACTCAGGCGCGACGTCCTACGAGTCTGTTCCGGCCGAAGCACCGGCGGGCTCCCTCATCATCTACACCGATATGCTCTTGCACGGCACAGGCGCCAACATCTCCACAAACCGTGAGCGCGCGTCGATCAACTTCGGCCTGACGCCACCCTGGTGCCGTCCTTCGATCAACTTTCCGCTCGTCCTCGACCCAGAGGTGATGAAGAACACGTCGCAAACGCTGCGCCAGTTGCTTGGATATAGCTCTGTGATGAACGGTGGAGACTATCCTTGGGAGAACGCGCCGGAGTCGATTCGCTCGCTCTGCGTGCCACCGACAATCGCGTATTGAAGCGCTCTTGTCATGAACACCTCGACGCGGCCACGAGCTGTGTCGAAGCGTTCATGACAGCGCCGCTGGCGAAGGCATCCCTATGTCCATTAAACCCAGACCGTCCGCGCTGCGGAATATGCTGTGATCACAACGCCCATCATTGCATCTCCATGGTTTGAGGAACAGTCAGGAGGATGTGATGTAGCTCCGTATTCCATGCGGATGCGACAATGTACCGTATGAGCGCAATCCAGCGATTGCGGCCATAGGCGATCACTTTGACTATCTCGGACTTGGGCGAAAGACGGCGCGTTGCATCGTCAAGTGCCATTGCGTCAATCAAGGGCCAAGTCCTATTTGCTTCTCCCTCGGTTGTGATGTTGCCGGTCTCGAACCGCCGCCTCTACTCATAGAGTTCGCCGATGTGCTCCAGCAGATCGGCGGTAGCGGTGTCGGCGGGGGCGCATGGATGTCAAATATCCAGCGCGGAAAATGAACGTCAATCTGGTTCAATATTGACGTTCATTCTCTTGAAAGCAAATTCTCGACACGCTGCTTCATGAAAGCAGCAAGTTTTACCTCTTATTGGATACTCTGCATATTGTGCCGGTCTTAAAACTCGCGCAAAATTTCACGCAGCGTAGTACCCGTATATTCCGTGCGAACGGCCCCGGCCTGCTGCAATGCCGGTATTAGTTCATCGACCAGCTGCGGAAGCTGACGATTATAGCCCGATCCTTCGATCAGGAATCCGTCGCCGCCAACCTCGTCCATGACCGCCATCATCTTCTCCGCGATCTGCTGCGGCGTGCCGCTGAAGTCCATGCCGCTCGCGCCCTGACCCATGGAGAACAGATCCCTGAGGGACTTGCCTTCCTCGCGCCCGGCCTTCTTCATGTGATCGAGCGCGCTGGTGTGTCCGCCCGCCACGATGTCCTGCGGAACGGGCCCATCGAGGTCGTACAGCGAGAAGTCGACATCCAGTGACGACGACGCCATGACGATGTTATGCTCGAATGATGCCTGCTTTTCAGCGTCGGTCATCTCCTGCTGCTCGACACCTTCGGGAAGGATATTGACGGGCGTCAGAAAGACCACCTTGATATCGTCCGGATTGCGCCCCTGCGCCTCGGCGCGGTTGCGGATGTCCTCACGATAGGCCTTCATGCCGGGAACACCGCCGGTCATCATGCCCAGCACGACTTCCGCGTTCTTGGACGAAAACGCGCGCCCGCGTTCCGAAGCGCCGGCCTGGGCAAACACCGGATAGCCTTGGGGCGAGCGCACCGTGTTGAGCGGACCGCGCGAGCGGAAATGCTCGCCGACGAAATCGATGGTGTGGACCTTGGTGTGATCGACATAGACGCCGGTCTCGGTGTTCGCGACCAGGGCGCCTTCCTCCCACGAGTCCCACAGTTGCTTAACCAGATCGACATACTCGTCCGCAATATCATAGCGGACGGTGGGCGGCAGCAGTTTGTCCATGCCGAAGTTCAGGGCGGCGTTCTTCTCGCTCGACGTGACCATGTTCCAGCCAGCGCGTCCGCCCGTCAGCGAGTCCACGGTCGAGAGCAGCCGGGCGAGCAGATAGGGCGGGTAGAAAGTGGTGGACGCCGTCGCGATCAGGCCAATGTGCGACGTGTCCTGCGCCATCAGAGGGAGCAGCGGGAGGGGATCGAGCTTGGGCGCCAGGGTGGCGTTTTTCAGGTCGAGTTCCATGGAGCCTGCATATCTGTCGCCGACAATCGTAGTGTCTTCGAACAGGATAAAGTCGAACTTCGCCGCCTCCAGCATCCGGGCGAGCTCTTTATGATAAGATCCATCGATCCAGTTCGAGCCGAACTCCTTGCCGTCACCAGGCCAAGACGTCGCACCGAACTTTGTGAAATATCCAAGATGAAATTTTATGTGTCCCATGGCTATAATCTCCTTATATCATAATGAAGTAATGGCTATATTCAAAGCAGTGACAGAGCATCATCGACGCTGATTTTCCGAAATTTCTGGCGAATCATGCCATTATTCCAGCTATTCTCATGATGCGCTTTTGCAGTTTCTTTCTCGGTTTCGCTTACTTCGTTCACCCGGCTGCGTACGCGCTGGGCCAACCGTCTTGAGAAGAGCTGAATATCCGCATCTCCCGCATCGATGTAGCGCTCGATGTTATCAACAAGCGCCATGGGGTTCAGCGCCAGTTCGACGTCCTGACGCAAGCCGGGCTCTGACGACAGGATTGCGATATCCGCATCTCGCGCTCGTCCCCCGGCAGAGTAGGCGAAGCAGTGCCGAATGCGATCGCGCGCTGCTTCCGGCTCACTCCACGGAAATACCGATTGCGTTGGAGCGCCGTCTGGGACCGCCAGATGTGTTATGGCGCGATCGTTGATTGCCTCGATCAGCACTCCCGCATCCGCCGGAAGAAAGAGTTCACGGTGAGGCGTCACGTCAAAGCTTGAGAAGTCGCCATAGCGTCCACCAGAGTGGAAAAGATATATGTCCGCGTAATGCGGCTCCTTCCTACGGCCAGGGCGCACATCATAATAGGCGGTAGTTACCAGCTGCATCAGCATGCTGGCACCCAAGGCGCTCAAGGGCGAACGAAGAACGACGCCGAGGCGGTCTTCGGGGCGCCAGTCGAGCAAGGCGCGACTGTCCGCAACGTCGCCATCTATCTCGATTCTGAACATCGAGTCCTTCAGTGAGAAAGCGGTATGCATAGGCTGCCTTTCATCACCCCCCGGCCTGTATCCTGCCAGCTGCCTGCCGACGTCCTAGGGATGTTTGCCTTCCGCGCATTATGTACGGATAGTATTCAATGGCAGGTGCGGTCGTCAGAGAAAGAAGGACCTCAGACGCCGAGCCGCAGTCCGACGGGTGGTGGGGAGTGACTGGACGGGTAAGTGTCGAGCTTTGGTAACTGACAGCAGCAGAAAGACTGAGGCCACGCCATTTGCAAAGCTGCTGATGAATTTCCGGTACCATCTCACAAGACGCTCTGGAAAAGATAGCTTTTAAGGACATCACGCAGAGCAACCGGAGGCCGGCCGGATAGTCTCTCAACATCGCCGGTTACGATATCATATCCCCCTTCCGACGTCTTTCGTTTGATATCCACGACAAGGCCACGATAATCTTCAGGATATTTGGCAAGCTGAAGCTCATTCGAAAGTTCTTCCAGAGAAATCTGGACGATATCAACGCGCTGGCCTCCTACCTTTTCTATGAGTTGAGCCCGGTCAGCCAGGGACAGCGATTCATTTCCCGTCGCATTGTAGATGGCTCCTGAGTGCCCCGTTCCGACCAGGACACCTGCCGCCGCGGCCGCCACGTCATCCCGGCTTACAAACCCGACGCGTCCTTCGCCAAGTTCTGCCATCCGTCCCGCGACAGTCGACAGAACCACCTCCTGAGCAAATGACTCCATGAAATAATTAGAGCGAAGTACGGTCCAGCGAGGCGCCGATTTGATGAGGTGCTGCTCGCCCACCCAACTGGCTGCTCCAATATGAGGTTCAGAATCTTCACGCGTACCGGCGTCAGAAATGAGAACGATATGCTCGACGCCAGCGCTTAGCGCCGCGTCTATCGCATGAACCAGCTGCCGGGCCCGAGCACCATATTTTAGATCCAGAGTCGGTATGATCAGCAGCCTGTCCAAGCCGGAATAGGCTTCCCGCAAACTGTCTTGGTCGTCATAGTCGCCAAAGCGCGCCTCATCCGCATAGGCCACGTTGTGCGGCGAACGAGAAATCCCGGCAACCTCATATCTGCCGGGCAATTCGCTCAGCCGCTTCAGAACGGCCTTACCTAATTGACCGCTGGCGCCACTAACCCCGATCTTCATTCTCGATATCCATCCCAGCATCCAAATCTGCATGTCGAAGTTTTTGCTGATTCAATGGCTCAGGCCCTCGTTGACAATCGCTCTTCGCCTATCCCTGTCGAAGTGCCTCAAGCGGATCCGCTTGCGCACCGGCATGTCCATAACCAAATCCAATTTGATACCCCATCAACTTCAGAAGATCGTCTGGAAGGGTCCTTGCAATATCCTGCGGACAGGCCAGAAACTGGTTTTCCTCCTGTCGGACCCAACCAACGCAATAGTTGATCGCCTGCGCGCGCCGAACTTTCTGCGATTGATTGCTGCCACCGGCATGCCACAGCTTGCTCGTGAAAATCATCACGGACCCGCGAGTCATCTCTGCCGGCAATGTGTCTTCCATCGTATACTCGGCGCGCGGGCGGGCGTGACTCCCCGGAACGACGCGTGTCGCACCATTTTCTTCCGTGAAATCCGTGACGGCCCACAATGTATTGCAGGATACGACATAATCGTCCGGGAATGGGAAGCTGTCGAACGTCAGTTCATCCTGATGAATATATTGAGCCGGACAACCAGGCCGCAACGAAATCATCTCGGTTGCACCGAGCTGGACAAGAGGCGAATGACTAAGAACTCCTTTCACAACCCCCAGCACCAGCGGATTCATGACGAGATCACGGCCAGTCTCCGAGCGAGCAATTAAGTTGCCGATGCGCTGGGAGCCGTTGCCGAACCACTCATTCTCGCTAAATGGGGTGACCTCTATATAGGGCTGCATGTCAGCCAATACTTGGTCTACAACAGAGACTGGAACCAAATCATCTATGATAACGTGCCCATGCTCGCGCATTACCGCCACAGCTTCCTCGACAGTGGCAGTGTTAGGCAAGTGTTGCAGCTTCATTGGAATCTTCCTCGGCTTATGGCGTGATTGCATTTCGAAATTGGAAAACTACCTGCGATACTTGCGGCGTCCATGGTGCTGCAGCATGCTAGCTTCAGACCGGGTGGGTGGGCTTTGCCGCTCGCCGAAGAGCTGTGCCGACGCAGCCGAGCGGAACGCAGCCCGGCGGACCTCGGCATCAACCGTATCGCAGCACTCTCGAACCAACGTAGACGAGCTCGTGCAAAGGTTTGTCGTGCGCCGCGTTTCACGCTCTTCGCTCCTCCATGCGCCGTGGACCGTCGTTCGGTGAAGAATGAGCCACGCTTCCAGACCGCCTAAAGTGTCTGTGTGTAAAAACTAATATGCGATGTTGAACAATATCAACTTTATGTCAAGTGAGTCTCGAAATCGAGACGCAAAGCGCCCTAAAAACGGCTCGATGTTAGGTAGGCATTCGGTGAAGGACGCGGATCAGGCGGCTTTTGGTTGATCTTCGGCGGCGCGCCAGTTCCATGGCAGCAGTTCGTGGAGACGGTTCTGGGGGATGTCGGCGATGCGGCTGAGCACATCGGCAAGCCAGGCCTGCGGATCGATGTCGTTGAGCTTCGCTGTGGCGATGAGGCTGAGCATGAAGGCGGTGCGCTGCCCGCCGCGGTCCGAACCGGCGAAGAGCCACGATTTTCTGCCCAGGGCTATACCCCTGAGCGCGCGTTCCGCCGCGTTGTTCGTCAGGCAGATACGGCCGTCATCGAGGAAGGCGGCGAAGGTCGGCCATGCCTTGAGCATGTAATCCATGGCCTCGGCTACATCGCTGTTCTTCGATAGCTTTGACCGATTGTCGCGCATCCATTCTTCCAGATCGGCAACCAGCGGTGCGCTGAGTTCCTGCCGAAGGGCGAGACGCTCCTGTACCGGTCTGCCGTTGATGGCGCGTTCGATGTCGAAGATCGCGTCGATACGGCGCACCGCCTCCACCGCCAGCGGCGAGATGATGGGCGCCTTCTTACGGCGCTTCTTGAGCTGCGCGGCGACATCAGCCAGCTCGAAGAAATAGCGGCGCGCGTGGCTCCAGCATAGGGCGCGGGTCAGCGGCGCCGGCAGTCTGTCGGCCTGGAACAACGCGTTATAACCAGCATAGGCATCCGCCTGGAGAATGCCTCTCCAACTGCGCAGGTGGCTCACAGGATGCTCACCCCGCCGATCGCGGGAGTAATGGAAGATCGCTGCCGGAGGCGCGGGCCCGCCGAATGGTCGATCGTCCCGGACATAGGTCCAGATCCGGCCCGTATCGGTCTTGGTCTTGGCCAGCACCGGCACCGTCGTATCGTCGCCATGCAGTCGCTCGGCTGCAAGGACATGCGCCTCGATCAGCAGGTATAGCGGCATCAGAGCGGCGGTACATGCACCCACCTGATCGGCCAGGGTGGAAAGGCTCAGATCCACGCCTTCACGGGCGTAGCGATCACGCTGGCGGTTGAGGGGCTGATGCGCGCCGAACTTCTCGAACAGCAGCATCGCCAGGAAGCTGGGGCCAAAGAGCCCGCGGGGCGTGACGTGAAACGGCGCCGGCGGCTGCGTGATCTTCTCGCAATCGCGACAGGAGAACTTCTCCCGTACGGTCTGGACCACCTTCCACTGGCGCGGCACCACCTCAAGCGTCTCAGTGATATCCTCGCCCAGCTTGCACAGCCGTTCCGAGCCGCAGCAGGGGCAGGCCTCGGGCGCGGCGATGACGATGCGTTCGCGGGGCAGATGCTCGGGCAAGGGCTTGCGCGCGGGCCGCCTGCGCTCAAACGGCGCGACATTGGTCTTCGCCGCTGCCAGCGCAGCCAGGAGCTCATCTTCGCTGGCAGCGGTCTCGCACTCCTCGAAAGCCAGTTCCATCTGATCGAGCAGATGGCGCGTGCGTTCCGATCGCTGGCCAAAAAGGGTGCGGCGCATCTTCTCGTTCTGCAGTTCGAGAAGGGCATTGCGGGCTTCCAGGTCGGCGTTGATCGCCTTGATCCGCGCGACTTCAGCGGCAACGGCTTCCGCAGCGGCAAGCCGCTCGCGAAGGCTATCAATCTGTGCTTGCGCCTCGTCCCCCATGCCGGCGCGTATAGCAGAAAAGTGCCGGAATCCCTAGCTTTTAAGGCAAATATCGACGATTTATCCGGCCAATGTCGGGCGCCATGTGGCCTGCGGATTACGCCAGTCGATCGCCTCCAGCATGCAGGCCATCTGTGAGGGGGAAATGGCGATCACGCCGTCCACGGCCGAGGGCCAGATGTACTTCCCACGCTCCAGGCGCTTGGCATACAGCGACATGCCGACACCGTCATGCCAGATCACCTTGCAGAGGTCGCCACGACGACCTCTGAAAATGTAGAGGTCGCCAGCGAACGGATCGCGACCGAAACTCTCCTGCACCTGCAGGGCCAGACTGCGCATGCCGCGCCGCATGTCCGTGTGCCCCGTTGCAATCCATATCCGAACGCCAGAGGGAACCGGGATCACGGCTTGATGGACCGCAGCACTGCCGACACCAGCCCGGGCGAGGCGCCAGCGGGAATGCGCACGATCGCCCGTTCGAACTCCACGATGATCGCCGATCCGCTCACCGGTATCGGATCGGGCTGCACCTGCACCTCTGCAAAGCCCTGCGCTGCCTGCCCCATCTGCCGCCGCCATCTGTAGATCTGGTTCGGCCGCAGATCAGCACGGCGGGCAATCTCCGCCACGTTCGCACCGGGCGCCGAAACCGCCGCAACCAACTCGCGCTTCTGCTGGTCGGTCCATACTCGCCGCCGCTCCGGGCCTGAAATTACCGTGATCTGACTCATCGCACCGTCCCTAGTACCGGTGCAAACACCAGCGCTTGCACCGGTGCCATCTCGAAATATCAGCCAATCACCGCAAGGCGGCCCTCACCGGAGCGATACGATGTTAGGGCTCCCGCGCGGCAAGCCGGGGAGGCGGAGACTGTTGGACGGTTAAGCGCTGGAGCGGGATTGTTCGAGCCTGTTGAGCGGTCACTCAACTGCAACCGCGCGCTCGTGCTCCGATAGAACCGATGACCTAGCGCTGCAATGCGGCTAGCAGCCCTCAAAGCGGCATCGGCTACGCCGCAGCTGACGAAACTAACGCGTTCACAGGGCGAGGGAGCAAACCAACGCTGCATTGCCTAACCGTGCCGGAAGAACGCACGGTTGGCTCTCTGGCCACGATGTCAGCATGCGACTATGACGCCGGTCATTCAGGCAGGAGTTCTACGTCGGAACTAATCTCGGACGCTGTAGCGTGCAAAGATCGGCCAATAAGCCGTTGTATATCATCGGGGGTAATTGTCTTCACCATCGCGATCAGTGAATGTGCAGCCATTGCTTTCATGAAAGGCATTCTCGGCTCCCACGGCTTGCCATATCCCGCAAGCACCGTAGCACCCTCCATAGTGGCGTTGATGTACACCGCTAAAGCTTCAGCGTCATCTGCACTAAGGGAGGCATTTAACTGCTTCACAAATGAGCCAATCAACGTATGAACATGACCATATAATGATTCCAAACGTTGTGCGACGAAATCATTATGATTGCTCATTGCCCAAAGCTCAGTCATCAAATGGGTCGTACCTTTTGTTTTAGCACCCTCCATTGTCCCGGTAATGATAAGAGCTAATGCGGCTTCTGCGGATATCTTAGGCTTGTACACATTCTTTTTTAGAAGCTTATCACCCGAGGTTAAAATATCTTGCAAAAGAATCTGAACGAGCACCTCTCTCTTTGGAAAATGACGAGTGACGTTTCCTATCTTCATGTCACATTTCGCAGCAACCCGTTGTAAGGTGAAAGCCGCATATCCTTCTTCAATCAGGACGTCGACGGCAGCTTGAAGTATCTTGTCAACGGTCTTTGAGCCATGGGGTGACTTCCCTGGGCGCACAATGCCAAGATCCATCGCAAGTTCGCTATCACGGGATTTTGTCATTGCACTGCCTTAAACCCCATAGGTTCAACCGATCAAGGCTTGCCTGCTGCTTAACGCTGAGAGTCGCTTCTCTGATTAAGGCGTTGCGGGTCAAGCTGTTTCGCCACACTCAGCAAAGGCGAGGTCCGGACGCTCAACGACGTTATCCTGCCATCATCCCGATAAGAATGAGCACGACCCATCGCATCAGGCGGGATCTGGTTCGCATCTCCTCATGCTACTGTCGGCGCCGACGATTTGCTCCAGTGGAACTTGGCATGATCGCTGCACGTAGGTTGTAAGATGACCGCCGCTTGCGCGTCAAGGCGACGGGCCTTGCCGCCTTAGCCGCTCGGGTCTCAATGCGCAGCACTGGCAAGCCCGCGCGCGTCAGGCCCCAATGAAGCCATGATGACAAAGAGCGTACTTCCATCCTCCTGCATGGAAACACCAAGATGATACCGCTCCATGTATGAGGATGATCCGCGACAAGTATCGACTGGTCGTCGATGTCGATCCCTGGACGGAATTCACCCGGCGCAATCCCGTCAAGCCCTGGTCATGATGAGAGGGGCGTCAAGGGATCGGTTGGCGATCTTAGCAGAGGGAGAGATGTCACCCGATCGTTGATCACTCGGGCTGATTTCAGGATGCCTCGGCCTGTGGAGAACTTTCACGGGATGGCCGCCGTCGAGCGGCTCACGAAGATCGGGCCTGATCAGATTATCGCATCGAGGCCCGGCATTGCGGCCCTTACCATTCACCAACAAGCGCTGGACCTCAGTCCTTGTAAATGTCGGCTTTAGCTATGTTGGTGCCGGTAACCTGCCATTCTGGAAAGTCCCGAATTTGGTCATTCCTGGCCGTAGGGCGCTAATCTGCTCGAACTCGGGGCGGGTTACGGCCATGAAACTGGTCGCGTAACTAAAATTTCCCAGTGATCTGAGTGCCCATCGCTTTCATGTCGGGTGCGCCACTTTCCTCCATTTTTAAGCACCGCCTGCTCATGATCCAGCAGGTATCGCTTGGCCTGCAGGCCGCCAGCAAAGCCGGTCAGCGCTCCCGCCGATCCGATCACCCTATGGCATGGCGCGATGATGGAGATCGGATTGCGCCCGTTCGCCGCCCCGACCGCACGCGATGCCGTAGGGCGGCCGATGTCCGCCGCTATCGCGCCGTAACTGCGCACTTCTCCGAACGGGATGCGAAGCAGAGCCGCCCAGACCTGTTTCTGAAAGGCGGTGCCTTGGAAATCGAGCGGCAGATCAAAGCTGATCAGATGGCCCGAAAAATAGGCGCCCAGTTGCCTCGACGTTTCGCAGAGCAGCGGATGGCCTGGCGCCCTCTCTCCGCGATCAATCCGCACACGGCGCTGGTCATCATTTTCCCATAGAAGCGCGGCGAGGCCCGTGTCGCTGACGATCATGGTGAGATCGCCGACCGGCGACGAAAATATGTCAAAGGCGCATGTCATGGCGCGGCCTTTCTGCTGATGGATGGGCCGCAGCATAATCCGCCTGGTCCGACATTGGCTTCCTGCTTCTTGCCGTCAAAGCAGCTGCCCTTTCAGCGCGCTTCCACGCCCTCGGGGAGGACGACGGCTGACCAGCTCTTTCCCGCGATCAGATATTTGGCGGCAAGCGCCTGGAGCTGGGCGGGCGTTACCGACAGCATGTCCTTGGCCATGGTCTGCATGGCCTGGACATATTGCGGGTTCTGGGTCGCGCCTTCCATCTGGTTCATCCAGAAGGCGTTGCCAGTGCTCGCCCGCATCAGAAGCTGGCGCATCGGCGCGACGGCACGCTGCAATTCATCATCGCTTACCGGATTTTTGGCGAGGTCGGCCGCCGTGTCCTTAACAACGCCGTAGAAATAGTTGACGCGGTCGGGCCGGACCTGGCTGGTCACCAGAATGTAGCCGCCGCTTTCATACGAGAAAGGCCAGTTATTCTGCACGCTTGGCGAGTAGGCGGCGCCTTCCGTCGATCTCAACCGGTCGAACAGACGATCGTTGAAAATCTGAGTCAATATTTCGAGCTGCCGCGCTTCCTTCGTGAGCGTGAAGCCGCCCGCCGTCGGCCACGCCATGACGGCGGCGGCCTGTTCCTTGTCTCCCTTGTGACGCAGGACCACAGGCTTTGAGACAGGAGCGGGGAAACGCATCTGCTTGTTCACGGCAGGAACAGGGACATCCGCCCGTGCCGGCAGTGCGCCGAAAGTTGCTGCCACTGCCTGTATCGCCTCATCCGGCTTCACCTGGCCGAATATCTGCACCTCGATCGGTCCGGACGCGAGCAGCGGTTCCCAGGTTGCGCGGAACGCCTGCGGGGTCAGCGCATCGATTTCCTCACGCGATGGCGTGCGGAAGCGCACATCCTTGTCGTGCAGCAGCCAATTGAGATCGCGCGCCAGCACCGAATCCGGGGCGCGGCCCATGGCGTCATAGGCAACGGCGGTGCCCGTCTTGACCCGCGCGATCGGCGCCGGGTCCCAACCAGGCGCGGCCAATTTGGTCGCGAACAATTGTAGCTGGTCCCGATAATCGGCGGGGCGTGTCACGGCCTGCATTTCGAAGGCGTCGTCGTCGATGGAGAAATCCATCCCCATGCGGCGGCCGTTCGTCAGGTCGTCCAATTCCCGCTGGCCAAGCTTGCCGATGCCGCTCGCCACCAGGGCATAGTTGGCCGCCCAACCCGGAACCGGCTTGGTTGGGGAAAAGGCCTGCTGCCCATGCCCGAAACGGACATTGATCCGCACCTTTTCCGTTTCCGCATCATTGGCGAACAAGGTGAGCTTCACACCGTTGGCAAAAGTGATGCTCTCCATGCCGGGGAGCCCGACCTGTGTCCTGGAGACCACTTTCCCCGGCGCTCCGAGCTTTGGCAGATCCGCCATGGTGACTGCCTTGTCCGCCAGCCGGGCGTTGGTGGCCGCCTTGACGGGCGCAGCTACGGCTGCGGCAAGTTTGGCATCGGCTCCCGGTACAAGCTTGCCTGTGATCAGAAGCGCGCGGAACACGCCAGCCGAGAATAGGCGGCGGGTGGAATCCAGTATCTTCTGGGGCGTCATGGCCGGTTTGCCGGAGCGGAATATGTCGAGTGCTGCTTGAGGACTGACCGTGGTTTCACGAATGTCGACGGCGCTCACCAGATCGCTCGCTTGCTTGGCGCCAGCTTCGGTATCGGCATTTTCGACCTGGATAGCCAGTGCGGTGTCGATCTGCGCATATTCGCGGTCGATTTCGAGCTGGCTGGGCGGGCTGGCCTTTGCGTCCTCGATGATGGCCCGTACGTCGCCAAGCGCCTTTTCCCAATTGTCGCCCGACGGGACGATCGTCACGAAAGTGCCGTCTGCCGATCGGCTGACATCCTGCTGATCGACGCTTGCCTGAATGAAGCTGCCCCCGCTGCGGGCAACCTGTTCAAGGCGGCGGCTGATGATCTGCAGCGCGAGCATGTCTGTCAGCTTGTCCTGATTATAGACGATCGTGTCCGCATGCGGCTTCCACGGACGCAGCCACGCCATGGTCAGGCCCGTGGGCGCACCGGGTTCGACGGCGACGCTGGTCGCGGGAGCCTTGGGATTCGGCTCGCCGAAGTCCGGCAGCGCAGCGCCTTTCCCTGGGACGGACCAGGACGCGAAATTGTCCTTGATCATCTGTTCGGCAACAGCGGGATCGATATCGCCAGCGATCGAGATCACCGCATTTTCCGGACGATACCAACGCTGATGGAAAGCTTCCATCCGGGCTGCGGTGGCGGCATTCAGCGTTGCGACCGTTCCGATCGGGCTGCGATCGGCAAGGGGCTGACCAGCGAAGAAATGACGGCGGCTCGCGTCGGAGATGCGCATTTGCGGCCCGTCGCCTTCGCGTCGCTCGGCGAGCACGACGGCGCGCTCCGCTGCCACAGCGCTGTCGATGATGTTGGGGTCGGCCATCATACCGGCAAGGATCTTCATGCTCTCGCCAAGACTTGCTGGCGTCGCTTGCGGCAGATCCAACGCATAGGTGGTGCCGGTGGGTGTCGTCTGCGCGTTGCTGTCGCTGCCGAAGGTCACGCCGAGCCGCTGCCATATCCGCTTGGATTCGCCGTCGGGCACGTGGCGCGATCCGCGAAAGGTCAGATGCTCCATGAAGTGCGCGTAGCCCTGCTCATCCGGCCGCTCCATCAAGGAGCCGACGTCCATGCGAAGGCGCACCGAAACCTGGCCGGGCGGAACGCCGTTACGGCGGACGGCATAGCGCAGGCCGTTGGGCAACGTGCCGAACCGCCAAGCCGGGTCAATGGGCACGTCGCTATTTTCGTAGAGCCATGGCCTGACCTGCGCCTGCGCACTACCGGCAACAGGGGCCGCTTTCGTGGTCGTCGGATCAGTTCGAGCCGAAAGGGACGCAGGCAAGCCCGACAGCAGCAGTGCGACGACGGACAGCGAAACGGCAGGACGCCGGAAGGAAAAGCTCATGGCGTCATAGCCTAGAGCCAAAATTCTGAATGGCTACTGACAAAGAGCATCCCGGCTCTCTGCAGGGTTCAGGATGGCGCCCCGTAGCGCCATCCTGTCGGACTTCAGCGGCCCCCGGTTTTCTGCACGGCACCCTTGTGCGCGCCGACACCGCCCCGGTTGCGGCGGAAGTTCTTCTTTGCGGGCTTGGCATCGCCATCGGGACGATGGGCGCGTTCGGCGGTGCCGCGCGGCTGCTGCTTCTGCTGATCCTGATAGCGGCGCTGGCCATCGGCGCGGCGTGCCTTCTGCTCCGGCGTCTGCTCGCGGCCCTTGCGTTGCGGCGCTGCCTTGGGAAGGTTGCGGACAGCTTCGACGAAGTTCTCCGGCAGGGGCACGATGTCGAGCTTCACCTTGGTGGTCCGCTCGATCGCTTTCAGATAGGGCCGCTCATCATCGGCCACGAAGCTGATGGCGACGCCTTCCGCCCCTGCCCGCGCCGTACGGCCAATGCGGTGGACATATTGCTCGGGCACATTGGGAAGCTCGAAATTGATGACATGGCTGACGCCTGAGACGTCGATGCCACGCGCGGCGATGTCGGTGGCGACGAGCAGCTTCACATGACCATGACGGAATGCCTGGAGAGCCGTGGTGCGCTGCGCCTGGCTCTTGTTACCATGGATAGCCACGGCCTGAATGCCAGCACCTTCGAGGAAGCGGACGACGCGATCGGCGCCGTGCTTGGTCCGGGTGAAGATCAGCGCACGGTCGATCGGCTCGTTCCGGATGGTGAGGTTGAGCAGCGCCTGCTTTTCCGCCTGGTTGACGAAGGTCGCCTGCTGGCGGACGCGTTCGGCCGTGGTGGATTGCGGAGCGACGCTGACCTTGACCGGATCATGCAGGAACTGCGCGGCAAGTGCCTCGATCTCGCCGGGCATGGTGGCGGAGAAGAAGAGGTTCTGCCGGTCCTTGGGCAGCAGCTTGGCGATACGCTTCAGCGGATGGATGAAGCCCATGTCCATCATCTGGTCGGCCTCGTCGAGGACGAAGATTTCCGTGTCCTTGATGGTGAAGGCGCGCTGGTCGATCAGGTCGAGGAGACGGCCGGGCGTGGCGACGACGATGTCGACGCCGCGGCCTAGTGCGCGGATCTGCTTGTTGATTGGCACGCCGCCGAAGACGACTTCGACCGACAGCTTCATGAAGCGGCCATAGTCGCGGAAGCTCTGCGCGATTTGGGCCGCGAGTTCGCGGGTTGGGGAAAGGACGAGCATCCGGCAACCCTGAAGCGGCGTCGGCTTTGGATTGCGGGAAAAATAGTCGAGGCTGGGCAGCGCGAAGGCAGCGGTCTTGCCGGTGCCGGTTTGCGCGATGCCGCATAAGTCCTTGCCCTGAAGCAGAACGGGGATCGCCTGCGTCTGGATGGGGGTGGGATTGGCGTATTTCTTGGCGGCGAGCGCCTTCAGGATGGGCTCGGCGAGACCAAGGTCGGTGAAATGCATGAATGAACTCTCGAAATAAAAAGGCTCAGGCGCCAACGAGTTGCATATCGCAACCGGACGCAAGGCGGGTTGCGAAACGACCCGCGTGAATAGGGAAGCCTCAAAAGCTTGGCGCAGACTTTCATTGGCCGGCCCCGCAACCCCTTATGTTCAAAGGGCCGGAACGATCACGCTGCCAATCGCTGATGGGCCATGAAGGCCGCCCGCTGCGCTGCGCCGCATATGCATTCATTCATGCAAAAAAGCAAGGGCCCCGCGCGAACGGAGCCCTTTGGAGACAATTCAGAGCGACACTTCCACATGCTTGCCGCGCATTTCGTCACGCACATCGCCGCCGAACAGCTGTTTGAAGACGCCGCCGAGCGACATGTCGGCGCGCCAGATTTCCGCATGGCCAAGGTCGAAGCGGAGCATGAGCAGATTGGGGTCCTGCCGCCCGCCCGGATACCAGGCCGCGACTTCGTGGGTCCAATAGCGGTCGATCACCGCCGGATCGGTTTCCTCCACAAGGGTGCCGTCGATGCACGCGAAGAGATAATGGCCCTTGCCCGAAAACTGCGCCATTGCGGGACCACCGGCAGCGAGACGGTTTTCCTTCGTCGTGTAGAACCAGAAGCAGTGGTTCGCGCCAGGATCAAGCTGCGCGGTCATCGGGAGGCTATGTTCATGCGATCCCTGCAATCCAATCATCAGAAAGGGGCTTTCCGACAATTCGGTCCAGAAACGATGGCGGATATCGGACTCGTTGCTCATCCTCATTCTCCTGTTCATCCAAACATGGGTTTAATCGACAGCAACTGGCGAAGTTCCCCCAAAAGCCCGTCTGGACGCTTGATCTTGCGCCCCCTTCTCTCCACATAGCGGCCATGCTGATCGAGACCGAACCAACGCCCAATCCGGCGACCGTCAAGTTCATCCCCGGCCGGGTGGTCATGGGCATGGGCACGCGCGATTTCGCGACGCCCGAGGAAGCCGAAGCTTCCCCCCTCGCCTCTGCGCTATTCGGCCTGGGCGACGTGACCGGCGTCTTTTTCGGCGGCGACTTCATTTCGGTCACGATCGCGCCCGGCGCGCAGTGGAGCGACGTGAAACCGGATATCCTGTCGATCCTGCTGGAGCATTTTGCGGCGAACATGCCGCTGTTCACGCCTGGATCGGCGGGCGAGATCTTCATCCCCGAGGAAGAAGAGCAATTTGCCGACGACCCGGCCGATGCGGAGATCGTCGCGCAGATCCGCGACCTGATCGACACGCGCGTGCGGCCCGCCGTCGCCAATGACGGCGGCGACATCGTCTATCGGGGCTTCGATCGCGGGACGGTCTATCTGCGGATGCAGGGCGCCTGTTCCGGCTGCCCGTCATCGAGTGCCACGTTGAAGAACGGCATCGAGCAACTGCTGAAACATTATGTTCCCGAGGTGACGGAAGTACGCGCCGTCTGAAACAGGAGCGGCGGCGTTTGGCAAATCGATCCGGATCGACTAACCGCTTCGCATAGCCCATCACGCCCGTCCGCTTTTCTCATAGGGGATTTTCTTGCGCACTCTCGTCATCGACACCGCTACGCAGGCGCTGTCCGTGGCGCTGCTCGATGACGGCAAGACGATCGGTCATTTCCACGAGGTCGTTGGCCGAGGCCATGCCGAAGCGCTGGTGCCAGCGATCGCCGCCCTGCCCGATGGCGGCCGGGCCGACGTGATCGCCGTGGACCTTGGCCCCGGAAGCTTCACGGGGGTTCGCATCGGCATCGCGGCTGCCCGCGCGCTTGCCCTGGCCTGGTCGCTACCGCTCCATGGATATTGCGCGCTGTCGCTGATTGCGGCCAAGGCGGCGCAAAGTCAGGATCAGGATGGAGGGCAGATCGCGGTCACCATCACCGGAGGGCATGGCGAATTGTTCTGGCAATGTTTCGACGCCGACGGCCTGACCGCCGTCACCCAGCCAGCGTCGACACCGATCGCGATGCTCGCCACGATGCTGGATCAGCCGGTGATTTACGGGACCGGCGCCGAAGCTTTGGTGACCGCGCGCGGCCATGGCACCGCCGTCAGCCTTTATCCCAACTCCGCCGACTTCCCGCTCATCGCAGGTCTCGCGCCGCTGCCGCCCTCCCCCATCTATTGCCGGGAAGCGGACGCGCAGCCCATGCCGCAGCAGGCCCGTCCATGATCCCCGGACTGGTTCTGGACATGTATGAGGATGGCGAGCGCAATGCGCTGGCCGACGCGATGGACGTCATGGGCCAAGCGTTCGACCCTGCCTATGGAGAGGCGTGGACATTGCCGCAACTGTCGGGCGTCATGATGATGCCGGGCACCTGGCTCACCATCGCCCGGGTCGATGCGGCGGCGCTGGGCTTCGCCCTCGTCCGATCGGTGCTCGACGAATGTGAATTGCTGCTGCTGGCCGTCCATCCGGCATGGCGCGGCAAAGGCATTGGCCGCGAACTGTTGATCGACAGCCTGAAGACAGCGCGACGCCGTGGTATAAAATCCATGAACCTTGAAGTCCGTTCGTCAAATACAGCCGTCAAGCTGTATGAAAAAACGGGATTTGAATATGTGCATAGGCGCCCTGGTTATTACCGGGGAGCGGACGGTCAACTTCATGACGCCCTCAGCTTTCGTATAGAAATGCTGGGATAGACTGATCACCCTTGCTAAAGGGAAGATCAGGGTATAACGCAGACATACCGCTCCTGAAACGAATTTACTTGGGCGGGTCGCATTACATTCAGCATTCGCGGGATAAAAGAAATGGAAATCGAATCAGCCCAGAGCGAGCTGCTCATTACTTTGACTTCGGATATTGTTGCAGCACATGTTTCCAACAACAGTGTCGCCGTATCTGACGTTTCGACGCTTATCCAGAACGTCCACGCAGCCCTTTCCGGGCTGACCAAGCCTGCCGCTGCGCCGGAAGTGAAGCCGGAACCGGCCGTGTCGGTGCGTTCTTCGATCAAGCCCGACTATATTATCTGCCTGGAAGACGGCAAAAAGCTGAAGATGCTGAAGCGGCACCTGATGACTCATTATCAGATGACGCCGGAAGATTATCGCGCGAAGTGGGGTCTGCCCGCCGACTATCCGATGGTCGCGCCCAACTATGCCGAGCAGCGCCGGTCGCTGGCGAAGAAGATCGGCCTTGGCACGAAGCGCCGCCGCACGCGCGCGAAATAAGCAGCGGCACGGACGATCCGTCATGAGAAGGGGCGCATTTGCCGTGCGCCCCTTTTATAATGGCGTCGATGCCGCTAGATTCCGGCTGATTATTTGACACACCCCAATGAGCGAGCCCGCATGAACCGCAAGATCGATGTAGAAGCCCTTTGCCATGAGAAGGGCCTGCGCATCACCGAACAGCGCCGCGTGATCGCTCAAGTGCTGAGCGATGCGTCCGACCATCCGGACGTTGAGGAACTGCACAAGCGGTCGTCCGCCATCGATCCTGGCATTTCGATCGCGACCGTTTACCGCACCGTCCGCCTGTTCGAGGAAGCAGGCATATTGGACCGGCATGATTTCGGCGATGGCCGTGCCCGTTATGAGGCCGCGCCCGAAGCGCATCACGACCATCTGATCGATGTCGAAACCGGCAACGTGATCGAGTTCGTCGATCCGGAACTGGAACAGTTGCAGAAGCAGATCGCCGAGAAGCTGGGTTTCCGCTTGGTCGATCACCGCATGGAATTGTACGGCGTGTCACTGGAACGCAAGAACTGACAGCCTTGCGGCGGCTGCGCTATTTCTACCGGCTGAGCGCGCTGGCGGCGTCGCTGCTGCTTTGCCTGATCCCGCATCTGCTGTGGCGGGCCGTGGGCGCCCGATCGCCCTGGCCCCGCCGCTTCCTGGGAATGGCGGCGCGCGCGGTGGGTGCGCGGGTGCGGGTGGACGGGCATCCCTTTCACGGCGACAGCTTCATCATCGCCAATCATGTCAGCTGGGTCGATATATTGGCGCTGGGTGGCGCGACCGGCGCTGCCTTCGTCGCGCATGACGGGATTGCCGGGTGGCCGGTGATCGGCTGGCTGGCGGCGCAGAATAATACGCTGTTCGTGGCGCGGAACCGGCGCGGTGCGCTGGGCGGGCAGATCGAGGCGTTGCGCGCCGCGCTGGCGGGGCATCAACCGGTCGCCCTTTTCCCGGAGGGTACGACGAGCGATGGGCAGGCTTTGCTCCCGTTCAAGCCGTCTTTGCTGGCGGTGCTGCTGCCCCCGCCGCGCGCGGTTATGATCCAGCCGGTACATATCGACTATGGGGCAGCGACGGACGAGATTGCCTGGCATAGCGATGAACCGGCGGGCAGCAATGCCAAGCGGCTGCTGGAGCGGCCCGGCCGGATTGAGGTGACGCTGCGTTTTTTGGAGCCGTTTGATCCGGCGCTCTACCCGGATCGCAAGCAATTGGCGGCGGTGGCGCGGGAGCGGATCGCCACGAGCATGGCCATGCACCTGCCGCCTTTCGCTCCGCTGTCGCCGCCTGTATAGCTGGACCACATGAATCGTAACGACGCCCCCAAGACTCCAGCGACATTCCACGTCAAATCCTTCGGCTGCCAGATGAACGTCTATGATGGCGAGCGCATGGCCGAGATGCTGGGCGAGCGGGGCATGACCGTAGCGGCCGATGGGGCGGAGGCCGATCTGGTCATCCTCAACACTTGCCACATCCGAGAAAAGGCGGTGGACAAGGTCTATTCCGACATCGGCCGGTTGAACCGAGAAGATGGCACGCGGCCGATGATCGCGGTCGCCGGTTGCGTAGCTCAGGCGGAAGGGAGCGAGATCAGCCGCCGCGCGAAAAGCGTCGATATCGTGGTGGGTCCACAGGCTTATCACCGGCTGCCCGACCTGATCGAAAAAGCCGGGCGCGGCGAGGAAGCGGTGGATACCGACATGCCGCTGGCGTCGAAGTTCGGCGCGCTGCCAGCGCGGACCAAGCAGGCGCGGCCCACGGCTTTCCTGACGATCATGGAAGGGTGCGACAAATTCTGCACCTATTGCGTGGTGCCTTATACGCGCGGGGCGGAGATCAGCCGGACCTGGGGCGCGATACTGGACGAGGCAAAGGCGGTGGTTGACGGCGGCGTGCGCGAGATCACGCTGCTTGGGCAGAATGTGAATGCCTGGGCGGGCGAAGATGACAAGGGGCGCATGCAGGGCATGGACGGCCTGGTGCGTGAACTGGCGAAGATCGGCGGGCTGGAGCGCATCCGTTACACGACCAGCCATCCCAACGACATGAGCGACGGGCTGATCGCGGCGCATGGCGACGAGCCCAAGCTGATGCCTTTCCTGCATCTGCCGGTGCAGTCGGGGAACAACCGCATCTTGAAGGCGATGAACCGCAGTCATGATGCGGAAAGCTATTTGCGGATCATCGAGCGGGTGCGGGAGGCGCGGCCGGACATCGCGCTGTCGGGCGACTTCATCGTCGGCTTCCCCGGCGAGACGGATGCGGAGTTCGAGGATACGCTGAAGATCGTCGAGCAAGTGCGCTATGCGCAATGCTATTCGTTCAAATACAGCCCCCGCCCCGGCACGCCCGCGGCGGACATGGACGGGCAGATCCCGGCGGCGGTTATGGACGAGCGGCTGGCGCGGCTACAGGCGCTGATCAACCGGCATCAGGTCGAGTTCAACGCGGCGACCGTCGGGCGGCAGACGCAGATTCTGCTGGAGCGCAAGGGACGTCATCCCGGCCAGCTCATCGGAAAAACGCCATGGCTGCAATCTGTCCATGTCACGGCGCCGGAACTTTTCATCGGCGACATGGTCGAAGTGGATATCATCAGTGCCGGTCCGAACAGTCTGGCCGGCGAACTCAGCAGGAGGAAAGCCGCTTGAACCCATTCCAAGTCGTTCCCGGCGCAACGGGAGCTCATCTCCGGACCTGGCTGGCAGGATCAAGGCCCGAGAGATGGATATCCGCCCTTGCGGATAGGACGACAGGAAAGGGAGGCTGCTGAATGTCGAAGAAACCGAACCAGAACCAGCGCAGCGACATGGCGGAACGCGCCCGGTTGGAAGTGACCTTCGAAAAGCCACACTTGTTGGGCGCGCTGTTCGGGCAATATGACCAGAATCTGGTGGCGATAGAGAACCGGCTGGGCGTCTATATCGCGGCGCGGGGCAACAAGCTGCAGATCGAGGGCGAGGCGGAAGCGGCTGCGCGGGCGCGGGACGTGATGACGGGCCTCTACAACCGGATCGCGGCGGGGCAGGAAATCGACAGCGGCGCGGTGGAAGCGGTGATCGCCATGTCCGCCGAACCGACGCTGGACGGCATCATCCGCCACGACGTCGCCGAACCGCCCAAGGTGATGATCCGCACGCGCAAGAAGACGATCGTGCCGCGATCCGCGACGCAGGTCACCTATATGGAGGCGCTGACCCGCAACGACATCATCTTTGCGCTGGGGCCGGCGGGTACGGGCAAGACCTACCTGGCCGTCGCGCAGGCGGTGAGCCAGCTGATCACGGGCAGCGTCGACCGGCTGATCCTGTCACGCCCGGCGGTCGAGGCGGGCGAGCGGCTGGGCTTCCTGCCCGGCGACATGAAGGAGAAGGTCGATCCCTATCTGCGGCCGATCTACGACGCGCTTTACGACACGCTGCCCGCCGAGCAGGTGGAGCGGCGGATCGCGAGCGGAGAGATCGAGATCGCGCCGATCGCCTTCATGCGCGGGCGGACGCTGTCCAACGCCTTCATCGTGCTGGACGAGGCGCAGAATACGACGATCGCGCAGATGAAGATGTTCCTCACCCGCTTTGGCGAGGGGAGCCGGATGGTGATCTGCGGCGACCCGAGGCAGGTGGACTTGCCGCAGCCAGGCATTTCCGGCCTTGCCGATGCGGTGGCGCGGCTGGAGGGCGTCGAGGGCATATCGGTGGTGCCGTTCGGGATTGGCGACGTCGTGCGCCACCCGGTCGTCGGGCGGATCGTGCAGGCCTATGAGGGGCCGGATGCTTGAGCGGGACGCTGTTTCTCGACTTCGCCCGAAACGAACGGAGCTTATTTGAATGATTGAAGTTGCGGTCCTTCAGGAAGAAGGCTGGCCGAAGGAAGATTGGGAATTGCTGGCGCAGCGGGCGGTCGTGGCGGCTATCACCCATAGCCCCTATGCCGCCTTTGCCACGGACGAGGCGCTGTATGAGGTCGCGGTCAAGCTGACCAGCGACGAGGAAGTGCACGGCCTCAACCGTGCCTATCGCGACAAGGACAAGCCGACCAACGTCCTGTCATTCCCGATGGTGCAGCATGACCTGTTGGAGGCGACCGGCAACACCGACGATGGCGAGGTGCTGCTGGGTGATATCGTGCTGGCCGAGGGGGTTTGCGCGCAGGAAGCGGCGGAAAAAGGCATCTCCATCGCCGACCACGCCACGCACCTCATCATTCATGGCACTTTCCATTTGCTGGGATATGATCATATGGAGGACGCCGAGGCGGAAGCGATGGAAGCGTTGGAGACGCAGTCGCTGCTGAGCCTTGGCATTTCCGATCCCTATGGGGATCGCCTGACAGGATAATAGGAAGAACGATGGCTGAAGGCAGTCCGAAGGACGGCAACGGTTCAAAGGAACCGGACAGTAGTAGTCAAGAAGGCGGTTTATGGAGCGGCCTGAAGTCGCTGCTGTTCGGCGAGGAAGAGAGCCCCAGCCTGCGGCGCGAGCTGGAAGAGGCGCTCGACGAATATGACGAGGATGAGCAGGAGGACGGCGCTCCTGCTCCCGCCAAGGGGGACCTATCCGCGATCGAGCGGCAGATGGTCCGCAATCTCCTCCATTTTTCCGAGCATACGGTCGATGACGTGGCGGTGCCGCGCGCCGACATCATCGCGATCGAGGAACGGGCGAGCTTTGCCGAACTGGCGGCATTGTTCGCCGAAGCCGGGCATAGCCGCATCCCGGTCTATCGCGAGACGCTGGATACCATCGTGGGCATGGTCCACATTCGCGACGCATTCGCCATCCTTGCGGGCAAATCGCCCGTGCCGGACAGCCTGGAGCCGCTGATCCGCCAGCCGCTCTATGTGCCCGAAAGCATGGGCGCGCTGGACCTGCTGGCCGAAATGCGCGCCAAGCGGACCCATCTGGCGATCGTTCTGGACGAATATTCCGGCACCGAAGGGCTGCTGACATTCGAGGATCTGGTCGAGGAAATCGTCGGCGAAGTCGAGGATGAGCATGACGACGCGCCCGAAGCGCTGATGGTGCCGCTGGAAGGCGGGCTGTGGGAGGCCGATGCGCGCGCCGAGTTGGAAGACGTCGCGAAAGAAATCGATCCGCGCCTCGCCGATGTGGAGGAAGATGTCGACACGCTGGGCGGCCTTGCCTTCGTCATTGCAGGCCGGGTGCCGGATGCTGGCGAGATACTCGATCATGAGGAAAGCGGCTGGAAGCTGGAAATCATCGGCAGCGACGGGCGGCGGGTGACGCGGTTGCGCCTGCATCCGCCTGTCGAAAAAGAAGAACAGGAAGTCGAATGAAAGCAGACGCCCACCGCAATGATTGGGACGCGTGGGCAATGCTGGGGAAATGTTAAGAGCTGATCGTTAGGCTTCTGCTGCCTCAATGCTTTCGGTTGGAAGCGGCGTGAGGGTGCGGCTAACGATTGCTGCGCTGCCCCCCTCACCCTGCCCTCTCCCCGGAGGGGAGAGGGTTTTCTGGGGGTGGAGCGGCGTTTTGCGGCACGAACGATTATCGATTTCTACGGGGCGCGCGGTCCTGTCGCCCATTGCCGTGCCGGTGACGGGATTGGAGCGCTGGCTGCTGGCGCTGGTGTGCACCGTCACATTGGCGTTCGCGATCATCACGCCGCCCTTTCAGGCGCCCGACGAAAATCAGCATTATATGAAGGCGCTGCTGCTGGCGGACGGCCGGGTCATGACGGAGCAGCGGGGTCCGGAAATCGGGGCCGAGTTGCCGCGATCCGCGCTGGAATTGCATGGGGTGGATTTTCCAACCGAGGTCACCGGAAAGGCGCGGCGCTTTGATCCGGCGATGGTGGAGCGCGCCTGGAGCGCGGACGCGGGGCGGCCGGGCACTGCCTTTGCCGACTTTCCCAATGTCGCCAACTATGCGCCGACGCTCTATGCGCCTTCTGCCGCTGGATTGATGATCGGGGACGCCGTGGGGTTGCCCCGTATCGGGAGCTTCTATGTGGGACGGTTGGTCAATGCTGCGGGCGGGCTGATCTTGCTGACCGTGGCGTTTGGCCTGATGCCTTTTGGGCGCGCGGCCCTGCTGGCGACCGCATTGCTGCCGACATTCTGCTATCAAACGGGTTCGCTTTCGCCCGACGCGGTCATCAACAGCATAGGTTTTGCCGGTCTTGCGCTGTCGCTGCGGCTTGCCGCGATGGGGAGCAGTCCGGCCCGAAACGCGGGGCTGATGCTCGCCGCGCCGCTGCTTGCACTGGCGAAGGGTGTTTATCTGCCGCTGATGGCGGCGGGACTGCAATGGCCGCAGCATCGGCGGGACATGCGGCCATGGCTGCTGATCGGCGCGATGGCTGTTGGAGCGGCCGCGTTCATCCTGTGGATGAACATGTCGGGCGGCAGCCAGGCGCTCTATCATATCGTGTCGCGCAAGACCGGTGAGGACGTCATGACCGCGCCGCTTGCCGCGCAGCTTGGCGTCATCCTGGCCGATCCGGCCGCCTATGTTCGTGCGCTGGGGTCCAGCATCGTCGAACGGTCGCCGGTATATGCGTTGCAGATCGCAGGGCGGTTCGGGTGGAACGCGATTCTGCTGCCGCTGCTCGCTTACCCGGTGGCGGCTGTCATGTTGGCAGCGGCGGTGGCAAGCGGATCAGGCGTGCGGGTCAGCTTGGCGCAAAGGCTGTGGTGGCTCGCCGTGCTTGTCGGCACCGGCCTGCTGATCGAAACGGCCATGTATCTGACGGGAACGCCGCTGGGGGCGGATTATGTGCAAGGGACGCAGGGGCGCTATTTCCTGCCGTTGCTGCCCTTGGCATTGTTGGCCCTGATGCCGGAAACGGGGTTGCGCGGGGCTCGCGGCGTCTTTGCCGGATCGGCGCTGCTGTTGCTGATGATCGCGCTCGCCAGCGCTTATGACAGCTTCTGGGTGCACGGCTTCGTGACGGCGGACGGGATGCCGCCGCATGAGCGGCTAAGCGACGCGCTGCTCCTGCCCTCGCCCCGCTGGTAGCCAGTGGCGCCAGAGGCACAGCCAGCCCAGGCCTTCTACCCAGCCAGCAAGGACATCGCTCGGCCAGTGCACGCCCAGCCAGACGCGGCTGGTGCCGATGAGGGCGATGATGAGCGCGGCGGCGATATAGGGTAAGGCGTAAAGCCCCTGACCCCGATCCCTCGGCTCCGTTCGGGCTGAGTCCTTCGACAAACTCAGGGCGAACGGGGTTGGGCGGCTATGACGAGTGAGCGCACGATGCATCAGCATGGCAAGCGCGCCGAACAGGATCATGGTGCCGGCGGAATGGCCGCTGGGAAAACTGTAGCTGTGCACGATGTCGATGTGCGGCAGCAGATCGGGGCGCGGCGCGGCGAAAATCTGCTTGAGGCCGGTGTTGAGCAAGGTGCCACCGACTACGACCAGCGCGAGCCATTGGGCGGCGTGACGCTGACGCCGGTAGAGCAAGCCCAACGCCACGGCCGCCATGATGAGCAGGCGTCCCACCGTATCGCCCACAGCGGACGCTGCGACCATGACCGTGGTGATCCATGGGGCAGCAACCCTGCCCGCTCCCGCCGCGTTCATTGCCGCGATGTTGAGCGGATCGAACCAGCCGGACCGCTGAAGCAGCGCGATGGCCAGCACGCCGAGAAGCGCGAGGACGAATATCCCCGCGCCTCCTTGCCATGAGCGGCGATCAGATATGGAGCGCGCGCCCATAAGCGGCGAGCACGCTTTCATGCATCGATTCCGAAATGGTCGGATGCGGGAAGACCGTGTGCATCAGTTCCGCTTCGGTCGTTTCCATAGTCTTGCCGATGGTGAAGCCCTGGATCATCTCCGTGACTTCAGCGCCGACCATGTGCGCGCCCAGCAGTTCACCGGTCTTTGCGTCGAACACGGTCTTGGTGAATCCTTCCGCTTCGCCGAGCGCGATCGCCTTGCCATTGCCGATGAAGGGGAACATGCCGACCTTCACCTCATAGCCTGCTTCCTTGGCCTTGGCTTCGGTCAGGCCGACGCTGGCGATCTGCGGATGGCAATAGGTGCAGCCCGGAATGTTGCGCGGGTCCATGGCGTGGGGATGCCTGCCCGCGATCACTTCGGCTGCGATGACGCCTTCATGGCTGGCCTTGTGCGCGAGCCATGGCGGGGCGGTGATGTCGCCGATCGCCCATAGGCCATCGACATTGGTGCGGCACATCTCGTCGGTCTTCAGGAAGCCGCGATCGTCCATCGCGACGCCCAGTTCCTTGAGGCCGATATTTTCCGTGTTGGGGACGATGCCGATGGCGACGATCATGTGGCTGAACTCGGCGGCGCCTTCCTTGCCCGCCTTGTCCTTCAGCTTCACCTTGATGCCGTTGGCGCCGACCTGAATATCGCTGACGCCAGCGCCGGTCAGGATTGTCATGCCCTGCTTCTTCAGCGCCTTTTCAAGGAAGGCGGAGACGTCCGCATCCTCTACCGGCACGACGCGGTCCATCATTTCGACCACGGTCACATCAGCGCCCATGTCGTTGTAGAAGCTCGCAAATTCGATGCCGATCGCGCCGGAGCCGATGACGAGCAGCTTTGTCGGCATTTCCGGCGGGGTCATGGCGTGGCGGTAGGTCCAGACGCGCTTGCCGTCGGCGGCTGCGCCCGGCAGGTCGCGTGCGCGGGCGCCGGTGGCCAGGATGATGTTCTTGGCGGTCAGTTCTTCGGTCTTGCCGTCCTTGGTGACGGAGAGCTTGCCCCCAGACTTGCCAGCCCCGGTCAGCTTGCCCTCGCCCATGTGGACGGTGATCTTGTTCTTCTTCATCAGGTGCGTGACACCCTGATTGAGTTGCTTGGCGACGCCGCGCGAGCGTTTGACCACGGCGGCGATGTCCGCACTGATCTTTTCGGCGGCGAGGCCATAGTCCCCGGCATGCTGCATATAGTGGAAGATTTCCGCCGAGCGCAGCAGCGCCTTGGTCGGGATGCAGCCCCAGTTGAGGCAGATGCCGCCGAGATTTTCACGCTCGACAATGGCGGTCTTGAGGCCCAGCTGCGCCGCCCGGATCGCGGCCACATAGCCGCCGGGGCCGGAGCCCAGAACGATCAGATCGTAATTCTCAGCCATTATCCTGGTCTCTCTTCTTATGCCGCGGTCATGGGCGGCACGGTGCGGGGCTGGCGATCCTCACCGATCGCCACGAAGGTGAAGGTGGCGCGGGTCACGCGATAGGATCGGTCGTCATGACGGGTGCGCCGCCATGCCTCGACATCGATCTTCATCGATGTGCGGCCGACCGAGACGAGCTTTGCGAAGACCGACACTTCGTCGCCAACGACGACCGGGCGGAGGAAGGTCATGCCTTCGACGGCGATGGTCACGGCGCGGCCCTTGCTGTGGCGCGCGGCGACGGAACCGGCCGCCGAGTCCATCAGGCTCATCAGCCAGCCGCCGAAAATATCCCCATAGGGATTGGTGTCGGCGGGCATGGCGATGACGCGGACGGCGGGGCTTTCCTCCGGCGGCAGCTCGTCGGCGGCGTGCATCAGGCGAGCATGCCGATCGGGTTTTCGACCAGTTCGCGGAACACCTGCATCAGGCGGGCGCCGTCAGCGCCGTCGATGGCGCGGTGATCGAAGCTGCCGGTGGCGGACATGACGGTCGCGATCTGGAGCGAGTCATCGACGACGAAGGGACGCTTTTCGCCCGCGCCGATCGCCATGATCATGGCCTGGGGCGGGTTGATGACGGCTTCGAACTGCTTGATGCCGAACATGCCCATGTTGGAAAGCGACGCGGTGCCGCCCTGATATTCTTCCGGCTTGAGCTTGCCGTCCTTCGCGCGGGCGGCGAGGTCCTTCATCGCGGTGGAGATGGCGGCGACGCCCTTGCTGTCCGCGCCGGTCACGATCGGCGTGATAAGGCCGCCGGGGATGGACACGGCCACGCTGATGTCGGCGCGCTGGAACTGAAGCATCTGGTCGCCCGCGAACTGCACGTTGCATTCGGGCACCTGGATGAGCGCAACGCCCAGCGCCTTGATGAGGAGGTCGTTGACCGACAGCTTGACGTTGCGGCTGGCAAGACCGGCATTGAGTTCGGCGCGCAGCTTCAGCAGCCTGTCGAGTTGAATGTCGACGGTAAGGTAGATGTGCGGCACCTGCTGCTTGGATTCGGTGAGGCGGCGAGCGATCGTCTTGCGCATGCCGCTCAATTTGATGACTTCGTGCGGGATGCCGAAGTCCTGCGCGGCATGGGTCGCGGCGGGCGCTGCGGCCGGGGCTGCGGCGGCGGCGGGCGTTGGGGCGGCGGCGGGGGCCTTGGCCGAAGCGCCTTCCAGATCGGCCTTCACGATGCGGCCATTGGGGCCGGAGCCGGAGAGGCTGGCGAGGTCGATGCCCTTTTCCTCGGCTATGCGGCGCGCGAGCGGGCTGGCTTTTACGCGGTCGCCGGATTGGGCGGGTGCGGCCTCCGCCTTGGGTGCGGGAGCGTCTGCCTTCGGCGCGGGTGCTTCTGCCTTGGCGGGGACCGGGTCGGCCTTCGGGGCTGCTGCCTTGGGCGCGGGGGCGGAGCCGCCTTCTGCTGCTTGCGCGAGGTCTTCGCCTTCTTCGGCGATGATGGCGATGACGGTGCCGACCTTCACGCCTTCGGAGCCTTCGGAGACGAGGATCTTGGCGATCTTGCCCTCATCCACGGCTTCGAATTCCATGGTGGCCTTGTCGGTCTCGATCTCCGCGAGCAGATCACCCGACGACACGGTATCGCCTTCCTTCACCAGCCATTTAGCCAGCGTCCCCTCTTCCATCGTGGGAGACAAGGCGGGCATCTGGATTTTCTTGCTCATGCGTGAAGGCCTCTCTTCTTTTCCCGGCCGAGCGGGTAAGCGTTGGATGCCGTTTTGACCCTTTAGGCGGGAGGGTCAAGGGCGCGCCTTGCGCCTTTGGCGATAATCCGCCACATTTCACCAGACTGGTTCACAATTTACCAGATGGGTTCAAACAACAGGGCAGCTGGGGCTTTGGGCTGCCATTTTGGCGTGGGGTGCGACAGCGATGCGGACTTATCTGGTTGTAGTGGACGAATCGCCGGAGGCAGAGACGGCGCTGCGGTTCGCGGCCCGGCGCGCGGCGAAGACGGCGGGATCAATCCGCATCCTTGCGCTGGTGCCGCCCGCCGAGTTCGTGCAGTGGGGCGGCGTTCAGGCGACGATGGAGGATGAGGCGCGGCAGCGCGCCGAAGCGCTCGTCACCAGCGCGGCGGGCACGCTGACGGAGGAATCCGGCATCCGTCCGAGCATCACCGTGCGGCAGGGTGACGCGGTGGCGGTGGTGCGCGAAACGCTGGACGAGATGCCTGATGTTGCGGCGCTGGTGCTGGGGGCGGCGGCGAGCGGGCATCCCGGCGCGCTGGTGTCGCACTTTGCGGGGGCGGATGCGGGCAAGCTGCCCTGCCCGATCATGGTCATTCCGGGCGGGTTGAGCGCGGAGGCGATTGATCGGTTGAGTTGAGGAGCGGTTGTGGTTCATCCAGGAGGGCTGCGGGGTTTACCGATCGAGCTCTGGCCTGTGAGGCATGATAGATCCTGAAACAAGTTCAGGATGACGAGTTGGAGGACGGAAGCGACGGCTTATCGCTTATGCCGTCCCCGCTTTGAGCCGATGTGGCGGATGTTTGCGGGGCGGCCGCGTTTCGCTCCGGGGCGTACGCGGTCCTTCTTGAAGCTTGGCCGCTGCGGCGGGGCGTCGGGTAGCTCGAAGCGCAGGGAGCCGTTGATAGGATCGGCCTCTGCCAGGCGCAGTTGGAGATGCTGACCGACGGTGTAGCGGTCGCCGCTTTCCACGCCTTCAAGGGCGCGGCCCGCTTCATCGAAGAAGAAGCGCTCATCGCCCATGGTGGAAACCGGAACCAACCCATCGCCGCCAAGCCCTGCGACCGTCGCGAAGAAGCCGAAATTCTGGACGCCGGTAATCCGCGCATCGACCAGTTCGCCGACATGGGCGGCGAGATAGGCGGCGACATAGCGGTCGATCGTCTCCCGCTCCGCCTCCATCGCGCGGCGTTCATGCTGGCTGATCATCTCGCCAACGCGGGCCATATTTTCATAGTCATCGGCGCTGAGCGAAGTCCGATCGGGCAGCACGCCGCCCTTGGGCGCGGGCAATTCGAGCTTGTAGGCACCGACCAGCGCGCGGTGGACCAGCAGATCCGCGTAACGGCGGATGGGCGACGTGAAATGCGCGTAGGAACCGAGCGCGAGGCCGAAATGCCCCATGTTGGCGGGGCTGTAATAGGCCTGGGTCTGGCTGCGCAGAATCTGCTCCATGATCTGCGGCTTTTCCTCCGCTTCGCCGATCCGGTCGATCAGGCGATTGAAGGTCGAAGGCTTGATGACCTGCCCCAGCGCGAAGTC
Source organism: Sphingobium agri (assembly GCF_023051225.1). Classification (NCBI taxonomy): domain Bacteria; kingdom Pseudomonadati; phylum Pseudomonadota; class Alphaproteobacteria; order Sphingomonadales; family Sphingobiaceae; genus Sphingobium; species Sphingobium agri. The sequence continues at coordinate 690,484 of NZ_JALKHS010000006.1, read as the reverse complement.
GATGTCGAAGGTAGCGAGATATTCCTTCAGCGCGACCAGCTTTTCCCGGCTCGGCGGTTCGTGGACGCGGTACATGACCGGCGCTTTCTTGCCTTCGAGCGCCTTGGCGGCGGCGACATTGGCGGCGATCATATAATCTTCGATCAGCATATGCGCGTCGAGGCGTTCGCGGGCGGCGACGCTGACGATCTTGCCATTTTCGTCGAGGACGACCCGGCGTTCCGGGAGATCCAGGGCGAGAGGGTCTCGCTTGTCGCGGGCCTTGCGGAGGAGTTTCCAGCAGGCCCAGAGGGGTTTGAGGGCGGTTTCGAGGAGGTCGAGTTGGTTCGGCGGAGTTTTGCCTTGTCCACCCCCGGCCCTTCCCGCCTGCGGGAGGGGAGATGTGCCGTCGATTGCCGCCTGGGCGTCTTCGTAAGCGAGGACGGCGGCGACGCGGATGATGGCGCGGGTGAAACGCCAGTTAGTGACTTTGCCGGAGGCGTCGACGGTAAGGTGGCAGGCCATCGCGGCGCGGTCCTGCCCGGCGCGGAGCGAGCACATGTCCGAGGACAGCTGGTGCGGCAGCATGGGGACGACGAGGTCAGGGAAATAGACGCTGTTGCCGCGCTTGCGTGCTTCCTTGTCGAGGGCGCTGCCCGGGCGGACATAATAGCTGACATCGGCGATGGCGACGATGGCGTGATAGCCGCCGGGGTTGGCGGGGTCTTCATCTGGCGTGGCCCAGACGGCATCGTCATGGTCGCGCGCATCAACGGGATCGATCGCGACGATGGGCAGGTGGCGCAGGTCCTCGCGCTTGTCCTCATTAAGGGCGATGCCGGATGCCGCCACCGCCTCATCCTCCACCTGTTCGGGGAAGACGTGCGGGATGCCATGTTTGTGGATCGCGATGAGGCTGAAGCTGCGGGGGGCGAAGGGGTCGCCTAAAATGTCCGTGACTCGCGCGCTGATGCGTGGCGGGCGGCCCACGGGCTCGGCCAGCACGAGGTCGCCGGGTTGAGCATTGCCCGCGTCGCTGATCGGTGTGTCCTTGCGGATGCGCTTGTCGACGGGACGGAGCCAGAGCTTGCCGCCCTCACCCGCTTCGACCACACCCAGCAGCTCCTCGCTCGCCTTGGCGAGTTTCTTCATCGGGTGGGCGACCCAGCCGCGCCCTGCCTCTTCCGTGCGAGCTAGGATGCGGTCACCGATGGTCAGTGCGCCCCTTTTGCCGCGCTCCAGAACGCGCAGGCGAGGCGCGGGCTGGCCCTCGGCTTCCCACCGTTCCGGCGTGGCGATGAGGGTGGTGTCGTCGACATCGACGATGCGCAGCACGGTCACCTTCGGCACGCCGCCCATCTTGTGGAAGGCGCGGGCCGGGCCGATGTCCAGCAGACCTTCGTCGGCCATGTCCTTCAGCAGCGCCTTAAGAGCGATCTTTTCCTGACCCTTGAGGCCGAATGCCTTTGCGATCTCCCTCTTGCCGGCGGGCTGATCGGAGGAGGTGATGAACTCCATCACCTGATCGCGGGTGGGGAAGCCGGCGGGCCGGACTTTGGCGGGTTTTTTCTGCTTTTGGGTCGATGCCATGGTTTAGCTATAGGGATGGGTTGCACGGCATGCCAGATGGCGGGGTAAATTTGGGTGGCGCGCGAGGTCGCTTCTGGTGAAGGGACGGATTAAGGGGCGGGTCCTTGAGTTACACGGGAATCACGCCCTGCCCACCCCCGGCCCCTCCCGCTGGCGGGAGGGGAGAGGACGGGTGCCGTTATTCGACCAGCTTGCGCGCGCGGTCGCGCCAGACCTCGGCCAGGACCGGCATGTTTGCAAGCGCACGAACGGCATCCGGTTCCACCTTATGCCGCCCGCCGATCAGCAAGCGAAAAACGCGTGCGATCGGCCAGTCGGGAAATGGGCGGTCGAGTAGTTCCATGCGCCCTTTGGCTTCCGCATCCCCTTCCCGTAGGACGCGGAAATAGAGACCTGCGCGGCCTGTCTTTACGATGGTGGCAAGCACGTCGCGCGTGCCGAAGCGGTGATCGAGCTTCCAGCATGGTTGGCGTCCATGGCTCACCTCCACCAGCGCGCTGCCGAGCGAGAAGCGGTCGCCGAGGCAGATTTCCTCCTCGGTCATGCCGAAGGAGGCGATGTTTTCACCAAAGGCACCGGGCGCCTGAAGCAGCGGGTGATCGGGCTTGCGCTGGCGCCACCAGTCATAATGGTCCTGCGGGTAGAGGTGGATCGCCTTGTCCCAGCCGCCATGATGGATGGGGTCGGCTACCGCGTCGCCCTCCAGCCCCTGCCATCTTACGCGGACGACGCCGTCCACCGGCCGCTTTGCGATGGCGCTGTAATCGCCGTCGCGAAAGGGCATGGGCGTGCCGGTCAGCAATGCGGCGATGGTCAGATGTTCAGCCATGCCGCCCCTATGGCAGTGGCGCGAAGCCTTGGCGAGAGGGCGTCAGGCGCGGCTGAGTTCCGATGCGAGCTTCAACACCTCGCTGCCGCTATCGGTCTGGACCAGATAAGCGGGGTTCCGTGCCGAGCCGTTGCGGCGGATCAACGCGCCTTCGATCATCTTTTCCACCTGGGCGTCGAAGCGCTCCGCGACACGGCCGCGGCCCACGCCCTGGCCCCAGTTCCATTTGACCCGCATGCCTTTGCGGAAGCCTTCGACCATTCTCTACCCTCTCCTGCCGCACGCGCATGGCGGCGTTTCATGAAATCGCGATGACAAAAATCCCGGCTGCGGGCGGGGTTCCCTTGGGTTTTTCGTTCGCCTGGGTTAAGGGGCGGCAGATGGACGTCACTGGCCTTCGCGTTGCGCTATTCAGCGGCAATTACAATTATGTGCGCGATGGCGCGAACCAGGCGCTCAACCGCTTCGTGGGCTATTTGCTGCGTCAGGGCGCGGCGGTTCGCGTCTATTCGCCCACGATCGCGACACCCGCGTTCGAGCCGACCGGCGATCTGGTGAGCGCTCCGTCCCTGGCGATACCGGGGAGGAAGGAATATCGCGTCCCCTATCGCATGTGCGGGCGCGTCAGGCGCGACCTGAAGCGGTTCCAGCCCAACCTGGTCCATGTGTCGAGCCCAGACCCGTTGGGACATCGCGCGGTCACATGGGCGCGGGGCAACGGGCTTCCGGCGGTGGCTTCGGTCCATACGCGGTTCGAGACTTATCCCCGCTATTATGGGCTGGCATTTCTGGAGCCGGTCATCGAATCGATGCTGCGGCGCTTTTACCGGCGTTGCGATGCGATCGTCGCGCCTTCGGAGTCCATGGCGCAACTGCTGCGCGAACAGCGGATGAGCTATGATGTGGGCATCTGGACGCGCGGGATCGACCGGGAGATCTTCAACCCGGCGCGCCGCGACATGGATTGGCGGCGCTCGCTGGGGATAGAGGATGATGAGCCGGTGATCGGCTTCATCGGCCGGCTGGTGATGGAAAAAGGGCTGGACGTCTTTTCCGACGCGATCGACCAGTTGAAGATGCGCCATGTCCGGCACAAGGTGCTGATCATCGGCGAAGGCCCCGCGCGGGAGTGGTTCCAGAACCGGTTGCCGGATGCGGTCTTCACGGGATTCCAGAAGGGCGACGAGCTGGGCCGTGCCGTCGCCAGCATGGACATGCTGTTCAATCCCTCGATCACCGAGACGTTCGGGAATGTGACGCTGGAGGCGATGGCCTGCGCCCTCCCCACCGTGGCGGCGCGGGCGACGGGGAGCGAGAGCCTTGTCACCGAAGGCGTGACCGGGCGCCTGATCCGTCCGGGAGCGATCGGGGCTTTTGCGGATGCGCTGACGAGCTACTGCACTGATCCCGCCGCGCGAGCCGCTGCGGGAGCAGCCGCCATGGGGGAAGCGGAGCGATATGGATGGGATCAGGTGAACCAGGCTCTGGTCGATACCTATCTCCGTGTGATCCGCCAGCGGGCGCAGGGCGCGCGGCTGCGCTCCAGCCCGGTTCCTTAAAGCGCTCGCCTTCCCTATATCGGGACGATGGCCGATCTTTTTGCTTCCGATGCCGTGAACATGCCCGGGGATGCCGGGGAGAATGCGCCACTGGCCGACCGGCTGCGGCCGCGGACCCTGGCCGATGTCGTTGGACAAGAGCATCTGACCGGGGCGGAAGGCGCGATCGGGCGGATGGTGGCGGCGGGGCGGCTTTCCTCCATCATCCTGTGGGGGCCTCCGGGGACAGGCAAGACGACGATCGCGCGGCTGCTGGCCGATGCGGTGGATATGCGGTTCGAGCCGATATCGGCAGTTTTTTCCGGGGTGGCCGACCTCAAGAAGGTCTTCGCCGCGGCCAAGGAGCATGCCCGGCGTGGGGAAAAGACGCTGCTGTTCGTGGACGAGATCCACCGGTTCAACCGGGCGCAGCAGGACAGCTTCCTACCCTTTGTCGAGGATGGGACGGTGACGCTGGTCGGCGCGACCACGGAAAATCCCAGTTTCGAGCTGAACGCGGCGCTGCTTTCCCGGGCGCAGGTGCTGATCCTGCACCGGCTGGATGCGTCGGCGCTGGAGCTGTTGCTGGAGCGGGCGGAGGCGATCACGCAGCGGCCCTTGCCACTCACCCCGGCGGCACGGGACGCCTTGCTGGCGAGCGCGGATGGCGATGGGCGTTTCCTGCTCAATCAGGTCGAGACGCTCTATTCGATCGATATCGGCGAGCCACTCGATCCGGCGGGGCTGTCGGCGCTGCTGCACCGACGGATGGCGGTCTATGACAAGGATCGGGAGGGGCATTACAACCTCATTTCGGCGTTGCATAAGTCGCTGCGCGGATCGGACCCGCAGGCGGCGCTCTATTATCTGGCGCGGATGCTGACGGCGGGGGAGCAGCCGCTCTATGTGCTGCGGAGGCTGGTGCGGTTTGCGAGCGAGGATATCGGCCTTGCCGACCCGCAGGCGCTCGTTCAGTGCCTGGCCGCCAAGGAGAGTTACGATTTCCTGGGAAGCCCGGAGGGGGAACTGGCGATCGTGCAGGCGTGCCTTTATTGCGCGACCGCGCCCAAGTCGAACGCGGCTTATGCTGCGATGAAGACGGCGTGGAAGTCGGCGCGGGATACAGGGTCGTTGATGCCGCCCAAGAATATCCTCAACGCCCCTACCCGGCTGATGAAAACGATCGGCTATGGCAAGGGCTATCAATATGATCATGACGATGCGGAGGGTTTTTCGGGCGACAATTACTGGCCCGAGGAAATGGAGCCGCAGACCTTCTTCGCCCCGACCGATCGCGGGTTCGAAGCGCGGATAGCCGAGCGCATGGCCTATTGGGACCGGCTGCGGGCCGAGCGCGGCGGCGATTAAGGAAGCGGTTGCGTCCATGACTCCGCGTTTTGCCCGTTATGCCGCGATCGATTGGTCGGGCGCGAAGGGCGTACGGCACAAGGGGATAGCGGTTGCGCTGTGCGAGCGTGGAGACGCCGTGCCCCGGCTCGTCCATCCGGTCGGTGGAGGCTTCTGGTCACGTTCGGCGGTGGCGGAATGGCTGATCGATGCCGCTGCGGAGGCGCCGACGCTGTTCGGGTTCGATTTCAGCTTCGCGCCGCCCTTCGTGGCGCGGGAAGCTTATCTGCCAGGCGACGATGTGCCGGTGACGGGGCCTGACTTCTGGGCCTATGTGGACAGCGTCTGCGATGACCCCGATCTAGGCGCGGCGAGCCTGTTGCACGTCACCCACCGCCGCCATTTCTACTTCGGCAAGGCGGACGGGCCGAAGGCCGACTTCATGCACAACCGGGTGTGCGAAGCCCATTATAATGCGGGCGGCGGGGGGAAGCCGTCCACCGTCTATGACGCGATCGGCGCGGCGCAGGTCGCCAAGGCGAGCTTTGCGGGAATGCGCCTGCTCCATCATGTGCGGGATCATGTTCCGGTCTGGCCGTTCGATCCGGCACCTAGCAGTGGGTCATTGGTGGTGGAAATCTACACCAGCATCGCGGCGCGCGCGGCGGGGCGGCCCAAGGGGCGGACGAAAATGCGAGACCTCGCCGCGCTCGACGATGCGCTCTGCGCGTTGGGCTCTGCGCCCTATGAAGGATTGCCGCCGGATGATCATGGCGCCGACGCGATCGTGACCGCCGCGTGGATGCGCAACGTCGCGCCGAGGCCGAGCCTATGGGCGCCACCTGCGCTCAATCCGCATATTGCCGCAACGGAGGGCTGGACGTTCGGTATCATCTGATAGTAAGGCGCTTCACCGTACGATGGACGCGCCGGCTTAGCTCAGTTGGTAGAGCACCTGATTTGTAATCAGGGGGTCAGGGGTTCGAACCCTCTAGCCGGCACCATCTCTCTCTTGGCGCGCGCCTTCTTCAGATCGCCGGACGCGCTGTCCTAATTGCCCAGTTTCGGCCGCGTGACTTCCACCGTCTTTATGCCGGTGTCGAGCGAACCAGTTCTGGGCTGAGCGTCAGGACCGCCTTTTATGCCCGTGTCCCTGGGCGCGCCGCCGCCGCCGCCGCCACTGGATGCGGCGATCGCTTCGGAACTCAGCGAAGTAGACAAGAGGATGGTCATCGCGGGCGGCACCGTTGCCGCGAACCTGCCGCAAGTCTTTAGGAAATTGCGCCTGTCTTCGGTTGCCGGCGAATTCAACTGATCGTCCATGATGCCATCCTTCTCTATTCGCATCGTAGATTAACAGGTGAAGCATCCGGAAGATTTGGAAAAAAAGAGCTATAGACTTTAGTATAGGGCCAAAGAAAAAGGCGAACCAAACGCAAAATGGGGGCCGGCATCTCTGCCGGTCCCCACTTCCGTCGTGTCCGGATCCGCTTCCCGTTCAGGATGCGATCATCGGACTCGGCGCGCGATGCTTTCGCCAGAAAGGCTTGGCATCGTGTTTGCTCCGGTTTTCCGGCTATGAGGCCATGTTCCGCAGCATGCCTTCAAACTACAATATCCGACGTCCGCTTTCGCGCATGCATGATATCGCCTTTGAAGACCATCAGTTTCCGTTCGAACCGGGTGGTTCCAACGTCAGCCTGATGTGATCGAAACTTCACTCAAATCTTTGATATTATCGCCGATTTGATGATCCGGATTTCTCCGTTTCGTCCGTTTCGGTAGGAGGATGGTCTCACCAAAAGCGAGTCGCTCAAAGCGGAATCTGGCATGCTGGTGACAGACTCCGCCTAAAGCTGTGGATAATTGTGAATAATTTTTCGCCTGTCGCTTTTAGCGCCCTTTCCACACGCCGGGACGCTTTTCGACGAAGGCATTCATGCCTTCGACGCGATCCTCGGTCGCGGTCAGAAGCTGGAACAAACGCCTCTCGGTCGTCAGCCCCTGCCCCAACATAGTTTCGAAGGCGAGATCCACCATTTCCTTGTTCACCATCGCAGCCATCGGCGGCATGGCGGCGATGGCTGCAGCGGTCTTCAACGCATCGTCCAGCAGTTCAGCCGCCGGTACGACCCGCGAGACAAGGCCTGAACGTTCGGCTTCTTCCGCGCTCATCATGCGGCCCGTCAGACACATTTCCATGGCCTTGGCCTTGCCAACGGCCTTGGTCAGGCGCTGCGATCCACCCATGCCGGGCGCAACGCCAAGCTTGATTTCCGGCTGCCCGAACTTGGCCGTGTCGGCGGCGATGATGAAGTCCGCCATCATCGCGAGCTCGCAACCGCCCCCAAGCGCGAAGCCTGCGACAGCCGCGATCCAGGGCTTCCGGGTGGCGACAAGATTTCTCTGCCAGCCGGAGAAGAAGTCCTCCAGGAAGAAGTCGGCTGCGGCCTTGCTGGCCATTTCCTTGATGTCAGCGCCTGCCGCGAACGCCTTTTCGCTGCCGGTCAGTACCAGGCACAATTGCGATGGGTCGGCATCATAAGCGGCAAAGGCGGCGCTGAGGTCAGCCAGCACCTGGGTATTGAGGGCGTTCAGCGCCTGTGGCCGGTTCAGCGTGACCAGCGTGACGGCATCGCGCTGTTCGACCAGGATCGTTTCGAAGCTCATCGTCATCTTCCTTCAAATCTGCGGTGCGGCAGGCGCAAGCGATGCCCCCCGGTCACCGTCCCATATGCATGAAATCGCGGTCGTAGCTGCGCATGTGCGCGCCGCCGTCGACATAGAGTGTCTGCCCGGTGACGGCGCTCGCTTGCGCAAGATAGAGCACAGCTTCCGCAATCTGCTCCGCCAAGGGCAGGCGTCCCAAGGGCATTGCCGATTGCAGCCTTTCCATCTGCGCCTCGTCATAATCGGGCGTTGCGATGGTGAGGCCGGGCGCGACTGCGTTAACCCGGATGTTCGGCGCAAGGCTGGACGCGGACAGGCGGGTGAGCCCGGCCAGTGCCGACTTCGACAAAGTATAGGCCAACTGGTCGGCATGCGGATGATCTATCCGCTGATCGAGAATATTGATGATGCACCGATCCGCTACCCCGGCAGGGATTGTCGCGAACGCCTTCGTCAGCAGGGCGGGCGCGGCGCAGTTTACGGCATAATGCCGCATAAGGTCTTCGGCGGACACATTGTCGAGCCGGTCCTGACCGAAGATCGCGGCGCTGTTCACCAATATGTCGGGCGGTCGGCCGAACCTCTCCGCGACCTTGGCGACCAATTCCTCCGCACTTTCGGGATCGGCGAAGTCGGCCGTGAAACCATCCCATTCCGTGCCGTTCTCGTCGAGCGTCAAGGCGAGAGCGGAATCCAGCCGAGTGTCGTGGCTGCCGTGAATTGCGAGCGAATAGCCCGTGCGGGCGAACCCGGCGGCGATGACACCGCCAAGCCGCCGGTGACCGCCCGTGATGAGCGCCAGGCGCTTGTTCGCCAGCGGGAGCGGGCCCTCGCTCCGCTCCCGCGCGCCGCCGATAGGCCGGTAGGCAGGTGCGTCTTCGCCGTTCACGATTCGATTAGCTTCAGCACTTCCTCGCGACTTTTTTCATCGTCGCGGAACACGCCGAGCATGCGGCTGGTCTTCATCAGAACATTGGGCGTGCGGACACCCCGCCCCGTCATGCAGCCGTGCGTCGCTTCGATCACCACGGCCACGCCCTGGGGTTTCAGATGTTCCCAGATGCAGTTGGCGACTTCGGCGGTCAGCCTTTCCTGGACCTGAAGCCGGTTGGCAAAGGCGTGCAGCACGCGAGCGAGTTTCGAGATGCCGACAACATATTTGCCTGGCAGATAGGCGATGTGCCCGCGCCCGATGATCGGCGCCATATGATGTTCGCAGTGCGATTGAAACGGAATGTCCTTGAGCAGAACGATATCGTCATAGCCGCCCACTTCATGGAAGATGCGCGAGAGGTGATAGGCCGGATCGTCGCCATAGCCGCGGCAATATTCCCGCCACGCACGCGCGACGCGTTGGGGCGTTTCCAGCAGGCCTTCGCGGTCGGGATTGTCGCCAGACCAGCGGATCAAGGTGCGGATGGCATCCGCCACATTCGCGGGCACAGCTTCCTTGATCGCTTCGCCTACGGCCTCGGCATCGGGATCATAGTCCATGGATGGCACTACTCCTCTTTATCTTTGTTCAGGGCGCATATGACCGCTCTGTCAGCGGAATGCCAGCCCTTTACCTATGCTATGGACAGGGGTGGTGCCGGGTGGCACATCAACGCCCAACATATAAAGCCGATCCGAAAAGCATGGCTGTCCCGTCGCTCGTCCACTCCCCATATCCTTCCGCCCGGGATTAAAGCGTGCGGACTGAACAGATCGCCGCCGTGCTGCTGGCCGCTGGCACATCATCCCGTTTCGGGGAGGATGACAAGTTGATCGCTGACCTCAATGGCAAGCCGGTGATCGCTCATACGCTTGAGGCCGTTGCGTCGCTCGCTTTTGGCGAACTGGTGGCGGTGACGCGGCCAATCGCCGATGCTCCCGACATTCATCGAAGGCTGGAGCGGCGCGGCTATAGCATATTGGTCAATGATCGGCCGGAAGAAGGGCTGGCGAGCAGCATCGTCCGCGCAGTTCTCCACGTCATGCCGATAAAACGGTGCAAGGGCATTCTGATCTGCCTGGGCGACATGCCGTTTGTGCCGCAGTCGCATTATAATCGTATATGCCTGGCGGCCGAAGATGTGCGTTCGGTCGTGGCGAGTACGGACGGCTTCTCTTCATCTCCGCCTGCCTTCATCGGGCGGAAGCATTTTCCCGAACTGCTTACATTGCGCGGTGATCAGGGCGCACGGGCGCTGCTGAGCCGGGGCGTTCAGGTGGAGGCGATGGGCAGTTCGCTGATCGATATCGATACGCCGGAAGATCTGGCGAGGGATTAGCTCGACCGGGTAGGATCGGTCATGGGATCGTCCATTTCCCGCACATCGGGCATGCGGCTTATCGGCAGCGACCCCGTCTGCCTTTCCAGCATGCGATGGACGACCGGCGGATTGGGGCCGCTGTGCAGCGCGGCGAGTGTGTCGAAGTTCACCGTGTCAGCGATGGTGCGCCGCCTGTTGTGGCGGACATAGTCGAGCCAGGTGGAGACATGGTAGCGCTCGATCCATAGCTCAGGATCGGCGAGGTCGCGCATCAGGGACCAGCCATGCGCGCCGTCGCGGCGGCGGATGCGGCGCCGCTCGCTCATCGCGGCGAGGAAAGGCACGACCGAGCCCGCCGGAATGCGGTATTCGATGGTGATGACCACAGGCCCGCTGCGGGGTTCGATCGGCACAGCCGTTTGGGGCTCCTGCCAACGGTCTAGGAGGTCTAGATTTTCATCTCCCGTCTGGGGCAGCGGGCGGAAAAGGCCTATCATCGCTGCTGCCAATTGCACGGCGGCGGCTACATGGAGGGACGTCACGACGCCCATATGCTCCGCCAGCCAGCCGAACAGCCATGCGCCGAGCGCCATGCCGCCGAACGCCATCATCTGATACAGGGCGACGGCGCGGGCTAGCACCCAGCGGGGGGCGGACATCTGGACCGAGACGTTGAAGGTGGACAGCGCGATGACCCAACCCGCCCCGCAGAGCAGAAGGCCGATGATCGCGACGACGAGCCAGCCTGTGGACGCCGTGATCGCCGTTCCCACGGCAAGGGCAAGGGCGGCGGAGCGGACGATGGTTTCGATGGGGAAGCGGCGGCGGAGCCTGCCTGACGACAGCGCGCCGAGGACCGCGCCGATGCCGAACGCCCCGCTCAAGATACCGAAGGTCAGCGCGCTACCCTTCAATATGTCGCGCGCGACCAGCGGCATGAGCGCGGAGACGGCGCTCGCGCCGATGCCGAAGGCAGCGCCGCGAATGAGCACGAGCTGGATCTTCGGCGACATGGTGACATAGCGGACCCCTGCCCGCATGGCGTGGCCGAGGCGTTCACGCGGCAGGAGCTTGGGCACGCGTTCCGGCTGCCAGCGCAGCAGGACGAGGGAGAGGCCGATGTAGCTGAGCGCATTGGTGAGGAAGGCGGCGGCGGCTCCGGCGGCGGCGACGATGATGCCGCCAAGCGCCGGGCCGACACTGCGGGCGAGGTTGAAGCCCATGCTGTTGAGGGCGACGGCGCTGGGGAGTTGGGATCGCGGGACCATGTCGCCAACCGACGCTTGCCAGGCGGGGCCGTTGATCGCGGTGGCGCAGCCGACGAGGAAGGTGAAGGCGAGCAATGACCAGGGGGTCAGCAGATCCAACCAGGCGAACAGGGCGAGGAGAGCGGACACCAGCAGCATCGACAATTGGCAGGCGAGCATGACGAGGCGGCGATCGAGATTGTCGGCGACCGCACCTGCCCAGAGCGAGAGGAGCATGATCGGCAAGGTCGTCGACGCCGGGACCAGCGCGACGAGCATGGGAGAGCCAGACAGCGACGTCATCATCCATGCCGCGCCGACCGACTGGATCAACCCACCGAAGTTCGACGCGAGGCTGGCGAACCATATCGCGCGGAAGATGGGGATGGCGAAGGGCGTTGGCGCTGGAGGGGAATCTGCCTCTGACACTGAAAATGCATGAACCTGAAATCGACTGGAGCGTCAAACCCGGAAGGGAGGAAAGGAGTTCAATTCAATGAAGGAAATAGCGGGAAAAGCGCGATCCGCATTGCCTTTACGCTTGCACTTTACGTAAACGTAAATACATTTGCGGCGCGCCTGACGCCAATGCCGAGAGGAATGACCGAGCGATGGAAGCCTTTATCTACGATGCCGTAAGGACGCCCCGTGGCCGGGGCAAGCCGGACGGGTCGTTGCATGAGATCACCCCTGTCCAGCTGGCGACGCAGGTGCTGGAGGCGGTGCGGGATCGCAACGCTATCGACACGGCGGATGTGGACGATGTCGTGCTTGGCTGCGTCACGCCGATCGGCGAGCAAGGCGGCGACATCGCCCGCGCCGCCGTGCTGAACGCCGATTATGAGCAGACGGTGCCGGGGGTGCAGATCAACCGCTTCTGCGCTTCCGGGCTGGAAGCGGTGAACATGGCCGCCGCGAAAATCTATTCGGGCGAAGCGGGCCTCGCGATCGGCGGCGGCGTGGAATCGATGAGCCGCGTGCCGATGTCTTCGGACGGCGGCGCAATCGCCATGGACCCGGCGGTCGCCTACAAGACCTATTTCGCGCCGCAGGGGATCGGCGCCGATGTGATCGCGACCAAGTTCGGCATCAGCCGCGATGATGCGGATGCCTATGCGGTCGAAAGCCAGCGGCGGGCCAAGACGGCCTGGGACGAAGGGCGCTTTGCCAAGTCGATCATTCCGGTGCGTGACGTGATCGGCGAAGTCGTGCTGGATCATGACGAACATATGCGCCCCGACGCGACGATGCAGTCGCTTGGCAGCCTGAAGCCGAGCTTTGCCGCGCTGGGCGAGGAAATGCCCGGTTTCGACGCTATTGCGCTGCTGAAATATCCAGAGCTGGAACGGGTGAACCATGTCCATCATGCGGGAAACAGCAGCGGCATCGTCGATGGCGCGGCCGCGGTGCTGGTCGGCAACAAGGAAATGGGCGAGAAATATGGGCTGAAAGCCCGCGCCCGGATCAAGGCGATGGCGTCGATCGGGTCCGAGCCGCTGATCATGCTGACGGGGCCGGAGTTCGTCGCGGGCAAGCTGCTCAATCGGGCGGGCATGAGCAGCCATGACATCGACCTTTGGGAACTGAACGAAGCCTTTGCGAGCGTGGTGCTGCGCTACATGCAGGCGATGGATTTGGACCATGACCGGATCAATGTGAATGGCGGCGCGATAGCCATGGGTCATCCGCTGGGGGCGACGGGGGCGATGGTGTTGGGGACGGCGCTGGATGAGCTGGAGCGATCGGGCAAGGGCACGGCGCTGGTGAACCTGTGCGTGGGTGCGGGCATGGGGACCGGGATTATTATTGAGCGAGTTTGAAAACGGGTTGGTAGTGGGCTGATCCGAGCGCGGCTCTGGAGGATGGCCCCCACCCCAACCCCTCCCCTGAAGGGGAGGGGCTAAAAGGAGAGCAGGATCGTGCAGACCATTAATTTTGACATCGACGCTGACGGCATCGTGACGCTGACCATCGATGTGCCGGGCCAGTCGATGAATGTAATCGGTCCCGATTTCCTCGCCGATCTGGATGAAGCGATTACGCGCATTGGGTCGGAGGAAGCGATCAAGGGCGCGGTGATTGCTTCGGGCAAGGACAGCGGGTTCATGGCGGGCATGGACCTTAAATATTTCGGGTCGATGCTGGCGAGCGGCGCGGGGAAGCGCCCTGCCCCAGCCGCGATTTTCGAGCAGGTGTTCGTGCTGAACCAGTTGTTCCGGCGGCTGGAAACATGCGGCAAGCCGGTGGCCTGCGCTATCGAGGGCACGTGCGTCGGTGGCGGGTTCGAACTGGCGCTGGCCTGCCATCGGCGGGTGGTGGGCGACAGTCCCAAGACGCAGCTTGGCCTGCCGGAAATCCTGATCGGCCTCTTTCCCGGCGGGGGCGGGTCGCAGCGTCTGCCGCGCCTGATCGGGGTGCAGGCGGCGTTGATGTATATGTTGCAGGGCAAGCTGTTCCGCCCGGCCGAAGCGGCGATGCTGAAGGCCGTCGATGAAGTCGTGCCGCAGGGCACGGCAGTCGAGAAGGCCAAGGAGTGGGTGAAGGCGAATCCGTCCGCGATCGCGCAGCCGTGGGACGTGAAAGGCTTCAAATTCCCCGGTGGTGCGGGTGCGTTCAATCCCGCTTTCGTGCAGACGATGGTCGGCGCAGTGCCGATGACGCTGAAGCAGACGCAGCGGAACATGAATGCGCCCGCCGCTTTGCTGTCGGCGGTCTATGAAGGCGCGCTGCTGCCGTTCGACCGGGCGATCCGCGTCGAGAGCAAATATTTCGCCAAGGTGGCTGCCGATCCGCAGGCAGCGAACATGATCCGCAGCCTGTTCGTGAACAAGAATGCCGCCGAACGTGGTGCGCGGCGGCCGAAGGACCAGCCCAAGGCGCCGACGAAGAAGCTTGCCATGCTGGGCGCTGGCATGATGGGCGCGGGGATTGCGACAGTGGCGGCGCAGGCAGGCATGGAGGTCATGCTGTTCGACCGTGACCTCGCTTATGCGGAGAAGGGCAAGGCGCATGTCGAGGATGTGCTGAAGAAGCGGCTGGGCCGGGGCATGACGCCGGAGAAGATGGCCGAGACGCTGGCGCGCGTGACGCCGACGACCGACTATGCGGCGCTCGCCGGAGCGGACTTTGTGATCGAAGCCGTTTTCGAGGATGTCGCGATCAAGGCGGAGGTCACGAAGAAGGTCGAGGAGGTGCTCGGCCCCGATGTGATCTTTGGGTCCAACACATCGACCCTGCCGATCACGAAGCTTGCCAAGGCGTGGAGCAAGCCTGCCAATTTCATCGGCATCCATTTCTTTTCCCCCGTCGAGAAGATGCCGCTGGTCGAGATCATATTGGGCAAGGAAACCGGCCCGGCCGCCATCGCCAAGGCGCTGGATTTCGTCAGCCAGATCAAGAAGACGCCGATCGTCGTCAATGACTCTCGCGGTTTCTATACCTCGCGCTGTTTTGGCACCTATGTGCAGGAAGGCGTGGAGATGGTGGCCGAGGGGATCAATCCGGCGCTTATCGAAAATGCCGGGCGGCAGTTGGGCATGCCCGTGGGGCCGCTGGCGGTCGGTGACGAGGTGTCGATCGAGCTTGGCCACAAGATCGTCGTCGCGGCTCAGAAGGAACTGGGCGATGCCTATGTGGCGCAGCCGTCCGATGCGGTGATGGCGCGCATGGTCGAGCTAGGGCGGCTGGGCCGTAAGAGCGCGAAGGGATGGTATGATTATCCCGAGGGTGGGAAGAAGCATCTGTGGCCGGGGCTGGAAGAGATGTTCCCGCGTGCGGCGGTGCAGCCCGATGTCGAGGAAGTGAAGGAGCGGCTGCTCTATCGCCAGTTGGTGGAATGTGCGCGCTGCTATGAGGAAGGCGTGCTGGAAACCGTGGAGGATGGCGATCTGGGCGCGATCTTCGGCTGGGGCTTTGCGCCTTGGACCGGGGGGCCGTTCAGCCATATGGATACGGTTGGTATCGGGCATGTGGTGGCGGTGCTGGAACGGCTGGCGGCGCGGCATGGGGATCGCTTTGCGCCGACGGTGCAGTTGCAGGACATGGCGGCTAGTGGGGCGACTTTTTATGATGGAAGTTTGAGGGCAGCCGCGGCTTGAGGGTTTGTTCAGCACGATGGAAAACTAACCTGCCGTCATCCTGAACTTGTTTCAGGATTTATCTCGCTATCGGCCGGAGCTGAGTGCGGGGCACGATAGATCCTCAGCCAAAGGCCAGCACAGCTAACGAGGTCAGTATGACAAGGGTTTGTAAGGAGCCACGCAGCGTGTCCCTCTCTAACCCCTTTTCGTCTCGCGGTGCAGCATGAACGGGGTGGGCATTGTAGCTTCAGTGCGTTAGTCGTCGGGCAGCGGCTATCCCCACGCTCGTCATCCTGAACTCGTTTCAGGATCCATCTCGCCTTCGGCTCCGCCTGAGTGTGGAGGCACCATGGATCCTGAAACAAGTTCAGGATGACGGAGGATGAACGCCCGATTCTGTCAGAGGAAATCCTATTCTATGAGCGAAAAGCCCACGGTTCTGGTCACGGGTGGTGCCGGTTATATTGGAAGCCATGCGGTGCTGGCCCTGCGCGATGCGGGATATGGCGTCGTGGTGATCGACAATCTGGTGACGGGTTTTCGCTGGGCGGTGCCGGACGATGTGGCTTTCGTCGAAGGCGATATCGCCGATCAGCCGCTGGTGCAGAAGGCTCTGCGCGATCATGACGTCAAGGCGATCATGCACTTTGCCGGGTCGGTGGTGGTGCCGGAATCGGTGGAGAACCCGCTCAAATATTATCACAACAACAGCGCCAAGACCCGCGACCTGATCGAAAGCGCGGTGACGGTCGGCGTGCCGCATTTCATCTTTTCCTCCACCGCCGCGACCTACGGCATTCCGGAGGAAAGCCCGGTCAAGGAGACGACGCCGCAGCGGCCGATCAATCCCTATGGCATGTCCAAGCTGATGACCGAATATATGCTGCGTGACGTCAGCGCGGCGCATCCGATGAATTTCTGTGCGCTGCGCTATTTCAACGTCGCTGGCGCCGATCCGCAGGGGCGGACGGGGCAGTCGACGGCCGGCGCGACGCACCTTATCAAGGTGGCAGTCGAGGCCGCGCTTGGGAAGCGGGAGTTTGTGTCGGTGTTCGGGACGGATTTCGATACGCCTGACGGCACGGGCGTGCGCGACTATATTCATGTCACTGATCTGGCGGCGGCCCATGTTCTGGCGCTGGACTCGCTGATGGCGCAGCCGGAACAGAATTATCTGCTGAATTGCGGCTATGGGCGCGGTTTTTCGGTGCTGGAAGTGCTGGATGCGGTCGATCGGGTGACGAACATCAAAATCGAGCGGCGGATGGAAGGACGGCGCGCGGGCGATCCGGACTCGCTGATCTCCGACAATCGCGCGATCATGGCGGAATTCCCGTGGCAGCCGCGCCATGCCGATCTGGACCAGATCGTCGCGCATGCGCTGGCATGGGAGCGTAAGTTGACCGACATACGGGGCGACCGCGATGCCCACTGAGCATCTTTTCGTTGATGGCGCGCTTGCCGCTGCCGACATGGCGCGGCGGATCGCCGTGGTGCTGGGCGATGCAATCGCGGCGCGGGGCGTGGCGACGATTGCGCTGTCGGGCGGGCGGTCGCCCCGGCCGGTGCTGGAGGCACTGTCGGGCGCTGCGCTGGAGTGGGACAAGGTCGTCGTGACGCTGGTCGATGAGCGATGGGTGGCGGCGGATCATGCGGACAGCAACGAGCGGCTGGTGCGTGAGACGCTGTTGCAGGGCGCGGCGGCGAAGGCGCGGTTTGTTGGCATGAAGAATGACGCGGCGGATGCCTATGCCGGGCAGGCCGCTTGCGAGACGGCGCTGGCGGAGTTGCCCTGGCCGCTTGATATCGTGCTGTTGGGGATGGGCGAGGATGGGCATACGGCTTCGCTGTTTCCGGAGGCGAAGGAATTGGCAGAGGGTCTTTCCACCCATGCGCTGACGGTGGCGGTCACGCCGCCTGCCGCGCCGCATCAGCGCATGTCTTTGAGCGCCAGGGCGATCCTGAAGAGCCGACATATCTTCTTGCAGATTGGCGGGGCGGCGAAGAAGGCGGTCTATGACCGGGCGCTGGCTGGCGGGCCGGTCGAGGAGCTGCCGATCCGGGTGGCGCTGTGCCAGCATGGTGTGTCGGTCGAGGTCTGGATTTCGGAGTGAGCCAGCGCATGATTGCGCAGATCGATCCTTTTCATGCCATCGCGATCGGGGTGGAGGCGCATCGGCTGGAGGCCGAGGGGCGCTCGATCCTGCATATGGAATTCGGGCAGCCTTCTACCGGCGCACCTGCCGCTGCGATAGCGGAGGCGCATCGGGTGCTGGACAGCGACCCGATGGGCTATTGGGAGAGCCCGGCGCTGAAAGAGCGGATCGCGCTGCTGTATCGGGAACGCTATGGCGTGGCGGTGACGGCGGAGCAGATATTGCTGACTTGTGGCGCTTCTCCGGGGCTGGTGCTGGCGCTCAGTTGTCTGTTCGCGCCGGGCGCGCGGGTGGCGACGGCGCGGCCGGGCTATGTGGCTTATCGCAATACGTTGAAAGCGCTGTATCTGGAGCCGGTGGAGGTCGATTGCGGGCCTGCCGAGCGATATCAGATCAGCGCGGCGGCGCTGGAGGCGATGGAGCCCGCGCCTGATGGCGTGATCATTGCGAGCCCGGCCAATCCTACGGGCACGATCATCCCTGCCGACGAGATGGCGCGAATCGCGGAGGTCTGCGCGCGGCGCGGGATCAGGATGGTGTCGGACGAGATTTATCACGGCCTTTCCTATGGCGAGGCGGCGCATTCGATGCTGGAATTCGCGCCCGATGCGGTGGTGGTGAACAGCTTTTCCAAATATTTTTCGATGGCCGGGTGGCGGCTTGGCTGGGTCGTGTTTCCAAGGACGCTGGTCGAGGCGGCGCGGGCGCGGATGGGGAATTTGTTCCTGACGCCCCCTTCCCTCGCGCAGCATGCGGGGTTGAAGGCGTTCGACTGCCTCGACGAGCTGGAGGGGCATGTCGCGAACTACCGGCGGAACCGGGAATTGCTGTTGGCGGCGCTGCCAGCGCTTGGCCTCAAGGAAATCGCGCCGCCGGATGGGGCCTTCTACATCTATGCGGATGTGGGGCATTTGACGGATGACAGCCTGGGCTTTTGCCAGAAGTTGCTGGAGGAGACCGGCGTCGCGACCGCGCCGGGGATCGATTTTGATCCGGTGGATGGGCGCCGGCATATCCGGATCAGCTTTGCCGTGTCGACAGACCGGGTGGAGGAAGCGATCCGGCGGCTGGTGCCGTGGTTCGAGGCGCAGCGGCGGGTGGTTTAGGATTTCACGCGGAGGCGCGGAGACGCGGAGGAAATTGAGAAAGATTCATGTCATCGCAGCGAAGGCTGGGATCTCGTGAGGTTAGGCCGTGCCCTATCGCCTGAGATGCCAGCTTTCGCTGGCATGACGTGGAGTTCTTTTAGTTCTGCTCGGAAAACGGCAATGTGAATGTTGACCGGCCATCCGACGCTGTTTGATCCATTACGGATCGACCGCCGCCGATTAACTGGAATTGTCATCTTTTTACGCTAGGGAAGCCGCGCGACCCGAGGCTTTTACCTGGTGAAAGCCCCCCTTGGCCCGGCGGCTTCATGCTGCCGGGTCTTTCTTTTCCACTATATGGAGAGTGGTGCGGGCGGTCGGAATCGAACCGACACTCCTTTCGGAACCGGATTTTGAGTCCGGCGCGTCTACCAGTTTCACCACGCCCGCATGCATGGCCTGCCCGCGCCAAATGGCAAAATCAGCTGCCAGCGTCCAGACAAAAATCAGACCAGGTGCAGGATAAGTCTGCCGGGCGGTTGCAGGGGCGGCTGTGCGCCGATAGCCTGCTTGCGTAACGAAACCGGACCGCTATAGGACCGTTTCGTGCAGACCTGAACATTTCCTCCAAACGGAAAAGGGCATCCTTTGACCGATCCGTCTGCCACATTCCTGCTTTTTGGTGCCACCGGCGATCTGGCGCACCGCATGATCTTTCCCTCGCTCTACAATCTGCTGAGCGACGGCTTGCTGCCCGATGACTTCATGATCGTCGCGTCAGGCCGCACGGAGATGGATGACGAGGCGTTCCGGGCCGACATCGACAAGGCGCTGCAAAAGTTCGTCGGCGCTGATCGCTATGACGCGGAAGTCGCGGCGCGGCTGAAGGCGATGATCGGCTATCAGCCGGTCGAGGCAGGGAAGCCGGAGCAATTCAGGAAGCTGGCGGAGCGGCTCGATGGACGGGCGGAGCGCGGGCTGTCGGTCTATCTGTCGACGCCCCCTTCCCTCTTCGCGCCCACCGCGCAGGGGCTGGCCGAAGCGGGGCTGATCACGCCGACGACGCGGATCGCGATGGAAAAGCCGATCGGCAAGGATTTGGCCTCTTCCAAGGAAGTCAATGACGGCATCGGTGCGCTGTTCGACGAGAGCCAGATTTTCCGGGTCGACCATTATCTGGGCAAGGAAACGGTGCAGAATTTGCTCGCCCTGCGATTTGGCAATGTGATGTTCGAGCCGCTGTGGAACGCGACGGCGATCGACCATGTGCAGATCACCGTGGGCGAAACGGTGGGACTGGAAGGTCGGGTTTCCTATTATGACGGCGTGGGCGCGCTGCGTGACATGGTGCAGAACCATGTGCTGCAAATCCTGTCGATTATCGCGATGGAGCCCCCTGCCCGCATGGACCCGACCGCCGTGCGCGACGAGAAGGTGAAGGTGCTGCGGTCGCTGCGCCCAATGACGGCGGAGACGGTGAAGACCAACAGCGTGCGCGGGCAATATTCGCCGGGCGCGGTCGGCGGCGAGATCGTGACCGGATATAGTGACGAATTGGGGCAGCCGTCCGACACCGAAACCTTTGTGGCGCTGAAAGCTCATATCGACAATTGGCGCTGGCAGGGCGTGCCCTTCTATCTGCGCACAGGCAAGCGGATGCCTGCGCGCCAGTCGGAAATCCAAATCCAGTTCAAGCCGGTGCGCCATTCGATCTTTGGCCGCGCTGGCGGACTGGAGCCCAATACGTTGATCATCCGCCTTCAGCCCGAGGAATATATCCGCCTGCTGATCATGAGCAAAAGGCCGGGGCTGGAGCGCGAAGTGCATCTGGAGGAGGTTACGCTGGACGTGTCGCTGACCGCTGCCTTTGCCGGACAGCGGCGGCGTATCGCCTATGAGCGTCTGATCCTGGACCTGCTGGCGGGAGACCAGACGCTGTTCGTGCGCCGGGACGAGGTCGAAGCGCAGTGGACATGGATCGATTCCATCATCGACGGCTGGAAGGAAGCAGGGGTGAAGCCATCGCCCTATGCTTCGGGGAACTGGGGGCCGTCTTCGGCCATTGCCCTGATTGAACGAGACGGAGCCAGCTGGCATGACTGACCTTCATCCGGTGATCGCCAAGGTCACCGAACGCATCGTGAAGCGGAGCGCGCCGCGCCGCCGCCAATATCTTGACCTGATCGAACGTGGCCGTGACGCCGGGACCAACCGCGCGCAACTGTCATGCGGCAACCTTGCCCATGGCTTTGCGGCGAGCGGCGAGGACAAGCCGGTGATCCGCACGGGCGCGGCGATGAACATCGGCATCGTCACCGCTTACAATGACATGCTGTCGGCGCATCAGCCCTATGGCCGCTATCCCGAAGCGATCAAGATCGCGGCGCGCGAGGTCGGCGCGACGGCGCAGGTAGCAGGTGGCGTCCCCGCCATGTGCGACGGCGTGACGCAGGGTCAGGCAGGCATGGACCTGTCGCTATTTTCCCGCGACACGATCGCGCTGGCAACGGCGGTGTCGCTGAGCCACGCGATGTTCGAGGGCGCGGCGCTGCTGGGCATATGCGACAAGATCGTGCCGGGCCTGCTGATCGGGGCGCTGCGTTTCGGGCATCTGCCGACGATCCTGATCCCCGCCGGGCCCATGCCATCGGGCCTTGCCAACAAGGAAAAGGTGCGCATCCGCCAGCTTTATGCCGAGGGCAAGGTCGGCAAGGAGGAGCTGCTGGAATCGGAAAGCGCCAGCTATCATGGCGCGGGCACCTGCACATTCTACGGCACGGCCAACAGCAACCAGATGATGATGGAAGTGATGGGGCTGCACATGCCTTGCGCATCCTTCGTCAATCCGGGCACCAAGCTGCGCAGTGAATTGACGCGGGCGGCGGTGCATCGGCTTGCCAGCATCGGATGGGATGGCGATGATTACCGGCCGCTTGGCCATTGCGTCGATGAGAAGGCGATCGTCAATGCCATCATCGGCCTGATGGCGACGGGCGGATCGACCAACCATGCCATCCACCTACCCGCGATCGCGCGCGCGGCGGGGATCAGCATCGACTGGACCGATTTCGCGGAGATTTCCGATGTGGTGCCGCTGCTGGCGCGGGTCTATCCCAATGGCGCGGGCGACGTGAACAATTTCCATACCGCTGGCGGCATGTCTTTCATCATCCGCGAGTTGTTGGATAATGGACTGCTGCACCGGGACATCATGACGGTGGCGCGTGCAGACCTCACCGATTATGGCAAGGAGCCGGTGCTGGAGGACGAGGCGCTGCAGTGGCGCGACGTGCCGGTGTCGCGCGATGAATCGATCCTGCGGCCGGTATCCAGCGCGTTCAATCCCGATGGCGGCATGCGCCTGCTGGCGGGCAACCTCGGCCGCTGCGTCATGAAGGTGAGCGCGGTGGACAAGGAACGTTGGACCATCGAGGCTCCGGCGGCCGTCTTCCATGATCAGGATGATGTGCTGCGCGCGTTTAAGGCGGGAGAGCTGGAGCGGGATGTCGTCGTGGTGGTCCGTTTCCAGGGGCCGCGCGCGAATGGCATGCCGGAATTGCACAAGCTGACCCCGGCGCTCGGCGTGTTGCAGGATCGGGGTTTTCGCGTCGCGCTGGTGACCGACGGGCGCATGTCGGGGGCTTCGGGCAAGGTGCCTGCGGCCATCCATCTTTCGCCTGAAGCGCTGGGCGGCGGGCCGATCGCCAAGCTGCGCGATGGGGACATGGTGCGGGTGTGCGCGGACAAGGGTGTGATCGAAGCGCTGGTCGATGCGGCGGAGTGGGATGCGCGGGACATGCCCGTGCCGCCGCCCCCGCCCTATGACACAGGCCGCGAGCTGTTCGCGCTGTTCCGCCATCATAGCGATCTGGCGGAAAGTGGCGCTTCGCCCATCCTGGCGGCGATGGAAACTGAACTTTGACTAGCCGTCATCCCGGCGAAAGCTGGGATCTCGTGAGGCTGGGCCGCGCCCCCTCGCCTGAGATGCCAGCCTTCGCTGGCATGACGTAGAATATGGGATGCCTCGAATGACCGACATCATCGCTGCCGATATCGGCGGCACAAATGCCCGTTTCGCCCGTGCGAAGCTCGATGCGCGCAACGTGCCTACATTGGGCAAGGTGCGGAAGTACAAGGTCGCCGACTTTCAAAGCCTGCAGGCCTGCTGGGCCGCATTCGTGCGGGACGAGGGCGGCGACCTGCCCAAGGCGGCTTCCATCGCCTTTGCCACCGCGATCGGGCGCGACGTCATCAAGCTGACCAACAGCAGCTGGATGATCAGGCCCGAGACGCTGGACGAAGAACTGGGCCTCAAGCAGATGCGGCTCGTCAATGATTTCGAGGCCGTGGCCCATGCCGTCGCGCGCCTGCCCGACGACAATCTGCCGCTGCTCTTCGGGCAGGACCGGCCTTTCCCGCGCGACGGCGGCGTGACGGTGGTGGGTCCGGGCACGGGCCTGGGCGTCGCGATGATCGCGTTCGATGATGGCGAGCCGCATGTGATCGCGACCGAGGGCGGCCATCTCGACTTCGCGCCGCTCGACACGCTGGAGGAAAAGATCCTCGCCTATCTGCGCGACAAGTTCCTGCGCGTGTCGACTGAGCGGGTGGTGTCGGGGCCGGGGCTCAACAATATCTACAAGGCGATGGCGACCATCGGCCATGAACGCGTGATGCTGATGGAAGATGCCGAATTGTGGCAGGCGGCGATCGACGGGACGGACGAGTTCGCCCGCGCGGCGTTCGACCGCTTCTGCCTTTGCTATGGATCGGTCGTCGGCGACCTGGCGTTGGCGCAGGGGCCGAACGCGGTCGTGCTGGCCGGGGGACTGACGCAGCGAATGCGCGCATTGCTGCCCCAGAGCGGCTTTCACCGGCGCTTTACCGCCAAGGGGCGGTTCGAAAGCCTGATGGCGACGGTGCCCATTCGTCTCGCCGTGCATGAAGAGATTGGACTTTACGGGGCGGCCGCCGCCTTTCGGGAGAAGAAATGATGTCGCTCAGCGTTGAACAAGTGATGGAGCTGGCGCCGGTCATCCCGGTGCTGGTGGTGGAGCGAGTGGAGGATGCGCTGCCGATCGCGCAGGCTTTGGTGAAGGGCGGGCTGCCCGCGCTGGAAGTGACGCTGCGCACGCCCGCCGCGCTGGATGTGATCCGCGAGATGGCGAAGGTCGAGGGTGCGGTCGTCGGTGCTGGAACGGTGCTGAACCCGTCGCAGCTGGACGCGGCGATGGAGGCAGGCGCGCGCTTCATCGTCAGCCCGGGCCTTACCGAGCCGCTGGGCAAGGCGGCGGTCGCGGCGCGCGTGCCTTTCCTTCCGGGAACGGCGACGGCGGGCGACATCATGCGCGGGCTGGAGCTGGGCCTCACGCACTTCAAATTTTTCCCGGCGGAGACTTCGGGTGGACTGCCTGCGTTGAAGGCGCTGGCGGCGCCGTTGCATGTCGCACGCTTCTGCCCGACCGGGGGGATCACGGCGGAAAATGCGCCGAAATGGCTGGCCGAACCCTTTGTGAAATGCGTCGGCGGCAGCTGGGTCGTGCCCAAGGGGCCGGTCGATGGGGCGAAGATCGAGGCGCTGGCGCGCGAGGCGGCGGCGCTGGCCCGCTGACGAGGATGGTTGACGCCATTGCGCGGCGGGATTTCCCGTCCTAGATCAACCCCATGATCCTGCGCCGGCTGCTGCCCTCCCTCGCCCTGTTCCTCTCCGGCTGTGCGGAGACGCTGACGGGCTATCCTTCGCTCGCCAAGCGGGCGGTGGAGAATGCGCCGGTTGCGGAGCCCGTGGCTGCTCCCGCTCCGGTCGAGGCCGATCCGGCGTTGCAGGCGCAGGTCGATCGGCTTGCTGCGCAGGCGCAGACGGGAAGCGCGGCTTTCGATAGGGCCTGGCCTGCGGCGGACCGCGCGACAAGGTCGGCTGCGGGCGCGGCGGTATCGAGCGAGGCGTGGGTTGCGGCGCAACTTGCGATCAGTGCATTGGAGGCGGCGCGGAACGATAGCGTGTCGGCGCTGGCCAGCCTCGACACGCTCTATGTCGAGCGAAGCAATGCGGTGGCCGAGGGCAAGGCTCGGGGCGGCGTGGAGCAGATCGACGTGGCGCGCAAGGCGGCGCTGGAGATCGTGGATTCGCAGAATGACCGGATCGACGCAGTGAAGGCGCGCCTGGCGCAGCCTTGATATCAGCCCCGCCCGGCAGGAGTTAGCCGTCGGCCTTCAGCGCGCCCTTGTGGGCTTTTGCATTGTGGACATAGCGGTCAACGCCCTCCCGCATGCGGATGAGCGCTTCGTCGGTGAGATCGCGGACATATTTGGCGGGGCGGCCGGTCCAGAGCTGGCGGTGAGGCACCGTGCGATTGGGGGATAGCAGCGCCCCGGCGGCCAGCATGGCGTCACTCTCGATAACGCAGCCGTTCATCACCACGGCGCCAAGGCCTACAAAGGCGCGGTCCTTGAGGTCGCAACCGTGGATCATCGCCATATGGCCGATCAGAACATCCTCGCCGATGATGGTGGGCCAGCCTTCCGGCTCTGATGGATCGGGGCCGTCGCAATGGATGACGCTGCCATCCTGAATATTCGTGCGCGCGCCGATTCGGATCGCGTTCACGTCTCCGCGCACGACGCAATTATACCAGATGCTGCTGTCCGGCCCGATCTCCACATCGCCGATGATCCGCGCGCCCGGCGCGATGAAGGCGCTGGGATGGATGACCGGGGTCTTGCCGCCAAAGCTCAGGATGGTGGCACCCGGATGATCGGCATGCGCGGCGTGCGGATGGTCGGGCATGGCGTCAGGCTCCCAGCAGGCGCGCGGCGTGGAGCGCATGATAGGTGAGGACGCCCGAGCAACCGGCACGCTTGAACGCAAGCAGCGTTTCCAGCACCAGCGCGTCGCGATTCCCAACTCCCGCTGCGACGGCGGCTTCGATCATCGCATATTCGCCCGACACCTGATAGGCGAATACGGGCACTTCGAACCGGTCCTTCACCCGGGCGATGATGTCGAGATAGGGGAGACCCGGCTTCACCATGACGCTGTCCGCGCCCTCGGCCAGGTCGAGCGCGACTTCACGCAGGGCTTCCTCGCTATTGGCGGGGTCCATCTGATAGCTTTTCTTGTCGCCCTTCAGCAGGCCGCTGGAGCCTACCGCGTCGCGGAACGGGCCGTAGAAGGCGCTCGCATATTTGGCGGCATAGGCCATGATCTGGACATTGGCGTGGCCCTCTTCCTCCAGCGCCTCGCGGATCGCGCCGACGCGTCCGTCCATCATGTCGCTGGGGGCGATGATGTCCGCGCCCGCCGCGGCCTGATTGAGGGACTGGCCGATCAGCACGTCGATGGTGGCGTCGTTGATGACATAGCCTTGCTCGTCGAGCAGGCCGTCCTGCCCATGGGCTGTATAGGGATCGAGCGCCACGTCGGTAAGGATGCCGATGTCCGGCACGGCGTCCTTGATCGCGCGGATGGCGCGGCACATGAGATTGTCGGGGTTGAGGGCCTCTTCCCCATCATCGCTGCGGCGGTCGGCCTGCGTATTGGGGAAGAGGGCAAGGCAGGGAATGCCTGCGTCGCGCGCTTCCCGGGCGCGGGCGACGATGCCGTCTACCGACCAGCGCGAGACGCCGGGAAGCGACGAGATCGGTTCCTCCTCCCCCTGCCCTTCGGTGACGAACAGCGGCCAGATGAGGTCGCTCGGGTGCAGGCGATTTTCGGCGTGGAGCGCGCGGGTCCAGGCGGCGGCGCGGGTGCGGCGCAGACGGAGCGCCGGATAGGAAGCATGGGTCATGGACGGGGTTTAGGCCGCGGAGCCGAGGGGATCAAGGTTCCGGCGGCCGGTGCAACATGCTAGTGCACGCTCCATGCGGGGCATCCACCATATCGCCATCATCTGTTCCGACTATCAGCGATCGCGGCGCTTTTACACGGAGATACTGGGCTTTCCTGTCGTGCGTGAAGTGTGGCGCGAAGAACGGCAATCGTGGAAATGCGACCTGGACGCCGGAAATGCGCAGATCGAGCTTTTCTCGTTTCCCGCCCCTCCCCGCCGTCCGACGCGTCCAGAGGCGTGCGGGCTGCGGCACCTGGCCTTTTGCGTGCAAGACCTGGACGATGAAGTCGCGCGGCTTGAAGCGGCAGGGATCGAGTGCGAGCCTGTCAGGGTCGATCCTTATACGGAACGGCGCTTTACCTTCTTCGCTGATCCCGATGCGCTGCCGTTGGAGTTATATGAGGACGCGCGCTGACCGGAAGCTGGCCTTTTTGGCAAGGCTCCATTGACCATCATCGCGATAATGCCACGCCGCAAGACCCGCTATCCGGAGGGGGCGGGGCCGAAACCCGGCCTTCAACTGATCGGCGAGGGCACGGGCGACAGGTGGTTCAACCTTGTTCTGGATCGTGATGTGCAGGCGAGGGCGCGCTTGGTCCTGTGGGGTGAGCAGCCCTCTAAAAGCATCGGCCAGTTCGTCGCGGATGGCGAGCAGGCCGTCACTGCGCAGGTCGAAGGCGACGCCACGGCCGAGCAGCCTGATCCCGGTTATCAGGCCAAGCGGCGGTGGACCGGCGCATGACGCTTTCAAGCGGTCGCTGAGTTCAGGGAGCAGAGACGGCGGCAGATGGTGGAAGAGCGAAATATGCGCCGGGACCTTGTTGCGTTCCGGCGGAAAATGGGCGCGGCGGAGGCCATCCGCCCAAGCGAAGTCCTCCGCCCCCATGAGCGCCGTCACGACGATCGGCGCGCCGCCTGCGGCATCAGGCAGCCGGATGTTCCTTCAGCCATTCCAGCACCGGCTCCGGGCTTGATTGGCCGTAGGGATCATCGTCCTCGCCAATATCATTTATGCCGGGCTCTTCGAACCAGGCGACCACCTGACCATCATCGACGACCATGGCATAGCGCCAGCTGCGATCGCCAAAGCCGAGATGATCCTTCTTCACGAGCATGCCCATGCGCCGCGTGAAGTCACCCGAACCATCTGGCAGCAGCTTCACATTCTTGACGCCAAGATGCTTGCCCCATTGGTACATGACGAAAGCGTCATTGACCGAGATGCAATAGACATCGTCCACTCCCAGTGCCTTAAACTCGTCGTAGAAGCGTTCGAAGGCGGGGCATTGTTCGGTGGAACAGGTGGGCGTGAAAGCGCCGGGCAGCGAGAACACGACCACCCGCTTCCCCTTGAACAGGTCGCCGGTCTGGATGTCCTGCCAACGGAAAGGATTGGGGCCGCCGACGCTTTCATCGCGCACACGCGTTTTCAGCGTCACATCAGGTACGGAACGTCCGAGCATCTCTTCGTCTCCCGGTCAGCATGCTTTCCCACGGTCGGGTGCATCTATAAGGTCGCCCTGCCGCGTGGCAAAGATTTGAGAGAGGGGAAACTCCTATGGGCGCGTCGCGATCCTTCAAAATCATCGCAATCGGCCTGCTGATCTGGAATCTGATCGGCGTGGCGGCTTTTGGCATGCAATATGGAGCCGATCTGGCGGTTCTGGCGAAAAGCGATCCTTATACGGCGCGCCTCTTTGCAGAAATGCCGGGATGGGCCTGGGCTGCTTACGCGGTCGCAGTGGGTGCAGGGACGGTCGGCGCGCTGCTGTTGTTGCTGAGGAAGGCGGCGGCGGTGGCGTTGTTCGCGCTGTCGCTGGCCGCCGTCGTGGTGCAGTTCGGCTACAGCTTTCTGGGAACGGATTTGTGGGCCGTCAAGGGCGCGGGGGCGGCGGTGTTTCCGGCGGTGATCGTCGCCATTGCAGTGGGGCAGCTGCTCTATGCCGCGCGGTTGCATGCCAAGGGCGTTTTGCGGTGAAGTGAGTGTACTAAGCCTGGCGGACGAGATCCCAGCTTCCGCTGGGATGACGAGAAATCAGGTTTAAATCGCCTTAGAGTTCTCCGCGCGCGCGGCGGATTTCGAACCATTTGCGGACATTCTCATTATGCTGCTGGAGCGTGTCGGCAAAGATATGGCCGCCCTTCCCGTCAGCGACGAAATAGAGCGCCTTCGTTTCGGCGGGATGCAGAACAGCGAGGATCGACAGTCTGCCGGGGTTGGCGATCGGGCCCTTGGGCAGGCCGGTCATGGCATAGGTGTTATAATCATTGACCGCGGCGATCTCCGACTTCTTGATGCGGCGGCCGAGCGGTTTGCCCTTGGTGATGGGGTAGATGATCGTCGGGTCGGCCTGAAGCATCATCCCGGCTTTCAGGCGGTTGCCATAGACCCCCGCGACCGTGGGCCGTTCAGCGGGCACGGCGGTTTCCTTTTCGACGATGCTGGCGAGGATGATGGCCTCCCTGGGCGACTTCGCCACGCTGTTGGGCGCGCGTTCGGCCCATAGCTTGGCGAGAGCGCGGGTCATGGCGTCCTGCATGCGCTTCAGCACAGCGGCGCGGCTTTCGCCTTTGTCGAATGCATAGCTGTCCGGCAGTACGCTGCCCTCGGCAGGGACTGGCACATCGCCAGTCAACTCTTCATTCGCCATCAGCCGTTCGTGGACCATGATGGAAGGCATGCCTTCGGGTATGGTCACCAGTCGGGTCAGCGTCTTTCCGCCCTGAAGGATCGAGAAAATGTCGGCGTTGCTCGCGCCTTTGGGAATCAGGAACTCGCCCGCCTTGATCGACTTTCCACGCCCGAACACCTTGGTGCGGGTGAGGAATGCGTCTGCGGAACGCACCGCGCCCGCCTGTTTCAGGAGGACGGCGGCATCGGCAACGGTGGCGCCATCGGGCACGACGACGCTTATGTCGCGTGGCGCAGGCCCCGCTTCGGTCCAGCCATAGACGAAGCGAAACGCCACGAAGGCGGCGACGGCCAGGCCGATCGCTAGGATAACCAGCCCGAACCGCCGCATGGCCCTGTCCTTAGATCGCCTTCATGATGAGCGAGGCGTTGGTGCCGCCGAAGCCGAAGCTGTTGTTGAGGACGGCACGCACCTTCCGCTCCTTCGCCACATGCGGGACGAGGTCGACGCCCGCGCAGCTTTCGCTTGGTTCGTCGAGGTTGAGCGTGGGCGGTACGATCTGGTCACGGATGGCGAGGATGCAGAAGATACTTTCCACAGCGCCCGCGCCGCCCAGCAAGTGGCCGATGGCCGACTTGGTGCTGCTCATCGACATGGTCGAGATATTGTCGCCGAACAAGCGCTTGACCGCGCCCAGTTCCAGTTCGTCGCCGAGCGGGGTCGAGGTGCCGTGCGCGTTCACATAGTCTATGTCGGCGAGGCTGAGGCCCGACTTCTTGAGCGCCATTTCCATCGAGCGGTAGCCGCCATTGCCCTCCGGATGGGGGGCGGTGACGTGGTAAGCGTCGCCCGAGAGGCCGTAGCCGATGACCTCTGCATAGATATGCGCGCCGCGCTTCTTGGCATGCTCATATTCTTCGAGCACGACGACGCCTGCGCCTTCGCCCATGACGAAGCCGTCACGGTTGATGTCATAGGGGCGGCTCGCCTTTTCCGGCGTGTCGTTGAAGGCGGTCGAAAGAGCGCGCGCCTGGGCGAAACCGGCGATGCCGATCGGGCAGATCGCGCTTTCCGCGCCGCCCGCCAGCATGACATCAGCATCGTCCATCGCGATCATGCGCGCGGCGTCTCCGATCGAGTGCGCGCCGGTCGAGCAGGCGGTGACGACGGCGTGGTTCGGACCCATGAGGCCGTATTTGATCGAAACCTGACCCGAAATCAGGTTGATGAGGCGTCCATGGACGAAGTGGGGCGACACGCGGCCGGGGCCTTTGTTCGCCAGCACCAGCGATTCGCTCTCAATGCCCGGCAGGCCGCCGATGCCCGAACCGATGGAGCAACCGGCGCGCAGACGCTCTTCCTCGCTCATATTGTCGAGGCCCGCGTCGCGCAGCGCCTGGCTGGCGGCGGAAATGCCGTAGACGATGAAAGGATCGACCTGACGCTGAATCTTGTGATCGACGTCCAGGTTGGGATCATAGCCATATTCATGGTCCGCGGGCTTCACTTCGCAGGCGATGCGGCACTTATATTCGCTGGCGTCGAAGCGCGCGATCGTCGCCGCGCCGGACTTCGACGCGAGGATGTTCTTCCAGGTGGTTTCGACATCCCCGCCAAGCGGGCTCACCATGCCGAGGCCGGTTACGACTACGCGACGCATATATCTGCTCCGAAAATCTTCATAGGTTTGGGCCGCTCCTTAGCTGCTTCGAGAGCGCTTGTGAACGGTAGGCCAGATACGAAAAGGCTCCCCAAGACCGGATTCGCCGGACAGGAGGAGCCATTTCCTTCAAAAACGTCAGGCAGCCAACCCCCTGGTCAGCCGCGCGACATTCTTACTGCTTGCTGTCGATATAATCGATCGCGTCCTTGACGGTGCCGATCTTCTCAGCCGCGTCGTCGGGAATTTCCACGCCGAATTCTTCTTCGAACGCCATCACCAGCTCAACGATGTCGAGGCTGTCTGCGCCCAGATCATCGATGAAGCTTGCATCCTCGGTCACCTTTTCGGCTTCGACGCCCAGATGTTCGACGACGATTTTCTTAACGCGATCCGCGGTCTCACTCATGAGTGGTCCTTTTTACTGGGTATCGTTGAGGTTGTGAATATTTGTTAAGGCATGCCCTAGAGGCAAGCCCCGGCAGAGGCAAGAGGCAAGAAAAGATCGAAACGCATGATTTACGCCCTTCCCTGCGCCTGAATGGCACAGGCCGTCCAATTGCAATGAACGAGCGTCCGCTTCCGAGCCCCTCCGGGTTCAGATCATCGCCATGCCGCCATTAACATGCAGCGTCTGGCCAGTGACGTAACCCGCTTCACGGCTGGCGAGATAGACGACGGCGGCGCCGATATCTTCGCCATTGCCGAGGTCGCCTGCGGGGATCTTCTGCAGGATGGCGCCCTTCTGCGCGTCATTGAGCGCGTCGGTCATGGCGGACCGGATGAAGCCGGGCGCCACGCAGTTGACGGTGATGCCCCGGCTCGCCAGTTCTTGGCCAAGCGACTTGGACATGCCGATAATGCCTGCCTTAGACGCGGCATAATTGGCTTGGCCGGGATTACCGGTGACGCCGACGACCGACGTGATCGAGATGATGCGGCCGAAGCGTGCCTTCATCATCGGCTTGGCGGCGGCGCGGGCAAGGCGGAATGCAGCTTCCAGATTGACCGAGATGACATCGGACCATTCGTCATCCTTCATCCGCATGATGAGGTTGTCGCGGGTGATGCCCGCATTGTTGACGAGAATGTCGATTTTGCCGCCCAGCGCTTCCACCGCCTGCGCTACGAGGCCGTCCACTGCCGCGGGATCGGACAGGTTGCAGACCAGTGTCTTATGATCCCCGCCCAGCTCCGCCGCGAAAGCCTTGAGCTTTTCCTCATTGCTGCCGGAAAGCGCGAGCGTCGCGCCCTGAGTCGCCAGCGACCGGGCGATCGCGGACCCGATACCACCCGAAGCGCCCGTCACCAGCGCGGTCATGCCTGTCAGATCGAACATAGCTTTTATCCTTATCTTCAGAATGTCGCGAGCGCGGCTTCGATGTCGTCCATGGTGACGACGCTGCGCACGGTGGCGTCGGGGGCGATCCGCTTGGCCATCGGGCCGAGCACCTTGCCGCCCAGTTCGACGAAATCGGTGACGCCTGCTTCCCACATGGCGGCGACGGATTCGCGCCAGCGGACGCGGCCGGTCACCTGTTCGACCAGGCGGCGCTTGATCTCTTCGGGGTCTGCGATGGGAGCAGCGAGGACATTGGCGTAGACCGGAAGCAGCGGCGTATTGATCGCTGCCTTGGCCAGCGCCTCTTCCATCGCTTCGGCGGCGGGCTGCATCAGTGGGCAGTGGAACGGGGCGGAGACGGGCAGCAGCACGCCGCGCTTGATGCCATGGTCCTTCACCAGGGCGACTGCGCGCTCGATCGCGCCGCGATGTCCGGAAATCACCACCTGGGTCGGATCATTATCGTTCGCGACAGTGCAGACTTCACCTTCCGCGGCTGCATTGGCCAGTGCCTGCGCCTTTTCGATGTCGGCGCCAAGCAAGGCCGCCATCGCACCCTCCCCCACGGGAACCGCAGCCTGCATTGCCTGGCCGCGTAGCTTGAGGAGGCGCGCGGTCGTGCCGATGTCGAACGCTTCGACGGCACACAGTGCGCTATATTCGCCAAGGCTGTGGCCAGCCACGAAATAGCCCTTTTCCGCCAGCGAGAAGCCGCCTTCCTTCTGCATCACGCGCAGCGTTGCCAAGGCGTTCGCCATGATTGCGGGCTGCGCGTTTTCCGTGAGGGTGAGGTCGCTTTCCGGACCTTCCACCATGATGCGGAACAAATGCTGCGACAGGGCGTCATCGACCTCCTGAAACAGTTCCTTCGCCGCCGGGCTCGCTTCGGCCAACGCCTTGCCCATGCCAACCGACTGGCTACCCTGCCCCGGAAACAGAAATGCCCTCATCATTCACCTTCTGACGCAAGGAC
This sequence comes from Sphingobium agri, assembly GCF_023051225.1. Taxonomy (NCBI): domain Bacteria; kingdom Pseudomonadati; phylum Pseudomonadota; class Alphaproteobacteria; order Sphingomonadales; family Sphingobiaceae; genus Sphingobium; species Sphingobium agri. The sequence continues at coordinate 657,269 of NZ_JALKHS010000006.1, read as the reverse complement.
GCCCACAAAAGCGCCGTTTTTCAACATCGTTACACTTTGAGACACAAATGCCGTTGAGACATCCGGTCCCTTTCGGCAGTTTCCCCGACCGGACCGCCTCAACCCCCAAGGTGGCGTCCCTTTAACGACGACGGAGTGCAAGGAAAAGGTGCGATATCGCATTGGCTGGATCAGCGGGACGGCGTTGACGCTCTCGGCTTGCGCGGCGGGGCCTGACTATCGGGCGCCGCAACCGGCTGCATTGGGGGTGCCGGGCAGCTATTATGCGGCATCGACGAGTGGCGCATTGAGCGAGGCGGAGCTTGCGCGTTGGTGGACGCGGTTCAATGATCCGGCGCTTACAGGACTGATCGACCAGGCGGTGGCCAGCAACCTCGACATCGTGCAGGCCCAGGCGCGACTGCGGCAGGCGCGGGAGTCGCTGGTGCAGGCGCGGGCGGCGTTCCTGCCACAGGTCAACGCGTCGGGTTCGGGCGGGCGCAACTATTCCAATCGGGGCGGCGGTACGCGCGTCATCGACGGCAATGTCGTGTCAACCGGATCGGACCGCTGGAGCAGCAGCTATTCGCTGGGCGCCAATGCAAGCTGGCAGATCGACCTGTTCGGCGAATTGTCCAGATCCGCCGAGGCAGCGCGCGCGGATCTCGCCGCATCCGGCTATGACCTCGCCAATGTGCGCATGACCATCATCGCCGAACTGGTCACCAACTATGTTCAGGCCCGGCAGGCGCAGGAGCAGCTGCGCATCGCCCGCGAAACGCAGGCGATCCAGCAGGATAATTACAACATCGCGAACTGGCGGCTTCAGGCGGGGCTGGTTTCATCGCTCGACGAGCAGCAGGCGCGTGCCCAGTTGGCCCAGACGAATGCAACGATCCCGCAGCTGGAGGCGAGCCTGCGCGGCAGCCTGAACCGCATTGCCGTGCTGACCGGGCAAGCGCCGGGCGAAGCCACCCGCTCGCTGGAGGTCCCTGTTCCTATACCGGCCGCTTCGACGGCGATCGCTGCCGGAATCCCCGCCGACACCCTGCGCCAGCGGCCCGACGTACGGGCGGCGGAGCGGGCTCTGGTTGCGGCAACGGCGCGGATTGGCGTTGCGCAGGCTCAGCTTTACCCCTCGCTCGGGATCAGCGGGAATATCGGCACCAACGCCACCAGCATCAAAAGCCTGTTCGACATTATTACAGGCGGCGTCTTCGCCAATGTCGCGCAGGTCATCTTCGATGGGGGACGGCTCGCGTCGCAGGTGCGGTCGCAAAGGGCGGCGACGGATGCCGCCTTCGCCGCATACAAGCAGAGCGTGCTGACCGCGCTGGAAGATGTGGAAAATGCGATGGCGTCCCTGAACAGCGCGCGACAGCGCAAAGCCGAGTTCGCCACCGCGTTCGATGCGTCCAACAATGCCGCCCTGCTGGCGCGCAGCCAGTATCAGTCGGGGCTCATAGATTTCCAGACGCTTTCCAACACCGAAACCACGCTGTTGAACGCGCGCAACAGCCTTGCCTCCGCGCAAGCCGACGAGGTCCTCGCCATCGCCCAGCTGTACAATGCGCTGGGTGGCGGCTGGCAGAATATGGACAACCGCCCCAATGAGTGAAGATGTGAGCACGGATAAGGACCTGGACGAATTTCTCGGCGCGCGCCCTGAACGCCCGTGGCGCAAATGGCTGGTGCGCGGCGCTGTCGGGCTGGCGCTGCTGATCCTGATCCTGCTGCTCGCGCGTTGTTTTTCTGGCGAGGACAAGCCGAACTTCGCCACGCGAGAGGTGCGGCGCGGCGACCTGACGGTGACGGTATCGGCAACCGGCAATCTGAAGCCGATCAATCAGGTGGATGTGGGCTCTGAACAATCGGGGAAGATCACGCGCGTCTATGTCGATGTGAACGATCGCGTGACGAAAGGGCAGCGGCTGGCGGAACTCGACACGCGGCGCTTGGTGGATTCGGTCACCCAGAACCGGGCGCAAGTAGCGGCCTCTCAGGCCAGCGTCACACAGGCGCAGGCGCAAGTTGCGCTGGCCAAGGCGACGCTCGACCGGCAACTGAACGTCTTCCGTCTGTCGGGCGGCCGCGTGCCTGCCAAGACGGAGCTGGACGCGGCCCGTGCCGATTATCAGTCCGCGATCGGCAATTTGCGAGCGCAGCAGGCGCAGGTCAGCGTGTCGCGGGCTCAGCTTGCGACGGCGCAGACCAACCTGTCGATTGCTCAGATCGTGTCGCCGGTGACCGGCGTCGTCCTGTCGCGCGATATCGAGCCCGGGCAGACGGTGGCGGCTTCCTTCAATGCCCCGGTGCTGTTCACCATCGCCGAAGACCTGACCAAGATGGAGGTGGAAGTCGCGGTGGACGAGGCCGATGTCGGCCAGGTGAAGGAAGGCCAGGCGGCGACTTTCGCCGTCGATGCCTTTCCGGGCCGCAGCTTCCCCGCTCGGGTGACGCGGGTCAATGTCGGCTCCAATGCTTCGAGCAGTTCCTCCTCATCCTCCTCTTCGGGTAGCAGCACGGCCGCCAGCGCCACTGGGACCGTGGTGGCGTACACGGCGGTGCTTGCCGTTGATAACAAGGGGGAGACGCTGCGCCCCGGCATGACCGCGACTGCCGACATCGTGACGCAGCAGCTGAGCAACGTCCTGCTGGTGCCAAACGCGGCGCTCCGGTTCAAGCCGAACACAGGCGCTGGTCAGGGCGGTGGCATCACCAGCCAGATCGTACCCGGCCCTCGCCGCTTCCGCCGTGGCGGCGCCAACCGGCAGGTCAGCTTCGGCATCGGCAGCAGCCAGACCGTCTATGTCGTGGGCGAAGACGGCAATCCCAAGCCTTTGCAGGTGACCGTCGGCGCCAGTGACGGCGCGCGCACGGCGATCACGGGCGGCGCGTTGAAGCCCGGCATGCGGGTCATCACGGGCCAACTGGCAGCCGGGCAGGAACAGCCTGCCGAGGAGAGCACAAATGGCGGGGGTCAGCGGCGCGACCGCTCCGGCGGCGGTGAGCCGCGCGGCACCGGGCGGCAGAATGGAACCTGACGCAGTGGCTGATCCGATCATTTCCCTGCGCGGCGTGACCAAGATCTATGGTTCGGGCGCTACCGCCTTTCAGGCGCTGAAGGGCATCGACCTCGACATCAAGGAAGGGGATTTCGTCGCGGTCATGGGGCCTTCGGGGTCGGGCAAGTCGACGACGATGAACATCCTTGGTTGCCTTGATGTACCGAGCGGCGGCGAGTTCCTGTTCAAGGGGCGCCATGTCGAAAGGCTGGATCGTGATCAGCGGGCCCTGCTTCGCCGCCGCTATCTTGGCTTCGTGTTTCAGGGCTTCAACCTCTTGTCCCGAACAAGCGCGCTGGAGAATGTGGAACTGCCGCTGCTCTATCGGGGCGAGGACAAGAAGAGCCGTTATGATGCGGGGATGGCGGCGCTCGACAAGGTGGGGCTCAAGCAATGGTGGGACCATACGCCTGCTGAATTGTCCGGCGGGCAGCAGCAGCGCGTCGCCATCGCGCGGGCGATCGTGACGCAGCCTGCCGTGCTGCTGGCCGACGAACCGACCGGCAATCTCGATTCGGAACGGTCGGTGGAGATCATGGAGTTGCTGACCGATCTCAACAAAAATAGCGGCATCACCGTGCTGATGGTGACGCATGAGCCCGACATGGCCGCCTATGCGCGGACGGTGGTGCACTTCAAGGATGGGCTGGTGGAACGGATCGACGCGGGGGCGGAGGCGTGAGAGGGGCCTCTTTCAAACCTTCGCCCCTCCGGGGAGAAGGATACGCAGCCTTGGCGACGAAGGCGCCTAGGCGGAGTTGGATGAGGGGGTGTTGCGTATCCCCTCCCCCTCTCCGAGTCCGCCTAGCTGCTGAAGCATCAAGGCTCCCTATCCTCTCCCCTGAAGGGGTGAGGAGACTGGGATGCTAGGCACCACTGTCATCCTCGCCTTCCGGGCGATCAACCGGCACAAGCTGCGCAGCTTCCTGACGACGCTGGGCATCATCATAGGCGTGGCGGCGGTGGTCACCATGGTGACGCTGGGCAATGGCGCGACGGCGGCGGTGCGGGAGCAGATCAGTTCGCTGGGCGCCAATGTGTTGCAGCTGCGGCCGGGGCAAGGCTTTGGCCGGGGCGGCGGCGGGCCGAGGCCCCCCGACTTCAAGCCAGCGGATGTGACGGCCATCGAGAACCAGCTGACGGGCGTGCGCGCCGTCGCGCCGCTGGTCCAGTCGAGCGGGACCGCCATCTATGAGGGCAGCAACTGGTCGACGACCGTCTATGGCACGACCGCTGCCTATTTTGAGGTGCAGAGCTGGAAGGCAGATGCCGGCCGCCTCTTCATGCCGGAGGAGGAAGAGGCCGGGAAAGCCGTCTGCATCATCGGCAATACGGTGCGCACGAACCTCTTCCAGGGAACCGATCCGACTGGCAAGCGGCTGCGCATCAAGGGTGTTTCCTGTCAGGTGATCGGCGCGCTCGCAACGCGCGGCCAAGGCGGCTTTGGTGATCAGGATGACGTCGTCGTCATGCCAATCAAGTTCGTCCAACGCCGCTTCACCGGGGATCGCGACATAAGCCAGATCATGGTCGCGGTGGACGATGCCTATGACACCTCGACCGTGCAGGCGAGCCTGGAAGAATTGATGCGCGAGCGGCGCAAGGTGAAGCCGGGGGCGGACGATAATTTCAACGTCTTCGATACGAAGCAGATCAGCGACACGCTGACCGGGACGACCACCATCCTGACGCAGATCGTGGCGGCGGTCGCGGCCATTTCTCTGCTGGTGGGCGGGATCGGCATCATGAACATCATGCTTGTGTCGGTGACGGAGCGTACCCGCGAGATCGGCATCCGCCTTGCCATCGGGGCGGTCGCGCGTGAGGTGCTGATGCAATTCCTGGTCGAGGCGATCGTTTTGTCCTGTCTGGGCGGGCTGATCGGGCTGGGCCTGGCGTTGATCGCGTCGGTAGCGATAGCGCCGTTGATGCAGGTGCCCTTCATCTTCGACGTGAAGGTGAACATGATCGCCTTCCTCTTTTCCGCGGCGATCGGGGTGGTGTTCGGCTATTTCCCGGCGCGGCGCGCGGCGGCGCTCAATCCCATCGACGCGCTGCGGCACGAATAGAGGCTGTTACAATTTCGGACAGTTGACCCGTCTCACCGGCACAAGCTTGCGACAAGTCCGCCTTAAATCTGTCTTCAACGCCGAAGCAAAGGCGCGACAGATAAAGGAGCAAGTGAGATGATCAAGAAACTGCTGATGAGCCTGGCCGCAACGACGATGGTCGCAAGCCCGATGGTCGCAGCGCAGGCGCAGGCCGCCCCGCATCGCGAAGTCACCCGCGTCGTGCATCAGGGCCCGCATGGCCGCACTGTGGTCAAGCAGAAGACGGTCGTGCGCAAGAACGACTATCACCGTTGGGGCAAGGGTCAGCGCTTCGACCGCCGCTATGCCCGCGATTATCGCGTGATCAACAATTATCGCGACTATCGCCTGAACGCCCCGCCGCGCGGCTATCACTGGGTGCGCTCGGGAAATGACGCGGTGCTGGTCGCGATAACAAGCGGGATCATCGGCGCGGTGATCGGCAGCGTGATACGCTGATATCCCACTTCTTGCAGAACAGAATTGCCCCGGCGGAGCGTCGCTCTTCCGGGGCTTTCCATGATCCATGTCAAATACGATATATAAAGTGTTGGACGTTAAAATGGCTGGTTGGGGGTCAGTCATCCAGGAAGCACCATGTCCTTGTACCAGATCATGTATATCAGCAGCGCGACGGGCGACGTTTCGTACAGCCAGTGCGCAACGATCGCGCAGACAGCAGCGCAGAAGAACAGCAGCGAGGACGTCACTGGCCTGCTGCTCTACAATGGCAAGCGTTTCCTCCAGGTCCTCGAAGGACCCAGGGAAAATGTCGAGCGGGTCTATGAGCGGATAGGCCGGGACGGCAGGCACCGCGCACTGGTCATGCTGCGCAAGCAGGAAATCGACGCCCGCGAGTTCGGCAATTGGGGCATGGCCTATGATGATCCGGCACGGCCATCATCGAACCTGAAGAGCAAGGTGGCAGCCCTGCTCGAACAGGCGGGACCTTCCACGCGGGCGCACTTCATCGGCACGGCCGAGATGCACCGCAACTGAAGAAGTCTCCCTTGCCAAGCTGGCGCATTTCCGCCATAGGCGCCGCTTCGCGTGGGCCGGGGTGACTCGGCGGCCGCGCGGATGAATGCTTGAGACGACAGCCGGAGGGGCGTTCCACATGGGGTGGGCGTCAGCGATCGGCCAACAGATGAGGCAATACCCATGGCTCTTTACGAGCATGTGTTCCTTGCGCGCCAGGACCTGGCACAGGCGCAGGTGGACGCGCTGGCGGAAACCGCCACCAAGATCGTCGAGGATAATGCTGGCAAGGTGACCAAGGTGGAAACCTGGGGCCTGCGCAGCCTCGCCTACAAGATCGCCAAGAACCGCAAGGCTCACTATGTGATGCTGAACATCGACGCCCCTGCTGGTGTCGTCGCGGAACTGGAGCGCCAGACGCAGATCAACGAAGACATCATCCGCTACATGACCGTCAAGGTTGACGAGCTGGAAACCGGCCCGTCGGTGATGATGCGCAAGCAGGAACGCGCCGAGCGTGGTCCGCGCGGTGATCGTGGCGACCGTGGCCCGCGCCGCGAGCGCGAAGAAGCCCCGGCTGGCGAATAAGGAGATCTGAACAATGGCACGCCCGTTTTTCCGCCGCCGCAAGAGCTGCCCCTTCGCCGCCAAGGATGCGCCGAAGATCGATTACAAGGACGTCCGTCTGCTGCAGGGCTTCGTGTCCGAACGCGGCAAGATCGTCCCCAGCCGCATCACGGCTGTATCCGCAAAGAAGCAGCGTGAGCTGGCCCAAGCCATCAAACGCGCCCGTCACCTGGGCCTGCTGCCCTACATCGTGAAGTAAGGGAGAAAGACCCATGGAAATCATTCTCCTTGAGCGCATCGAAAAGCTGGGCGCCATCGGTGACGTCGTCACCGTGAAGGACGGTTACGCCCGTAACTTCCTGCTGCCCAACAAGAAGGCGCTGCGTTCGAACGCCGCCAACAAGAAGGTCTTCGAGGCCAACCGCGCGAAGATCGAGGCCGACAACGCCGCCCGCCGTGGCGACGCTGAAAAGTCTGCCGAAGGCGTCAACGGCAAGCAGATCGTCCTGATCCGCCAGTCGTCCAACGCTGGCCACCTCTATGGTTCGGTCGCCGTCCGTGACGTCGTCGAAGCGCTGCAGGCCGAAGGCATCACCAACGTCACCAAGGCGATGGTCGTGCTGGAACGCCCGATCAAGACGCTCGGCCTGTTCGACGTCAAGGTCGCGCTGCACCCCGAAGTCGCTGTCACCATCCAGGTGAACGTCGCCCGTTCGCCTGAAGAGGCCGAACTGCAGGCGCAGGGCGTGGACGTGATGGCCGACCTGTTCGAAAAGGACGAGAGCGGCTTCACCGAAGATTATGATCCGAACGCTGAACCCGGCGAAATCGCCGCTGAAGCAGAAGAAGCTCCGGCTGAAGAAGCCTGAGTTTTCGCTCCGGACAAAACAAGAAAGCCGCCCCTCACCGGGCGGCTTTTTTGTTGGCGTAGTTATGATTGCTGGCACCTTGGTTTGCCTGAACTACTTGCCCTCATCTACATCCCTAATGGTCGTTCGGGCCGAGCCTCAATTGAGAGGTTCGCGATGGGTATCGACACCACCTCCCATTCCGTTCGCCCTGAACCTGTCGAAGCCTGTCTTGAGCGCCTGTCCGCAAGCAGCAGTTGAACGAGGCTCTTTTCAGAAAGACATGGGCTTCGACAAGCTCAGCCCGAACGGGTTGAGGATCTAAGATCGAGGCGCGCCGCTCTGAAGAGAGATAAGGGTCGGCAAATGGTCTCCTGCCTTCACAAAGGCAGAACTCATGTCATCACGCCAGAGAAGCTCATCACATAGGTGGAGATTAAAACTGCACCCACACGCGGTGCTTCAATAATCGATGCGGATTTGCACCTGCGAGACATCGACGCCTGCATGTTTGGCGATTTCACGCTTGGCCGAGTCGATCACGTCATGAAGCTGCTGCCCCGGACGGGCCGTGCCTGTTATTGCGGGATCATGTGACGCAACCGGGGGCTCACCAACGAGCAACTGCTGCTCTGTCAGGCCGAAAGCCTGTGCAAGCGCAACCAGGCTTCTGCGCCGGGGCATGGTCTTGCCCACTTCCCAGGCCCATAGCGATGGTTTGCTGAAACCGGTGAGCTGAGACAGTGCCTCTCGGCTAAGGCCGCGTTCACGGCGCAGCCGGCGGAGGCGCGCCGGGAGCATCTCCGGTCCCTTGGCATTGGCCACATGATCGACCGGCCTGCCATCGCCGCGCATCGTGCTGCGAAGGCGGGTCGCACTGACGGCGGCTTGCGGCAGCGGCTCGTCAAAGCGGCATCCAAAGAGCGGCTCATCTTGCCACACCACATGAGCGGAAACGGAGCCAGCTTCAGGCAGGGACAGCAGCAGCGCCTGCCCCAGTTTCAGCTGCGAGCTGGTTTCTATCAGCATCCCCGCCGTGGAGATATCGTGGACCACAACGTCAGTGGCACCTTCGCCAACCGACCCGGGCGCCTCAAGACGGATGGGCCAGCGGACATCGGCGCGCTTGTCGCCACGTTCCTGAGTTTGCTCCAAAATTGGTTCGATAGCCATGGCACCATACTCGCATTGAGGGGTTTCCAGCGCGTTAATAGCATCAGGTGAGATCAGCCAATCCGGCTCATTCCCACCCTGAACCCCATTTTGTTCAGCCATCATCCAAAACCTGCGCCAAAATGATAGCCCCCTTTCCTCCTTACCCTATCCTGCTCTATGGCGAAGGCCATATTTCCGAAGGGGAGCTACAATTTGATCCTTGACCTTGCCGCCGCGGCTGCGGGCGCAATTCGCTTCGATCAGCTGGGGCTCAGCCCGGTCGCGCTCGACCTCGGCTTCTTCACGCTCAAATGGTACAGCCTCGCCTATCTCGCGGGCATTTTGATCGGCTACTGGTATCTGCTGAAGCTGATCGCCCAGCCCGGTTCACCGATGGCGCGGCGGCATGCCGACGACATGATCTTCTACGCGACGCTCGGCATCATCATCGGCGGGCGGCTGGCCTATGTCTTCTTCTACCAGCCGGAAATCCTGCGCAATCCGCTCGACATCTTCAAGCTGTGGAACGGCGGCATGTCCTTCCATGGAGGAGCGATCGGCGTGTCGCTCGGCATCCTCTACATGGCGCGCAAGGAAAAGCTTTCCTGGCTACGCATCCATGACTTCGTCGCCTGCTGCGTACCCTTTGGCCTGTTCTTCGGCCGCCTCGCCAATTTCGTGAATGGGGAATTGTGGGGCAAGGAAACGGACGTGCCCTGGGGGATCATCTTCCCGACCGGCGGCCCCTTCCCACGCCATCCGAGCCAGCTTTACGAAGCCTTTTTCGAAGGCATCATCTTGTTCCTGATCCTGGCCTTCGCCTTCTGGAAGACGCGGGCGCGCTACAAGCCCGGCATGCTCGTGGGCCTATTCCTGTTCTTCTACGGCATCTTCCGTTTCGGTATCGAATATTATCGCGAGGCGGACGCGCAGCTGATGGAATTTGCCGCGCGAACCGGCCTGCACATGGGGCAGTGGCTGTGCATTCCGATGATCCTGGGCGGGCTTTACCTGATCATGACCGCCAGGGGCCGCAGGGTGCGGGTGGAGCCGATCGCGGGCAGCGCGAGTGTCAGCTGAACCACTGACCCTCGCCCAGCGCCTCGCGCGGCAGATCGATGCCGGCGGCCCGATTTCGGTCGCCCATTATATGGCCGAAGCGAACCAGCATTATTATGGCACGCGCGATCCGCTGGGCGCGGCAGGCGATTTCACGACAGCACCCGAGATCAGCCAGATGTTCGGCGAATTGATCGGCCTTTGCCTCGCTGACGTGTGGATGCGATCGGGTAGCCGGCAAAATGCCGTTTATGCAGAGTTGGGGCCGGGGCGCGGCACGCTGGCTTCAGACGCGTTGCGGGCGATGGGGAGCACAGGCTTTGCGCCCCAATCCTATTTCGTGGAAACCAGCCCGACGCTGCAGGAGCGGCAGCGCGCGCTCATCCCCAATGTCTTCCACCGCGACAGTGTCGGCGGGCTGCCGGACAATGCGCCGTTGCTGGTGGTCGCCAACGAGTTTTTCGACGCCCTGCCCGTTCGCCAGATCGTCCGTTCTGGCGATGAATGGCGTGAGCGTGTGGTGATCTGCCCCGACGAAGATCAGCCGGACCGGTTCGAAGCCTTGCCCGGATACCGGCGGGTCGAATCGGGCATACCGGCCATCGCCGACGATGCGCCTGACGGAGCGATCCTTGAAATACCACTGGCGGGCACGGCCATCGCGCTCGACCTGGCGCAGCGCATTGCTCGACAGGGCGGCGCTGCGATCATCATCGACTATGGCTATGAGGGTCCCGCGATCGGCGACACGTTGCAGGCCGTGCGCGAGCACCGATTTGCCGACCCCTTTCTGGAACCGGGGGAAAGCGACCTGACCACCCATGTCGATTTCACGATGATCGGCAATATGGCGCGGCAGGCTGGGCTGCGGGTGATGGGCCCGATAGGCCAGGGCGAATTTCTCCGGCAACTGGGCATCGATGCGCGGGCGGATCAGCTGGTCCGCACCACTCCCGCGCGCGCTGCGGAAGTGGAGGCGGCACGGCTGCGGCTGACTGATGGCAATGCCATGGGGACGCTGTTCAAGGCGATGGCCTGGGTGCATCCGGACTGGGCGGAACCGGCGGGATTTGAGAGATAAGCTCAACCTCTCTCGAACAACCCTGATTGAGAAGACAGCGGCTTCTTCAATCTTCCTGATAATAGCGGCTCAACCGGCGGATGAAACCGATGAGGCCAGTCTGGCGGCTGCGCTTCATGCGTTCGGCATGCAGGATCGTCTGGACTCGCTGGAAACAATCCTCGGCATCGACATTGCAGAGCACATAATCATAGCCGTCCCAATGCGCGATTTCATTGGCGGCACGGGACATTCGGCCCTGAATCACTTCCTCGCTGTCGGTCGCCCTGCCACGCAGGCGGCGCTCCAGCTCCTCCATCGAGGGTGGCAGGATGAACACGCGCACGACATCGCCCCCTGCGATCTGGTGCAGCTGCTGCGCGCCTTGCCAGTCGATGTCGAACAGGACATCGCGTCCGCTCTTCAGCATCGCTTCCACAGGCGCGCGCGGCGTGCCGTAGCGTTGGCCGAAGACATGCGCCCATTCGAGGAATTCATGGTCCGCCGTCATCCGGCGAAACTCCTCCAGATCGACGAAATGATAATCCTTGCCCTCTACCTCACCCGGACGCATCGGCCGCGTGGTCGCGGACACCGACATGGCAAGGTCGGGCTCTGCGGCCAGAAGCTTGCGCGCGATGGTGGATTTGCCCGCGCCCGATGGCGAGGAGAGAACGAAGAGCACGCCACGCCGCTTGAAATCGGGCGTCTCAATGGGGATGCTGTCGGCCATGGCCGCTAGTGACGCCGTGGAACGCGTTTGGCAAGAGGGGTGACAAGGGCGACGATAGTTGAGACGCAAGGCATTACGCAATCGCCGGGGCTTCGTGGCCGCCGGGATCATCGTGCTGCTGACCTGTGCGCTGCTGTTCCTGATGGCGCGGCCGCCGATCTGCACGTGCGGCCATGTCGATCTGTGGCATGGAGCGCTGGACAGCGGCAACAGCCAGCATATCGCCGACTGGTACAGCCTCAGCCATGTGATCCACGGCTTCATCTTCTATGCGGGCGCCTTGGCGCTGATGCGGCGGCAACCGCTTGGGCCACGCTTCGCACTTGCCGTGCTGGTCGAGTCTATCTGGGAAATATTAGAGAATTCGCCGATCATCATAGACCGCTATCGGGCCGCGACCATTGCCTTGGGCTATAGCGGCGACAGCATCCTCAACTCCATGAGCGACATCGGCATGATGGCGCTTGGCTTCCTGATCGCTGCCCGTGCTCCAGTGGCGGTGACGGTTTGCCTCGGCTTGGCGCTCGAACTCATCGCGCTCCTAGCGATACGAGACAATCTAACGCTGAACGTGCTGATGCTTGCCTGGCCGATCGAGGCGGTAAAAAGCTGGCAGTCGGCCGTTTAAACCTTCTTGGCGCGCGCTTCGCGGGCTTCAGTGATGGGGACAGGTTCGTTGCTGAGGTCGGGGAGCGCCTTCACCGCGCGCTTGCGGTCGACCTCGCGCTTGGTTTCATAGGCCTTGCCCGCGAGATAAGCGCCAGTGACGAACAGCGCGCCCAGCGGATAGCGCATGATCAACCGCTTTGCGCCTAGGCCAGCGACGAGGCCGACAGCACCTTTCTTGCCCGTCGCCGCAGCGACACGAGCGGCCACCACGGCCGCGCCCAGACGCGCCGTCTTTCGCAACAGCCCCGCCTTGCGCGGCGGGCGGATGGTGACGAGCGGCTGATTGGAAGTGATCTTCTTCATGAAGCCTTAATGTATCGCAAGAGCGGCGGTTCCGCCAGTTCACACCATATTTTCAGGCCGAACGAGCCGGTCGAAGCTTTCTTCATCGACAAGGCCAAGAGCGAGGCCCGCTTGCCTCAGCGTCAGCCCGTGGGCATGCGCATGTTTCGCGATCTTGGCGGCATTGTCATAGCCGATCTCGGGCGCAAGGGCGGTGACCAGCATCAATGACCTGTCGACCAGTTCGGCAATGCGTTTTTCATTCGCTTCCAGCCCCTCGACACAGCGCTCGGCGAAGCTTTGCATGCCGACGCTGAGCAGATGGATCGAGCGCAGCACGGCCGCACCGATCATCGGTTTAAAGACGTTCAGCTCCAGATGACCCTGAAGACCGCCGACGCTCACCGCCTGGTGATTGCCGATCACCTGGCCCCCGACCATGGTCAGCATCTCGCACTGGGTTGGGTTGACCTTGCCCGGCATGATGGAACTGCCCGGTTCGTTGGCGGGAAGGTCCAACTCGCCAAGTCCCGAACGCGGCCCGCTGCCCAGCAGGCGGATATCGTTGGCGATCTTGGTCAGTGCCACCGCCAGTGTGGCGAGGGTCGAAGAAAGATGGACGAGCGGATCGTTGGAGGCGAGCGCTTCGAATTTATTATCGGCGGTCCGGAACGGCAGGCCGGTAATGGCCGCGATCTCCCTTGCCATGGCGATGCCGAAGCCCTCCGGCGCGTTGAGCCCCGTCCCCACCGCCGTTCCACCCTGAGCCAGCGCCATCATGCCGTGCATCACGGCTGGCTCTATCCGATGACGGCAGCGGTAGAGCTGGTGCGCATAGCCGGAAAATTCCTGACCCAACGTCAGCGGCGTTGCGTCCTGTAGATGCGTGCGGCCGATCTTCACGATATCGCCCCAGGCCTGCGCCTTGTCATCCAGCGCCTTGTGCAGGCGATCGAGCGCCGGGAAGAGCTGCTCCGTCGCGGCACGCGCGGCGGCGATGTGGAGGGCGGTCGGGAAGCTGTCGTTGGACGACTGGCCCATATTCACATGATCATTGGGATGGACGGGCGACTTGCCTCCCCGCTTGCCCGTCAACGCTTCGTTGGCGATGCCCGCGATCACCTCATTGACGTTCATGTTGGACTGGGTGCCGCTGCCCGTCTGCCAGATGACGAGGGGGAACTGGTCGTCATGAGCGCCAGCGATCACTTGACCGGCGGCAGCATCAATCGCTTCGGCGAGTTCCGGCGCCAGTCCCTCCGTGCGATTGACCCGAGCCGCAGCCTGTTTGACGATAGCGAGCGCGTGAACGATACCGATCGGCATGCGCTCCATCGCACCGAAGGGGAAATTTTCGATACTGCGTTGGGTCTGCGCGCCCCAATAGGCGCTGGCGGGCACCTCTATGGCGCCGATGCTGTCGGTTTCGGTGCGGCTTTCCATGCGAAGGCTCCCAGGACATGAGGTCCGGGAACCAATCTGGTAATAGCGGCGGCTATCCGCCAGCCATTATTTCTTCTTGCCGAAATCCACGGTGACGACGTTGGAGCCGTCTTCGGTCGTTACCTGTGGCGCGTCATTCTCCGCTTCCTCATGCGGTTCGGGCGGAACGTCCGACTGCACCTGGAACTGGAGCGCGAAATTCACGGCCGGATCGACAAAGGCGGTGATCGCAGCGAAGGGAATCGAAAGATGCGCTGCAACCTGGTTGAAGGTCAGGCTGACGCCAAAGCCATCGTCCCTCACCTTCAGGTCCCAGAATTTATTCTGGAGGACGATGGTCATCTCGTCAGGGAAACGCTCGACAAGCTGCTTGGGGATCTCGACACCCGGTGCCTGCGTCTTGAAGGTGATGTAGAAATGATGCGTGCCCGGCAGGCCGCCTGAATGCTCCACTTCACCCAGCACCCGGCCGACCACCGCGCGCAGGGCCTCCTGCACGATTTCGTCGTAGGGAATCAGGCTGTCAGGCAAGTCATCGCTCATCCCCCACTGTCCTAACGGCGCGGCGCGGCTGGTCAAGAGCAGGCCACACATGCAACGCCACATTGCAAGGTGCCCCCACTTCGGTATAGGGCGCAGCCATGCGCACGGGCGAAATTCACCGCAACACTGCGGAAACGCAGATCGACGTTACCGTCAACCTCGACGGCACGGGGGTCTATACCGTCTCCACCGGAATCGGCTTCCTCGATCACATGATCGAGCAGCTGTCGCGGCACTCGCTGATCGACATGGAAGTGAAGACGGTCGGCGACCTGCATGTCGACCAGCATCACACGACCGAAGACACCGCGATCGCCATTGGCGAGGCTGTGGCAAAGGCGCTGGGCGACAAGCGCGGCATCACCCGCTACGGCAGCGTCTATTCGCCGATGGACGAGACGCTCACCCGCGTGTCGCTCGACATTTCCGGCCGCCCCTGGTTGGTGTTCAAGGCGCCCTTCACCGTGCAGCGGCTGGGCGAATGGGATACCGAGATGATCGAGCACTGGTTCCACAGCTTCGCACAGGCTGCCGGGATTACGCTGCATGTCGAAAATCTCTATGGCAGCAACAATCACCATATCGTCGAAAGCTGCTTCAAGGGGCTTGCCCGCGCGCTGCGCCAGGCAGTGGAGATCGACCCGCGCAAGGCGGATGCGATCCCGTCGACCAAGGGGATGTTGTGACCACCCTCGCCCTCATCGATTACGGTGCAGGCAACCTTCATTCCGTCCATAATGCCCTGCGCAAGGCGGGAGCGGAGGATGCGGTCATCACCGCTGATCCTGCACTGGTGGCGAAGGCCGATCGCATCGTCCTGCCGGGCGTCGGAGCTTTTCGCGCGTGCATGGATGCGCTTTCCGCCATCCCCGGCATGATCGACGCGATGAACGAAGCTGTGGGCGAGCGCGGCACGCCCTTCCTGGGCGTGTGCGTCGGCATGCAGTTGCTCGCGGACGCGGGCGAGGAGTTCGGCCGGCATGAAGGTCTGGGTTGGGTGCCCGGCACGGTAAGGCGGATCGAGCCGACTGATCCCACGATCAAAGTGCCGCACATGGGCTGGAACAAGGTGACGCTGAATGGAGCGCCGCCGCTACTGGAAACGGGCGAGGCCTATTTCCTGCACAGCTATCATTTCGAAGCCGATGATCCTGCTCATGTCGCTGCGGTCACCGATCATGGCGGCCCGCTGGTGGCAGCGGTTGCCCGCGACACGATCATCGGTTGCCAGTTCCATCCGGAAAAGAGCCAGACCTATGGCATCTCCTTCCTGTCCCGTTTCCTGAAGTGGCGGCCGTGACCCCCCTTCGCCCGTTCGGATATTGATAATGAGCCTGATCGTTTTTCCTGCAATCGACCTTAAAGGTGGACAGGTCGTTCGCCTGGCCGAAGGAGACATGAACCGAGCCACCGTCTATGGCGACGATCCCGCCGCGCAGGCGCTGATCTTCGCTGAAGCGGGCGCGGAGCATCTGCATGTCGTGGATCTGGACGGCAGCTTTGCGGGCCGTGCGGTCAATGCCGAGGCGGTGGAGCGCATTGTCGAGGCCTTCCCCGGCCATGTCCAACTTGGCGGCGGCATTCGCAATCGTGAGGCGGTGGAGCGCTGGTTCGACCTTGGCGTGTCGCGCATCGTCATCGGTACGGCTGCATTGAAGGATCCGGCTTTCGTGAAGGCGGCGGCGCGCGACTTTCCCGGCGGGATCGTCGTTGCCGTCGATGCGCGGGACGGGTTCGTCGCGACTGACGGCTGGGCCGAAAAGTCCGACATGCCGGTCGCGGACCTCGCCCGCCGGTTCGAGGATGCGGGCGTCGCAAGCCTGCTCTTCACGGATGTCGGCCGCGATGGCTTGCTCAAGGGTTGCAATATCGACGCAACCGTCGAGTTGGCGCGCGGAACGGACATTCCCGTGATCGCCAGCGGCGGCGTGGCAGGGATCGCGGACATTCGCGTGCTCAGCCTGCATGCCGATGAAGGCATTGAGGGTGTTATCACGGGACGCGCGCTATATGACGGACGGCTGGATTTGAAGGCGGCGCTGGCGATTGCAAAGGCGGCGGCGTGACCGTCTGCACCCGCGTCATCCCTTGCCTGGACGTCGCAAATGGCCGCGTGGTCAAGGGCGTGAACTTCGTCGATCTGCGCGACGCGGGCGATCCCGTCGAACAGGCCCGGGTCTATGACGCGGCTGGCGCGGACGAGCTGTGCTTCCTTGACATCACCGCGACCCATGAGGCGCGCGGCACCATATTGGACGTGGTGCGCCGCACGGCCGAGGTCTGCTTCATGCCCGTCACCGTCGGCGGCGGCGTACGCAGCCCGGAAGATGCGCGGGCGCTGTTGCTCGCAGGCGCGGACAAGGTGGCCGTCAATAGTGCCGCAGTGGCGCGCCCTGAGGTGGTGGCCGATATAGCCGATCGCTTCGGCAGCCAGTGCATCGTCGGGTCGGTCGATGCCCGGCGCGTCGGGGACAAGCGCTGGGAAATCTTCACCCATGGCGGCCGCAAGCCCACCGGCATCGATGCGGTCGAACATGCTGTAAGGCTGGCCGAACTCGGTGCTGGCGAGTTGCTCGTCACGTCGATGGATGGCGACGGCACGAAGCAAGGCTATGACCTCGCCCTAACCCGCACCATTGCCGACGCGGTATCCGTGCCCGTCATCGCGAGCGGCGGCGTGGGCACCTTGCAGCATCTGGTCGAAGGCGTGCTCGAAGGTCATGCGAGCGCCGTGCTGGCCGCGTCCATCTTCCACTTTGGCCAGCATACTGTCGCCGAGGCGCACCAGGCGTTGGCCGCTGCCGGCGTGCCGGTGCGTTCGCGGTGAGCAACTTTTCATTGACGGGCCGTGCGGTGAAGGCTTGATGGACCCCATGCGCTCGACCTTCCACGATCTTGAAAAGACCATCCGGCGGCGGCGGACGGCTGACCCCTCGCAATCCTATGTGGCCAAGCTGACGGCTCGGGGCCGGGGAAAGATCGCGCAGAAAGTGGGCGAGGAAGCGGTGGAAACCGTGATCGCCGCCATGGCCTCCGACCGGGAAGGTGTAGTTGGCGAGAGCGCTGATCTGATCTTCCACCTGATGGTCTTACTCGCGGATCTCGACATCCCGCTCGACGCCGTGCTGGATGAGTTGGACCGCCGGGAGGGTGTGTCGGGCATCGCCGAAAAGGCGGCCCGGCCAAAGGACTGACCGGCTGCCGGAAAGAAATCTGCCCATCCGCGTTTCCTGATCTGCTTTAAGCCGAACAGGGAGACCACGGCATGGTAAGAACGATCGCGGGCGGCATATTGGGCGGCTTCGCTCTTTTCGTGATCCGCTTCCTATTCTGGCAGACGCCGCTGAGCGCCCTTGCCCTCCATCGCGCGGGTGAAGCGCCCGGCGCCAACCTCCAGGCAGCGCTGGCCCAATCACTGACGCAGACCGGAACGGGCGTCTACATCGTCCCTGACCCGGCCACCGCGCAAGGCACGATCCTGTACGGAAAGGGTCCGATCGCGACCATCTTCTACAACAATAGCGGCTTTCCAGTGACCGACAGCGCCGCGCTGATCGGTGGCCTGGTCCTCGCCCTGATCGCAGGCGTCGTCATTGCACTGGCGCTGAGGTTCGCGGCGGTGGACTTTGGCAGCCGCGCGCGCATCGCCCTGCTTTCGGCACTGGCCGCGGTGTTATGGCTGGACATCGGGCAGGCCGTGTTCAACCACGCGCATTGGGGCTACATCCTCTACCTCGCCTTCAGCGATTTTATCGCGCTGGCCGCAGCCGGGCTTATCGCCGCCCGGCTGATCGCTACGGCTCCGGTTGCTTCGCCCAACGCTACAACGATGCACTGAAGCCGCTACCCGCCTCCTCAGCAAGCCGGATCATGCAGGCGGCATGACGCTCCGCCACCGCCATCCTGTCCTCGCCATAACCGCCGCCCATGGTGCTGGCGAGCGGGATGCCGCGGCGGCGGGCTTCCCGCATGACGGCGCGGTCGCGCGCATCCAGCCCCGCATCGCTGAGCGCCAACCTTCCCAGCCGGTCGTCGGCATGGGGGTCGACACCCGCCTGGTACAGGATCAGGTCGGGGCCGAAGCTATCGAGCGCCTGCGGCAACACCTCCATCAGCGTCGCGAGATAATCCGCGTCACCCACGCCGTCAGGCAATGCGACGTCGAGCGAGGAACGCATCTTGCGTGCGGGGAAGTTCTTCTCCGCGTGGATCGAGAGGGTGAAGACATCATCCCGCCCAGCCATCAACTGCGCGGTGCCGTCCCCCTGATGAACGTCAAGATCAAGGATGAGCACGCGCTGCGCGTCCCCTTCCCTGATCAAACGATTCGCAGCGATGGCGAGATCGTTGAACACGCAATAGCCCGCGCCGCTGTCATAAAGCGCATGATGGCTGCCGCCTGCCGCATTGGCGGCATAGCCATGCGCCATCGCCAGCTTCGCCGCCGCCCAGGTTCCGCCAGGCGAAAGCATCGACCGCCGCATGGTCCGTTCATTGACGGCAAAGCCGATCCGCCGCTGCTTGTCGGGCGGAACCGTCAGGCTCGCGACCTCTGCGACATAGGCGGGGTCGTGCACCGCCTCTATCCAGAGACGGGGCATGGGCGCGGGTTCATGGAGCGTAAAGGCAGCGCCGCTTAGCCTAAGTGTTTCCATAACCAGCCCATATTTATCAAAATGAAAGCGGCTGCCTGCTGTTGCAGGAGAAACATAGGCAGGATGGTGAACAACGTGGAGCATCATCTTTTTTCCGCGATGATAAGTTTGAACGATGAGGGCTTTGCGCTATCTGGTCCAGCATGAACCGTCCCGATTTGATCCGTTTTTGCCTCAGCCCCCTCATCGGCCTCGCCGCCGCGCCTGCGATTGCGCAGCCGCCTGCGGTTGTGCCGACGCTGCCACCCTCCGCGCCGCCGGTCATCGCGCCGCCCGCTGTGGTGACGCCGCCCGTGCCCATCCCGCCGCTGTCGGCCGCGCAGCAGGCCTGGCTCAACAACTGGCTGAAGGGCGGCGCCGAGCAGGGCCTGATGGCCCGCAGCAAGGCGACGGCATCGCTTTCCGGCGATGCCCTGGTGTCCGCTGTGCTGGACCGGGCGAAGGCGCTCAGCACGGGAAGGGTGGATACCGCAGACTTTCTCGACATCTGGGCGCTTCGCCCGGCCGCTTTTGATCCGCGCCCCGGGCTCGCGCGCGCGATTGCCGAAGACCGCCTGCCCCAATGGGCGTCCAGCCTGACGCCGCCTTATTCCGGCTATGATGGCCTGCGCCGTGGGCTTGCCGCCTATGAACGGATTCGCGATGCGGGCGGCTGGCCTGTCCTGAATGCCAAGTCCACGCCCGACGCGGTGCGCAAGCGTCTCGCGATCGAGGACAAGAGCGTGCAGCCGGGCGAAGCGCTGACCGACGTGCTGCAACGGGCACAGCGGCGCTATGGGTTGAACCCGACTGGCCTGCTCGATGCGCGTACGCTCAAGGAACTTAATGTTCCGGTCGAGGACCGTATTGCCGCCATCATGGCGAACATGGAACGCTGGCGCTGGATGCCGCGCCAACTGCCGGTCAATCGCGTTCAGGTGAACATCGCCGCTGCCGTACTCACCGTCTTCGAAGGCGATCAGCCGGTCACCTCCATGCGCGCCGTCACCGGGTCGCCCGACAATGCGACGCCGATGCTGACGTCCAGCATCCATTCCATCGTCGTCAATCCGCCATGGAATGTCCCGTCTTCCATCGCGAAGAAGGAATTGTGGCCAAAGGGGCGCGCGGCGTTGCTGCGGCAGGGCTACAAGATCGTGGGCACGCCGGAAAGCGGGGAGCGGATCGTTCAGCCCGCAGGGCCCAGCAGCGCGCTTGGCCGGTTGAAGTTCGACTTCAACAATCCCTTCGCCGTATACCTGCATGACACGCCCGCCCGCGCGAAATTCTCCAGTTATGACCGGCTCGCCAGCCATGGCTGCATCCGGCTTGAAAAGCCGGTGCCGCTCGCGGAACTGATGGTGCAGAGCGATCCCAAGCTGGCGGGCAAGGTCCAGTCGCTGATCGACACCGGCAAGACGCAGCGCGTGCAATTGCCCAAGGAAGTGGCGGTCTATCTGCTTTACTGGACCGCCTTTGCCAGCAGTAACGGCACCATGAATTTCCGGTCCGATCCCTATGGCTGGGACAAGCTTCTCGCCCGGAAGATCGAAGCATCCAGCCGCCGCCTTGATCCCACCGCCGCACCTGCGCCAACCATCGCATCGAAGGACTAAGACCCCATGCGCAAGATTGCCCTCGCCGCCCTTGCTGGCGCGCTCGCCCTGTCCGCTTGCGGGAAGAAGGAAGAGCAGGCGCCCGCGACCAACAACATGGTCGAACCCCCGGTTGAAAATGTGATCATCGAGGAACCGGAAGCGCCGCTGCCGCCAGCCAATAATGCCGTGGCCGCGCCGGAACCTGCGCCGCCGCCAAGCATTTCCGAGCAGCAGCAAATCCAGGATGACGCCGAAGCGACCGGCATGACCGCACGGTTGGACCAGTCGTCCGAGGCGAGCAACTCGACCGATTGAGCCGAAGGATGGCCGCCTTCGGACGAGTGGCGGCCGCCTGTCTTCGCCCCGCCCTTTAAGCGAGCGCGGAGCTTTGCTATATTGCGATTCATGGATCGCCGCAGTTTTACGAAGGCCGCTTTGAGCGGACTTGCCTTTTCTTTTCTGGCAGATAGCGCGGGTCGCGCGGCTTTGACGGCCAACCTACAGCCCGCCGCGCCTGTGCCGCCACCCGTTACGCCTCACCCGGTAACGCCATTGGCGCGGCAGCCCTATGCGCGGCTGCTCGATCGGGCGAAAGCGGCACTGGACGAACATGCGCATATGTTCGAACTGCGCGACCGTATCGCGCTGGCCGATTTCAACGCCCCCTCGCGCGAGTTGCGCTTCCACATCGTCGATCTGCTGGGCGGGCACGCCAGTTCCTACCTTGTGTCTCATGGCCGGGGATCCGATCCGGGGCATTCGGGTTGGCTGCAAACATTTTCCAACGAACCGAATTCGCTCGCCAGTTCGGCGGGCGCGTACAAGACGGGCCAGATTTACGAGGGTCAGCATGGCCGGGCCATGCGGCTCGCGGGTCTGGACGCGCAAAACAACAATGCCGAAATGCGGGCGATCGTGATCCACGGCGCGGATTATGTCAGCGAAGACCATATCGCGACATGGGGCAAGATCGGCCGGAGCGAAGGTTGCTTTGCCGTTGCCCGGCATATGCTGCCGCAGTTGCTGGGCCTGCTCGGGCCGGGCCGCATGATCTACGCGAACAAGCTCACCGCAATGGGGGCTTGAGGTCGGGCGTACCCCGCCAAGCGCAATTACCGCCCTTTCTCAAGCAGAATGTGCTTAATCCTACACACGCGACCGTTCAGGCGAACGGGGTCAGAGGTTATGCCAGTTTAGGGTGATCCAGCTCTAAACCTATTGCGCCACCAACTCGCAGAATTGGCGGGCCATTGCGAACTCTTCCCGCCGCCGTGCTGCCCGGGCCGCAGCTTCGGCGTCCTCGCCCCATTGCTCGACTTCCCAAGCCTCGTCGATTTCCGAAGCGGTCCAGATCGCGTCGGCGTCATGCCCGCCTTCGACGATCGCCAGGCCACAGACCAGCGATCCAGACAGCGTCACCAAAGTCGACAAGCCTGCCAGCGTGAAGGGATCATAGGCTTTCACCGCTGCGTCCAGCCGCTCCAGAGTCTCTGGCGGCTGATCGACGGGAATAATCCCCTGCGTCACCCGGAAAGTGACGTCATAACGCTGCCGCGCCCAATCCAGCAACGGGTCCCAGGCCGCCGCTTCCCGCGAAACCAGTTCCGCCGGTCCTTCGGCGCGGTAGCAGAGGAGGTCGCTGGTCCCGTAATTGGCTATACCCGCCGCGAAGCTTTCGCGATTGGGCGCGATCTGATCGATCGCACCGTTGGCGAGGCCGGTAAAGGGCATGGAACGCGGATCGACGGCATCACCCTGCCGCCGCCATTCATCCGCCACCGCCTCCGCCAGCCCCACCGTCGGCAATGCCAGGGCAGCGCGCGCAGGCGTGCGTACCGGGCGGCCATCAAGCTGGATCTCATGCCCGGCCCCGCCGGAAATCACCGCGACATCCTTGTAAAAGCGTTTCATTGCGGCGGTCTCCGGAACAGGCTCAGCAACAGGCGCGGCACGATGACGAACTGAAACAGGCCGACCAGCACGAAGATCATGCCCATCGCCTTCGCCTTGCCGCCTTGAACCCAGCTGAAACGCTCCATCAGGATCAGGAAGCCGAACATCACGAGCAAGGCGCCCGAGAGGCGGAATATGCCGAGCGCGAAGTGACGCTGGCGTGCGACCTTTTCAGGATCGACGGGAGGCGGAGGAGGAAAGTCGGTCATGCTGCGCGGATATGGGCATTGAGTTCGTCACTGTCCATCGCCACGCCATGCGCGCCCGCCGCGATCAGGTCAGCGGGCGGATGATAGCCCCAGCCAACGCCCAGCGCCCTTGTGCCAGCGTTAAGCGCCATGTCGATGTCATAGCTGGTGTCGCCGATCATCACCGTCGTCTCCGGAACCGCCCCTGCATCCGCCATCGCAGTCAGCAACATGGAAGGATGCGGTTTCGACGGATGCCGATCAGCGGTTTGCAACGTCACGAAATGCGCATGAATGCCATGATGCGACAGGCAGAGGTTCAGCCCGCGATCCGACTTGCCAGTCGCCACCCCCAGCAGCCATCCATCCGCATCCAGTTGCCGGATCAACTCCGCGATGCCGGGATAGAGCGGTTCCGACACGGCATTGTCCCTGCGCATCTGCTGAAAAGCGCGCTTGTAGCTTTCCGAAAGATGGTCGTGGAAATCAGCCTCCGCTTCGGGCAGCAGGCGCGCGATCGCCAGCGGCAGCGACAGACCGACCACGGACAATATAGTTGTGCGGTCGGGCACCGCCAGCTTCTCGCCCTCGAACGCCAGCGTCATTGCCGTGCAGATGCTGTGCTGGCTGTCGACCAGAGTGCCGTCGCAATCGAAGACGGCCAGGCGATTGCTCATTTCTTGCGCGGCCCGCCCGCCCCTCTGGACCGCCGCTCGCCCCGCCGCCCCTTTCGCAGCTGCTTGGCGTGAGCGCGCGCGGCCTTCTTCTCATCCTCGCGGGTGGGCGCGCGCGCGATTTCCTCGTCCAGCGGCAGGTCGCCTGCGTTGATGTCGAAACCGAGCGAGACTAGGCTCGTCGCGAAATGCTCGGGTAGTTCGGCGCGCACGTCGACCCGGCCGCCATCGGGATGATCAACCCGAATGCGGCGCGCGTGCAGATGCATCTTCCGGCTGATCGTGCCCGACAGAAAGGCTTCCTTGCCGCCATATTTGCCATCGCCGACGATCGGATGGCCGATCGCCGCCATATGCACACGCAACTGATGCGTGCGGCCGGTATGGGGTTGCAGCTCTACCCAGGCGGCGCGGTTGCCCGCGCGTTCGATGACGCGATAACGCGAGCGGGCGGGCAAGCCCTCCTCCTCATCGACATGCATCTTCTCGCCACCCGTGCCCGGCTGCTTGGCGATCGGCAGTTCGATCATGCCGTCCTCGATCGACGGCACGCCCATGACGATCGCCCAATAGACCTTGCGCGCGGTGCGGCTGGAAAAGGCCTTCGCAAAATAGGCGGCTGACCGGGCCGTGCGGGCGATCAGCAGCGCGCCGGACGTATCCTTGTCCAGCCGGTGGACAAGCTTCGGGCGCTGGTCCAGTTCGAACTCCAGAGCGTCGAGCAAACCGTCGACATGGTCGTCGGTCTTGGTCCCGCCCTGCGTCGCGAGGCCCGGCGGCTTGTTGATGACGATCGCCTGCGCGTCGCGATGGATCACCATATTCTGTGCGAAGCTGATCTGGTCTTCGCTAAGCTCCGGCCTCACCCTGCGGGGCTTGGCGGTCTCGGCAGCTTTGGGCTCGGCGGGGGGAACGCGGATCAGCTGGCCTTCAGTCACGCGGTCGCCCGGCGCAGCGCGTGCGCCATCGACCCGCAACTGGCCGGTGCGTGCCCAGCGAGACACGCTGTTGAAGCCGATGTCGGGCAGGTGGCGCTGGAACCAACGATCCAGCCGAATGCCGTCGTCATCTGCCCCAACACGGAATTGACGCACGTCCAGCGAGACGCCCTTGGGCGCAGCAGTCTTGGGCGTCGCGGTCTTTGGAGCAGCGGTTTTGGCGGCAGCAGGCTTGGAGGCAGGCTTTGCAGGTGACTTGGGCCCATCCGGCTTGCGGGCGCGCGCCGCCTTCGCACCACCACGGGCGCGACCGGGCGCGCCGCCACCGGGCTTGCCCCCGCGCGACGGACCGGAAGGCTTGCTGGGAGGACGACCCTTCATGCCACGCTCCGCATCATGCCAAGGCCAAGGACCAGCGCGCCGACGGCCGCGATGACGGACAGGACGGTATAGCTCATGGCCATGACGAATTGTCCGCGCTCGATCATCAGCACGGTTTCCAGGCTGAAGGAAGAAAAGGTGGTGAAGCCGCCAAGCAGACCAACGGCCAGCAACAGCCGCAAGGCCTCGCCCGACGCGCTGCCGAACCGCGCCAGCCATCCGGCGAGCAGTCCCATGGCAAAGCCGCCGAGCACATTGGCGGCAAAGGTTCCCCAGGGCCACAGCGCACCCGGCAGCATGTGACCGGCAAAGCGGCCCAGCTGATAGCGCGCCAGCGCGCCCACCGCGCCGCCGCCCATGACTAGGAGGATATTGTTCATCCCGCCCGCCCTAGAGGCAAATCGCGGTAAAGAAAATGGCAGCGCGTGCCTTTCTGCGCGCTTACTGCCCCTTGTCGGCGATTATATCGACGTTCGTGCGTCCGCCAGGCGCTGCGGTGAAGATCATGAGGTAGGCTGCGCCATCATCCTTGCGCGTGCCGCCCAGCACATGATCACCACCCATGATCCGATATTCTGCGTCGAAGCCGGAACGGCGCGCCTGGGTGTAATAATAGTCCATGACGTTCTGGCGCGGCACTGGCGTGACGAAAGTCGCAGCCCGGAGCGTACAGCCATTCTTGTCCGCGCCCGCAGCTTCCTTCAACTGAGCGCCGGGATAGACGCCGAAAGGATCGGGCATGCGGCTTGCCCATTGCATGCCGTAGGCCAGTTGCTTGCGGCAGAAGATGTTGCCGCCGGGCTTATCCTGATCCTTCGCCATCGCAGCGAGCATGGCGGGGTTTTCCTTCCCGGGACCTTCCACAGCAGCAGGCGTCGCGAGCAGCTTGCCGCCCGCGAGCTTCACCGATTCGGCAAACGCCTTGGCTGCCTCGCCGCTCAGTTTCGGCGCATTCGCACTGGCGGGTTGCCCGGACTGATCGGCATATTTGGGATCAACCCTGATCTTCCCATCCAATGCCTCCTGCAGGCCCGGATCGATGGCATTGTTGGTCAGCTGAGCGTCAAGCGCGTTCAGATCAGCGTCCTTGTCCCCTTTCCCACAGGCCGCGAGCGGCAGCGCGAGCAATAGGGCAGTGGCATAAACTGAACGGAAAGGCGGCATGACTTCACTCCTTCGTAAACAAGGGGTGAATGTCAGGAGTTAATTTTTCGTTAGGGGTTGTGGTAAATCGCTAAATATTCCCATGCCATTCAGACGCGAATGGCATCCGCCGCCATCTTGCGCCAAGCGGCTACAAGGTCCATTTCAGGGCGATGCTGAACGTCCTCTCTGTCCTTATCGGCCTCTTCGCCTTCCTGCTGATGATCCCGGCATTCCTGCCGCTTTTGGGGATCGCCAATTGGCTTTTGGTGCCGATCGCCCTGTTCGGCGCCCTGATCGGCATCTTATCCACCCGCAACAGCGGCCGCAACCTGTGCCTGATTGTTGCGGCGATCGGCGCATTCCGGCTGTTCCTGGGCGGAGGCATTTTCTGAATCCGCATGATCAGCAGGTCAGGGCCGGACTGTTCGCCGCGCTCGGCGCCTATGGCGTCTGGGGCCTGCTGCCTATTTTCTTCAAGCTGCTCCACAGCGTCAATGCGGTGGAGGTCGTGTCGCAGCGCGTCCTCTGGTCGCTGGCGCTGATCCTTGGCGTACTTGCCGCACGGCGCAGCCTTGGGCAACTGGCGGCGGCGTTGCGCGAGAGGCGGATCGTGCTGCCTCTCATGGCCTCGGCGGCCTTCATTGCGGTCAACTGGCTGGTCTATGTGTGGGCGGTGAATGATGGCCATGTCATCGCCGCCAGCCTTGGCTACTTCCTCAATCCGCTGGTCAACGTCGCGCTCGGCGTGCTGGTGTTGAAGGAAAGGCTGCGGCGGGGGCAGGCCATCGCTATCGCGATCGCAGCCGTCGGCGTGGCGATCATGGCGGCGGCCGCCTTCACCACCTTGTGGATCAGCGTGGGCCTCGCCGTCAGCTTCGCACTCTATGGCCTCATCCGCAAATTGACCCCGGTGGCGCCCATGGTCGGATTGGGCGCGGAAACGCTACTGCTCGCCCCCCTCGCCCTTGTCTCGCTGCTATGGCTGTGGGGGCATGGCGCCCTCAGCTTTGGACAGGATGGCTATATAAGCAGCCTGCTCATCCTCTCGGGCGGATTGACCACCATTCCGCTGATCCTGTTCGCCATGGCGGCACAGCGCCTGCCGCTCACGGTGCTGGGCCTGATCCAGTATATCGCGCCCACGCTGCAATTCCTGTGTGGCGTGCTGCTTTATGGCGAGAAGCTGGCGCAGGGCCAGATGATCAGCTTCGCCTTCATCTGGCTTGGTCTTCTCCTGTTCGCGACCGACAGCCTCGCCGCCGCGCGCAAGAACAGGCTTGCGACGGCGTAAGGCTTACGGCGTCAGGCGAACTCGGTCGCTTCGAAGCGCACCGCCTCACCCACGGCCTCATTGGCAAGTGCGTCTTCCCACATGACCCTGTTGCCGCGCACGATGGTGCCCACCGCCTTGCCGGTCAGTTCCATGTCCTCGAACGGCGACCAGTTGCAGCGCGACGCCAGCCAGTCGCTGCCCACCGTCCACCGCTTCTTGAGATCGACGACAGTGAAGTCCGCATCATAGCCGAGCGCGATCCGGCCCTTGCCGACCAAGCCGAACACGCGCTGCGGCCCGGATGATGTCAGTTCGATGAACCGGCGCAGCGACAAACGCCCCTCCGCTACATGGTTGAGCAGCAACGGCACCAGCGTCTGGACGCCGGGCATGCCGCTGGGCGACGCCGGATAGGCCTTCGCCTTCTCCTCCACCGTATGCGGGGCATGGTCGCTGCCCAGCACATCGGGCACGCCCTGATTGAGCCAGTGCCAGAGCCCCTCGCGATGCGCTGCCGACCGGATCGGCGGGTTCATCTGCGCATAGGTGCCAAGCCGGGGATAGGCATCCTCGGCGGCGAGCGTCAGATGCTGCGGCGTCACTTCGCAGGTCGCGATATCCTTGTGTCCCGCAATATATTCCAGTTCCGCCGGAGTTGTAACGTGCAGGATATGGATGCGCCGCCGCGCCCGGCGGGCAAGGCCAATGATGCGCTTCGTGGCGATCATCGCGCTTTCATCGTCGCGCCAGACGGGGTGAGACGAAGGGTCGCCCTCGACCCGCAAATCCTTGCGAGCGTTCATCCGCGCCTCGTCCTCGGCATGGATGGCAACGCGCCGGGTGCCGCTCGCCAGCACGCGGGAGAGAGCCGCGTCATCGTCCACCAGCAGGCTGCCGGTCGACGCGCCCATGAAGATCTTCACGCCCGCCGTGCCGGGAATACGCTCCAGTTCCTTCAGCGCTTCGGCATTGTCCGCCGTCGCGCCGACATAGAAGGCATGGTCGCACCACATGCGGTGATGGGCGCGGGCCAGCTTGTCATGAACGCGCTCGGCACTGTCCGTATTCGGGTTCGTGTTCGGCATCTCGAACACGGCCGTGATCCCGCCCAGCACGGCGGCGCGGCTTCCGGATTCAAGATCTTCCTTATGCTCAAGGCCCGGCTCGCGGAAATGCACCTGGCTGTCGATGCAGCCGGGCAGCACGTCCAGCCCCGTACAGTCGATGACATCGCCCGCATCGCCCAGCGACGATCCGATCGCCACGACCTTGCCGCCGCGGACGCCGACATCGGTCTGTTCAGCGCCTCCAGGCGTGTGGACGGTGCCGTTCTTCAGGATCAGGTCGAAATTCTGGGACATGATTGCTCGCCGCTTGGATATGATCGGCGTCTGTCCTACCTAAAGCCGATGACCGGCACCACCCTAACCGACCGCGCACTCATCAGAATTTCAGGCGAAGAGGCGCGGCCCTTCCTTCAGGGCCTCTTCACCCGCGACGTCCTGACGCTCAGGGCAGGCGAACCGCGCTGGACGGGCCTGCTCACGCCGCAAGGCAAGGCGCTCTACGACTTCATCCTCTGGGCGGATGGCGACGATGTGCTGATCGATGGCGAGGCGGCGCAGGCCGAAGCGCTGGCCAAGCGGCTCACCCTCTACCGCCTCCGCCGCAAGGTGGTGATTGAACGGGAGGATGCGCTCGCCGTCCACTGGTCTCTTGAAGCCCCCGGAAAGCCCGCCGATCCGCGCCTCGCCGCCCTCGGCCATCGCTGGCTCGCTCCGCCAGCACCCGGCGACGCCGCTGCTGCTTTCCGCGCACACCGCCTGTCGCTCGGCATCTTCGAAGGGGCGGGCGAGCTCGGTCAGGACCAGACACTATGGCTGGAGACCAATGCGGGCGAACTGCACGGCGTGGACTTCGACAAGGGTTGCTATGTCGGTCAGGAAAACACGGCCCGCATGCATTATCGCAGCAAGGTGAACCGCCGCCTCGTCGCTGTGCCCTTGACGCAAGCCGACGAGAAGCGCCAACGCGCCACCCTTCCCGAACTTGGCCTGTCGATCGAACTGCGCCGGGTCGAGGACATTGATCCTGCAACGCTCCCCCCATGGCTCGCTGCGGCGATCGCGGAGCATGCCGCCGGATGAAGGGCCTACTGCTCGCCCTGCTCGGGGCCCTCAGCATTGCCGCCCCCGCATGGGCCGACACCCCCTGGACGCTGGTCAAGGCCTACCCCCATGACCCGAAAGCCTTCACCGAAGGCCTCTTCTTCCATGACGGCATGCTTTACGAGAGCACCGGCCTTGAGGGCCGGTCCGACATCCGCAAGGTCTCGCTCGAAGACGGCAAGGTGCTCGAAAGCCGCACCCTCGCTCCGCAATATTTCGGCGAGGGGATCGTCAACTGGAAGGATCGCCTGATCAGCCTCACCTGGCGTCATCGTCAAGGTTTCGTCTGGAAGCTCAACGGCTTCAAGCCGCTGTCGCAGTTCCGCTATGAAGGCGAGGGCTGGGGCCTGACCCAGGATGGCCGCAACCTCATCATGAGCGACGGCACATCGCAGCTGCGCTTCCTCGACCCCGACACGCTGCGCGAAGCCCGCCGCATCACCGTGACCTTCAACGGCCGCCCGGTCGATCGCCTGAACGAACTGGAATATGTGAAGGGAGAGCTGTGGGCGAACATCTGGTACGACACACGCATTGCCCGCATTGACCCTGCGACCGGCCAGGTGATCGACTGGATCAATATCGCCCCATTGATGCGCGAAAGCGGCGTCACGGATAGTGAGGGCGTGCCCAACGGCATCGCCTATGACCAGAAACGCGACCGCATTTTCGTCACCGGCAAATATTGGCCCAAGCTGTTCGAGATCCGCCTGAACCCCAAGGGGAGCGCGTCGACGGGGAAGTAAGAGCCCGGGGGCTCAGCTCGCCGCCCTTTTGCGCCGCGTTTCCCATCCCTTCTTCGCCGCAGCGGACCGATCAGCCGCAGACCGCCGCGCCGACGCCGCACCACCTTTCCGGCCACCCTTGCGCGAAGACACATGCGTGTCTGGCTTCCCGCGTCCTGACCCCGACTTGTTGCCGCCGCCCGACTCCTTGTTCACCGTCGCCCAGGCTCGCCGTTCGGCTTCCTTGCGCGAAACGCCACGCTCCTCATAGCCTTCCTCGATATGTTCGGCCTTGCGCTTCTGCTTGTCGGTATAGCTGCTCTTGTCGCCACGCGGCATGATTGACCTCCTGTCAGCATCTTCTCCTGCCCTACCAACGATCGCCAGCCGATCCCGTTCACTGCCGCATGAGTTCGGCGGAACGGAAGGCAAGCAGCACGCGTTCCCCGGCCATGGAAGAGCGCACCCTTATAGAACGGCTCGCCCGTCACCTCGCCGTCGACGATCCGGATCAGTGGCACGCGCGGGTCGCCGACGCCGCCAGCATCCTTGCCATCATAAAGGATCCTGATCCTGCCATGCGGGAGGCCGGCGATCAGGCGCAATGGCGCGCGATGATCAATGCAGCGCTGCGGGAGCGGTGGGTCGTCGCGACGCATCCCGGCGGCGACCATGCCGAACCCGGCACCGACGAAGAAGGCGAATTTTCGCTTCACCCGCACGAAGTGACCCGCGACCGTGCCGACTGGTATCATGTGCATGACAGGCAGGAGAAATCATCATGAAGGGGTTGTTGAAGCTCGCATTCATCGGCGGGCTGAGCGCCGTCGCATGGCGCGCCTGGCAGGACCGGCATGCTCCAGCGCCCGCGGATGACCGCGGCCCCGTCGGATCGTCGGGGATCGTCAGGGATGCAGGGCCCGAGGAACAGCATATCGACGCCAGCGACTGGGACATGGTCGATGAGCAGGTCGACGAGTCCTTCCCCGCAAGCGATCCGCCGGGCAACTATTGAGGCATCAGCTGATCGGTCCTGACGTGCGGGTCATTGCCCCTGCCCCGCCCCGTCTCTATGAGCCTGGGCGGTAACGGCTCGCGCTTGTGCCTAGGGCCTGAAACAGGGGAAATCTAGCCAATGCCTTCGGGTCTCATCGCGCTGCTCGACGATGTAGCGGGAATAGCCAAGCTCACTGCCACCTCGCTGGACGATGTTGCCGCCGCCGCGGGCAAGGCCGGGTCAAAGGCGGCGGGTGTCGTGATCGATGACGCGGCAGTGACCCCGCGCTATGTCGTTGGCCTGACGCCCGATCGCGAACTGCCCATCATCTGGAAGATCGCGCGCGGTTCGCTGCGCAACAAGCTGCTTTTCCTGTTGCCCGCCGCACTGCTGATGAGTGCCTTTGCGCCGTGGCTTCTCCCGCCGCTGCTGATGCTGGGCGGTGCATTTCTCTGCTTCGAAGCGGTCGAAAAGCTGCTGGAAGCGGTGCAAGGCGGCCATGACGTGGCGGAGGAAGCGCTGGCCACGCACAGTTCGCAGGAATTAGAGGATCAGAAGGTGTCCGGCGCCATCCGCACCGACTTCATCCTTTCCGGTGAGATCATGGCGATCGCGCTCGGCACCGTTGCGGCGGAACCGCTCTGGGAACAGGCGCTGATTCTGGTCGTCGTGGCGGTCCTCATCACGGCGGGCGTCTATGGGGTCGTCGGCTTCATCGTGAAGATGGACGATATCGGCTTGCACCTGGCCGAGCGTTCTTCATCGGTGGCGCGCGCCGTGGGACGCGGGCTGGTCCATGCCATGCCTGTCCTGATGAAGATCCTCTCGGTGGTGGGCACCGCGGCCATGCTGTGGGTCGGCGGCGGCCTGATCGTCCATGGCCTGCATGAATTTCACTGGGACTTGATCCCCGGCGCCATCCACCACGCTGCTGAGAGCGTGGCAGCGGCCGCGCCTGCGATCGGGCCCTTCCTTGATTGGACCGTGAATGCAATCGGGGGGGCCATCGTCGGCCTGGTGATCGGCGGGATCATCGTCGCGGTGCTGCACTTGTTCAAAAGACATTAAGCACGCGACTGCGTTCGAAGCTTGGTTGCCTGCCAGGTAAACCTTACCTCAGTTTGGTTCGCCGAACTCGGGGCGAACGGCGCAAAGCCTGCCGAACAAGGCGAACTGAAGATGGAAATGCTCCAACCTCCGTCCCCTTGGCGCGTCGAAGCAAGCGCCCTGCTCGCGCTTGCCCTACCTATGATCGCGGGCAACGTAGCGTGGGCAGGAATTGCCGCAACCGACCTTCTGCTGATCGGCCGCCTGGGCGCAAAGGGCGTGGCGGCGGGCGCGCTTGCCATCAACCTATTCCATGCCCTGCTCATCTTCGGCATGGGCCTTGTCACAGCCGCCGCGCCGCTCATCGCCAACGAGCGAGGCCGCCGCCGCCATTCCGTTCGCGATGTTCGCCGCACGGTTCAGCAAACCCTGCGGGCCGCCTTTTTCTTTGTCCTCCCCGCCTGGCTCCTCCTCTGGCAGAGCGAGGCCATCCTGCTCGCCATGGGCCAGCAGCCGGACCTCGCCCATCAGGCAGGCCTGATGATGCGCGGCCTGCAATGGGCCCTGCTCCCGTTCCTGGCCTTCACGACGTTGCGCAACTTCATATCCGCGCTGGAACGGCCGATCTGGGCCGTTGTCATCATGCTGCTCGCCATCCCCTTCAACGTCCTCGCGGGATGGGCGCTCATCTTCGGCAATTTCGGTTTGCCGGCGCTCGGCCTTTTGGGCGCGGGACTAGCCAGCACCCTTTCCTCCTGCTTTCTGTTCCTCAGCCTGCTTGGCGTCATACTGATCGACCGCCGCTTTCGTCGTTATCGGGTGATGGGCCGCTTCTGGACCCGCGACCGCGAGCGGCATCGTGCCGTCTGGGCCTTAGGCCTGCCGATCGCCATCACCGTGGGGTTTGAAACCACCGTGTTCAACGCCTCGGCTTTGCTCATGGGCCTCATCGGTCAGGCTTCCCTCGCCGCCCATGCTGTCGCCATCCAGATCGCCGCGCTGCTGTTCATGGTGCCGATGGGCATCGGGCAGGCAGCGACCGTGCGCGTCGGCCTTGCCTACGGGCGCGGCGATTCAGCGGCGATCGGACGCGCGGGGTGGCTCGCGCTTCTTCTCGGCTTCGGCTTTGCGCTGGGTGCCGCCATCCTGCTCATCACCGTTCCCCGCCGGCTGATCGGCGCTTTTCTCGACCTGACCGATCCTGCCAACAGCCAGACAGCAGCGCTTGCAGTGAGCTTCCTCGCGGTCGCTGCGCTGTTCCAGCTGGTCGACGCCACCCAGGCCGTGGCTGCAGGCGTCTTGCGCGGCCTGCACGACACGAAAGTGCCCATGATCTTTGCGCTCGTCGGCTATTGGATCATCGGCGTCGGCGTGGGGACCATCCTTGCCTTCCCGCTCGGCATGAAGGGCCTGGGCATCTGGTTCGGGCTAGCGAGCGGCCTTGGAGTGGTAGCGGTGCTGCTGCTCGCGCGATGGATGATGCGCTACCGGCTGGGCCTCGTCGGCTCACCCTGAAAAGCGCCCGGATGCACTTTAGGAGCATGCTGCGGCGCACAAAGCAATTGAAGACAGCCTGCGAATCGGTAATGACGACAATCATGACTGCCCCAACGACCATTTTCGAAGCCATCGCGCTCCAGAAATGCCTCAAGGCGACCTATAACAAGATGGTCGTCAAGCTGGCGCCCCACATCCTCTACACGCGCCATGATGAGATGTTCATCGACGCTGTCACCGTGGAGCGTGAAGGCGGCCCACCGCGCGAATTGAAGCTCGGAACGTTCAAGCTCGCGGGCCTCAACGACGTCTCCATCCTCGATGAGCCGTTCGAGGCCATGTACGGCCTCTACAATGAGGATGACGACAAATATAAGGGCGTGACCCTGTTCGCCGTCGCGCCTGAAAGCGCAGCCGCCTGACAATTTAAGGAGCGGCCAGGCGGCGCCGCTCCGGTCATTTCTTCAGCCGGTAACCTGTCCGGAAAACCCATCCGATGGCGGTCAGACACACTGCCAGCATCGCGGCGATGAAGAGCAGGCTGAACTCGATCCCCACATCGCCCCGACCGAAGAAGGTCCAGCGGAAACCCGACACCAGATAGACGATCGGGTTGAACAAGGTGATCGTACGCCAGGGCTCGGCCAGCATATGGACAGAGTAGAAGGCGCCGCCCAGGAACGTCATCGGCATGATCAGCAGCATCGGGATGACCTGCAACTGCTCGAAGCTTTGCGCCCAGATGCCCAGGATAAATCCGAACAGGCAGAAACTGACCGCGATCAGCACCATGAACGCCGCCATGGCGACAGGATGTTCGACATGGACGTCGACAAACAGATGGGCCGTCACGAAGATGATCGTTCCGACGCTCAATGACTTGGTGGCCGCCGCGCCTACATAGGCGATGACGGTCTCGGTCGCCGACACAGGCGCGGAAAGCAGCTCATAGATGGTGCCCGCGAATTTCGGCATGTAGATACCGAAGCTCGCATTGAAGATGCTCTCGGTGAACATCGACATCATGATCAGACCAGGCACGATGAAGGCGGCATAGTCGATGCCGTCGATCTGCGTCATCCGCGATCCGATCGCCCCGCCGAACACGACGAAATAGAGCGATGTGGTAATCACCGGCACCAGCAAGCCGGTCAGCAGGGTACGGCTGAACCTGTGCAACTCGAACTTGTAGATCGACCAGATGGCCCGATAGTTGAACCCGCTCATGCCGCCTTCTCCTGATGGACCAGGCTGACGAAGATATCTTCCAGGCTGCTCTGCTGCGTGTTGAGATCCTTGTAGCCAATGCCAAGGTCGCCAAGCCTGCGCAGCAGCGACGATACGCCAGTCCGCTCCGCCCGCGTATCGAATAC
The DNA here is from genome assembly GCF_023051225.1 of Sphingobium agri. NCBI lineage: Bacteria > Pseudomonadati > Pseudomonadota > Alphaproteobacteria > Sphingomonadales > Sphingobiaceae > Sphingobium > Sphingobium agri. The sequence goes on along the minus strand of NZ_JALKHS010000006.1, from coordinate 622,206 downwards.
ATATTCGATCTCGCTTCCATCGGACTTGAGCGCCAAAACCCATTCGCCAAGTTCCGGCGGGATCTGCGTCAGCGGCTGGGCCAGCGTTACCGTGAGGCTCTTCTTCCCCAGCTTCTTCATAAGCGCGGTCTTCTCTTCGACCAGGATCAGCTCGCCCTTGTTGATCACGCCCACCCGGTCGGCCATTTCCTCGGCTTCCTCGATATAGTGGGTCGTGAGAATGATGGTGACGCCGGTTTGCCGCAACTCACCGATCAGCTTCCACATGTCGCGGCGCAGTTCGACGTCGACGCCAGCCGTCGGCTCATCCAGGAACAGCACGCGCGGCTCATGGCTGAGCGCCTTGGCGATCATCACGCGCCGTTTCATGCCACCCGACAGTTCAAGCATCTTGTTGTTGCGCTTGTCCCACAAGGACAGGTCGCGAAGCACCTTCTCGATATAGGTGTCGTCGCGCGGCTTGCCGAACAGCCCACGGGAAAAGCGCACGGTGTCGATCACCCGCTCGAACGCATCGGTGTGCAGTTCCTGCGGCACCAACCCGATGGCTGAGCGCGACCCACGATAGCTGCGCACGATGTCATGCCCGGCGACCGTCACCGTGCCTCCGGTTGGCCGCACATTGCCGCAGATGATGGAGATCATCGTCGTCTTGCCCGCGCCATTGGGGCCCAGCAGGGCGAATATCTCGCCCTCCTCAATTTCCAGATCGATGCCCTTGAGTGCTTGATATCCCGAAGCGTAGCTTTTCTTCAGCCCGGACACGGTAATGATGGACGCCATGCGCGCGAATGCCCCTCTTTATCTGCACGCCTAGATAAGGTCGCACGGCCTGTGCGCAACCGGACTATTCGCCGCGGCGGTGAAAGCGGAAGACGGTGGCGGGCGGAAAGTTGCGCACGGTCTGTCCCACGCGCGCGACCTCAAGGTCCAGCGCGTGCAGCACGTCGCGGCTGACAGGCGGGCGTGTCGAATAGGTGAACTGGATGAAATTGCCGCCCGGGCGCAGCATGCGGAAAGCCTCGGACAAAATGTCAGCGTGCATATGCCGGTCCATCGCCAGCAAGGGCAAGCCGCTCACCACCGTCTGATATTGGCCCGGTTCACCGGCCGCCGCCGTCGAAACGATCTGGGCGGGCGTTTCCAGCACCGACACATGAGGAAAGTGCCGCCGCAGGCCGCGCGCAAAGGCCGGATTGATTTCCACCACTTCAAGCTTCTCAGGCGCCAGGCCCGTTTGCAGGATCGCGCGGGTGAACACGCCGGTGCCGCCGCCCAGCTCCATCACCCGGCCATCCGACGGATCGATATGGGCCACCATCAACCGCGCGAGGTAGCGGCTGCTCGGCACCACTGACGCGGTCTGGCGCGGCTTCTTTACCCAGGCCGCGAGGAAATCGAGATACTCCGTCGCCCGCGCGCGAAATTCGCTTCGGGGCATGGTGATGGCCCGGCCACGTTTGGACTTGTCATGCATGGGCGATAGTTGACCGGGAACATGTCATCGCGACTCCCCTTAGCGAGCCCGGCGGGCGCCGTCGATTGGCTTTAACATGTCTGTAGATCGCAAATTTTTCACTTGCGCGGCACCCGTCGCATTTTTCGTGAAAGTCGTCGGGTAAACTCCCTTAATAAGAGCATCGGACCAGACACGCAGGCGCTGAACTCCACTATCCAGCCGATTTATGGCTCCCGATCGCCGCATTGCGCTCAACCAGCCACATTTATCCGAAAAATTTCATTTCTATTTCAGCAGTTTAGCTCGTTGCCGCAGGTTCATGCAACCTCGTCCACTATCAGCGGGTTCAACAGCAAATCATTGTTTCGGAGGAGAATTATGCGCAAAGCCATTATCGCCCTGTCGGCCCTTTCGATGGCCATCCCCGTGTCCATGGCTATCCCCACGGATGGCGCCAGCGCCCGCGACGGTTACCGCTATCGCGAATGGCGTGGCCGTGACGGACGCATGTATTGCCGCAAGTCGAACGGCACGACTGGCCTGATCGTCGGCGGCGTGGGCGGCGCGCTGCTCGGCCGCGCCATCGATACCCGTGGCGATCGTGCGACCGGCACGATCCTCGGCGCTGCCGGTGGCGCGCTGCTGGGCAAGGAAATCGACAGCAAGCGCCGCTGCCGCTAATCTATTAATGCACAGCAAAGGGCGGTTCCCCGACCGGGAGCCGCCCTTTTCATATATGGTAAGGATGGGCGCTTATTTTGAAGCGGCGCCGCGGGCTTCTTCAACCTTGAAGGCAACCGGCTGGCCGCCGGACACGCCAGACACCTTGCCCTTGCGAACCGCCAGGTTGAACGCCACGGCATCGGGATAGCGGCGGCCGGAAATCTGCTGCCCGGTCTTGGTATCCTTCACCTCATACACATAGGTGTAGCCTTCGTGGGTGAAGCGCTGCTTGGCTTCTTCAGCTTGAGCGGGTGCCAGAGCGGCAGCGATGGTGGCAACTGCACCGGTAAGAATGAATTTCGACAGCATTCGCATAGGTTTTCTCCTTGTGAATGCCGATCAAACACCTCTGCATCTTCTTGTTCTGTTGGCCGCCAGCCTATGCGCAAGCCACAGCCCTGCAATCGCAAAAAACGGATCACCAGTTGCGGTTGACGCAACCGGCGGGACTTCACGCCTCGGACAGGGAAAGGATGTGACGGAACTGAGCTTCGGTGAGGGGAGCAACCGACAGACGCGATTGGCGTAGCATTACCATATCGGCCAGCGCCGGGTCGGCCTTCATCGTCTTCAACGTCACGGGCTTGTTGAGCTTCCGCTCCGGCGCGACATGTACGGCGATCCACTTGCCGCTGTCATCGGTACTGTCGGGAGCCGCTTCCTCGACGATCTTCATGATGCCGACCGCTTCCACGCCGATATTACTGTGGTAAAAGATCGAAAGATCGCCCTTGCGCATCGCCTTCATGTTCAGCTGCGCCGCATGGTTGCGCACGCCATCCCACTCGGCCTTTCCTTTCTCGACTAGGTCGTCATAGGAAAAGACATCGGGTTCAGATTTCATGAGCCAGTAGTTCATGACCGCCTCCTTGCCTCAGCCGAAGGGGACGATCAAGGATCGGACCGTCATTCGAAGGGAAAGTCGAAACTTGCCGCACGCAACCCTGGACCAGGTCCCGCTGCTGTCGATGACAGCCATGACGAAGCAGGATTTTGCGGCGGCGCTCGGCGATTCGTTTCGGGAGTTCGGCTTTGCCATGGTGAAGGACCACGGCATGGACGCCGCCCTGATCGAGGATGGCTGGCGGATCGCCCGCGCCTTCTTCTCTCTGCCAGATGATGTGAAGCGCCGCTATGACGCCAGCGGCAATGGCGGCCAGCGGGGCTACACGGCGTTCGGACGAGAAATCGCCAAGGGCGCGAGCGAAAATGACCTGAAGGAATTCTGGCATGTCGGCCGCGATCTGCCCGGCACACATCGGCTGACCGCCACCATGCCCGCCAACATATGGCCGAAGGAAATTCCATATTTCCAAGAGCTTTTCATCCGTCTCTATGATGAGTTCGATCGTATCGGCGCTGAACTGCTGACTGCGATCGCCCTTGATCTCGGGCTGTCGGAACGCTGGTTCGATGATGCTATCGAAGACGGCAATTCTATCCTGCGCCTGCTGCACTATCCACCTGTTTCGGCAGAAGCTCCGGGCATTCGTGCTGCCCCGCATGAGGACATCAACCTTATCACCCTGCTGCTCGGCGCAGAAGAAGGCGGGCTTGAAATCCAGGACCGACAAGGCAACTGGCTGCCCGTCATACCCCCGCCCGGCGCGCTGGCGATCAACGTCGGCGACATGCTCCAGCGGCTGACCAACCACCGCCTGCGATCAACCAGCCACCGCGTCGTCAATCCTCCCCCGGAAAGGCGCGGCATGGCTCGCTATTCCATGCCCTTCTTCCTGCACCTGCGCCCAGATTTCCTGATCGATCCGCTGCTGCAATGCGTCGATGCCGACCACCCCCGCCGCGATCCGCCCATCACCGCGCACGACTATCTGGTCGAGCGGCTGCGCGAGATCGGACTGGTGAAAGGCTGAGCGCCTGCCAGCCTATTTGCGCCACCGGCCCAAGGTGATGCCGATTTCTTCGCCCTTCTCGCTCAGCGCTAGTTTTATGATCTTAACTTCGACCTGCAACACCTTGTCATCCTGAAGAAAAATGGTGTCGATAATATGATCGGCTACCGCTTCGATCAGCGTGAAATGCTGCCCCTCCGGCAACGCAGCCGTGGCCGCATGCTTCAGGTCCATGTAATTTTTCGAGCGGGATAGGGGCGTATCCAGCTCATAATGATCGGCGACCTTCAACCGCGCGCGGATGGATATGCGCAGCGGCTGCGGCAAGTGGGTTTCTTCCGAATAGATGCCCGTCAGGACATCGACGTCCAGATGATTGACCTCCAGCGTCAGAAAATCGTCAAATCCGCTGTTCATGGCTTTCCTGCTGCTGGCGATGGCCAGAATAGACTTTAATTTTGTGGAGCAGGCGCTAATCCCGCCGCTCCCGGCGCGGTCCATGCGCCATTGATGGCGGATCGGCAAGACGTGTCTCATATTGTGCCCCTCAACATCGTGGCGGAAGAGGCGATCGAGCGGCTGCTCGACGCAGCCTTCGGCCCCGACCGGCACGGCCGCACCGCCTATCTGATCCGGCAAGGCATGCCGTGGGTGCCGGAGCTTTCCTTCGGCATGATGGACGAACATGGGGAACTGGTAGGATCGCTGCAAAGCTGGCCGGTCGCCCTCACCCATGCCGACGGAACGCAGACGCCCCTCATCATGGTGGGTCCCGTCGCCGTGTCACCGGCACTTCAGCGGACCGGCCATGGCCGTGCTTTGATGGACGCGGTCGTCAATGCAGCCCGCGCCCATCATAGCGAGCCGCTGATGATGATCGGCGATCCGGAATATTATGGCCGCTTCTGGGGCTTTTCCGCCGCGGCCACTGGCGGCTGGACATGTCCTGGCCCGTATGAAGCGCGCCGCCTGCTCGCCCTTTCGGCCGATGGCGCGGCGATCGGGGGAGTAGGCATGCTTGGACCGCGAATCACCGCACCGGTTTGATTTCCCTTTTGCCTTCCCCGCCGCGTGATCCTATCTCGGCGGCATGCCGATGGACCCACTGCCCGATCTCGCAAGCCTGTCTCTCGCCGACATAGTTCGCCTGGCGGAGGAAAAGCGGCTGCCGCCGGTCGACAAGTGGAACCCCGATCATTGCGGCGACAGCGAAATGCGCATCGCCCGCGACGGCACATGGTTCCATCAAGGCTCGCCGATCGGCCGAGAGACGATGGTGCGGCTCTTTTCCACCATCCTGCGGCGTGAGAGCGATGGCTCCTATGTTCTTGTCACTCCGGTAGAAAAACTCTCCATACAAGTAGAGGACGCCCCGTTCCTCGCGGTCGAGCTCAAAAGCGAGGGCGAAGGCCGCAGCCGCGCTCTGGCCTTTCGCCTCAACACCGGTGACCTCATCGCCGCAGGGCCCGAACACCCTCTGGTCATCCGGGAAACACCAGACGGCCCGCACCCCTATCTTCATGTGCGCGGCGGACTAGAGGCATTGGTCAACCGCAGCGTCTATTATGAGTTGATGAACCTTGCGCTTGATGAAGCGAACGATCATGTCGGCTTGTGGAGCAATGGCGCCTTCTATCGGCTGGACGGTTGCGCATGAGCCTGGCCGACCGGCTGCGATCCGCGCTGGCGCAAGGACATGCGCGTGAAGTCGGGCTGACGACATCGGACACGCGCGATCCCCGCATCGACGGAGAATTAGTGCTCGCGCCTGCCGCCGTGCTCGTCGCCATCACCGACCGGCCGGAGCCCGGCCTTATCCTCACAGAGCGCGCGGCTTCCCTGCGCAAGCATGCGGGGCAGATCGCCTTCCCGGGCGGCCGCGTGGATCAGGAAGACGCCAGCGAGATCGCCGGTGCGCTGAGAGAAGCGCAGGAGGAAATAGCGCTGGCTCCCGAAGTGGTGGATGTGATCGGCACGACGGACCGCTATCATACCTTCACCGGCTTCGACATTGTCCCCGTGCTGGGCGTGATCCCCCCGGACCTGCCGCTGACGCCTCAGGCGGACGAGGTTGCCGATTGGTTCGAACTGCCCCTCTCTTTCGCTCTCGACCCCGCGAACCGTATCAAACATGCCGTTCAGTTTCAGGGGGTTGAGCGGCATTATTATGAAATCATGTGGAACGGTCGCCGCATCTGGGGCATCACCGCCGCCATCCTTGCCAATCTGTCGCGGAGGCTCGACCTTGACCGCCTTGTTGCCTGACGCCGACTGGCGCCACCGGCCCGGCCTCGATGGCCTGCTCGCCGCGCTTGGGGCCGATCAGGGCCTTGCCCGCTATGTCGGGGGAGCGGTGCGCGACGGGCTGCTGGGGCTTCCCGTCAACGACCTCGACATCGCCACCGCGCTGGAGCCGCAGCAGGTGGTGGATCGCCTCAAGGCCGCCGGGATCAAAGCGGTGCCCACAGGCATCGACCATGGCACCGTCACCGCCGTGATCACGGGATGGCCTGTTGAAATCACCACCTTGCGCCGCGACGTCAGCACGGACGGACGCCGTGCGACTATCGCCTATACCGCGGACTGGCGCGAGGATGCCGCCCGGCGTGACTTCACGATCAACGCCCTTTACGCCGATCCCTACACCCATGAAGTGACCGATTTTTTCGGCGGCGTCGATGATCTGCGCGCAGGCCGCGTCCGCTTCATAGGCAGCGCCGCTGAACGCATCGCGGAGGATCATCTGCGCATCATGCGCTACTTCCGCTTCCTCGCCCGCTTCGGACGCGGCACGCTGGACGAAGACGCCTATGAGGCCTGCCGCGCCGCCGCCAACAGCCTCATGGCTCTGTCGCGCGAGCGGATTGCCGACGAACTGCTGAAGCTGCTTGCCCTTCCCGACCCGCTCGCTTCGCTCCACCTGATGGTCGAAGGCGGCATTTTTCGTCCCGTACTCCCCGAAATCGGCACGGATGGGCTTGCGCGGGTAGAACAGCTTGTGGCGCGCGAGATCGAGGCGGCTGTCCCGCCCGCCGCCCTGCGGCGCTTGGCCGCCCTGCTGCCTCCCGACGCGCGAACGGCCGATGCGGTAGGCGCACGGCTGAAACTGTCCAACAAGGCCCGCAAGCGTCTCAGCGTGGCTCTTGAAGCGATGGCTCCCACAGTTCCGGCCAGGGCACTTGCCTTCCATGTCGGTGTGGAAGGCGCGATTGATCGACTCCTGCTCGACCCCTCATCACCGATCGACAGCATTGCCCAAATCGAAGGCTGGACCCCGCCTCAACTGCCGATCGGCGGGGGCGCCCTCATCACGCGCGGCCTGACGCCCGGTCCTGACGTGGCCAAAGCCTTGGGGGAAGTCCAACGCATCTGGGTAGAGGAAGACTTCCCGGAGGAAGGCCGGGTCAACCAGATCGCGGATCAGATCGTTTCGAAATTCCAGCGCGCCCGCCAATAATCGAACGCCTCATTTTCCGGCATCGGGCGCGCAAAATAAAAGCCCTGCCCATGGCCGCAGCCCATGGATTGCAGCGCGTGGGCCAGTTCCTGCGTCTCTATGCCCTCGGCCGTGACATGCAGGTTCAGTGATTCGGCCAAGGACAGGATCGTGCGGACGATCGCCTGCTTGTCTTTATCCTCCAGCATGGTGGACACGAAGCTGCGGTCGATCTTCAAAATGTCGATCGGCAGGCTGTGCAAGCTGGCAAGGTTGGAATAGCCCGTGCCGAAATCGTCCATCGCGATCGGCATCTGGAGGTCTTTCAGGGCCACCAGCAGCTTGCGCGCCTTGTCCGGGTCGGCGATGATCGCGCTTTCCGTCAATTCGACGGTCAAGCGCTTGCCCGACACGCCAGAATAGCGCAGCGCTTCCTCGAACATCGACGCCACATCGTCGCGCGCCATCTGGATCGGGGACAGGTTCACATTGATGCCGACCGGCAGAGCCTGCCCGAACTTGGCGTCCCACCGGCTGAGCGCCTGCGCGGCCTCATAGGCCGCCCACCGCCCAAGCGGCGTGATCAGGCCGCTTTCCTCTGCCACCGCTATGAACTCGCAAGGCGACACATTGCCTAGGTCAGGATCATTCCAGCGGGCGAGTGCCTCGAACCCCGTGATCTCGCCCGTCTGCAACTGGATCAACGGCTGATAGGCCAGCGTCAGATCGCCCTGCGCCAAGGCCGTCCGGAGACGGCTTTCAATCGAAAAACGCCGCTGCGCTTCCTTCAGCACCCCGTTACGGTAGATTTCCACCTTGCCGCTGCGCTTGGCGATCTTCACCGCCGCCTGCGCCTTGCGCACGACATCGTCAGGATCATCATCAAGGCTGGTCGAAAGCGCACAGCCGATCGCGCAGTCCACCCGGATCTGCAAATCACTCAGGCGGATCGGCGAGTTCAGCGCATCCTTGACCCTCTGAACGATATGAAGACAGTCCGACAAGCCATTGTTCAAACGCGCGAATATGGCAAAATCGTTGCCGCCGATCCGGGCCAGCACATCGCCCTGCCGCAGGTTGGACTTCAACCGTTTGGCGACCGTGATCAGCAGCTCGTCGCCAGCCATGGGACCTAGGGATTCGTTGACGCGGCTGAACCGGCTGAGGTCGATCGCGATGATCCCGAACTGCGAATTGCCCGCCCAAGGGGTATTGCGCAGCCGGTCGTCAATCTCTTCGCCGAAACCTGTCCGGTTGGGCAACGCTGTCAGCCCGTCCGACAATAATTCCCGCCGCAGGTTGCGTTCGGTGACGCGGTCGCTCGTCCGGTCCATCGCCGTGAACAGGATGAGGTTCACCCCCTCCTCATTCGAAGGCAGCAGGCCAGCCGTACAGGAGAAATATTCCGGCCCCAACGGCCCATCACGCCGCAGTTCAAACGATGAAGAGACATTGTCGGCGAGCGCAACCTCAAGGATTCGCTCTCGCCAATCCTGGCAATAGGGCATTTCCGCGTCGGGATCGCTGCTTTCCAGGAAGCTGCTATAGAAAGTCTTGTTGACAGAAACGAGCTGCAAGTCATTGCCTTTGAAGCACAACATGGCCGCTGCATGCGGCACGGCCTCCAGCCAATGCTCCATTTCAGCCCGGCACCGCAGATGCGTGCGTTCGAACCTCGCAAGGAGGTTGTCGTCCAGCCTTTGACTTGGCCGAATACGCACAGGGACCGATTTCATACCCCCGGATTACGCACCAGTGGTAAATTTTCAGGAAACGACGGGATGTCATTTCAAGCAGATAAGCGGATTGTTACGCGATCGTCAAAAGCGGTTGTCTCGCGGAAAGCCGACCGGCGGCATCCGGCCTGCCGCGCCGCGCGCCACGCGCCACGGCGTCATATCCGCTTCGGTGCGCGTCCGGCCGCTTTCACCACCCATCGTCCAACTCAAACCATCGCTCATGCGAAAAGCGACCGCATCCGATAGCCCGCCGTCACGATAGCGCTGCATCTGAACGCCCTGCCCACGCGCCATGCGCGGCATCTCCACCAGCGGAAATACCAGCAGCTTGCGATTTTCGCCCACCACGGCAACGCTGTCCGCTTCGGCCGCTATGACATGCACCACCGTCAGCCGGGCTCCGGCCCGCACATTCACCACCTGCTTGCCCTTGCGCGTTTCGGCGATGACGTCCGCCACCGCGGCGACGAAGCCCCTGCCGTCTGACGCCGCCAGCAGCAACTCGCTTCCCGCGCGGGCAGGGAACAGTGCCACAATGTCCCCCTGATCATCCATGTCGACCAGCGACCGCACCGGATCACCAAAGCCGCGTCCGCCCGGCAGCTTGTCCGCACCCAGCGTGAAGACGCGCCCGCTCGCCGTCGCCAGCAGCAGCTTGTCCGTGGTCTGCGCATGGAAGGCGATCTTGGGCCCGTCGCCTTCCTTGAACTTCAGCGTGTCGGCCGAAGCCAGGTCGCGATGACCGCTCATCGCCCTGATCCAGCCCCGCTCCGACAGAATGACCGTGATCGGCTCACGTTCGATCATCGCCTCCAGCGGAATTTCGCGCGCAGGCGCCGCTTCCTCGACCAAGGTACGCCGCTTGCCCATTTCCGTTTCCGGCGAGTAGCGCTTGCGCAGTTCCGCCAGATCCTTCTTCAACCGGTTGCGCTGGCGCGTTGGGCTTTCGACCAGCTTCGTCAGTTCGTCGCGTTCCTTCAGCAGTTGCGAATGCTCGCGCCGCAGCTCCATCTCCTCCAGCTTGCGCAGCGATCGCAGCCGCATGTTGAGGATGGCTTCGGCCTGCCGGTCGTTGAGCCCGAACTCCTCCATCATTACGGCCTTGGGCTCATCCTCGGTCCGGATGATCTCGATCACGCGGTCGAGGTTTAGATAGGCGATGATATAGCCGTCGAGCAGTTCCAGCCGGGCCGCGATCTTGTCCAGCCGATGGCGCGCACGCCGCACCAGCACGTCGATCTGATGCTTCAGCCACTCGATCAGCACCGGCTTCAAGCCCAAAACGCGCGGCGTACGCGTGGCGTCCAGCACGTTGAGGTTCAGCGGAAAGCGATTCTCCAGGTCCGTCAGCCGGAACAGGCTGTCCATCAGCACATCGGGATCGACCGTGCGTGCGCGCGGCTCGATGACGATCCGTATCTCCGCGTCGCTTTCATCGCGGACGTCCGCTAATATCGGCAGCTTCTTGTCATTGATCAGCGCGGCGATCTGCTCGATCAGCTTGGATTTCTGCACCTGGAACGGGATCTGAGTAACGATCGCCACCCACGTCCCACGCCCGCCATCCTCCTTGTGCCAGCGCGCCCGCGTGCGAAAGCTACCTCGGCCGGTCGCATAGGCTTCCGAAATGATCGAGGGACTATCCACCAACACGCCGCCGGTCGGGAAATCGGGCCCACGCACGATCTGCATCAAATCGGCATGCTCAGCGTCGGGATTGTCGATCAGCAGGCTTGCCGCATCGATCAGCTCGGACACATTATGCGGCGGAATGCTGGTCGCCATGCCGACCGCGATCCCGCTCGCGCCATTGGCCAGCAAGTTGGGGAAAAGCCCCGGAAATACCTCCGGTTCTTCATCCTCGCCATTATAGGTCGGCCGGAACTCGACCGTTCCTTCGTCCAGCCCGGCCATCAGGTCGGCCGCCGCCTGGGTCAGCCGCGCTTCGGTATAGCGCATCGCCGCCGCGTAATCGCCGTCGATATTACCGAAATTGCCCTGCCCGTCGACCAGCGGCGTGCGCAGCGAAAAGTCCTGCGCCAACCGCACCATGGCGTCATAGACGGAGGTGTCGCCATGCGGGTGATATTTGCCGATGACGTCGCCCACCACGCGCGCGCACTTCTTGTAGGAAGTCGTATTGCGCGCAGGATTGGCGACCAGCACGTCGGGCGCAGCGCCACCCGGCTCCATCCGCAGCAGCCGCATGGCCCAGAGCAGGCGCCGATGCACCGGCTTCAACCCGTCGCGCAGATCCGGCAGCGACCGTGCGGTGATGGTGGAAAGGGCGTAGACGAGGTAGCGCTGCGACAGCGCCTCATCGAACGGGTGATCCTTGATAGCGTCGAACGGGTCGCGAAAATCGGTCATCGCGATCGGAATAGCAGCGCAACGACAAAACGGAAACGGGGATTGAGGGGTTCGCCCCACGTACGCAATCGGCGGTTCAAGGGAAAATATCTCATGGCTCCCTTGGGGACTTGCACATTTGCTGCGACGCGCCAATTTGCGCCCGTGTCCGATTCCACCCCCTCTCTCACCACCCTTCCCGCGCCGCCAGCTTCCCTGCTGACGGGCGCATCGCTCTTCCTTGATTTTGACGGCACCCTCGCGCCGATCGCGCCGACGCCCGACGGCGTCATCGTCGATGAAGAGTTGCTCGCCATGCTCGGGGATTTACGCGATGCGCTGGAAGGCCGTCTGGCGATCGTCAGCGGCCGATCGATTGCGACATTGCGCGATCTTGGCTTTGGCGGCTTTCTGCTTGCCGGAACCCACGGGCTGGAATTCGCCCAGCCCGGCGAACAGGTCGAAGCCCCTCCTCGCCGTCCGGCGGTGGACGATGCCGAAGCCGCTTTTCACGCATTTGCCCATGACAAGCCCGGCGTCCTCGTCGAACGCAAATCGATCAGCGTCGGCCTGCATTTCCGCGGCGCGCCTCAATGGGGCGAGCAGGCAGGCGAACTGGCCACCGACCTGGCCGAACGGCTCGGCCTCGCCGTTCAGCCGGGCAAGATGCTGTTCGAGCTGCGCCCCGGCGGCGCGGACAAAGGCAGCGCGGTTCACGCCCTGATGGCCCGTTCTCCCATGGCTGGCGGCCGTCCGCTCTTCATCGGCGATGACGTCACGGATGAGGAAGGCTTCGCCGCCGCCGCCGAATTGGGTGGCGCGGGCATTCTGGTCGGCCCGCCGCGCGCAACGCTGGCCGCATTCTCTTTGGAACAGGTTGCCGCCGTCAGGCATTATCTTGAAAAGGGGGTCGTCAGGCCGGGCTGAGCCGTGGCTGGCGCCCCTTGTTCGAACGAACCAGGGGGCAGAACGATAGTCAGGAACAGTCAAACGCACTTCGCCGGGAACGAACGCAATCTCGATCTCTGGCCGATCGGCAATTGCCAGGCATCCGCGCTGATCGATCGCGCGGGTCGGATGATATGGGCGTGTGTGCCTCGTGTGGACGGAGACCCCGTCTTTTCCGCGCTTCTCGATGACAAGGGTTGGGATCAGCCGGACGCACGCGGCTTCTGGGCGATCGAGCTCGAAAACTGCGTCACCGTCGAGCAACATTATATCCGCAACACGCCGATCCTCGTCACGCGGCAGACCGATGATCATGGCAACGCCATCGAACTTTATGATTTTTGCCCGCGCCACCGGCACCTTGGCCGTATGTACCGCCCTGTCGCCTTTTGCCGGATCGTGCGGCCCGTGGCAGGCAGCCCCCGCGTCCGCGTCCGGCTGCGTCCCACGACGTCATGGCATTCGGAGCAGGTGCCGATCAGCTATGGCTCCAACCATATCCGACTGGTCCTGTCCTACATGGCGATGCGCATGTCGACCAATGCGCCCATCGGCCTCATCAGCCAGGAAAGCTGGTTCCGGTTGGAACATGACATGCACTTCTTCCTCGGGCCGGACGAGAGTTTTTCCGACGCGCTACGTCCCGCGGTCGAACGCATGCTGGATGACACGATCCTCGAATGGCAGGTCTGGGTGCGCGGCCTCGCCATCCCGGCGGAGTGGCAGGAAGCCGTCATCCGCTCGGCCATCACCCTGAAACTCTGCCAGCATGAGGAAACCGGCGCGATTGTCGCCGCGCTCACCACCAGCATCCCGGAGCATGCCGATTCGGGGCGCAATTGGGACTATCGCTACTGCTGGATACGCGACGCCTATTATACGGTCGAAGCGCTCAACCGCCTCGGCGCGCTCGACGTGCTGGAAAGCTACCTCGTCTATCTCCGCAACATCGTCGACGGCGCGAAGGGCGGCCATATCCAGCCGCTCTACGACGTGCGCGGCAATGCGACGCTGGAGGAACGGGAGGCGGAAAATCTGCCGGGCTATCGCGGCATGGGCCCGGTACGCGTCGGCAACGCCGCCTATTCGCAAATTCAGCATGACGCCTATGGCCAGATCGTCCTGTCCTCGGTGCAGGGCTTTATCGACCAGCGCCTGCTGCGCATGGCGGGCATGTCCGACTTCGAAGCACTCGAAGCGGTCGGCGAACGCGCATGGTCTGTCTATGACCAGCCTGACGCCGGCCTCTGGGAACTACGTACCCGCGCCCATGTCCACAGCTACAGCGCCGTCATGTGCTGGGCCGCCTGCGACCGCCTCGCCCATGCCGCCGCCGCGCTCGATCTGTCCGACCGCGAAAGCCATTGGCGCGAGCGGGCCGAAATCATGAAGGCGCGCATCCTTCAGTCATCCTGGCGGACGGACAGCAACGCCATTTCCGCCAATTTCGAAGATGACGCCCGCGACGCTTCGCTGCTCCAGCTCCTGGACTTGCGCTTCCTCACCGCCGACAATCCGATGTTCATCGGTACGCTGAAGGCGCTGGAAAAGGATCTGCGACGCGGCAACAACATGCTCCGCTACAGCGCGCCTGACGATTTCGGTGAGCCGGTCACGGCGTTCAACGTTTGCACCTTCTGGCTGATCGAGGCGCTGCATCGCACTGGCCGCACCGAAGAAGCGCGGCTGCTGTTCGAAGAAATGCTGTCCCGCCGCACCGCTGCGGGTCTCTTGTCGGAGGATATCGATCCGGTAACCGGCGAATTATGGGGCAATTATCCCCAAACCTACTCATTGGTCGGCATCATCAACTGCGCCGTTCTGCTGAGCAAGCCGTGGAGCGTGATGCGATGAGCCGCCTGATAGTCATTTCAAACAGGGTGAGCAGGCCCAACAAGTCCGGCAATCAGGGCGGGCTGGCCGTCGCGCTGGCCCAGGCCCTGCGGGAAAGCCGGGGTATCTGGGTCGGCTGGTCGGGCGAAGTCACCGAAAATTTCACCGGCCATATCGGCTTTTCCGAGGACGAAGGGGTCAAGACGGCGACGATCGACCTCGAAGAGCAGGACGTCGACGAATATTATAACGGCTATGCCAACAAGACGCTCTGGCCGCTGTTCCACTTCCGCATCGACCTCGCCGAATATGCGCGCGATTTCGAAGGCGGCTATAACCGCGTCAACAAGCGTTTCGCCGACACGACCAGCCCGCTGATCGAGCCCGAAGACATCATCTGGGTGCAGGATTACCATATGATCCCGCTCGGTCAGATGTTGCGGGACAAAGGGCACCAGAACCGGATGGGCTTCTTCCTCCACATCCCTTGGCCGCCCACGCGCCTGCTCGTCTCGCTGCCCCATCATACCAAGCTGGTACAGACCCTGTTCGCCTATGACGTCATCGGCTTCCACACCGAGGAATGGCTGGAATCCTTCCGCCATTATGTGGAGCGGGAGATGAACGGCACCGTCGATGGCGACTTCGTCACGCTTGGCGACCGCACGATTCAGGCGATTGCCTGCCCGATCGGCATCAACGCGCAGGAATTCTCCAACGCGGCCGTCAGCGATCCCGCCAAGGAAATGTTCGAGAAGGTCCGCCGATCCTTGCAGGACCGGTCGATGATCGTAGGCGTGGACCGGCTCGACTACAGCAAAGGCCTGGAGGAGCGGTTCAGCGGCTATTCCCGCTTCCTCAAGGACCATCCGGAACATCATCGCAAGGTGGTCCTGACGCAGATCGCGCCGCCCTCGCGCGGGGAGGTGGAAAGCTACCAGCATATCCGCTCCACCCTCGACGCCATCGCCGGGCGCATCAACGGCGAATATAGCGACGTCGACTGGACCCCGATCCGCTACGTGAACCAGGGCTATCCCCGCGACAAGCTGGCCGGGATCTATCGCGCCGCCCGCATCGGCCTCGTCACCCCCTTGCGCGACGGCATGAACCTCGTCGCCAAGGAATATGTCGCCGCGCAGGACCCGAACGATCCGGGGGTCCTCATCCTCTCCCGTTTCGCGGGCGCCGCAACGCAGCTCAAGGACGCGCTCCTCATCAACCCCTACAGCCCGGAGGAAATGTCCGACGCCATCACCCGGGCGCTTGCCATGCCGCTCGACGAGCGCCAGCGCCGCTGGCGTTCGATGATGGACTGCGTCGAGGAACAGGATATCAGCTGGTGGCGCCGCTGCTTCACCGAACGCCTGATCGCGGCGCGGCAGGAAGACAGCACGGCCAGGGAGCAAATCGAAACCGCGCATTAGAAGGGCAAGGGTCCGAACGCCGCTGGCGTCAGCCCCCGCTCAGCCGCCTAATTGCACCCCCGCCAGCTTTGGTCTATGGGCCGTGCCCAGCAGCCCCGGCACCCGCTTATCCTTCTTGATTCGCGTTGCCGGGGCACATTCTTTTCTCGGGAAGACAGGAACGCGCATGGCCCGTCGCCGCCAGATCTACGAAGGCAAGGCAAAGATCCTTTACGAAGGCCCTGAGCCCGGCACGATCATCCAATATTTCAAGGACGATGCGACCGCCTTCAACGCGCAGAAGAAGGGCACGATTTCCGGGAAGGGCGTGCTCAACAACCGCATTTCCGAGCATATCTTCACCCTACTCGGCCAGATCGGCGTCCCCACCCATTTCATCCGCCGCCTCAACATGCGCGAGCAACTTGTTCGCCAGGTCGAAATCGTGCCGATCGAAGTCGTGGTCCGCAATGTCGCCGCCGGATCACTCAGCAAGAAGCTGGGGATCGAGGAAGGCACGCAGCTGCCCCGCACCCTGATCGAATATTGCTACAAGGATGACGCGCTGGGCGACCCGCTCGTGTCCGAAGAACATATCGCCTGCTTCGGCTGGGCCAGCCAGGAAGAGATGCACGACATCGCCGACATGGCGATCCGCATCAACGACTTCATGTGCGGCCTCTTCGCCGCCATCGGCATCCGCCTGATCGACTTCAAGCTGGAGTTCGGCCGCTTGTGGGACGGCGACTATAGCCGCATCATCCTGGCGGACGAAATCAGCCCGGACGGCTGCCGCCTGTGGGACATGAACACCGGCGAAAAGCTGGACAAGGACCGGTTCCGCCGCGACCTTGGCGGCGAAGTCGAAGCCTATCAGGAAGTCGCCCGCCGCCTTGGCCTGCTGCCCGAAGGCGCGGACACGACCGTCCTCGACCTCGACACCCACCGCAAGAAGCGCAGCAAGGACTGATTGGCCAAGCGCGTGGTGGGGTGAACCTCCTCACCCCACCACCGCATCCACCATCAGCTTGATCCCCAACAGCACCATCAACACGTAGATCAGCGTGTAGAATCGCGCCGGATCGACCCTGCGCACCAACAAAACGCCCGCATAGGTCGCCCCGATCGCCAGCGGCGCCAGCATCGCCGTCGCCATCAGGTTGGCGCGCGTAAACTGCCCCAGCGCCGCATAAGCGGGCACCTTGATCCAGTTCATCACGGCAAAGGCGATCGCGGTCGTGCCCACCAGCACGTCGCGCGCCAGCCGCTTGGGCAACACCCACATCTGGAATGGCGGCGCGCCTGCGTGCGCGATCTGGCTCGTAAAGCCGCTCGCGACCCCCAGCAAGGTCCCGACCCAGTCCGGCGAACTCGACGGCAGCACCACCTTCCCGCCCCGCTCGATCCAAAGCCGCTGCGCCCCGAACAGCGTCGAGATAAAGCCGAGCGCTCCCAGCACAGCCGTTTCCGGCACCTGCGCAGCGAACAGATAGCCCAGCCCCACGCCGACAACCATGCCGGGCATCATCACCTTCAATATATGCCGGTCCCAGCTGCGCCGGAACGACCAGACGCTCACTGCATCCTGCAAAATGAGGATAGGCAGCATGATCGCCGCCGCCCGCACCGGATCGATGCCCAGCGCCATGATCGGCATCGCCAGCGCTCCCGCCCCGGCAAAACCGCCCTTGGCAAGGCCCGAAAGGATAACCGCCAAAACCGCGCATGTGTAATAGAGATAGTCACCGCTCATGACCCCGCCCTAAAGGAAGGCGGGCCCCTGAGCGAACAGCATTTTTCGCAAAGGTTCAGGCGCTTGCCCGATATCCGATCAGAACGCCGAAAGCGAATGTGGCAAGCAGGGCCAACTGCACGCGGCCATGCGGATCGTCATAGCCGACGATCTGCTGCCCAAAGGCGAAAAGCCCCACAAACATCGCCAGTGCCAGACCAGCCATCTTGAAAACCCTCTATCCCTTGCCCAACCATAGCGGCCACTCGCTAAGAAAGGGATAATGCCTTGCTTGTCCCGCCCCACGCGACTAGGGGGTGCGCCATAGCAATCCACGGAGTTTTGGCCTCATGAAAGCCCGCATCTTCGTCACCCTCAAGGGCGGGGTTCTCGACCCGCAGGGTAAGGCGATCCACCACGCGCTCGACGGCCTCGGCTTTTCCGGCGTCAATGACGTGCGCGCGGGCAAGCTCATTGAGCTCGACCTTGCCGATGGCACCAGCGATGACGATATCGACGCCATGTGCCGCAAGCTGCTCGCCAATACCGTCATCGAAAACTACCGCATCGAAAAGGTGGCCTGAGCCATGAAGAGCGCCGTCATCGTCTTCCCCGGCAGCAATTGCGACCGCGACCTCGCCGTGGCTTTCGAGGCGGTGAGCGGTGAAAAGCCGGTCATGGTCTGGCACCGCGACACCGAACTGCCCGAAGGCATCGACCTGATCGGCGTACCCGGCGGCTTCTCCTATGGCGACTATCTGCGTTCCGGCGCGATGGCGGCGCGCTCGCCCGTGATGCAGGCGGTGGCCAAGGCGGCCGAGCGCGGCACCTATGTGCTGGGCATCTGCAACGGCTTCCAGGTGCTGACCGAAAGCGGCCTCCTGCCCGGCGCACTGCTGCGCAACGCAGGCGGCCATTTCGTCTGCCGCGACGCTTCCCTGACCGTCGAAAACGCCCAGAGCGCGTTCACCAGCCGCTATGCCGCTGGCGAACAGGTGACCTTCCCCGTCGCCCACCATGACGGCAATTATTTCGCTGACAGCGCAACGCTCGACCGCCTCGAAGGCGAAGGCCGCGTCGCCCTGCGCTACGCCGACAGCATCAACGGCTCCGCCCGCAACATCGCCGGCATCCTCAACGAAGCAGGCAATGTCCTGGGCATGATGCCCCACCCCGAACGCGTGATCGAACCAGCCCACGGCAAAACGGATGGCCGCCGCCTGTTCGAAGGTCTGGTAGAGGGACTGTTGGCCAACGCCTGACCCCGGCGCGCGCGACCTCTTCATGCGCCACCCTTTACGCCCCCGATCTGCCCCGTCACACCCATCATCCGAGCGAACGCTGAAATGATGATGTAGAGAATGTCGGCAACGAACAATAGCGGACGAGAACCCTTTCCATTATCAGGGCAGCATGTATCGGCCCCCCGCATTTCGTGAAGATCGGCTTGACATATTGCGGGAGGCCATCCGCATGCACCCGCTCGCAACCCTCATCACCTCTGGTTCGTCCGGCTTAATTGCGAATGTCGTGCCGTTCAGTCTCCGTACTGGACCCGATGGTGATGTGCTGTGCGCTCATCTCGCTAAAGCGAACGAGCAGACTGCTGACCTAAGCGAGCAAACAGCCGCGCTGGTTATGTTTCAGGGTCCTCAAGCATATGTGACGCCTTCCTGGTATCCGACGAAGCAGGAGCACGGAAGGGTAGTGCCTACTTGGAATTACGTCATCGTTCAGGCTTGGGGTATTCCCCGCGTGATTGATGACCGTGAGTGGATACATGACCAACTGACGGAGCTGACTGCTGCCCATGAAAGTAAACGAACTGAGCCATGGAGCATAGAAGATGCTCCAAAGGACTTCATCGAAGCGCAGATGAAAGGAATTGTGGGCCTTGAAATACCGATCGACCGTCTTGAGGGAAAGTGGAAAGCCAGCCAAAACCAACCGATCCCTAATCGCATCGGAGTCGCTCAAGGGCTAAAAGATGACGGCCATCGCGCTTTAGCCACCGAGGTCATCACGCGAGCCAGTGACAGTTAGCCACCCATCCAACACATCCCCCTCCCGCAAGCGGGAGGGGCTAGGGGTGGGCGCGAGCGAAGCGAGCTTTCTCGGCAGATTACATAACCAGGGCAGGTCCACACAGCCCAACCCCCGCCCTACCTCAACCCCCGTACAAACTCCGGCAGATGCGCCACGCCGCTGGGATTAGGCCCCACCATATACAGCGCCATCACCGTCCCGGCAGCGATCGCGACGCCATAGGGAATAGGCCCGCCCGCCGCGAATATCGCCAATGACGACCCTTCGCGCACCGCTTTGGGCACCATCCGCCGCCCCACCATGATCAGCAAGGCAAGCAGGCCGCCGCCCACCGTCACATAGACGAACCAAGGCAGCGCCGCGCCCCAATCGAACCACAGCGCGCACGCCGCCAGCAGCTTGACGTCACCCCCGCCCATCCACCGCATCCCGAACAGCAGGCATCCAAGGGCAAAGACGGCCAGGAACAGCGTTCCATTCTGCCAGATGTCATTCTCCCACCCGGTCACGGCGACCCAGGGCACGAACAACCCCAGAATCAGGAGCGGGAAGATGTTGGAAATCCTCAGCCGCGCAATATCCTCGATCGCCGCAGCCAGCAGGACCCCGGATACCGCCAGCAGGATGAGGTCCTTCATCATGGCCTCGCCCCCATCGCCGCCAGGGCGGCCGCCGCTTTGGGCTGATAGCTTTCCGCTTCCGTCATCGCGCGGCTCAGATAAGCGCGCGCCTTCACCGCATCCCCCATGCGCAGCGCCACCTGACCGGCATCGCCCAGCCGCTTGGCCCAGCTGTCGGCATCATCCTCGGCACGCCTTTCTATGTCACGTCCTGCCATGATCTGCGCCGCATCCCCGTTCGAGATGATCCGCGCATCGTCAGGCGCCATCCGGCGCGCCTGGTCGAATATCACGGCCGCCTTCTCCGCCTCACCCTGCGCCATCAGGGACAGCCCATAATTGTTGAGCACCTGAACGGGCCTGCCAGTAAGCTGAAAGGCCCGCTCATAGGCCGCCGCGCTCAGCGTCCACGACTTGCCCGCATCATAAGCGACGCCCAGTGCATTCCATGTCCGCCAGCTCCGATCGCAATGATCGGCGGCGCGGCGCAGAAGCTCTGTCGCCTGCTGAGGCCGTCCAAGCCGCAGCCGCGCGATGCCCAGCCCTTCATCGATCCGGCAATCCGTCATGCCGGCCTGAGCCAGCGCGGCAAATCGCGCCTCCGCCTCCGCATCCTGTCCCTTGGCCAGCGCCAGGCGCGCCTCGGCAATCGCGATACCGGCCTTGTCACCCGGCGCGGGGTCGGCCCGCCATTGTGCCAGCATCGTGTCGGCCTGAATGACCCGGTTCCCGTCGATCGCATTGTCGATCAACCGGCCATAATCCACCGGCGCACCGACTGTGGCTCCAGAGGCCTCCGCAACTGGCGCATTCGCCGCCGCCGCCAGCAACAGGAGCAGCAGGCTCATCCCTGCCCTCCGCTCCACTTCCACAGCTTCTCAAACAGCCGGTCCGGCTCATCACCGCCAGCCATCGCCGGACAACTGCCTCCGCTGCAGGAGGGCGCGTCCGCCGGCGCTGCAGATTTGACGATCGGCGCCTTCAGCTCGCGCGAGAGCGAGACAGCGGGGGAAACTGCCGCCGCATTCGCCACGGTGACGATCGCAGTATTCAGCTGCGCCGTGCGCCGCCCCGGCAGCACTGGCTGGCCGTTGCTCGCGGCCGTCGTGCGCAGCCGCACCTCGCTCATGGAAACGCGCTCCAGCTCCAGCCCGCCGGTCTGCACGGCGGCCGCAGGCTTCCCCGCTCCCGTCGCCGCCAACTGCGCCAGCGTGACCCGCCGCGCCCCGGCCAAGCCAGCCCCCTGCCCGATCTCCGCCAGCAGAGCATCGGCGTCATCCCGCAACCCTTGCGCCATCAGGCTTCGTGCAAAGTTGCGATGGACCCGCTCGTCCAGCGGCGCGCGGGCCAGAGCCAGCTCGAAATATTGTCGCGCCAGGTCATGCCGCCCCATCGCGGCATAGCTGATCGCCACGCCGTTCAGCGCAGTGGCGTTACCCGGCTCCTGCCGCACAGCCCGTCTGAATGCGTCCAGCGCCAGCGCATGCTCGCCACGGGAAAACAGCAACTGTCCGCGCGCCAGTGCCTCCGTCGCCGTTGCCACCGCCGCAGCATCGGCGTTCACCGGCCGGATCGCCACATCCCCGTTTCCAGAACTGCATGCCCCGCTCGCGAAGATGAGCGCGATCGCCACTATCCGTCTCATCATGCCTGTCCCCCCTCGTTCCCGCTACCGTGTCATGACCGGCAATATATCCCGCACCACGCGCACCACTGCGGGCAACATCAGCACGCCGATCATCACCGGCAGCATGCACGCGACCAGCGGCACGGACAGCAGCACCGGCAACCGATGCGCCTTCTCCTCCGCCCGCATCCGCCGCTTCTCCCGCATTTCCGCCGCATAGACGCGCAGCGTCTGCCCAACGCTCGACCCCAGCTGGTCCGACTGGATCAGCAGCGTTGCGAAGGACCGGATCTCATCCACATCGACATCGTCCGCCATGCGCCGCAGCGCGTCCGCCCGGCTCCGCCCCGCGCGCAATTCCAGCACGACCTTGCCCAGCGTCTGCGACACCAGCGGATGCGATATGGCAAGCTCCCGCCCCACCCGATCCATCGCCGCTTCCAGGCCCAGCCCCGCCTCCACGCACACCAGCATCAGATCCAGCGCATCGGGAAAGCCATGGACGATCGCCTCCTGCCGCCGCGCCGCCTTGGCGGAGATGAAGAGGTTCGGCAGATACAGCCCCATCACCGCTACGCCCATCGCCATGAAATAGAGCTTCATCGGGCTCGGCGGCTCAGGCTTGTTCAGCGACATCAGCACCAGCACCGCGGGCAGCGCGAGCGTCATAACCAGCCGGACGAATGTGAATATCTTCGGCGCCTCGGGCGAAGGATAGCCCGCTGCGATCAACCGCTTGCGCAAGGCATCATTCTTCGTGTCCGCCAGCGAAATGCCAAGCTTCTCGATCCGGTCGACCAGCTTCTTCCATTCGCTGTTGTTGCGCTCATTGCGCAGCGACTGCCCGCCGCCCTGCACGGCGCTGCCCGCCTCACTCACGATGTCGAGCCGGCTGCGCACCCGCGACGTGCGCGCGATCATCTCCGTCACGCCATAGACGATCGCCACGATCGCGACGAACAGCAGGACCAGCAGCACCGGCCGCAATTGCGAAATCAGGGCGAAATCCAGCATCAGGTCACACTTTCAAATCAACCATGCGGCGTATCGTGACAAAGCCGATGATGTAGAGGATGATGAGCGCGGAAAAGCCGAAGATGAACATCGGGTCCTGCGCGATATCCAGGTAAAAGGCGGGATTGAGCAGGAACAGCGCGACGAACGCCAGGATCGGCAACGCCGTCAGCATGACCGCCGTCATCCGTCCTTCTGAACTCAGCGCCCGCACCTTCATGAACAGGCTGGCCCGCTCACGGATCACCAGCGACAGATTTTCCAATATCTCGGCCAGGTTGCCGCCCGTTTCCGCCTGCACCGACAGCGAGGTTACGAACATGTGCATCTCGTTCATGTCCCACCGTTCCGCCATGCGCTGCAAAGCATCGCGCAGGTCGGACCCGTAGGTCACCTCATCGACGACGATGCCGAACTCGCTGCCGATCGGGTCCTTCATCTCCTTCGTCAGCAGGTCGAGCGCCGCTGCAATCGGGTGCCCGGCGCGCAGGCCACGCACGAACGTATCGAGCGCAACGGGAAACTGCTCTTCCATCTTCTTGCGCCGCCGCTGGCTTAATCGGCTGAGCACCATCACTGGCAGCAGCACGCCCAGCGAAACGGCAAAGGCGCCCGCCATCACGATCATGCCCGCCGTCATGCCATATCCCGCCGCCAGCGCGCCGATCACCACGATCAGGAACAGCACGCCCGTGCCAATCGCCATAAACGTCAGCACCGTGCGCGCGGGCACGCTCAGGCCAGCGCCATGCAGCGACCGTACGACGCCCAGAGCCATCCGCCCAAAGACGCTGTCATGGTTGAAGTTCATGCTGTCGTCATTGCGCCGCAACCGCGACAGCACCGTGCTCCGCTCAAAGCCCTGCGCGATCATCTTCAGCCGCTTGTTGACCACCCGCTCCTTGCCAGCGCGCGCCCGGAACCAGCCATGGACCCCCTCGATCGTCAGGATCACCGCCGCGAACAGCAGGACCAGCACGAATGCGCGGATGTAAAGCGGATTGATCATTGCACCACCGCATCGGGACGGAACAGGTCGGCGGGCAAATGAATGCCCCGGTCGGCCAGTTCGCTCATGAATTTGGGCCGGATGCCCGTTGCCTCGAAATGGCCGCGGACCATGTCATTCTCGTCCCGGCCGGTCATCTTGAAGCGGAAGATTTCCTGCATGGTGATGACCTCGCCCTCCATGCCGGTAATCTCCGAAATACTGAGCAAGCGCCGCCGCCCGTCCGACAAGCGCCCGACCTGCACGATGACGTTCAGCGCCGAAGCAATCTGCGCCCGCGCTGATCGCGGCGAAATGTCGATGCCGCTCATGCCGATCATCTGCTCGACACGGGACAGCGCATCGCGCGGCGTGTTGGCATGGACCGTCGTCATCGACCCATCATGCCCCGTGTTCATCGCCTGGAGCATATCAAATGCCTCCCCGGCGCGCACTTCGCCCACGATGATGCGGTCGGGCCGCATACGCAGCGCGTTCTTCACCAGGTCGCGCTGCGTGACCTCGCCTCGCCCCTCGATATTCGGCGGCCGCGTCTCCAGCCGCACCACATGCCGCTGCTGCAACTGAAGCTCGGCGGAGTCCTCGATCGTCACGATCCGCTCGGCCTCATCGATGCTCGCCGACATGGCGTTCAGCAGCGTCGTCTTGCCCGACCCCGTGCCGCCCGAAATGAGCACATTGCGCCGGGCAGCAACCACCGCCGCCAGCACCTGCGCCATCGGCGCGGGCACGCTGCCCAGTTCCGAAAGCCGCGCCATGCTGATCGGCACCTTGGCGAATTTGCGAATGGACAGCAGCGATCCATCGACCGCCAGCGGCGGCACCACCGCATTGACGCGCGACCCGTCGGCCAGACGCGCATCGACAAAGGGCGAAGCTTCGTCCACGCGCCGCCCGACAGCCGCCACGATCTTCTGGATGATGCGCAGCAGATGCTTCTCATCCTTGAAGCGCGCCGCCGTTTCCACCAGCCGCCCGCCGCGCTCGACAAAGACGATCTTGTGCCCGTTCACCAATATGTCGGTGACGCTCTGATCCTTCAGCAGCGGCTCCAACGGCCCCAGGCCCAGCAACTCGTCCAATATGTCGGACACCAGCCGCTTGCGCTCTTCCAGGTTCAGCGCATGCTTCTGCAACGCCAGCTGCTCATGGACGATTTCGCCCACTTCCGCTTCCACCTGCGCTCGCGACATATTTTCCAGCGCAGACAGGTTAATGAGGTCGATCAGCTTCTGGTGCAGCGCGACCTTCAACTCGGTATGCCGGTCCTCTTCCCAATGAACCAGCTCGGTATCGGTCGGTCCTACCTCGTCCCGCGTTTCAAACCGGCTGTCGCCCTTTCGGATCTGCCACATCAGCCCTTCTCCGCCGCCCGCCGCGCCTCGGCCGCCTGCACGGTGCAATCGACAATGTCGGCCATGTCCTTGCAGATGCGGCTCCGCGCCTTCAATTCCTGGATCAGCACGCCTTGATCCAGCGCAGAGCTGACCAGCGGAAAGTCGTTCGCGATGCTCAAGGTCACGGGATGATCCAGCGCTGCTGCCGCATCCTCCAGCCCGATTGCGCGGAACAGCTTCTTTTCCACCCGGTTCGCGATCACATGGATGCGCGCCGGATCGATATCCTGATCGCGCAGCAATGCGATCTGCCGTCGCGCCTGACGCAGGCTGGCGATGGTCAGCTCGCACACCAGGAATATGACTTCCGACCGCGCCACCAGCGACATCGACCAGTTGGTCCAATTGCCCGGCAAGTCCAGATAGATCGTGTCGAAGTTCCGTTGCGCCAGTTCGACCACACGAAACACCTGATCGGCATTGATCGCTTCCAGCGGCATGATCTCCGTGGGCGCGGTGACGACATGCAGCCCGGTCGGCGTTTCCACCGTGACGGAACCGAGCAACTCGGTATCGACCCGGTTCCCGGCCTGCAGCAAATCCGCCAGCGTCAGCGGCGAACTGATGTTCAGGAACGTCCCGGCATTGCCGAACTGCACATCAAAATCGAACAGGCACACCCGCTCGCCAGCCTGCTTCACCGTCCGCGCATGCAGGCTGGCCGCCTGCGTGGCGATCGTCGTTGCACCGACGCCGCCGACGCTCTTGATGATCGACACCAGAGCGCCCGTCTTGACGTCGCGCCCGCCCTTGGCGGCGATCTCCGCCCGCAGATGATCGATGGTCGCCGACAATTCGGCAGCCTGTAAAGGCAGCGCGACGACATCGTTGATCCCGCTCCGCAACAGCGCGCGCACCAGAGGGATCTCCGCATTGCGCACAGCCGCCACCACCAGCAAGGCTGGATTGGCCGCCCGCAAGGCGGAAAGCCGCCGCATGGACACCTCGTCATCCGGCTGCACCTCCAGGATGACAGCCTTCGCCTCTGCGACCAGTTGCGACGGCAAAGCCGCCCCGGCCGGCAGCATGGAAAGCGTCAACGAAAGCCCCCCCAACCGATCGCCCAGGATATCCGAAGCCGCGACCTCCTGCTCCGAAAGGATCAGATAGATGCCCTCATCCCCCACATTGAGGGTCCAACTCTCGGCCGCTTCCGTTGTGTTCACGATGCCCAAGATCTTGTTCCTCAATTTGACTGCGAGCCCTGGCCGTCTTCCATGGTGAGGGCGGCGCTGAAGCTGGGTAGGGGGACGGAGGCTCCGAAAAGTGAAAGGAGGATTGGACGAAAGGTCAGCGTGTTCGAACGTATGCTTACCCTCACGAGCGGCGAAACGTCCGATCCATTTGGGTCGCCTGCATAGCCGAGCCCCGAATAATCATAGTCGATTTGGACAGCGCTGGAAGTGATCTGAGGCATGAAGCGCCGCATACGATCAACGATGTTGTTGAACGCAGTAAGCGCCGTCGCGTTATTGCTGACGAGTGTTCCTGGGCAAGTTGCGCCGGTCTTGCACGAACAGCTCACCGCGCCTCCCGTAATGACACAGCTCGCTCCGCCAAAGGACGACTCTGGAATGGCATCACCTTGGGAAAGCCCTCCATTAATAGCGAAACTATAGGAGGCAAGGCCGTTTGGGATCATGTCCGTTGCGACGGCGTAACGCGCGCCCATCTGAGTAGCCTTCTCAGCCTCGTTCCATGTCCACATCAGGCGCCCGACATCAATGATGCCCAACAGCAGGATCAGCAGCAGCGGCAATATTAAGGCAAACTCAGCGGCAGAGGCGCCCTTTTTTTCACGGATCAGGCGAGCTACATGTCGCATCACAATCCCTGCACCGTAGCCTCGGATTCCGATACCAGATTCAATGTCGAACTGGTGAAACCGAGATTGTTGAACAGTGATCTGTAGGGCACAGTTGCAGAAACCTTTACCTTTGGTAGATCTACCATACCCTTGTATATGCCTGAATAATTCCCACCCGAAATAGTCGTGCAGCTCAATGTCACAGATACCGTTGCGGGCGTCGTCCAGTTTACCAGCCGCGCTGCGCCCCCATTGGCCACCTGACCTGTGCGGGTGACGTTTCGGGTCTTATCAACCACGTCGGTCGCAACGGAATTGGGACAGGAAAAATCGGTGAATGAGCGTCGTGCGGCGTAACGCGCGCCATCGCGCACCGCTTTCGCCACGACATGCTCACTCAGGAAATAATTGCCGAGCTCAAAGGAACCAAACATCAGGATAATAAGCATGGGCGTCACCAGCGCCATCTCGGCAGCAGCAGCAGCCATTTGGCATCGCACAAGACGGGAAAGGATTGCGTATACCATGCCCATCACTCAATCAAATAGGGCGTATATTTTTGGATATATTGCGGAGCGCTGGTCCCATTGGTCTGCGTGCCCGCACCTCCTATAACCTCAACATAAAGGTCATTTGAACTTGTGCGGCTTGGGTTACCTTTCGGTCGAACCAACGTGGGTTCGACAAGAAACACGTCAATCCAATCGATCACTTCGAGCGCAGGGCTTCGTCCTCGCACCTGCCCACCATTATTAGCACTGAGGCAATTGACCACAGCCACCGTCAGCCTTCGCCGATCTGCGCTAGCAGTTGGTGTCACCGCCGCTCCAGGCTGACACACCGGGGCGGTGAAACTGGACCGATCGCCCGACAGAGTACGCATTGGGAGCGAATTTTGGGCGGCTTCCCATCTATACACAGCGTAACGCGTCGGCTTCGTTGATGTCGAAGTTGTATAACCTAGAGCCTGTCCCGGTGTTTGCCCATTATAAGAAGTAGTGTCGGCATAAAGATTAACGCCTCCATGATTCACGCGCCAATAGGCATTTACATCCCAATCGCCATCACCAACTCGACTTTTTACAAGAGCCCCCCCACAAATGCCCTCATCGCTGACCGCATGACACTTATCGCGCGGCAGCCCCATGGCTAGCGGCGTTGTCGTAATGTCATTTGTATCGCTGGGTAGATAGGCGTCGGCATCGTCAACCAGTCGCCAGCCCGTACCGCCATTTCCACTCGAATAGGAAGCTGAAGGACAGTTGCCGCCATTACCATTACTATTCCTCTGCATAACAACATCTTTACCGACATTAGTCGATGGTGGGCAAAGACTACCGTCCGATCCGCAAACGCTGCTGATACTGCTATACATATCAAATCGCGTATTAAGGGCCTCGAACACGGAATTCGGAATCCCCGGCTCGGTTGTGACCCCATCGCCTTTCGTGCAATCAAAAGTCGTGGTGCCAAGACCCATCGCGTCGCGCAACGCATTGTTACCCGACATCCCGTTGGTTTCAAGAAAACCAAAGTTTCCTGGCGTGTACCCACCACCGTCATTAGCGATCAGCCTAAGGCCCTTACCGACCAAGGCACTTACATTGAAGCTGGTGTTGGTACTTGTTTCGCTAGGATTGCAGAGCATCAGCGGCGGAACCTTGCACACCGCTTCTCCCAATCCGGCATAGGCCGTGGCCGAAAGCGCGCCGGACGAAAATACCGAAACTATGGGCGTCAACGCAAAGAAAGCGGTGCGCGAATTGACTGTCACCTCGACAAAATTGGCTTTCGCATCGGTCAGCGTGCCCGTGTCGCTGCGGTCCTTATTCATGTAGAATTTGATGAAGCCGGTGCGGTCACAACTGGCTTCGTTCGCAATGGTTACGGCGAGACCATTCCTGTCATTAGCAAAGCGCGTGTTATTGCGGATCAGAGCACTGGCCGCGCTGGCGGCGCGACTGCAAGCATTAGTCTTCCCATCCAGCTGCGTTGCCGCCGCCAGTGCCGCTTGGTCAGCCGCAGTCTGCAACTCGGAATCCAGACTCGCCATCCGCGCATAATCGAACGCGATGCCACCCGCGGCAATCAAACCGAAAAGCGACAGGGCCACCGTTGGTGCCACCGCACCGCTGGTTGACCTCAGGAGGCTGTTCCGACGGGCAGACATGGATGAAGCCTCCCCTTACCGGCCGCCCGAACCGCCGCCACCAGACCCGCCGCCTGTGCCGGAGGTCGTGCTGATGGTCGCGGGCTTCTTCACCTTGTCGGTGCGGTAGCGTTCGATCGCGGCCGCGCTGCGGGCGCCGTCACCGCCTTCGGCTAGCGCTCCTTCATAGCGCGGCTCGGGGTTGATCACCTGCACCGCATAGTTGCTGCGCACCGCCCCGCCAAAGGTCGGGTCGTTGGCGGTACATCCCGCCAAAGCCGGACCAACCAGCATCGCCGCGACGATCAACCGGCCCATGGTCATCCTCTCCCTCATAGCTCATATCCACTCTGCGCCGCGCCCGCCGGTGCCGGATCAGCCGGAGCCGGAGCCGCAGGCCGCTTCGAAGACGGCGGCATCGCGTCGGGATTGATCGGATTGATCCCCACCGCCTTGTCCGTGCGCCCCATCAGGAACAGGTCCAGCTCATGCGGATTGCCCACGCGGTCGGTCGGCAGGCGCACATCCTCCGCCCGCATCGGCTTTACGAGGCGCGGCGTCACGATCATGACCAGTTCGGTCTGCTGCTTCTGGAAGCCGGTCGAGCGGAACAGCGCCCCGATGATCGGGATCGATCCCAGCACCGGCAGCTGCCGCACCGTATCCTGGAAGTCGTTGCGCAGCAGCCCCGCGATGGCAAAGGACTGCCCATCGCGCAGTTCCACCACCGTCTTGGCCCGCCGCGTCAGCAATCCCGGCACCACCAGCCCGTTGATCGTCACCGAAGCCGAAGGATCGATCGAGCTGACCTCCGGCTCCACCACCAGGTTGATGATGCCGTCGCTCAGCACCGTGGGCGTAAAGCCCAGGCTGACGCCAAACGGCTTGAACTCGACCGTGATGCCATTATTGCCATTGCCGCCCCCGCCGCCGCCATTCTGCACGACCGGGATCGGGAATTCGCCACCCGCCAGAAATGACGCAGTCTCACCAGAAAGCGCCACCAGCGTCGGTTCGGCCAGCGTCTTCACCAGCCCCTTGCGCTCCAGCGCATCCAGCGCGGAAAAGATGTTGAGGCTGCCGATCTTGTACGCCCAGGTCCCCACCCCGAAGGCATCGGACAGGCCATCCAGTGCGATCGTGGGCGTCCGCCCATTGTTCGTCGGCACGATCGAGTCAGCCGACAGATCGCCGATGCTGCCCGCGGTCCTGTTGCCGACAAAGCTGTGGTTCAACCCGATATCCTTCGCCGCCGACCGGTTCACCTCCGAAAAGCGCACCTCCAGCATCACCTGCTGCGAAGCACCAACCGACAGCATGTTGACGACCTTCTCGTCCCCACCCGCATAGGTCCTGGCGATCTGCACCGCGCGATCCACCGCCGAAGCGCTCGACACCGTCCCCGTCAGCACCACCGCGTCATTGGAAATGCGCGCGCCGATCTGCTCGCCCGGGATCAGCTCGGACAACTGCCGCTTCAACGTCACGACGTCCGGCCCCACCGCCACATCGACCACCGCGATCAGCATGTTGCGGCTATCATAGAGGGTAAGGCTGGTCGTCCCCACCTTCTTGCCCAGCACATAGAGCGACCGGTTGGTCATCGGCAGGATGTCGGCGACCTCCTGATTGCCCACCAAAGCCTTGGAAAAAGGCCGATCGACCGTCAGCACCTGGCTCTTGTTGAGCGGCACGTCCAGTTGGCCCGCATGATCCACATTGCTCGCGGTCAGCGAGGCGATCTGCGCCGGAGCGGACGTCGCCACCCCGAAAGCCAGCGCCGTCCCCAGCGCCAGCATGGACAAGGACTTAGCGGGAACCATAGCGCTTCACCTCATAGCTGGTGCCGGTCGTGCCACGGACGATCTCGACCGATGCGGTCGCTGGCAGAGCGGAAACATTCCTGGGAACAGCACGGCGCGGCGCACGCATCACGGGCACCGGAGCAGGCAGATAGGCCGCTTCGGCGATCCGGCCACGCGGAGCCGAAAAACCGCCGACATAAGCCCCGTCGCGCAGGTCCTCCGTCCCCACCGTCTGTACCGCCGGGTTGGGCTCATCGGTCACGTTGCGCAGAACCAATGTCAGCTGGCCGACCTGCTGGCCCAGAACCAGCTTCTGCGCATCGACCTGATTGACTTCCAGCGTGGCGGTCTTGCCGATTGCCGGATCTTTCGAACTGTCATTGGCATTCTGGTCGATCGCGATCACGCGGATATTCTGAAGCAGCACATCGGTGATCTGCTGACCGCCGCCGCCCATGCCGTCCTGCGCGGTCCGTGTGACGAAGACATCCACGGTGTCGCCCGGCAGCACAAAGCCGCCCGCCGCCGCCACGTCGCTCACGCGAACCGCCACAGCACGCATTTCGGGCCGCAGCACACCGGACATGGTGGCGCGGCCTCCCTCTGCGGACAGCTTGGATGTCAGGATCGGCTCACCCGGCTCGATCTGCCGCAGCACCACACGCTGCTTGCCGAGAGACGTGAGCTGGACCGGATCACGAAAAGCACCGGGAGGCACGGAAGCCGCAGGCCAATCGACCACCCTGATCTTTTCCGGCGTCACCGCCGTCCCAAAGGCCAGCGGCATCGACGCGACGACGACCTTGGCCATACCGCCTTGCGGCGTTGCCTGCGCCTGCTCCGCCCTGCTCAAATAGCTATTGGCGACAAATACCGCCGCCAGACCCAGCAAGATCGCGAAGCCAAGAAAGATTAGAGATCTGCGCTGCCCCACGACAACTCCCCCCGGAATTGTGGATTAAGTCTGGCCGGCCGCAGCGCGGCCGGCCCGTCTTCAGCTTAGGTTGCGGGCGCGCCCGTGGAGGAAGTTCCACAATCTGCAGCGGTCGGACCGCTCGTGCCGCCGACGCCCTTGATACAGGTCACCGCCTTGTTCATGGAACTATCGATCGCATCGCCCAAGTTCCATGCGGCAATCGCAATACCCGTACCCACAATCGCCAAGATCAGCGCATATTCCGCTGCCGAAGCACCGCTCTGATCATTCCAAAGCTTCTTGAAGAAAGTCATGTCTTTTACCCCTATTTGACCGGAAACCATTTTCCCGGCTGCTCTCGCACAGTTCTGCGGAGGGGCCTTTGCCACCTGGCGACCCTAGCGTTGGTGTTCCCCTTCGCCAGGCAGTTGGGCAGTTCCCGTAGAACTTGCGTTCAAAATGAACCAATGAAGGGGCAAGTCAACATGGTAAAAAATATGTCCATTTTTCAGTCCGTTAAGTCGATTTTTTGTTAACCATTTTCGTTTTCCCTACTTACCGCAGCAAGTAACCCGTAAATATTTTATAATATATCTTTGGTTATATATCGGTCGAAAAACAGAGAAATACTTTTATTTTCTTTCGCATTATAGGTCAAGTTAGGCAAATATAACTTACTGACCATATTTAAATGACCAATTTACTGATTCTCTATTGCAGTATTAATTCTAGTATAATCGCATAATTAACGATATATATCTATGGCCGCTCATGAAGGATCCTCTCCTAATTCAGATCAGATACACAGCCTGAGAGTCCACCCCTTCCCTCTTGTAGGACGCACCGCTTTGCGGCTGCACAGTCGGCCAGGGTCACGCTCCGGCGCGAATCAGCAACAGCTCGACGTCTCGAAAAACCGAATCATCTGCATGGATTTGCGCGCCGTAAAAGGAGCGCCAGCGCATCCCGTCAGGCGCTTACCCTGTTACGAAAAGTGATGTTCACCCGCTCGGACAACAACAGGTACGGCAACCACAGAGCGACACTGATCAGTACCTTTTTCACATTCCCGCTCAGCAGATCCGCCAGCGCCATTTCCACCGCCGGGGGAACATCTCCAACTCGAGCGACGAATTGCGCGATCCCCACTTGCGCCATCAGGTCCACGGCCCACACCATCGCCAGAAAGCGGGGGAATAGCGGCACCATCCGCAACGCCATCGCGAATGCGAACATGTAGAGGCATGACAGCAGCACGACGTCAGCCAGCATCACCGCATAAAGGCTGATGAACCAGGTCGGTGCATAGCTTCCCAGCGCAGGCACCGCACTTAAGAACTCAAGCGTGCGCACCGGCACATTGAGCGCGATGCCCAGCAGCAACGACGCCATCACGCCATATAGGCCGAACTGCGACATCTCGCGCGCTTCCAGGCAATCGACCTTGCGCCACCGGCCCAATTGCGCCAGCCGCAAACCAGGTTGCGCGTGCAAACGCCCCGCCGGAAACAACTTGAGGCCCAATAGCAGCGTACCCACCGGCGCACCGACGACGAGCATATAGGGCAGCAGGCCCAATCCACTTGCCCAGGGCGCATCGGCATAGGGCGTGGCCGGAAATGCCAGCCGCAGGCCGCAAGCAAAGGCGGCGATCAGGATCCACGTGCCGACGATGCGCTGCAAATTCAGCTGTAATGACAGCACCAGCGCCACGCTTTTGCGGTAAAGATGATCCTGAACCAATCGCACCATGGAAACCGGACCTCCGCTCACCGCATCATCGGAAGGGTCATCTATCAACCATTCTGGTTAACCCGGGGTAAAACGCCCCCGCCGCCTCAAAAGTTCTGCGAAGCCCCACGCAAGGACAATCGAACCGCAAGGTACAGCAGCGCCCCTTCCTATCACTTGCAGTCAGCCCTTTTCACTTCCGGGGCACGGTAATCTGGATCATCGTTCGCCCACCGATATTCCGTAGATATACTTCGCCGCCCAACGCCTGCACTCGCCGCATCAACGACCGGGATTGCACCGCGCCCGTGGACCCCAGCCTCGCAAGATTGGGCACGCCATCATCGGTCACATGCAACGCAATCCGGTTGCCCGCCGGTTGCAGCGAAAACTCCACCGCATGCGCGCCTGCGTGGCGGACCGCATTGGCGACGATCTCACGGACCGCGAAACTCAGTTCGCGTCCGATCATCGCGCTGGTCGCGCAATTGCCGTCCTCCACCCGCAGCTCGCATCTTATGCCCCATTGCTCCGCCAGCGACCGCACGACCATCGACAGCGTCTCGGGCAGATAGGCGAAATCCTCATCATCCTCGACCGGATTGATGATCCATCTGATGGTGCCGATCTGATCCTTGGCAATCCGATCCACATTCGCCAGCACTGGAAGGGGATTGTCGATCGTCCCGTTCAGCACCGGCGCGACCTGATAGCGGATACTGGCCAGCGCCTGCAGCACGCTGTCATGCAATTCCCGCTGCAACCGCTCGCGCTCACGCGCCCCGGCGATGACATGGGCAAGGTCCAGGCTGTTGCGGACCATCATCTCATCGCAGGCGCTTTCAAATACGCGCTGCGCGATCGCCGCTGCATCTTCATGCGTCGGATCATCCAGCTCGACGGCGCCCACGGCATCGAACGTGCCCAACGACACCCGCAGCGTCATCAGCGTTTCCGCGTCCAGCATGGCCGCCCAGGCCCGCCCTCCGGGGCTCAGAGGGGCGAGATGGCTTATTCCGTCCTGTGACAGGCCGATCGACGCGCCACGGCGGCAGTCATGCCAGCCCGTCTCCACCGCCAGCAATCCATTGCTGCCCTCGGGCCTGGTTTCGCCGAACCGGCTCGACGCAAATCGGTAGGCTTCGGTGCTCGCCGTACGGAACAGCACCGCCCCATTCTCGCTCCCCGTGGCGATCTTCAACGCCTGCAGCAGAAAGGGTTCGGAACCGCCCTTCACAAGCGGCAAACTGCCTTCCGTCAACCGCCTCGCCTTTTCCTCCTGCAACAACTTCTCACGGCGCGGGCCAAGCAGCATGCCCGTCACCACTATCACCACGGCAAGATAGAGCACGCGCAGCGCCACGCGTTCCGGGTCCGGCTCGGACGGCACCTCGACGATCTTGTCCATCCAGACCGTCAGCAAGGCCGTCATGGCCGCGAAAGCGCCGACCAGAAGGTGGAAGCGGCTGCGCACGATCAGCGCGATCTCGATGGCGACGAACAGGCTGCCGAAAAAATAGGGGCTGTCCGACGCGTTCGTCACCACCAGCAGCGACAGAAACAGCAGCGCGTCCAGAAAAACCACCGGCTTTCGGATACGCATCTCCGTCACCCACGACCGCGCCGACAGGATCAGTGCACCCAGCGCGAGCAGCAGCATGGCGAAGATGATGCCGTTCTCCGCAATCTCGGCCCAGGATCGCGGCGAAGCGAATGCAAAGCTCACCACCGTATAGACGAGGGCGAGCACAAGGCGTGTGACGTCCAGCATGCGCCACGGCCGAAGCGCGGAAAGGCCAGCCCGGGGCCGCCTTCTGAAAGCCCGCAACATCTCCGCATGTCCATTGGTCATGCTGTCACAACTCCGCCTTATTGGCAGTTATATTTTCAGATATATGCCTTTTGATAAGTATTCATTCACTTTACACAGTGAAGGTAAAGTGAACGCAGATTGCATCTGCTAAAAAGGATGATCATCAAATGACGTTGATGAGATATGCCGATGGAATATCTCCACGACATTGAACAAGCTCAAAGGCTTTTCCACGACCCTTCTCCTCCGACCCGCGCCATAATTGTCAGCGTCTGGAAAGATCATTGCAGGAGTGCAACCACAAGGCAAGAGCGGGAGGAAGAATCACGCCGAAATCAGGCACATATCTCCACGATCTCATTTCGATTCCGTAACAACATCGCGGAAAAACCGTGTTTTCCCGCTACTTCATTCATGAAAATAATCATAAATCTGCCGCGCCACAGCTTTCGAAACGCCCGGCGCCTTCAGCAAATCTTCCAACGCCGCACTCTTCACCGCCTTCGCCGTTCCGAAATGCATCAGCAGCGCTTTCTTCCGCGAAGGCCCGATGCCAGGCACCTCGTCCAGCGAGCTGGTGGAAATGGCCTTGCTCCGCTTCTGCCGATGCGCCCCGATCGCAAAGCGATGCGCCTCGTCCCGCAACCGCTGGAGGTAGAACAGCACAGGATGGTTGATCGGAAAGCTGATCTCCCGCCCGTCGGGCATATGGAATATCTCCCGCCCCTCCCGTCCATGATGCGGCCCCTTGGCAATGCCGATCATGCACACATCCTCGATGCCCAAGTCTTCCAGGATCGCGCGCGCCGAAGACAATTGCCCCTTGCCGCCGTCGATCAGCACCAGGTCGGGCCACTCACCACTGTCCCGATCAGGATCCTCCCGCGCCGCCCTCCCAAAGCGCCGCTCGAACATCTCCCGCATCATAGCGAAATCGTCGTTCGACGTCTCCGGGTTCTTCATGTTGAACTTGCGATAGGCATTTTTGCGGAACCCCTCCGGCCCCGCGACCACCATGGCGCCCAGGGCGTGGCTGCCCTGGATATGGCTGTTGTCATAAATCTCGATCCGGTCAGGCACTCCGTCCAGTCCGAATGTCTCGACCATCTCCTCAAGAACCTTCGCCTGGGTCGTCGTTTCCGCCAACCGTCGGTCCAGTGCCTCGACCGCATTGCGCTGCGCCTGCCGGATCAGCCGCGTCCGCGTGCCTCGTTGCGGCACCTCGATACGCACTTTCGCACCAGCCCGTTCGCCGAGCGCCTGCGCGATCAGTTCACATTCCATAGGCGTGCGATCGGACAGGATCAGGCGTGGCGGCGGCACTTCCTCATAAAATTGCGCCATGAAGCTCGCCAGCACCTCATCCTCCGCCACTTCGGCCGTATGGACCGGAAAGAAGCTGCGGTGCCCCCAATTTTGTCCCCCGCGAATGAAGAAGGCTTGGATGCACATCGCCCCGCCCTTGGTCGCCAGCGCGAAAATGTCGGCGTCACCCAGCCCTTCCGCATTGATCGCCTGACTACCCTGGATAAAGGTCAAGGCCTTCAGCCGGTCGCGCAAAACAGCGGCCTGCTCGAAATCCATGGCTTCTGAAGCGGCCTGCATCGCCTCGCCCAGCTTCTTCTGCACGGCCGTCGACTTGCCGCCCAGAAAATCCTGCGCATCCTTGACCAGCTCGGCATAACCAGCCTCGTCGATCCGCTGAACGCAGGGCGCGGAACAGCGCTTGATCTGGAACAGCAGGCAGGGCCGCGACCGGTTCGCGAAAAAGCTGTCGGTGCAACTGCGCAAAAGGAACAGCTTTTGCAGCGCATTGATGGTCCGCGTCACCGACCCGGCGCTGGCGAAGGGACCATAATAGCGCCCCTTATATTTCCGCGCGCCACGATGCTTCTGAACGCGCGGGAAGGAATGATCCTCCCGCAGCAGGATGAACGGAAAGCTTTTATCATCGCGCAGCAGGACATTATAGGGCGGCCGAAACCGCTTGATCAGCTGCGCCTCCAACAGCAGCGCCTCAGCCTCGCTGTTGGTGGTCACGATCGTCATGGACCGGGTTTGCGCCACCATCCGCTGCAACCGCTTCGGCAGCCGATCGACCTGAGTGTAATTGGCGACCCTATTACGCAGCGCGCGAGCCTTGCCCACGTAAAGCACGTCGCCGCGCGCGTCCTGCATGCGGTAAACACCAGGCCGCGTCGGCAGGGTCTTCAACGTGGTACGGATCGCTTCCACGCCCGCCTCGATGTCCGGGTTCCCTGCCCCCCTTACAGTGAAGCTGGCTTTATCCTCGTGAAAACGGTCGGGCGATTGGGGATGCGACATGGTTGCAGAGATAGCGGGGGCAGAGCCAAGCGCAATGGCCGAGCGCCCTCCTGATGCCTTGGGGGCATTGAAACAGCCGGGCGATTTCCCACCTAGCGCTCGCCACTCCACTCTCC
The DNA here is from genome assembly GCF_023051225.1 of Sphingobium agri. Taxonomy (NCBI): domain Bacteria; kingdom Pseudomonadati; phylum Pseudomonadota; class Alphaproteobacteria; order Sphingomonadales; family Sphingobiaceae; genus Sphingobium; species Sphingobium agri. The sequence continues at coordinate 584,353 of NZ_JALKHS010000006.1, read as the reverse complement.
TCGCGGTCAAAGTTGCAGGCAAGCCTCGGGGACCAGCAGAAAGTCATGAATATGGTGACAAAGGCCTATGGCGCTTATGCCGCTGACAAACCCGTGGAACCGATCGACATTGAACGCAGGGCGGTAGGTCCTCATGATGTGCAGATCGCGATAGCCTATTGCGGCATCTGCCATTCAGACCTGCACCAGATCCGTTCGGAGTGGGCGGGCACTCTCTATCCCTGCGTTCCTGGACATGAAATTGTCGGCCAGGTAACGGCCGTGGGTGAACATGTCACCAGCTTCAAGCCGGGCGATACCGTGGGCGTGGGCTGCATGGTGGACAGCTGCCAGCACTGCGCATCGTGCGAGGAAGGGCTGGAGCAATATTGCGAAACCGGCTTCGTCGGCACCTATAATGGCGCGACGCAGGACCCACCCGGCCACACGCTTGGCGGATATTCTCAGGACATCGTGGTGAAGGACAAGTTCGTCCTGAAGATTCGACACCCCGTCGACCAACTCGCCGCGGTTGCGCCGCTGCTATGCGCGGGCATCACGACCTACTCGCCTCTCCGACATTGGCAGGTAGGGCCGGGCAAGAAGGTCGGGATCGTGGGGATCGGTGGCCTCGGCCACATGGGCGTTAAGCTGGCCCACGCGATGGGGGCGCATGTTGTGGCGTTCACCACGTCTGAAGCAAAGCGGCAGGATGCACTGGACCTGGGCGCTCAGGAAGTCGTCGTGTCGCGCAACGCTGACGAAATGGCCGTTCACGCAGGCAGCTTCGATTTCATCCTGAATACCGTTGCCGCTAGTCATAATCTGGATCAGTTCACCGCTCTTCTGAAGCGGGAGGGGACGATGACGCTGGTCGGGGTGCCGGAACATCCGCACCCTTCGCCCAATATGGGCATGTTGATCTTCGGCCGCAAATCGATCGCCGGGTCTCTAATAGGCGGAATCGCGGAGACCCAAGAGATGCTGGATTTCTGTGCTGACAAGGGCATTGTCGCCGACATCGAGATGGTAGCGGCGCGCGATATCGAGACCGCTTATGAGCGAATGCAAAGAAGCGATGTCAAATACCGTTTCGTTATCGACAATGCGACGCTTGCTGGCTGACACCGACTTGCCGGGCGCGTCTGATCATCAGGCGCACCCAACCGAAGAGTTTCCAACAAGAAAAAAGGGCCGGTGCGGATTGCTGCACCGGCCCTTTTCGAGCAACACGGCTAGGGCTCAGACGGTTGGGCTCAGCCCCTTGATGGCGCTGTCCACCAGCTGACGATCGGCGCCAGCATCATGATTCTGTGCGATCAGCGTCGCGGCCGCGCTGGTGGCGGCGTTGACGGCCTTGGTGCGAATACCCGCAATGGCCGCGCGTTCGGCTGCTCCGATCTTGTCCTCCGCCATCTTCTGGCGGCGGGCGACCAGTGCCACTGCATTTGCCTTGGCATCTTCCAGCAGCGTTGCCGCTTCGCTTTCAGCCGACTTGCGCATCGCTTCAGCTTCACCGGCCGCATTGGCCAGCTTCGCTTCATACTCCGCCTTCAGCGCGTCGGCTTCAGCGCGCAGCTTTGCCGCTTCCGCCAGCTGTTCCTTGATCTGGGCAATTCGGCCGTCGAGCACATTGCCGATCAGCGCAGGCACCTTCTTGATCAGGAGGATGAGGATGAAGACTGCCATCGCCAGGCTGACCCAGGCAGTCGCGTCCATGCCAACAGCTTTCGGATCCGTGTGCGGCACCACGCCTTCATGCGCGACGGTGCCGACCGGCTCCATCCCCTCGGCGTGAATTGCTTCTTCGATATGCGGAGGCGAACCTTCGCTATGCTGTGCTGCTGCCTCAGCCATGGGCCAGTGCCGCCTTTACTGCGTTGCGGGCCGCTTCGTCCGACGCGTTCACGCCGGAGATACGGGCCACCATGTCGCGCGCCGCTTCGGCGGCGACGGTTTCAATTTCTGCCATAGCTGCCTGGCTGGCCGCCTGGATGCGGGCTTCGGCAGCGCCGATCCGCGTGGCGATTTCAGCGTCGGCGGCTGCAAGCTGTCCTTCGGAGGCCTTGGCAGCTTCCGCTTTCGCACGGGCAAGCGTCGCCTGGGCCGCAGCCCTGCTTTCCGCGTCACGGGTGCGATAATCGGCCTCTGCCTCATCGGCGCGGGCGAAGGCAGCCTTGGCGGCGTCCAGATCACCAGTGATCTTCGCGTCGCGCGCGTCGGCCGTCGCCTGAACCTTGGGGACCATGCCCCGGCCGATGACGAAGAAGACAAAGCCGAACGTCAGCAGCATCCAGAAGATTTGCGACGCATAAGTTTCGGCGATTTGCGCGATTTGAGGCATTTTGGGTCCGTCCGATCAGGGCACCGTCAATTCATAGCGAGCGAACGGGACGGCGAAGGCCGCCCTGCCCGCTCGCCAAGCGGTTGTCAGGCCACGAACACCAGGATCATGGCGATAACGAACGCCAGCAGACCCAGAAGTTCGGCCGCGGCGAAACCGATGAAGAGGCGGCCCTGCTGGCCGTCAGCGGCGCCCGGATTGCGCAGCGCGCCTTCCAGGAACGATGCGAACACGTTGCCCACACCGAGCGAAGCGAGACCCGCACCAATGGCGGCCAGGCCAGCACCGAGCAGCTTTGCGGCTTCTGCGTCCATGTCGTAAACTCCCTTTTCTAAACTCGAACAAATGGTTGGAAAAATAGCGGAAACTTAGTGAAGGTTCTCAGCGTCGTTCAGATAGACCGAAGTCAGCAGCGCGAACACATAAGCCTGGATCACCGCGACCAGCACTTCCAAGGCGCTGATACCGATCATCAGGATGAAGCTCGCCGACCCGACGGTCAGGCCATAGCCGACGCCAGCGTTCGAGCTGTTGATCACGAACCCGGCCAACACCTTGAGCAGAACGTGCCCCGCCGTCATCGCAACGAACAGTCGCAGGCCAAGGCTGAACGGCCGCACCATGAAGGACACCAGCTCGATCGGGAAGATCACCGGGATCATCGGCAGCGGCGTGCCATGCGGCACGAACAGCGAGAAGAAGTGCAGCCCATGCTTCCAGAAGCCGACGATCAACACGATCGAGAAGCTCAGGATCGCGAGTACGCCCGTGGCTGTGAAGTGGCTGGTGAAGGTGAACGGGTGCAGGCCGATCAGGCCGAGCGGCAGCAGGCCAAGCAGGTTCGCCAGCAGGATGAACATGAACAGCGAGAAGACATAAGGAACATACTTCTTGCCGCCCTCGCCCACATTGGCGATCAACAGGCTCTTGATGAAGCCGGTCATATATTCGACCGCCATCTGCCAGCGACCGGGCACCAGCTCGCGCTTCATGCCACCGATCACGAAGATCCACAGCACGACGGCAGCAGCCACCATGTAAAGCGCGCTGTTGGTGAACGCGATGTTATAGCCGCCGAGCGACAAGTGATCCGTACCGAACAGCGGTTCGATCGCAAACTGGTGCATCGGATCGATTTTGCCGGATTCTGCCACGTTGACCCCTGTAACGTCTGGTATTCGGACTAAGATAAAAGCGCCCCTATTCGCCGGGACGCTTCGTCGTCGTCAATCTGATGATGTTCCTGAAAGCCACCACGATCCCAAGACCGAGGAAAGCCAGCAGGAGCCATGGAGATGTCCGCAGAAAGTAGTCCAATGTCCCACCAACCACGGCACCACCGGCAAGACCACCGATCAGTTCTGCAAGAACCCTGTTGCCCAGGCGCGATCCATCGTCGGCCTGTTGCTTCGTGGTCCCCTGCCTGACCTTTTCGGCTCGTTCGGCCTTTGCGATCCGCTCCTCAAGAGAAGTGATGCGCGCGTCCTCATCCGCCGGGTCTTGCCCGGGTACATCCTCCGCCATGACCATTCCTTTCCGTTCAGGCAGATAAGCCCGCGTCAGGCGGCATGGCGCGTGCGGCTGCACCCGTCAAGGCGCGGCCCGTTTAGAAAGGGCTTTCGGGATAGTCAACCGTAGTTGGGCAGGAGAATCGTGCTTCGCCCGAACGCAGCAAAGAAACTCCGACGCCGCGCAGGAATTACCCCGCGGTCGCGCAGTAGCTGGGCAGCGCGATCGGCCCGGCGCCCTTGGTTTGCCAAGGCCCCGCGCCCACGCGATACACCTGTCCCTGCTTCACTCGGTTGCTCAGCGTCTGACAGCCAGTGGCAGCCGCCACGTCCTGAACCGTCACACCGCGCTTGCTTGCAAGGTCGGTATAGGCCGCCCGCCGCTTTATGTTGATCGATTCGACTTCCGATCGCACAGCCCCGCTGACCGACCCGGCGATGCCCAGATAGCCATCCGCCTGTTCGCCCACGGCGCCCTCCGCCATCGCCGCCGCAACCGCGCCCGACTGCGCGCGCGCAGGCGCGCTGGCGACAAAGCCGGTGGCCAGCACGACGGCGGCACCTGCGGCGATCATCAAAAGCTTGCGTGTCATTGCGGGAACAACTCCGGGTTATTCTGGATAAGATCCTGTGCATCGCGCTGAAGGCGAACGACCACCTCCTGCTGCACCTTTACGTTCAGGTTGATTTCGATCGGCTTGTCAGGTGCCTTCACCTGAATGCAGCCCGCCAAGGCCAAACCGGCGAAACCCGCCGCAAATATCGCTCGTTTTTTCATCGCTGTTCCCTGTTTCTCACAGTGTCGCTTTCCGCAGGCTTAACTGCAATGCCTTCGCGAATCTTCTCCTGCATCTGATCGCCTATGCTGTTCTGAATGAGGGTGGTGGGATCGATGAAAGATTTGGCGGTGCCCAGCAGGCCGCGGAACGGCGCGGCGATGCGCACATTGAAGATGAAGGGCAAGCCGGTCAGGCTGCGCGCCATGCCGTCTGGCACGTCCCCGAGCTTGCCCCGGTTGACGCCGTTGAACACCACATTCGTCACCATCTCGCCGTCTAACGCGCCGTCCATCAGGATGGTGAGGCACTTATATTGCAGGTTCTTGAGCGCATCGAAGGCGAGCTTGCCCATCACGCCAAGCTGCTCGTTGGAGACTGGCCCGACATAAGACAAAGTTCCGGATTGGCGGTTGGGATCGCACGGAACCGTCGGCAATACGCCTTCGGGCATGATAAGCGGCGGCATGCCCTGCTGCCGCGCGGCCAGCACGCCACCGGCGACGCGGCCGCCCTGCGAATTGAAGATCAGCGGCATCAGTCCATCGAACGTGCCGGTGGCCGAGATATTGTCCAGCTCCATCGCCTGGATGAAGGCTCCTGCGTCGATGCCGATCACACGGAACGTCAGATAACGGTCCACATCCGCACTGAAATCCATGGTCGTGGGCAAAAGAACGAGCTGTCCTCCGGAGAAGGGCCACCCCCCGCCCTCGATATGCACCTTCTGCCCCGGTTCCAGCCTGTAGCGAACGGTGCCGTCGCGCACCTCGATGCCTGGATTGACCATCCTGATCCGCAGCACCTGCCCCGGCGCGCTCACCAATCCGAGCAGATCGGTAAAGCGCAACTCGCCCGACAATCCTTCGACCGGGCCGAAAGCTGCCGCCAGCTTGGCATTGTCTGTACGGAACAGCCCATCGCTGGTCACCGCATTGCCATTCCACCGGATATGCCCTTCCCCCGTCACCGTCGCCTCGACATTGGCAACGACTCCCAGCGCCAGGCGCGTGACTTCTTCAGGCTGCAAAGTGGGACCAAATACCAACCCCGGCACGTTAAGGTCGGCCTTGCCCCGCCCTGAACCCAGATCATGCGCTATGTCCGCATGCGCCACCAACGCATCATTGCGCGGCACCCGCAGCGTTCCGGTCGCCGAAATCCTGCCCTCCCGCAATGTGAGGGCGAAGTCCGGCACCTTGAGCGGTTCGAACCGTCCCGGCGTCTGGGCATCGCGCACCATCATTGCAGCGGCGAGCCTCAGTGCGCCTTGCGCGAAGCTCCATTCGCCCGTGCCGTCTTCCACGATCAGCGGCACAGAACCGATCCGCGCATTCGCTCCGGCGAGTCTTCCCTTCAGCCCCTGGGCCGTAGCCTGGCCGGTCAGCGTTTCCGCCACCAGCCGTACCGGGGATGCCTGCGGCCCGATGGCGAACTCCGCGCGGGAAAGCGCAAAGCCCTCCTGCCCCAAAGCAACCCTCGCCCGCTCGGCCGACAGCCGCATCGGGCTCTGGCCGCTGCGGCCGCGCAGGTCGAGATTGCGGATCTCGGCACCCGCGCGCACTCCGCCCGGCCCTGTCGCCAGCAGCGCGCCTCCCCCGATCGGGCATAACGTCTGCCGGGTCCGGCCGATGGCGAAACTCCCGTAACGCGCCTCCTCCAGCGCCAATGGCACGCAGCGGCGGTTGATCGCGATGGCCCCGTTCGCGCTCAATTCTCCCGTCACCGGCATCGCGAGTCCGCGCAGCCGTCCACCCGGAAGCGGCCCGTCGAGCTTCACCACCGTAGAGAAGAAGGTATCCCCGCGAGGTCCCGCCGTGAAACGAACCGGCTCCAGCGCAAGCTTAGCATCTCCGGCAGCATAGGGGTCTATGAACAGCTGCCCGCCCAATCCGCCACCCGGCCGCCGCGCCAGTCTCAGCGCAGCCTTGGGCAGCCCGCCTCCATCAGTCGTGATGGCGCCATCCAGCGCCCAATCAATGGCCGCGCCACCTTTTCCGGGCCAGCTGATCATTATCTCGCCGTCTCCCGGAACGGCGATCCGGGCTCCACTACGCGCGTTAAAGCCGGTGCCCGTCAGTACGACGCTGCCACCCTTGCCGCTTTGAGCGAAGGCAAGGTTGGTCCGCAGCACATTATTCTCACCCGCATGGGCCACCGCATCCGCCAGTCGCGCAGCCAAAGGCGCCAGAGGCGTGCCGGCGGCAGATCGCTTCAACCCGGCCAGCGGGTCACGACCGGCCAGGCTCAGTTGATGTGCCGATAGCCGTGCGCTGGCTTGTGACGTGCCGCGACCGACGCGCCAGGCTCCGATAATCTCCGTCTCACCAGCCTTGATGCTTGCCAATCCAAGCGCCGCCACGCCGATCCGCGCCCGGCCAGCGGTCTCCGACGCGTTGCCGTTGAAATCGATCCGCCCTGCCGGTTTGGCCAGCACCATGCCAGAGGACTTCAACGCCTCTGCCCCCAGGGTGACATGCCCGTTCCACCGGTCGAGCGCCTTGCCCAGCCACACATCGATCTCAGCGCGCGGCGTCGCCGCCGCCGTCCTGCTTCCCCGGCAGCCAAGAGCCGCCGCCTGCACTGGTCCGATCAGATGGGGCCGCTCATTCCTGATCGCCACGTCCAGCAAGGCGGTCATGCGGGTTGCGCTGCATCCGGCGATTGCCGCACGAGGCATGGCGGCGGCGAGACGGCCGTCAAAGCCCGACTTCAACTTACCCTTGCCTTCGATCTGCATGCCGACCGTCCCAGCGTCGGTATCGAGCCGGATGCGCGCATCCCGCAGCGCCAATGCTATGTCGGGCAAGCTGAATGGCGCCTTCGAGGTGGGGTCGCCGAATTTGTCGAGTTCCCCCAGCCGGAGCACGCCGCCGCGGTAAGATCCCCGCAACCGCACACCTCCCGCCCTGACCTCCGCCACATGCGGGGAAAGACCGGTAAAGGCGAGGTCCACCTCCACCCAGCGAGCGGTCAGGTCCGGATTTTTAGGATCACCAAGAACGATATTCTCGATGCGCTGGGTACGCAGGCCGATGTCTTTCAGGTCATAACTCGCCTGAACGCCCCTGCGGTTCATTTCCCGCCCGATGAAGTTTTCGGCGATGGGCGCCCGCTGGGTCCACAAAGCAACAAGGATCAGCGCCAGGGATCCTGTCCCGACACCCAGCCAGCGTAACCAGCCACGGCGAGATTCCTCTTCGCCGTCCTCATCTTCGATGCTTATGGCCAACCCCGGCTCTCAACCCTTATCCGTAACGCCTGCATAACGTCTGAGCTGCCTTAAATATCCTTGCCCCGCATTTACGCAACGCATAGGTCCATTTCCCTGAACAGGGGATTATAAGGCATTGGCGGACAGGGATGTTGCGGTCAGCCATGATGGCGTGGGTCATCGCGCCCGGCTGCGGCAGAAGTTGGCGGAAAGCGGCGGCGAAGCGCTGCACGACCATGAACTGATCGAATATCTGCTCGCTCTCGCCATACCGCGGCGCGATACCAAGCCGCTCGCAAAGGCGCTGCTGCGGGAATTTGGCGGGATTGGGGGGCTGATGACGGCGGACTGGCAGGCAATCGCGCGGGTGCCCGGCATGGGCGACACCAGCATCGCAGCCGTCAAGATCGTGCATGCCACGCTGCTGCGCATGCTCCGCAGCGAAGTGGCCCAGCGGCCGGTTCTGGCAAGCTGGCAAGCGCTGCTCGATTATCTGCGCGCAGACATGGCCTATCTGCCGGTGGAGCGCGTCCGCGTGCTTCATCTCAACAGCCGCAACATGTTGATCCGTGACGAACATATGGGTGACGGGTCGATCGACCAAGCCGCCATCTACACGCGGGAAGTCATCCGACGTGCAATCGACCTCGGCTCATCCGCGCTCATTCTCGTCCACAATCATCCGAGCGGCTCTCCCGAACCGAGCCGTCAGGATATCGAGATCACCCGCCAAATCGCTGAGGCGGGCAAGCGCCTCAATATCGCGGTCCACGATCACATCATCATCGGATCTCAGGGCCACAGCAGCTTGCGTGCAATGGGGCTGCTGTAGAGTTTTCCCTTAGGCGTTGAATCCTACCGAAAGGAATTCAGGAACAGGACCGTTCCAGCCCTCGTCCGGACCATCGTCCTTGACCTCGGCCCGGCGCGGGCGCGCACCATTGCCTTGGCTTCTGGAGGCGCGCGGTTCTTCGCGGCGATCGTCGCGCCGCTTGCTGGAGCTGCGCTCCGCCTTCCGCTCACCCTCGCGGCGGGGCTCTTCCGCCTTTTCCGCTTTTGCAGCACCGGCAGGCGCATCGATCGTCTCGATCTTCTGCCCGATCAGCTTCTGGATATTGTCGATCGCTTCCGCGTCATCAGCCGTCACGAAGGTGAAGGCTGCCCCCTTCGCGCCCGCACGGCCCGTCCGCCCGATGCGGTGGACATAATCGTCGGGATGCCAGGGCGCGTCGAAATTGAAGACGTGGCTAACACCCTTGATATCGAGCCCGCGCGCCGCGACGTCCGACGCGACCAAGATATTCACCGTACCCGCACGGAACCGCTCCAGCTCGGCGATGCGCGCCGACTGGTCGATATCGCCATGGATCTCGCCGGACTTGAAACCGTGGCGCTGCAGGCTCTTGTTGAGTTCGCGCACCGTCGTCTTGCGGTTGCAGAAGATCACCGCGCTCTGCACGTCCTCGCCTTCGAGCATCGCGCGCAAGGCCTCGCGCTTCTTGCGCGAATCGACCTTGACCAGCCGCTGGGTGATGTTGGTGGACGCCGTTGCCGGACGCGCCACCTCGATCGACTTGGGGTTGCTCAGGAACCGATCCGCCAGCTTCTTGATCGGCGCGGGCATGGTCGCTGAAAAGAGCAGCGTCTGCCGTTGCGACGGCAGCTTCGTGCAGATTTCCTCGATATCCGGGATGAACCCCATATCGAGCATCCGGTCAGCCTCGTCGATCACCAGCATCGAACAGCCGTTCAGCAATATCTTGCCGCGCTGGAACAGGTCCATCAGCCGGCCTGGCGTGGCGATCAGCACATCGACGCCCTTTTCCAGCGCCTTGAGCTGATCCCCCATCTGAACGCCGCCGATCAGCAGCGCCATGTTGAGCTTGTGATATTTGCCGTACTTCTCGAAATTCTCGGCCACCTGCGCCGCCAGTTCGCGCGTCGGCTCCAGAATCAGCGAGCGCGGCATCAGCGCGCGGGCACGGCCATGCGCCAATATGTCGATCATCGGCAGCACGAAGCTGGCGGTCTTGCCCGTCCCTGTCTGCGCGATGCCGATGATGTCCTTCATCATCAACACGGGCGGGATCGCCTGCGCCTGAATAGGCGTGGGCGTGTCATATCCGGCCTCGTTAACGGCCTTCAAAAGTTCATCGGATAGGCCGAGATCGGCAAAAGTCATTCAATTGTCCGGGACAGAGGCTCTCCGCAACGCGCTCCTGCACCACGGAAATCGCGCGCGCCTTGCTGAAATATCGGCGTCTTGTCAAGAAATTCGCGCATTGCGGCCAGCTTAAACTCGGGTCAATCGTCCTGTTCCACCTCTTCCAATCGCCTGAAACTGTCGATCACACAGCTCAGGCCACTGCGGGCCTGCAATTCGTCCCTACCTGAACAAAGCGACCCGTCATCATCAGGCTCGACATAGAAACCCGAATAAAAGCCGGTAGAGCTGCACCCCCGCTCCAACCTCGCGCGGTAGCGGTGGTTATCCGCCAGCAGCAGATCGACTCCATGCCCCACCACGACGCTGGCCGACCGGATCGACCGCAGCGCGATACAGCGCGGCCCTTTCCTTTCCTTCCACTCACGTCCCGCCTGGGGAGCGATGCGCGCGGGCGCACGCCCTTTTTTCGCCATCGGCACGCGGATGATGACCCGTTGCTCGATCGACATCTGAGCCATCTGCACAGGCCCGGCAGTGGGTGCGACAAGGAGCAGCAGGACGGAATGAAGCAAATCGAACCCCTTTTGGGGCGGCACGCTATGGGCCGGTGGTTGAACCGTCGATGAATTCCGGGGCATAGCATCGTGTCATGATAGGACAAGAGATCATCGGCAGGTTCGCAGCGCTGCTGGGGCCAAAGGGCGTCATAACCGATCCGGAGGATATCGCGCCGTGGCTGACGGACTGGCGCGGCCGGTTTCATGGCGCCGCAGCGGCCATCCTCCAGCCCTCCAGCACGCAGGAAGTCGCCGCGATCGTCTCACTTGCTGCCGAACTCCGCGTGCCGTTGGTGCCTCAGGGAGGAAACACGTCGATGGTCGGGGGCGCGACTCCACCACAAGACGGGTCAGCGCTGATCCTCTCGCTGCGCCGGATGAACCGCATCCGATCGCTATCGCCGGACGACAACCTCGCCATATGCGAGGCCGGCGTCATCCTCTCGATTCTGCACGATGCTGCCGAGGAGGTCGGGCGCCGCTTCCCTCTCAGCTTAGGCGCGAAAGGTTCAGCAACCATCGGCGGCCTCATCTCGACCAATGCGGGGGGCACCCAAGTGCTGCGCCATGGCACGATGCGCGCCCTGGTGGAAGGGCTGGAGGCAGTGCTCCCGGACGGAAGCATCTTGAACGGCCTGGAAGCGCTCAAGAAGGACAATCGGGGCTATGACCTCAAGCAATTGCTGGTCGGCGCCGAAGGGACGCTCGGCATCATCACCGCCGCCGCGCTCCGGCTCGTCCCCGCGATCGCTGCCCGCGCGGTTGCATGGGTGGGCGTCGCCTCACCGGCCGACGCCCTCGCCCTCCTCCGCCTCACCGAAGCGCGGCTGGGTGACAGTGTCGAAGGTTTTGAGATCATCGCCGACGATGGTCTTGGCCATGTCCTCTCCCACATTCCCGGCACCCGCTGCCCGATCGAAACACGCACGCCCTGGCACGTCCTGATCGAAGTCGATCATGCCGACCTGTCGCCACCCTCCCCCGAAGAACGCCTGGAAACAGCACTGGCGGACGCTCTGACCCAGGGCATCGCGATCGATGCCGCGATCGCCGTCAATGAAGCGCAGGCCGCTACATTCTGGCGCCTGCGCGAATCGCTCTCCGAAGCCGAACGCGCACAGGGCCCGGCGCTGCAATTCGACATTAGCGTTCCCGTCGCGCGCATGCCTGCTTTCATGATCGACACGGCTGCCGCTGCGGAACGAACATTCCCGGGCACCACCGCCTCTTCCTTCGGCCATCTGGGCGACGGGAATGTCCATTTCCATGTCCGTGCGCCAAAAGGCTCGACAGACGGTCCAGCCTGGATCGCTGCGGACGGAAAAGCGATCAACGCCTTCGTCCATGATGCGGTCGCCGCCGCAGGCGGCTCCATCTCGGCGGAACATGGCATCGGCCAGATGAAGCGGGCGGAACTCGGCCGCCTCGCCAGTCCCGCGCGGCTGCATGCCTTGCGCGCGATCAAGGCCGCCTTTGACCCGCTCGGCCTCATGAACCCCGACAAGCTGATCCCGCGCCCCGAAGAGGGCTGAACGCCGCGGGCAAGACAAAGCAATTGCCTCCCATCGCCAAGGTCTTTATCGCCCTCTCCCAGTTTTTGGGAAAGGTGGCGCTTCCGCACGCGCTGCTTCGATAGAATGGAACAGATCATGGCTAGCGCGCCCGCCAATAACCTCCCTGTTTTCTACAACGACCTGCTGCCGCTCAGCAGCGTTGATCATGCAAGCTATCGCAGCCGGTCGGTGGAATCCGCTCCCTTCCTGACGAAGCAGCATGCCGTGCCGCTGACCGTCGACGAATTCGTCGCGGCCCAGCGTTTCGTGCCGATCATTTTTTCCGCAGGCGACGAAGCGGTGCCGCTGGCGCTGATGGGCCTTAACGAGGGCATCAACACCTTCCTGGACGATGAAGGCAAGCTGCGCGGCCCCGCCTATGTTCCTGCCTATGTCCGCCGCTATCCCTGGATGCTGGCGAAGCTGCGCCCGGACACTGACGAACTGTCGCTCTGCTTCGATCCCACCAGCGAAGCGATCGGCGAGTTCGAAGAGGGCCAGCCGCTGTTCGAAGATGGCAAGCCGAGCGAACTCACACAGGGCGTGCTCAAATTCTGCGAGGATTTCGAACAGGCGGCCGCGCGCACGGGCCAGTTCATGAAAGACCTCAAGGAACTCGACCTGCTGATGGACGGCGAGGTCGCCATCCAGGTGCCCGGTAACGATCAACCCTTCGTCTATCGCGGTTTCCGCATGGTGAATGAGGAAAAGCTGCGCGACATGCGTGGCGATCAGCTGCGCAAGATCAGCCAGAACGGCATGCTTCCCCTCATCTATGCCCATCTCTTTTCACTCCAGCTGATCCGGGAAGTGTTCGAGTCGCAGGTTGCGCAGGGCAAAGGACCGATTTCCATCCCGCAAGCGCCTCAGCCCGCCGAAGCCTGAGGAAGAAAAACAACCTGGATCAAGCATGTTAAGGAAAAGCTTTTCGCTCGCCTCTTGAAAGTGAGCGGGGCCTTCTTTATCTTTCGAACATACGGCGCACCTGCCCCCCTTTCGGGTGTGTCGTATGGGCGCCTCCCCCTTTTGGAGGCGTCTCCTCCCTGAACCTTGGCCACCCCATGTATGACATGGGGTGGTTTTTTATGGGTCGAAGGACAATGGCGAAAGGCCGAGCGAAAGCGGTTTCGCTTGACGGCAAGCCCCTTCTCCCCCTAAACGCCACCGCCTGCCAGCCGCCATGCGGCCACGGCCCCTTCGTCTAGCGGTCAGGACGCGGCCCTCTCACGGCTGAAACACGGGTTCGATTCCCGTAGGGGTCACCACCTTTTCGCACCGGAAATTTGCCAGCCTCAGTCGCTCACCCGCAAAGGGCCGCGTAGATTTGGCCATCGGCCTGACAAACGCGCATTTATATGTGTTTTCTGAAGCCTGCGCATCTTTGTCGCGCTTCGATCGAACAAACTGGCGTCTCTGTCGTTTCACACCTGTCGAAACTGGAGACCAACCATGCGTAACACAATTTTATTGATCGCCGGACTGGCAGCCGCAGCCAGCGTTGGCGGCTGCTCGCGTGAAACGACGCGCGATGGCTTGCGCGGCGCGGGCATCGGTGCGGTTGGCGGCGCGGTGGCTGGCGCGATCGTGCCTGGCCTTGGCGTTGCCGAAGGTGCAGCCATCGGCGCAGCAGGTGGTGCTGTTGTAGGCGCAGCGACCTCGGATGGCGATCGCCGGTGGGAACGCGATCGTCGCGGCCGGGAATATTATATCGATCGCAACGGCCGCCGCGTCTACCGCTAAGCTGTGAGGCTGCCGCGCAACATGCGCGGCGACAGGTAACATGGCCACAACTCAGGCGCAGCGATGGCAGGGTCGGGACAGGATCGTCCCTGCTGTCGCGGCGCTGTTGGTCAATGCCCTTATCGGCTATGCCCTGATCATCGGCCTGCGCGGACCGTCATTATGGCGCGCCGCGGTTGATCGTTCGCCACTCGCGCTGTTCGACCTGCAAACTTCCACGCCGGAACGTCCAGAACCTCCGCGCGAGGCTAAGCGAGAGGGCGGAAGCCCCTCGGCTTCCCCGGCAGCTCCCATGCAAAAGCAACCAGCGCCGCCGAAACCCGCCGCCATCACTGCGCCCAAGCCAGTCATCGTAACGCCTCAACCCGCTCTACCCGCCGCCCCGTCATCGTCTATGACCAGCGGCGCAGGCAGCGCAGGCGGCGGCAATGGCTTTGGCATGGGCCAGGGAAGCGGAACCGGCGGCACCGGAACCGGTTCGGGCTCCGGCGAGGGAGACGGCGAAGGAGCCTTTTCGAGAGCCCGCCAGACCGGCGGCCGATTCCGCAATTCGGACTTTCCCGACTCCCTGCGCGGCGTAGGCAGGGTGAAGATCGGCGTCCGCTACGCGATCGGTCCGTCCGGGCAAGTGGACAAGTGCGAGGTGATCGAAGGAAGCGGCTATCCCGAACTCGACGCGATGACCTGCCGCATCATCATGGAACGCTACCGTTTCCGCCCCGCCCGCGACCCTGACGGCTATGCGGTGACGGAGGTGCGGGAGGAAGATTATCGCTGGCGGGTCCGCTGAGCACGTCCATCAGCGGATCAACGCCAACACCCACCAGCCCGGCAGCGCAGCGACCGCAAGAAATGTCCCCAGCGGCACCCGCATGGCAGCCGTTATCCTGCGCCCCCCAACCATGCCGGAAAGCACTACCGACAACCCAAGGCTCGCCGCCATGAGCAATATGAACGGCAGCGCCTGCCAGCCAAACCATCCGCCCAGCGCGCCCATCAGCTTGGCATCCCCCAGACCCAGCCCCTCACGCTCCCGCACCGCGCGATAGCTGACGGCCACCAGCAGCAGCACGGCATATCCCCCCGCTGCGCCTATCAGCCGGTCCGCTAGCGTCACATCAGTCACCCACAGCCCCAGCGTCAGGCCAAGAAAGGCGAGCGGCAAGGTCAGCGCATCGGGCAGCCAGAAGTGCCGCCAATCCAGCACCGCGAGCGTCAGCAGCAGCCATCCGAACAAAGCCCAACCCGCGCCCGCCAGCCCCGGCGACGCCCCGCACGCCAGCGCTCCGATAACCGCGCAGCCCGCCTCCATCCACCCATGCAGCGGGTCGATCTTCGCGCCACATGTTCGGCATCGTCCCCGCAAGGCCAGGGCGCTGATCACCGGCACCAGGTCGATTGCGCCCAGCACCCGCCCGCACCCGTCGCAGGCCGACCGTCCGCCTGCGACGCCTCGCCCTTCCGGCCAGCGCAGCACCAGCGTCCCCAAAAAGCTGCCTGCGATCGCGCCCGCGGCCGCGCCCAGCACCCCCCACAGCGGATTGATCACAGCGTCCCTTCGACCGTCAAAACCCGCGCGCCGCCTGTCCCGGCAAAGCCAGCCTTCGCCAGCGCATCGCCAAGCGCCGCGTCTGCCGTCTCCACCCGCATCTCGGCGACATAGCGGCCGGACCGCCATATCCGCAGGTTGATCTTCTCCAACCCCGATTGGCTCACCAGCGGCAGCAGCAACGCCTCACCATCGCAGTTCGCCACGCCTGACAGCCCTTGCGTCAGGTTGAGGCCCGGAAACTGCCCCGCCATCTGCGCCCGTACCCGACCCTCGGCATGACCGCAGCGGTCGCCGGTAAAATAAGCCGTCACATCCTCCATCGCCAAACTCGCGATCGGAAGCGGCGCGAAGCTTCGGCCGAGCGGCACCGTCCCCGTCACATCATCGATGCCCACGCGACCGAACCCCACCGTCAGCGCGCCGCTCAGGTCATCCGCCGCGCCCTGCCGCCGCCAAATATCGAATCGCGCCCGTCCCATCAGCAACTGCACCGGCGACAAGGCGGCGTTGACCGTTCCGACCGGCATCGTGCCAAGCATAAGCTGGTCCATCCGCCCGCTCCAAAGCGTACCCCGCACCTCCCGTGCGGCGACGCCCAGCCGTTCAAGGCCGGATAGCCCCAGCGCGATCCGCATCGGCATGAACAGGATCAGCCCAAGGACGAACAGCAGCACGATCCCAATCCGCGTCCGCCGCGACCAGCCGAGCCGCGTCATTGCCCTGCCCCCCGCACCAGCACCGCCTGCACCGAAACGCTACCCGCCGTCGGCGAAGGCCGCGCGCTCATCGTCTCCGCCCGCACGCCCTGCGCCTCCAGCGCCGCCAGCCAGGAAAACAGCGCCACCGGCCGCACCGACGCCATCGCAATCTCGATGCGCGCGCCGCCCTGCGCGTCTGCCCGTTCCAGCGTCAACCCCGCTTCGCCCGCGCTCTGGCTCACCAGCTGATCGATCCCCACCGTCGCAGAAGCACCCGCCACCCCACGCGGCAGCGTCTTGAGCAGCTTGACCTTCGCCCGCATCGCCGCATTGCGGTCGGTCGCCTCGATCAGCGCCTCACGCGCCGACCGCTGCGCCGCCGCCAGCGGGTAAAGCACGCCCAGCCACAGCACCACCACCGCCAGCAGCGCGAACATCACGCCCAGCATCCATTGCTCGCGCGGCGATCGTTCGCCCCACATGGTTTTCACCGCGTCCATCATGATCGCACCGTTATGTCAGCGAGCGCGCGCCCGCCCGGGTCCTGCGAAGGCGTCGCCGTGATGGTGAAGCCCGCGCTTTGCAATGCCACCAGCACCGCGTTGATCTCCTCCACCTTCGCCGCCGCCAACGTCGCACGGATCATCCCATCGGGATCACGCGACAGCGCCGTCATCGACACGCCGGGCGCCTCCTGCAGGGCGTTCAGCAATCCCGCCACCGGCGCGGTAAAGGCATAGGCCCCCGCCCCGCGCGCCGCCAGCTGCCGCTCGATCTCCGCCTCGGCCTGGGCCAGGTCGCCCGCGCCCGGCACCACCTGCCGCGCCAGCGCCAGGCTCTCCGCGTCCAGTCCACGCGCCGCCACATGCTGCCGCACCAGCCCCGTCAGCGAAATAAGCAGGCTGACAAGCAGGATCAGCCCGCTCCACAGCACAATCCGCCGAAGCACGGCCTTGTCCGCGACCCGCCGCACCCGCTTGGCGAAGTCGCCCTGTCGCAGGTCGAGCGGTGGCCGCTCCAGCGCGTCGACCGCCCGCGCCTCCACCACATCGGCAGGCACGTCTTCGATCAGCGCGCCAGCCGCCAATATCGGCGCCAGGTCGCCACCGAATGCGACGCCCCGTCCCCTCAGCATCACCTCGCCGCCAAGCGAACCGCGCGCAAAGCCCTCATCCGGCTCCGGCAGAAGCAGCGGCGCAGGCACGATGATGTCGGGGTCCAGCCCATGATGCTGCGCCCAGAGCAGCCAATGCTGCATGTCGCTGCGCGCCGCGACCGCAACGACATGCGGCCGGGCCGGATCGTCATTCTCATCGGCTGCCGCGAAAAGCTGGTCGGCAGGCACGATCCCGCCCGCCAGCGCCGCCAGTCGCGCCGCCGCCCGACCCTGCCGGGGTGCGAGCTCGGGATATTCCGCCCAATGCAAAGTCACCATCGCAGCAGGCGGCACCAACATCACCACCGCGTCGGCAGGCAAGGCCGTCAGGCCGCATGCCGCCAACCAATTCGCCCCCTCGCCACGTTGCGTCACCGCACCATCGACGACCCGCATCCACAGCGGCTCGCCGTCTTCAGGCAGCGCAACGATCAATCCCTCCGCCACGCTCATGCGCCGGTTCCCCAGCTGCGGCGGATCAACCTGGCCGGGCTCTCCCGGGCATCGATCAGCGCCCGCTCAACCACTTGCGTACCCCCAACGTCCACCGTCACGTCCACCCCGAAAAATCCTGTGGTCAGCTTGACCTGATTGGCCGCTTCCTCGAGCGGATTGATGCCTTGGGCGGCGAGCGGCCCCCAGAACTGCACTGTGCTGCCATAGCCCTCGGCGGGCCGCTGCACCAAATATTGCCGCGCCTGGGCGACGCTCACCTGTCCTTGGAGCAGCATCGCGAACAGCACCGCCTGTCCCGGCAGCAGCGTATTGACGTTGATCGGCGACAGATCCGATGTCGGCAATGCGCACACCCATGGCCGCGCCAGATCATAAATGGCGGGCGTTACGCCATGCACAGCCCGCAACTCGCTCGCATCCACCATGAAGCGGTTGGCCGTGCGATAGGGCCGCGCCGCCTGCGCATAGGCGTCATCTTCCGCGCCGCCCGGCTGCGGCACGCTGTCGCTGTCGATCCAATCGGCCAGCGACGCCGCCGCCACCTGCGCCTGACGCGCATCGATGCCCAGCGCCTGCAACAATGCCTGGAATTGCGACACGCCGACCGGCCGGACCTTCAGATTGGACTCATTCTCGCCAGCCACCACGCTGTTGAGGTTGAAGCAATTGCCCGCGTCGCTCACCCGCGCACTCGCAGCCCCACCCGGAACAGCAACCGGCTGCGGCGTCCCCATCCAGTTCCCGGCCAGCGTCGTCTTGCCCGGACTGGCGGCGACCAGATCTCCGATCCGCAGCCGCGCCATCTCAACGCCCGCATCGGCAAAGGCGCGCGCCTGATCCACCGCGCCGCCATTTCCCGTCATACGCGTCGCAAGCGCCAGCCGCTCCAACGCCGTTGAAGCAACCACCGCCATCACCGCGACCAGCAGCAACACCGTCAGCAGCGCCGCGCCGCGCTCGCCTTTCTTCCCGGGATCAGGCACCGGCCATCTCCCCTTCCAGCTTCTCCGCAGGCCCGGGTCCCACCAGAAAGCGCAGGGTAACGGGCGGCTCGCCCGTGCGCGTCACCGTCATTTCGACAGCGCGCGGCATCAGGTCGGGTTGCGTCGGGATCCACTCATTGCGCCACTCGCCCTGCCCATCGCGAAAGCGCAGGGCGACATCATCGACATGATCCAGCAGCGTGGCCGGTTCATCCCCCGCCGCGCCATCGACCTGCGCATAGGTGCGCCGTTCCAGCCGACCCTGCCGCACCCAATATTCGACCTTTTGCAGCGAAGGGCGCGGCAAATCGCCCAGATTGTCCCATCCGCCCCGCACGAACTGCATCACCGGCACGGCCTCGCCCTCCCGGTGGGACCAGAATGCAGGGGCGAGCGTCCCTGCCTCTGTCCGGCTAATGCGCGGCACCGCCTGCCCAAGATCGGCCGCCAGCGCTCCGCCTGCCCGCTGAACGGCCGCCATGTCATCCAGCCGCGCCTTCACCTGCGCCTGCGCGGACACGCTGTTGCCGAGCAGCAGCACGCCCGCCGCCGCCAGCATCGCGAAGATCATCAGCGCCACCAGCAGTTCGATCAAGGTAAAGCCCGCCTGCGCCCGGCCTCCCCCCCGATCGGTCCTATCGGAACGGAGAAGGCCGGTATTCGCCCCCGATCCCTGCTGATCCCGGCGCCTCATCACTGCACCGCTCGCACAAAGCTCAACACGACCGGCGACGTCCCCGCCTGCCCACTTACCGTCAAGTCGACCTGCAACAGCCGTTTGTCGCTTGTGGCCTTCACCATCCGCACCCAATGCCAGCGCCGCCCGCCATTCTCGACATCACCTTCTTCGCTCCCGATCGAAGGCGGCGCGGCATCGGTCTGCACCTCCACCATCAGGTTGCGCGCGACGATCTGTCCCAGCGCCTTGCTGTCGAGGTCCGCCGCCGTTCGCAACGTCACCCCCTGCAACCGCACCAGCGCCAGCGCCGCCAAGCTGAACACGGCAAGCGCCACCAGCATCTCCAGCAGTGTGAAGCCTTGCTCGCTCGCTGGAGCCGTTCTTCCACCCGCTAGAGCCGCCCCCTCACCCGTTCGGGCTGAGCTTGTCGAAGCCTGTCCTGAGCGCCTGCTGCAAGTAGGCAATCGAAGGGCCTCTTCCTTCTTTTCAGAGAGAAGCTTGAAAACCCAGCGCCTACCCATCGACCATGACCTTTCCAGTCATATCGACGGTGACGGACACCCGCTCCGCCTCCCGGGCCAAGGTCACCGTCATCGCATCGGTCGGCAGCCCCGTCCCATCAAAACCAATCTGCTGCCGCCCGTCTTTGCCAAGCAGCGCCCGTGTCCCCGACTTCCAGTTCGCCGTCACGAACGGCTTCTCCTCCACCGGCACCCATTGCCCGCCATCGCGGCGCTGAAATCCATAGCCTGATGCGGACACCCACACCCCCATCGGCCGCGCGGTCACGACCGCTTCGTCGCGGGCGGCAGCAACGCGCGCGGCAAAGCGATCGGCATCCTCGACAACCCGTCCGCGCGGATCGGGCATGGCAAGCACTACAGCAGCCGAAATGAAGCCGATGATCGACAACACGACCATCAGCTCGATCAAGGTGAAGCCGCACTCGTCGGAAGGCGAGCTCTCGGCCTCAAAGCTCGCTGGAATAAATATCCGCATTCTCGCTCTCGCCGCCCGGCTGGCCGTCCGCGCCCAGCGAACTGATGTCGAACGCGCCCTTCCGCCCCGGCACCGCATAACTATAGGCGCGGCCCCACGGGTCCTCCGGCAGCTTCTTAATATAGCCGCCTCGGCGATACCGTTGCGGCTGCGCCAGTGACGCGGGCGGGTTGATCAGCGCCTGCAATCCATCCGTCTGCGAAGGATAGCTCAGATTATCGAGCCGATACTGCTCCAGCGCCTGCTCGATCGTCGCGATATCCGCCTTCGCCTTCTCGACCCGCGCCGTATCTGTCGCCGGAATGACGTTGATCGCCACGATCGTTGCCAGCAACCCGATGATGACGATCACCACCATGAGTTCGACCAGCGTAAAGCCGTGTTCGGCGGAACGCCTCGAAAAGGTGAAGCCATCCTCGCCTGCGATCCGGCCTCCGTCCGCACCGGGCTTATTGAAGTGCCCTTCTTCTTTCTGGAAAAAGCGCATGGCTCTGGAAATAGACATAATCACTCCTCAAGCCCCCGTCAGGCTCTGCAATTGCAGGATGGGCAGCAGGATTGACAAGATGATCACCGCCACGATCCCGCCCATCAATATGATGATCACCGGCTCCAGCATGGCGAGCGCGGCGGAGGTGAAGCTGTCAAACTCCCGCTCCAGATAATCGGCTGCCCGCTCCAGCATCGTGTCCAGCCGCCCCGCGCTCTCCCCGCTCGCCGCCAGATAGACCAGCAGCGGCGGAAATACGCCCGCGCGCCGCAATGCCGCCGAAAGGCTCCCGCCACCGCGAATGGCCTCGACAATCTCTTCCGAAGCCTGCCGCAGCACACGATTATGCACCGTCTGCGTCGTCAGCGACAAACCCTCCATCAATGGCAGGCGGCTTGCCACCATCGTCGACAAGGTCCGCGCCATGCGCGCGGCATGCAAGTCGCGGATCAACCTGCCCAGCAGCGGCAGCCGCAACAACGTCGCGTCAAATCGATAGCGAAAAGCCTCGACCTTCAAGGCGCGCCAGAAGGCAAAAGCGCCCACCGCGATCAGGATCGCCAGCAGCCACCAATAGCCCGCAAGAAAAGCGGAAATCCCCATCACCATTCGTGTCAGCAGCGGCAGGTCCTGCCCCACCGTGTCGAATTGCTCCACGACCTTTGGCACGACGAAGATCATCAGCGCCGCGACCACGCACACGGCAAAGGCAGCCAGCACGCTTGGATAGGCAATCGCCGTCAGCACCTTGGACCGGATCACCGCCTGTCGTTCCATCAGGTCGGACAGGCGCTCCATGATCGTCGGCAGGCTGCCGGAGCTTTCACCCGCAGAGATCATGGCCCGATACAGTGCCGGGAAGCTCCTGGGCTCCGCGCCCAGGGCATCCGCCAGCCGCCGCCCTTCCAGTACGCCTGAATGCACCTTGCTGACGATCGCGCGTACATGCTCCTGCTCGCTCTGCCGCCCGATCGTCCGCAGCGATTCCTCCAGCGGGCTCACCTGGATCAACGTCGAAAGCTGCCGCGTGAACAGCGTCAATTCCTTGGCCGACAGCCTCGGTGCGCGCAGGGAAAAGGCTGCGCGCCTGGCCGCCTTCTCCACCACGCCCGGCTCGATCCGCACGATGAACAACTTGCGCGCGTCCAGCTTCGCGCGCGCATCCTCGACCGTCTCGGCCTTCACCTTGCCGGTGCGTTCCTTGCCCGCCGGATCGATGACCAGATAATCGAACTCAGCCATCGGCGATGGTTTCCACCTCCGCCGCATCGCGCCGCGACACGCGGATGGCTTCTTCCGCCGTGGTCTGCCCGTCGCGCACCAATGCCCGCGCCGCAGACCCCAGATTGGGTGCGTTCAGGAAAGCGTGCCGCGCGATCAAGGATTCATCGCCGCCATCATTAATCAGGCGGCGGATCGTGTCGTCCACCCGGATCGCTTCGAACACCCCGATCCGGCCCTTGTATCCGGTTCCGTTGCACTGCTCGCAACCCCGCGCCCGATAGATGATCGTTCCGGGATCGAAACCAAGCAGCGCGCTTGCAGACTTGTCCGCCTGCACCGGCTCGCGGCAATGCTGGCACAGCCGCCGCACCAGCCGCTGCGCAATCACCGCGCGCAATGTCGATGCGAGCAGGAAAGGCTCCACCCGCATGTCCCGCATCCGCGTGATCGCGCCGACCGCATCATTGGTATGCACGGTCGACAGCACCAGATGCCCCGTCAGCGATGCCTGAACGGCAATCTCCGCCGTCTCCCGGTCGCGAATTTCGCCGACCATCACCACATCAGGGTCCTGCCGCAGGATCGCCCGCAACCCGGCCGCGAAGGTCAGGCCCACCTTCGCATTCACCTGCGTCTGCCCGACCCCCTCGACCGCATATTCGACCGGGTCCTCCACGGTCAGGATATTGCGCGTCCCGTCGTTCAACTGCCTCAGCCCCGCGTAAAGCGTCGTCGTCTTGCCCGACCCTGTAGGACCCGTGACCAGGATAATCCCGTTCGGTTCATGCAATCCTTCACGAAAAATCCGGTCCGCCGCCCCCGCCATGCCCAGCAGGTCAAGGTTCATGCCCGCATTCTCCTTGTCGAGAATACGCAGCACAACCCGTTCCCCCGCCCGGCTCGGCAGCGTCGAAACGCGCACGTCCAGCAACTTGCCGCCCAGCGTCAGCCCGATGCGCCCATCCTGCGGCACCCGCCGCTCCGCTATGTCCAGACGCGCCATCACCTTGATACGGCTCACGACGACCGGCGCGACATGCGGCGGCATCCGCAAGGTTTCGCGCAGCACCCCGTCGATCCGCATCCTCACGATCAGCCCCGTTTCATAAGGCTCAATATGAATGTCCGAAACGCCCTGTCGAGCAGCCTCCGCAATGATGCCGTTGATCAAGCGGATCGCTGGAGCGTCATCCGCGCTGTCGAGCAGATCGTCAGCGGTTGGAATGTCGGCGGCCAATATGTCCAGCTCGTCCGCCCCGACTTCCAGCGAACCCGCCATGGCGGCCGCGCTGCCCTCCATCGCATAATGGTCGGACAAATGCCGATCGAACTGCGGCCCATCCACGAAGCGCACGTCGAAGCTGCGCGCCAGATGCCGCCGCACCTCCAGCAGTACGCGCGGATCGCTCCCCTCGCGCACGGCGATGATCAGCCGCTCGCCGTCCAGCGGCAGCATGACGACGCCATGCTTGCGCGCGAAGACATAGGGAATATCGACGGCACGCGGTGCAAGGTGCAGGGGCTCGCTCCCTTGCGGGCCTGCGTCCGTCACCGTCGTTCTCCACTTGCCGGAACGTCCACTGGCCGCACCACGCCGCTCGATTGCCGCATCGTCGGCTCGATCACCTGTGCTTGAGGCGGAGCCTCGGCTCCCGGCTGCACCACCGCATCGCCAGCCTGCATAGGCGCAGGCGGCGTCGCGCCCATATAGTCGCGCACCAGTTCATCGATGCTGGGTTCGGCATCGGGATTGCGCGCCATCTGCATGTTCCGCACATAGCCATAGCGTTGCTGCGTCAGCCGCTGCGCATCTTCCTTCGACCTCAGGATCGTCGGGCGGATGAAGACCATGAGGT
This sequence comes from Sphingobium agri, assembly GCF_023051225.1. Classification (NCBI taxonomy): domain Bacteria; kingdom Pseudomonadati; phylum Pseudomonadota; class Alphaproteobacteria; order Sphingomonadales; family Sphingobiaceae; genus Sphingobium; species Sphingobium agri. The sequence continues at coordinate 560,422 of NZ_JALKHS010000006.1, read as the reverse complement.
TCGTCTTGCTCCGACTCTTGCTGCGCGATTTGAACAGCTCACCAAGGCCCGGAATATCGGACAGTAGCGGAATACGCTCGATCGTCTTGCGCTCATTGTCGTCGAGCAGTCCGCCCAGTGCCAATATCTCGCCATCATCGACCGTAACCGTTGTTTCGATTTCGCGCTTGTTGATGATGAGGTCGCTGTTGTTGTTCGACACCGGCCCCGCGACGCTCGACACTTCCTGCTTCAGGAACAGCTTGATCGCGCCGCCCGTGTTGATCTGCGGCTTCACCTCCAGCTTGATGCCGACATCCTGCCGCTGCACCGTACGGAACTGATTGTCGAAATTCTGGCTCAGCGCTTCGCCGGTAGTGATCGGCACCTGCTGCCCGACCAGGATCGACGCCTTCTGGTTGTCCAGGGTCATGACAGAGGGCGTCGACAGGATGTTGCTGTCCGTGTCGGATCGAACGGCGTTGATGATTGCGCCGAAGATGCCGTTGCGTCCGATCTGTGTCGCCACCCCGCCAAAGCCGCCGGTCGCGTTCATCAGACTATCGACTGCCGCCTGCTGCAATGTGTTGGCTAGGTCGCCATTCTGACGGGTCTCAGTTGTCGTTCTGGTTCCATCAGGCGCCACTACCGTTGTCGTGGTCGTGCCAAGATCATTGGCAGCAACAGCCCCCGCCAGAGTCAGCAGATTGGGCGAAGCGTTGGAATAGTTGGTCGCCGCGAAGCCCGTCTTCGTGCTGCCGATCAGGAACTGCACGCCCAGCTTCTTGGCGGCGGCGTCGCTAATCTCGACGATGATCGCCTCCACCAGAACCTGCTCGCGCCGCGTGTCCAGTTGCCGGATGGTTTCGCCCAGCATGCGCTGCACATCACTGTTGGCCGCGACGATGATCGCATTCGCCCCTTCATAGCGAGTGACGATCGCTGGGCCGCGCGTCGAAATGCCGCTGCCTGATGATCCGCCAGCGTTCATCACCGCAGGCGCGGCCGATGCTGGAGGCACGGCCGATGGAGCCCCCGCCGCCGCTGGGACCGACGATGTCACAGCAGAGCCGGTCGATTGCCCCACCAGTTGCTGCAATACCGGTAGCAGCTTTTCGGCGTCCGCATGTTCCAGCCAGTAGACACGGATTTCCGTGCCGCTCGCCGCTTGCCGGTCAAGGTCGCGCGCCATTTGCGCCAGCCGCGCCACCGTCCCGGCATCGCCACGAATCGCGACCGAATTGCTGCTGTCGATCGGCACGATCGTCGCCGCTCGTTGTGCGCCTTCGCCACTGCTTTGTACGAGCGCCTGAAGCGATGTCGCGATTTCCCGCGCGCCCGCATTGCGCAGAGTGACGGTCAGCGTGGCCGCCGTGTCGCGGTCGATCCGAGCCAGCACTTGGCGAATGCGGCCGATATTGTCGGCATAATCCGCCACCACCACGCTGTTGCCCGCGCGATTGGCGGTCACTGACCCATCCTTGCTGACCAGCGGCCGCAAGGTTTCCAGCGCGCTTGCCGCATCGATCGATCGCAGGCGAAAGACCTCCGTCACGAACTGGTTGCGATTAGCCCCACGGCCCACCACGCTGGGCTGCCCCGCCGCGCCATCGGCTGGCTGGATGCGATAAGCCCCACCCGGCGCCGGCACGGCCACAAGGCCGTTGGCGCGCAGGGTCGACAGGAAGATCTCGAAATATTCCGATCGCGACAACGGCCGGTCGGTGACGACCGACACCTTCCCCTGCACCCGATTGTCGATGATGAAGGTACGCCCTGTCACTCGCGCGGCGTCCTGGATGAAGGCACGGATGTCAGCGTCACGGACGTTGAGCGTCTGCTGGGCCAGGACCGGCGCGCCCATGGGCGACGCGAGCGCGAGGGCAGTAGCAGCGGAAAGAAGGAGTTTTCTGGTCATTGGCCTTGCAGGGTCAGGTTGATCGTCGAAAGGCCAGCGCCCCTCTCGACGGCCAGGGAAATGCGCGCCCCGGGCATGATTTTGCCCTGCAGCGCCTGAAGGTCGCTGGGCGAGCCGACCGGCTGTCCATCGACCTGGGTGATGACATCGCCGGGCTGGAAACCGGCGTTCTGGAAAGTGGGTCCCCTGGCCGTCAGGAAGAGGCCCGTGATACGCCCATTCTGCATGCGGGGCGCAAAGCCGATGTCGCGCTTCAGCCCGTCCGCCGTGGGATTGTCGATGCCGCCCGCCGGTGCCGGAACGGCGCCGCCTTCGCCCGGCGCAGCAGCGGGCGCGGGCTGGGATTGATCAAGGAATATCTGCTCTTCCGCGCCGCCGCGATCGATGGTGACATGATCGAACGCCACGGCCTTCAACAGGACGCCGGGCAATATCTCGTCACCCACCGCAAAGCTGTTCTGCACGCCGTCAGGTCCAGCGATGATCGCCGACCCAAGGCCAGACCCCTCGTTCAACCGGATGCCATAGACGGTCAGCGCAAGCGAAGTGACCACGCCGCCGTTGGCCGGTTGTTGCGGACCAGCGCGGTAAAAGGGGTCGAAGCTTGAGAAGAGCGCCTGACGCGCAGCGAAATTCGGAAACTGCGCCTGCCGCCCTTCCCAGGGACCAAAGCTGCCGACCGGCGTCAGCAGCGCCCAGATCAGCCTCGCGCACTGCACCGTCAGCAGCCCCAGCAACAGCTTCTCGACCACCCGCAGCCAATCGATGGGTGCCAGGCGGCTGCTAAGGCCCTGAAAGTTACTACGAAACGGCACGCGCATGGAACTTGGTGATCCCCCTTGACACCCGCGCTGCTAGGCAATTGTTTTTACTGCTGGATGACAAAAATGTGACCTATCCATGACAGGCGCAATCCGCAAGCGACGGCGCTTGCATTTAGAGCGTCAGACGGTAGCAAAAATGTCATATCACTCGCCCAGTGCAGCGCTCATGCCGAGCCCTGCCATCCCTGTAGCTGCCGATGCCGACCCGAAATGGATCGCTTCACATCCACGCGTGCAGCGGGTGCCTAGGCGCAACCTCACGCTGTTTATTCAGCGTCACTTCCTGACGGCGGAGGAATGCACCGGGCTGATCGCGCGGATAGAAGCGCGCCGTCGGCCCTCCACCATCGCCGATGCCAATGGAGACACGGCCTTCCGCACCAGCGAGACATGCGATCTTGACACAGCGGACCCGTTTGTTGCCGCAATCGACGAAAAGCTCGCGGCCTTTGCGGGCATCGATCCGGCGTTCGGAGAACCAATTCAGGGACAGCGCTATGCCGTGGGTCAGGAATTCAAGCCCCATACCGACTATTTCGATCCCGCCGGGCTGGACTTCGTGCGCTACTGCTCCCTTTCCGGCAATCGCACCTGGACGCTGATGGTCTATCTCAATCAACCTTCGGCGGGCGGCGCGACCCGTTTCGTGAAGATCGGCAAAATGGTGCAACCGGAAAGCGGAAAGCTGTTGGCCTGGAACAATCGTCTGGAAACAGGCCGATGTAATGACTCCAGCCTGCACCATGGGATGAAGGTGCGCAGTGGCGTCAAATACATCATCACCAAATGGTATCGGGAAAAGATTTGGGTGGAGTCTTAGCGCCAAAAGCCCTTCATGTCCGCCAGCGCCTCATAAGCGTCCTCAGCCGCAGCCAACAGTTTCTTCTTGCTGCGCGCGCTGCCTGACAGTTCAGCATCGATCGGCAGCCCATGCCGCGCCAATATCGTGCCTGTGCTGGCAAGGTCATTGAGCGCGCCCAACTCATCCTGCAAATTTTCCAGCACTTCGATATAGCGGCCATAACGCCGCTGCTGCTTCTTGCCAGCGAAGAGGCTTGCGAAGAATTCCGCCGCGTAGCGCAGCTTCTTTGCCTTCTTGCGTACTTCATGACGATGTTCATCGTCCAGCTTGGCCAGGCGGGCCGCGTGTTTGACCATCCAATGATGGAAATGCTGCAAGCGGTCGGCGGCAAATGCCTCCGCTCTCTCATCGTGCTTACCGTCACCCCCGCGAAGTGTCAGCCACTCCACGATATCCAACATCAGCGTACGCGCGCGAGGGGAATGGAGCGCTTCGATCACTCGTCCATGAACGACTGCCCGGGCCTCGCTGATCTGCTCATGCAGACCGCCGAGATCGATCCGCTCGATCAGCACATCCAGGTCGCGCGCTTCGCCCAGCAACCTGGCCAGCCATCGCAAATCTTCCCGGAATCGCGTGACATCCTGGTCCGCCAACTTCGCCTTGAACAGAGTAAGGGCAGAACGGAGCCGCCGAACGGCCACGCGCGCCTGGTGCAAGGCCGTGGGGTCATACTGATCCAGCAGCAAATCTTCGTTCAGCCGATATTGCCGCACACAAGCCCGGACGATCGTTGCGAACGCCTCTTGCGCACTGGCGCCAGCGTTCAGCGTCACCGGTTCAGCCTTGAAGCAGGAAGGCGCCGACGCAAGCAGCCGATACCCCCTCTCGGATTTCGCCACGACTCCCAGCCGCACCGGCACGGTTGCCTCTATATGGCGCGCCAGGGAGAATAACACGGCGGGCTCCCCGGTCTTTATCTCCAGCTCGGCCTCACAGATCGGCGCCTGCCGCTCGCCTGCGCGCACCCATCCACGGTCGAGCACAAGCTCGATCTCGGCCGCGCCTTCCTTCACAATCCATGTTCGCCGCTCGACCTCGACTTCGAAGGCAGGCTCGACCATTTCCGCCGCATCGCCTAGGATAGCGGCAAGCGGCGTACGGCTATCGATCACCGGCTCATCAGAGGCGACAGGCATTTCCCATTCGGCGCGCGCAAAAATGCCGCCGCCCTGGCCGCCGTCATCGGCCTTGACCGTCTGGACGCGCTTCTTTCCCGACTTGCGGACCCGCAACGTATATCCCGACTTTTGAAGCTGCCGATCGCGAGTGTCGAAATAGATGGCGCGAAGTTCAGCCCGCTGGACGTCCTCCGGCAGCAGGGGCAGTTGCTGAAACGCATCCGCCGCTTCGCGCGAAAGTTCCAGTTTCAGTTCGACTTCCTGATCCACCGCAGCCTCCGATTGCCTTGATCGGCTATCACAGATCGGGAGAACGCACGAACCCTGTAAACGGCAAAGCGGCCGACCCACGCCATGCGAATCGGCCGCTTTGCTTAGACATTGCCGATGAGATCAGAAGGCTACGGTGAGCGAAGCCGCGATGGTGGTCCCAATCTTGTAGCGGTTGTAGAACACCTTGTTGCCGCCAAGCTGTTGGAACTCCTGGAACTTGCGGCCGGTGATGTTACGGGCTTCAAACTTGAACTCGCTCTTCACCCCACCCGGCAGGGTCACGCCCTGACGCGCGACGAAGTCCAGCGTCAGGCCCGGCTTTTCCTTGATGTCAGGCTGAAGATTGGGCCCACGGCTTGTGACGCGGGGGCTGGCATAGGTGAGCAACAGCGTCTGCTGCGACAGCCTGTCCGTATCCTCTAGCCCGATCTGGAAGTTCACCAGATGGTCCGACTGACCGGTCAGCGGAGCGCCATCTTGGAAATAGTCCGACGCGGCAGGCAAAGGGCCCGTCGTGTAGCTATAAGGGATGGTCGTATCCCCCTCACTCACCTTCAGTTTCGACTGGGTATAGGTGTAATTGCCGATCAGGACGATCCGACGCGTCTGAAAAAACGGCGAGTTCGACCAGCCATCGAGCGGCAGATATTTCTGCGCCTCGAACTCCGCGCCGTACAGCTGCGCTTCGGGTGCGTTGGCGAAGCTGGTCGTCACCGCATAGGTGTCGGTGATCGTCGTGAAGGTTTCGATGGGGTTCTTGATCTTCTTGTAGAAGGCAGCGGCTGTCAGCCGTTCTTCACGCCCAATATACCATTCTGCACGGATATCGCCGTTCCACAACTCGCTGTCTTGCAGGAAAGGATTGCCGCGGAAGAAGCGGTTGGACTCGGTGTCCAGATAGGGTTGGGCGATCAATTCGCGGAACTGCGGCCGAGCGATGGTCTTCGATCCACTCACCCGGAATTGCAGGTCCTTCGCCGCTTCAAGGGTGACGGTAACAGCGGGCAACCAATAGTCTTTTCGGATCTGGTTGAACGGCGTCACGCCGGTGCTGTAAACATCGACGCCGGTCACGGACTGCCGCCCCTTTTCATAGCGGACGCCAGCGTCGAACGACAGACCCGGCAGCACCGATGCCTTCACCTGGGCATAGCCCGCATGGGTACGCAGGGCAGCGTCATAGACGGGATAATTGCCCGAAAATTCCAGCAGGCTGATATCGAACAACTGGATCGACGCATCCGACAGCAGATAGTCGGGGCGCAACTGCTGCACCGGCACCGGCAGGTTGGTGGCGTCGAAATGCAGTTCGTAGCGGGAGGATCGGCGCTTCGTGTCGCTGAACGCATAACCGACCGTCGCCGACACATCGCGCGAGAATTTGTAGCTGAGATCCCAACCAGCCGACCACAGATTTTCATTCAAGTCGCTGAAGGTGATCGACGCGTCGCCGCGCTGGCGATTGAGCGCATTGACGAAGCGGTCGCCAACAGGATCGACTGCCAGATCGCGGTTGGTGCGGACATATTCGAACTCGCGCTCATAGGGCGCTTCCCGCTGCGAATTGGCATAGCCGCCGCGCACGTCCAGGCTCAGCCCTTCGCTCAGCTTGAATTCGCCGACCAGCTGCGTATCGATCAGCTGCCGCTCATACCAGCCGGTCTGCTGGTTGAGATAATCCGCACCCTGGATCTGGCCGTCATTCTGGCCGATCGCCAGAGCGCTGCGTTTCAGCGTGTCGCGGATATAGACGTTGGTCCAGCGGAGCTTCTGATTGCCGAGTTCAAGGCCAAAGCCGAGCAGGCCATTGACCGTTACATCATTTTCAGTGCTGATCTGGTTGTAATTGCGGCCCGCGCCTGCGGCGACATCCAGCGACGCCTGCTGCAGGTTTTCACGCGTCCGCCACTTGTTGCTATAGGATGCGGTGGCAAGAACGCCAAAGCGGCCATCACTGCCGACATCGAAAGCGGTGCCGCCGTTGATCGAGGCGGAAAAGTTGAACGGCAAGCTGTTCGTGCGCTGCACGACAGAGGTGTTGCTGTTCTGGAACTGGGTCGCAATCGCGCGCAGGTCCGCGCGTGGAATGTTGGAAAATGGCGTGCCGCTGTTGATGGCGTTGGCAAGGAGCCCCGGCAGGTCGCGGGTGCCGTCATCAAAGCCGGTCCAGTCGGACTTGCTGCCATAATGGGTGTAGCCAAGCTGACCCGACGTTTCCGTGTTCGCCGAGCTGCCGACGCCGATTTCCAGGAAGCTTTCGACTGGAATGGCCTTGGTCGTCAGGTTGATGACGCCGCCACCGAACTCGCCGGGGAAGTTCGCGGAAAAGCTCTTCTGAACCAATGTCGATGCGATCACACTCGTCGGGAAGATGTCGAGCGGGACGACGCGCTTGAGCGGTTCGGGGCTGGGCAGCGGAGAACCGTTCAGCAGCGCCAGCGAATAGCGGTCACCAAGGCCGCGCACATAGACATACCCGCCCGACACGACCGACAAGCCGGTGACGCGCTGCAAGGAACCCGCAATGTCGCCTTCGCCGGTGCGCTTGATGTCTGCGGCCGACAGGACGTTCACGACCTGCGGCGCTGCCCGCGACACATTGGTTGTCCGGCGGCCGGTCACGACGATATCGGAACCAGGGATCGAGACATCGACATTGCCGGACTGCGCGTCGGCTTCTTCCGAAGCGCTCGGAACGCCGGACGTCGGAGCGGAATCGCCTGCCGAGGGCGTCGAACCGGTTGAGGTCTGCGCCATCACCGACGGAGCGGACAGCGCGGATGTAATGAGCAGCAGGCGAGCCAGGCTGAGCGGCTTCGACATGGCTTAGGTCCCCCTTGGGATGAAATTCTTTGCAAAGAGGGCGGGGAAGCGCCGTTGCACGCTCCCCCGCCCCTGTTGAGGTCAGGTCAGATCAGGTCGTCGGAATGGCCGTGCAATTGCCGCTGGCGCTGCCGAAGCTCGCCGTCACGGAGTTGCAGGTCCAACCGGCATACCAGGTGTCATTGCTGTCCTTGACCGCGCCGACATAGTTGGTCGTGGTGAAAGCGGCATCGATCGTCTTGGGATCGGTCGCCGGACGCGCCGTTTCAGTCGCACCGTTGATGAACAGGCTGGTCAGCGACGGGGTGTAGCTGATCGTGCTGTTTGGGCCGGCTTCGAAGATCGACTGGACCACTGCTGCGGTCACGCCGTTGTTACCCTTGTAGGGCGTTGCCGGCAGGCACTGCATCGAAACGGAGATGTAGCGCGGCTTGCCTGCATCCTGCAGAGCCGTGTCAGCATCGCGAACCGTCGTGGCGCTGTCGATGCGCAGGCAGGTCTGGGTGGGGCTGACAATCAGGCCGTTGACCAGCGTCAGGTCAGCACCGCCGCGCAGCAGCATCGCCGAGCCGTTCGAGCCAGTGGTCGATCGATTAATGGCCGTGAAGTTTGCGACCTTCAGATACTGGCGCGGCAGCACGTCTTCGCCGTTGTTAGACGCCGACCCGCCGTTGGAGTCGGTCTCGAGGAAGCTGTCGCCGATGTTATTGCCTTCGCGCTGGACGCTCAGCAGATACTGAACCGTGCCGCGGAAACCGACGTCAGTGTCCAGATTGTCGTCTTCGTTGCCGGTTAGCACCAGGTAGCGAGGATGGACGCTGCCGCCAAAGATTTCGATGCCATCGTCGGAGCTGTTGTGGACCTGGATGTGGTCAAGCTGTGTACCGGTGCCGACGCCCGAAGGGGTCAGGCCCTGAAGCTCGCTGGAACCCGAAAGGACGAACCCGGAATAGCGGATCTGCACATAGCTCATACGGCCCGAGCTGTCGGCGTCGTTCGCGCCGCCATACAGGGCGTTGCTCGCGCCTTCCGTGTCGCGTTCACAGGCCGTGGTGCCCGCAGCAGCAGCGGGAGCCAGACAGTCCGTGATCTTCGCGCGGCCAAGCAGCACGACGCCGCCCCACTGACCCGACGATTGATCAGTGGCGGTGCCCAGAACGTTTTCACGGCTGGTGAAGATGATCGGCTGCGATGCGGTGCCAACCGCATTGATCTTGTTGCCGCGATTGACCGCCAGGAAGGTGTTGCCAGTGCCAGCGAAGATGACGACGCCCGGATCGATGCTGAGCGTCACGGCGGTGTTGGTGCTAGCCGCGCCCTGATCGGTGCCTACATCGACGCGACCCGGCATAGAATAGATGACGCCCGCAACCTTCGCGATCGCGGTTGAGCTGTTGAAGCGCGCCGGGAAGCCGCAATTGCGCCAGGTGCTCGTACCGTTGGAAATGGTGCCGAGATCAGTCAGCTGGTCAGATCCTGCAATGCTCGGACAGTTCGCGGCCGGGGTCACGACGCCCGGCGTGGGCGTAGGCGTACCCGGCGTGGGCGTCGGCGTCGGAGCGGGAAGGACGATGGTTCCTTCGCCGGGCGATGCGATGTCGTCGGCGCCGCAAGCGCTCAGCGCGGCGCAGGCGCAGCCCGCCATCAGAATGCTAGTGATGCGATTAGTCTTGACCATGTCGTCTCCGCTCCGGCGTTGCCGGTTTGTGATTGGATGCGGAGCGAAGGGGATTTTCGAATCGGACAACGCCCCCTGCCGCCCTCAATCGCGGCAGCTAAGGGCGGCACATGACAGGCGCATTTTGCTTCAGTGACGAAAGCGTGACTTTAAAATGACGTTTTGAAGACTATTGTTGCAATTCAACGACGAAGCCCGCGTAAAAGAAAAACGTCACCCTTGCGGATGACGCCTTCTCCCTCAGCAGAGACCGAAGCCTCAGCGCATCGCGTAGCTGGCTTCCAGGCGACCGAGCGCGCGGCGCGCAACGTCGCGCGACGATGCCGCTTCACCGTTGGCGAGCAGCAGAGTGGACTCGGGGGCAAAGCGCGCCGAACGATACGCCTCGCGCGCATCCTTCATTCTACCAAGCCCTGCATAGGCGTTGCCCAGGTTAATGAGGCGAGCAGGATCATTTGCGCCTTCCGGCCACATAGGCGCCAATCGGCGGGCCGCTTTTTCATAATCTCTCGCTATCAGTGCGGGAGCGGCCAATCGGCCGTCCGGCACGCCTACGACCACGACTTCATCAGACGCTGCCGCAGCAGCGTTGGACATGCTTGCCGCCAGCGCCAGCCCAACTATCGCCGCCATTCTCACCATCCGATTTCTCCCGAAAAAACCTTCTACAATAGCCGGGATTATTTCATCTTGATGACAGGACTACAACTGACCGAAAGGACATGATAAAGGAATTTTATCCGTTCTATTTCAGCACGTTATAAGATTTTCGCACAACTGTCATAAAAGTGTAATCGCAATGTCTTCGTTGCATAGACCCGATTCGGGCGCATGCGGTGAACAGTATTTTCGCGCGACAATGCAGTCCGCTCATTGGCAAGATGATGAAGGTCAGACGATCAGGCAAGGTCCGGAGGATTCTGTTGCCCGGCTCCTCCGGAAGCCGCTGAATTCCCTTCTGTTGCCCGGTGGGTTCAACCGCGTTCTTTTTGAGTAATGTCTGGCCGTGAGGCCATCAATTACGCAGCAAGAGCAAGAGCCTCGTTATCGTTGGCACTTACGTGTTTTGAACATTTTTACGGCTTACTCAGGCCGGGTGAAAACATCGCTTTTCAACACACGTCGATCCTAGTTCGGCCCCGTCAGACACCCCGGAATGCGGGACATGTGGTGGAGCCGCCGGGTACTGCCCCCGGGTCCGCTGCGCCTATTGCACGACACAATTTATCACCATAGCCGGGCAAACCCGGCACCGACGCATATGGGATAATGCGCCGGCTTTTTCAACTGCCGGATCAGGCGGCGACCAGATGCACGGCCTTGGGCTTCGCCACGGGCAAACCGCTCGCCTTCGCCTGCGCCATCAATTCCTGCTTGCGGGCCATCATCTGGTCACGCAACGCCACCAGATCTACATCAGTCTTGCGGCACTGCGCGAACATGCCGTCGGACTGCCGCTCCTCTTCTTTCACATGATGTTTGATCTCTTCGGACAGCACCGTGACCTTGGCGTCGTAGAAATCGTCTTCGGGCGATCCGGCCTCGATGTCGTTGACCAGCACCTTGGCCCCGTCATGCTCGACATAAGCTTCATCCAGCGTGTCGTCCTCGATCTTCCCGCGGAAAGCAGGGTAGAAAATCTCCTCCTCGATCATCGTGTGGATCTTCAGCTCCGTGCAGATTTGACGCGCGATTTCCTGCTTACGGTTCGCAGCCTTCGCCTTTTCAAACTGCTCGAACAATTCCTCGACCTTGCGGTGATCGGCTTTCAACAGGGCGATCGCGTCGGTAAACTCAGCTTTGGCCATCTCTGTCCTCCTCACGAACGATATTGCGAGAAAGCGGCTGAGGTGCGGCCCGGTTCCCGTTGCAAGTCATTCTCGCCCCACATCATGGCCGTGCGGCTTCGCATGCCCACCGGCACGCAGATAACGATCATCGATTTTACGGATCAGCTGCTCGGCATCCTTGCCGCCAGCGATCTTCAGCAGCTCGTCAACCTTGGCTTCAAGCCGATCGTCATTTTCTTTCGAAGCAGGCGATCCCACATAAAGGAAATAGGCGAGGCCAACGACCTGCCAGATCAACTGCAGAAATTCTGATTGCCAATTCTCGAACGTATCCCGCCCCATCTCGACGGCATAGGACGCCAACTCAGGCACCTGCCCATGCGATCGAGCCTCATCGACATAGGCCCACCAGCCAAACAGCCAGTGCCCCGCGATCGACACCAGGAAAAACAGGGCCGTGATCCAACCATAGGCATAGCGTTTCATACGACCTTCCCTCATTTTCGTTTCGGAAGGACAACGCAAAGGCCGCACACGGGTTCAACGCGCTGGCGGACTGATTCCGATTGGCCCAGCGCACTTCAATCTTTATAGCCCTCATCCCATGATCCTCGTCATCGACAATTACGACAGCTTCACCTGGAACCTGGTCCATTACCTCATGGAGCTGGGCGCCGAGGTTGAGGTCGTTCGCAACGACGCCATCTCCGCAGGCCAGGCGCTGTCCAGCGGCGCCAGCGCATTCCTGCTTTCGCCCGGTCCCTGCACACCAAATGAAGCAGGGGTCAGCCTCGACCTGGTAGCCGCTTGCGCTGATGCAGGCTCACCGCTTCTCGGCGTATGCCTTGGCCACCAGGCGATCGGACAGCATTTCGGGGGCCAAGTCGTTCGCGGCGGCCTGATGCATGGCAAGACGTCGCCCGTCACCCATGACGGCAGCGGCCTCTTTACGGGCATCCCATCTCCCTTCACCGCCACCCGCTATCACTCGCTTATCGTGGAAGACATTCCCGATAAGCTCGTCGTCAATGCGACTAGCGAGGATGGCTCCGTCATGGGTTTCCGTCACCAGAGCCTCCCCATCCACTCGGTCCAATTCCACCCGGAAAGCATCGCGACGGAATATGGGCATGACATGCTGGCCAACTTCATGCGGATCGCCGGCATTCCGGTCCGGGAACGCGCCGCCGCCTGAATTTTGCGGCCCACAGCGGCCCGGACAGCGACTTTCCCATACCCCGCCCTCGACTCCTGCCAGCCATCGTGATTAAGGCAGGCGCGATGACCCGCCTGCCTGATCCCGCTACGCCGTTGAGCACAACCGAGGCTGCACGCGCCTTTGATCTTCTGTTCGACGGCGCCCTGCCCGAAGAGGACATCGCAGCCTTTCTCGTCACCATGGCGAAGCGCGGCGAGAGCGCCACGGAAATCGCCGCCGCTGCGCGCGCCATGCGCGCCCGCATGATCCCGGTCACTGCGCCTGCTGGCGCAATCGACGTCTGCGGCACTGGCGGCGATGGGCATCATACGCTCAACGTCTCCACTGCCGTCAGCCTCGTCGTCGCTGCCGCTGGCGTTCCTGTCGCCAAGCACGGCAATCGCGCAGCCTCTTCGAAAGCCGGAGCCGCCGACACGCTCGAAGCGCTTGGCCTCGACCTTGATCGCGCCGCCGACACAGCGGAGGCCACGCTTGGCGATCTCGGCATCTGCTTCCTCTTTGCGCAAAAACATCATCCCGCGCTCAAACGCTTTGGCCCAATCCGCAAAGCGATTGGCCAGCGCACCATCTTCAACCTGATGGGGCCGCTCGCCAATCCGGCAGCGGTCCGCCGACAACTCGTCGGCATTGCCCGTCCCGCCTATGTGCCCATCTACGCCGAGGCGCTGGCCGAATTGGGCGTCGATCACGCCATGATCGTGTCGGGTGACGAGGGTCTGGACGAACTGTCGCTCGCGGGCGGCAATGACGTCGCGGAAGTCACCGCGCAGGGACTCGTCGCCATGCGCCGGCTTACCGCTGCCGACGCTGGGCTTCCCACGCATCCCGTGGAAGCCATTCGCGGCGGCGACCCTGCGCACAATGCCGCTGCCCTCCGCGCCCTTCTTCAGGGCGAGCAAGGCCCCTATCGCGACGCCGTCCTTCTCAACGCCGCCGCAGCGCTGCTTGTCGCGGACGCCGTTGCGGACCTGCGCGAAGGCGTCGAGGAAGCGGCCGAAACCATCGATCGCGGCCTTGCCAATGCGCTGCTCAACTGCTGGATTGCCTATAAATGACGAACAAGCTGATCGAAATCTGCGACACGAAGCGTGAGGAAGTGGCCCGCCGCAAGGTTGCCACAACCGTCTCAGCGCTTCACGCCCGCGCATCCGAACAAACGCCTCCGCGTGGTTTCCGGCAAGCTCTCGACAGCGCCGCACGTTCAGGCTTCGGCCTCATTGCCGAGATAAAGAAGGCCAGCCCCTCCAAGGGTCTCATCCGCGAAGATTTCGACCCGCCTGCCCATGCCCAGGCCTATGCCGCCGCAGGCGCCGCCTGCCTCTCCGTCCTGACGGACGAGCCCTATTTCCAGGGCCATGACGACTATCTCATGGCCGCCCGCTCCGCCTGCGCCCTGCCGGTCCTGCGCAAGGATTTCATGGTCGACCCCTGGCAAGTGCTGGAAAGCCGCTCGCTAGGCGCCGACGCCATCCTCATCATCGCCGCCGCGCTTGATGACGGCCAAATGGCAGAGATCGAGGACGCGGCACTCGGCCTCGGCATGGACGCGCTGGTGGAGGTGCACGACGCGCATGAACTGGAGCGCGCACTCAAGCTTCGTTCACGGCTGATCGGCGTCAACAACCGTGACCTGCGTGACTTCAGCGTAGACTTCGCTCGTACCTACGAACTGGTCGGCCAAGCGCCGGAAGGTTGCACCTTCGTTGCAGAGAGCGGCTTGGGCAGTCATGCGGATCTCGTCGCCATATCCGAACATGGCGTCCGCTGCTTCCTGGTGGGTGAGAGCCTGATGCGCCAAGCCGATGTAGAAGCGGCGACCCATGCGCTGCTGACCGGCGCATGAGCAAGCTCACCCATCTTGATGAAGATGGATCGGCCCATATGGTCGATGTCTCGGCAAAGGAAATAACCTCCCGCGAAGCGATTGCTACGGGTCATATCGCCATGAGCGCCGAAGCATCGGCCGCCATCGCCCAGGGCCTCGTCAAGAAAGGCGACGTGCTCGCTGTGGCTCGCGTCGCAGGCATCATGGCGGCAAAACGGACCGCAGACCTCATTCCCCTGTGTCACCCTATAGCGCTGACGTCCGTCTCCATCGATTTCGAGCTTGAGCCACAGGGCGTCAAGGTGACGGCCACCGCGAGAAGCGCTGGGCAGACAGGCGTCGAGATGGAAGCACTCACCGCCACCTCCGCAACGCTGCTCACCATCTACGACATGGCAAAGGCCCTGGATAAAGCCATGGTTATCGGCAACGTCCGCTTGCTTGCCAAATCGGGCGGTAAGTCGGGCGACTGGCGGGCCCCATGAGCCTGCTCCCTGTCGCGGAGGCCCAAGCTCGCCTACTCGCGCTGGGCAGCCGCTTGCCAGAGGAGGAGGTAGCGGCATCTGCCTGTGCAGGCCGGTGGCTGACACGCGACATATTTGCCCTGCGCGACCAACCCTGGGCCGATCTCTCCGCGATGGACGGCTACGCCATCAAGGCAGCAGAATGGCCCGGCCCTTGGCGGATCGCCATCGAAAGCACGGCGGGAGCTGCCCTCCCCCCGCCACTGGCGAACGGGGAGAGCTGCCGCATTTTCACCGGCGCGCCACTTCCACCTGCATCGGACGCCATCCTGATCCAGGAAGATGCCGAGCTTCGCGATGGGCTCCTATATCCGCGCGGCGACGTGCTGAAGGCAGGGCGGCATGTTCGAGCCACCGCGACGGATTTCGCTGTGAACCAACGGCTCCTGTCAGCCGGAGCAGCGCTCGGCCCCGCTCAGATCGCGCTCGCCGTCCTGGGTGGACATGGAAGCCTTCCGGTCGGCGCGCGTCCCCGCGTCGCCCTGGTCTCCACCGGCAATGAACTTGTCCCCCCTGGAGCGCCCACCCCGCCCGGCTGCCTCCCTTGCTCAAATGCGCCCATGCTTGCTGCGATGCTCGGCGCCATAGGAGCGGAGGTGATCGACATCGGCATCATCCCCGACGACCTCGAAGCATTGACCAAGGCGCTGGAAAACTCCGCCAAGGCCGACATCATCCTTTCGACCGGCGGGGCGTCGGTTGGCGATCATGATCTGGTTCGCCCCGCCTTTGCAGCAGCGGGCGGCAGTCTCGATTTCTGGAAGATCCGCATGCGGCCCGGCAAGCCTCTGATGGCCGGAAAGCTCGGGCACAGCATCTTCCTTGGCCTGCCCGGAAACCCCGTATCCGCCTTCGTGACCGCCACGCTGTTCCTGCTGCCGCTCGTCCGCCACCTGGCCGGTGCGGCGGATCCGCTCCCGCGCTCCGCGATCGCATCACTTGCAGCGCCGCTTCCGGCGACGGGCGAGCGCGATGATTATCTCCGCGCCTTCCACACTGCCGATGGGCTGGTGTCGGTCACCTCGCAGGACAGCGCTGCGACCGCTGCGCTCGCCCAAGCGGAATGCCTTATCGTGCGGCCCGCAGGTTCGCCCCCGGCAACCGCCGGAGAGCAAGTCACCATCCTGCCACTTTAGCAAAGAGAAAGGGGCCGCGACGCGACCCCTTCCCATGCTTCAACCAATAGGTCGATCAGCGCTGCTGCTTGCCTTGTCCGCCTTTGTCCTTGTGGCTTTCGCCCATCTGACCCTGACGGTTTTCCTGCTGCTGCTGACGGCCGCCCTGACTGGAACGGTCGCCACCCTGCTGGCGGCGCTGATTGCTGTCCTGGTTGTTCTGGTTCGCCATCATTCTCTCCTATTCACCCTCTTTAGGAAGGCGGCTATTGAACGGCTGTGACGCAGGTCCGTTCCTTTCGTTACGCTTGGCGCAAGCCGCTTGACTCGCCCCCTTCCGTTTCCTATGCGTTCTCCATCCGTTCCATGGAGGACAAGCGGGCATGCTGACGCCTAAGCAACAGGAATTGCTGAGCTTCATTCAAAATCGGCTCGAGGAAGGCGGTGTCTCGCCTTCTTTTGAGGAGATGAAAGAAGCTTTGGACCTGCGATCAAAATCCGGGATACACCGGTTGATCAATGCGCTGGAAGAGCGCGGATTCATCCGCCGCCTGCCAAATCGCGCACGCGCACTCGAAGTGCTGAAGCTGCCCGAAGCGATGAACCGCGCGCCCAAGGCCGTCTCCCCGCCCAAGCCTCAACTGGCTGCAAAGCCTCCGATCGCCGCAAATGACGTGATCGAAATTCCGCTGCACGGCAGGATCGCGGCGGGTGTTCCGATCGAAGCCATGGAAGGACAGAATATGCTGTCCGTTCCAGCGGCACTGCTGGGTGCTGGGGACCATTATGCTCTGGAGGTCTCCGGTGACTCTATGGTCGACGCAGGCATTCTCGATGGCGATTTCGCGCTGATCCAGCGGACCGAAGTGGCTCGCGAAGGCCAGATCGTCGTTGCCTTGATCGAGGAAAGCGAAGCGACGCTCAAATATTTCCATCGGCAAGGACCTAAGGTCAGGCTTGACCCGGCGAACAGCGCCTATGAGGCGCAGATCTACGATCCGAAGCAGGTGCGCATTCAGGGCAAGCTCGCGGGATTGCTGCGGCGATATAATTGATAGGACTTATGGCGGGACGGTAAGTAGGATGGCTGCACAACCCACGGATGTGCGTCACCCGCCTTCTTGGCGGTCCGAACCGTCCCTCCATCAAGATCGATTGCCAGCCCTCCCGTGCGCGCCAACATCCGCCGGTCCGCTTTCAGCCAGCGCGGACGGCACCAGGCCGGCAGGCGGCGATCCGCAATAACTATGTCCGCGCGCGCACAGTCCCGTTGCAGGCTTTCCCTAGGAACGACGACGCCTGTCCTCGTTACCAGCAACTGCCATAGGCGCCCTCCTCCCCTGACGGCGACCATGCAGAGGTCAATCGAACAGCGCGCTTCGGGCAGTGCCGCGATCGGGCTCAAAGTCCCCTCATAGCCTGCGCTTTCGGCGATCATGTCCCGGACATAATCGCCTGCCCGCTCACGCAGGATCGCCATGCTGCCATCCTGCTCCCGCACCGCTACATGCCGTCCATCGGCCGTGACCAGAATGTCCGGAGGAGAACTCAGCACAATGACAGCGACGCCCGCCGCAACGGGCACTAAACCACACCAGCGCCAGGCACTCCGCCAGAGCAGGCACCAAAGTCCGCCCAGCACCATCATCCCAAAAACAAAGTTGGGAACGACCGGCGCGGTAACGACCGCCCACGGACTTGCCGCCACCCCATGTGCGATCATCAACAGCAGCTCGAGCGCTCGGCCGGTTAGCCACCAGGCCGGAGCGCCCAGACCCGCGACGTCCAGCAGCAAGGCGATCGCTTCAAGCGGCATCACGACAAAGGTGGTCAGGGGAATAGCGATGAGATTGGCGAAAGCGCCCAGCATCCCCGCCTTGTGAAAATGCGCCAGCGCGATCGGTGCGAGAACCAGTTCCACCGCGAAACCGGAAAGAAGGAGTATGACCAGGTGCCGCATCAATCGCCGAAACCCTGTCTCCTCCCGGGCCGCCGCAAAGGCGCGGAAGCGAGGATGCTCACTCAAGGCCACGAGCGCGATCACCGCTCCGAAGCTCATCTGAAAGCTGGGGCCTACCAAAGCTTCTGGCCACAGCAGCAGAACGACCAACGCACCGGCAGCTATCAATCGCAGCGTGATTGCTTCGCGGCCAAGCGCAAGCCCGCCGAGCACGAGCAGCGCGGCAACACAGGACCGAACCGTCGGAACCTCGGCCCCGGTGAGCAGGGTATATCCAATCCCCGCCAACGCCCCGCCCGCCGCCGCGACCAGCATCAACGGCCAGTTCAATGCTGCACGCGGGCTAAGCGCCATGATACGCATCAGCAGGAAAATGACCGCACCGATCAGGGCGGTGACGTGCAAGCCACTGATGGAAAGTAGATGGGCAAGGCCGCTGCGCCGCATCGCTTCAGCGTCCGCCTCGCTGATTGCGCCCTGGTCGCCCGTAGCCAGCGCTGCGGCGATGCCGGTCCCGTCGCCGTCGGCCTTCTCCAATATGTGCGCGAACAGGCGGTTGCGCAGAGGCGGGCCATCGGTAGATGGACGCAGCACCGTTATGGGCCTCAACGCTCTTCCCGTAGCTCCAATCCCCTGAAAATAGGCGCGGCGCGAAAAATCATATGCGCCTGGTAGACTTGCTTCGGCAGGAGGCATCAACCGGGTGCGGAATCGGATGATGGCACCTCTGCCAAGCCCGTCAGGCACATCCGCCGCGGCCATGTTCACCCGGATCAGCGGGGGCAGTCCAGCCGTGCCGATCGGTCTTATCTTCACACGACTCATCTGCTCGGCAGGAACGGCATCAACCGTCCTGACTTCCCCGGTCACCTCCATAAAGATCGCGCGGGGCAATGGCGCTGATCCGATAGCCACAGCTTTGCACCAAATCAGCACACAGCCAAAGGCGGCGAGCAAGCCCCCCAATATCATCGATTGGCGCAAGCGACCGCCCGCCGGCAGCATCATCCCGCCACAGGCGATAGCTAGTGCGCAGCAGCAGAAGCCCAACCATTCCAATGGATTAGGGAGAGAGAACCAAGCGCCGATGCCTAGTCCCAAGCCGACCGGTATCCATAGCGGAAGCTGTTCGCGCTCCGACTCCAGCCAGCCTTCGACAGCCATGAAAAATCGATGTCCGCCGCCTGTCATAATCCGGGCAACGGACGTTTGTCGTGGCTCAAAAGCCATGCTAGGGGGCGTCGCGTTCATGATTGAGCAAGGCGGATGTCGAGGAATAAAGCGGTGAGTGCAACGGGTTTGAACAAGCAGGTGGTAACCCGTTTCGCGCCATCGCCCACGGGATTTCTGCATATCGGCGGCGCGCGTACAGCGTTGTTCAACTGGTTATTCGCCCGGCATCATGGCGGCAAGTTCCTGTTGCGCATTGAAGATACGGATCGCGCCCGCTCCACCGAAGAAGCGGTCGCCGCGATTTTCGACGGCCTGGAATGGCTTGGCCTCTCCGGCGACGAGCCCGCTGTTTTCCAGTTCGAACGTTCGCAACGTCATGCGGAGGTCGCCAACCAATTGCTGGCCGCCGGGTACGCCTATCGTTGCTATGCGACTCCGGAAGAGTTGGCGGAACTGCGCGAGCAGCAGCGCGCCGCGAAGCAACCGATGCGCTATGACGGCCGCTGGCGCGATCGGGATTCTTCCGAAGCTCCGGCAGACGCGCCCTTCGTCATCCGTTTGAAAGCGCCGCGTGAGGGCGAGACGGTTATCGACGATGCCGTGCAGGGTCGCGTGGTGGTACAGAATGCGGAGTTGGATGACATGATCCTGCTCCGTTCGGACGGCACGCCCACATACATGCTCGCGGTGGTCGTCGATGATAACGACATGGGCGTCACGCACGTGATCCGCGGTGACGACCATCTGAACAACGCCTTCCGCCAACTTGGAATCATCAAGGCGATGGGTTGGAAAGAGCCTGTTTACGCTCATATCCCCCTCATCCACGGCTCGGACGGCGCGAAGCTTTCAAAGCGGCACGGCGCTCTTGGTGTCGACGCCTATCGCGATGAGATGGGGATGCTGCCTGAGGCGGTGCTCAACTATCTCCTGCGTCTGGGCTGGGGCTATGGCGACGAAGAAACCATCTCGCGGGAACGCGCGATCGAGTTGTTCGACATTGACGGCGTAGGCCGGTCTCCTTCCCGTTTCGACATCAAGAAGCTGGAAAATCTCAACGCATTCTACCTGCGCGAGGCGGACGATCAGCGCCTCGCGGAACTGGTCTTGCCTCGCGTCGCACACCGTCTCGGCACAACGCTGGGGGCAGAAGCCCAGACGCTGCTTGCGCAAGCCATGCCTTCGCTCAAGCCCCGCGCCAAGACCCTGAACGAAATCGCCGAGGGTGCCGAGTTTCTGTTCAAGAGCCGTCCTCTGGATTTTGACGACAAGGCAATGGCTCTGCTAGACGACTCGGCGCGCGAGCTGCTTGGGAAGACAGCCGACGCTCTTGATTCCGTCCAGTCCTGGACGATCGAAGCGATCGAGGAAGCGATCCGCCGCGTGGCAGAGGAAGCCGGATTGGGGTTGGGCAAAGTGGCCCAGCCGCTACGCGCGGCGCTGACCGGTCGCACGGTTTCGCCGGGGATATTTGATGTTCTTTTCCTTCTTGGAAAAGACGGGAGCTTGGAGCGGCTCGCGGATGCCAGGCAGGCATCGCCGGCTGTTGGCAATTAAGGAGAACGAGATGTCGGACAATAATGCCACTTTGACGGTCGGCGGTGATGCCAAGGAATATGGCATCCTGAGCGGCTCTGTCGGCCCGAAGGTCATCGACGTTCGCAAGCTCTACGCCAATACCGGCATGTTCACCTATGATCCGGGCTTCACGTCCACGGCCAGCTGCGATTCGGGCCTGACCTATATCGATGGCGACGCTGGCATTCTGTTGCATCGCGGATACCCGATCGATCAGCTTGCTGAACAGTCGAGCTTCATGGAAGTCAGCTATCTGCTGCTGAACGGCGAGCTGCCTTCGAAGAAGGATCTGGAAGACTTCACCCGCACCATCACCCGCCACACCATGGTGCACGAACAGCTGACCACCTTCTATCGCGGTTTCCGCCGCGACGCGCACCCGATGGCGATCATGTGCGGCGTCGTTGGCGCCCTCTCCGCTTTCTATCATGATTCGACGGACATCAACGATCCGGAGCAGCGCAAGATCGCGAGCCACCGCCTGATCGCGAAGATGCCGACGATCGCAGCGATGGCCTATAAATATTCGGTGGGTCAGCCCTTCGTCTATCCGCGCAACGACCTCAGCTACACCGCCAATTTCCTGCGCATGACCTTCTCGGTCCCGGCCGAGGAATATGAGCCCGATCCGGTCATCGTCGATGCGATGGACAAGATCTTCATCCTTCATGCCGACCATGAGCAGAACGCGTCGACCTCGACGGTTCGCCTCGCTGGTTCGTCCGGTGCCAATCCCTTCGCATGCATCGCGGCCGGCATCGCTTGCCTCTGGGGTCCTGCCCATGGCGGCGCGAACGAAGCCGCGCTCAACATGTTGCGTGAGATCGGCACCGTCGACCGCATCCCCGAATATATCGCTCGCGCGAAGAACAAGGATGACCCGTTCCGTCTGATGGGCTTTGGCCATCGCGTGTACAAGAATTACGATCCGCGCGCGACCGTCATGCAGAAGACGGCGAAGGATGTTCTGGAAAAGCTTGGCGTCAACGATCCGGTGTTCGACGTCGCCAAGGAACTGGAGCAGATCGCGCTCAATGATCCCTATTTCATCGAAAAGAAGCTCTATCCCAATGTGGACTTCTATTCGGGCGTGATCCTGTCCGCGATCGGCTTCCCGACCGAGATGTTCACGGTTCTTTTCGCCCTCGCCCGCACAGTTGGCTGGGTGGCGCAGTGGAACGAAATGATCTCCGACCCCGCGCAGAAGATCGGCCGCCCGCGCCAGCTGTACACGGGCCCCGCACAGCGCGACTATGTGCCGGTCAGCCAGCGCTGATCATCGCAGCTTTGGTGAAAATGGAAACGGCGCCCAACAGGGCGCCGTTTTTGTTT
Organism: Sphingobium agri; assembly: GCF_023051225.1. Lineage (NCBI taxonomy): Bacteria > Pseudomonadati > Pseudomonadota > Alphaproteobacteria > Sphingomonadales > Sphingobiaceae > Sphingobium > Sphingobium agri. Next base: position 538,428 of record NZ_JALKHS010000006.1, on the reverse strand, counting down.
GCGGCTTATTCGCTGGCCGGCAGGGTCAGCATGAAGCGCGCCCCTCCATCAGGGGCATCACCGATGTGAATATCCCCGCCCATGGCAAGCGCCAGCCGCCGCGAAATATAGAGGCCAAGGCCACTACCGCCAGGATCGCTGCGGCCAAGCCGCTCGAACTTATGGAAAATCCGCTCCCGCATATCCTCGGGAACACCGGCGCCCTGGTCCATCACGGCAATCCAGGCCCGCCCTTCATCGACGCCGGTCTCGATCCTGACTTCACTATCTTCTGGCCCATAGCGCACCGCATTGCCGACGAGGTTCATGAGGATCTGTAAAGCCCGCCGGAACTCGCCTGTCGCGATGGCTTTCTGATCGGGCTCTGGCGAGATGATCCGGATCTTGCGGCTCATAGCCTTGACGAGAAACAGGCCCGCCGCCCGCCGCCCGATGTCGGCAAGGTCCACATCCTCGGTAGCAACGGTAAAATCCAGCCTGTCGATCGCCTGCAAGTCAGCCAAGTCGTCGATCAAAGCCATCAGATGGCGCCCGGCCGCTGCGATATCGGACGCGTAACCCGCATAATCCGGCCGCAAGGGACCGTCGAACTGGGCGTTGATGGAATCCGCATTGGCGATGATCCGGCCCAGCGGTTGGCGCAAGGACCTGTCAAGGCGACGTCCGAATTCCGCCGGATATATGACGACGGCCGGTGCAGGCGGCACATGCGGCGCAAGGATGGCCCGATCCAAGGGAAAGGCCTTGCCCCGATAACCCAGCAGCTGCCCCGCCAGATCGAACATCGGAAAACCGGACAGGCGGAAACATTGCTCGGGCTCTGCGATCAAGGTGGCGATCTGGTCGCGAAAGGCTCGCCGCTGCGCAAAGCCGCGCAAAATGGCAAGGTCGCCTTCCTCGTCAGGGCGCAATTCAAAATAGCTGGTCAGACGGCTGCCGGGCAAAGGCGGTGTCTGTGGCAGAGCGCTTTCCGGCCCAGCGCCCTCCAGCACCATCTGAAACCGCAACTGCGTATCAACTTGCCAGGTCCACCCCTCCGAGACCGCCGCAATATCTGCTTCCCGGCGTATCATGTCCGTGGGCGCAGCTGCCGCGGCCCGCTCGTTCCACTCAATGACGGAAAGCTGCACTCCGTCAGCTTCCGGCTTGGCGCGCACCCACATGTCCACGTCACCCCGCTCGGTGGCGGCAGTGACAGTACGGGACACGGCGATCGAGAGCCGCGACGCCAGCCGCGCGAGCGCCGCGAGTTGAGGAATGGCAAGGACCGCCCCGACATCCGACCCCGCCTCCCGCTGCAAAGCCAGCAACGGCGCATCAGCGCTCAGCAGCAATCCGTTCGCCGCCACGGTAGCGCGGATGATGGCAGGATGCGCCGGCATGTTCATCAGGTGGTGATCCGCCGCAAATGATCGATTTTCGCGCGGAGCGAACGAGGCGCGCGCAAGGCATTTACCAAAGCGTCCGCCTGCCCCTCTGTCAACGACTGATACCGTTCTGCCTCGACGATGATGGCAGCGTCTGTCAGTGAAGGTCGTACGGGACGCAGCGCCAGCAACAAATGCCGGTAGTCCGCATCCGAACCGCCGAGCGACCGGCAGAGCGCCGCCAGTTCACTGATAGGGCCCATCACCAATATGTCCGCCACATGCGCGCCATCCATGCGGAGCCGTCGGGCTGCAAGGGACGCGAACAGCAGGAAGCGCCTCTGGCTAAGGGCTGCTCCCAGCAACTCGGGCATGTCGGCTCGGGATCCCAGGCGCCGCACCAGCCTGTCCGCCGCAGCAATCGGCCCGCGCGTTTCGTCATGTTCGGCCAGCAGCGACCAACCCGCCTTTTCAAAAGCAGGCAATATCTCTCCGGCGTCAACAAGCGAGGCGCGCTGAACGACTGCCATCAGGCAGGCAGCCGCTGTCCACATGAGCTCCGCATAATGTTCGGCCGGAAGGTCCGGCTGCATCGCGTCATCCTCTCCGCCCAGCGCCAGCCAGCGCCCTTCCGCCATGGCAAGCGCAACCAACGATTCGGTCACCGCAGGATCATCAGCCGGGAAGAGGATTTCCGCCTCTGTTTCGTCCAGCCGGTCGTCCGGCTGGCCAAATTGCCTTAGCAGGAGCGTCACGCCAGCGCGCATCTGCATATGGGACAGTAATGCCGGTCCCAGCAACGTCGGTTGGGCGCAGATGGTGGGCCAACAGACAGGTTCAGGATGTTGCGCCAGGATGCTCGTCAGGTCGGGCCGTTCCAGCGCGAATCGCAGCGAATGCTCGATGCCAGCGACACAGCCACCCAGATGGCGGCGCGTCTCCGCCATCAGTGCGTCATGCCGCTCCCGTCCCTCATTGGGAAAGAAAAAGGCGAGATCAATGGCATGACCTACAGGAACGGCGGACATGCCGGCCAGGACGGGAGCCGCAGGCCAACTGTCCGCCGCAGTCGGTCCGGTAAGGAACGAAAAGGCGCTCATGACGGGCAACATAGCTGCACGTCCTTAAAATGCACTAAACCCTATCGCCGAAATAAATTCAGGTCGCTTTGCGTAAGATGATCGCGCCTGCGGAAGCGATCGCGGCCAGCATGGCGACTTCATAACCCATCATCGTCGCCCCTAGCAGCGTCGTCAGCAACAACAGAACAACCGCGCTTGCAGGCGTGAAGATCATCCACGCCCTGGCGCCTCCAGTCCGTTGCCAGCGATCGGCCAACTGGATGATTGCTAGCAGCAGCGCGAGGCACGTCGCCAACACACTGCCACCGGCCAGCGATATTCCTCCCACGGCGAAGAAAGGAACGACAAAGGCCACCCACCCGGCCGGGGGAGCGCGAAGAGCGAGCTCGTCCAGCCGATCCGCGATTTCGGCGAGCGCCAGTGCCACAAGCAACAACAGAAACCCTGTCGCGGGCCAGAGCAATTCGATCGGCACCAGGGCGATAGCCCCCAGCGCCATGGCGGCAACGCGCACCTGCGTCGCGGGAACCTGCGTGCGCATTAAAGCCGGGCTGAACAACCGGGCAGCGGGGCACAGGAGATAATGTTCAGCCAGGCCGCGCACCCTCTTCGCCAAGGATCCGGCGGACATCACCGCCTGGGCGACAAGGTCCGCCTGTGCCTGCCCATCGACCAGCGCGACACGGCCGGTCAACAGATCATCCTGCGGCACCGTGATCCGCCGTGCGTCATTCTGCACCGCCGCACGCACGAGCGTCAGCGACAGGTCCCAATCGCCGATCATGTCGAGCGTGCCGAAAAGCAGGTCAGGACTTATCCGTGCAAGGCCCGCCCAGCGCTGCCCCGCGTCGATCCGCTCGAACGGAGCGCTGGCGCGGCTGTCGTCGGTGACCAGAAGGGCATTGCCATCCCGCTCGGCGATCGCATCGAAATGCCCCTGCGCGATGACGACGCCGTCAGCGACAAGGAGGACATCGGCGTCGCGCGGCGCGTCCCGCACCATGGAGACCATATCGCGGATCAAGGCGACAGCGATGCCATCGGCGCTCAACCGATCGACGGCCTGCGACAGGGCAGGCGTAATGACGCTCACCAGGATCATTATCCGGTCTGCCCCCGCCCGAGCGGCCTGCCGCGCCTGATATTCCACCAGCGTCTGACCCGCAAAGTGCAGGCTGGCGCGAAGTGCGCCCGAAGAATCGCTGGACGCCCGGCTGGCGCTGAGAATGGCGGCAAAAGTCATGCTGAGATGGAACTGACCCGTTCTTGTGTGATCCCGCCTTTTCGCAAGGCTGTTGCCATCACGCAAGCTTGCTGCGGTTCAGCTCTGCTGAAGCCGGTCTATCGCCATCCGCAATTGACGCAAAATGCGCGGATCTCCAGGCGTACAATCCGCCGCCTCATCAGCCAGCGCCATCAGATGGGTGAGGCCAAAACTCGCCGCCAAACCCTTCAGCCGCCATGATGCGACTTCCCAGCCAGCATCATTCTGCGCGTTACGCAAAAGGTCCAGCTGCCTTTCGGCACTCTCCATGAAGGCCACACGCAGATCCGCGATCAGCGCGAAATCTTCGCCGACAGCGGCAGCAAGAGCAGCATTCAGGGCGCCAGGATCATAGGACATGGGCCGAACGCTATCGGGCTTGCGTTAAGTTTTGGTAACAGGGCATTTTGTTGCGCTGAAAAGATGATAGGATGGGGTCATGAACGGGGGCAGCACCATCGTCGAATTCTGGCGAGACAAGAGCATTGCGACTACTGGCGAGTCGCAAAAGGACGAAGCACTGCTGTTGGAGCAGGTCGTCGAGGACGCAGACACCGATGACGAAGCCGTGGAGCGGCGCGATCCCTTTGATCGACGAACGCAGGCTATCTTCGGGCTGGCCGCGCTGCTGTGGCTGGGCTTTGCCGGTTGGGCCACCATATCCACGCATCAATGGCAGGCGGGACCTGCTGCCTGGCCCGGCCTTGTCACGACCATGCTCCTGCCGGTGGTGGGCCTCGGGGTCTGCTATCTGTTGCTCGCTCGCACCAGCAGGGCCGAATCGCGCCGCTATCTGGACGCCGCGCGCGTGCTGCATACGGAGGCAGAGCAGCTCGAAGCCCGGCTGAACCGCATCAACCGCCAACTCGCTACCGCCCGCGATGCGATGCAGGATCAGGCGGAATTGCTCGATAGCTACGGCGCAGCGGCGAGCAGCAATATGGAAGCATCGGCCGAGCTGATCGCCAGCCGCGCGCACAGCACGACGGAAAAGGCCGAAGCAGCCGAGCGTGCAGGCACTGCCTTGGTCGGCCGCATGGACGCGTTGATAGCAGCCATGCCGGAATTGGAAGAGCGCGCCACCCGCATGGCCGCCCAGATCATCGACAATGGCCATGCCTTGGCCGAGCGTATCGACACTCTGGAAGCCCGGCTCCATGCTTTGGGCGAACTGTCCGACGATGCGCGGGCGCGCACCCTCACCGCCACGAAGAGCCTGTCGAGCCAGCTCACCCAGCTGCAGGAAGCCACGCGCTCCGCGACGGAAGAAGTGAACGGAATGGCGGACATCGCTGCCGGGCGGATAGACGCCACGGCGCAGAGTGCCCGCCTGACGATGCAGGAGGGCGCCGCCGAGATCGATCGCCAAGCAAGCACCCTTGCCAGCCTTCTGGAAAGAGCGCGCGCAGGCATCACCAACAGTGCCGAAGCCACGATCGAATTGCTGACGCAAAATCTCGACCGGGTTGAAGGCGATGTGCGGCAGCGCTTGGAAAATGCCGTTGATCACGCACAACAAAGCATGTCGGCGGCCGATCGCGATCTCACCGCGCAGGCGGAGTCACTCCGCGCCCTTGTCGAGACCGCGCAAGCAGGAATCGCCGCGACCAGCCAGAATGCCCTTGCCGCTCTGTCTCGCGACGCCGAAGAGATCGAGCTTCAGCTTCGCGCACGCGCAGAAGCTGCCTTCGCTCGCGCCCACGAAGGCGTGACGATCACTGAGGAAGGTCTCGCCCGGCAGGCTGAGGCGCTTGACGCATTGGTCGCCCGCTCTCGCGGCAATATCGCCAGCATCGCCGATGAGACCGTCTCCGCCATTTCCGACCATATGACGGAAGTGGAAAGCCGCCTGCATCAGATCAATGATCTGGTCGAGGGACAGCGCACACTGGTGGCTGGGCTGCACACGACGCTTGGCGATGCCATCGACAACGCGCAGTCGCGCTTCGCCGCGCTGGAAGAAAGCGCCCTGTCGCGCAATGACCGCCTCACCGACGCACTTTCGCGCCTTACGGTCGAGACACAGCGTATCGATGATGCGCTCGCAGCCGGCGGGGTCACGGCAGAAAAGCTCATCAGCTGCGCCGAAACCCTGCTTGTGGCGCTCGATTCAAGCGTGCGCGAACTGGACGAAACCTTCCCGGCCGCGCTTCAGCGTTTCGATGCCCGCATATCCACCAGCCGCGAGCTGCTCGACAGCGCGGCCCCCGAAATGGAGCGCCTGGAGGCGATTTCCGAAGCACTGGTCGGCCGCACGCAGGAAGCCGAAGAGCTGCTGCGCGGCCAAGGCCGTCGGCTCACCGAATGGCTGGAAAGCACGCAAAGCGGCGTCGAGGCCAATCGCGAGCTGGTTGAAAAGCTGCGGACGGCACTCGACCATGCCCATGAAGATGCAACGCGGATCACCGAGGGTGCTGGCCCGTTGCTGGTAACCGCCTTGCTGCGCGTCAAGGACACGGCTGATCAGGCCGCCGAACGCGCGCGCCAGGCATTGGGCCGCGCAATTCCAGATGCGGCGCAGTCGCTCGCCGAAGCAAGCGAAGTCGCCTTGCAGCAGGCCGTCAATGACAAGGTCACAGCGCAGATCGAAAAGCTCGCTCAAGTCGCGGAGGAAGCCGTTCGGGCGGCGCATCAAGCGTCCGATCGCCTTACCCGACAGCTACTGACGATTGCCGACACGAGCGCCAGCGTTCAATCGCGGATCGAGGAAGCAGAACGAGCCGCCGAAGACCGCGACCGGGATCATTTCGCCCGCCGCTCTGCCCTGCTCATAGAATCGCTCAACAGCACCTCGATCGATGTCGCCAAGATCCTGTCGAACGACGTGACGGATTCCGCCTGGGCTTCTTATCTAAAGGGAGATCGCGGCGTCTTCACCCGCCGCGCCGTCAAGCTGCTAGATGCAGGGGAATCGCGCGAGATCGCCTTGCATTATGACAATGACGCCGAGTTCCAGGAGCATGTGAACCGGTACATTCATGATTTCGAATCCCTGCTGCGGATCATCCTGTCGGCACGGGACGGCAATGCGCTCGGGGTTGCCGTGCTCTCGTCGGACATGGGCAAGCTCTATGTCGCCCTCGCCCAGGCTATCGAGCGGCTTCGCCAATAGACGCGTGGCCGTGGGTTCACCCGGCTACGCGTTTCCATTCCATGGTACAGCCATTCTTCAGCGGCCAATACCGTCTGCTGGCTGAGGAATACGTCCATAAATCATGCGGACGGGGCTGTGACTAACGCCATTCACGCGGCACTAATGAAAGATCCGATCGACCGGATCGGACCATGCTCCATCAGCTTTGGTCTTCCGCATTTCTTACGCCAGCAGATACGTCTGCTTCGAAAATGCACTAACCGTTTCTGTGATACTCATATTCGAAGGCGCGCCCCTGCTGCTTTGTCAGCACCGCACCGATGATCGCACCGCCCGCTCGGCGCAGACGGTCCACTGCCACGCGCAATCCGCCATGATGATTGCGGCCCCATTCCACGATCAGCACCGCCGCCTCTGCCTTTGCTGCCAGCAGCGACGTATCGGGAACCCCCAGGATAGGGGGCGCGTCGATCAGAACCGTATCATAGCCGCCCTGGACGTTCGCCAGCAGCACATCCAGAGCGGAGGTTGACAATAGCTCTGCCGGATTAGGCGGTATGGCGCCGCTGGGCAGCAGCGATACGCCGGGAATTCCACTCTGCACGGTTACGTCCTCCGGCTTCGCCTGCCCCGTCATGACCTCGCTGAGGCCCCGGTCAGGCGTGATGCCGAACAGGCCATGCTGGCGCGGTCTGCGCATATCGGCGTCGATCACCAGCACCTTGCGGTCGAGCTTGGCCAGCGCCAAGGCCAAGGCGTGGACGGTCGAAGACTTCCCCTCTCCTTCCTGAGCGCTGCTGACCAAGATCGACTTCGGCAATCCTGCGGAGGAGGCAAGCAACAGCGAAGATGCAATGGGGACGTAGGTTTCCGCAGCCGGCTTGTCGGTCACGGGGACCGTACCCAGCAACGGCATGTTAGCGCGCTCCGCCAATGTGTCGGCAGACGTCACGGCGTCATCGAACACATGCCGTCCCGCAACCATCAGCAAGCCCAGCAGCAGACCTCCAAGCGAGGCCATCAGCATGGTGGTGCCGATGTTGGGGGAAGACGGTCGTGAAGGAACGGCGGCACGGTCCAGCGGCTGAATGCGCCCTGCTTGAAAACCCGCCTGCGATGCCATGTCGCGATAGCGCTGGAGCAGGCTGTCATGCAGCAATCGATACGTATCGACCGACCGCTCCAAGATGCTCATCTGCACGCCGCGGCCACGTTCCGCCTGCGCCTGGCGCTCCACGCCCGCGATCTCGGCTTCGATCTGTTTTTCGCCATGGACGGCAACGTCAAACTGCTCCCGAAGGGACGCGCGGATGCTGTTTGCCATTGCCGCAGCTTGATCGTCGAGCGCCGCCAACCGGGCGCGCGCCTCCCTCATTTCCGGATGGGCATCCTTGCGGAACTGCCGTTCCTCCACGACTGATGCCCGGGCTTGCGCCCGCTGCGCCATCAACTGTTGCATGGCGCCATTGTTCAGCACTTCAGGCAGCGTCTCGACGCTCGACAGACGCGCGCTTTCCCAGCGCTTCTGCGCCGCGATCCGGTCTGCCATGGCTTGGGCGCGAAAGGCATTGAGTTGCGCGAGCCGGGTCGCGGTCGTGCCCGCGGAGCTGTCAGGCGGACCATCCCTGGTGCCAGCGGTTTGGGAAGGCGACCCATTCCTCGCGGCATAGGTTGCAAGGTCTCGCTCGGCGCGCTCCAGATCGCGGCGAGCGGCATCCAGTTCACCCAACAGGAAGCGCCGCGCCTGAACCCCGGACTCAAAACCTCGCTTCAGGTCCGCCCGGATCAGACTGTCGGCATAGCTGTTCGCCACCCGCGCCGATAGCGTCGGGTCCGCGCTCGTGAAACTGATGCGGATGACACGGCTTTTGCCGGGCAGCTGCACGTCCAGATTTTCGCGGAGAAGGTTGATCACCGCCTCTGTTTCCACCTGCCGCTGGCTGAGCGATCCCGATCCCCGCTCGGGGCGCCGTTCATTCATGCCGTCGAAGAAGGTGCGGCTGCCCACCAGCGCCAACTCGCGCGCGACATCTTCCGCAAGCGCGCGGCTGCGCAGCACTTCCTGCTCGGTTTGCATCAGCGCTTCATTGTCTGCGGGCGCAATCGGCCGCTGGGTCGCCCCTGCCCGCGCCGCTCCTGCCGGCACATCCTCGACCTCTACCGACGCGGTCGCGCGATAATCGGGGGTGGAGAGAAGGATGAAGATGATGCCCGCCAATACGCAAAGCGCCATGGTGACCAACAGGATGATGCGGTGCCGCCATATCGCTGTCCAGGCGGAACGAGCGATCGTCACCATGCGAGCGCTACGCCCTTCCGGCATCGCGGAGGCGTGGTCATTGTCGATGCGGATGATACGCCCCGCCATCAACGATCTCCGTCCAGCGCTATGAAGGCCGCTCCCAGCGCCGGGAGAGCCAGCAATGTGCCGCCAAGGATCGCTTTCGCCCGTGACAGGCCGACAATGATTGTATCACCGGGCAGGACCTCAGGATCAGCCGCCTCACCCTTGCGGATCGCGTCCAGGTCGAACTTGGCTGCTTGCCGCTGGCCCTGCACCTGACGGACAATGACGATCTGCTTCAGGCTCGCAAGGCGGCTGGGACCCTTCGCCAGGGCGACGGCTTGCAGCAGCCCGGTGCGCCCTTCGATGGGATAGAGCCCAGGCTCCCTCACCTCTCCATCCACCGTGATGCGGCGGCCTACGGCCTTTTTTACGAAGACGGTGACTTGCGGCGAGACCAGATAACGCTCGCCCAGCCTGCCCGCGATGACGTCGGAGGCCTCGCCCGCCGACAGCCCGGCGACCGGCACGTCTCCGATCAACGGCATTCGGATCATGCCTGCCGCCGTCACCTCGGCATCTTCCAGAGAAAGTCCGGGCTCATGATAGATCTGCACGCGCAGCACATCGTCGGGCGCGATGCGATAATCCATGCCCACCGCCGGAGCGGCAGGCATCAACGCATAGGCCGCAGCCTCACGCGGGGCATCTTCGACCGTAGCACATCCGCCAAGCAGGGCGCAGCCGAAGAGGATGCCCAAAGTCTGATGCGTCCTGTCGGTCGGCCTGCCCATCGATGACAAATTCCCCACATATTTCAGGCATTCCGCCAGACGGCGGATGCCTGCGGTGGGGTTAGCGAGGCGAAATGGTCATGGCAACCACGGCCACGCGCTCGCGCAACGGTCCGCAGTCGGTCAGACCGCGATACGCCCCGGCTGATCGTGCGGCAGACGGCGAGGCTGGTCGGGCCATACCCCACGCGTGTCATAAACCGCCTTGCCAAGACGCTCGTCCACCGGAACTGATTTGAACATGTCATGATCAACCAGAATGACGAATACGCCACATTGTTCCAGTGCCGTATCGAGATCGATCAGTTCCGCCCCAGTGCCTGCAAATTCCATCGGCAAGGCGTCGGCATAGGGCTCGACCAGTTTGATCCGGCGGCCATAGCGGCGGGCGAGGCGGCTCGCCACTTTCACCGCCGGACTTTCCCGGAAGTCATCGATGTTCGCCTTGAACGCAAGGCCAAGGCAAGCGACGTCCTCGCCCGCAAAGTCATCGATCAGGTCCGATACCTTTGCAACAACATGGTCCGTCTTCGCATCATTCACTTCCCGTGCCGCCCGGATAAGGCGGCTGTTTTCGGGATCCCCATGCACGATGAACCAGGGATCGACAGCGATACAATGTCCCCCAACGCCCGGTCCGGGCTGAAGGATGTTCACGCGTGGATGGCGATTGGCGAGCCGGATCACTTCCCACACATCGATGTCCATGCCCTCGGCGATGACGGACAATTCGTTGGCGAAAGCGATGTTAACGTCACGGAAGCTGTTTTCGACCAGCTTCACCATTTCGGCAGCACGCGCGCTGGTGGTGATGCATGCGCCGCGCACGAACTGGCGGTAAAAGGCTAGCGCTTTGCGGGCGCATCGTGGCGTGATGCCGCCAATGCAACGGTCATTGTCGATGAGTTCGACAAGGATGCGGCCCGGCAGAACGCGCTCTGGGCAGTAGGCAATCGCCACGTCTCCCGCAGTGCCGGGGCCCGGCATCTTCAGGTCAGGGCGAAGTTGCGCGAACAGGTCCCGCATCGCTTCGGTCGTGCCCACCGGCGAGGTGGACTCCAGGATCACCGTGTCGCCCGCCTTCAACACCTCGGCAACGGTCCGTGCGGCGTTCAGCACATAGGAAATATCGGGAGCGCGATCCTCCGCCACGGGAGTGGGCACTGCGATGATGAAGACATCGCTTGGTTCGACGGTCAGGCTGGCCCGCAAATTTCCACGCGCAACAACGCCTTGGACAAGGCCGTCGAGATCAACTTCCTCGATATGGACACGGCCCGAATTGACCGTCTCGACAACATGGGCGCTGACATCCACGCCCACGACCTGAGCTCCGCCGCGCGCAATCAGGGCCGCAGTGGGCAACCCGATATAGCCAAGGCCAATGACGGAAACTTTCTGCTGCTTGTCGATGGGCATGCTTCAATCCTGGAAATCGATCAGTTGCCGCTGTTTTTGAAGGCAAAAGCTGAAGATTCCGGTAATGACGCCTGATCGAGCAGGCCCTGATTACTCGCGCAGTTCGACCCAGGTCGGCGCGTGGTCGCTTGCTTTTTCCCGCCCGCGAAAATCCTTGTCCACTTGTGCGTCCACCAGGCGATCGGCCGCCGCAGGGCTCAGCAGCAGATGGTCGATGCGGAAACCGGCGTCGCGTGGCCAGGCGTTCATCTGATAATCCCAATAGGTCCACACCCCGCCTGCGGGGTGGCGGCTCGCGATCGCGTCGGTCCACCCGTCGCCCAGCAATCGGCGGTAAGCGGCGCGGCTCTCCGGCTGCATCAGCGCGTCGTCCGCCATGGCCTTGACCGAATAGACGTCCCGGTCGCGTGGGATGACATTATAGTCGCCAGCAAGGATGGCGGGCACTTCCTCCGTCCAGATTTCCGTTGCACGATCGCGCAAGCGCTTCATCCAGCGCAGCTTGTAATCGAATTTCGGCCCCGGCTGCGGATTGCCATTGGGCAGGTAGATGCTGGCGACGCGCACGCCCTTCACATCGGCTTCGATATAGCGGCTATGCTCATCCTCGGGCTCCCCCTCCAGACCCCGGCGTATCTCGGCCGGCGTCTCGCCACGCGCCAATATGGCAACGCCGTTGAAGCCCTTCTGCCCGTGCCATATCGCGCCATAGCCGACATCCTCGATGTCCTTCAGCGGGAAGGTCTCGTCCGAAGTCTTGATTTCCTGAAGGCAGGCGACATCGGGCTGCGTTTCGTTCAGCCATTCCAGCAGGCGCGGCAATCGCGCCTTGATGCCGTTGATGTTGAATGTCGCGATGCGCATGGGGCTTTTCTCCTCCCGCGCATCCCTAAAGAGAACAGCAGCCCTTAGACAAGGGAGCCCCCAAGATTAAATGGAAAAGCTCGATCCGCAGCCGCAGCCAGCGGTAGCATTGGGGTTCGTCACCTTGAACGCCGATCCACCCAGGTCAGACACAAAGTCCACCGCCGCGCCGCGCACCAGGTCCAGGCTGATATCATCTACGACCAACGTCACGCCATCCCGCTCCACGGCCAGGTCGTCCGCCTCCACCGCATCGGCCAAACCGAACCGGTACTGAAAGCCCGAACATCCGCCACCCTCGACGGCAAGCCGCAGGATCGCTGGCTTGCCCTGCTTGGCGGCGATCGCGGCCACACGGGCAGCGGCGGAAGGGGTAAGGTCGATGTCAGACATGCTCATTAGATAAGGTCAAGCAAAAGGCCCGGCAACCCATCGGCGCCGAGCCTTTGCACGCAAAGCGGCTTGGCCGTTAATCGGCTTCCTTTTCCTGCGCCTTGGTCGGGCCGCCCATCGCGATCGGCGGCTTCGTGTTCATCGCCACCAGGACGTCGGGGCCGGTGACGAAAGGCATGGGGTTGATCGCCTGACCATCCACGCGGACTTCATAGTGAAGATGGCTGCCGGTCGAGCGGCCCGTCGATCCCATCAGGCCGATCAGCTGGCCACGACGGACAAAGCTGTTGGGAGCTGCGACCAGCTTGGACATGTGCCCGTAACGGGTCTCAAGACCGCCACCATGGGTGATCTGGACCAGATTGCCATAGCCGCTGGCCCAACCGGCGCGGCTCACGATGCCATCTGCGGTAGCGTAGATCGGGGTGCCGACGGGCCCTGGAATATCGATGCCCTTGTGCATCCGCGCGCCGCCATTGAAAGGATCGGAACGAACGCCGAAGTTGGACGTCAGCGACAGCTTCAGCACCGGGCGTCCGGTCGGGATATTGTTGTTGGCGGCCTTCACGCCACCATCAAGCCGCTGCATGCTGGAAAAGAGATTGGAAAAACCGATGTCGGCAGGACCGAGCGCGCTGTTGTTGATTTCCGACGCCTCCCCATAGGGATCGTCACCGACCGCCTTTGCCTGGGCCGGGACGGCGGCGCACAACACACCCGCCACACTCATCACACCAACAGACTTGCACGCAGACAGGAACCATCGCGCGCCACGCGCATTCATAGAACGAAGAAACAACATGCCGACCCCGACTTATCCTCCGGAGGCTCTTTAAGCCTCTCGGCGCTCCCCGTGTTGACCAAATGCGACCTAGATCGCCACCCGCATCATCAAAAGGACATTTCCCGTCTCATTGTGCAAGCGCGCCGTAAAAATCCAGCGTTAAACCGGCTTGTCGACGCGCCGAGTCGTTGAACGGAGGTTTGAGCGACCCGCGAAAATGGCGTTTTACAAGGATTTGGTAATGATTTGCGGGGGTCAGCGCCTCTCGCTTCGCCGCATGTTCGAACCACCTTGTCCCCGCCGCCACATGGCGAATCTCATCTGTCATAATGCGGCGCAACATGCGTGCCGATACAATGTCCCCGATGCTTTCGAACCGCGCGATCGTGGACGGCGTGATATCCAGCGCACGCGCTTCCAGCACCATCGGAACGATCGCCAGACGTGCCATTGCATCCTGCGCGGTTTCGGACGCCGCCTGCCACAATCCGTCATGCGCGGGCAATTGACCGTAAAAGCTCCCCAACTGCCGCAAGCGCCGGTCCAGCAAGGCGAAATGCATCGCTTCCTCCGCGCCCACCTGCATCCAGTCATCGACAAAGCCTTGCGGAAACGCGCTTCCAAACCGTCCGATCAGGTCAAACGCCAGGTCGATTGCCACGAACTCGATATGGGCAAGCGCATGCAGCATCGCGATCCGCGACCGATCGGAACCGATCTTGCCGCGCTTGGGCATCTGGTTGGCGGGCAACAGCAACGGAGCATCCGGCCGCGCAGGCGTATCCGGCATCGCGGCATCAAAGCGATGTGCCAACCGGCCCTGCCGCCAGCACCGGGAGGCGGCGCGCGCCGCCATCAGCTTGGCTCGCGGCTCCGGCGTCATCAGTACATGCGCGCAGGCCTGGCTTACGCCTTCAATCTCGCGCGGCAAAATCAAAGCGCTTTCGCGGCCTCGAGCACCTCGGCAGCATGGCCCTTCACCTTCACCTTGGGCCACACGCGCAGGATCTTGCCCGATGCGTCCGCCAGGAACGTGGCCCGCTCGATCCCCATATATTTGCGGCCGTAGAGGGATTTTTCGACCCAGGTGCCGAACGCTTCGCATGCGTCGCCCGGCTCGTCGGCAGCAAGCGTGACGTTGAGGCCATATTTATCAGCGAACTTCTTGAGCTTGGCGGGCTTGTCCTTGGAAATGCCCACCACCGGTACGCCCAGCGCGGCGAACTCGCTCGATAGGTCCGTAAAGTCCTTCGCCTCGTTCGTGCAGCCCGGCGTGTCCGCCTTGGGATAGAAATAGACGACCACCGGCTGGCCTCTGAACCGCTCCAGCGTGAAGTCGGCGCCGTCCGCATCCTTCAACGTCACGTTCGGCAGGCTATCACCGGCTTCCAGCATCTTCTTCCTCCGAATAGGGCGCCGACAGCGCGGCCCAGGCATCGCCCACCCTTTGCCGGGCCTGCGCATAGCTTTCAAGCAGCGCGTCCCAGCTTTCGACGCCGCATGCCCGCGCGACGAGCGGACGGGTGGCTTCCGGCGGCTCCGTCGATTTGGGCGACACCAGCCGCGACACGATCAGGAATCGCGTGATCAGGTCGTGCGCATCGATCAGCTCGGCTGGCAGATGGCCCGCCCCGACCAGTTCATCCAACGCCGCGCGAAGATCGGGATTGAACGCCATCTCATGCTTGAACTGCGACACATGGATCAGGAATTCCAGATCGACCAGCCCTCCCGGCACCAGCTTCACGTCCAGTTCGCTGGCAGGCGGCTTGTGTTTGGCAATGTCACTCCGCATCTTCACCGCCTGCCGCGCCAGTTCCGGAAAATCGCGCGGCCGCTCCAATGTCTCGGCAAGTATGGCGCTCAACGCAGCCCGGCCGCTTGCGGACCCGAACACCGGCCGCGCCCGCGTCAGCGCCAGATGCTCCCAGGTCCAGGCTTCCTCACGCTGATACTTGGCGAAACTGTCGAGACTGACCGCCAGCAGCCCCTGCGCGCCCGATGGCCTAAGCCGCGTATCCACCTCATAAAGCGGCCCGGCGGCAGTCTGAACCGATAACGCATTGGTTATGCGTTGCCCCAAGCGGTTGAAATATTGCGTCGCCCCCAACGGCTTTTTTCCATCGGATTCCTTCATGAAATCGCCGGAAAAAAGATAGACCAGATCCAGATCAGAAGCATGCGTCAACACGCCCCCGCCCAATCGGCCCAGCGCCAGGATCAGCATCTCGCCCCCCGGCACCCGCCCATGCACCGCTTCAAATTCCTGGATGGTCGCCCGCGTCAGCGCCTCGATCGCGGCTTCCGCCACCCGCGAATAGCCGCGCCCTGCCTCCAGCGGATCGCTTCCACGAATGATCTGGGCCCCCAGCGCGAACCGCCGGTCATTGACGCGCTGCCGCACACGATCCAGCAGCGCCTGATAATCCTCCCCCTGCTCCAGCTGCGTGAACTGTTCCGCGAGCTGCTCCACCGCAGGCGGCGGATCGAACGCCGATGTATCGATAAGACCATCGAGCAGCTCGGCCCGCCGCCCCAACGCATCCGCCAAAGTCGGCGCGTGACTCAGCAGCTCCGCCATCAACTCCGCCAGACCCGGCCGCGCCGCCAGCAGCTTGAAAAAGTTGATCGCGCTCGGTAACCGCCCGATCAGGTCGTCCAAACGGTTAAGCGCCCGCACTGGGTCCGGAGCGGCGGCGAGCGTCCGCATCAGGTTCGGCAACAAATCTTCCAGCGCTTCCCTGGAGGCCGTGCTACGCAACGCCCTGACCGTCCCTGTACGCCAACACCCGATCCGCGCAACCGGCGCTTCCGGATCAGCAAAGCCCATCTCGGCCAGCTGGTCCGCGAGCCGCTCTTCATCATGCGACAGCGACTCAGCTTTCTGGGCTGGTGTCAGCTGGTCATAATTGGTTCCGACCCACTCCACCTTGGGCCGCAGCAGCTCGATCAGATCGCCGCCGGTTTCCAGCCCATGCAGCCGCGCCACATTGTCCATCGCTTCAGCGGTCTTGGGCAGCTCATGCGTTTGCCGATCCTCCACCATCTGCAGCCTGTGCTCGATAGTGCGGAACAGAACATAGGCCTCGTCGAGCTTCCGGGACACTTCGGCATCGAACAGCCCCGCCGCCGCCAGGGCTTGCAGCGCCTCCCGCGTATTTCCCGACCGCAGCGCCGGATCGCGCCCGCCATGGATCAGCTGGTGAGTCTGGGCGAAAAACTCGACCTCACGGATGCCCCCGCGTCCCCGTTTCAGGTCATAGCCAGGCCCGAAAGCCTGACCCTGCGCATAATGGTCGCGTATCCGCCGCGAAATATCCGTGATGGCATCGATCGCGCCGAAATCCAGACTCCGCCGCCATACGAATGGGCGGATCTGCTGCATGAAATAGTCACCCAGCGCCATGTCCCCGGCTGCCGGGCGAGCGCGGATGAAGGCCGACTGCTCCCATCCCATCGCCATCGACTCATAGTAGCCGATCGCCGCCTCCACCGGCAGCGCAATGGGGGTAGCTTCAGGCGATGGCCGCAACCGCAAGTCCACGCGGAACACATAGCCGTCGCCATCGCGCGCGTTCAGGAGTTCGCTGACCCGCCTGCCGATCCGCACAGCCGCATCCGCCGGGTCCTCCCGCTCGCCATGTGGCAAGGTAGCCGGATCGTAGAGCAGGATCGGATCGATGTCGGACGAGTAGTTGAGTTCGCGGCTGCCATGTTTGCCCAATGCGAGAACGACGAACCCTTTAGGTTCCGCATCCGGATAGCGTTCGGCAAAGGTCGCGAGCAGCGCTTCTTCCAGGGCTTGGTCGGCAAAGGCGGACAGGGTACGCGTAACGCGGTTCAGGTCCCACGCACATGACAGGTCAGCAGCAGCCGTCACCAGCGACAATGCGCCCTTGCGCCGTCTCAACGACCTGGCGATGCCGTCATCGGGACCAGACACGTCACGCGCCGCATTGAGTGCCGCGTCGACATCACCCGCAGCCAGCAAGCCCGTCACATCCGGAAACCGGTCCATCTGCCTGGCAAGAAACGGCGAATGCGCCCGCATCCGCTCCAATGCCGCCGCCCAATCCGTCACGCAACTTCTCCGATCATGGCGGAGCTATCGCCCGAGGCTGCACTGAAAGCCAGAAACTTTTCCCGCCTATGCCCGTTGTATGAACATGGAAATGCAGCGCAAATCAGCAAGCCGATCGGGCAATGGGCGAGCGAGCGCTGACCGCAGTTTTATGACCGTGGGCGTGCCTCAGCCATATGAAGGCGTTGGCAATGCGCTTCGTTCCACCTTTCGCGCAGGACGCGAGAGCTTGCCTTCGGACATGCTCGATTTGCTGGACAAGCTCGACCGACACTGAGGCTGGCGGCAGGACTTTATTTACCGCAAACCGTTAAGACGAGCGCCTCTTTGATCCAGGATGCGCTTGCATGCTCTACAAGGCTTTTGCTGTCATTACGCTGGTGGCGGCACCCCTGATCATCCTGATGGTTCAGGGGCTCGCGCCTCACGTGCCTGCGCAGAACATGTCCGCTCCCATGCGGCCCGTCGTTGAGCAAGCCGTCCCGTCGCCGCAACCTATCGCAACGCCTGCCGCGGAGCAGCCCGCATCCCCGCCCATGTCGTTCGGCCAACCGATGCCGGAGGCTGGAAAACCCTTTCTCTCACCCGGAAACGGGCTTCCCGGCACATCATCTGCTCCGGAAAGCGGAGCGGCAGACAATGATGCGGATGCAAGTTTGGACGCTCCTCAATTCTGATCCCTGAAAAGAGCGCTCATCGCGCTGCCGACGCAAAAGTGTTGCATTGAGCAGGATCGCCACTGTCCAGCCCTTTACGCAGCCAGGTCATCCGCTGCTCGCTGGACCCATGGGTAAAGCTTTCCGGTACGGGGCGACGTCCGGCTGCCTTCTGCAATGTGTCATCGCCGATCGATTGCGCGGCTGTCATCCCTTCCTCCAGGTCGCCCGCTTCCATCAGCCCCGTGCGCTTCGCCCAGACGCCCGCATAGCAGTCCGCCTGCAATTCGACGCGCACTTGCAAGGCATTGCCTTCTTCCTCGCCGACGCTCCGCTGGCGCTGCTGCACCTGGCCCAAAGTGCCTTCGAGGTCCTGCACATGATGGCCGACTTCATGCGCGATCACATAGGCCTGGGCAAAGTCCCCGGGCGCGCCAAAGCGTTGGCGAAGCTCTGTGAAGAAATCGGTGTCCAGATAAACCTTCTTGTCGTTCGGGCAGTAGAAAGGTCCCATCGCGCTTTGCGCGGCGCCGCAGCCCGACGCCCCAGCCTGTGAGTAGAAGGACAAGACGGTCGGCTGATATTGCTGGCCGGACTGCTGGAAAATCTGACCCCAGACCCGTTCCGTCGATCCTAGCACCTTGAGCGACCAATGCTGGATTTCCGATAATTTCTGGGGATCGCGGCTGACCGAGACATTCTGCTGAACGCCACCCCCGCCCCCTATCAGGCTGAGCGGATTGACCCCCATGACCGCCAGGATGATAAGCACGACCACGATCCCGCCGCAGCCGAATCGGCTGCCGATGAATGGCAACAGCATGCCAAGGCCGCCACCTAGCCCGCCTCCGAAGCCGCCACGGCCGCTCTGAACCTCGAAATTCGAGCTTTCCCGTTCATCGTCCAGCCGCATGACGCCCTCTCTTTCCTCACCTGCCTAGCTGATTGCTGCGAGGGTTGGAACGGCTGCGATATGGAGTTGGTTGCTTCAGCTGATCGGATTGTTACAGCACATTAAGTTGGAACCTCCGCGCTTGTCGTTATATTGCACTGCGACATGGCCGACATAGATCCCCAAATCCCGCGCCGGGCAGGCACGCCGCTCCCTCTGCCGCAAGAAGTCGCGCTGCTGCTGCAGGGTGGCGGAGCGCTCGGCTCCTTCCAGGCCGGGGTTTACCAACGCCTGGACGAACTGGGCATCGACGTGAGTTGGGTCGCAGGCATCTCGATCGGAGCAGTCAACGCGGCGATCATCGCGGGCAATCCACCGCATCGCCGCATCAGCCGCATGAAGAAGTTCTGGCTGACGGTGTCCGGCGGACTTCCCAATATCGTCCTCCCCGAAATAGATCATATTCGCGAGGCGGCTCATCTGATGGCGGCTGGCGCGGTCGCGACCTTTGGCGTGCCCGGCATGTTCCGCCCGCGCCTATGGCCTTCCGTGCTGATGCCGGAAGGCACGCCAGGGGCGATCAGCTTCTACGACAGCGCGCCTCTTAAAGAAGCGCTGGATGCCTGCGTCGATTGGGACCTGCTGAACGATGGGCCGGTTCGCCTTTCGGTCGGCGCGGTGGACGTGGAAAGCGGCAACTTCGCCTACTGGGACACGCGCGGACCCCATGGACGTACGCGGATCGACGCGCGGCATATCATGGCTTCCGGCGCCCTTCCTCCGGGCTTGCCGCCGGTCGAAATAGACGGGCGGCATTATTGGGACGGCGGCATCGTGTCCAACACGCCCCTCGCCCATGTGCTGGAACATCAAAATGACGACATGCTCGTCTTTCAGGTCGACCTGTTCCCTGCCGAAGGTCCGATGCCGCGCCAGATGACGGACGTCTATTCCCGCGCCAAGGACATTCAATATTCCAGCCGCACCCGTCAGGTGACCGATCAATATCTGCGCCTGCGCCGCGAGCACAAGGCGATCAAGGCATTGCTGGACAAGTTGCCGCCGGACCTGAGGGACGATGCCGACGCCCTGCGCCTCAGACAATATCTCGACCGTGGATCTGTCAACATCGTCCACCTCATCTATCGCAGCCGCGCCTGGGAAAGCGGCGCGCGCGACTTTGAATTTTCCCGTTCCACCATGCTGGATCATTGGAGTCAGGGCCGCGACGCCGTGGAAGAGGTGATGCACAAGGGCGACCTGATCGCGCGCAACATCATCAACGGCAAAAGCGCCACCTTCGATCTTCAGGCCCCCGACACTCTCAAGGAGAAGAACGCATGACCAAGTCCCTCGCCGGAAAGACAGCGCTTATCACAGGCTCCACCTCCGGCATCGGCCTTGCTTATGCCAAGACCCTCGCGGCCGAGGGTGCGAACATCATCATCAACGGTTTCGGCGACAGCGCCGCGATCGAGCAGGAGCGGCAGGCGCTGGAACAGGCCAGCGGAGCAAAGGCGCTCTACAGCGGGCACGACCTCACCAAGGCCTCCGAGATCGAAGCCATGATGCAGGAAGCGGCAAGTGCCTTCGGCGGCGTCGACATCCTGATCAACAATGCGGGCATGCAGCATGTCGCTCCGGTCGAAGAATTCCCGGTCGATAAATGGGACCTCATTATTGCGCTCAACCTGACCAGCGCCTTCCACACCTCACGCCTCGCCATCCCCTATATGAAGTCAAGGAAATGGGGGCGCATCATCCAGACGGCCAGCGCCCATTCATTGAGGGCATCGCCCTTCAAAAGCGCCTATGTAACCGCCAAGCACGGCCTTGCGGGGTTCACCAAGACGCTGGCGCTGGAACTCGCCACCTTCGGCGTCACCGCCAATTGCATCTCGCCGGGTTACGTCTGGACTCCCTTGGTTGAGAACCAGATTCCCGACACGATGAAGGCGCGGAACATGACGCGCGAGCAGGTGATGAACAATGTCCTTCTGGCAGGACAACCGACCAAGCAATTCGTGACGGTGGACCAGGTCGCCGCCATGGCCTTGTTCCTGTGCAGCGATGCAGCAGCCAACATCACAGGCGCGAATATGACCATAGATGGCGGCTGGACGGCACAGTGACAGCCGTGGCATTTTTGCCACGCTGCTGAAGCAATTGTTTTTGGCGGGGAAACCATAAGGGGCTGCTCCCGTTACCCTCGGGCATCTGATGATCAAGGCTCAAGGGAGTAGCCACATATGAAGAAGTATCTTTTCGCAGCCGCCATGCTGGCGGCGCTGCCTTCGCTCGCTCATGCGCAGGAAGAAGCTGCACCTGATGGGACCGAAGCCTTCGGCATCGAACCCTATGTCGGTATTCTGGGCGGCTATCACACCTTCGATCGCCGTTCCGAATTCGGCAGCGTACCCGGTGAAACGATCATGAACGGCGCGATCATCAGCGGCGTTGCAGGCGTCAATGTCCCGCTCGGCCCCGTCTTCGTGGGCGTCGAAGGTAACGCCACCAAGGGCTTTTCGGACATCGACTGGGAATATGGCGTGAAGGGCCGCTTCGGCGCGCGCGCTGGTGAAAGCGGCATGATCTTCGCTTCGGCCGGTTACCAGTGGGTGAACGGCAAGCAGGGCTGGCCGAACCGCAAGGACTGGATGTACGGCGTCGGCGTTGAAGTTGGTCCGAAGGATATCGGCCTTGGCGGCATCACCGGCAACAGCGGCATTCGCCTGCGCTTCCAGACCGAAACCTATGATTTCGACAGCTTCCGTCCGACCGCAGGTGTGATCTTCCACTTCTGATCCCGTCGCGGCAGAATAGGATCAGGCGCTCGTCCTCCCGAGGACGGGCGCCTTTTCATGTCAGCCACTTTCCTTGTGCCGCGAAATCTTCCTATGCTCCCGTCCCACAGGGAGAATAGCCGATGCGTCACGCGTTCAATCTCATCATGGCCGCCGCCACCTTTTCGTCTGCCGCGACTGCACAGACCGGTGCCGCGCCTGTTGACACGTCTCCCGTTCCGCAACTGAACGAGATAAATGTTGAGGTCAGCCGCGACATGAGCGGCCTCATGACGCTTTACCGCGACCTTCATGCTCATCCCGAACTGTCGGAACAGGAAACAGCAACCGCTGCAAAGCTTGCGCGCCGCCTAAAGGCGATGAAGTTCGATGTGACTGAGAAGGTCGGCGGCACCGGCGTCGTCGCGGTGATGAAAAATGGCGAGGGACCGGTTCTCCTCATCCGCGCGGACATGGACGGCTTGCCGGTCACGGAACAGACCGGCCTTCCTTTCGCATCGAAAGTGCGCACCAAGACGGTGGATGGGATCGAAACGGGCGTGATGCATGCCTGCGGCCATGACACGCACATGACCGCCTTCATCGAAACCGCCCATCTGCTCTCGTCAAGGAAGGATCGTTGGCAGGGGACACTGGTCATGATCCTTCAGCCAGCAGAAGAGGTCGGACGCGGCGCACGCGCGATGTTGGACGATGGGCTTTACACCCGCTTTCCCCATCCGACCCATGCCATTGCCTTCCATGACGCAGCCAATCTGCCGGCAGGCGTCATCGGCTACACGCCAGGCTATACGCTCGCCAATGTCGACAGCGTGGACATAGTGGTGCGCGGCACCGGCGGCCACGGCGCTTATCCCCAGACTGCAAAGGACCCCATCGTGCTCGGCGCACGGATCGTGGGGGCGCTGCAAACCCTCGTCAGCCGCGAGCAGGACCCTCTCGACCCCGCTGTCGTCACGGTCGGCAGCTTCGTGGGCGGCGCCAAGCATAATATCATCCCTGACGAGGCCAAGCTGCTCCTCACCGTCCGCAGCTATTCCGACGAAACGCGCGAACGCCTCATCCAGGGCATCAAGCGCATCGCGCGCGGCGAAGCCATTGCGGCAGGCGTGCCTGACGATCGAATGCCGATCGTGTCCGTGAAAGATGAATTCACGCCAGCCGCCTATAATCCGCCCGCCTTCGCCAATGAAATGGCGGGGCTGCTCAAGGCGCACTTCCCCGAAGGCCGGGTGATCGAGACAAAGCCATCAATGGGGGGCGAAGATTTCGGCCGCTATTACCGGGCTGACAAGAACCTCAACAGCTTCATCTTCTGGGTCGGCGGCGTTCCCGCGGACCAGATGGCAAAGGCAGCAGCCGGTCAACTCACCCTACCCTCCCTCCACAGCCCCTTCTGGGCGCCAGAGGCCGACAAGGTCATCGCCACCGCAAGCGAGGCCATGACCGTGCTCGCCCTCAACATCCTCAAGCGATAAGTCGCGGCATCGGGGGGCCTAGAACATGACGGCAAGGATAAGGATCGCGGTAGAGGATGACGCGCCTTGCGTGGCAGCAATCTACGCTCCCTATGTGCTGAACAGCGTGATCTCCTTTGAAAGCGTGCCGCCGGACGCAGCAGAGTTCAGGGCCAGGATAGCTGCCTGCCTGCCCGACTATCCCTGGTTGATCGCAGAGGTGGAAGGCCAAGTCGCCGGCTATGCTTATGCCGGACCCCATAGCGCGCGAGCCGCTTATGATTGGTCCGCCAACATCTCCGTCTATCTTGCCCCCGATCATCAGAGGTGCGGCATCGGCAGGCGCCTCTACGACATGTTGGTCACTCTGCTGCGCCATCAGGGTTATCACAGTTTATTTGCAGGCATCACCCTGCCGAACCCGGCCAGCGTGGCTATCCATACCGCTCTGGGCATGAAAGACGTCGGCATCTACAAGGAAGTCGGTTTCAAATTCGGTGCGTGGCATGATGTCATGTGGATGGGCATGGCAATCTCGCCTGCCACAGCCCCGCCAGCACAGCCGACGCCTTTCGCGGCGCTTCAAAATCTTGCGCAGATCGTCCCGGGTCTTGGCGCGGGGCCCGATCGCTAGGCGGGCCGGTGCCCCTTGCGCCACTTGGTCAGCAAATGCCGCGCCAGCATGAGCGGCGGCATGCGCAGCCAGTGGGAACGGACGTAAAATGCGAAGCGGAGCAACTTGCGCGTTTCGCGACCCCAACCATCGCGGGCGAGCAAGCGAGCAATGAAAAGGCGGTCACTCCATCTGGGGCAATAATCGGCCTGAATGGGCGCGCGAAGCTGGCGGACAGGAGAGCCGAACAAGCCATGCGCCAGCCTGAGCGCACGCAACACCACTGCATATAACTGATGTTCCGCAGCCCTTTTGAGCAGAGCCAGGTCGAAATCCGGTGTCCGTTCCCGAAACTGGCAGCACAGGCAATGAATATCCCACAGGTTGCGGAGCCCACCCGCCAGGTCGCCGTCTGCGAACAGATGCGCGGCCGAATGACAGATCATGTCCTCGGGCGCCAGCACCATCAGACGATCAGTCACCGGCACCGCATCCGCCAGCATCACCTCCACATCGGGTGTCGGACGCGCTGTCAGCGGCAGGATCGTATGATGCACATCGATCATCCTGTCGCGCTCACGGTGGATCATCGGCGGCAATTCATGCATCCATTGCCGGTAATAGGCGTCGTCATAGGCGTCTTCCTTGACCCACTCCCAACCCGCCGCGATCAGCCGGTCTTCGGCTTGGCTCAACTCATTCTGAGGAAGCAGGATGTCGAGATCGCCGATGAACCGCCCTTCCCCGGCTTTCAGCCCAGCGGCAGCATAGGCGGTGCCCTTCAGCAGCAACACTGGCTCCCCAAGCGCCTCCGCCGCTCTGTCCGCCTCCCACAGGGCCTGCCGCGCCTCCCGCGCAGCGTCCAGCCGGGCATCGGCAAGGATCGGCCGGACGCTCTCGGGCACGCACCGCTCATCGAGCGCCAGCGCCAATGTTCCGATCAGCCGCTCCGCCCTCGCTGCCGCGATCAGCGCGTTCCATCCAGCCCCATCCAGAGCGCTGACCACATCCGGATCCCGCAGAACCGACACCAGCAGCGCCGCACTCATGCGAGTTCTTCCCACAGGCGCTCGACCATGGCGATCGCGTCTTCTCCCGAAGGAAAGTCGATGGCCCGCGCAGGGACATGCTTCACAAATCGGGTCAGGGCGCCAAAGCCCGCTTCTCCCAAGGCGACATAGTTGGTGGAAGCCTGGGTCAGGCGCATGAAAACCTCGCCCTGACCAACCGGCCGGACATCGACGGCATGTCCGAAGCGCGGGAAAAGCAACAGCGCGGGCCGTGCTCCCTCTCGCATCCGTGCAACCGCATCGGCGCGGGGGACGAGGTGCCGGATGTCCCCTTTCGCCGTATTCCCCAACAAAGGCCCCATGCGATCGGCGGAGACTTCGGCGGCGATCACGTCGATGGCGCCGTTCTTGAGCGAAACGAGCCGGGGAAACGGCAGCAACTCCCCTGTAACCAGGTCCAGCAACGCAAATTCATCACCCATGAGACGCCAGCCGCGTTCGTCAAGCTGGGCTGCAAGCGTCGATTTTCCGGACCCGGACTCGCCGGTCATGACAAGGGCTCGCCCGTCCTTCTCCACGCTCGACGCATGGAGCAGCAGATGCCGCCGCCAACCCAGCGCCATCTGTAGGTTCATCCCCATTTCGGCGGCGAGCAGCCCGTGGTTCAGGCTCATCGGCGCCGCATCCGCCAGCCCATGGTCGCCCGTTATGAAGATGGACGGGCGGAACCACTTACGCAGCAGAGCCGTCGGCTCCAGCCTCACGGTGAAATCGGCTGTCTCTCCGCTCGGCCGGGGATAGCCCGCATAGAGCTCCGCCAGCTGATGCAGCGGCTGGCGCCATGCGGAACCGATGCGGAAGGACGCAGGGCCGATCGTCAGGGAAAGCTGGTGCCTCACGACCGGCACACCAGACCGAGCGCAGTCAACGATTCCAGATGCGCTTCGATCTCAGCGATGGCCTGTTCCGGCTCGCCCAGATCATAATGACGTTCCAGCAGGGCATGCAGTTGCGCCGCGGTCGAATCAGCTTCCTCGTCCAGGGCGTCCAATATCTCCGGAACGGGGCTGATCATCATATGCGTCTGGCCCGACGCGCGATGATAAAGGAGCGTGATGTCCTCCAGCACGCATGCAACAGCGTCCTTGTCTCGATGATAACGACGCTCTGCGGTCACGATCTGCTTTAACTCCCTGGCGGCGCTCCTCTGTAGCGGACAGGAGTAAGCAGTTGCCTAACGCGGCATTTGCAATGATGCGTAGCAGGTAAAGCCGCTGGTCCCGGACTGAAGGCGGCGGATATAGTTCAGATAGGCCTGATTCTGCTCATAGCTGGTGCCGGGCAGCCGTCCGCCGCGCAGGGCCCGCCGGACCTCCTCACCGCTATAGCTGCGTCCCTGCGTGGGCACGGCTCCCGCCGTCCCAGCCGGAACGACCTGACCATTGGGGGCGATATATTTGCCAGCCCGCGCCTGATCGGGAACCGGGATGGTGCAGTTCAGCACCGATGCAGCCGTGTTGGCCAGCGCCGGACGAATGGACACGATCGCTGAAGCCGCCACCGCGCCACCCATCAAGATCTGGCGGCGCGAAGGCACTATGGAATCGACATCCCGCTCCGTACCTTCTGCA
This sequence comes from Sphingobium agri, assembly GCF_023051225.1. Classification (NCBI taxonomy): domain Bacteria; kingdom Pseudomonadati; phylum Pseudomonadota; class Alphaproteobacteria; order Sphingomonadales; family Sphingobiaceae; genus Sphingobium; species Sphingobium agri. The sequence continues at coordinate 511,939 of NZ_JALKHS010000006.1, read as the reverse complement.
GGTGCGGAATCGGAAAGATGCTGTCCGGACGATGGCTCTGTCATATCATCCTGATCCGCTATCGCGCTTGCCAAAGCGTAAAGAATCCACGTTATTGCGCCAGCCATTGCAGCAAAGCAGCCAATAATCCAGCACGGTAACCATGAATCGACTGAGCATTTCCCAGATCATCGCCTCGCTGGCCATGCTGTTCCTGGCTACCGGATCGACATTGCTGATGGGCGCGCCCCTGTGGGCCATAGCTCTCCCGGTACTTGCGGGTATCGCCGTCCTCCTTATCACGGCGCAGGGAACGCCGCTTGAACCGGTCCCGCCTTCTTCGGCCGAACAAGCGGCCAATATCGCCGACCACCCGGACTTTGCCGACCTCATGGAGGCGATCACCGACCCGCTGATGCTGATCGAGCGCGGCCGGATCGTCCGCGCCAATCGCGCCGCCCAACGCTTGCTGGGCGCGCATATCGAAGGTGAGGACGCCCGCATAGCCATCCGCCATCCCGCCGCGGCCGAACGGCTTGCGAGCCTCGCTCCCATGTCGGAGGCCATGATGCTCGACCTCGTCGGCCTTGGGACACGCGATCAGCGCTGGCAGATGCGCATCGCGCCGCTCGGCGCTGAAGGTGATATCCGTCGGCTCGTCCATCTTGCAGACCATAGCGGAGCCTATGCAGCGGAAAAGATGCGGGTCGATTTCGTGGCCAATGCCAGCCACGAACTGCGCACCCCGCTCGCGGGCATATTGGGCTTTATCGAGACGCTCGGCGACCCCGACCTTGGCCGCGACAATGATACCCGGCAGCGCTTCCTGAAGATCATGGATGGCGAAGCGCGCCGGATGCAGCGGCTGATCGACGATCTCATTTCCCTCTCCCGGATCGAAGCGGAAAAATATCGGGCGCCTGACAGCCCGATCGATCTGGGTTCATTGGCGGCTGAAGTAGTGGGCGTCTTCCGGACGAGCCATGGCGAGCGGGGCCGGGAGGTGGAACTGGACGTCACCCCCGGCCTGCCGGAAGTCGCCGGAGACCGGCCGCAGTTGTCGCAGCTTTTGCACAACCTGATCGGCAACTCGGTCAAATATGGGAAAGCCGGCACGCCGATCCGCGTGAGCCTGGCCGCAGGCCCAAGCGGCATGACCCGCCTGATGGTCGCAGACGAAGGCGAAGGCATCGGCCCCGATCACCTCCCCCGGCTCACCGAACGCTTCTACCGCGTGGACTCGGGCCGCAGCCGCGCCGTGGGCGGCACGGGCCTGGGCCTCGCCATCGTCAAACATATCGTGGAACGACACCGTGGCAGGCTCGACATCACGAGCACGCCCGGCAAAGGGACGACGATCACCGTGCTGCTGCCTCCAATGCCCCTTGAAGAGAAGATGTCGGCATCCAGGCTTTGAAAGAAAATCTGCGATCCGGTGGGCAGACCGGTGGCTATGTCATAAAAGTGCAATTGGATTGTCACAAAGGCGCGACGTACCGCGGCTAAGGCGCCCGGAGGGGGGCGGCGATTGCGAATCGCGGCCTTGATCAAGGAGACTATCCGTGAAGCATTTCGCTCTGATGGCTGCTACCGCAGCAGCCGCTCTTACCCTCGCCGGTTGCGGCGAATCTGGCGGCGGCGCCAGCGCAACGCGCGACCAGATCCGCGCGGTTGGCTCATCCACCGTCTACCCCTTCGCAACGGCCGTCGCCGAGATGTTCGTGCAGGGCAATTCCGGCATGAAGTCGCCGATCATCGAATCGACCGGCACCGGTGGCGGCGTGAAGCTGTTCTGCGCTGGCGTCGGTGCACAATATCCGGACATCGCCAACGCCTCGCGCCGCATGAAGAAGGCCGAGTTCGAAGATTGCCAGAAGAATGGCGTCAAGGACATCATCGAAATCCAGGTCGGCGTCGACGGCCTCGCCTTCGCTGAATCGAAGGCCGGACCCGGCTTCAAGCTGACGCCCAAGATCGTTTATGAGGCGCTTGCCGCGAACCCATATGGCAAGGGTCCGAACAAGGCCGAAACCTGGAAGGACGTCGACCCGAGCCTTCCCGCGACCGCCATCAGCGTCTTCGGCCCGCCATCGACCAGCGGCACGCGCGACTCGCTCGCCGAACTGGTGCTGACCAAGGGCTGCGAGACGGATCCTGCCATGAAGACGCTCAAGGAAAAGAGCGAGGACGAGTTCAAGGCGACCTGCACCCGCGTCCGTGAAGACGGCAAATATGTGGATTCGGGCGAAAACGACAATCTGATCGTCCAGAAGCTCGCCGCCAATCCCAATGCGCTTGGCGTGTTCGGCTTCAGTTATCTTGAGGAAAACAAGGACAAGCTGAAGGACGTTTCGCTCAACGGTGTCGAAGCCACCTATGAAACCGTATCCACCGGCAAATATCCCGGCGCGCGTCCTCTCTACATCTATGTGAAGAAAGCGCACATGACCGCTATCCCAGGTCTTCAGGCTTTCCTCAACAGCTTCGCCGCCAACTGGGGTCCAAGTGGCGCGCTGACGAAGCGTGGCATGGTCGCCGCACCTGATGATGTGCGCAAGGCGAGCGCGGAAACGATCAAGTCGCTTGCCGTTCTCGACGGTTCGCAGCTCAAGTAAGCGGAAGACATGACAGGTCCTGCAATCCTCCTGCTGCTGGCGGGCCTTGGCGCGATCGCCTGGGTCAGCGCCCGGGCGCGCGCACTGCGGCTGCAAACCGCCGCGCGCGCCTCGGGCCGCCGCGATGCCGTGCATAGCCTCCCGGGTTATCATGGCTGGTATGTCGCGCTGTGGACGCTTGTCCCGGCGGCGATCTTCCTCGCCATCTGGGCGAACATCGCGCCTGGGCTCGTTACCCAGGATGTGCTGCACAGCCCAGCCGCGCAGGGCTTGCCAGCCGATGATTTCTCGCGCTCGGCGATATTGGGCGAAGCGCGGGCAATCGCGGTGGGATCGCAAGCGGGAGCGTTCAACCCGCTCTCGCAGGGCCTTGTCCAACCCTATAGTGACGCGCTCGCCAAATATGGCATGGCTGGCGCGGCGCTGGCCCTGGTGCTGGCCTTTGCCGGGGGCGCCTACGCCTTCACCCGCGTGCGGCCTGATTTCCGGGCACGCACGCGGGTTGAAAGGCTCGTGATGGCCGTATTGCTCATCGCCTCCCTTCTGGCGATCGTCACCACCCTTGGCATCGTCGTATCGCTGCTGTGGCAGAGCCTTCGCTTCTTCTCGATGGTGAACCCGTTCGATTTCCTCTTCGGCACCAAATGGAGCCCGCAGTCTGCGGCGATGGGCTATGGCAATGACGATGCGTTCGGCGCCGTCCCGCTATTCTGGGGCACCATCTTCATCGGCGCGATCATCGCCATGGTCGTTGCTATCCCGCTCGGCCTGATGAGCGCCGTCTATCTCACCCAATATGCCAGCCCCACCGTCCGCAAATGGATGAAGCCCATCCTTGAAGTGCTCGCGGGCGTGCCCACCGTGGTCTACGGCTATTTCGCCGCTTTGACCGTCGCCCCCGCATTGCGCGACCTCGCCGTGGCGATCGGCATTCAGGGTGCCTCTTCGGAAAGCGCGCTTGCCGCTGGCCTCGTCATGGGCGTGATGATCATCCCGTTCGTGTCCTCCATGGCTGACGACAGCATCGCCGCCGTGCCGCAATCCATGCGCGACGGCAGCCTTGCCATGGGCGCGACCACCAGCGAAACAATCCGCCGCGTGCTGATCCCCGCCGCCCTTCCCGGCGTCGTCGGCGGCGTGCTGCTCGCCGTCAGCCGCGCGATCGGCGAGACGATGATCGTTGTCATGGCTGCGGGCCTGGCGGCAAACCTCACCTTGAACCCCTTCGCGAGCGTGACCACCGTCACGACCCAGATCGTGCAGCTGCTGACCGGAGACCAGGAATTCGACAGCGCAAAGACTCTGGCGGCCTTCGCCCTTGGCCTTGTCCTCTTCGTCGTGACCCTGCTGCTCAACATCGTGGCCCTGCGGGTCGTGAAGAAATATCGCGAGGCTTACGAATGAGCCTTCATATCCGTCATCCGTTCGGGCTGAGCTTGTCGAAGCCCTTCACTTCTCGTCCAGAACTGAAGAGCCCTTCGACAGGCTCAGGGCGAACGGGGTCAATATTGTGAACAGCGAACGCCTCCCCACCGACTGGAAGTCGGACGCAATGCGCAAGCGGATCGCCCGCCGCTATGCGTCGGAACGCCGCTTCAAGGCTGCCGGCCTTCTCGCCGTGGGGCTGTCAGCCGCCTTCCTCGCCTTCCTGCTCTTCAGCATGCTCGGCAATGGATTGCGCGGCTTCAGCCAGACGGAAATCGCCGTGAAGATCGACTTCCCGGCCTCTCCCATCCTGCTTGATCCCTCGGCGATTACGGACGAAGCGCTTGCCAACGCCAATCTGCCGATGGTGACGGGGGAGGCTGTGAAGAAGGCGCTGGGCCCGGATGCCGAAGAATGGGTGTCGCCTGCCGCATGGACGGTCGTTCGCGATGCGATCAAGGCCGACCCCGATATTCTCGGCCGCACGGAGACCCTGCGCCTGCCAGCTTCGACCGGGATCGATCTCGCCACCAAGAGCGACGGCACAGCGGAAGCGGAAGCCGCAGTGGACCGCCTCGAAAAGGCGGGGCTGCTTTCGACCAGCTTCAACAGCGGCTTCCTGACCGGCAGCGACGGTACGGACCCGACCCGCGTGGGCATCTGGGGCGCGTTCAAGGGATCGCTGCTAACCATGCTGGTGACGCTGGTGCTGAGCTTCCCGATCGGCGTCGCGACCGCCGTCTATCTTGAGGAATATGCGCGCAAGAACTGGCTGACCGACATTATCGAAGTGTCGATCAATAATCTCGCGGCCGTTCCCTCGATCATCTTCGGCTTGCTTGGCCTCTCGATCTTCCTCAATTTCCTGCATTTGCCCCGTTCCGCCGCACTGGTCGGCGGCATGACGCTGGCGCTGATGACGATGCCGGTCATCGTCATCGCGGGCCGTAACGCCATCAAGTCGGTGCCCCCCAGCATCCGCGACGCGGCGCTCGGCATCGGCGCAAGCCCGGTCCAGGTGGTCTTCCACCACGTCCTGCCGCTCGCCCTGCCCGGCATCCTCACCGGCACGATCATCGGCATGGCCCGTGCGCTTGGCGAAACCGCGCCGCTGCTCATGATCGGCATGCGCGCCTTCATCGCGACGCCGCCGGGCGGGATCACCGACCCTGCAACGGTTCTCCCGGTGCAGATTTTCCTCTGGTCCGACGAAGTCTCAAAGGGCTTTGTCGAAAAGACCTCCGCCGCCATCATCGTCCTGCTGGTCTTCCTGCTCGCGATGAACGGCCTCGCCATCTACCTGCGCAACAAGTTCGAAAAACGGTGGTAACAATGATGCACGAACCGCAAACACTGGTGCCCGCCACCGAAACCAAGATGACCGCGCGCGACGTGAAGGTCTTCTACGGCGAAAAGCAGGCGATCAAGGGCGTCTCGATCGACGTCGACATGGACAATGTGACGGCTTTCATCGGCCCGTCGGGCTGCGGCAAGTCGACCTTCCTGCGGACGCTCAACCGCATGAACGACACCGTCGCTTCGGCGCGGGTCGAAGGCACGATCACGCTAGATGGCGAGGATATCTACGCCCCGTCGATGGACGTGGTGCAGCTACGCGCCCGGGTCGGCATGGTCTTTCAGAAGCCCAACCCCTTCCCCAAGTCGATCTACGAGAATATCGCCTACGGCCCCCGCATCCACGGCCTCGCCCATGGCAAGGCGGACCTCGACGTCATCGTCGAAAAGTCGCTGCGCCGCGCGGGTCTGTGGGACGAGGTGAAGGACCGCCTGCACGACAGCGGCACCGCGCTTTCGGGCGGCCAGCAGCAGCGCCTCTGCATCGGCCGTGCCATCGCCGTCGAGCCGGAAGTCATCCTGATGGACGAGCCCTGCTCGGCGCTCGACCCGATCGCCACCGCCAAGATCGAGGAACTGATCCACGAACTGCGCGGCCGTTACGCGATCGTGATCGTCACCCATAACATGCAACAGGCCGCCCGCGTTTCACAGCGCACCGCCTTCTTCCACTTGGGCGAGCTGGTCGAATATGGCGTGACATCGGACATCTTCACCAATCCGCGTCAGGAGCGGACCAAGGACTATATCACCGGACGCTACGGCTGAACCGGGGGAGACGAGACATGGCTGAACATACGATCAAGGCTTTCGACGAGGAAATCGACAAGCTGCGCGGCCTCATCGCCGAAATGGGCGGGCGCGCCGAAGCCGCTATCGAGAACGCGATGCTGGCGCTCCAACGTCAGGACAAGTCGCTCGCGGCGCAAGTCGTCGCCGACGACAAGCGCATCGACGCGATCGAGGCCGAAGTCGAAAAGCTGGTGATCCAGGTCATCGCCCTGCGCGCGCCCATGGCAAACGACCTGCGCGACGTGATCGCCGCGCTGAAAATTGTCGGTGTGGTCGAGCGGATCGGCGACTATGCCAAGAATATCGCCAAGCGCGTGCCGCTAATTGCCGCCAACCAGCGTACGCTGGAGCCGGTCTCGCTGCTTCCATCCATGGGTCAAGTCGCGGCTGAAATGGTGCATGACGCCCTCAATGCCTTCGCCGCACGCGACGCAGATCTCGCGCTCGCTGTCATCGAGCGCGACACGGTCGTGGACGACTTCTACAACAGCGTCTTCCGCACGCTCGTCACCTTCATGGTCGAAAACCCCAAGACGATCAGCGAGTGCGCGCACCTGCTGTTCGTCGCCAAGAATATCGAACGGATCGGCGACCACGCGACCAATGTTGCGGAGATGGTCTATTACGCCGCGACCGGCCAGACCCTGCCGGAGCGCGAGCGCGGCGGCACCCAGCCCCTGGAGGACTGAATATGGCGAGAGCCAAGATGCTTCTGGTTGAAGATGACGCGGCCCTCGCAGAACTTCTGATCTGGCATTTCAAGCGCGAGGATTTCGACGTCGCGCACACCGTCGATGGCGAGGAAGCGCTGCTGCTCGCGCAGGAGAATGTGCCCGACATCGTCCTGCTCGACTGGATGGTCGAAAGCCTGTCAGGCATCGAAGTCTGCCGCCGCCTGCGCCGCATGAACGGGACCGCCAATGTGCCCATCATCATGCTCACCGCGCGCGGCGAGGAAGAAGACCGTGTGCGCGGCCTCGAAACCGGCGCCGACGACTATGTCACCAAGCCCTTCTCCCCCCGCGAACTGGTCGCCCGCGTCGGCGCCGTCCTTCGCCGCGTCCGCCCGGCGCTTGCGGGCGAGACGCTGACTTTCGCGGACGTGGAAATGGACACGGTCGGTCACAAGGTCCGGCGCGGTGGCCAGGTGATCCCGCTCGGCCCCACCGAATTCCGCCTGCTCAAGCATTTCTTGGAGCATCCCGGCTGGGTCTTCTCGCGCGAGCGGCTGCTCGACAGCGTATGGGGTCAGGACAGCGATATCGAACTGCGCACCGTCGATGTCCACATCCGCCGCCTGCGCAAGGCGATCAACGCGGATGGCAAATATCGCGACATCATCCGCACGGTCCGATCGGCGGGCTATGCGCTCGATACGGATGGCGTAGGGTAGAGGATCGGTTGGCTTGAGTGCCCCGCATTCATCCCCCCTCCCGCTTGCGGGAGGGGAAAGTGAGCTGAAGGTCATCAATATATCATCAGAAAAAGCGCTCCAGCCGTAGAGCCAGAGCGCTTCCGCAACCTTTCAAGGGCGTATCAAGCCGCCTTGCGCGCCTTCGTCAGCTTCTTCAGCAGCATGTCGCGCTTCAGCCGCGACAGATGATCGATGAACAACACGCCTTGCAAATGATCCATCTCATGTTGCAGGCAGGTTGCCAGCAGACCCTCAAGCTGTTCCTCATGGATGCGCCCGTCCCGGTCCATCCAGCTCGCCCGGATCGTCGCAGGGCGCTCGACCTCGGCATATTGGTCAGGCACCGACAGGCAGCCCTCATTGTAAACCGACAGGTCCGCAGAGCCTTCCAGGATCTCGGGATTGATGAACACCATCGGCTTTTTCACCGAGGGTGCCCCCTCCTCGTCCGATTCGGGCTCCTGCAAATCGATCACCAGCACGCGCTTGGGTACGCCGACCTGGATCGCAGCCAGGCCGATGCCGGGGGCGTCGTACATGGTCTCGAACATGTCGTCGATCAGGCGCTGCAGATCGTCATCGATCGCCTCCACCGGAGACGAAATGGTACGCAGGCGCGGATCGGGCGCCTCAAGGATCGGAAGAATGGCCATGTGGTTAAAATAGCCGCAATGGCGGGCTTTTTCAAGCGACCGCCAAGCTCACGAAACGGGACGCCGTGCCCGCAGTGCCTGGGCCAAAGTCCCCTCGTCCAGATAATCAAGCTCGCCGCCCACCGGCACCCCATGGGCCAGCTGCGTCAGCCGCACCGGAAAGCGCTCCAGCCGCTCTGCCAGATAATGCGCCGTCGTTTGCCCCTCCAGCGTCGCGTTCATCGCCAGCACCACCTCGTCGATGCCGCCCGCCTCCACCCGCGCGATCAGGGCGTCGATGGAAAGGTCCTCCGGCCGCACTCCCTCCAGCGCCGACAATCGACCGCCCAGCACATGGAATCGGCCCGGAAACAGCCGCGACTTGTCCAGCGCCCACAGGTCCGCGACATCCTCCACCACGCACATCGCCCGCGCGTCGCGGCGCGGGTCCGCGCAAATGCCGCAGGGGTCGACCGTGTCGACATTGCCGCAAATGCCGCAGGTCACGAGCCGATCGTTCACCGCATCAAGCGCGCGCAGCAGCGGTTCGAGCGCGCTTTCCCGCTTCTTCAGCAAATGCAGCACAGCGCGCCGCGCCGAACGCGGGCCAAGGCCTGGCAGGCGGGACAGCGCCTGCGTCAGCGCATCGATCTCTGGAGAAGCCATGGAACCGAGATAGGGGCTTGCAAGTCCGGGGTCAAAAGAGTTGAGAGGCCACTATGCGCATCATCTACATGGGAACCCCGGATTTCGCCGTCCCCGCCCTCGTCGCGCTGGCCAAGGCTGGGCACGAGGTCGTTGCGGTCTACAGCCAGCCACCCCGTCCCGCCGGGCGCGGAAAGGCGCTGCGCCCCTCCCCGGTTCAGGCCCAGGCAGAGCAGATGGGCATAGAGGTGCGCACGCCCATCTCGCTCAAGGACCCGGAGGTGCAGTCTGCCTTCGCCGCGCTTAACGCCGACGTCGCGGTGGTGGCCGCCTATGGGCTTATCCTGCCGCGCGCCGTGCTGGATGCGCCTCGCTTTGGTTGCCTCAACATCCACGCGTCGCTCTTGCCCCGTTGGCGCGGCGCAGCTCCCATCCAGCGGGCAATCCTCTCAGGCGACAATGTAACCGGCGTCACGATCATGGACATGGAGACTGGCCTCGACACCGGCCCGATGCGCGCAAAACATGTGACCCCGATCGAGGACAAGACGGCGGGCACCCTCACTGCCGAACTGGCGCAGGCAGGCGCGGAATTGATGGTGGAGGTACTGGACGACCTCCCCGCACACCCCCCTGTTCCGCAACCGGATGATGGCGTCACCTATGCGGCAAAGATCGACAAGAGCGAAGCGCGCATCGACTTCTCTCGCGATGCCCATCAGGTTGAACGGCATATCCGCGCCTTCAACCCCATGCCCGGAGCCTTCCTGGAATATCGCGGAGAACGTTTCCGCATCCTCGCCGCCCATGTCGAGGAGCATGACGGCCAGCCAGGCGAACTCCTCGACAACAGCCTGCTCATCGGCTGCGGTCACGGCGCGATCCGTCCCACCCTCATCCAGCGCGCAGGCAAGGGCGCCATGTCTCCGGGCGAGCTGCTCCGTGGATATGACCTGCCCGCTGGGTCGCGCGTCGATGGCTAACGTCATCTCGCCTCCACCCCGTCATCCCAGCGGAAGCTGGGATCTCCGGCCATGTGGCACTCCCTCTGCCGAGATCCCAGCTTCCCCTGGGATGACGCATGAGAGGATTGAGATCGCGCTACTCCGCCCATGACCCGCTTCGCCTTCACCGTGGAATTTGACGGCCGCCCCTTCATGGGTTGGCAACGGCAATCACATGGCCCCAGCGTCCAGCAGGCGTTGGAGGATGCCATCCACGCCATCACCGGCGAGCGCGCCGTCATCCACGCCGCCGGGCGCACTGATGCAGGCGTCCATGGTCTTGCCATGCGCGCCCATGCCGACATCGACAAGCCGATCGCCCCCTTCCGCCTGATGGAAGCGATGAACGCACGCCTGCGGCCGAACCCGGTCGCGATCCTGGCCTGTGAAGTGGTGCCCGATGATTGGCACGCCCGCTTTTCCTGCGTCCGCCGCGCCTATGTCTACCGCATCGCCAACCGCCGCGCGCCGCTGACCTTCGAGGATGGCCTGTGCTGGCGCGTCATCCAGCCGCTCGACGCGGACGCAATGCAGGAAGCCGCCCAGCTCCTCGTCGGCCGCCACGACTTCACCACCTTCCGCTCCGCTCATTGCCAGGCCGAAAGCCCGCTCAAATCGCTCGATCGCCTCGACGTGGAACGGACAGGCGACCGGATCGCCATCCATGCCGAAGCGCGCTCATTCCTCCACCATCAGGTCCGCTCGATGGTGGGCTGCCTCGCGCTGGTCGGCATGGGCCGCTGGTCGGTCGACGACATGCGCGCCGCCCGCGATGCGAAGGACCGCGCGGCTCTAGGCCTCAACGCGCCCCCCGATGGCCTGTATTTCGTGAGAGCGGCCTACTAAAATCTCGTCATCCCAGCGAAAGCTGGGATCTCCAGCCCCCTAAAGCTTCGTCCGAAATGGCGTGAAATCCGTCCCCTCATCATAGACGTCCAGCCCCTCGGCGCGCTTCAGGCTGTTCACCACAACATAGGTCAAAGGCGTCAGCACCGCTTCCCATGTCACCTTCATCAGCCAGTTGGTGACCATCACGGTCAGCACCTGCGCATTGCTCCATTCCCCGAAAAAGGCCAGCGGATAGAAGAGCAAACTATCCACCCCCTGCCCGACGATCGTCGATCCGATCGTCCGCATCCACAAATGCCTGCCCTGTGTCAGCAGCTTCATCTTGGCCAGCACGAAGCTGTTGGCCAACTCCCCTGCCCAGAATGCCGCAAGCGACGCAAAGACGATGCGCCAGGTATTGCCGAACACCGCCTCATAAGCTGCCTGGTCCGGCCAGCCTTCCGCAGGCGGCAGCTTCACCACCACCCAGCTCATCAGCGCCATGAACAGCATCGCGCCAAAGCCCGCCCACACGCATCGGCGGGCACGGGCATAGCCATAGACTTCCGTAAGCACGTCGCCCAGCACATAGCCGAGCGGAAAGAAAAGGATGCCAGCACCGAATGTAAAGCCGCCCACGGTGGACAGCTTGGCCGCTCCGATCAGGTTCGACAGCAACAATATGGCGACGAACGCCGCGATGAAGAAATCGAAATAGCGCATCGGCCGCTCGCGAAGCGCCTGCGCATCGATTTTCCGAACCCCCAAATCGGTCATGGGGCCCCTGCATATCGGCCTGCCGCGCAATTGCAATGGCAGGCATGATTGCGCGCAGGCACAAGCCCGGCTATCGAAGCGCCAATGCGGCCCCGTAGCTCAGCTGGATAGAGCATTCGCCTTCTAAGCGAATGGTCACAGGTTCGAATCCTGTCGGGGTCGCCATACTCCCTACAAGCGCCAGCCCAGCAGCAGCATCAGCAACCCGGCGATCAGGATCGCGGCGGCCAGGAAGCCCCAGCCGAAATCAAGGTCGTTCCTATTCGCCATCGAGCGGACTGTCGTCCGGCCGCGCCCGCATCAGCAGGTCGTCGGTCACCGTCATGGTGAAGATCGGGTCGGCGTCCGCTGGCACTTCAGCGATCGCATCGACAAAGGCGGCGCGGGTTTCCGGCTCGTCATAGACCATCTTCCGGTCGAACGCCGCGCGCCAGGTCTCTTCGTCCGGCCATTCCGCATAGCCGACGAAGCGCCCATCCGCGTCGCGATGGAGCCGCGATCCGTAGCTGCCATATTTCTCCCGGATCAGGTCAGTTCCCCGCCGCCATGCCGCGCGGAACTGATCTTCCTTTCCGGGATGCACCCGCCACCAGTAAACCGCGACGAACATCGCACCTCTCCTTCAGGGAGAGAATGACGCAGCGGGTCAGAGGTTGCGCCCCCTTGGCGCGCCTCCCCTCCGTTCGGGCTGAGCTTGTCGAAGCCTCTTACTTTTCCAACAAGGAAGAGCCCTTCGACAGGCTCAGGGCGAACGGGTTTTTTGCCTAGCTTCCAGAGATTGAACCAGGATCAGAGAACCGACTGCCCGGTCTTCTCCCAGTCCGCCAGGAACCCCGCAATGCCCTTGTCGGTCAGCACATGGTTGAACAGCGCCTTGATGACCGAAGGCGGCGCCGTCATTACGTCCGCGCCGATCTTCGCGCTTTCCAGCACATGGATCGGGTGGCGCACGCTTGCCACCAGGATTTCCGTGTCGAACGCATAATTGTCGTAGATGAGGCGGATGTCTTCGATCAGCTTCATGCCGTCGAAGCCATTGTCATCATGCCGCCCGACAAAGGGGGAAATGAAGGTCGCGCCCGCCTTCGCCGCCAGCAGCGCCTGGTTGGCGGAGAAACACAGCGTCACGTTCACTTGTACGCCCTCGCTGGTCAGCGCCTTGCAGGTCTTGAGACCGTCGATCGTCAGCGGAACCTTGATGCAGACATTGTCGGCGATCTTCCGCAGCACGGCGGCTTCCTTCATCATCGTCTCATGGTCGAGAGCGACGACTTCGGCGGAGACGGGGCCGTCGACGATGGCGCAGATTTCCTCGACCACTTCTACGAACTTGCGGCCCGACTTGTGGATCAGCGACGGGTTGGTGGTGACACCGTCCAGCAGGCCAGTGGCGGCCAGGTCGCGGATTTCGTTGGTGTCGGCGGTATCGACGAAGAACTTCATGGGGTCTGCTCCGGGCGGGATGTGCGAATCGGCTCCCCTTTAGCGGCTGATCCCGCCTTTAGCCATTATTGCCAGCGGCAGGCTTTACGGAAACAGCTCCGTAACATTATGACGGCGGCACCTTTCCAAAGGACCGATCGATGCACCGCCATATGCGCCCGCACCACATCAAGGGCGCGCTTCTCCCGTTGGCTGCGGCCTGCGCCACGCCCGCCGCTGCTGCCACCGAAGAGTCGCAAGCCTGGATCACCGAATCCCTGATCGTTACAGCCACCCCAGCCGACACGATCACGCTCGACCTCAGCCAGCGGTTCCGCCGCGACAGCTCCAATGGAGAGCAGCAGACAGCCCGCATCCTCATCGACCATCGCATAGCTAGGGGCGTCCAGATCGGCGGCGGCATCGCCTTCTTCCACTCCGAACCGGAACAGGAGCTGCGCCTCTTCCAGCAGGCCACCTTCACGCGCGGAATCTTCCTCGCCCGCACCCGCATGGAGCAACGCTTCTTCGACACGGCCGACCGGCCAAGCTGGCGGCTTCGTCAGAGGGTTCAGGCGTCCATTCCCCTCGGCTCATCAAAGGCCCCTACCCTCATCGCCGCGACGGAATTCTTCTTCCACCTCAACCGCGCGAAGCCCAGCGACAAGACCGGCCTTGCCGTCCTGCGCCAGCAGGTCGGCCTGCGCCAGCCGCTCGGCAGATCGCTGGACGCGCAGCTGCTCTACATGCGGCAACAGACCTTCCGCGACAACGCACCCGACGCCGTCGCCCATATCCCCTGGCTCACCCTCAGCTGGAAAATCTGAACGCGCCGCCTTGCCTCCCGCCCTTGAGGCGATAGGGAGAGGCGGATGAGTTCGCGCGCCCGTGTCATCTTGCTGAACGCTGCCCTGGGGCCGCTCGACTATCGCGTGCCGCACGGCATGACCGTGCAGCCCGGCAGCATCATCGTCGCCCCGCTCGGCCCCCGTCAGCTTATCGGCGTGGTGTGGGAAGAGGATAGCTTCCCCGATGTCGAAAGCGTCGGCGACAACCGCCTGCGCAACATCGTGGGGCCAGTCGACGCGCCTCCGATCCCCGAAACCCTCCGCCGCCTGATCGAGTGGACGGCGGACTATTATCTCGCCCCCATTGCGTCCGTCCTGCGCATGACGCTGGCGTCCATGTCGGCGCTGGAGGGCGCGCGCACCGTCATCGAATATCGCGCCACCGGCGACCTGCCCGACCGCATGACCGAACAGCGCTCCCAGGCGATGGAGCGCATTGGCGAGCGGCAGGGCCTGATCCGCGAACTGGCGCTGATCGGCGGCGTCAGCGACGCCGTCATCCGTGGACTGGTAAAAGCAGGCGCGTTCGAAGCGGTCGAAGTCAGCATCGACACCCCCTTCCCCCGCCCGGACCCGGATCATGCGCCGCCGCAGCTATCCGACGGACAGGCCAGCGCCGCAACCGAGTTCGTGGACGCAGTACGCCAACGCGACTTCGCCCCTTTCCTGCTCGACGGCGTCACCGGCTCGGGCAAGACGGAAGTCTATTTCGAAGCCATCGCCGCGGCCATTCGCGAAGGCCGTCAGGTCCTCGTCCTCCTGCCCGAAATCGCGCTGACCGAGCCTTTTCTCGAACGGTTCGAAAAGCGCTTCGGCACGGTGCCCATCAGCTGGCACAGCGGCCTGCGCCAATCCGAACGCCGCCGCGCATGGCGCGCCATCGCTTCGGGTGAGGCGGCAGTCGTCGTCGGTGCCCGCTCCGCCCTGTTCCTGCCCTATCCCAATCTCGGCCTCATCGTCGTCGATGAAGCGCATGAGGCCAGCTTCAAGCAGGAAGACGGCGTCCATTACCACGCCCGGGACGTCGCAGTGATGCGCGGGCTCATGGAAAAATTCCCGGTCATCCTCGCGTCGGCCACCCCCGCCATCGAAACGCGGCATCAGGTCGAACTTGGCCGCTATCGCGAAATCAAGCTGCCCGCCCGTTTCGGCGGCGCGGAAATGCCTGGCATAGAGGGCATCAACCTCCTCACCGACCCGCCGGAACGCGGCCGCTGGATCGCCCCGCCCCTCATCAAGGCGATCGACGAGACGATGGAGAAGGGCGAACAGAGCCTCCTCTTCCTCAATCGCCGGGGCTATGCGCCGCTGACGCTGTGCCGCCATTGCGGTTATCGCTTCCAGTGCCCCAATTGCACCGCCTGGATGGTCGAACATCGCCTGACCAAGCGCCTCGCCTGCCATCATTGCGGCCATGTCATCCCCTCGCCCCGCTTCTGCCCGGAGTGCAAGGAAGAGGACAGCCTGGTCGCCTGCGGCCCCGGCGTCGAACGCATCGCGGACGAGGTGAAGGCGCTCTGGCCACAGGCGCGCACCGCCATCGTCACATCGGACACGCTCTGGTCGCCAGCCAAGGCCGCCGAGTTCGTGAAGTCGGTGGAGGCGGGCGCGGTCGACATCATCATCGGCACGCAACTGGTGACGAAGGGCTATCATTTCCCCAACCTCACCTTCGTAGGCGTTATCGACGCAGACCTTGGCCTTGAAGGCGGCGACCTGCGCGCATCCGAGCGCACTTTTCAACAGATCGTCCAGGTCGCTGGCCGCGCGGGCCGTGGACAAAAGCCCGGCCGCGTCTTCATCCAGACCCGCATGCCCGAAGCCGAAGTCATCAAGGCGCTGATCGCGGGCGATTCGGAACGCTTCTACGAAGTGGAGACGGAGAACCGCCGCCGCGCCAACGCCCCGCCCTTCGGCCGCTTCGCCGCCATCATCATCTCCAGCGAGGATGCCGATGAAGCCGCCCAGGTCGCCCGCCTGATCGGCAAGTCCGCCCCGCCGATCGACGGCATGCGCGTCTACGGCCCCGCGCCCGCGCCCCTCTCCGTCCTGCGCGGCCGCCACCGCCACCGCCTGCTGATCCACGCCAGCCGCCAGATCGACGTGCAGGCGGCAATCCGTGAGTGGCTGGACAACATCACTTGGAAATCAGGAACGCGCGTCGCCGTGGATGTCGATCCCTACAGCTTCATGTGATGGAGACCCCCTGCGTCAACATCTGCAAGCTGGACAAAGCAGGCCGCTTCTGCACCGGCTGCGGCCGCACAACCGAAGAAATCGCGCGCTGGCGCGGCATGAGCAAGGCGCAGCGGCAGGCGATCATGGAGCGGCTGAAGCGATCGCGTGACGAACGCAATGGGCGATGACTTTTCACGACCAATTCATGCCATATGTTCGGGGCGCATCATCCCATCAAGCAGCCGCATGGGCGGGCAAGCAGCGTGACGTCAGGGATAACAATATTGATAATTGAACTTGGCAGCACCCACATCATATTCGACAATGATGGCGGGACATGTGGGATCATGCCGCTCGAAGAGCGCCCATGGAAGTTCATCGTTGGCGACGATATTGATCGGCTTTAAAGGCATATTTCGTATAGTGTCTGGCATCGCAACTGACAGCAATCGTGTTGGGTGATCCCATAGCGTACCTTTGATCAATCTTCGACCTTCGGCAAACGTTCCAGTGTAGAACCTTATCCGCTTTTTTATGGACTTTCCATTTCGATGAAGCGTAATTTCGCGCTCAAGCTTGCGAATTATTATTTCATCGGGCTTCCATTCTTTGTCGATATTTTTAGCCTGCAAGGCATGGCTGATAGCGGACGTGCCGAGGGAACTGTGAAGCCCGTGCGCGCTGCTGAGCAAGGATGCGACATACATGATTGTTATCATCCGACCATATCCTCGAGCACCCGCAAGGCAGGCCAACTAAGTCATAAGTTGTTGTCGTTGAACTAATGTAAACGGACGGTCCGCTTGCCACCCAAAAGCGCCCCTCAATCGACTCCTCTTTCCCGCTCCAGCAGCACCTTCTTCCGCTCCACGCCATAGGCATAGCCACCCAAGCTCCCATCGCCGCGCAACACGCGATGGCAGGGGATCAACACCGCCAGCCCATTATCCCCGCAAGCAGTCCCAGCCGCACGTACTGCACCCGGCCTCCCGATGGCAGCGGCAATCTCCCCATAACTGCGCGTCTCACCCGCCGGTATCGCCCGCAGCGCGCTCCACACCGCCTGCTGAAAGGCGGTGCCGCGCACGTCCATGGGCACATCAACCGGCCGCCCCGGCTCCTCAATCAATTGCACCACCTGCCCCGCCAGCGCGCTCAACGCCCCATCGCCCGGCAGAATCTCCGCCTTGGGAAAGCGTCGCCGCAAATCGTCCTCGCCTTCATCGAAACTGACCCGACAAAGCCCTTTGGCCGTCGCCGCGACCAACACAGGCCCCAAACTGGATCCCATCACCACATAACGGATCGTGACGCCCCGCCCGCCATCCTTCCAGGCGCTAGGTGTCATGCCCAGATGCCGCTCCGCATCGGCGTAGGCGCGGCTGGGCGCATTATATCCCGCCTCATAAATCGCACTGGTGACGCTGCCCTCTTCTTCCAGCGCCGCCTTCAGCCGTTCCGCACGCAGAGATCGAGCGTAGGCGGCCGGTGTCAGCCCCGTCTCCCGCTTGAACAGCCGATGGAAATGATGCGGCGCATAGCCCGCATGCGCGGCGACCTGTTCCAGCGAGGGCGCTATCTCTGAAGCCGCGATGAAGGCTTTCGCCGCCTCCACGGCGACCCTGTCCCGCCCGACCTCATCCGGCAGACAGCGCAGGCATGCCCGAAATCCAGCCTGCCGCGCCGCAGCCGGATCCGGCAGGAAGATCATATTTTCCCGCCGCGGATGCCGCGCAGCGCAGCTCGGCTTGCAATAGATGCCGGTGGTCAGCACCGCGCCCACGAAGCGCCCATCCATGGCCCGGTCCCGCCGCAGGAACGCGTCCCAGCAGGCATCATCATCCAGCGCCAATGGCGTCGAGGCGGAAAGGTCGGTCATCTGGTTCATCCATATGGGATAGCAGGCGCGATCGGGCCAGCCTTCCCGCGCCTTGCGCTCAAAGCAATTCTGCCATTGCCTCCGCCGGGCTTTACCATATGAATGCGCCGCATCATGGTCGCATTTCTTCGCCGTCTCTGCCTCCTGCTGGCCCTTGCCTCGCCTGTCGCCGCGCAGGCGGAACAGCAGGATATCGCCGCCGCCGCGCGCGGCGTCGTCCGCATCGCCATCGTGGCGACCGATGGCAGCGATGCCTACTTCGTCGGCCATGGCAGCGGCTTTGCCGTCGCGCCGGATAAAGTGCTGACCAACGCCCATGTCGTTGAACTGACGCGCGAGGAAAAGAACCTCGTCATCGGCGTCATCCCTTCGGAAGGGCGCAAAAGCTATGGCGGCCGCGTCATCGCCTATTCGCCCGGCAACGACCTCGCACTCATCCAGCTGGAGGAAGGCCGCCTGCCGGTGAGCACCTTCTACGGCGGCGCCGTCAGCGACGGGCAGCATGTGACGGCGATCGGCTATCCCGGCAATGTCGACCGCGCGCAGGGCCTTGGCCTCAAACAGATGATCGAACCGCTCGGCACTGTAAAAACCAGTGGCAATGTGTCCTCCGGCCGCTCCAGCCAGAGCTTCGACACGATCCTCCATACCGCACCCCTTGCTGCCGGGAACAGCGGCGGGCCTTTGGTGGACGATTGCGGCCGGGTGCTCGGCGTCAACAGCTTCGGATCGATCTCGGACGGGAATGACGCGGAGTTCGGATTTGCCGTGTCCTGGCGCGAAGTGGCATCCTTCCTGCGTCAGGCGGGCGTGTCCTCGCTCCATACCGTCGTCCCCTGCCGCTCCATGGCGGAGGCGGACGCTGCCGAAGCCATGCTGACGCAGCGAGAGGCGCAGCGCAGCGAACAATCCGAGCGCGCCAAGGCCGATGCCCGCGAAGCTGAACTCGACAAGGCCCGCGACGCCGCCGAGCGCGACGTCATCTCCGGCCGTGAAAATGCGATGGCGGGTGCGGCTGTCCTGCTGGCGCTGGCAGTGCTTGGCCTTGGCGCAGGCGGGCTTTTCTACAGCCAGGGCCGCGAACGCCGCGCCACATGGTTCCTCGCGGGCGGAGGCGTGCTGCTGTTCGGCGCGCTCGCGCTGTTTTTCCTGAAGCCCAGCTTTTCCAGCATCGATGACCGGGTAAAGCTCGCCGCCAGCGACCAGGTCACGGGCAACAGCGCCTATGCGTGGGAAGGCGAAAATATCTGCGCGATTGATCTCGATCGCAGCCGCGTCACCATATCGCAGGCGAACGACATCCCCTTCAACTGGACCGCGTCCGGCTGCGCCAATGGCAACAGCCAATATGTGACCGCCGGAAATGACTGGGAACGCGCCACCATCCCAGAAAGCGGCAACTTCATCGCGCTGAGCCGCTTCGACCCCGCAACCGGCACATTGCGCGTCCAGCGCTGGCTGCCCGATGGCGACACGATGGACAAGGCACGCGCGCTGCTGAAGGATGGGCCGATCAAGGAATGCGGCAACAATCCCGATCTCCTCGCCCGCATAGCCTCGCTGCGCAGCGACCTTGGCGCACTCCTGCCCGCCCAGCCTAACGAGCGCCTGGTCTACCGCTGCCGCAAGGGACGGCTCGCCCCGGCCGACCCGGCGAACTGAAGCGATCCGCGCGGTAAAGCGCGCCGCTCATTCGCTTCGATTCCATCCTTGTGACGGAATCGCGTTCCATGGCTTGCATAGTCATAATCCCGCTGCTAACCGGCCCGGCAACAGGGGATCGGGACGGATAGACCGCGCCCCTCTTTTTTGCATGACCGGCAAATCAATTGGAGGACGGTAAGCGCGTGGAGACTACCGGCGGCATTCAGGCCAGCCTCAGCGGACGCTACGCGGTTGCGCTGTTCGATCTGGCTCGCGACGGCAACGCCCTCGACACCGTGGCGGCCAGCCTCGGCGCGATCAAGGCGGCGATTGCCGAATCGGCTGATTTCAAAAACCTGATCAACAATCCCGTGCTCAGCCGCGACGCAGCGGGCAAGACGATCGCGGCGGTCGCATCTTCCATGGGGATCGACGCGCTGACGACCAAGTTCCTGGGCGTTCTGGCGGCTAACCGTCGCCTCTCGCAGCTGCCCGCGGTTATCCGCGCCTATGAAACGCTTCTTTCGAATCACAAGGGCGAAGTCCGCGCGGAAGTGACCAGCGCACATCCGCTCGATTCGAACCAAGTCACCGCCCTGCAGCAGAATCTGCGGGCGCGCGTCGGCCGCGAAGTCGCGCTCGATGCAAAGGTCGATCCCGCGATCCTGGGCGGGCTGGTCGTCAAGATCGGCAGCCAGATGATCGATTCCTCCATCCGCACCCGTTTGAATAGTCTCGCCCAGGCGATGAAAGGCTGAACATGGATATCAACGCCGCAGAAATTTCGAAGGTCATCAAGGACCAGATCGCCAATTTCGGCACCGAAGCGCAGGTGAGCGAAGTCGGTTCCGTGCTGACCGTGGGTGACGGCATTGCCCGCGTCCACGGCCTCGACAACGTCCAGGCGGGCGAAATGGTCGAGTTCGCCAATGGCGTGCAGGGCATGGCGCTCAACCTCGAAGCCGACAATGTCGGCGTCGTGATCTTCGGCTCGGACGCCGAGATCAAGGAAGGCGACACCGTCAAGCGCACCGGCACCATCGTGGACGTTCCCGTAGGCAAGGGCCTGCTCGGCCGCGTGGTCGACGGCCTCGGCAACCCGATCGATGGCAAGGGCCCGATCCAGTACACCGAGCGCAAGCGCGTTGAAGTCAAGGCGCCGGGCATCATCCCCCGCAAGTCTGTGCACGAACCCGTGCAGACCGGCCTCAAGGCGATCGACGCCCTCGTCCCCGTCGGCCGTGGCCAGCGCGAGCTGATCATCGGTGACCGCCAGACCGGCAAGACCGCTGTCGCGATCGACACCTTCATCAACCAGAAGGGCGTCAACGCTTCCGGCGACGAAAGCAAGAAGCTCTACTGCATCTACGTCGCCGTCGGCCAGAAGCGCTCGACCGTCGCGCAGATCGTCAAGCAGCTCGAAGAAAATGGCGCGATGGAATATTCGATCGTCGTCGCCGCGACCGCTTCGGAGCCCGCTCCGCTCCAGTATCTGGCGCCCTACACCGGCGTCACCATGGGCGAATTCTTCCGTGACAACGGCATGCACGCCGTGATCGTGTATGACGATCTGTCCAAGCAGGCCGTCGCCTATCGTCAGATGTCGCTGCTGCTGCGTCGCCCTCCGGGCCGCGAAGCTTATCCCGGCGACGTTTTCTATCTGCACAGCCGCCTGCTGGAACGCGCTGCCAAGATGAACGACGCCAATGGCGCTGGCTCGCTGACCGCGCTGCCGATCATCGAAACCCAGGCAGGCGACGTGTCGGCCTATATTCCGACCAACGTGATTTCGATCACCGACGGCCAGATCTTCCTCGAAACCAACCTCTTCTACCAGGGCATCCGTCCGGCCATTAACGTCGGCCTGTCGGTGTCGCGCGTCGGTTCCGCCGCGCAGACCAAGGCGATGAAGAAGGTTTCGGGCTCGATCAAGCTGGAGCTGGCGCAGTACCGCGAAATGGCGGCGTTCGCCCAGTTCGGTTCGGACCTCGACGCTTCGACCCAGAAGCTGCTGAACCGTGGCGCGCGCCTCACTGAACTGCTGAAGCAGGCTCAGTTCTCGCCGCTGCCCTTCGAAGAGCAGACCGCGTCGATCTTCGCCGGCACCAACGGCTATCTCGACAACGTCGCCGTCAAGGACGTGACCCGCTACGAAGAGCTGATGCTCGCCTATCTGCGTCACGACCATGCCGACGTTCTCGCCGCGATCCGCGACAGCAAGGATCTGGGCGACGACGCCAAGAGCAAGCTGAAGGCCGCGCTCGACAGCTTCGGCAAGACGTTTGCGTAAAGGATAATCCGTCATCCCAGCGAAGGCTGGGATCTCAGGCCTCGAAGGTTCAACCTGGAGGCACGAGATCCTGACCTTCGTCGGGATGACGAACAGAAGGTTCGTCATGGCCAGCCTCAAGGAACTGAAGATCCGCATCGGGTCGGTGAAATCGACCCAGAAGATCACCAAGGCGAAGCAGATGGTCGCCGCGGCCAAGCTGCGCAAGGCGCAGGCTGCCGCCGAAGCAGCGCGTCCCTATTCCAGCCGTCTGGAAGCCGTCGTCGCCAGCCTCGCGTCGAAGATCGCAGGCGGTTCGGGCGAAGGCGCGTCGCCGCTGCTCGCTGGCACCGGCAAGGATGACGTTCATCTGCTGGTCGTCGCCAACTCCGACCGTGGCCTTGCTGGCGCGTTCAACGCCAACATCGTCAAGGCTGCGCGCGCCAAGGCGGACGAGCTGATCGCGCAGGGCAAGACCGTTCGTTTCTACCTGATCGGCCGCAAGGGTCGTCCGGTGATCAACCGCACCTTCCCCGGCATGATCGTCGCGCAGTTCGACACCACCGGTGTCAAGGAACCCGGCTTCAACCAGGCGTCCGAAATCGCGCATGAACTGACCGACATGTATCTGAACGGCAAGTTCGATGTCGCGCATCTCTTCTACTCGCAGTTCAAGTCCGCGCTCGCGCAGATTCCGACCGAACAGCAGATCATCCCGGTGAAGATCCCTGCCGATGCCGACCGCAACGCCATCGGCGCTACGGTGGAATATGAACCGAGCGAGGAAGCGATCCTCGACGACCTGTTGCCGCGCAACGTCACGGTACAGATCTTCAAGGCGCTGCTGGAAAACAACGCGTCCGAACAGGGCGCATCGATGACCGCCATGGACAATGCGACCCGCAACGCCGGCGACCTCATCAACAAGCTGACCATCCAGTATAACCGCAGCCGTCAGGCCGCGATCACCACCGAACTGGTCGAAATCATCTCGGGCGCGGAAGCCCTTTAAGATCACGCACGCAAGGAAGCAGTCATGGCAACCACCAACAATGTAGGCCGCATTTCGCAGGTCATCGGCGCCGTCGTCGACGTGACCTTCCCCGATGCGCTCCCCGCTATTCTCTCGGCGCTGGAAACCAGCAACAACGGCAACCGCCTTGTTCTGGAAGTCGCCCAGCATCTGGGTGAAAACACCGTCCGCACCATCGCGATGGACTCGACCGACGGTCTGACCCGCGGTCAGGAAGTCACCGACACCGGCGCGCAGATCAGCGTTCCCGTCGGCCCGGCGACGCTCGGCCGCATCCTGAACGTCGTCGGTGAGCCGATCGACGAGCGTGGCCCTGTCGCCACCACCGTCACCGCCCCGATCCACGCCAAGGCGCCGGAGTTCGTCGATCAGTCGACCGACGCGTCGATCCTCGTCACCGGCATCAAGGTCATCGACCTTCTCGCCCCTTACGCAAAGGGCGGCAAGATCGGCCTGTTCGGCGGCGCGGGCGTCGGCAAGACCGTGCTCATCCAGGAACTGATCAACAACATCGCTAAGGGCCATGGCGGCACCTCCGTGTTCGCGGGCGTCGGTGAGCGCACCCGCGAAGGTAACGACCTTTATCACGAATTCCTCGACGCAGGCGTTATCGCCAAGGACGCCGACGGCAACGCGATCAGCGAAGGTTCGAAGGTGGCGCTGGTTTATGGCCAGATGAACGAGCCCCCGGGCGCCCGCGCTCGCGTCGCTCTGTCGGGCCTCACGATCGCGGAATATTTCCGCGACCAGGAAGGGCAGGACGTGCTCTTCTTCGTCGACAACATCTTCCGCTTCACCCAGGCGGGCGCGGAAGTGTCGGCTCTGCTCGGCCGTATTCCTTCGGCCGTGGGCTACCAGCCGACCCTGTCGACGGACATGGGCGCGCTGCAGGAGCGCATCACCTCGACCAACAAGGGTTCGATCACCTCGGTTCAGGCCGTGTACGTCCCCGCAGACGACTTGACCGACCCGGCGCCTGCGACCTCCTTCGCGCACTTGGACGCCACCACCGTTCTCAACCGCGCCATTTCGGAACTGGGCATCTATCCGGCGGTCGACCCGCTGGACTCGACCAGCCGCGTTCTGGAACCCCGCGTCGTTGGCCAGGAGCATTATGAGACCGCCCGTGCGGTTCAGGCGATCCTGCAGAAGTACAAGTCGCTTCAGGACATCATCGCGATCCTGGGCATGGACGAGCTTTCGGAAGAAGATAAGCTCACCGTCGCCCGCGCGCGCAAGATCCAGAAGTTCCTGTCGCAGCCCTTCCACGTCGCCGAAGTCTTCACCGGCATCTCGGGCAAGTTCGTCCAGATCGAAGACACGGTGAAGTCGTTCAAGGCCGTGGTCGAAGGCGAATATGACCATCTGCCCGAAAACGCCTTCTACATGGTCGGCGGCATCGACGAAGCCATCGAAAAGGCAAAGAAGCTGGCTGCCGAAGCGGCTTAAGCTCCACAATGTCCCCCTCCCGCAAGCGGGAGGGGTTAGGGGTGGGCCGCGAGCGAAGCGAGCCTCGACCTATCCCTGAAGTTTGCAGGCGATTGCTAACGCAACCGCACCCACCCCTGCCCCTCCCTTGAAAGGGAGGGGGGAGAGTTACAGATGGCACTGCATTTCGAACTCGTGACCCCCGAAAAGCTCGTCCGCTCGGAAGAGGTCTATCAGGTCGTCGTCCCCGGCACCGATGGCGACTTCGGCGTGCTGGAAGGGCACGCGCCCTTCATGTCCACCGTCCGCGACGGCGCGATCCAGATTTTCGCCTCGGCCGGTTCGGCTCCCGAAGTCATCCCCGTCCAGGGCGGCTTCGCTGAAGTCAATGAAAAGGGCCTGACCGTTCTTGCGGAGCATGCTGGCTAAGCCAAAGCGCACCTCCTGATCCGCTTGCCCAAGAAGGCCGCGTTCGCCAAGGAACGCGGCCTTCTTGCATTGCGGCACGGAGCGCGCTCGCCTCGGCCATTAG
Source organism: Sphingobium agri (assembly GCF_023051225.1). Classification (NCBI taxonomy): domain Bacteria; kingdom Pseudomonadati; phylum Pseudomonadota; class Alphaproteobacteria; order Sphingomonadales; family Sphingobiaceae; genus Sphingobium; species Sphingobium agri. The sequence continues at coordinate 487,239 of NZ_JALKHS010000006.1, read as the reverse complement.
CCATTTGTCAAAGTTTCCGACCTATTCACCATCTCCAGCCATATTTGATCGGTCTCTTTGTGGTTGGCTCGATCGATCGGAACATGCCGGCGGAGAATTATGAGCGCGTTTGGACGGAAAAATGGACCTGCGGGTATCAAGCCGGGTTTCGGCGTCGCCCGGCCCATGCAGGGCGGCGCACCGCGTGAAGAAGCGCGCGGCGGCGACCAGTTTCCTCCGCTCGACATGGCGCCCTTGCCCGCCAGCGAAAGCCCGGTCGATCCGCTGTCCGCTCCCACGACCCAGATGCAGCGCAACGCCGACGCCCTGCAACGCCTGTCGGACCGCGCCAACGCCGAACATGTCGCCGATGCAGGGCCGCAAGGCTTCGAAGCGTCGGTCCACAAGATCAAGGAGCAGGTCCTCCCCCGCCTGCTCGAACGCGTCGATCCGGAAGCCGCCGCCACCCTCAGCAAGGATGAACTGGCCGAGGAATTCCGCCCCATCATCATGGAGGTGCTGGCCGAGCTCAAGCTCACCCTCAACCGCCGCGAACAATTCGCGCTGGAAAAGGTGCTGGTCGACGAACTGCTTGGCCTCGGTCCGCTAGAGGAACTGCTCGCCGATCCCGACGTCAGCGACATCATGGTCAACGGCCCGGAACAGACCTATATCGAAAAGAAGGGCAAGCTCCAGATCGCGCCGATCAAGTTCCGCGATGAAGAGCATCTGTTCCAGATCGCCCAGCGCATCGTGAACAAGGTCGGCCGCCGTGTTGACCAGACCACGCCGCTCGCCGACGCCCGCCTGCCCGACGGCAGCCGCGTCAACGTCATCGTGCCGCCGCTCTCGCTGCGCGGCACTGCCATCTCGATCCGTAAATTTTCCGCCAAGCCGATCACCATCGACATGCTCGCCCAGTGGGGCGCGATGAGCCCGAAGATGGCCACCGCGCTCAAGATCGCGGGCGCATCGCGCATGAACATCGTCATCTCGGGCGGCACCGGCTCGGGCAAGACCACCATGCTCAACGCCCTGTCGAAGATGATCGACCCGGGCGAGCGCGTCCTCACCATCGAGGACGCGGCCGAACTCCGCCTGCAACAGCCGCACTGGCTCCCGCTCGAAACCCGCCCCCCGAACCTGGAAGGCCAGGGCGCGATCACCATCGGCGATCTCGTCAAGAACGCCCTGCGTATGCGCCCTGACCGCATCATCCTGGGCGAAATTCGTGGCGCGGAGTGCTTCGACCTGCTCGCGGCGATGAACACGGGCCATGACGGCTCCATGTGCACGCTCCACTCCAACTCGCCCCGCGAATGCCTCGGCCGTATGGAGAACATGATCCTGATGGGCGACATCAAGATCCCGAAGGAGGCCATCTCGAAACAGATCGCCGACTCCGTCGACCTCATCGTGCAGGTGAAGCGCCTGCGCGACGGCTCGCGCCGCGTCACCAACATCACCGAAGTCATCGGCATGGAAGGCGACGTCATCGTCACCCAGGAACTGTTCAAGTTCGAATATCATGACGAGGACGACAGCGGTAAGATCGTCGGCGAATATCGCTCCATGGGCCTGCGCCCTTACACGCTGGACAAGGCCCGGCAGTTCGGTTTCGACCAGCCCTTCCTGGAAGCCTGCCTCTGATCCTGCACGCGCGATAGCGGCAACCCAGCCGCTATCCACCGCATAAATCGTAATTTATCCGCCCGGTGGTTGCGTGACCGTGTCCGCCGGTTAAAGCAAACCGCGTGCAACCGCCCGCCCCGATCAGCCCGCCCGAGGAGCTTCCGCCACCGCCACCGGTCCGCGAAGAGCATCCGCTCAAGGGCATAGGTCTGCGCCTGCTGGCCATGATGTTCATGGCCGTCATGTTCGCGCTGGGCAAAGTCGTCGGCACGCGCGGCGTCAGCCTGATCGAACTCATCTTCTACCGCCAGGCGCTGGCTCTGCCGCTGATCGTCACCTGGGTCGCGATGACGGACGGTCTCGCCTCGGTCCGCACGAACCGCCTCGGCGCGCATGTCAGCCGCACCGTGCTCGGCCTCACCGGCATGGTTCTCAACTTCGGCTCATACCTGCTGCTGCCCCTGACCGAGGCGACGGCGATCGGTTTCACCATGCCGATCTTCGCCACCCTGCTCTCTGCGCTCCTGCTGCGGGAGGCGACAGGCCCGCATCGCTGGGCCGCCATCCTGCTCGGCTTCGTCGGGATCATCATCATGGTCCGCCCGGACGGCATGCACTTCCCGCCGCTGGGCCTCGCCGTCGCGCTTTCGGCCGCCGTCATCACCGCCTGCATCGGCCTGCTGCTCCGCGACCTCGGCCGGACGGAAAGGACGGGCGCCATCGTCTTCTGGTTCACGATCCTCTCGATCCCGCCCCTCGGCATCCTGATGCTTTTCGTCGGGAAAGCACATGATCCCGTCACCTGGGCCATGCTGATGGGCGTCGGCATCACCGGGGGCGTGGCGCAACTGTGCATGACCGGGGCGCTGCGCCATGCGCCCGTGTCGGTCGTACTGCCGATGGATTACAGCACGATCATCTGGTCGACCATGCTCGGCCTGCTGATCTGGGGCGAATGGCCGATGTATACGACCTGGATCGGCGCAGCGCTCATCATCCTGAGCGGCCTCTACATCGCGTGGCGGGAACATATACGCTCCCGCCGACCCGCCTCAGCCTAGCAGTTCCGCGTCCAGGCTAATCTCAGCCTTCAGCAGCTTCGACACGGGACAATTTTCCTTCGCCTTCGCCGCCAGTTCCTGAAACTGCGCGTCATCGGCGCCCGGGATCGTGGCCTTCAGCGTCAGCTTGCTGGCCGTGATCGCAAAGCCACCCTCCTGCTGCTCCAGCGTGACGACGGCATTGGTTTCCATCTTCTCCGCCGTCAGCCCGGCTTCGCCAAGGATCATCGACAGCGCCATGGTGAAGCAGGACGCATGCGCCGCCGCGATCAACTCTTCCGGGTTGGAACCCGGTACGCCCTCAAACCGCATTGCAAAGCCATAAGGGTGCGCGTCCAAAGCGCCGCTCTGCGTCGAAATCGCGCCCTTGCCGTCTTTCAGGCCTCCGCTCCATACCGCCGATCCGCTGCGATTGATCTTCATCTCATCCTCCTGTTTCGAAGATTGGGAACCCCGCTGATCGTCCCCGGTTTCATGGGTCTAGCGCATTATGATGCAGGAGGGTGACGATGACTGATCCCGCAACCCAAAATTCCAGTGACCTGATCGCGTCCGACCGTGTGGAAGGAACCGCCGTCTACACCCGGCAAGGAGAAAGGCTCGGCCATATCTCCAACTTCATGGTGGAAAAGCGCAGCGGGCAGGTTCGCTATGCCCTGCTTTCCTTCGGCGGCTTCCTCGGCCTTGGCAACGATCATTACCCCATCCCCTGGTCGATGCTGAGCTATGACACCGATAAGGGCGGCTATGTCGTGGATCTCAGCAAGGACGTGCTGGAAAGCGCACCCCGTCACACGCCCGACACGCCGCCGGATTATGACGACACATATGGCCGCACCGTCTTCTCCTACTATGGCCTCATATATCCTTGGTAATGGGCTCCCGGCCCGACGCGAAGCCCGCCGCCTGACCTGAACGCCAGATGAATCCGATCGCCCAAATTTGGACACAATTGGTCGCTCAAGCATTGTCTACTTAAAGAATAGAATTATGTTCAACCTGTAATTGGACGAGGATCAGACAATGGACCGATTCGGACATCTGGGCGACACGCGCAATCCGGTCGTGCTGACCATTCCCGGTCTGAACAACAGCGGCCCCGGCCACTGGCAGACGCTTTGGGAAGAGGTCAGAGGAGATTGCCAGCGCGTCGACCTGGGCAGTTGGGCCAGTCCCAATCGCAATGCGTGGGTCACGCGCCTGGACGCCGCGATTCGGGAAGCTGACGGGCCGATCATCCTGGCCGCGCACAGCCTTGGCTGCCTTGCGGTCGCTTGGTGGGGTGCCCTGCAGAGCCAGGCCTATGGCTGGCCAGTGACCGGCGCTTTGCTGGTCGCCCCTCCCGATTGCGACAGAATGGAAACGCCGGAGACGATCGGCGGCTTTGGCCCCACTCCCCGCGCTCAATTGCCCTTCCCTTCGCTGGTCGTCGCCAGCCGCAACGATCCTTATATTTTCTTCGAACGGGCGCACAGCATCGCGAAGAATTGGGGCAGCACCTTCGTCGATGCGGGCTTCAGCGGCCACATCAATGCTGACTCCGATCTTGGCAATTGGGAATTTGGCCAATCCCTGTTGGAACAGCTGATCGACAATGCGCATGAACAGGCCTCTGTGATGCGCCAGATGCGGCCCGCCATCCCCATGGCTCATAAGGAAAGGAAGCTGGCAGCAATGCGGATGATCGGCTGAAAAAAGGACGGGCGCTACAAGTCAAACTTGGGCGCCCTATATATTTGCTTTTTTGTCTATTGAATTAGTTGAGATAAAAGCGGGGCCAAGAGGTGCTTATGAGTGACAGCCGAACAGTTGAATTTGCCCGCAATGGCCGCGCAGACGGCCAAAGGGCGGACATAGCCGTCAGCATCGACAAGGTTCGTGGCGTGCTGGAAGCATTACGCTTCGGGTCGATCACCTTGACCGTGCATGACGCGCGCGTCGTCCAGATCGATGTGACGGAAAAGACTCGCCTTACCGCTTGACTAAGATCGGGGGCAATAGGGTCGCAAGGCCAAGCCGCCGGACAGGCGGTTAATAACAGGCGGCAGGGGGTGGGCCGCTGACTGTCCAATACCATTCCCAGACCATCGGCGTTGACCGGCCCACCGGAAATGCCGCGATCAACATTCACCGGACCTCCGGAAGGGGAATTACTATGATTGCGCGTTCTCTGTTGCTCGCCGGCGTGGCGAGCGCATCCATCTTTGCGTCCAGCGTCCATGCTGAGGAAGCGCCTGCACCCGCCGCCGATCAGGCTGCACAGGTCGATCAGGCAGCCAATCCGCGCGGCGACGTGATCATCGTTACCGCCCGCCGCCGTGCTGAAACGGCGCAGGAAGTGCCGCTGGCAATCTCCGTCATTCGCGGCGACAGCATCGAAGCGACCGGCAACTTCAACGTCGTGAAGCTCCAGCAGCTTGCGCCGACATTGCAGGTCTACACCACCAATCCCCGCAACACCTCGGTCAATATCCGTGGCCTTGGCGTGCCGTTCGGCCTCACCAGCGACGGGTTCGAACAGGGCGTCGGCATCTATGTCGATGACGTTTACAATTCGCGCGTCGCTGCCGCCACCTTCGACTTCCTGGACGTGAACCAGGTCGAAGTGCTGCGCGGCCCCCAGGGCACGCTCTACGGCAAGAACACGACGGCGGGAGCGATCAACATCACGACCAACCAGCCGACCTTCGACTTCGAAGGCCGCGCGGAACTGAGTGTCGGCAACCTGAACTATCGCCAGGCAAAGGCCGCGATCTCCGGCCCGCTGTCCGACACCGTCGCCGCGCGCCTTGCCGTGGCCGCGACCAGCCGCCGTGGCACGCTCTACAACGTCACGTCGCAGCGCTGGATCAATGAACAGGACAATCTCGGCATTCGCGGCCAGTTGCTGTTCCGGCCCAATGACGATCTCGATATCACGCTGTCAGGTGACTACAGCAGGCAGGACCCGGAATGCTGCGGCACCACCTTCGTCCGCGTAGGCCGCACGCAGCGGCCGCTCAACCGTCAATATGACGCGCTTGCGGCAGCGCAGGGCTATGTCGTGCCAAGCCGCAATCCCTATGACCGGTTGACTGATCTCGATAGCAACCTGAACGCGGGCAACAAGATCGGGGGCGTGTCGGCGCGCATCAAATGGGACATCGGCCCAGGCACGCTGACATCCGTCACCGCTTGGCGCTTCTGGGACTGGAAACCGGAAAATGATCGCGATTTCACTGGTCTGTCGATCGTGTCGCGCTCGCAAAATCCTTCGCAGCAGGATCAGTATAGCCAGGAATTCCGCTATAATTACGAAAGCCAGAAGATCGACTTCGTGGTCGGCCTGTTCGGCTTCAAGCAGCGGATCGACACCCAGGGCACCGAACAGCAGGGCGTCAACGCTGCCCAATGGAGCCTTGCGCCCTCGACCAATCCGCTGAACCCCGCCAACATCCCCGCGACACTCGCAGGCCTGACCGCCAGCAATACCCAGTATCTGAAGGCTGAGAGCGCCGCCCTGTTCGGTCAGCTCAGCTGGAAAGTCACCGATGCGCTGACGCTGCAGCCTGGCCTTCGCCTCAACTATGACAAGAAGTCCGGCTTCTATCAGCGTGTCGTGACCAACGCACAGGGCCAGGCGATCAGCTGCACGCCCACTCCTGCGCCCGGCACGATCGCGGGCACGTCGCAGCAATGCGGCGTCTACCAGCCGCAGGTCAGCGCGCCGTCCGACAGCGCGTGGAACTTCACCTATGACTTCAACGTCAACTATAAGGTCGCGCGCGACATTCTGGCCTATGCGACCTACGCCAAGAGCTTCAAGACGCTCGGCATCAACCAGAACGGCTTGCCACTCAACATCGACAATACGGTCAATTACGATGCCGCGACGGTGAAGCCGGAATCTGTCCATCATTTCGAAGTCGGCCTGAAGACTCAGCTTTGGGATCGCCGCGCGACCTTCAATATTTCGGCCTTCCGCACCACCATCAAGGACTTCCAGGCGACGGTGAACGGCGGCCAGTTCGGCACTGTGCGTGGCTATCTTGCCAACGCTGAAAAGGTCCGGTCGCAGGGCATCGAAGCGGACTTCAAGGTGGTCGCAAGCGACCGCTTCACCGCTTATGCGAACGCGGCCTATACCGACGCCAAGTACAAGAAGTTCACCAACGCGCCCTGCCCGCCTGAACTGTCCGGAGGCCCCTCGCAGCCTTCCGGCGTCCCGGCCGACTATTCCCAGCCGGGCGTTCCGGGCGCTCCCAGCCCCCGCCAGTGCGACATATCCGGCCAGGACCTGCCCGGCGTGTCCAAATGGGCCTTCTCCTACGGCGCGGAATATAACATCCCGGTCACGCTGCTGGCGAAGGAAGGCCAGGTCTATCTGGGCGTCGACGGCAACTATCGCTCGCACTGGAACTCCAACGCGTCGCCGTCGCGCTATACGGAAGTGAAGGGCTATGCCCTCACCAACTTCCGCGCCGGTTTCCGTGGCGAAGGTTTCGACATCTTCGGCTGGGTCCGCAACGCCTTCGACGTGAACTACATCGAAAATCTCCAGGTTGCGCCCGGCAACACCGGCCTGATCGCGGGCCAGGTCGGCGACCCGCGCACTTGGGGCGGAACACTCAAATTCTCGTTCTGATATCGTAACGAATTCACCCCCTGCGGGAGCGGCACAGGCCTGCCGCTCCCGTTCTTTTTTATTTCGCTATTTCCTTATTGAATTCCAATCCGGGCAAACCGGACCGCCGCCCGATTTGCGCCCCCGGCCCCGCTGGAGTAGAGCGGCCTCATGTCCACCACCTTCACGCTCGACACCTCCACCAGCCGCGCCAATCCGACGCCCGCGCCGATGAAGCGCCTGACCGTTCCAGCCATTCAGCGCCGGAAAGTGGAGGGCAAGACGGACGAGCCGCTGGTCATGCTGACCGCCTACACCGCCCGGCAGGCGCAGCTGCTCGATCCCCATTGCGACATGCTGCTGGTCGGCGACTCACTCGGCCAGGTGATTTACGGCCTGCCCTCCACCCTTCCCGTCACCCTCGACATGATGATCGCCCATGGCGCCGCCGTGGTCCGGGGCAGCTATCACAGCCTCGTCCTCGTCGACATGCCCTTCGGCAGCTACGAAGCCTCCCCCGCCCAGGCCTTCGCCAGCGCCAGCCGCGTCATGGCCGAAACCGGCTGTGCAGCCGTCAAGCTGGAAGGGGGGCAGGCCATGGCCGACACCATCGCCTTCCTCACCCAGCGCGGCATCCCCGTCATGGCGCATGTCGGCCTCACGCCTCAGGCCGTCAACGCGCTCGGCGGCTATGGCGCGCGCGGCAAGAGCCAGGAAGAACATGCCAAGATCATGGACGACGCCCGCGCCGTCGCGAGCGCCGGAGCATTCGCGGTAGTGCTCGAAGGCGTCCTAGAGGACCTGGCTGTCGCCATCACCGACAGCCTAGACATACCCGTCATCGGCATCGGCGCATCGGCGCATTGCGATGGTCAGGTGCTGGTTGCCGAGGATATGCTCGGCATGTTCGAACGCGTGCCCCGCTTCGTGAAACGATACGAAAACATTGCCGAAACCATCAGCAATGCAGCCGAACGCTATGCCGCCGAAGTGCGCGATCGCAGCTTCCCCACGGCAGATCAGGTGTACCGGCCCAAAAAGTGATTTGCGCTAAGCGCCGCCGCCGCTATTGATCGCGCCTTCCGCCAGCTTTTTCTGACGCATATCTGGAGACCCAAGTGGCCCTGACGCCGCAAAACAGCGAAGCCTTCATGCGCGAAGTCGATGAGGCCGTTCGCCAGGACCAGCTGTTGACCTTCTGGCAGCGTTTCGGCCGCTGGATTCTGGCGGCTGTCGTGATCGGCCTCCTGGCCTTTGCGGCCTGGCTCTACTGGCAGCACCACAGCACTACCCAGTCCCAGGCCGTGTCGGAGGAAATGGACAAGGTGCTCGCGGCCGCCGCAGGTGGTGGAACGCCTGATGCCAAGCAGCTCGACGCGCTGACCAATGCTAGCCAACCCGGCTTCCGCGCATCGGCCCTGCTGGTGAAAGCTGGCGTTGCCGCGCGCAAGGGCGACGACAAGGGTGCAATCGCCGCCTACAAGGCGATGGCAGCGGACAGCTCGCTCGATCAGCCCTATCGTGACCTGGCGCTCATCCGCCAGACCGTATTAGAATTCGAAGCGCTTCAGCCGCAACACATTGTCGATCGGCTCAAGCCGCTGGCCGTGGAGGGCGCTCCCTGGTTCGGCAGCGCCGGTGAACTGGTCGCGATCGCCTATATGAAGATGCGAAAGCCCGAACTCGCCGGACCGATGTTCGCCGCGATGGCGAAGGATCCGACGGTGCCGCAGTCGATCCGTTCACGTGCGCGACAGATGGCGGGCTTATTGGGGATAGACGCGGTCGAAACGCCAGCCGCACCGGGACAGGGATGAAGATAAGCGCATGGGGATGCACAGCATGACGAAATTCGCAGTCACCCGCCGGGCCGTGACCGCTGCCGCGATGGTCGCGCTGTTGGCGGGCTGTGGCATAGTGGGTGGCAAGAAGGGCGGCCCCAAGACCCCCGTGGTCGGCAACCGCCTGTCGATCCTGACCAATGAGCAAGGGGTGGAGGTCGATCCGACGCTGGCCGATGTGCCCGTCACGCTCCCGGACGCCTATGCCAATGATCAATGGTCCCAGCCGGGCGGCGGCCCTTCCAAGGCGATGGGCCATCTTGCTCTGAGCGCGTCCCCGGCTACCGCCTGGACCAGCTCGATAGAAGGAAGCACGCCGCGCGCGCGCCTCGCCTCCTCGCCCGTCATCGCCAACGGCAAGCTCTACGTCATCGACGCGGGCGCGCGTGTCATCGCGTTCGATGCCGCAAGTGGCGCCAAACTCTGGCAGACCGCCCTTCCCGCCGAAGGTAGCGGCCGGGCCCTGTTCGGTGGCGGCGTCAGCATCGTCGATGACAAGATTTACGCAAGCACGGGCGTCGGCGACGTGGCCGCACTTAATGCGGCGAACGGCTCCATCTTGTGGAAGAAACGTCCTGGCGGCCCGCTGCGGGGGGCGCCCACGCTCGCCAATGGCCATGTCTATGTCATGGGCCAGGACAACCAGATCTTCGCACTGAACCAGAGCGATGGCGAAGTGCAGTGGACCGACAGCGGCACATTGCAGGTCACGGGCGTGTTCGGCGTTGCGGCGCCCGCCGCCGCGCAGGGGACGGTGATCGCAGGCTATAGCTCGGGCGAACTCACTGCCTATCGCTATGAAAATGGCCGCACCCTCTGGGGCGACGCCCTGTCGCGCACCAGCATTTCGACCGCCGTTGCGTCGCTCACCGACATCGACGCCAATCCTGTTGTCGACCGCGGCCGCGTGTTTGCCATCGGACAGGGCGGCCGCATGGCCTCCTACGAACTGGTGAGCGGCCAGCGCCTTTGGGAAATCAACATCGCCGGCATCTCGACGCCCTGGGTGGCGGGCGAATGGGTGTTCGTCGTGACCAGCGACGCCAAGCTGCTCTGCGTCGCCCGCGCCACCGGCAAGATTCGCTGGATCAGCCAGCTTCGCCGGTGGGAAAAGGAAAAGAAGAAGGCGAACGCCATCCGCTGGACCGGGCCGGTACTCGCGGGAGGACGCCTGATCCTTGTATCCACGCATGGCGATCTCAACTATGTCGATCCGGCGACCGGAGCGATCCAGTCTGAGGTGGACATGGACAGGTCCATGTCGCTTTCCCCCGTTGTCGCGAACAACATGCTCTATATTCTTGCTGACGACGGCAAGCTGACGGCGCTGCGCTAAGGCGGCGCCATAGAAAGGAAACGGGCCCTCATCATGCTGCCCACAGTTGCCATTGTCGGGCGGCCCAATGTGGGCAAGTCCACCCTTTTCAACCGGCTCGTCGGCAAGAAGCTGGCGCTGGTCGATGACCAGCCCGGCGTCACGCGCGACCGGCGTGAAGGGCAGGCAAATCTGCTCGGTGTCGATTTCACCATCATCGACACGGCAGGCTATGAGGATGAAGATCCCCAGACCCTGCCCGGCCGCATGCGCATGCAGACGCAGGCTGCCGTTGAAAGCGCCGACGTCGCGCTGTTCCTCATGGATGCACGCGCAGGCGTGACCCCGCTCGATGAGGAAATCGCTCGCTGGCTGCGCGAAGGTGACGCGCCTGTCGTGCTGGTCGCCAACAAGGCGGAAGGCAGAACGGGTGCCGACGGCGTCATGGAAGCCTTCAGCCTGGGCCTTGGCGAGCCTGTCCCGCTGTCGGCCGAACATGGCCAGGGCATGGCCGACCTCTTCCAGGCGCTCCTCCCCTATATCGACCGCGAGGAAGAGGAAGATGAAGAGGAGGCCGAACCGAGCGAGGCAGACCTTGAGGCCGCCCCCCTCAAGCTCGCCATCGTGGGCCGCCCCAACGCGGGCAAATCGACCCTCATCAACCGCTTGCTAGGTGAAAATCGTCTGCTGACCGGTCCTGAAGCAGGCATCACCCGAGACAGCATCGCGGTCGACTGGGCCTGGACCGATCCTCGCGATGAGGATGCCGACCCGCGCCCTGTCCGCCTGATTGACACCGCAGGTATGCGCAAGCGCGCCAAGGTGCAGGACAAGCTTGAAAAGCTCGCTGTTTCGGACGGTCTGAACGCTGTGAACTTCGCCGAAGTCGTCGTGCTTCTGCTCGATTCCACGCGGGGGCTTGAGGCGCAGGACCTGCGCATCGCTGACAAAGTGCTCGAGGAAGGCCGCGCCCTCGTCGTCGCGCTCAATAAGTGGGACACGGTGGAAAATGGCTCGGCCCTCTATCAGGGCATCAAGCAGGCGCTTTCTGACGGACTCGCGCAAATTCGCGGCGTTCCTATCATGACAGTCTCCGGCGCGACCGGAAAAGGCCTGGATGATCTCATCCGCGTCGCCTTCGAAACGCGCACGGCCTGGTCGCAACGTGTGTCCACCGGCATTCTCAACCGCTGGTTCGAACGCGCGCTGGAAGCCAATCCTCCTCCTGCCCCTGGCGGCAAGCGGATCAAGCTGCGCTACATCACGCAGAACAAGACCCGTCCTCCTACGTTCGTGCTGTTCGGCACGCGTCTGGACGAACTGCCGGAAAGCTACCGGCGCTATCTCGTCAACGGCATCCGGAAGGAGCTGGGCTTCGGCGCCGTTCCGGTGCGCCTGACGTTGCGTAGCGCGCGCAATCCTTATGCCAACAAATGATCCGGTGCATGTGAATGCCAGGGGAATGAAATGCCCCTGGCCTGCCCTGCGTGCCGCCCGGGCCATGCGGTCGGCCGATCTGGTGACGGTAGAAGCGGACGATCCCAACGCCGCCCGCGAACTGGAGGCGCTGACCCGGCAGCATGGCTGGGGCTTTGCCGAAACCGCTCCGGACCGGTTCCAATTGTCGCGCAATTCCTGAAGCTTGCCCGGTTCTGACGCTACGGCTTAACCTGCTGTTTACGCACCCCTTCTATCGTGAAGGTGAAACAGGGAGTGACACCGTGTCATATCAAGAGGCAGAACTGGTCAACCAGCCCGATCTGGCCAAGTCCAGAGCGGAACTGGGCAGCGCATTTGTCCGTATCCTGAGCTACTTTCGCGAAGACGGCGAAAAAGCCATCAGCGCCATCGAGCAGGCCATACGCGAACGCAACGCCATCGCTCTTGTCACTCCGGCTCACACGCTGAAGGGCGAATCAGCCCAGTTCGGCGCCCATCGGCTGAGCGGCATGGCCGAACGGATCGAAATGGTCGCGCGGCGCTGCGTCGAGAGCCACGAAGGACCTGACGAATTGATCGAAGTCGTCGTCGCCCTGCGGCCTTGCTTTACCGAAACCATGTCGATCCTCGATCGCGACTCCAATCCGCTCGTAGCCCGTCGCCCCGCCACCTTCGGCCGTCGCGCCGATAGCCCATCGGCAGGTTTTGGCCGCATGGCCTGACCGGCTGCATATCGCGTATTGAAATAAAACTGATCAGCGCCCCATATGCAGGCGATGATCCGTTTTTCCGTTCTGGACCTTGTCCCCGTCATTGAAGGAAGCAGCGTTGGCGAGGCTCTCTCCAACGCAGCCGCTTTTGCCGCACACGCCGAAAATCTCGGCTTTCATCGCTATTGGGTGGCCGAACATCATGGCATGCCCGGCATCGCCTCTGCTGCAACCTCGGTTGTGCTGGCCTATATCGGACAGGCGACATCCACGATCCGCATAGGCTCCGGCGGTATCATGCTGCCCAACCATGCGCCTTTGCTGATAGCCGAGCAGTTCGGCACGCTTGCGGCCCTTTTCCCCGGCCGCGTCGATCTTGGACTGGGCCGCGCGCCGGGGTCCGACCAGCGGGTGGCTCAAGCCATGCGGCGCACACTTACCGGCGGTCCGGATGAGTTCCCCCGCGACGTGATGGAATTGCAGGCCTATTTCGCGGGCGACGCACGGCTTGGTTTTCAAGCGACGCCGGGCGCCGGCGAAAATGTGCCGCTCTGGATCCTGGGCTCCAGCCTGTATGGCGCTCAACTCGCTGCCGCGCTGGGCCTGCCCTACGCCTTCGCTTCTCATTTCGCTCCTGGGGCACTTGATGAAGCGATCGCTGTTTACCGGCGGGACTTCAGGCCCTCGGCCCAACTCGACCGTCCCTATGTGATGGCAGGCTATAATGTCTTCGCAGCCGACAGCATGGAAGAGGCGCGGCTGCTCGCCACGTCCATGCAGCAGGCGTTCGTGCGTCTGCGCACGGGCCAGCCTGGCAAGCTGCAACCGCCTGTGCCCGGCTATTTTGAAAGCCTGCCGCCCGGTGCGCAGGCCATGTTGTCGGACGTCCTCAGCGCCACGACGATCGGAACGCAGGACAAGGTGGAGCAGGATCTCGCCGCCTTCATCGATCGTACCGGCGTGGACGAGTTGATCCTTGGCGGCCAAATCCATGATTTTGAAGCACGCAAACGCAGCCTGGAGATCGCCATGGCCGCCGCCAAGGCAATCAACTGAGTGCTGGCGCCCCTTGCAACCGCCCGCCGCTCAACAGCTTGGCAAGACCCGGCCAGGCCCGGCTGAGCAGCGATCCCAGCAACAGCACGGCCACCAGCACCAATAGCGGCTGGATCAACAGGTAAGCCGGATAGAATGGCGATCCAAGCTTTCCGAACAATGCGCCCAGCACGGGGCCACCTAGCCAGATCAGGATGAGATGTGAGCAGAAGATGAGGAAGGCGAACGGCTCGATCCTCAACAATATGCCACGTACGGGACTCGCAGCCAGCGCCCAGGACAGCCGCCAGAAGCAGGTAGCGGCCGCAACACGCACCGCCAGGTCGAGCATCGCAACGCCGATGGCGGCTCCCTGCACGGGTTTCAGGGAGAAATGAAGCTGCACCGTCATGAGGAGGAGAAATGGCGTCGCCGCCGCGATCCAACCTAGTGCAGCAACCCGTTCGGCAAGGCCCGCACGACGCGCGATCATACCGATGACGAAGAAGAACAGGATTGCCGGGCGCATCAGGATCGGCGGCCCCCAGCCCGCAATCTGAGCAACCGCAGCCAACATCGCCACGCCCATCAGCAAGCGGCTAGGAAGGCGGATCAGCAGCGGCGCGAAAACCATGCACAGGAACAGGTCCCGCAGGAAAGGCATCTGCACATTGATGTCGGGATTGCGGCTGACGATGAACAGTTCCTGGAACAGCCAGTCGAACGAAACCGGCACGGGAGCCGACAGCCCGAGAGACCAAGCCGCGCCGGACACCAGCAGGATGCCCAGGCCATTCCACAAGATCATCGGTAGCAGGATCGTTCGGGACTTTTGCAGGACATGGCGAAACCAGTTCTGCGTTCGGGATGATCCGCCGACCAACCAGCCCGAAATGACGCCCAGCAACGGCACGGCGCTGCGGCCAAATATCTCCATCAGCAGCCACCGGAGATTTTCCTGTGGCGTACCCCGGGCAATCTCCAGATCATGCCCGTTCAGGCCGGTCCAGGCATGAACATAGACCACACCCAAGATGCAAATCACGCGCGCTATGGCAATCGCATCGGATCGACGCCCCGCGTCGGCCGTCATCAATTGGGTCAAAGGCAAATCCTGAACATACGGCAGTTGCGAACCCGATACGCATAGCCAACGATTCGGACCAGAGCGGAAGGCATCCGCTCACGGCAGAAGGTGGCGATAGCGGGGCCGAAGGGTAGCAAAGACCGCTCATCAAGCCTTTCGGATAAGCCATTTCTTTACCTCTCCATGGCTAAAACGGCGCACCAAATTCCGGCCGCTTGCGCCGGGCACAGATTTCAGGGGGGCGTATGAGCCACATGCCAGGAGCTGCCGAATTCACGCATGGCCATACGCAGCCTACGTCTGCTGCTGCTATCGGAGCGGTGTTCCAGATCGCCGGTTCCAGTTCCAAGGTGCTGATCGACGCAGCTTCCATGGCAGCGCTGGCGCATGACCATGATCCTTGCACGGCGATGGCGGGGCAGGTCGGCAGTCAGGTCAAGATGCGCGTAGGCAATGCATGGTTGATCGCCAGCGTACGCTCGATGACGCTCGACCGGCAGGACAATGGTCTCATCATCGCCGATATCGACTTCCTTGGAGAAGGGGATGAGGACGATGTCACCGGGCAGATCCACCATTTCCGCCGTGGCGTAACCCGCTATCCGGCGCCAGGCACGGAAATATTCGCCGTGTCGAGCGCCGACATGCAGCAGATCTACGCCGCTGATGACCGGCCACATGTGCAGATCGGCACGGTCTATCCCACCACCGACACGCGCGCCGCGCTGTATGTAGACTCCATGCTGGGCAAGCATTTCGCGCTGCTGGGATCGACCGGCACCGGCAAATCGACAAGCGCCGCCCTCATCCTCCACAGGATTTGCGACCTGTCGCCCGAAGGCCATATCGTGATGGTCGATCCGCACGGCGAATATGGCGCAGCCTTTGCCCAGAATGGCGCGGTCTTCGACGTTGGCAATCTTGCGCTGCCCTATTGGCTGATGAACTTCGAGGAGCATTGCGAGGTGTTCGTCACCTCCGAGGGGTCTGACCGCACGGTCGATTGCGACATCCTGGCCAAATGCCTGCTCGCCGCGCGGCAGAAGAACCGGTTGGCGGAAAGCCTTGGCCGCTTGACGGTAGACTCGCCCATTCCCTATCTTCTGTCCGATCTCACCAACATTCTGCAGAACGAGATGGGGAAGCTCGACAAGGGCACGGGCGCCCTCCCCTATATGCGGCTCAAAACCAAGATCGACGAGATCAAGGCAGACCCGCGATACAGCTTCATGTTCTCCGGAATGCTCGTCGCGGACACGATGCAGGAATTTCTGGCGAAGATCTTTCGTCTGCCATCCGGCGGAAAACCCATCTCGATCATCGACGTATCCGCCATGCCTTCCGACATCACATCCGTGGTCGTGTCGGTGCTGTCGCGGCTGGTGTTCGACTATGCGATCTGGGCGCGTGACGAGGCCCAACGGCCGATCCTTCTCGTCTGTGAAGAGGCGCACCGCTATATCCCCAGCACGACAACGGGTACCGGCCAAGCCGTCCGCCGCATCCTGGAACGCATTGCGAAGGAGGGCCGTAAATATGGCGTGTCGCTAGGCCTCATCACACAGCGTCCTTCCGACCTTGCCGAAGGCGTGCTGTCGCAATGCGGCACGATCATCTCCATGCGCCTCAACAATGATCGAGATCAGGCCTTTGTAAGGGCCGCAATGCCCGAAGGCGCGCGCGGCTTCCTTGATTCCATCCCGGCCTTGCGCAATCGGGAAGCAATCATATGCGGCGAAGGCGTCGCCGTGCCGATCCGCGTTGCGCTCGACAATCTGGAAGAAGAACGGCGCCCTGCGTCGGGCGACCCGAGCTTCACAAGCCTGTGGCGCCAGTCTGGCGGGGAAGCCGACATCCTCGACCGCACCATCACCCGCTGGCGCAGCCAAGGCCGCTGATCGTCAACCGGCAGGTGCGAACCGGCCTGCGGGCTCACTCTCGGCATTGACGCTTTCCCGGCATTCTTCCTCATGCACCGGGACGAGCAGCTTCGCCTTGCGCCAGCCGCCAAGGAGATAAGTGATCCCGGCGATCAGGAAAGACGATCCTGAACTTACCGGGAAGCTCAACCATAATGCGTTGGCGCCCAAATAGGGGTAGGCAAAGTAATAGAAGCCAAGCCTGACACCAAAAAGCGTGATGACGAGAATGATCAGCGGCCTCACGACCACGCCATTGGCCCGCATGACGCCGAACAGGATCATGGTGGCTCCAAACAGGAGAAAGCTCCAAGTCGCCAGCAGCTGCATGTTCCAGGCGGCATCGATGGCCGCCCTATTGTCGCCGAGGAAGAGCGACAGCAAGGGTGCATGGAACAGCAGGATGATGCCGATCATCGCGCCTGTAATCAGCAGCAGATAGCCAAGGCCATAAGCCGTGATCCGGCCAATCCTGTCCCAGCGGTTAGCACCGATGTTCTGAGCCGCCATTGCGCTGACCGCTGCGCCCATCGCCATCGCTGGCATCTGCAAATAGGTCCATATCTGCTGCGCCGCGCCATAGGCGGCCGTCACGATAAAACCTTCGCGATTGACGAGGCCGATGATCATCAGGCCGACCGCCGACATGACGATCATCTGCAAACCCATGGGCAGTCCCTTGCCCAGCAGGATGCGCAACTGGTCCGGAGCGGGCACCAGATAACCAAGCTCCCGTCCCCGCAGCCGGAGCGGCAAATCCTTGACATAGACATAGACGACCAGGCCCAGAAGGCTGACGATCCCCGCCACCGCGGTCGCCGCAGCCGATCCGCCGATCCCCATCGCCGGAATTGGTCCCAATCCCAGAATGAACAGCGGATTGAGCACCAGATCGATGATCACGCTCACGAACATGAAGATGAGAGGCGTGCGCGCGTCGCCAGCCCCCCTTAACCCCATCATCATCATGACGCTGATCAGCGTTGCCGGCATGGCGATGAAAATCACGCGCAGATAGACCAGCGCCATGTCGAACGCTTCTACCGGCGTTCCCAACAAGCGCAGCATCGCGGGCGAGAAAGCCCACCCAGCCGCAGCCACGACAATGCCCAATATGGTGCAGAAACCAGTAGCCGAGCCGAACGACCGGCGTGCGGCATCCATGTCACCGCGCCCCGCCGCTTGCGCAATCACCACCGTGGACGCCATGCCGAAGCCAAACACGATGGAAAACATCAGGAACATCGTGATGTTTGCATTGGCCGTGGCGGCAAGAGCCTGCGCACCCAGAAACCGGCCAACCCAGATGGCGTTGATCGATCCGTTCAGCGACTGGAGCACATTGGACGCCAGGGTAGGTATGGCGAACAACAGCAAAGACGACGCGATAGGTCCGTTTACCAGGTCTCTCGCTTCGCGCTTTCCTGCCGCCATTCTCCGCCCCTCCCATGATGTCGCCACATCAGTAACAGATCAGGCGAGGCGATCCAGCGCAGCTGCCAGCCTTTCCGCCTCTGCGGCTTTTTCCGCATGATCCTCCCGCGCTTTCGCCACGGCTTCGGGCTTCGCCTTTTCCACGAAGCTCGGATTGGCAAGACGCCCCGACAGCGAATCCCGTTCCTTTTCTGCTGCGGCCAATGCCTTGGCGAGGCGTGACTTTTCCGCTGCGATGTCGATCACGCCTTCCAGCGGCAGGATGAATGTCGCTTCGTCCACGACGATCTGCGCCGCGCCGCCGGTGACGGCATTGCCGAAGGAAAGGCTTTCGACGCGCCCCAGCCGGACCAGCGCAGCGCCCTGCCTGTCGATGCGGCGGCGCGTCTCATCCGATGCATCGTGAACGACCACAGCCAGCTTGGCGCCCGGTGGTACGTTCAATTCGGTGCGCGCGGTGCGCATCGCGCTGATCAGGCGGATGAGCCAGTCGATCTCCGCCTGCGCCTCGCTATCGACGGCGTAGAGCGCCTGCGGCCAACTGGCGACGATCAGTTCGGTCTCGCGCGTGCCTGTTAGGTTCCACAGCTCTTCCGTGATGAAAGGCATGAAGGGATGCAGCATGACCAGGATCTGGTCGAATGCCCAGCCTGCGACCGCCTTCGTCTCCGAATCCATCGATCCCTTGGTGAGTTCGATATACCAGTCGCAAAACTGGTCCCATACGAAGTGATAGATGGCGTTCGCCGCCGCATCGAAGCGCAGCTCATTCATCGCGGTATCGATCGCTTGGACCGTCGCCACGGTTTCGGCGATGATCCACCGATTGACAGGCGCTTGCGGCTGGGGCGCCTCATGCGAGGCCGATGCGGTGACGCCATTGGACTGAAGGAAGCGCGCTGCGTTCCACAGCTTCGTCGCGAAGTTGCGATAGCCCTCGACCCGCTTCTCATCCATCTTCACGTCACGGCCCTGGCTTTCCATGGCTGCCATGAAGAAGCGAAGCGCGTCCGCGCCGAACTTGTCGATCAAGCCGAGCGGATCGACGACATTGCCCTTGGACTTGGACATTTTCTGCCCGTCCGCCGCGCGCACCAGTCCGTGAAGGTAGAGCTTGCGCCACGGCACATCGCCCATGAACTCCATTCCCTGCATTGCCATGCGCGCATCCCAGAAGAACAGGATGTCAAACCCGGAAATGAGCAGGTCGTTTGGATAATGGCGGGCCAGCGTCTCGCTCTGCTCAGGCCAGCCCAGCGTGCCGAACGGCCAAAGCGCCGAGGAGAACCATGTATCCAGCACGTCGGGATCGCGGGTCAGCGCCTTGTTGCCGGCGAGGGCCTGCGCCTCCTCCTCGCTCTCGGCGACATAGGGATTGCCATCCTCATCATACCATGCCGGAATCTGATGCCCCCACCAAAGCTGGCGCGAGACGCACCAGGGCTGGATATTCTCCATCCAGTTGAAGAAGGTTTTTTCCCAGGTCTTGGGCACGATCTCGATCCGCCCGTCGCGCACCGCCTGCATGGGCGCCTGCGCCAGCTTTTCGGCATCGACATACCATTGGTCGGTCAGCCAAGGTTCGATCACTACGCCCGACCGGTCGCCGAACGGCGTCTGGATGGTGCGCGGCTCAGCGTCGGAAAGGATTTCCTCGCCCTCCTTGTTTTTCGAAACATGCGGAACCAGCAGGCCCAGCGCCTTCATTTCAGCGACGACCAATTCGCGCGCGCCATCCACCCCATCGCGGCGGAAACGATGCAGGCCAAGGAACCGCTCCGGGATCAGGCCATCCGCCGTCTGCACGACATTGGCGTCGGCGTCGAACATGTTCAGCATCTCGGCCGCGCGGAAGCCAGCCCGCTTGCCCACATCAAAGTCGTTGAAATCATGCCCCGGCGTAATCTTGACCGCGCCTGATCCCAGTTCAGGATCGGCGTGCTCGTCACCCACGATCTTGAAGCGGCGTCCGGTGATCGGTTGGAGGATATCCTTGCCGATCACGTCCTTGTAGCGCGGGTCCTCGGGATGCACCGCGACCGCCATATCCGCCAGCATCGTCTCAGGCCGCGTCGTCGCGACGACGATATGATCCGCGCCATCGGCGAGCTTCACGCCGTCGGCCAGTGGATAGCGGAAATGCCAGAAGCCGCCCTTCACTTCCTGCGTCTCGACCTCAAGGTCGGAGATTGCCGAACGAAAGCGCGGGTCCCAGTTTACCAACCGCTTGTCGCGGTACAGCAGCCCGCGCTTGTGCAGTTCCACGAACACCTTGACGACAGCCTTCGAAAAGCCCTCATCCATGGTGAAACGCTCATTGGCCCAGTCCATCGAGCAGCCCAAGCGTCGAAGCTGGCGGGTGATCGCCCCGCCACTCTCGGCCTTCCACTCCCAAACCTTTTCGATGAACTGCTCGCGCGTGTAATTGGTGCGCTTGTCTTGCCGCGCCTCCATCTGCCGCTCGACCACCATCTGGGTTGCGATGCCCGCATGATCGGTGCCCACGACCCACAGTGCATCCTTGCCGCGCAGCCTCTCGTAGCGGATGACGATGTCCTGCAACGTATTGTCGAGCGCGTGGCCGATATGCAGACTGCCCGTCACGTTCGGCGGCGGGTTGACGATGGTGAAGGGCTCGGCGGTAGGCCGCTCGGGGCGGAACAGCCCCTTCTGCTCCCAATGGGCGTACCAACGGGATTCGATTTCAGCGGGGTCGAAGGTCTTGGGCAGTTCGGTCATGGGATGGCGCCTTAATGCCCCTTCCCCGACCATTCCAGCGCTTTTACCAGATCGCCCCAGCCAGCGCCGGAGCGAACGCGGCGATGAGGAGACAGCGGTGCTTCCGGTTCAGCGGCCCGTGATCCGCGCGATTTCCTTCGCCACCATTTCCTCAACCAGCGCCGGAAGGCGGGCGTCCAGCCATTCCTTCAGCATCGGCTTCAGCATCGAACGCACTAGGCCATCCAGCGTATTGTCTTCTCCGTCCTTCGGCGTCACCAACATGGACGACAGGGTCGAGAGGGAATGGCGCGCCGCCACCTCGCTTTCAACGGACAGGATGGAATTGTCATCCCCCGCCAGTTCGACTCGCGAGGCGTCAGCAGTCTTGTGGGCAGGCATCGGCTCCTCCGCTCCAAGCTCGTCAGTCAATTCCAGCACTTCTTCGACAGCCGGGTCGGCAGTTTGGGCGGCCTGCTTGGATGACGTGTCGGACTTGCCACGGCGCGACACCGCCTGCGCGGCCTCCTCGCCTTCCTCCGCAATGATGCGCTTGATGGACGAGAGGATGTCCTCCATCGAGGGTTCCTTGCTCATGTCACCCATCAAAAGCCCCTGTTAACCTAAGGTTGCTGCGCCAACCCAGCAGGCACATTGGCATTTTGTGCAGGCGTGTCAACGGTTCTAGTCGCTTGGGAACGGGGCGCGGGGTCGAAATCCCAATCGAACCACTTACCCTTGACCCGCTCATAATTAACCATGGGGTTGTAGAGCGCGCCGGTTTCCAGGTTCAGGTCATCCGCTTCCGCATGCCCCATCGCTGCCAGCAAACTGAAGCCCGCGACATAGGCGTTTCGGCGCGCCGACACGAGCTGGACCCGGGCATTGAGCGCTTCCTGTTCGGCATTCAATATGTCCAGGATGGTCCGGCTGCCCACCGAATTTTCTGCCCGCACACCTTCCAGCGACAGGTTGGCTGCTTCCACCGCCTTCTGGTTGGACTCGATGCTCTGCACTGAAGCCTGCCAGCTTGCATAAGCGGACCGGGTCTGCGCGATGACGTTCCGCTCCACCTCGATCTCTTGCTCGATCGACTGAGATTGCAGCGCCTGGCTTTGTCGCACCTGTGCTCCGGGCCGACCGCCCTGATAAAGAGGAAGACGCAAGGTCGCGCCCGCTACTGCCTGTTTGTTGACCTGCGAGACATCAGGCTGCCCTTGGACACTGCTCAACGATCCCAGATAATGCGTGTAGCTGCCCTGCGCAAAGCCTGAGAGGGTCGGAAGCACAGCCGCCTTCGCCACCCGCACGTCATATCCGGCCGCTTCGCGTGCCTTACGCGCGGCGGCGAGATCAGGATTGTCGGCCAGCGCTACCTGCACCGCTGTCTCGGGTGCATTGGGAAGACCGGGCAGCGGCGGCGGCGGCTCCAGATTGTCCGGAACAGCACCCACCAGCGCTATGTAATTTTCGCGGCTGTTGATCAGGTTAGCTTGCGCCGTCTGCAAATCGGCCCTTGCCAATGCCAGCCGCGATTCCGATTGGGCGACGTCTGTCCGCGTAAGGTCGCCCACCTCGAACCGATCGCTCGTCGCCTGCAGATTGACGCCGAGCGCGCTTACATTGGCAAGGTTGAGCGAAACGATGGCGCTGTCGCGGATGACATTCATATAAGCACCGACGACCTGCGAAAAGATCGATGCTTCCGTTCCGCGCAGATTGGCTTGTCCAGCCTGCACGCGAACCTTGGCCGCCTTCACCCCGTTCCGAACCGCCCCACCCTGATAGATGGGCACGTTGATGGTCGCTGTGCCGGCCAGCGATCGGTCAGGCGCAAGAAAAGCCTGGGCAGGCTTGACCAGCAGTTCCTGGAATTCGGCGGTCGTGGCGAGGTCAGGCCGTCCATCCGCTTTTCGGATCGGCACATTCTCATCGGTCGCGCGCTGCTGCGCCCGCGCCCCGGTGAGCGTCGGATTATATTGGTATGCCTTCGCCAACGCGCCCTGCAGCGTCTCTGCCTGTGCACTGCCAGCATTCAGGAGCAGCAGACCCGTGGCAGCGGAGCACCGAAGAATCACCTGCTTTGCGGTCATGACGCCCCCAGGCCGGTTAAAAGACAAATCGCTCCGGCGCAGCAAAACCGGGCAGAACTACCATCTCTAGGTCCGTCAGGCTGACAAGACCCAGGACACCGGATACCACGCGGCCGCTGCACAGGCGCGTGACACCGCGCTCAACCAGACCCGTAACGACGCGCGCGCCATCGGCTAGTTGCGCGATCAGCGCAGCGGGCACTTCCTGCACCGCCCCGTCGATGAACAGGATGTCGTACGGCGCACCCTCGGGCGCTCCCGCTGCCAGCGGACCACGGACGATGGTGGCGCCCTCCGCCGCCAGTTGCGGACCATCTTCAGCCTCTACCGCTGTCACCTTCGCACCCAGGGCAGCAAGGAGTGCTGCGCTATATCCCGTCGCAGCGCCGATCAGAAGGACGCGGTCGCCCTGCTCCACCTGCGCTTCCTTCAGCAAACGGCCGGTGGCGAGCGGCGGATTGAGGGCGCGCCCGTTAGCCAGCGGAATCGAACGATCAACATAGGCCATCGCGCGGCGTTCCGAAGGCACGAAGTCTTCCCGTCGCACACGGGCCATTGCGGCAATCACGCGCTGATCATCGACATCGCTGGTGCGAAGCTGGCTTTCGACCATTGCGGCCCGCATCGATGAAAAATTCTGCTCGGTCACGATACTACCTCGATTGGCACAACTGTATTGGCATGACAATACAGCGCTGACATTATCGGGACCTCTAGATCACGGGACAAGCCACGCCAAGCGGCTTTCAGCGCGCGGAGATGATAATCTTGGTCTCGGCGGTCACCCGCCCGCTTGACTTTGGATCAAAAGCCGCACATTTGCGGCCACCCACGCCGAGGCCCGATGGCGGAGTGGTTACGCAGAGGACTGCAAATCCTTGCACGCCGGTTCGATTCCGGCTCGGGCCTCCAAAGCGCTCAGCTTTTGCTCAGGCGATGAGTCGCCAGCCCACCAGGACCAGGATGATTGCCAGCAGCGGCTGAAGCACGCGATCCGACGCGCGCGTGGCAAGCAATGACCCGATGATGATGCCGGGGATCGATCCGATCAGCAGGTTGAAGAGCAGCGTGCCATTCACATTGCCGATCCATAAATGGCCCAGCCCCGCTGCCAGGGTAAGCGGCACGGCATGGACGATGTCAGTCGCCACTAATCGCTGCAGCCGCATGCGGAGGGGATAAAGCGCGAGGAGCAACGTCGCGCCGATCGCTCCGGCACCGACCGATGTCAGTGTCACCATCGCGCCCAGCAGCGCGCCCGCGGCGACGGTCAGCGCGGGCTGCCAGCGCATGAAGCGGTCCGCCGTACCGACGCGACGGGCCAACGCCCAGCGGTGAAAACGGCCGCGCAGGAGGGTCGCTATCGCCGTCGCGATCAGCACCCCGCCCAACGCGTTTGTGACGATACCGCTCTTGATCTGCTGAACATGGGTCTGGGAAAGGATGAGCAGCGTTATGAGCGCGGCGGGAAGGCTGCCGAAACAAAGGCGCTTCACTACTTCATAATCGGGCCCGCCATCCGGTCCGCCATGACGGTGATGGATCGCGCCGCCCACCGATTTGGTTATCGCCGCAAACCAGAGGTCGGTGCCCACCGCCGTGGCAGGAGCGACGCCGAACAGCAGGATGAGGATCGGCGCCATCAGCGATCCTCCGCCGACGCCAGTCATGCCGACCATGATTCCCACGAACAGGCCCGCTACACCATGCAGCCAGTCCATAATCCCCCTACTCCCGCACTCAACTCGCCGTCGCGCCATACGACGACGCCCATGATGCAGCCAAGCCCCGCCCGTGGGATTTTCTACCAATATATAGAAAGTGAGTCAGATGCGCCGCCCGGTAGCTCTCGACTTCCCTTCCTTCGCCCGTCTAAAGAAGGGCGATGATGAAGCTATTCATAGGCAATAAGGCATATTCCAGTTGGTCCCTGCGCGGCTGGCTCGCCTGTAAGCTCAGCGGATTGCCGTTCGAGGAAGTCGTGGTTCCGCTTTACGACGAAGCTTGGGAAAAACGGCGCGAGGGCGACGAATTCGCTCCCTCCTCGGGCAAGGTCCCCATTTTGTGGGACGGCGACGACACGGTCGTCTGGGATAGCATGGCGATCATCGAATATCTGAACGAGAAAACGGGCGGAGACAAATTCTGGCCGACGGATACCGCCGCTCGCGCGATGGCCCGGTCGATGGCGGCGGAGATGCATTCCAGCTTCGCCGCGTTGCGCCGCGAGCACAGCATGAACATCCGCCAGATTTATGAGGCCGTTCAGCCTTCTGAAGCAGTCGCGCAGGATATTGCGCGCATCATGCAGCTGTGGGCGCAAGCGCGCGCCCGCTATGGCGGCACGGGCGATTTCCTCTTCGGCGAATTCAGCGCCGCGGACGTGATGTTCGCGCCGGTCGTCACGCGCTTTATCACGTACCAACTCCCGGTCGCGCGCTTCGCCGAAGCCTATATGCAGGCGGTTATCGCACATCCGTGGATGCAGGAATGGATCGGTGGCGCGCAGGCGGAGGAATGGGTGATCGACCGATTCGAAGCGCCGCCGCTCTCAAACTGACCGCCCGTCGCCAAGCTCAGTCTAAAAAGAAAAGGGCCGGCAAGCACTCGCTACCGGCCCTTTTTCATAAATGATCTGGCAGATCAGCCGACGATTTCTTCCGGCTTGAAGAAATAGGCGATCTCGATCGCGGCATTTTCCTCGCTGTCCGAACCATGGACAGAGTTCGCTTCGATCGACTCGGCATATTCCTTGCGGATCGTGCCTTCGTCGGCGTTAGCCGGATTGGTGGCGCCCATGATGTCGCGGTTGCGCTTTACGGCGTCCTCGCCTTCCAGAACCTGGACGACGACCGGGCCGGAAATCATGAAGGCGACCAGATCGGCGAAGAAAGGGCGTTCCTTGTGAACGGCATAGAAGCCCTCGGCCTGCTCGCGGCTCATGCGGATGCGCTTGGATGCGACGACGCGCAGGCCCGCTTCTTCCAGCTTCTTGGTCACGGCGCCGGTCAGGTTGCGGCGCGTGGCGTCAGGCTTGATGATCGAAAAGGTGCGGGTTACGGCCATGAGGCTCAAAAGCTCCGGATGGTTGGAATTGGCGCGCCCTTTAGACCGCGCCGCCCCGCACCGCAAGGGGGCGTCGACGAGCCCTTCCTGCCTAGGGTCCTTGCACCCATTTCCCCTGCTCCTGCCGCCAGAAGCGAGGCGTCACCCCTTCCCGCTTCGACAAAGCACGCCAGCTTTGCCGCGCGCCTTCAACAGTCAGCGAATCGAAGAAGTAGAAGGTGCGCTCGAACTCCAACGCTTCTTCACGCCATAGCCCGTCGGCAATCGCGATATGCCTTGCGCCATTGGCGGCGCTGCAATCCTGACCTAATAGAATGGGCTGAACGGCCTCCGCCCCCTCTCCTGCCCGGCCGTGGGCCAGAAAGGTTTCAGGCGGGCCGTTCCACAGGCCCGCCGAGATCCGGCCCAGCGCCGCTTCATCCTGCGCAACTACCAGCAGCCGTTCACCCAGGCCGAGCACGCGTGCCGCTATGGCAGGCAGCACCCGGTCCACCGGATCGCGGCTGAGCTGGTAGAAATCGACCTGCATCAGCCTTCGTACTTGTCCGCCACCAGCTGGTCGATCAGGCGCACGCCATAGCCGGTCGCGCCCTTGTCCCAGGTGGCACCCGGCTTGTCGGCCCAGACCATGCCCGCAATGTCCAGATGCGCCCACTTCACCCCATCATCGACGAAACGCTTGATGAATTGAGCCGCCGTGATCGAACCGGCATAGCGCGCGCCCATATTCTTCATGTCGGCGATCGGGCTGTCGATCAGCTTGTTATAGGCGTCGCCAAGCGGGAAGCGCCACAACTGGTCGCCCGCCGCCTTGCCCGCTGCGATCAGATCTTCAGCCAGCCCTTCATCATTGGCGAACAACCCCGCATATTGATCGCCAAGCGCGACGATCATCGCGCCGGTCAGCGTCGCGAGATCAATGATGACCTCAGGCGCATAGGTCTTCTGTGCCCAGGTGATGACGTCGCACAGCACCAGGCGGCCTTCCGCATCGGTGTTGATGACCTCGATCGTCTGCCCGGACATGGAGGTGACGATGTCGCCGGGCCGCTGGGCATTGCCGTCAGGCATATTTTCCACAAGGCCGCAGATGCCGACGACGCGCGCCTTCGCCTTGCGCCCCGCCAGCGCCTTCATTGCGCCCGCGACTGCGCCAGCGCCGCCCATATCCCATTTCATGTCTTCCATGCCCGCGCCGGGCTTCAATGAAATGCCGCCGGTGTCGAACGTAACGCCCTTGCCCACGAACACGACAGGCTTGCCGCCCGCGCCCTCCGTGCCATCCCACTCCATCGCGAGCAGACGCGGTTCACGCACCGACCCCTGCGCCACGCCAAGCAGCGCACCCATACCAAGCTCCGCCATAGCCGCCTTGTCGAGCACGCTGATCTTGACGCCCAGTTGCTCCAGATGGCGGCAGCGTTCGACGAAGCTTTCCGGATAGAGGATGTTGGCGGGCTCGGACACGAGTTCGCGGGCGAAGGCCACGCCGTCGGCAACCGCCGAAAGCCGCTGCCACTCCGCATCCGCGCCGTCCGCGACGATCGACAATTTCGTCAATGTCGGCTTCGCCTTTTCCGGCTGCCGTGTGCGGTAGGTGTCAATCCGCCAGCCCCGCAGCAGGGCGCCCAATGCGAAATGAGCTGCCTTTTCGCCACTTGCGCCGCCAAAGAACTCCACCGCCGCATGGCTCGCGCCGCTTGTGAGCAGGCGCGCCGTCAACGCGGCTCCTGCGCGCTCGAAGTCGGTCTCGCTTCCGCCGCCAGTGCCCACCAGAACGATACGCAGCACCTTGCCGCCTTCTTCGGCAAAACTTTCAAAGCTGCCGCCTGCCTCACCAGTGAAGCGCGCCGCCGCCGCGCCCGCCGCCAAAGTCGCTGCCGCAGAGATCGGCAACGCATCGAAGCCGCCCTTGGGAACGGCAAAGACCAGGGTGTCGGCGTCCGGACGCACCGGGGCGAATGCGATTTCCATCAAGGGTCCTTCTATGTGCTTTGTGATCGTGGGGCGCTACCAAGCGCTCCATGCCAGATAATGTCGCTTCCTCCATCTGGCAAAGCCGTTCGACCGATTTCCCGTAAAAGAAGCGTGACGAAAGATTGCGGCGCGCGCAAAGCAGTGCGATAGGCGGGCAACGAAGCGCCCCTGAAGAGGCACGATCCCCTTGCAGAATTTCTCCCATACCTCGCGTCTGAAACATATGCTGGCGGCAAGCGCGGCCACGGCCTGCCTGGCTGTGATCCCCCATGCTCTCGCGCAGGACCTGCAAACTCCGCAGGCGACCATCGGCGCGCCGGATGCCCCGGTGCCAACCAGCGACGAACAGATCGGCTTTTCCGCCGACGCGCTTGAATATGACAGCAATACGGAGATTGTGACGGCCAGCGGCAATGTGCAATTGCTGCGGCAGGGCAACCGGCTGCGCGCGGACACCGTGGTGTGGAACCGCACGACCGGCCAGGTGGAAGCGCGCGGCAATGTCTCGGCGACCGATCCCGAAGGCAACATCGCTTATGGCGATCGATTTCAGGTCACAGACACGCTGAAGGACGGAACCGTCGAGAATATGCTGCTCGTCCTCCAGTCGGGCGGCAGGCTTGCGGCGGTGCAAGGCGTTCGGGTGAACGGCGTCTACACGCTGCACAAAGCCGCTTATACCGGTTGCAGCGTGGAGGACAGCGATGGCTGTCCCAAGGAACCCACCTGGCAGATCAAGGCGGTGAAGGTCGTATATGACCCGGTCGCCGCGCGGGTGCGATATCGTAATGCCAGCGTGGAAGTATTCGGCCTGCCGCTCATCCCTCTGCCCGGCTTTTCGCACCCCGTCGGCGGCACGGGAGGCACGGGGCTGCTGGTGCCGAACCTCCGCTATGACCGGAACAATGGCATCGAAGTCGCCCTGCCCTATTATATCAAGCTGGCGCCAAACCGCGATCTGACGATCACGCCGCATATCTATTCCAAGACGCTGCCGATGCTGGAGGCGAATTTCCGCCACCGCTGGGACCGGGGCGCTTATCAGATCACCGGCTACGCGACCCACGCGCGGCGCATCGACGCCAGTAGTTCCCTTCCCACGGCGACGGGCCCTGTCGGATCCGAAAGGGACTTCCGCGGCTATCTGGATGCCAGCGGCGCCATGCAGCTGACGCCGGAATGG
This sequence comes from Sphingobium agri, assembly GCF_023051225.1. Classification (NCBI taxonomy): domain Bacteria; kingdom Pseudomonadati; phylum Pseudomonadota; class Alphaproteobacteria; order Sphingomonadales; family Sphingobiaceae; genus Sphingobium; species Sphingobium agri. Next base: position 458,146 of record NZ_JALKHS010000006.1, on the reverse strand, counting down.
AGCGTAAACGGATCGCTTCGCGTGGCAAGCGACCGCACCTTCCTCCGCCGCTATGACATCAGCCGCGACGACCGGCTGCGTTCGACCCTCGGCGCACAACGCATCGGCGAGAACAGCTATTTCTCGATTGCTGGCTGGGCCGTCCAGACCTTGCGCCTTGGCGATTCTCAAGGGCAGACGCCGATCGCCCTGCCCGTCATCGACTACCGCTTGCGCCTCCTCGATCCGCTGCTTGGCGGCCGCATTCAGCTTCAGGCGAACAGCCTTGCCATTACCCGCACGCATGGCGAGGATACCCAGCGCGCCTTTGCCGCCTTCGAATGGAACCTGCGCAAGCTGACGGGCATGGGGCAGGAGGTGAATTTCACCACCTATCTGCGCGGCGACGTTTACCACAGCAGCGACAATGACCTGAACAGCATTGCGCGCTATGCCGGCGATCCAGGCTGGCAGGCACGCGGCATCGCAGCCGCTGCGATCGATGTCCGCTGGCCCTTCATGGGCGAAGCCTTTGGCGGCGTGCAGCGTATCGCTCCCCGCGTGCAGATCGTCGCCGCGCCGAAGCTGGCGAACCTGTCCGTCCCCAACGAAGATGCGCGCGCCATCGACCTGGAAGACAGCAACCTGTTCGCGCTCAACCGCTTCGCCGGATACGACCGGTTCGAAGATTCGACCCGCATCACCTATGGGCTGGAATACAGCCTTTCGCTCCCCGGCTTTTCATTGGAAAGCGTGGTCGGCCAAAGCTATCGACTCAACAATCGCGAAAGCATCCTGCCCGACGGCACCGGCCTTTCCGACCGCATGTCCGATATCGTCGGCCGCACCACCGTCCGCTTCCGCGATTTCGTCAGCCTCATCCATCGCTTTCGCCTGGATAAGGACGGGTTGGCCGTCCGCCGCAACGAAATCGATGCCACCGTGGGGAGCCGCAAGACCTACGCGATGGTCGGCTATCTCCGGCTCAACCGCAACGCCGCGCCGGGCCTTGAGGATCTTCAGGACCGTGAGGAGTTGCGCTTTGGCGGGCGCGTGCAGTTCGCGCGCTTCTGGTCCGTGTTCGGCTCCACGGTCGTCAACCTGACCGACAGAAAGGAAGATCCGCTGAGCGCGTCCGACGGCTACGAACCCGTCCGCCATCGCCTCGGCGTCGCCTATGAGGACGACTGTCTGACGCTCGGGCTGACCTGGCGGCGGGATTATCTGGCCGCTGGCGACGCGCGAAAGGGCAACAGCTTCCAACTACGGCTGGCTTTTCGGAATATCGGCATATAAGGATCAGCCTCCGCCCCTGCCGCTCAGGACCGGTTAAGGCGGACCGTCGCATCAGGCGACGGACCGTAATGGAGAGTTTTCCCGACGATGCAGCCTGTCGTTCCCATGCCTTCCCGCCTTGGACAATCCCTTCGGGCCAGCGCGCGCGCCCTGCTCCTGTCCTCGATCCTCATGGGGTCGTTCGCCAACACCCTCACTGCGCAAACCGTCAATGACGATGATAGCGGCGTCGCAGCACAACAGTTGAACCTGCCCAAGGACGTGACCGTCTTTGGCAAGAATGACCCCAACGTCCGCAAGGCGACGGCCATCGTCAACGGCCGCATCATTACCGGCACGGACGTAGACCAGCGTCTTGCCCTCATCATCGCCGCCAACGGTGGCAAGGTTTCGCCCGAGGAGCGGGAGCGTCTGCGGGTACAGGTGCTGCGCAACCTGATCGACGAAACGCTTCAGATTCAGGAAGCAGCCGCCCACGACATCAGGATCGACAAGGCGGAGGTCGACCAGAGCTATGAAAGGGTCGCGGCCAATTTCCGCCAGTCACCCGCCCAGTTCGACCAATATCTGCGGGCTCAGGGCAGCGCGCCCGCCAGCATCAGGCGCCAGATCGAAGGCGAACTTGCATGGAGCCGCCTGCTCCGCCGCAACATCCAGCCTTTCGTCAATGTCTCGGCCGATGAGGTGAAATCCGTCGTCGATCGCATGAACGCGGCCAAGGGCAGCGATGAATATCGGATCGGTGAGATCTACCTGTCTGCGACACCGGAAAATCAGGCCCAGATCGTCTCCAACGCGCGCAACATCATCGAACAGATCAAGCAGGGCGGCAGCTTCGCCGCCTATGCGCGGCAATTTTCGGAGGCATCGACCGCAGCGGTCGGTGGCGACCTCGGCTGGGTCCGCCCCGCGCAACTGCCCGATGAACTCGCCAAGGCTGCCAATGAAATGCAGGTGGGGCAGCTTGCCGGGCCGATCCCCGTTCCGGGCGGCGTCTCCGTTATCTATGTCATGGACAAGCGCAAGGTGCTGACCGCAGATCCGCGCGATTCCCTCCTCAGCCTCAAGCAGCTGTCGATCAGCTTCCCCGCAGGCACCACCAAGGAGCAGGCGAGCGCCCGGGCCGCGAGCTTCGCCGCGCAGACCAAGGCGCTCAAAGGATGCGGCCAGGCCAATGAACTGGGCGGCAAGATCGGCGCCGATGTCGTCGACAATGACAATGTGAAGGTCCGTGACCTTCCCCCGCAGTTGCAGGACATCCTTCTTGGCCTGCAGGTCGGTGAAGCCACGCCGCCCTTCGGTTCGGTCAACGATGGCGTGCGCGTGCTGGTGGTCTGCGGTCGCGACGAAGCAAGCGGCGCCGCAGCACCGAATGCGGAACAGATCATGGCACAGCTGGAGGAAGAACGGGTCAACAAGCGCGCCCGCATCTATCTGCGTGACCTTCGCCGCGATGCCGTCATCGACTATAACTGATCCAGCCCCGGCTCGTCCGGAGCTTGCGCCCTTTGCCGTACCGCTGGGCGACCCGGCGGGCATAGGTCCTGAAATCGTCGCAAAAAGCTGGGTGATGCGCAAAGCACGCGGATTGCCGAGCTTCTTTGCGGTGGGCGATGCCGCTTCCTTGCGCCGGGTCTGGGCTGGCCCTGTCGCCCCCATCGCTACGCCTCAGGAAGCCGTGGCACTGTTTGACTCCGCCCTGCCGTGCCTCCAGGTCGCTGACGCCGGCGACATCGTTCCAGGTTCCCCCAGCGTCGATGGCGCGCGCACCGCATTCCAGGCGCTGGAGGCGGCCGTGGGTCTCGCCCGCACCGGATCCGCCGCCGGGATCGTCACCGCTCCGGTCGGCAAGGAACAGCTTTACGGTGTCGGCTTCACCCATCCCGGCCAGACCGAATTCGTCGCGGAACGCTGTGGCGTAGCGCCCCACAATGCCGTGATGATGCTCGCCGGGCCGTCGCTGAAGGTCGTGCCCGTCACCATCCACATTCCGCTTGCCGACGTGCCCTCCGTCCTCACGATCGACCTGATCCGCGCCCGCGCGACCACCACGGTCAAGGGGCTGCAACGCAACTTCGGCATTCCCCGCCCCCGCATTGTCGTCGCTGGCCTTAACCCCCATGCTGGCGAAGGTGGGGCGCTAGGCCGGGAAGAAATAGAGATCATTAGCCCCGCAATCGACTCCCTTCGTGAGGAAGGCATGGATATAGTCGGCCCCCTCTCCGCCGACGGCCTTTTCCATGCGCGTGCCCGTGAGACCTACGATGCGGTGCTGTGCATGTATCATGACCAGGCGCTGATCCCGCTCAAAACGCTGCATTTCGATGAAGGCGTCAACATCACGCTGGGTCTCCCGATCGTGCGCACCTCCCCCGATCATGGAACGGCCTTCGGCATCGCAGGGAAGGACAGCGCAAACCCCGGCGCGATGATGGCTGCGCTGAAGATGGCGGCGGAAGCGGCCCGGTCGCGACTTTCCCATGGCCTCTGACCCACGGCCGGTCCTGCCGCCGCTGCGCGAAGTCATCGCCGCGTACGGCCTGCAAGCGAGCAAGGCGCTCGGGCAGAATTTCCTGCTCGACGAACAACTGCTCGACCGCATTGCGGCCATTCCAGGCCCGCTAAAGGATCAACCGGCGTTCGAAGTGGGTCCAGGCCCCGGCGGCCTCACCCGCGCTATCCTGCGGGCAGGCGCGCGGCTGGTGGCGGTGGAGCGCGACGATCGATGCCTCCCTGCGCTCGCGGAACTGTCGGACAGCTTCCCTGGCCAATTGCGGATCATTTCCGGCGACGCCATGCAGGTGGATGCACAGGCCGAAGCTGGCACTGGCGCGCACATCATCGCGAACCTCCCCTATAATGTCGGCACGGCACTGCTGGTCGGCTGGCTCTCGGCGCCTTGGGAGCCGCTTCCCTGGTGGTCATCACTTACGCTCATGTTCCAGATGGAGGTGGCCGAACGCATCGTCGCGAAGCCGGGCGGCGACCATTATGGCCGCTTGGCCGTTCTGTCGCAGTGGCGTAGCGAGGCCCGCATCGCCATGAAGGTCCACCGCAGCGCCTTCACGCCGCCGCCCAAGGTCATGTCAGCCGTCGTTCACATCACCCCCAAGCCCTCTCCGAAGGGCGTGGAGCTGAAGCAACTCGAACGCCTCACCGCCGCCGCATTCGGCCAACGCCGCAAGATGCTCCGCCAAAGCCTGAAGAGCGTGCCCGGCGCGCTGGATGCGCTTGGACAGATCGGCATAGACTCACAAAGACGCGCCGAAACTGTGAGCGTCGAGGAGTTCGTGGCTCTAGCCCGTCTGATGAGCGAGCGATCCTAGAGCTTCGTTTTTCTCGAACTCACGAACATGGAGGCCAAAATGAGGTGAGCGGCTTACCTAAAGACGCTCAAACCGGCCTAAAAACCTCAAGGTGTCTCCGTCTCGGGAGCCTTCGGCACTACCGTCACGCCTTCCTTCGCGCTTAGCACGGTCGCGGGCGGCCCCTTCTGAATCGCCGCAGCAAGCTTGCCAACGGCCGCACAGTCGCTCTTGCATGCACTCTGCGCCTGGGCGAGATTTTCCCTGGCCTTGGCGATGGCACCCTTTTCGACCATTGCTTCGCCCTGACCGACCAAGGCATTAACATCATTTGGATCGAGCAGCAGCGCTTCGCGATAAAGCCGGATCGCCTTGCCCTGAAGGCCCTGCGCACGCGCCACTTCGGCCATTTCGATATAGGCAGAGCGATTGCGCGGATCGACGGCCAGCGCCGTTTCCAGCGCATCATTCGCCGCCGCGTAATTCCCCGCCTGGCGCGCCGCGACGCCCGCCTGCTGCCATTCGATCGACAAGGGAGATATCTGTGCGTCCGGCCGCTGTGTCAGCCCCGCGCTCGACACGGTGGTCAACAGAACGGCCAAGGCGATCGAAGCAGGGGTAAAACGCATGCACAACTCCAGCCATGTTTCAGGCGATGATTCCACCCGAGTGTCGTCATTTTGCCCAGGCTTGTCCATCGCCTCTTTCATGCAACAGCGCGCAGCCGGGCGAAATAGAAACCATCCGTCGCATCATGTCCGGGCGTCAACAGCCGTCCCTGCCCATGGGCTCGCCCCGCACCCATCGCCACATCTTCGGCCACCCACCCGTCGTGACGATCAAGGAACGCCTGAACTTGCCCGGCGCCTTCCCGATCGGTGAGCGCGCATGTAGCATAGACAAGCACCCCGCCTGGAGCGACGAGCGGCGCGGCGAAATCCAAAATTCGCGCCTGCTCTCCAACCAGCCGGTCCAGTCGCGCAGGCGTTAGCCGCCATCGCGCCTCAGGATTGCGCCGCCACGTTCCCGTGCCGGAACATGGCGCGTCGACAAGCACCACGTCGGCGCGCCCGCCCAGGCTCTCCATCGCACGCTCCTCATGACCCTGATCGAGCAGCAGCGTTTCGATGAAGGTCGCCCCCGCCCGTTCCGCCCGTGGGTTTAGCCGGGCAAGGCGGGAACGGATCGTATCCGCCGCGATCAGCCTTCCTTGCCCCTGCATCGCTGCAGCAAGGGCCAGCGTCTTACCCCCCGCCCCGGCACACAGATCGATGACAGTCATGCCCGGTGCGACCCCGCACACTGCCGAGATCAGCTGGCTTCCAGCATCTTGCACCTCGACAAGACCCTGCTTCCACGCCTCACTCTGCTCGACCGGCCAGCCCTCGGGCAGCCGCAGCGCATCGGGAAGTCCTTCGACCGGCTCCGCGTCAGGAAAAAGCGGCGCAACCTCTGCCGCCGTGGCTTTCAGGCGATTGGCCCGCAAGTCGACAGGCGCGCGGCCGAGCAGTTTTTCTTGCTCGACCGGAGGTGCGAACAATGGCTTGAGCCAGCCCGGCACAACGCCAGCCTCGGCCCCCTGCTCATCGCTGCTGATCGGCGCGGGCGCATGTGCCGATCCGTCGAACAGAGCCGCAAGCTCCGGCCGCTCCCGCGCCAGCCCAACCATCGCCGCCCGCCCGTTGTCCGGCCGCTCGGCCACCCGCCTTACCGCGTCATAGACATGATCGCGCACCGCCCGCCGATCGCGCGACCCAGCATAACGCCGTTCCTTGAAATAGCGCGCGATCAACGTGTCCGCCGCCGGTCCGCCATCGCGCGCAGACGCAATGATAGCGTCCAGCAATTCGATCGCAGCCTGAACACGCGCAGCAGGTGTCATATCATACTCCCCCCTCTCGCAAGCGAGAGGGGCCGGGGGTGGGCCTACCGCACCAGCGGCACTTTCAAAGAATCAACCAAAAGGCGGCCGCGCTTTCACCCCAGACCTCTCCCTTGAGTAGAGGGATATAGGCGACCTTACCGCGTCGGATAATTGGGCGCTTCCCGGGTGATGGTCACGTCATGAACATGGCTTTCGGACAGACCAGCATTGGTGATCTGAACGAAACGAGCGCGCTCCTGAAGGTCCTTGATCGTGCGGCTGCCGGTGTAGCCCATCGCCGCCTTAACGCCGCCGACCAGCTGATGAATGACATCCTTGGCCGGTCCCTTGAAGGGCACCTGCCCCTCGATGCCTTCGGGCACCAGCTTCATCTGGTCCTTGATATCCGCCTGGAAATAGCGGTCGGCCGAGCCCCGCGCCATCGCGCCGACGCTGCCCATGCCCCGATAGCTCTTATAGGCACGGCCCTGGTAAAGGAAGGTTTCGCCCGGCGCTTCGGCGGTGCCAGCCAGTAGCGACCCGACCATGACGCAGCCCGCACCAGCCGCCAACGCCTTGGCGACGTCGCCCGAGGTGCGAAGGCCGCCGTCCGCGATCACCGGAATGCCTTGCTTGGCCGCTTCATTTGCCGAGTCCATGACGGCGGTAAGCTGCGGCACGCCGACGCCCGCAACGACGCGCGTCGTGCAGATCGAGCCAGGCCCGATGCCGACCTTCACGCAATCCGCGCCCGCATCGATCAGCGCCTTTGTCGCTTCTGCCGTCGCCACATTGCCCGCCACGACCTGAACATGGTTGGACAGGCGCTTCACCGCCTCCACCGCAACCGCGACCTGCTTGCTGTGGCCATGCGCCGTGTCGATGACGATCAGGTCGCATTCCGCGTCAATCAACGCTTCGCTGCGCTCCAGCCCCTTGTCCCCGACCGTGGTCGCCGCAGCCACACGCAAGCGGCCAGACCCATCCTTCGTCGCCTGCGGATAGGTGACTGCCTTTTCGATGTCCTTGACCGTGATCAGGCCGACGCAATGATAGTCGTCGTCGACCACCAGCAGCTTTTCGATCCGCCGCTGGTGGAGCAGGCGCTGAGCCTCTTCCTGGCCAACGCCCACCTTCACGGTGGCGAGATTATCCTTGGTCATCAATTCGCTGACCGGCTGCTGCGGATTTTCAGCGAAGCGTACGTCGCGATGGGTCAGGATGCCAACCAGCTTGCCCGAATCCTCGACCACGGGGATGCCGCTGATCTTATGCCGCTCCATCAGCATTTGCGCGTCAGCCAGCGTGGCGCGCGGGGTGATGGTGATAGGGTTCACCACCATGCCGCTTTCGAAGCGCTTGACCGCACGCACCGCGTCCGCCTGCTCTTCGATCGACAAGTTGCGATGCAGGACGCCGATGCCGCCCAATTGCGCCATGACGATCGCCATGTCGGCCTCCGTCACGGTATCCATGGCGGACGAGAGGATCGGAATGTTTAGCTTGATCTGCTTCGTTACATGGGTGCCGGTGTCGGCCTGGCTCGGCAGCACATCAGACTCGCCGGGCTGCAGCAGCACGTCGTCAAAGGTGAGGCCGAGGCGGATATCCATGTAAAAGCCACTTTCTATTGCGCGATCGGCCAAGGGGCATAGCGTGATCGCTGGGGATTCGTGGCGGCCCATGTAACCATTAACCAGCGAAACGACCAGACCTTAGGCGCATTTTGTTGCTGGGCGTCTCACCGTACAGAGAAACTGCACTTTCAGGATTTGTCGGCTGCAGGCACAAGCCGATCGAGCCATGCCTGCGCCTGCTTCGGTTCTCCCACGGCCTGCGAACTAACAGGGCCGCGTGATGCCAGAAAGTCCTGTTGCAACGCGAACGGCGGCATCAACAACTGCTCCCGCGCCTTGTCTATGGCTTCCCCAATTTCAGCCAGTCCTTCGATCACGGGCGCTATCGCCGCGCGACCGGCCCGATCATCCTTATGGCCGAACAAGCCCCATTTCCCTGAAGCCGTGACACGTAAGGCGTCCACCAGCTTCTCCGTATATTCCGCCTCCAGTTCCAGGCGGCGGGCATCCAGACGTTCCAATCGATCAGCTTTTGCCATGCGTGCCCTATCTCACCATGATTGAGGAGCGGCAAAGGAAAAGGGGCACCGCCCAATGGCAGCACCCCCTTTTAAACCCTTGACCGCCGCTCAAATCCCCGCAGGCGAAGGCTCCCCAAAGGGGCCCTTGCGCTTGCGCGTCTTGGGGATGGACGATCCTGCCGCAGGCACCGTCGAAGGCTTGATCGTCGTGCCATCGTCGCGGGTGATTTCACCCTTGTCGAGCAGCGTCTTGATCTCTTCGCCGGTCAGCGTCTCATATTCGAGCAAGGCATTGGCCAGCAGGTGCAGCTGATCTTCATGTCCCGTCAGCACATCCTTGGCCCGATCATAGCCACCTTCCACGATCGTGCGGATTTCAAGATCGATCGCCTTCGCGGTCTCGTTCGACATATGGACGCGCTGGCTCTGCGAATAGCCGAGGAAGGTCTCTCCCTGCTGCTCTTCATACTGCAGCGGACCCAGCTTGTCCGACATGCCCCACTGGGTAACCATGTCGCGCGCCAGCTTGGTTGCGTACTGAATGTCGCCCGAAGCACCCGAGGACACCTTGTCATGGCCGAAGATGATCTCTTCCGCCACGCGCCCGCCCATGGCGACTGCCAGGTTCGCATGCATCTTGTCGCGATGATAGCTGTAGCTGTCCCGCTCCGGCAGACGCATCACCATGCCAAGCGCACGGCCGCGCGGGATGATCGTCGCCTTGTGGATGGGGTCCGACGCCGGTTCGTGGACCGCGACGATGGCATGTCCCGCCTCATGATAGGCGGTCATCTTCTTCTCATCGTCGGTCATGACCATGGAGCGGCGCTCGCTACCCATCATGACCTTGTCCTTCGCCGCCTCGAACTCGTCCATCGCAACCAGACGCTTGCCGCGACGGGCGGCCATCAGCGCGGCTTCGTTGACGAGGTTCGCTAGGTCAGCACCCGAGAACCCCGGCGTGCCGCGCGCGATTGTGCGCGGGTTGACGTCCGGCGCCAGCGGCACCTTCTTCATGTGCACGGCAAGGATCTTCTCGCGGCCCTCGATATCCGGGCGCGGGACCACCACCTGACGGTCGAAACGGCCCGGACGCAGCAGAGCGGGGTCGAGAACGTCGGGGCGGTTGGTCGCCGCGACGATGATGATGCCCTCGTTCGCCTCGAAACCGTCCATCTCGACCAGCAGCTGGTTCAGCGTCTGCTCGCGCTCGTCATTGCCGTTGCCGAGGCCTGCGCCACGATGACGGCCGACCGCGTCGATTTCGTCGATGAAGACGATGCAGGGCGCGTTCTTCTTGGCCTGCTCGAACATGTCGCGCACGCGGCTCGCGCCGACGCCGACGAACATCTCGACGAAGTCAGAACCGGAGATGGTGAAGAAAGGAACGCCCGCCTCGCCCGCGATCGCGCGAGCCAGCAGCGTCTTGCCGGTGCCGGGCGAACCAACGAGCAGAGCGCCCTTGGGGATCTTACCGCCCAACCGCGCGAACTTGCTCGGGTCCTTCAGGAACTCGACGATTTCTTGCAATTCCTCGCGAGCCTCATCGATGCCCGCGACATCGTCGAACGTCACCTTGCCGTGCTTTTCGGTCAGCAGCTTGGCCTTGGACTTGCCAAAGCCCATCGCGCCACCCGCGCCGCCACCCTTCTGCATCTGGCGCAGCACGAAGAAGGCAATGCCAAGGATCAGCAGGAACGGCAACGACTGGTAGAGCATGATTTGCCAGAAGCTCGGCTGCTCCTCGCTTTGGCCGGAATATTTGACGTTATAATCGTCAAGCAGGCCCGTCAGAGCCGGATCATTGACGGGAACGGTGTTGAACCGCTGCCCGCTGGTCAGCGTGCCAGTAATCTTGTCGGTGGCGATCGCGACGTCCTTGACCTGCCCTTCCTGAACCTTCGAACGGAATTCGGAATAAGCGATGCCGCTGCCTGCTTGGCTAGCGGAGCGGCTGTCGAACATCGAAACGAAAAGCAGCAGGGCGATAATCACCCCCGCCCAAATCATCGCGCTTTTGATCCAGGGATTGCCCTGCGGGTCCTTCTCGTCGTTCATCATCACTCTCTTTCACCGGGCAAGATAGGGTGCTCCGGCAAAATCGCAAGTTGGGCGATTTGCCCGCCGGACGTTCAGCCCCCGGCGAATTGCGACAGGGCGATATAGGCCAGGATCACCGCCACGCCCGCCGACAGGCCGCACAGCAGATTGCCGACATATAGCAGCATCGGCGGATGCGGACGCGCCAGTTTCCGGTTACGTTGCGCTGCCGAAAGGATGATGCTGGCGAGCACGCCATAGGTCAGCGCCGCAAATTCGAACATAATCAGCTTTCCATGCTTTGAGGGGCAGGCTCATTAAGCATGGAGGCTATTAAGGAAAGGTCATTGCGCTGCAACATTTCGACGGGCCGAGCCACAGATAAGTTAGATCGTGGAACCTTTCCGTAACGATCAACAAGCGCGATCCTGTTTATCATCTTCGGGCGGGCGCAACGCTGATTTTCCAGACAGCCCCGCCTTTGATCAAGAGCGCCCCCAGGCTCGTCTGCCCACCTTGAGCAGCGATAAGAATCGCGCGATCAATTCCGTCTCCACGCGGCAGCGCACCCGGCTGCGCCTCCGCGACAATGCGCATCACGAGCCGCCGCAGCAGTTCCCGGGGCAGATCGGTCCTCGTCAGCAGCCAGGCGCCGTCCTCCCGCCGAACATGTGCCGCAGCAAGATCGTCGATCATCCAATCCAGCGCTTCGGCGCATTCCGCCAGTGCAGCGGCGCTGCGTGCAGCCGCCCGCGCATCGAGCCAGCTGACATTTTCCAGATGCTGCCGGATCGCCGCGCGATCGAAACGCGGATCGGCATTGGAAGGATCATTGACGAACGGCAGGCCTGCCGAGCGGACATGGTCCAGAAGATCCGCGCGTCTCGCATTCAGCAAAGGCCGAAGCACATGTCCTTGCCGAGCACGGATGCCCGAAAGCCCATTCACCCCCGAACCACGGTTGAGCCGCATCAGCACCGTCTCAAGCTGGTCATCGGCATGGTGCGCGGTACACAGCCAGTCGATCCGCCGTTCGACCCTCCATTCCTCAAGCGCGGCATAGCGTTGGGCGCGGGCCCATTGCTGAACGTTACCGGTCAAAGGAGCCGCAGGGTGAAGCACCGCATGGGGGATGCCGCGCCCGCTGCACCACTGCGCCACCATCGCCGCCTCGTCCGCGGATTCGGGTCTTAGACCATGATCAACAGTCGCAGCCTCGACCCGGCCAGCGAAACAGCGGTGGGCAAGGTCAAGCAGCGTCATGCTGTCGGGGCCGCCCGACACTGCCACGCCAAAACGCAGGCCTGCTGCCTCGCCCACCAGATCGCCGACCGTCTGGATCAGCAAGGCTTCCAGGTCAGATTGTGCCGAAGAGGGTTCGGCCATGGCTTTGCCTTAGCTGCACTTCGCCCGGGTGCGGCCCTTCTCCATCATGCCGCGCAGGCTGGCCGACATGCTGGAGCCATAGACCTGCTCCAGTTCTGCATAAACCTTGCACGCATCGGCCGGCTTTTTAAGCTGGATCAATGCCTCGCCAAGATAGGCAAGACTGTCGGCGGCCCGGTCGCCCTTGGGTCGCTTCTGATAATTGTCGTAGAATGTCACCGACGCAAGCGCAGGCTTGCCATCGTCCAGATAGGCCCGGCCCAACAGGTTGGCGGAGCGGCTCGCGACCGGCGACGCACCATATTTTTCGACGGTCGCTTTCAGCTGAGCCTGCGCTTCGGGGTAGAATTTTGCGTCCCACAGCCGAAAGCCATAGCTATAGGCGTCACTCGCGGCATCTCCCGTCGATGGCCGCTCGATGGCAGCCACCGCCAGTTTGCGGGCTTCCGTCGCGCCACCATTGGTCCCTGGCTGAGGCTTCGCCTCGATCGGAGCCGCATCGGCCGACGGTACCGCCGGACGTACCGCCGGCGGCGTGACGACTTCGGCACGGCTCTGTGCTTCAGCCTTATATTTGTTGAACGCCTCTTCCAGTTGACGGATTTTGAAGCTGTTCTCTTCGACCTGCCCCGTCATCGACGCAAGCTGGGACTCCAGCGCAGCCACCCGCGCGGTCAGATCGGCAACGGGCGACGAGGACGGTGTGCCGGGCGGCACTGCGGGCGTAGATGGACGGGTGATCTCCGCCTCCAACGGAGTGCCTGCGGGAAAAACCTTCCGCTGAACCGCCCGCATTTCCTTTTCCAGCCGGTCGATGCGCACATCGATCGCCACATTCTGGGCAGCCGCCGCTGGCACAAGCGCAACCATGGCGGGCGCTCCCAACAACAGGGCGGTTGTCGCAAATAAGGCGTAACGCATGATGATCCCCGACTAAACTATCTAACCGACGACACGGCTAAAAAGCCGCATTCCCCGCTTTTAACCATAAGGCCATATTCGCCGCCGTAAAGCGCGACGTGCGGCTGCTCAAGCGAGGATGCGCGCGATCTTAGTTCGCTGCCGGCGGGGCAGCCGGTGCTGGCGCAGGTGCCGCCGGTATCGCAGGCGCGACACTTCCGGTGACGGGCCGAACCGGCGGCAGCTGCGCTGCCGAGGGGGCGGAGGGTGGAGCCGCACCCGCTGAAGCAGGCGCCGCCCGCGCCAGCAAGGCGGCCGCCGATACAGGCACGTCGGAAATGGTCCGATCCGGCGCGCCCAGCGGCACAATCGACTTGCCGCCAACCGTCACCGACAAGGCTTGCGGGCGGCCGGTGAGGATCATGGGATTGCGAGCGTTGGCAGGCAGAGTGAAACTCTCACCCTTCTTCATCAGCCCGTCCTTCAACCGCTCGCCAGCCTCGTCATAGATGCGCAACCACACATCATCATTGGCGGTGAACACCACCGTCTGTACGACCGGCGCTGCGGGACGAGCGCCAGCGGCTGGCTTCGCAGCAGTGACGGGCTTGGCCTGCTCGGCAGCAATCTCTTGCCCTGTAGGGGGCGTTAACATCTGCGTGCGCCAGATCGTGAAACCGGCGACGAGCAGGATCACGATAGCCGCAGCTGTCCATGCAAGGACGCGCGACGGCACCCGCGCCGGGTCGGCCGGTTCGAACGCTTCGTACCGGTTCGTCCCAAGTTCCGAATTATGAACGGCATGGCGTACATCAGCGGCAATCGCCACTTCGTCCAGATCCACCGCGCGGGCATAAGCACGAGCGAAACCCACGGCATAGGGAATGCCTGGCAGTGCGGAATAGTCGTCGCGCTCGATCGCTTCCAACTGGCGCTGGGCGATGCGGGTGCGTGTCGCCACGTCCTGCATCGACAGGCCTTGCGCCTCGCGCGCGGCGCGCAGCTTTGCGCCGGGAGTGCTGGATTGCACGTCCGGCGATGTTGCGCCGTTTTCCAGTTCGGGTTGTTCTGCCATGCTGCTCCGCGATCTTAGAGGCTGGTCTTGTCTCATTCCGGTACAGGGATTGTCAACGCCGGGGCGGGCATGACCGACCCATTTTCCCTGTTCAATTCAGTTCGATGCCGCGCTCGGTCGCCCACTCGGTCAACGCCCCGCGAACGTCCACGACGCCATCATTCAGCAGGTCGCGCATCATAACCTGCAATTCGGCGGCGTCGATCGCGCGGATCATCGCCTTGACCGGCCCCACCGATGCAGGCGTGATCGACAGACGCCGCACGCCCAGGCCCACCAGCGCCATTGCCTCCAGCGTCCGCCCGCCCATCTCTCCGCAAACGCCGACGGGCACCTGATATTCACCGCAGGTACGCACTACCCGGTCCAGGAAGCGCAGGATAGCGATGCTCAGCCAATCGTAGCGCTCGGCGAGCTTGGGATGCGCCCGGTCGGCCGCGAATAGGAACTGCGTCAGGTCATTGGTGCCGATCGACAGGAAATCGAGCTTGGGCAACAGCAGGTCCAGCACTTCGGCCAGCGCAGGCACCTCCAGCATCGCGCCATAGCGTACCGCCGTCGGCACCTTCTTGCGCTGGGACAGAAGCCATTCGCGCTGGTGCTCGACCAGAGCACGTGCCTTCTCATATTCCCACGGCTCCGACACCATCGGGAACATGATGTTCAGCACCTTGCCCGCGGACGCTTCCAGCAGCGCCCGCGCCTGCGCCTTCATCAGCCCGTCCCGGTCGAGCGCCAGCCGCAGCGCGCGCCAGCCCATCGCCGGATTGTCCTCCAGCTCCTCGTCCTCGTCGCGCTGCATGTACGGCAGCGCCTTGTCACCGCCGATATCGACCGTGCGGAAGATCACCGGACGGTCCCCGGCCGCGTCCAGCACGTCCTTGTAAAGGCGCTGCTGCTTTTCCCGCTGCGGCAGCGTCGCCGACACCAGAAACTGAAATTCTGTGCGAAACAGCCCAATCCCGTCCGCGCCGACCAGATCCAGCGCCTGCGCATCCTCCCGCAGGCCCGCATTCACCATCAGCTCGATCCGCTGCCCGTCCGCCGTGACCGACGGCAGATCACGCATCGCGGCGAACTCCGCCCGCCGCTTCTGCGTGACGTGCAGCCTGTTCTCGAACGCTTCGTCCATGTCCGGCGTCGGACGGACCAGCAGGCTGTTCGACACGACATCCATGAGGATCAGGTCGCCCTCATTCACCTTTTGCCGGATTTCGCGGACGCGCCCCAGCACCGGCACACCCATGGCGCGCGCGACGATGGTGACGTGCGCGGTCAGCGACCCTTCTTCCAGGATCACGCCCTTCAGTCGCCGCCGGTCATATTCCAGCAGTTCCGCCGGACCCAGGTTACGCGCGATCAGGATGGCATCCTGCCTCAGCCCCAGTTGCGCTGCCGTGCCCAATTGCCCCGACACGATCCGCAACAGCCGATTGGCCATGTCCTCCAGATCATGCATCCGGTCCTGCAACAGGGCATCGTCGATCTGCCGCATGCGCATCCGGGTGCGCTGCTGCACGCGCTCGATCGCCGCCTCGGCGGTCAGGCCGCTGTCGATCGCTTCGTTGATGCGCCGGATCCAGCCCTCGTCATAGGCGAACATCTTGTAGGTTTCGAGCACCTCCTGATGCTCGCCCTCCATCCCGAACTCGACCGCCCCGGTCATCCGGTCAATCTGCTCGCGCATCTTGGTGAAGGCGGAAATGACGCGCTGCCGCTCGGCCTCGGTATCCTCGGCCACCGTATGTTCGACATGGACGCGCGGCTGGTGAAACACCGCATGCCCCCGCGCCATGCCCATCACCAGCTGCAATCCCTGCAGCATGATCGTGCCCGTATCCTGCACCCGCAGATCTGCCGGGCCATCATCCGCCAGCTCGGCGTTGGCGATCAACTCCGACAGCACCATCGCCACGGTCTGCAGCGCCTCGATCTCGACCTCTTCATAGCGGCGCGGCTCGACATGCTGGACGCACAGCACCCCGATCGCCCGTTCCCGCCGCACGATCGGCACGCCCGCAAAGCTGTGGAACAACTCTTCGCCCGTTTCCGGCCGATAACTATAGTCCGGATGCGCCGCCGCCTCGTCCAAGTTCAACGTCTCGACATTGGTCGCGATCAGGCCGACCAGACCTTCGCCCATCGCCATCCGCGTGACATGGACGGCCTCCTGCTTGAGGCCCCGCGTCGCGAACAGTTCCAGCAGCCCTTCGCGCACCAGATAGATGGAGCAAACCTCGCTCGACAGCGCCTGCCCGATAATATCCACGACCTTGTTGAGCTTCGCCTGCGCACTCGTCCGCGCGGCCATCACCTCCTGCAAGCTGGTGAGGATCTGGCGGGCGGCGGCGGCGGGCGTCGTGGGCATGTCAATGCGCTAACAGATCGCGGGGCCCCTTTCCAAGGGGAAGTCAATTCAATCGGCAGGGAAACCGATCAAAATCGTCAAAAAACTTGGGCGACATATTGCGGAAACAAGCGACCGCTTCGTCTCCTCGATCGGAACACCATGCGGTTGGTTCGAACAAGGGGACAGATGACATGACCTTGATACTGGAAAAGGATGCCCGCGAAGACCTGCTGGATCGCGGCTATTCCCGTCGCAACATCGGCAAGATTGCCGCCCTGCTCGGTGCAGGCGCTGCGGCAAATTCCCTGCTGATCCAACCCGCCCATGCGCAGCAGCAGGCCGCGCGCGGGATCAAGGGCGCGGTGCGCATCGGGTCGAACGAATGCTGGGCAGGCCCCTTCCCTTCCGGCGTGGAAGCGGCGGCAAGGGCGTCATCTTTCGGCAACTGGTATGATCCCGACAACTACCGGGGCGACCTTATCTCCACTGTGGCGAAGGTAGAGGGGCTAACGGAGTCGCAAGTCATGCTGTGGCCGGGCTCCGGCGGGCCGCTGGTCAGCATCGTCGCTGCCTATTGTTCGCCCACCAAAGGGCTTGTGAGCGCCGATCCGACATTCGAATCCGCCTGGCGTACCGCCGATTATATGAAAGCGCCGATCGCCAAGGCGGCCCAGGCACCTGGCAAGGGCCATGACGTCAAAGCGATGCTCGCCGCCAATCCCAATGCCGGCCTTTATTATATCTGCACGCCCAACAATCCCACGGGCACCATCACGCCGCTTTCAGACATCAAATGGCTGCTGGACAACAAGCCCGCCGACGCAATGCTGCTGGTAGACGAAGCCTATATCCACTTTTCCGAAGCGCCGAGCGCCGTCAGCCTGATCGCAGGCCGCAAGGACATCATCGTCATGCGGACCTTCTCGAAGCTGTTCGGCATGGCAGGCATGCGCCTCGGCCTCACCTTCGCCGATCCTGAGGTACAGAAGCGCATCATGCTGTTCGGCCCCAGCGCAGGCGGCCTGTCGATCACCGCCATGGCGTGCGGCAATGCCGTCTACACCGAAAGCGGCCTCATCAAGGCCCGGCGCGAGGAATGCGCCGCCAACCGGGCCGAAACCATCGCCTGGCTCACGAAGAAGGGCGTCGCCGTGCATCCCGGCAGCCAGGCGAACATGTTCATGATGGACTGGAAGAAACCAGCCAAGGACATGCAGGCAGCCCTGCTTGCAACACCCGAAAAAGTTCAGATCGGCCGCAACTGGCCCATCTGGCCCACAGTCTCCCGCGTCACTGTCGGTTCGGCCGAGGATATGGCGAAGTTCCGCTCGGCTGTGGAACGAGTGCTGAAAGCCTGACCCCAAATTCCTCCCCATCACCTGATGGGGAGGAATTATCTCATGCGATCGCCGCCGAAGTCTCGCACAAATCCTTGAACTGCTGCGCCATCTGGTCCCATCCGGGATGGAACCCCATCTCCTGATGCCGCTTCAGCGCCTCATCGCTCCAATGCCGGGCCGTCGCGGTAAAGCGCGTTCCCTCGCCTTCTTCGACGAAACTCCAGATCGAGGTCAGGAACGGCTCCTGCGGTATCCACCCTGAGGCGTAGGCGTCGGTCGATACCACTCGCTCGACGGGGACCACCTCAAGGAAGATGCCCTCCATCGGCCCGGTATCTTCGCCATCGGGGCCGAACATGCGCACGGCGCTACGGCCACCGGGGCGCAAATCTTCCTCGATCACCTCGGCCTGCCACGGCTTGGGACAGAACCATTGGTCCTTCAGGTCAGTCCACACCTTCCACACGATCTCGCGCGGAGCCGCGATGTGGCAGCTGACGGACAGCTCATGTTGCGCGCTGCTCATACCGTCGCTCCCTCATAGGCCGCCTTCATGCGGGCAAGGTCCAGTTTCTGCATCGTCATCATCTCGGCCATCATCGGCTGAATGCCGGGGCCGCCCTTGCGGTGCATCTCCATGACCTCTTCCGGCACGATCTGCCAGGACAGGCCGAATTTGTCCTTCACCCAGCCACAGGGGCCAGGCGCGCCGCCGTCGGCCGTCAGCGCATCGAAATAGCGGTCGACTTCAGCCTGGTCCTTGCACGAGATCGACAAGGACACCGCTTCGGTAAAGCCGAATTCCGGCCCGCCGTTCAGCCCCTGATAGCTCTGGCCGAACAGCGTGAATTCCACCAGCAGCACGTCGCCTTCCTTGAACGGCGCGGGGCCGGGAACATCATGGGGATAACGGCTGATCGAATCGACCGACCCGCCAAAGACAGAGACATAGAAGCGCGCAGCTTCCTCTGCCTGTCCGTTGAACCACAGACAGGGTGAAATCTTCGACATCCTTCCTCTCCTCTTATGCTGCGGTCGAACGCATGCCGACCAGCGCGAACATCGCGCCTTGCGGGTCCGTCGCCTGGATGATCCATGCACCGCCCGGCACTTCGGCGGGGCCATTCAGCACGGTGCCGCCGCCTGCCTTCACCTTCTCCACGCCCTCATCGATGTCCGGCACCACGAAGTAGAACAGCCATTGCGGCTCCGGCATCTGCTCGGGCTTGGGCATCATGCCGCCTTCCATGCTGTTGAAGTCGGTCCCGCCGGACATGGAGAAAAGCTGGTAGCTGCCCATTGGCCCCATATCCATCGCCTCGCCCTTCCCCCAGCCGAACTGCGACGTGTAGAAGGCCAGGTCCGCGTCGAAACTGCCGCTGTAAAGCTCGTGCCAGCCGACATGGCCTGTCGCCATCGGCGGCGCGCCCTCCATGCCGTCCGGGCTCGACCCCTTGAGCAGCATGAAGATCGCGCCACCCGGATCGCTCATCACGGCAAAGCGCCCGACGCCCGGAATATCTTCCGGCGGCCGCTTCACGCTCGCTCCCGCGCCGCTCAGTCGCTGGGCATCGGCATCGACATCGGCCGATCCGACATAGCCGCCCCACCAGGGCGACATGCCGCAATCCTTCGCTTCCGCCGGAATGCGCATGATGCCGCCCAGCGGCCCCGCGCTTCCTGACACGACATGATAGGGATCGTCCGTCCGCTCGCCGCCAAAGGGCTGCGCCGTCCATCCCACCACATCGCCATAGAAGGCGATTGCGCCCTCCGGATCGCCGGTCATCAGTTCATACCAGAAGAATTTGCCGGTCAGGTCGCTCATCATCCGCCTCCTTGTCGCATGCTGTTGGTCAGGCCTTCTGGTCGATCATTACGTCGAACCCGCCATAAATCATTCGCTTGCCTGAAAAGGGTATCTCGCCATCTTCCTGCATGCGGGGATCGTTCATCACCTTCTCTTGCCCCGTGTCGCGCGTTGCCTTGTCGGGCCATTCGATCCAGGAAAAGACGACATCCTCGCCTTCTTCGGCGATTACGGAGGTGCGGAAGTCATTGACCTTCCCGACAGGAACATCAGTGCCCCAGCATTCCACCATGCGCAGCGCGCCATGCTCCAGGAAGATCGGAGCGGCCCGGGTCGCGAACTCCTTATACCGCTCCTTGTTGCCCTTCAGCACGGGAACCACGAAACCGTCGATATAGCTCATCATCTCTCTCCTTGTTCGGATTGATCAGGCGGCAACTTCCCGCTGATGGGTCGCCAGCGCCGCTTCAACGTCCATCCAGGTGACTTCCCAGATATGGCCGTCCAGATCAGCAAAGCTGCGACCATACATGAAGCCATGATCCTGGCTCGGATTGGGCTCCGTCCCGCCCGCGGCGAGTGCCTTTTCGGTAGTCACATCCACCGCAGCCCGGCTTTCCTCGCTGATTGCCAGCAGCACCTGCGCCGTTTCATGCGCATTGGGTATGCGGCGCGGCGTGAAGCTCGCGAAGCGCTCGTGCGTCAGCAGCATCACATGAATGGCGTCGGACAGGCTCATCATCTGGCTGTCCTCGCTGCAAAAATCCTTGTTCCGCACCGCACCTACCGCCTCATAGAAGTCGATTGCGGCGGACAGGTCCTTTACCGGCAGGTTGATGAAAATCATCTTGGGAGTGGGGGCATCGGGCATCACGCATCTCCTTGAACATCGCGGCAAGGAGCTATGGAACTCGACTCACCGCCTTGAACTTTTTGGACCCAATGATTATGTTATGCAACATCAAAGTTAGAAAAGATAACCAATGACTCGCAATTCCAAAAAGCGCGCCTATCAGGATGGCTGTGCAACGGCCCATGCGCTCGACCTCATCGGCGACCGCTGGGCCATGCCGATCATGCGGGAATTGATGCTGGGTCCCAAGCGTTTCACCGATCTGCGCGCCAGCCTGCCCGGAATTAGCGCCAATGTGCTGACGCAGCGTCTGGAGGAACTGGAAGCCGCGAGCGTCCTCGTCCGCCGCCGCCTCCCCCCGCCCGCCGCCAGCCAGATCTACGAACTGACCGAGTGGGGCCGTGAGTCGGAAATCCTGTTCCAGGTGCTCGGCCGCTGGGCCTGCCGCTCGCCCACGATGCAGCCCGGCCAGCCGATGAGCAATGTGTCGGTCGTCCTGTCCATGCGCACGATGATCGACCGCAGACGCATCGCTGGCTTAGACGCGGTGATAGGCTTCCGCTTCGGCGAGGAAGAATTTCGCGCGCAGTGCAAGGACGGCGACTTCACCATGGATCGCGGGCCTGTCGAGGGCGCGGACGCGGTGATCAGCGGTGATCAGAATGCGCTCGCCGCCGTGGTATATGGCGGGGCAAGCTTCGAAGATGTCGGCGGCGCGCTGAAGATCGAGGGGAACCGCGAACTGGCAGAACGCTTCGTCCGCCTCTTCCCGCTGCCCTCAAAAGCTCCGGTCACTTTCATGCCAGCAGGCGACTGAAGTCCTCTTACCGCCTGATCGGGAAAGTCGGCACGTTCACGCGCGGCGCCGACGTCGCGCCGGGCACCAGCGCCTGTCCGCTCTCCTCCCGCAGCGGCGGCAGCGCAGGCGGCGGCACGAAGCCAGGGCTGATCTCGGCCGGTGGCTTGGGCGGCGGCGGCAGGGGCGTGGGCGACACGATCACCGTCACCGTGCCGCCAAAGCGGGACTGCCACTCCGCCAGCCGGCGCAGATAGTCGGCATAGGCTTCGTAAAATTCCTGAAACGGCTTCTCCAGCGCCGTCAGTGCTTCGGGCGCATAGGCCAGCAACTGGTTCGACGGCATGGCAAGGATCTTCGCGCCCACATCCACCGCCACGGGACAGAAGCTCTTGGTCACAGGCGGAAGCGAAAAGAAATTATAGACGACCGTGTTCAGCAACTCGCGCGACTGAAGCCCCGCACTGCCATAAGCGGCGGTATAGTTGCGATCGACCGCCGCATTCGCTTCGCGCAATATGTCCTTATGGACATGCAGCATCCTGTTATACTGAACCCGCGCAGGCTCGCCCGCACCATGGCAGGAGAGCGCCGCGACGTTCAGCGCCATGCGGACATGCCACAACGCCGTATTCGCCGTGACTCCGCGATTGGGCGTCAGATATTTCCCTTCGGCATCAACCTCCGGAATGCTCATATCCTCGACCGCACCCATCGGCGGCAGCGGCTTGATCGTGCGGACGACCGGCGGCGGAGGGGTCGGCACCTGTTTGGGCGTGGAACAGCCTGCAACCAGCGCCAATGCGGCCACCGAAGCGATTGTCCAGACGCGACATGAAGCAGCACGCAACGGCAACCCATTATCCCCTATGATTAATTGTCAGCGCCAAAGCTCATGGCCCAAACTCATGGCAAAGCTGCGCGTTCCTGGCGATGATCGCCCGGATCGCTTCATCCCTTCAGGGATTCGGTTCGTCCCGATAATCAGGACAGCCTCAGGCGCTACGCCGCTCCAGCGCGACAACCGCCTCGTCCATTAACTGCGTGATGATGTCGGTGACCGGCTCTTCCTTCGTCACCATGCCGACCGACTGCCCCGCCATCAGCGACCCACCCTCGACATCGCCGTCGATCACAGCCCGGCGGAGCGCTCCCGCCCAATAATGTTCGATCTGCAACTGCGCTTCCATCATGTCGACGGAGCCGCCATCGAGCAGATTGGCGACTTCCCGTTGCTTGGCGGTAAAGGCTTCGGTCCCGGCATTTTTGAGGGCCCGCACCGGAATGACCGGCAAACGCGGGTCGATCTGCACGCTGGCGATCGCGTCGCGCGCCGAAGCACGGAAGAAAGCCTTCTTGAAGTTCGGATGCGCGATGCTCTCGCTCGCACAGGCAAAGCGGGTGCCAAGCTGCACGCCCGCCGCGCCCATTTCCAGATAGCCCGCGATCAACTCGCCACGCCCGATCCCGCCAGCGACGAACACCGGCAGCTGCGACGCCATTTCCGGCAGGATTTCCTGCGCCAGCACGCTGGTCGACACCGGTCCGATATGGCCGCCCGCTTCCATCCCCTCGATCACCAGCGCATCGACGCCCGAGCGCGCCAGCTTCTTGGCCAGGCTCAGCGCCGGAGCGAAGCAGATGAGCTTGGCGCCCTTCTCCTTGATCGCCTCGATGCTGCCCTTGGGCGGCAAGCCGCCTGCCAGCACCACATGGCCGACCTCATGGCGCGCACAGACCTCGATCAGGTCGAACAGTTGCGGATGCATGGTGATCAGGTTGACGCCGAAGGGCTTGGACGTCAGCGCCTTCGTCGCCGCGATTTCCTTGTCGAGCAGTTCCGGCGTCATCGCGCCGCAGGCGATCACGCCAAAGCCGCCCGCGTTGGAAATGGCCGCGACCAGGTTCCGCTCCGACACCCAACTCATCGCCCCGCACATGATCGCGACGTCGCAGCCAAGAAATTCGGTGCCGCGAGCCATCAGGGAAGTGAGTTTGGCGTTGGTCATCAGTCTAATCCTAGAAGCACAAAGCCCCTCCCCTTCAGGGGAGAGGTTGGGGTGGGGGCCCTCCCCACGCGCTGTTCAGTGGGGCCAGGCCCCGGCCCCTCCCCCCAAGGGGAGGGGTAATCATTTGAATTATGCGACCGGCGCGTCCAGCCCATAGGCCGTGTGCAGCACACGCACCGCCAGTTCCGTCTCATCCTCGTCGATCAGCACCGAAACCTTGATCTCGCTGGTCGAGATGGCGAGGATGTTGATCCCGCGATCGGCCAGGCTCTTGAACATGGTCGAAGCAACCCCGGCATGGCTTTTCATGCCGACGCCGACGACCGACACCTTCGCGACCTTCGTGTCCGGGATCACGCGGTTGAAGCCGATCTCTTCCTTCTGGCTTTCCAGCACGTCCAGCGCGCGGGCAAGGTCGGCGCCCGGCACGGTGAAGGTCACGTCCGTCTCGCCCTTGTCGCGGCCGACATTCTGGATGATCATGTCGACGTTGATCGCGGCATCGGCCAGCGGGCCAAAGATGTGCGCCACGGCGCCCGGACGATCGGGCACGCGGGTGACGGTGATCTTCGCCTCATTCTTGTCATGGGCGATGCCGGTGATGAGCTGACGTTCCATCTTGTCTTCCTTGAGCTTGGCTTCCAGTTCCTCCTCGCTGACGATCAGCGTGCCGGGGAGGTCGGTCTGGGTGGGATCATCGAAGGAGGAAAGCACCTGCACGACCACGCCTTCCTTCATGGCGAGGCCGACGGAGCGGGTCTGGAGCACCTTGGCCCCGACCGAGGCCAGTTCCAGCATTTCCTCATAGGTGACGAGGTCGAGCTTGCGCGCGCGCGCCACGATACGCGGGTCGGTCGTGTAGACGCCATCGACGTCCGTATAGATGTCGCAGCGGTCTGCCTTCACCGCCGCCGCGACGGCGACCGCCGAAGTGTCCGAGCCGCCACGGCCCAGGGTCGAAATGCGGCCGTCTTCCATCATGCCCTGGAATCCGGGGATCACGGCGACAGTGCCCGACCGCATCGATGCAAGCAGATCGATCGTATCGATGTCGCCGATGCGCGCCTTCGCATGGGCTTCGTTGGTGCGGATCGGCAGCTGCCAGCCCAGCCAGCTGCGCGCGTCCACGCCCATGGCTTTGAGCGTCATGGCGAGCAGGCCGCTCGTCACCTGTTCGCCGCTGGCGACCACTACGTCATACTCCGCCGGATCGTAAAGCGCGGACGCTTCCTTGCAGAAGCCGACCAGCCGGTCCGTCTCCCCTGCCATGGCGGATACGACGACGGCGACCTCATGACCCTGCTCGACGACATGTTTGACGCGCGCGGCCACGTTGCGAATTCGCTCCATCCCCGCCATCGAGGTGCCGCCGAATTTCATCACGATGCGCGCCATTTTCTTGTCGAACCTGTCTGCTGATCTGGAAAGATGATCCCCCTCCGGGGAAAAACGGCGCCGCTATAGCAGCAGCGGCAGATATGGCAAGCAAGGCCATATGGAACCCCATGGCGTCATCGCTCATTCCTTGAGTGGAAGATTTAGAAGGAGGAAGCCATGGACGGAGTCCTTTACGGGCTTTTCACGATCGGAGGGCCGATCCTGCTCGCGGCGGTGCTCATTTATGTGATCATGAGCAACCGGCGGCACAGGAGTCCCGAAGAATTGGCGCGGACGGAAGCGGCCACGCGCGAACTGCATCGGCAGTTGGATGCGGAGGACAAATATCTCGACGGCGATGGGCCGCCCCCACGCAAGAAATAAATGCCCGTGGCGCACCATCGCGGAGCTTGATAGGCAGGGTGCATGGCCAACTCAGTTCCCAGCACCATAGACCCCCGCGAAGCCGCGCATTTCGGCGCGATGGCAGCTGACTGGTGGGATCCTTCCGGCAGCAGCGCCATGCTGCACAAGCTCAATCCTGTAAGACTGCGCTATATTCGCAGCGCGATCGATGGGCACTGGCTGGGTGAGGAAAGCAGCTTCCGTCCCTTGACGGGCAAGCGCGCCTTGGACGTCGGCTGCGGCGCGGGCCTTCTATCAGAACCCTTGGCACGCCTCGGCGCCACGGTGACAGCCCTCGACGCCGCGCAGGAAAATATCGCCATCGCCCGCGCCCATGCCGAACGCCAGGGCCTGTTGATCGACTATCGCGCTACACCGGTCGAGCAGCTGGACAGCGAAGGGTTCGACCTCGTCACGTCGATGGAAGTCATCGAGCATGTCACTGATCCCGCAGCGTTCGTAGGCGCGCTGGCGGCGAAACTGGCCCCCGGCGGCTTGCTCATCCTGTCCACTCCCAACCGCACGCCTCTGTCACGCCTCGCAATGATCAGCATCGGCGAAAGCATCGGCGGCATTCCCAAAGGCACGCATGATTGGGACAAGTTCCTGACACCAGAGGAACTGACCGACATGCTGGTGAAGGCCGGACTGGAGGTCACCGATGTCACCGGCCTTTCCTTCGACCCGCGCAAGGGCTTCACGCTCTCTTCGAACAAGGCAATCAACTATCTGCTGACCGCCCGGCACGCTGGCGGTTAAGGGGCCGAGCCAAAGATGGACGCACATTGCTGCCAAGGCAGAAACTGGAGCTTCGCGCTCTGGATCGCGCACCCCTCTCCCGTACCGTTCGCCTGAGCTTGTCGAAGGGCTCTACTCTCTTAAGGAAAGGGCTTCGACAAGCTCAGCCCGAACGGGTGTGCGGGAGACGGCCACACCCGTAGAAATCAAGAAGCGGCCGCCACCGGGCCTGGGGGCGACCGCTTCCCAACCCCCCGCTCGGGGTTGTCTCTTCAGGCTGCTTCGGCTGTTTCCGCGGAAGCGGGCAGACGAATGAGATAGTCGAAGGCAGAAAGCGCCGCTGTCGATCCGGCCCCCATGGCGATCACGATCTGCTTGTAAGGCACGGTCGTGCAGTCGCCCGCAGCGAATATGCCTGGCTGACTCGTTTCGCCCCTGGCGTCAATCTCGATTTCGCCACGTGGCGACATCGCGATTGCGTCCTTCAGCCATTCCGTGTTCGGGACCAACCCGATCTGGACGAAGATGCCTTCCAGCTCGACATCATGTTCGGTTCCATGGTTGCGGTCCTTGTAGCTAAGGCCCGTGACCCTGTTCCCGTCACCCTCGACCTTGGTCGTAAGCGCCGAGGTGATGATCCGCACATTGGGCAGGCTGGCGAGCTTGCGCTGCAACACCGCGTCGGCGCGCAGCTGGCTGTCGAACTCGATCAGCGTCACATGAGCAACGATGCCGGCCAGATCGATGGCCGCTTCGACGCCGCTGTTGCCGCCGCCGATCACCGCCACGCGCTTGCCCTTGAACAGGGGGCCATCGCAGTGCGGGCAATAAGCCACGCCCTTGTTGCGATATTCCTCTTCGCCCGGCACGCCCATCTGCCGCCACCTGGCGCCAGTGGACAGGATGACGGTGCGGCCTTTCAGCGAAGCACCATTTTCCAGCACGACTTCATGATATCCGCCCTCGGTCTTCGCCGGGATCAGCTTGGCCGCCTTTTGCAGGTTCATGATCTCGACATCATAATCCTTCACATGCGCTTCCAGCTGCGCGGCGAGCTTGGGGCCCTCCGTCCGGCTGACCGAAATGAAGTTCTCGATGTCCATCGTGTCGAGCACTTGCCCACCGAAGCGTTCCGCCGCGACACCCGTGCGGATGCCCTTGCGCGCTGCATAGATCGCCGCCGCCGCGCCAGCAGGACCGCCGCCGACCACAAGCACTTCGAACGGCTCCTGGGCCTTGATCTTCTCCGCCGCGCGGGTTTCCGCGCCGCTGTCGATCTTCGCGACGATCTGCTCCAGCTCCATGCGACCAGAAGCGAACGGCTCTCCGTTCAGGAACACGGTCGGCACAGCCATCACCTGGCGCGCATCCACCTCTTCCTTGAACAGCGCGCCGTCGATGGCAACATGCTTGATCCGCGGGTTGAGCACGCTCATCAGGTTCAGCGCCTGCACCACGTCCGGGCAGTTTTGGCATGACAGCGAGAAATAGGTTTCGAAGCTGAAGTCGCCGTCCAGCTCCTTGATCTGCTCGATCAACTCCTGCGCCGCCTTCGACGGGTGACCACCCACCTGCAGCAGGGCAAGCACCAGCGAGGTGAACTCATGCCCCATCGGAATGCCCGCGAAGGTCACGCCGATATCGGTGCCCACCCGCCGGATCATGAAGCTCGGCTTGCGTTTGTCGTTGCCGGAGATGACCGTCACCTTGTCCGAGAGTTCGGCGATCTCGCTCAGCAGCCCTTCCAGTTCGCGCGATTTCGCGCTCTGGTCCAGCGACGCCACCAGCTCGATCGGCTGCGTGATGTTCGCCATATAGGCCTTCAGCTGGCCTTTCAGATTTGCGTCCAACATCTTCGTAGCTCCATTGAATTGGCGCACCGCCCGTGGGCGCGCAGGTCCGCTTGCCGGGAGGTGCGACCCAAAGGCCCGGCATGACAGCGTTCAAAATGTCTTGGTAAACCCCCGCCGGGCCGGGGAGTTGCTCGACCCGACCCGGCGAAAGGGCAGGTCTTGCTTAGATCTTGCCCACGAGGTCGAGCGAGGGAGCCAGGGTTTCTTCACCCTCTTCCCACTTGGCCGGGCACACTTCGCCGGGGTGAGCGGCGACATATTGCGCAGCCTTGACCTTGCGGAGCAATTCGGTCGCGTTGCGGCCGACGCCTTCCGAAGTGATTTCCATGAACTGGATCACGCCTTCGGGATCCACCAGGAAGGTGGCGCGGTCGGCCAGGCCCACGCCCGGACGCATCACGTCGAAATTGTTCGTGATCTGCCCCGACTGGTCGCCCAGCATATAATAGTTGATCTTGCCGATCGCGGGCGAGGTGTCGTGCCAGGCCTTGTGGCTGAAGTGCGTGTCGGTCGAAACCGAATAGACTTCGACGTTCAGCGACTGCAGCGTCGGGTAGATGCCGGCCAGGTCTTCCAGTTCGGTCGGACACACGAAGGTGAAGTCGGCGGGATAGAAGAAGAAGATCGCCCACTTGCCCTTCACGTCCTCGTCGGTGACGTCGACGAACTTGCCTTCCTTGAACGCGGTGGCCTTGAACGGCTTGATGCTGGTGTTGATGAGAGCCATGGGCTTTCCAGTTCCTTCTTAGGGTTGCTGTTGCCCGGCCTATGTAGGGAGGGAGCAGGGTCGGGGGAAATTGCTTTTATTCACACCTGTCATTGAGAAAAGCGATCAACGGACCGATTATTGATCGACCGGCTCATCCCTTGGTTTCTGGATCACATAGGTCATGGCTTCCTTGGCCATCTCCAGCGCCTCTTCGATCGTGAAGGTCGAGGAATCGAGGCACAGCTCCAACCACAAGCCGTCCAGCATGGCGGTCAAGCCAATCGCAGCGATCCGCGCCGCCGGACGCGGAATCTGCGGCGCGGCTTCCCTCAGCAGCACCTCCAGCCGTTCGCGCGATCCGCCATAGGTCTCCGCATGCGTGGCGGCGATTTCCGGACTGGTCTTCACCAGGCTCCAAAAGGAAATCCAGGTCGCCAGCAAATTGGGGTCCAGCACAGGCGGCTGCAAATTCGCCCTGATATAAGCCCACAGCCGATCAAGCGGATCAGGCCCCGCTTCGGCAACGGCCTGCTCCAGCGCCGCCGCCACCTTCTCTCCCACATCGCGATAGGTGGCGAGGATCAGCGCGTCGATCCCATCGAAATAATGGGTAAGCAATCCCGCAGACACCCCCGCCCGCGCGCAAATGGCCCGAACGGATGTCGCCGCCACCCCCTTCTCGGCAAGACATTGCGCCGTCGCTTCGATCAGAGCCTGGCGCCTGACATCGGGTGACTCTCTGACAAAGCGCGCCCGCCCCTGTCTCCCGTCAAGGCGGCCTGCAATCTTCTGCTCCACGTCTTTTTTCCCGTCACCATGCCGCACCCCTTCAGGGCGGCCCACCCCGCCCCCTTCCCGCAACATGGATCACGGCGCTTTCGATCATCATTTAGGCCCGCAATGCAAGGAGAAAAGATCGGCGAAAACCGCGTCAGGCCGGTTCGTTCAATTCTTCCAACGCGGTAAAGCGCTGTGACCAGAGCGCACCGTAAATAGCCATCCACTGCACCACCGGCGCCAGCCCCTTCACGCGGGCTGCATAATAGGTCTCCCGGCCTGCCCGGCGAGCCGTCACGAGTCGAGCCCGCTTCAACTTCCCCAGATGCCGCGACACCATCGGCTGCGACACGTCGGACACCGCCGTCAGGGCATGCACGCTCTGCTCCCCTTCCTTCACAAGATATTCCAGGAGGGCGCGCCGCGTCCCGTCGGACAGCGCCTTGAAAAGTTCGTCACATGCCGCCGAGCGGTCGCCGCTTGAAAGAGGATCATTCATTGCGAAGTCATAACCAAATGATTATGAGAAGATCAAGCGGAGACCGTTTTTGAAGGGTCGAAGCGACGTTAACCAAAAAAAGTTGGCGGGGTCCAGCAGCTGAGTCTTTTGAGTCACACCACCTGATATTGAGTCCCATGGCGACATCCGGACTCAACATGTCGTGTCTACCTCTTTCGTTCTCCTGCT
This sequence comes from Sphingobium agri, assembly GCF_023051225.1. Classification (NCBI taxonomy): domain Bacteria; kingdom Pseudomonadati; phylum Pseudomonadota; class Alphaproteobacteria; order Sphingomonadales; family Sphingobiaceae; genus Sphingobium; species Sphingobium agri. The sequence continues at coordinate 428,498 of NZ_JALKHS010000006.1, read as the reverse complement.
GTTAACTTTTGTCTGAGGCTCAGCGGCTAAGCCGTTGATCTTGACGCCGGACTCCCGACGACTCAACGCTGGTCCTCGAAACGAATGGGGGTCACATAATGGGTGTCATGGAACGCGTCGCGCCGCGGCGTAAAAGGGCGGTTGCGCCGGTTGAAAGAGAGGCCGTCGCCATCCCGGCGAACAGCCTCCTGCGCGGCGACTGCATCGCCGAAATGGCGAAGCTCCCCGACGCCTGCATCGACATGATCTTCGCCGATCCGCCCTATAATCTCCAGCTCGGCGGCGACCTGTTCCGTCCCGAAGGCGGCCGGGTCGATGCCGTCGACAATGACTGGGACAAATTCGATACGCTCAGCAGCTATGACCGCTTTACCAAGGCATGGCTGGCGCAGGCCCGCCGCATCCTGAAGCCCAATGGCACCATCTGGGTCATCGGCAGCTACCACAACATCTTCCGCGTCGGGACGGCGCTCCAGGACGAAGGCTTCTGGATCCTCAACGACATCATCTGGCGCAAGTCCAACCCCATGCCCAATTTCAAGGGCACCCGCTTCACCAACGCGCATGAAACGCTGATCTGGGCCAGCCAGGGCGAAGACGCCAAATATACCTTCAACTACAAGGCGATGAAGACGCTCAATGACGAGCTTCAGATGCGCTCCGACTGGGTGCTGCCGATCTGCGGCGGGCAGGAACGGTTGAAGCGCAACGGGACGAAGGCGCACCCGACGCAAAAGCCCGAATCCCTGCTCTACCGCGTGCTGCTGGCGTGCACGAAGCCCGGCGATGTCGTGCTCGATCCCTTTTTCGGCACCGGCACCACCGGCGCAGTCGCCAAGCGGCTTGGCCGCCAGTGGATCGGCATCGAACGCGAAGACAGCTATATCGAAGTCGCGATGGAGCGCATCGAAGCCGCCCTGCCGCTGGACGAATCCGCCCTCACCATCATGCAAAGCGCGAAGAGCCAGCCCAAGGTCGCCTTCGGCACGCTTGTAGAAACCGGCTATCTGCAGCCCGGCTCGATCCTGACCGACGCCAAGCGCCGCTGGCAGGCCACCGTGCGCGCCGATGGCTCGCTTTGCATCGGCACGGATACGGGATCGATCCACAAGATCGGTGCAACCCTGCAAAATGCGCCCAGCTGCAATGGCTGGACTTTCTGGCACCATGAAGTCGACGGCGCCCTCAAGCCCATCGACACGCTGCGCCAGACTTATCTGCTCGCAAACGAGCCCTGACGCCCTCACCTGCATTTCCGTTCGGGCTGAGCCTGTCGAAGCCCCTTCTTTTTCTTTAACAAGGAAAAGCTTTCGACAGGCGCAGCGTGAACGAGACCAGCAATGATCCTATCCACCCTCCCCCACGACGCTCGGCTTTACCTGAAGCCCACATGGTTCGTCCCCTCCCCCATCGGCCTGCCCGATGGGTCAGCGGCACGCATGGCCAATGGCCTGATCTGGTTCCAGGCCTATGAGCTGACCGCACTACAGGGCGCGCACCGCCTGACGCGGATCACGATCCCGGTGGCGCAGTTCGACGAAACCATCGTCTCGCTTCCCGCCCCGCTCGCGGAACGCGCCCAGCGTCTCGCAGCCAATATCTCGGCGCAGCGCAATCCGCTCGCACTAGGCGATCGCACCATCCGCTTCGATGCGCCGCAAGTCATGGCGATCCTCAACGTGACCCCCGACAGCTTCTCCGATGGTGGAAAGCATATGGGCGATCCCCAGGCGGCGGCGGACGCTGGCTTTGCCATGGCGGCGGCCGGCGCAGCGCTTATCGACATCGGCGGCGAATCCACGCGCCCAAAAGCTCCCAAAGTGTGGGAAGGCGACGAAATCACTCGCGTCGTGCCGGTCATCGAAAGGCTCGCCGCCGCGGGCGTCCCGGTATCGATCGACACGCGCAAGGCGGCCGTCATGGAAGCGGCGCTCGCGGCAGGAGCAAAGGTCATCAACGATGTCAGCGCCCTTGCCCATGATCCCCGCGCGCTGGAAGTCGCGGCGCGCGCGTCCTGCCCCGTCATCCTGATGCATGCGCCGTCCTCCGGCGATGACCCGCATGACAATCCCGGCGGCTATGGCGATGTCGTCGCCGATGTGTTCGACATGCTCGAAAGCCGCATCGAAAGCTGCGTCAGTGCAGGCATTGCGCGCGACCGGATCATGGTCGATCCAGGCCTTGGCTTCGGCAAGTCGCTCGCCGACAATCTGGCGCTGGTCAATGGCCTTGCCACTTTCCAGGGTCTCGGCGTGCCATTGCTCTTTGCCGGAAGCCGCAAGCGCTTGATCGGCGCCCTGTCCAACGAAGCCCCCGCCGCCGACCGCCTCGGCGGCTCTATCGCCCTCGCCTTCCGCGCCGCGCAATCCGGCGCGCAAATGGTCCGCGTCCATGACGTGAAGGAAAGCGTCCAGGCCCTGCACCTGTGGCGCGGCCTGGCCGACGCAGGGCTCAGCGCGGTTTAGAGCATGTTCATGTTTGAGTGACCGTCACCCCGGACTTGATCCGCGGTCCCGCTTCTTATCTGACGCTACCGAGGCAGCGGGACCCCGGGTCGAGCCCGGGGTGACAGAAAATCAGCCTTAATGCCGATGCTTCCGTGTAAGACGATCGCCTTCTAAAGATCGCAAGCACTCCTAACCCGGTCGCCCTGAGCCTCAGGCCAACAACCCACACCCGGGCTGAGCTTGTCGAAGCCCTCACCTGTTCAAAACGAAGGCGTCAGACCTCTGGAAAAACAGGCACCAACCCTACCACCGCCGCAACCTCGGCCGGAACACACTGGGATCAACCGCCAGCACAGGCACATCCCGCGATGCCAACTCAACCTTGGCCTGCTCCACCACCGGCGGTTTGGGACCCGGCGTGAATGTCACCACCGCCGTCCCCGGATCATTCATGACCAGTTGATCCAGCATCAAGGCCGGTCCCAAGGCATCCGCATTGACCCGAACCAAAGTGCCAAGCTGCGTCATCCCGAACAATGTCCGCGCAAAGGCGGTAGGCAGCCTGATGCAGCCATGGCTCGCCGGATAGCCAGGATTATGCCCCGCATGCAGCGCCACGCCATCCCAGGTAAGCCTTTGCATGAACGGCATGGGTGCGTTGCTGTAGAGGTTGGACCGATGCCATTCCCGCTTCTGCAGGATCGTGAACTCGCCGGTCGGCGTCCGGTGCCCCGGCGTACCCGTGGATACGCTCGCCATACCCACCAGCCGGTCGCCATTATAGACATGCACCATCTGCCGCTGAAGGCTGATGATCAGGTAGAGCGGCCCGTCGAACGGCCCCTCCTCCAGCCAACGATAACCGCCCGGCTGCATCACCTGTCCTTCCGAGGCTGCGACCTCAGCGGCCGCTTGGCTCATCGATGACACAGGCGCTATGGCGGCAAGCGCCAGCAGGAAAGGCATCACGCGCATAAAGTCTTTCTTAACTATTGTGCACGGATTCGCCAGCCAGAAGCGGCTTGTGGCTCACTATTCTTAATCCCGCCATGGCACAGAGTAAGAAGGCTTGATCGCATCCAGAGGCACGCGGCGAACTCCGCTCAGCGTGCTGATCCGCTGAGAAGTGACGGAGGGCTAGAGCTTGCCCCTTTCTCGATACGTAGCCGCCAAGCTGGAACGCGTCCCGAAACTAGCCGGGTGGCTCCATCATCTCACCCCTCCCGCAGGCGGGAGGGGCCGGGGGTGGGCAGGGAGCGACGTCCGACGAACGTGCAACCCCGCTGAACAAGCCGCCCGCCTCACCAAAGACTGCTGCATGGCGTGCTGCTGCAAAGGCACGCGAACACCCTCAGACCTGTGGGCTGTTCAAACCTAAAAACTGATCTCGCATGGATTGAGCCCCATCAGTCGGGAAATCAGTTACCGAAGTCTCTCACCCTGCTCGAATATGATGCGGATCAAGCAAGAGCGGCTCAGCTCAACTCAATTGGCCTTGGGACATGGTCCAATCACACTGGATCGGGTTACGCTACATTTATGTCGAGTTTTTCCGCCTGCCAGCAGATGACGCCATCTGCTGCGAAAGCGCTCCAGTTTCTACAACAGCACCAACTGCGCGACCGGGGCAAAGCTGCGCCGGTGCAGCGGCGTTGGGCCATGTTCCCTGAGCGCCGCCAGATGCATCGGGCTGCCATAGCCCTTGTTGCTTTCCCAGCCATAATGGGGGTGCACCGCCGCCGCCTCTATCATCATGCGGTCGCGCGCCTCCTTGGCCAATATCGACGCGGCGGCGATCGACAGGCATTTGGCGTCGCCCTCGACCACGGCGGTCGAGGCCCACCGCCATTTGGGGCAGCGATTGCCGTCCACCAGCACATGTGCGCAATCTTTGCTGAGCGCCTCGACCGCTCGCGTCATCGCCAGCATCGTCGCCCAAAGGATGTTGATCTCGTCAATCTCCTCGACTGACGCCACCCCGATCCCCCAACACAGCGCCCGCGCCTTGATCTCGCCCTCCAGCACCGCGCGGCGGGCGGCGGTCAGTTGCTTGCTGTCATTCAGGCCATCCGGGCAATCCTCCTGCCGCAGGATGACGGCAGCAGCCACGACCGGCCCCGCCAGCGGCCCTCTGCCCGCTTCGTCCACTCCAGCGACCAGCCCGGGATGATGCAATCGCTCATGCGCGAAATCAGGCATGTTGATGAAACCCGAACGGCGCGCCCATCGGCCCGTGCCCCTGCCCCAGACCCGGCGCCAACATCAGCGCTTCCCGAACATATTTCCTAGCAAATTCAATAGCTTCTATAAGCATTGACCCCTGCCCCAACCGAGCAGCAATAGCACTGGCCAAGGTACATCCCGTCCCATGCGTGTGAATCGTTTCAATTCGCGCATTGCTCCATGACTTTACCAACCCTCCCGGCCCGATCAGCCGGTCCGTCAGCATCGCCCCTTCGCCATGCCCACCCTTCGCCAGCACATGCGTATCGAAGCAGATCGCAATCTGTTCACCGCCCAGCGCCTCCAACTCCGGTATATTCGGCGTCACCAAAGTCGCCAACGCCATCAGCCGCTCAAATGCCGCGACCGTCGCCTGATCCGCCAGCACCGATCCGCTCGTCGCGACCATCACCGGATCGAATATGATCGGCACATTGGTCAACTGCGCCAGCCGGTCAGCGACCGCCTCCGCAGTCATAGCGGACCCAATCATCCCGATCTTGACAGCATCAACACCGATATCGCTGATGACGCTGTCCATCTGCTTGACCACCATATCCGCGGGCACCGCATGCACGGCCTGCACACCGATCGTATTCTGGGCCGTAATGGCAGTGATCGCGGTCATTGCATGACCGCCCAGCAGCGTAACAGTGCGGATGTCGGCCTGAATGCCAGCCCCTCCTCCGCTGTCCGAACCGGCGACGATCAAAATGCGCGCGGGTTTCATCCCTTGTAGTGACGCCGGATAGAGGCTGGATGGCGGACGAGCGCATCGCCTGTCCGCGTTGGGCGATCCATCAACTCCCCACCGCAATTGGGGCAACGGTCGTCCAGCGCCTCTGCGCAGCCAGCGCAAAAGGTGCATTCGAAAGAACAGATGAACGCCCCAGGGTCTGCCGCTGGCAAGTCCGTGCCACACCGTTCGCAATCAGGACGCATGTCAAGCATCAGGCCGCGACCCTGGCGACAGCGTCGCAGATCCGCTCGACGACATCCTTGACCTGATCCTCCCGATCCCCCTCTGCCATCACGCGGATCACCGGCTCAGTCCCGGACGGGCGAATGACCAATCTGCCACAGCCGTTGAGTTCGCCCTCTGCCTGCGCGATGACCCGCTTGACCTCTTCATGCTCCAGCGGCTTGCCCCCGGAAAAGCGGACATTCTTGAGAAGTTGTGGCACGGGATCAAACCGATGCAAGACCTCGCTGGCAGGCTTGCCCGAGCGAACGAGCGCCGCGAGCACCTGCAGCGCCGCTACGGTGCCATCGCCAGTGGTCGCGTAATCGGACAGGATCATGTGCCCGGACTGCTCTCCGCCAACATTGAAGCCGCCCTCTCGCATGCGCTCCAGAACATAGCGATCGCCGACCTTGGTACGCTCCAGGCTGATCCCGTGTCCGGCAAGATGCCGTTCCAGGCCAAGGTTGGACATCACCGTCGCTACCAGGCCGCCCCCGCGCAGCGATCCGTCACGTGCGAAATTGGTAGCGATCAGCGCCATGATCTGGTCACCATCGACAATCTGGCCTTTCTCATCCACGACGATCAGCCGATCCGCGTCTCCGTCGAGGGCAATGCCGATGTCCGCCCCGGAAGACACGACAGTCTCCTGACACAAAAGTGGAGAGGTCGATCCACAGCCATCGTTGATATTGATGCCGTTCGGCGTCACGCCGATCGCGATCACCTCGGCTCCCAATTCCCAGAACGCCGATGGCGCGACCTGGTAAGCTGCACCGTTCGCGCAATCGACGACGATCTTGAGGCCGTCCAAGCGAAGATCAGCAGGAAAGCTGGACTTCACCGCGTGGATATAGCGCCCTCTTGCGTCCTCAACCCGGCGCGCACGGCCGATTTCGGAGGGCGCTGCTAGCGGAATATCCTGCTCCAGCATCGCCTCTATCTTCAGCTCATCTTCGTCGGACAGCTTGTAGCCGTCAGGCCCGAACAGCTTGATGCCGTTGTCAGCATAGGGATTGTGACTGGCCGAAATCATGACGCCGAGATCAGCACGCATCGAATGGGCAAGCAGCGCAACTGCAGGCGTAGGGATGGGGCCGAACTGGACAACATCCATGCCCACCGCCGTGAAACCAGCCACCAGAGCATTTTCAACCATATAGCCGGATAGGCGCGTGTCCTTGCCGATCACGACCCGATGCCGGTGGCTGCCGCGCTGGAAATGCTTCCCCGCAGCCATGCCGACTTTCATCGCGAGTTCGGCTGTCATCGGCCATTGATTCGTCCGCCCCCTGATCCCGTCCGTGCCGAAATAACGCCTGCTCATAATTCCTGTCCTGCCACGAGGCTAACCTATGACCCCCATAGCAATCTTTGTTCGACTTTCCACCGCCGAGCCGTCATTCCCTAGCAGGTGGACGGCTTCAATGCAGCGGTAGACGCGCTCTCCAGCGCGGTCTTCTTCAAGGTTCCCTTGCTGGGCACCGAGATCGAATTGATCGTCCTCTACCTCGCAGTGCCGATGTTGTTCTTCACCATCTGGCTGGGATTTCCCAATGTTCGGGCGGTTGGACGTGCAGTGCGCATCTTGCAGACGCAGCCCGACGCAGATCAAGCCAAGGGTGATGTCAGCCAGTGGGGTGCCCTGACCACTGCGCTTGCCGGTACGATCGGCCTCGGCAACATCGCCGGCGTCGCAGTTGCGCTCACCATGGGCGGACCGGGCGCGATTTTCTGGATGTTCGTGATCGGCTGGTTCGCCATGACCGTGAAGATGGCCGAGGTGACGCTTGGCCTGAAATACCGGATCTTCGATCAACGTGGTCATGTCCATGGCGGACCCATGTATGTGCTGAGAGCCATCGGCGCTGCGCGTGGCTGGCCGCGGCTCGGGCTGGTACTGGGTGGGCTTTACGCGTTCTTCGCGCTGTTCGGCGCGATCCCGATGGTGCAAGTGAACCAGAGCTTTGCGCAGGTCAAGGTGGTGACCGGTCTGTCGAACGGCTGGGCCTATGGCGTGCTGTTGGCAGCCGCCGTCGCTTTGGTCACCCTAGGGGGTGCCGCATGGCTGGGTGAGGTTGCGAAGCGTCTTACCCCGCTCAAGGTCGCCGTCTACCTCGCAGGCGTTACCGCCGTTCTTATCATCCATGCTACAGCAATCCCGGCTGCCCTGGCACAAATATGGCATGGCGCCTGGACCGGCAGTGCAGCTACCGGGGGCGCCGTTGGCGCCTTCGTCTCGGGCATGAGGCGTGCCGTTTTCGCCAGCGAGGCAGGCGTCGGCTCGGCTGTGATGGCGCATAGCCTGGCGCGGGTACGCCATCCTGTATCGGAGGGGCTGGTCGCGCTGCTTGAGCCGCTGCTCGGCACGATGATCGTTTGTTCCGTTGGCGGGTTGGCGCTCGTCGTTGCAGGTACGTGGACATCCGGGCTCGAAGGCGTGGCCATCACTTCGGCCGCGTTCGCGCAGGTGTCGCCCTGGTTTCCGTGGCTGCTGGCAGTGGTCGTCGTTCTGTTCGCCTACTCGACGCTCGTCGCCTGGGGATTTTATGGGCTTCAGGCCTGGGGATATCTTTTTGGCCATGGTCCAAAGGCGCAGTGGAGTTACAAAATCCTCTATATCCTGGCGCTGCCGCCTGCCGCGGCGATCGACCTAGGACGAGTGGTGGATATTGTCGACAGCAGCTTCTTCCTCATGGCTATTCCTAACGTCATCGCACTCTATCTGTGCGCTGGAGAACTGCGGCGGGACGTACGCGCCTATCTACGCCCGTCCAATGATGCCTCAGCCACTACAGAGCCGGGCATTAAGAAAAAAGCCCCGCGTCATGCGAGGCCTTTCTCCTGATGCGATGAAGGCTATCAGATCTTGTCGCCAAGCGCGCCCTTCACAGAGCCCTTGACGTCCTGAGCAGTGCCCTTTGCCTTCTGCGCTTTTCCTTCTGCGGCGAGATCGGCGTTATTTTGATGTTGGCCTACCGCTTCCTTGACGGCGCCTGCAGCCTTGTTGCCTGCGGCCTTCAGCTTGTCAGTCGCTTCACCCATATTGTCCTCCTGTCGTGATCTACGGCAGGTCAACAACCTGGATTAGCGAAAGGTTGCCACTGATACGCGTCCGCAACGGACTGCCATAGAAAAAGGGGCCGGAAAACCGGCCCCTTCCAAAATGCTTTGTACCTGACGCTTAGCGCTTCGAGAACTGGAAGCTCCGGCGGGCCTTGGCCTTACCATACTTCTTACGCTCAACGGTGCGGCTGTCGCGGGTGAGGAAGCCCTCAGCCTTGACCGCGCTGCGCAGTGCCGGTTCGTACTTCGACAGCGCCTGGGCAATGCCATGCTTCACGGCGCCAGCCTGACCCGACAGACCGCCGCCCTTGACGGTGGCGATCACGTCATACTGACCTTCACGCTCGGTCACGCCGAAGGGCTGGTTGATAACGAGACGCAGGGTCGGGCGAGCGAAATAGACTTCCTGATCGCGGCCGTTGACCGTGATCTTGCCGGTGCCGGGCTTCACCCAGACGCGTGCGACGGCATCCTTGCGGCGGCCGGTGGCATAGGCGCGGCCGAGGCTGTCGATTTCCTGCGCACGCAGGGGAGCCGAAGGCTGAACCGGCGCGATAGGCGCGTCGGCAGCGGTGGTCTCACCAGCAGCAGCGGGAGCAGCTGCGGGCGCGTTGGCGGTCAGCGACGCGAGGTCGGACAGGGACTGGCGGTTATCGGACATTATGCACCCACCTTGTTCTTGCGGTTGCGCGACGCGAAATCGAGCACTTCGGGGTTCTGCGCTTCGTGCGGATGTTCAGCACCGGCGAAGATGCGCAGGTTGCGCATCTGCTGACGGCCGAGCGGGCCACGGGGGATCATGCGCTCAACGGCCTTTTCCAGGACGCGCTCGGGGAAGCGGCCTTCCAGGATCTTGGCAGGCGTGGTTTCCTTGATGCCGCCGGCGTAACCGGTGTGCTTGTAGTACACCTTGTCGGTCAGCTTGCGGCCGGTGAACTTCACCTTGCCTGCGTTGATGATGATGACATTGTCACCGCAATCGACGTGGGGCGTGAAGCTGGTCTTGTGCTTGCCGCGAAGGATGTTCGCGACGGTCGAGGCGAGGCGGCCGACGACGAGACCTTCCGCGTCGATCAGGATCCACTTCTTTTCGACCGTTGCCGGGGTTGCCGGCTTGGTGGTCTTCATCAGCGCCTTCATGGTGCCAATCTCCAGAATGAAATAGTGAACTGAAAGCGTTCTGGGCTTTCAGAAGATGGGGGCTAATGACGTCGAGGGGTTCAGAAGTCAAGAGATTCGGCGGGTTTCCTGACGGGTAAAATAATACCCGTCACTTCGCGATCTGCTCTGCGACCCATTTTGCGTAGGCCAGATCAGCCGATTCCACCGGCAAAGCGAGGATTGCGGGCACTTCATAGTCGTGAAGTTCGGCAATGCGCGCCATAAGGGCGTCGCGGCGGGAGGGCGTGGTCTTGAAGAGGACCGGCACCTCGGCGGTGCTTTCCATGACCCCGTTCCATTCATAGAGGGAGGTCGCGGCCCCGAGCATATTGGCGCAGGCGGCCAGCCTTTCCGCGATCAGCTGGCGCGCCACGCGATCAGCCGCCTCCGCCGAGCCGAAGAGCGTGTAGACAAGCGCGACGCCGCTCATGCCCGACGTTCCCCAACGGCGTGCGCGCCCCAAGCGGCGGCAGCGACGACGAGGGCGCCGACCGCCTGATGCAGCACGGCCAGCGACAGAGCGATGCCGCTGATAACGGTGGCGATGCCGAGCGCGATCTGCGTGCCGACCGCAGCGTTGATCGCGATCGAGGCGCCGCGCCGCCCTGCCCCCTTCGCCTTGCGCGCAAGGAGGATCAGCATGGCGGCGGCAACCCATGCCCACCAGCGGTGGATGAAATGGACGAGATAAGGATCGCTGGACAAGGTGGCCCAGAGCGATCCCAGCCAGGAAATCCCCTCTGGCACGAAATGGTCGTTCATGAGCGGCCAGGTGTTCGAGACATAGCCAGCGTCGAGCCCGGCTGTGAAGGCCCCGAACATCAGCTGGACCAGCAGCACCAGCAGGGCGACAAGGGCAAAAGGACGCAGCGCGGCTGGACGGGCGGCCGGGTTCCGCGCGAGCGCAAGCAGATCAAGCGCGGTCCAGACGAGGCCGCCGATGATGAAGAGCGCGGTCAGCAGATGGACGGCCAGCCGGTAATGGCTGACATCGGTGCGCACCGACAGGCCGGACGTGACCATCCACCAGCCGATCGCACCCTGAAGCCCGCCAAGCGCCAGCAGCGCGACCAGCCGCCACCCATAGCCGGAAGGGATCGCGCGCCGCCAGGCGAACCAGATCAGCGGAAGGGCGAAGGCGACGCCGATCAACCGCCCAAGCAGCCGGTGCACCCATTCCCAGAAGAAGATGAACTGGAAGTCGGAGAGGGTCATGCCCTGCCGGAGCTGCTGATATTCGGGAATTTGCTGATAGAGCCGAAACGCGTCCTCCCACTGCGCATGGGTGAGCGGCGGGATCGCGCCGGTGATCGGCTTCCATTCCGTAATCGACAGGCCCGATTCGGTGAGGCGCGTGATGCCGCCGACCACCACCATGCAGAAAACCAGCGCCGCCACGGCAAGCAGCCAGCGAGCGATCGAGAGCGGACGGGATGCAGCCGTAGCCGGGCCAAGGGCAAGTTCGGTCATGGCGGCGATCCATGCGCCGATGCCCTTATTGTTGCAAGAGGGCGACCATGGGACAAAAGGTCGCAACGTTCCGTAACGAGCGGATACAAATCATCGGACAGGCGTATCCCGCCTATGCACTTCTTAACAGAGGATAATCGATGATTGCGCCGGCGGACACTATCGCCGGAATGATCGCCACGCAGGGTCCCCTGGGGGATCTGACGGCGCACATCGGCGACGGGTCGCCGCTGGGCCCGGTTGAGCGATGGTCGCCCGCGCTGATCTCAACGGTTCGGCTGATGCTGTCATCCAAGGCGGAAATCGTGCTGTTCTGGGGGCCGGAACTCTGCGCGCTTTATAATGAAGCCTATGCACCGACGATCGGCGACAAGCATCCAGCCGCGCTTGGCCGCCCGGCGCGGGAGAATTGGGCTGAACTGTGGGACGATCTGGAGCCGCTGCTGCTGTCCGTGGTCCAGAAGGGCGAGACGGTGCATGCCAAAGACCGTCCCTTTTACATCGAACGGGACGGTGGACGGGGCGAGCAGGTTTATTTCGACATCAGCTATTCCCCCGTGTTCGAAGCGGACGGATCGATCGGCGGAGCATTGTGCATCGTCAACGAGACGACGCAGCGGGTCAAAGCCGAACGGGAGATGGTGGCTGACCGCAACCGCCTGTGGACGCTGGCCCGCGATCCGTTCCTGATTGCCGACATGGAGGGAAAATGGCTGTCGGCGAGTCCTGCATGGACGGACATATTGGGATGGAGCCAGGAGGAACTGATCGGCCGCACATCGGAATGGATGGAACATCCCGATGATAGCGCGCGCACCAGAGAGGAGGTTCAAACCCTGCAACAGGGGGTGTTGACGATCCGGTTCGAGAACAGGTTCCGGACCAAGGATGGCGAGTATCGCAGTTTCAGCTGGACGGCGGTGCCCGACAATGGGCTGGTCTATTGCGTGGCGCGGGACGTCACGGAACAGCGCGCCCATGCTCGCGCCCTTGCCGAAACGGAAGCCGCGTTGCGGCAGGCGCAGAAGATGGAGACGCTGGGCCAGCTGACCGGCGGCGTCGCCCATGACTTCAACAATCTGTTGCAGGTCGTCACCGGCAACCTCGAACTGCTCCAGCGCGGCCTCAACGATAATGAGCGGATGCGTCGCGCGGCAGACAATGCGATGGCAGGTGCCGAGCGTGCGGCGATGCTGACGCAGCAGCTGCTCGCCTTTTCGCGCCGCCAGCCCTTGGCGCCCGAACGCGTCGATCCCAACCGGCTGGTGAGCCGCATGTCGGACCTGCTGAACCGCACCTTGGGCGAGAGGATCGAGGTGGAGACGATCCAGGCCGCGCGCGCATGGCCGATCGAGGTCGACCTCAACCAGATGGAAAATGCGCTGCTGAACCTGGCGGTCAATGCGCGGGACGCGATGCCGGACGGCGGCAAGCTGACCATCGAAGTCGCCAACACGCATATCGATGACCATTATGCGGCGCAGGAAGATGATGTGCAGCCCGGGCAATATGTGCTGATCTGCCTATCTGACACAGGCCAAGGCATGGACGCCGAGACGTTGAGCCACGCGATTGAGCCCTTCTTCACCACCAAGGAAGTGGGGCGCGGCACCGGGCTGGGCCTGTCCATGGTCTATGGCTTCATCAAGCAGTCAGGCGGGCATATCCGGGTTTATTCGGAGGTGGGTGAAGGGACGAGCGTCAAGATCTACCTGCCCCGCTATCATGGCCTGGTGCCCGCCAACGACCAGTTGGAGGAGGCCCCCCGCCCCGCCGTTAGCGGCGGCGACGAGACGGTGCTGGTGTGCGAGGATGACGAGAAGGTGCGCGCCTACGCCGTCGAGGTGCTGAACGAGTTGGGCTATCATGTGATCGAAGTGGGGAATGGACCGGCGGCGCTGGAAGCGCTGGAGCAGCCGGGCGAGCATATCGACCTGCTGTTCACCGATGTGGTTCTGCCCGGAGGGATGACGGGAGCGGACGTGGCGCGGGAGGCGGCGGCGCGCAGGCCCGACATCAAGATCCTGTTCGCGACCGGCTATGCGCGGAACGCCATTTTCCACCATGGGCGGTTGGACCCGGGAGTGGAATTGCTGACCAAGCCTTTCACCTATGCCGACCTGGCGGGCAAGGTGCGGGAGGTGTTGGACCGGCGGGTCGAGCAGCGGGTGGGATAGTGTTCGGGGTTTGGGGTTGATGCGCTTAGCTTGGCTTAGCTTGAACTGGATGGGAGGCGTGGCCTGTTCAACCTCTCGCCATTCACGCGGATCACTCTAAATCCGTTCGGGCTGAGCTTGTCGAAGCCTCTTCCCTTCTAAAGGAAGTAGAGCCCTTCGACAGGCTCAGGGCGAACGGATGATGGGTAGCGTGGCGCTCTTTAGCGGAGCGCGCGCCACGCTTCGACCAAGGCTTTCGCTCGGTCCGCCACTGTCGCGGCAGTGTCGCCAGCGCGGTATAGGGCTCCGCCGACGCCGATGCCTTCGCATCCTGCGCCGAGCCATTGGCCGATAGTCTCGGCGCCGGTGCCGCCGACCGCCCAAAGGCCGACATGGCGCGGCAGCACTTCCTTGATGGCCTTGATATAGGTGGGGCCGACGCTGGCGGCGGGGAATAGTTTGAGGCGGCGGGCGCCAGCGCGGACAGCTGCGAAACCTTCGCTGGGGGTCATGAAGCCGGGCAGCATGTCGAAGCCATATTGCGCGCCCCGCGCGATGACGGCGGGGTCGGTATTGGGCGTCACCATGATTCGTCCACCGGTGCGGCGCAGATCGTCCACTGCTTCGACCGACAGCACGGTGCCACCGCCGATCAGCGCGGTCGTGCCGAACGCCTGCTGGAGCGCGGTGATGCTTTCGAAGGGTTCGGGCGAGTTCAATGGCACTTCGATGATGCGGATGCCCGCGTCGATAAGAGCCGTGCCGATCTCCACCGCTTCTTCGGGACGAAGGCCACGGAGGATGGCGCAGACGGGCGGAGCGCCTGCGGCAAGAAGGGAATCGAGGGTCATGCGGCATTCTCCGGAAGAGTGAGGCCAGCGAGGACGCAATCGTCGCCGCTCAAGGATCGGGAAGAGAGGCCCTGCGCCTCCAGCGCCTCTGCATAGCGGGCGCACAGGCGCTGATCGCCAATGAGGGTGATGCCGCTCACGTCGCCGAGCAGGGCGCGCACTTCGGCGATTTCGCAACCGATGAGAAGGCCGGAAAGATAGCCAGCGGCCCAATCTGGCGAGCGTCCGGCGCGCAGGCGCTTGGCGCGGGCGGCAAAGAGGCTGGTGAGGAGGCGGCCCTCCCCGGCCCGGCCGAGGCCTTCGGCAAAACCTTCCGCTTCCTGGGCGGCATCTGCGGGGTCGGCTTTGGGGCCGAGCGTGGACTGATCACGCAGCAGGGCGAAAAGCTCGCCAGTGGGGACTGTGCGGAAGCTGACGATGCGGCCGTCTTCAACCAGCGACCATTTATTGTGCGTGCCGGGCAGGACGATGAGGTGGCGGCCCTGCGCCAGATCGGGATTCCGGTGCATCGCGCCGAAAATCTGCGTTTCCTCGCCGCGCATGACGTCGGGGACGCCATCCTCGTCCGTGCAGGCAAGGCCCGCGAGGATCGACAGCGGCGCGCCCTGCCAGTCGAAGCGGACGGCAGCGGTGCGCCAATCCTGCGCGGTGGCGGGGCAGTCCGCATAGGGCGCTTCCACCCAGCCGTCGCGCGCGCCCGCCATGCCGCACAGGCGGATGGTGCCGGGCGTGCCGTCTTCCAGCCAGGGGGCGATGGCTTGCGCGAAGGCTTGGGCGGCGTTCGCGCCCGCTTCGGCTATGCCGGGGCCCTCGCGGCGGGCGGTGACCTGCCCCTGCTCCATGCGGAAGAGGCGAAGGCGGCTGGTGCCCCAGTCGCCCACCACGTCATAGCTGCTCATGCGCGTCATTTCCGTTCTTGTCTGCTCATTTGTATGAGTATATGGATCAGCCGATAGCGTCAATGCGTGGCGCGCCTCAATGCCTTTAGGATATCTCATGGCCGTTTCGTCTCAGCCCGACCGGAAATTGCGCAGCCGCGCCTGGTTCGACAATCCGGACAATATCGACATGACGGCGCTCTATGTGGAGCGATATCTGAACTTCGGGTTGAGCCTGGAGGAGTTGCGGAGCGGCAAGCCGATCATCGGCATCGCGCAGACCGGCAGCGACCTGTCGCCCTGCAACCGCCACCATCTGGTGCTGGCTGAGCGCATTCGCGAGGGTATCCGCGAGATGGGCGGCATAGCGCTCGAGTTTCCGGTCCACCCGATCCAGGAAACGGGCAAGCGGCCAACCGCGGGGCTGGACCGGAACCTTGCCTATCTGGGGCTGGTCGAGGCCTTGTACGGCTATCCGATCGATGGCGTGGTGCTGACGACGGGCTGCGACAAGACGACGCCTGCGCTGCTGATGGCGGCGGCGACGGTGAACATTCCGGCGATTGCGCTCTCGGTCGGGCCGATGCTCAATGGCTGGTACAAGGGGCAGCGGACGGGGTCGGGCACGATCGTCTGGCACGCACGGCAGCTGCTGGCGGCCGGGAAGATCGATGATGAGGGCTTCATCAAGCTGGTGGCCTCTTCAGCGCCCTCGACTGGCTATTGCAACACGATGGGCACGGCGACGACCATGAACAGCCTGGCCGAGGCGCTGGGGATGATGTTGCCGGGATCGGCCGCCATCCCCGCGCCCTATCGCGATCGGCAGGAGGCCGCGTGGCGCACCGGCAAGCGGATCGTGGAGATGGTGGCGGAGGATCTGAAGCCCTCAGACATATTGACGCTGGATGCCTTTCATAATGCGATCATGGTCAATTCGGCGATCGGGGGATCGACCAACGCGCCGATCCATCTGGCGGCGATCGCGCGCCATGTCGGCGTCGAATTGCCGCTGAAGGATTGGGAGATGGTGGGGCATCATGTGCCGCTGCTGGTGAACCTGCAGCCGGCGGGCGAATATCTGGGCGAGGATTATTATCGCGCGGGCGGCGTGCCTGCGGTGGTGGGGCAGCTGATCGCGCAGGGCCTGATCCGCGAGGGCGCGATGACGGTGAACGGGCGAACGATGGGCGAGAATTGCCGGGCGGTGGAGATCGAGGATGAAAATGTCATCCGCCCGTTCGCCCAGCCGCTGAAGGAAGAAGCGGGCTTCCTGGTGCTGTCGGGCAATCTGTTCGACGCGGCGATCATGAAGACGAGCGTCATCAGCGAGGAATTCCGCCAGCGCTACCTCTCCAACCCTGCCGATCCCAACGCCTTTGAAGGACCGGCGGTCGTTTTCGACGGGCCGGAGGATTATCATGCGCGGATCGACGATCCGGCGGTCGGCATCACGCCCGACACGCTGATGTTCATGCGCGGCGCCGGACCGATCGGTTATCCGGGCGCGGCGGAGGTCGTGAACATGCGGCCGCCTGCCTATCTGATCACCGAAGGCGTGTCCGCCCTGCCCTGCATCGGTGACGGGCGGCAGTCGGGCACGTCGGGAAGCCCATCCATCCTCAACGCCTCGCCAGAGGCTGCGGCGATGGGCGGACTGGCGCTGCTGAAAACGGGGGACCGGGTGCGGATGGACCTGGAGGCGCGGACGGTGAACGTGCTGATCCCCGACGAGGAACTGGAAGCGCGGCGCGCGGCGCTGCGGGCGGAGGGGGGCTATGCCTATCCGGCGTCGCAGACCCCGTGGCAGGAAATCCAGCGCGCTCTGGTGGGACAGCTGGACAAGGGGGCGATCCTGGAGGGCGCGGAGAAGTTCCAGCGGATCGCGCAGACCCAGGGTCTGCCGCGCGACAATCATTAAAGAGCAGAGGAACGGCATGAACGGCATCATCAAGGCGGGGCTGGTCGGGCTGGGCAAGATCGCGCGCGACCAGCATTTGCCCGCGATCGAACAAACCGGCGGCATCGACCTGGTGGCAGTCGCCAGCCGCAATGCGCAGGCGGATGGGGTGAACAACTATCCCACGCTGGACGCGATGCTGGCGGGCGAACCCGACATGGATGCGGTGATCCTGTGCCAACCGCCGCAGGTGCGCTATGAGGCCGCGCGCGAAGCGATCCTGGCGGGCAAGCATGTCTTCCTGGAAAAGCCGCCCGGCGCGACGGTGACGCAAGTCGAGGCGCTGATCACCCTGGCGCGCGCGCAGGGCGTGACGATCTATGCAAGCTGGCACAGCCGCCATGCCGCCGCCGTGGCAGATGCCAAGGCATGGATGGCGAAGCGCAAGGTCACGCGCGTGTCGATCGAGTGGCGCGAAGATGTGCGGCATTGGCATCCCAGCCAGCCCTGGATTTGGGAAGCAGGCGGCTTTGGCGTGTTCGATCCGGGCATCAATGCGCTGTCGATCCTGACCGAGATCATGCCCGAACCGGTGACGATGCTGGCCGCGAGCCTGGAAGTGCCCGCCAACAAGCAGGCGCCGATCGCCGCCAGCCTGAAGATGGCGAGCGCGTCGGGCGCGCCCATCGAAGCAGCGTTCGATTGGCGGCAGACCGGCAAGCAGACATGGGACATTGCCGTCGAAACGCAGGATGGCAAGCTGCTCCTGTCCGAAGGCGGCAACCAGCTGACCGTGGACGGCGAAGTCATGGTGCAGGCGCCAGAAGGCGAATATCCGGAGATGTACCGGCAGTTCGTCCAGCTGGTGAAGGATCGGGCAATCGGCGCCGACATCAGGCCGCTGCAACTGGTGGCTGACGCCTTCCTTTGCGGCAAGCATTGTCCTACGGCGGCATTCGAGGATTAAAGGGCGGGGGAGCAGAGCTTGGGTAAGGAAGACCGGCATCCGGCGGAACGAAAGTTCGGCAGTGAGGAAAGCGGGCTTCGTATCCACCAGGCGATTGCCCGGCAGCTCGGCACCGCGATCGTGGCCGGAATCCACAAGCCGGGCGATGTTTTCGAAGGCGAGATAGAGGCGGCCGAACGGCTGCGCGTGTCCCGCACCGCCTATCGGGAAGCGGTGCGCATACTGGTGGCCAAGGGCATGCTGGAAAGCCGCCCCAAGGCGGGGACGCGCGTCCTGCCGCGCAGCCGCTGGAATGTGCTGGACCCCGAAATGCTTGCCTGGATGTTCGCTGGGGAGCCGGACGCGGCCTTCGTCCGGGACCTGTTCGAACTGCGCGGCGTCATAGAACCGGCAGCGGCGGAATTGGCGGCACGGCGGCGCACCGGTTCGCAGCTTTTGGCGATGGAGCAGGCGCTTGCGCAGATGCGCGGCCATGGACTGTCGACGGAAGAAGGACGCGCCGCCGACCAGCGTTTCCACCACGCCATCCTCGCCGCGACGCAGAATGACGCGCTGGCTGCGCTGGCAAGTTCGGTTGGAGCCGCGGTCAGTTGGACCACGACATTCAAGCAGCGCAGGAAGTCACCCCCGCGTGATCCCTTTGCCGATCATCGGGCGGTGTTCGACGCGATTGCGGCGGGCGATGCGGAGGGTGCGCGAGCGGCGATGAGTGAGCTGTTGCGGCTGGCGCTGGCGGATATGGATATTGCGCTTTTGGAGCCGGTGGCGGGTTCTTAATTGGGCCGGTTGGAATAGCGGGCCGAATGTGGATGCAGTCCGAGTGTCCGTATCTACCGTCATCCTGGCGGAAGCTGGGATCTCAGGGGGTGTTGTGCCGTGTGGCCTGAGATCCCAGCTTTCGCTGGGATGACGGAATGAGGTGACGCTGTTTACAGTGTGATGTCGATGTGGATCTTATCAGCTTTGATCGATCAAGTCCCTAATGCGGCTTGCCCATTCCTGGAGCGTGAAGGGCTTTGCGAGCAGCGCGATGTTCGGGTCCAGCTTTCCGTCGCGCAGGAAAATTTCGCGGGTGTAACCGCTGGTGTAGAGGATCTTGAGCCCAGGCCGTGTCCGATACTTGAGGAAAATGCAGAGCCTATCATAGCGCCTTGTTTTTGAACGCCGACCACCCCGCCGCGTGGAAGTTGGCTAAACGAGGTTAAGGCGTTGGCGCACAAAGGCGGGCGCTTGGAAGGTCATTAGAGGATATGATCTTCGTCGAACGGCGGGCGTGAGTCGTTGGCTCTCAGGAGCGGTCAGGAGGCGGGATGGCGGATTGCGCGCGCCTGCGCCAGATGATGGTCGAGCAACAGATCATCCGCCGGGGCGTGGGTGATCCCCGGCTGTGGGCAGCCATGCGCGCCGTGCCGCGCGAGCGCTTCGTTCCGGAAGATGTCCGAAGCCTGGCCTATGAGGACAGGCCCTTGCCGGTCGAGGCGGGCCAGACCATTTCGCAGCCTTATATCGTTGCGCGGATGATAGAGGCAGCGGCGATCAGCCCGGAGGATCGGGTGCTGGAGGTGGGTGCGGGCTCCGGCTACGCAGCGGCGGTCATGAGCCGCCTTGCCGCGCATGTCTTCGCGGTCGAGCGCATCGCCGAACTGACTGCGCTGGCGGAGGGGCGGATGAAGGCGCTTGGCTATGACAATGTGTCGATCGGCTTGGGCGACGGGACCGCAGGATGGGCGGAGAAGGCTCCCTTCGACGCCATATTGGTGGCGGCTGGCGGTCCGGGCGTGCCGCCGCCGCTGCGCGAACAGCTGGCGATCGGCGGACGGTTGGTGATGCCGGTCGGGGATGGCGGCGAACAGCAGCTTGTGCGCCTGATCCGCAAGGACGAGGAGGAGTTCGATCTGACGGTGCTGGAAGCCGTGCGGTTCGTGCCGCTGATCGGCGCGCATGGCTGGAAAGATGGGAATGCCGATCCCTGAGCGGGAAAGCGCATCCCGGACAACCACATGCTCGTGCAGTTAGCCTGCAGCTGTCCGGGATGACCTTATTGCCATCAGGTATGACAACGCTGTCTTTCTTAAAGAGTTGGGCGGATCGATCAAGTCCTTTTTCCTTTCGGCCCTTAAAAAGCCGCGGCCTTGTTTTGCGTGGGCTTTCCATGCCAATGCGATGGCGATGACATGGGGTGTTCATATCAGAGCGGGCGCGGTCCGGGGTTTTCATGGCCAGCATCCATGACGTAGCCGCGCTGGCTGGCGTTTCCATCAAGACCGTGTCGCGGGTCGTCAACAAGGCGCCCAATGTCAGCGAACAGCTGCGCGAGCGGGTGGCGGCGGCGATACAGCAACTGGACTATCGGCCGAACCAGTCCGCGCGGCGGCTGGCAGGCGGGCGGTCGTTCATGATCGCCTTTCTCTACAACAATCCCGTCGCAAGCTATATCAGCGGCATCCAGGCGGGCGCGGTCAACCGGTGCCGGGAACTGGGCTATCATCTGGTGGTCGAGCTGATCCCGTTGGCGGGCGAGGAGCGGTTCGACATTCTTGAGGGGCTGGCGGCCGCGCTGCGCCCCGATGGCGTGTTCCTCGCGCCGCCGCTGTCCGACGATCCCGCGGTGCTGGAATGGCTGGCGGAAAAGAAGTTGCCCTGCGCGCGGATCGCGGGGCCGAACGGGGCGCAGAGCCTGAATATCGTGACCCCGGAATGGGAGGCGGGACGGATGGTGGCCGATCACCTGCTAGGCCTTGGCCACCGCAGGATTGGCGTCATCACGCCGCCGCCTGCCCATGAGGCGGCGACGCACCGGGTTGACGGGTTCCGCGAAGGACTGGCCGCGGCGGGGCTGGCGGAGGAGGCGGCGCTATTCGTGGAGGGCGGGTTCGACTATCCGTCGGGGATCGCTGCGGGCGAGACATTGCTGGGAATGGCCGAGCCGCCGACCGCGATCTTTGCGACCAATGACGACATGGCGCTGGGCGTTCTGCAACTGGCGCGGCAGCGGGGCTTGCGGGTCCCTCAAGACCTCTCCGTGGTCGGCTTCGACGACACGCCCGCGAGCCTCACCGCCTGGCCGCCGCTCACGACTGTACGCCAGCCGCTGGCGCAGATGGGGGCAGCGGTCATCGACGCGCTGATCAACCGGCCCGCAAAGGCGCCGCAGTTCGATTTCGAGCTGGTGCCGCGTGAAAGTTCCGCGCCGCCCCCGGCTTAGCCTGCATAAAGCGACGTCGGCATGCCCTTCACACCGGCATCGACCTCGAACAAGCCGCCGTCATAGTCGCTGTCCGGCAATCCGACAGCCGCCGAACTCACGAACATGCGATCCAGCCCGGCACCTGCAAAGCATATGTTCGTCACCTGCTGCGCTGGCAAGGCGATGGCGCGGTCTAGCTTGCCATCGGGCGTGAAACGGCTGATGCGGCTGCCGCCCCAATGCGCGATCCAGATATGCCCGTCGGTGTCCACCGTCATGCCGTCGGGATAACCGTCTCCGTCGCCAAACTGGATGAAGACCTCGCGCGCGGACAGGCCGCCGCCTTCGGTACGGGAGAAGCGGTAGACGGTGCGGCGCGCGCTGTCGGTATGATAAAGCCAGTTGCCGCACGGGGAAAAGGCAGGCCCGTTGGGCACGCGATAGCCGCTGTCCATCTGCGTCCAGCGGCCGTCCGGGTCCAGCCGGTAGAAGGCGCCGCTGTCCTCCGCCTCCGCCATGTCCATCGTGCCGCACCAGATGCGCCCGTCCGCATCAGCCTTGCCGTCGTTCATGCGATTGCCGGGCAGATGCTGTTCAGGATCGCCGAACGGCTCAAGCGTGAGCGGATCAAGGGAAAGCCGCGCGAAACCGCTTTGCAGGCCAGCGATGAAGCCGCCGCCCTGCCGCTCGGCAACCCAGCCGATCGGCTCCGGCATCGTCCAACGGTCGATGCTGCCATCCGTCAGGGAAAGGCGATTGAGCGCGGGGGCGATGATGTCGGTCCAATAGACCGCATTGTCGCGCGCGGACCAGAGCGTCCCCTCGCCCAGCTTGTCGCGAATGTCGCGTTTGATGAGTTGCCACTGCGCCATGGTTCAGCGCTTTACCGAAAGGCGATAGATCATGACGTGACGATAGGGCTTGCCGGGATCGACCCGGGCCGAGGGAAAGTTCGGGTGATTGGGCGCGTCCGGAAAATTTTGCGGCTCAAGCGCGAAGCCGTCGCCCATGCGATAGAGATGATCATTTTTGCCAAGGAATGTCCCGTCGAGAAAATTGCCGGAATAGAATTGAAGTCCGGGCTCCGTGCTCAGCACTTCCAGCACGCGGCCCGACGCGGGGTCCTCAAGACGCGCAGCCAGCTCCGGCGTAGCCGTCCGCCCCTTGTCCAGCACCCAATTATGATCATAGCCGCGCCCGAAACTGATCTGCCGATCGGTGCCGTCGCGCACGGCATCATCCACGCGGCGAGGCGAGCGGAAGTCGAACGGCGTTCCCGCGACCGGCCTGATCTCACCAGTAGGGATAAGTCCCGCATCGACGGGCGTATAAGCCTTGGCCGGTATCGTTAGCAGATGACCGAGGGCGCCGCCCCGTGCGCCTTCGCCCGCCAGATTGAAGACGGCATGGTTGGTGAGGTTGACGATGGTCGGCTTGCTCGCCTGCGCTTCGAAACTGATGGTCAGCCCACCGCTTTCGTCCAGTGCATAGCTGATCCGGGCGTCGAGCTGGCCGGGATAACCCGCCTCGCCATCCGGGCTACTGTAGGCCAGCACGACTTCCGGGCGCGGTTCGCTGCGGACCGACACGACCTTCCAGACCTGTTTGTCGAACCCCCTCCCGCCGCCGTGCAGCGTATTGCCCTTGTCATTGAGCGGCAGCTGGTAGCTTTGGCCGTCCAAAGTGAACTGGCCGCGTCCGATCCGGTTGGCATAGCGGCCGACCGTCACGCCGAAAAAGTCGGGTCGCGCCAGATAGCCCGCCAGATCGTCATAGCCGAGCAGCACGTCAGCCTGCTTGCCGTCCCGATCGGGGCCAGACAGCGACTGCAATGTCGCGCCATAAGTGAGAATGCGGGCCGACACGCCATGCCCATTGGAAAGAGTGATCGCCTCTATGGCCGTGCCGTCAGCAAGCTGGCCTGCAGGAGCGCGGCTGGCTTCAGCCGCAAGTGCTGACGTGCTTGCCATCAGACACGCGAAACAATAGGACGATGATGTTCGAAAAGCATGGCTGATCCAGCCCCCCTGCATACGATCCCCCTGCCGCCGGGGTATATTGACGCCCGACGGGCAGCTATATACTCGGACAAATAGAAGCAGCACAAGCCTGTTGGCCCCTGTTGGAGAAGATGAATGCCTGCACCTCCCTCATCATCAGCCACTCTGACTGCGGGCGACCATCCCGCCACCCGGTACGGTCCTGCACTGACGCTGCTGGCGAGCCTGTTCTTCATGTGGGGCTTCATCACCGTCATCAACAACACGCTGTTGCCGCACCTGCGCAGCGTGTTCGAGCTGAACTATACGCAGACAACGTTGATCGAGTCCGTATGGTTCATCGCCTATTTCGTCGCGTCGATTCCTTCGGCCAAGCTGATCGAACGTGTCGGATACCAGAAGTCGCTGGTGATCGGCCTGCTGATCATGGCGGCGGGGTCGCTCGGCATGATGCTGGCGGCCAGCCTGCCATCCTATGGCGTCACATTGACCATGCTGTTCATCATCGCGAGCGGCATCACGCTGCTTCAGGTGGCGGCCAACCCCTATGTGGCGGTTGTCGGCAAGCCTGAAACCGCATCTTCGCGCCTCAATCTGGTGCAGGCGATGAATTCGGCGGGAACGATGCTGGCGCCGCTGTTCGGTGCTTATCTGATCCTTGGCCGTTCCAAGGGCGGCACGTCGAGCGCGGACGTCGTGCTGACGCCGGCCGAACGGCTGGCGGACGCGCAATCCGTGATACTGCCCTATGGGTTGGTTGCCGTCGTGTTGGTGGTGCTGGCGATCGTCATTGCCCGCTTCCCCCTTCCCGCGATGGGATCATCGACCGCCCGGCTGGCGAAGGAGGAACGGAAGAAGCACTCACTCTGGTCGCATCGCAATCTGGTCTTCGGCATCCCCGCCATCTTCATCTACCTGATCGCGGAAATCGGCGTCGCCAACCTGTTCGTGAACTTCGTCAGTCAGCCGGACATCGCCAATCTGACTCATGAACAGGCTGGCCGCTATCTGAGCTTCCTGTGGGGCGGCATGATGGTTGGCCGGTTCGCAGGGTCGGCGATCATGCAAAAGGTGGACGCGGGCAAGGTGTTGGCAGCCTTTGCCACAGGGTCGTTCATCGTGATGCTTGTCGCGGTGTTCAGCCACGGACCCGTCGCAATGTGGGCGCTGATCCTGGTGGGCCTTGGCCATTCGATCATGTTCCCGACCATCTTCACCCTTGGCATTCGCGGCCTGGGGCCGTTGACCGAGGAAGGTTCCGGGCTGTTGATCATGGCGATCGCCGGCGGCTCGCTGGTGGTCGTTCAGGGATGGCTAGCCGACAATTACGGTCTGCAGAACAGCTTCCTGCTGACGGCTGCCTGCGAACTCTACATCCTCTTCTACGCGCTTTGGGGTTCAAGGCCGACGCACGCGCTGCCTGACCAGCATCTGGAATGACGCGCGTTTAGAGAGCCAAGCAAATGAGAGGCCGGGGTGCATATAACGCCCCGGCCTTTTGCATGGGCGGCTATTCAGCGGCGAGCGGATAGGCGGCGCGTGGCGCTTCGCAGGCGATCGCATCGACCAACGAGCCGATAGCCGCCTGGACCCGCGGCAGGCCGGGGCCGGGATTGTCCAAGGCGGCGTCCAGATAGAGGCTGCGGTCAATCTCCACCTGCATGGCGTAGAAGTCATGGCCCGGCTGCCCATGGCGTTCGATCATATGGTCGCCCGCATAGGGATGGTTCTGCGCCACCGTCAGCCCATGCCCTTCCAGCACATCGGCCGCCAGCGTCATCAGCCGCGCCGATGCCGCCCGGCCGAAGCGATCGCCCAGCACTGCGGTGGGCGCAGGCTGCCCGGCGGCAGCTGCGGGAAGCGGCGGCATGGAATGGAGATCGATCAGCACGGCATGGCCATGCGCCTCTCGCGCGGATCGCATCATGCGGGTCAGGGTGGCATGATATGGGCGGTGGATCGTGTCGATGCGGCGGCGCACCTCCTCCCACCCGACAGGCCGCTGCCACAATTCATATGCCCCCGGCAGCCGGCGCGGCAGCAGGCCCAGGCCGCCGCGCAGCTTCGCGCTGCCTTGAAGAGCAGCGTCACGGGGCAGGCCCGTCACCATCGCGGGATCGATTTCCCGCTCATGCCGATTAAGGTCGATCATCGCCCGAGGCGCACGCGCCACCAGCACATGATAGCCGCGTTCGATCAAGGGGTGGGCGAGCAAGTCCGCCCAGCGATCCTCCAACCGCCGCAGCACGTCGGGCGCGACTCTGGCGCTGTTCAACAAGGCCGGGTCATAGGCTCGCCCGGCATGGGGCACCGAAATAACCACGGGAGCGATCGGCCGGTCCGGTCCGTAGAGATCATGCGAAGGCAGAGATTCGGCCGGAGCGCGCGGTGCGGAATAGCTCAAATCATCTCCTTCCACAGGGCGCGGCAAAAATGGTTACCCGGCTGGATATATATGTTGGTTGTCGCATATAATGACTGGCAGCGCCACCCGCGAGGGGTGCCGCACGAGATCGGCCGAGACCGGCCAGAGACGAGACTGACCCGAGCCATGGTTCGAATTCTGCTGGCCGAAGATGATGACAGCATGCGCACCTACCTCGCCCGCGCGCTTGAGCGGTCGGGATATGAGGTGGTGGCCGTCGAGACCGGCGCGCAGGCGGTGCCATATATCGAAACGGATCAGTTCGACCTGCTGCTGACCGATATCGTCATGCCCGAAATGGACGGGATCGAGCTTGCCCAGCATGCGGCCACGGTTGCGCCAGACATGCGGATCATGTTCATCACCGGCTTTGCCGCCGTGACGCTGAAGGCCGGAAAAGCGGTGCCGCAGGCCAAGGTGCTATCGAAGCCGTTCCACCTGCGCGACCTGGTGCTGGAAATCGACCGTATGTTCGGCAGCAGCAGCATGAGCGGGCTGAACTGAAAGCCATTTAGCCGGGGACGACTTCTTCCATATCGGGGGTCGGCGGCAGCGCTTCTCCTGCCATGGCAGCAGCGAACCGCTCCCGGTCAAGGCCGCTCTCCCATGCGGACACGACCACGGTGGCGACCGCATTGCCGATGAAATTGGTAAGGCTACGGCATTCGCTCATGAACCGGTCGATGCCCAGGATGAGTGTCATGCCCGCGACCGGTACGGACGGGACGATGGAGAGCGTGGCGGCGAGCGTGATGAAGCCCGCGCCAGTGACGCCCGCCGCGCCCTTGCTGGACAGCATCGCGACCAGCAACAGCAGGATCTGGTCACCTATGCTCAGATCGACATTGGTCGCTTGCGCTATGAACAGCGCCGCCAGCGTCATGTAGATGTTCGTGCCGTCAAGGTTGAAGCTGTACCCTGTCGGGACCACCAGTCCGACGACCGACTTGCGGCACCCTGCCCGCTCCATCTTCTCGATAAGGCTGGGCAGCGCGGCTTCCGATGAAGAGGTGCCGAGCACGAGCAGCAGCTCCGCCTTCAGGTAGCGGATGAGGTGCAGGATATTGAAACCGACGAGCCTCGCCACCAGCCCGAGCACGACCAGAACGAACAAGAGTGAGGTGAGATAGAAGGTCGCGACCAGTTCCGCGAGGTTCGCAAGCGCGCCCACGCCATATTTGCCGATGGTGAAGGCCATCGCGCCGAGGGCGCCGATGGGGGCGGCCTTCATGAGGATCGACACCAGCTTGAAAATGGCGTGGCTGGCGGAGTCCAGCACCTGCATCAGCGGCTCCGCCTTATCGCCGATCAGGGTCAGGGCGATGCCGAACAATATGGCGACGAACAATACTTGCAGGATGTTGTGGCCATCCGCGACGGCCGAAATCAGCGTGGCAGGGATGATGTCCATCAGGAAACCGGTGAGCGTCCGGTCATGCGCCTGCTGCTGATATTCGGCGACCTTGCCCGCATCGAGGCTCGCCGGGTCGATATTGAGGCCAGCGCCCGGATGCACGACGTTCGCGACGATCAAGCCCAGGATCAGCGCGAGGGTGGAAAAGGTGAGGAAATAGGCGAAGGCCTTTGCCGCCACCCTCCCGATCGCGCCCAATTCCTTCATGCCCGCGATACCGGTCACGATGGTGAGGAAAATGACCGGGGCGATGATCATCTTCACCAGTTTGATGAAGGCATCGCCGAGCGGCTGGAGCGCGACGCCCGTCTGGGGGAAAAAATGGCCGATCAGGACTCCGGTCGCGATGGCGGCGAGCACCTGCACGTAAAGCTGGCGGTAAAAGGGCAGCGGCGTAGTCGCTCCGCCCGCTACGTTGTGGATGTCCTTCATGCTCGCCCGGCCGCCCCCTGTTTCCCCGCACAATATGGGCTGCGCACCCTCTGTCCAGAGAATTAGCTTTTAAGCGAATTTCCCGCTTGCACACCCCACCACCCCCCGCTATTGGCGCAACTCCCGTGGGCGTGTAGCTCAGTGGTAGAGCACTGTGTTGACATCGCAGGGGTCGCAAGTTCAATCCTTGCCACGCCCACCATCGAAAACCCCGTCAGATCAAGGATCTGGCGGGGTTTTTGTTTGCCTGAGGGAGGCGGGACTAGGGCTCTGACCTCCGGTCCTGCTGCTCAATCTCATCCAGGACGGCCTCCGGCGCTACGTCTCGAGCAATGTCGTCCAGCACCGGATCGCCGGATTTTCTGATTCCCAGATGCTGTGCCACCTCCAAGTTCAGCTGCACGAGCTTGGTGATCTCATGCTCAGCCAACAGGCTGATCTGAAGGTCAAGGTCAGCTCGTTTGTCCGCCGCAGCTGCCGCTCGGTTCTGGCTGATCAATACAAATGTCGACAGGAATATGGCTTCGACCGATGCCCAGGTCGCGAGAATGACGAAGGTCGGGTCGAATGGCTTCACGCCAGGAATCACGCCAAGATTGATCGCCACCCATGCACCGAACAGCAGCATGTGGAGGTATACGAAGCGCATGCTGCCGGTGAATCGCGTTATCGCTTCAGCAGCCTTTTCCTGGATGCTCGCTCTTTGCTCTTCGCCGCGGCGGCGCGCTTCCAGGGCGGCGATGTTCCGCTTCAATGCTTCGGAAAGATTGGGTGGCTGAGGCGGCGGAACTGTCACCGCTGCTTCCGGCTCGCGCCCCGGAGGATTGCTCATAGTCACTACCTCCCAGGAGCGAGCCTGTTCACCTCAGGCTCTCCCCTCTCCATCCTTTGGTGAGAGTTTGCGCTGGAGAAACGAGAGAACCAGGGTCTCTTCGGGCGAAAGCTGTGTCAGGTCTCCGCGCAATTCTTTCTCTACCTCCTCCCGCGCCTCCAGGATCAGGGCGTCGTTCAGATAACTGTCGAATATCTCCGGATGGATGTAGCATTTTCGGCAGACCGTCGGCGTGTTGCCGAGCCGAGCCGCCACCGTCTCGATGGCGGCCCGAATGTTTCGCTTTGCCGCCGCCTGGCTGTCGACCTTCTCAAGTTCAGCAAGCGCCAGCGCTGCGAGCACCGTGCCGCTCCACGTCCGGAAATCCTTGGCGGTGACGTCGCGCCCGGAGATTTCCTTCAAATAGCCATTTATATCGCCGGAGGTCACCTCCCGCTGCTCGCCCGCATCATCGATATATTGAAAAAGGTGCTGACCTGGCAGGTCCTGGCTGTTCTTGACGATCTTCGCGATACGACGGTCGCGCAGGGTCAGCCGCCATTGCTTCCCACTCTTGCCCTTGAACCGGAAACGCATTTCAGATCCATTCACATCGACATGCCGATCGCGCAACGTCGTCAGTCCATAACTCTTGTTCTGTTTGGCATAATCAGCATTTCCTACGCGGATCATTGTTGTCTCAAGCAGGCGGACGACAGCGGCGAGGACTTTCTCGCGTGGCATGCCTCTCAAACTCAGATGCTCTTCCACCTTAGCTCTGATCCTGGGCAGGGCAGCGGCAAATTCCAGCAAATGCTCATATTTGGTGCTGTCACGAATTTCGCGGAATTTTTGATGATAGCGATATTGTTTACGGCCTTTAGCATCCCTGCCCGTCGCCTGAAGGTGACCATTGGCGTCCGCGCATATCCAGACGTCGGTGTAGGCTGGCGGAATAGCAAGCTTGCGAATGCGCGCGAGGGTTTCCGCATCGCGAACCGCGCTTCCATCCGCCCGGCGATATTGGAAGCCCTTCCCTCGTTTGATCCGCCTGACGCCCTCTTCTTCATCGCTGGTGTAAACGAGCCCAGCCACTTCCGCAGCTTCTCGCGCGTCTACAATTGCGCCATTTTCGTTGTCATCGGGGACGATCGGCGAGGTTTCGAGGTTCATGGACAGAAATCGCCTGGGATCAGGCGCCGGTTCCCGCAATCTGAAATAACGGCGGCACTAACCGGAAAGTGAACCGTTCAAGAGCGCTGAGACGCGATCATGTGAAGGGAATCCACCGATGACACTCGAAGGCAAGAAGATCGCCATTCTCATTGCGCCGCGCGGGACGGAAGAGCCGGAATTTACGCAGCCGAAGGCAGCGGTGGAGCAAGCGGGCGGCACAGTCACCGTGATCAGCCTGGAAGCGGGCGAGGCGCAGGCGGTCAACAATGATCTCGACCCCGGGGCAACCTTTCCTGTCGACAAAGCGATCGGCGAGGTTTCCTCCAAAGATTTTGACGCGCTGGTCATTCCCGGCGGATCGGTAGGCGCTGACAAGCTGCGGGGATCGAAGGAGGTCGTCGCGTTCGTCCGCGCATTCTTCGATCAATCGAAGCCTGTCGCCGCAATCTGCCACGCGCCTTGGACACTGGTTGAGGCGGATGTTGTCAAGGGACGGACGCTTACCTCCTTCCCAACGCTCCAGACCGATATCCGCAACGCCGGCGGAACATGGATCGATCAAGAGGTCGTGGTGGACAAGGGATTGGTGACGAGCCGCAATCCGAAAGACCTCCCCGCCTTCTGCGCGAAGCTGATCGAGGAGATCAGCGAGGGCAAGCATGCCGAAGGAGGAGAAAACACTTAAGGTCTATCTAGTGTCAGCAGATATCTTTTGTCGCAGCATCAACATCGCGACGAGGTGCGAGCTTGATCCGCGAACCCCTTCAACGCTGGACGCGCTAATAATTCACGCGGGTGAACATCGAGCCGTCGATGACGAAGTTCGCGCCCGTGGTGAAGCTCGACCGGGGGCTGGACAGGAAGAGGGCCGTCGCGGCGACTTCATCGGGTACTCCCATCCGGCCGGTGGGATGTAATGCCAGCATCGCGTTGAAATAGTCAGGCCGTTCCGCGCGCAGGCGGCCGACGCTGCCGTCTTCGTCATAGATCATGCCTGGGGAGATGGTGTTGAACCGGACCTTCTTGGGCGCATATTGGCGTGCAAATCCCTTTGTCAGGTTGGTCAGTGCGGCCTTCATCGCCGAGTAGGCGTCAGGTCCTCCGACTTGGGTGGACGCCATCGAAGATATGGTCAGGAATGAGGCATCCCCCTTTGCGGCGGCCGCAGCCTCCAGATAGGGGATTACAACTTCGGCAGCGGCAATCGCGCCGATCACATCCGATTCGAACGCCAATCGCCATTCCGCCTCCCCATTGCCGGAAGCGATGCTACTGGCGTTCGCGATATACATGTCGATACCGTTCAGCGCCTCGGCAGCCTCATGGATAAATGCCCGCAGTGCCGAACTATCGGTAATATCGACTGGCGCGCCGAAGGCTGGAACGCCGTACGCCTCGAGCTTTTTGAGGGCGGCCGCAACATGATCGGCATTGCGCGCACAGATCGCGACCTTCGCTCCCTCGGCTGCAAATAGCTCGGCTGTGGCCCGGCCGATGCCACGGGTGCCGCCAGTAATGACGACTGTCTTTCCTTCAAGGTGCAGGTCCATGTCTTCCCCTTCCCGTTCGATTACCTTTGGCTGGGCATCCGTTTGCACCATATGAAAAGCAATGTGCACAAGGCACAACCGACTAAGATCGCGCCGACCTATGCCTCTAGCGCATAGCTGGGAGTGGAAATGCCAAGTGTCCTTTTTGGCAGCCGCCCTGCCCGTGGTGGCGCGGCAGGCGCCTTCATGCGGGCAATATAAATTCGATCGGCGCGGTGAATTCTATACGCTCGCCAGGGAGCTCTGCCGGGGGGCGGGGATAGGGGGACGCGCGCTGCAGCATCGCTCTGGCTTCCTCATCGAGAACCGGATTGCCCGAGCCCCTGATGATCGCGCCTTCCAGCAAGGTTCCGGCGCGATCCAAAGTGAACCGAACCTGCACTTGCCCTTCCTCGCGTCGCATACGAGCGCGGCGGGGGTAAATTTTATGAGCGTAGAGCCAGGATCGAACCTTCGCGGCGTAGCTCCGGCTGGTGCCCGACGGGGCCTTGATATCAGCGCCATCTGCCACGCCGCGTGGGGGAAGCGAAGATGTGGCCGGCAAGGCCGCAGCCCCCTCAGCCCCGGATGCATTCGGTGCAGTCATGACCTGGCTTGCGACTGACACGACAGGTGCGATCGGTACGAGGGTAGACGGCGGTGACTGATCAATCCTCAAGGGCTGCACCACAGGCGAGGAAATCGGCGGCCGAACTACCGACCTCTGCTCAGCGGTTTGAGAGGAGCCTGCGGAAGCCGCCTCCCTTTCCTCCGCCCCTTGTTCAACCCCCTTCAGCTGCGCCAGCGAAAAGACCGTCAGCGCAGGCGATTCCTGCCGTCGCACCGCCTGCCCCATTCCCAGGTTCAGCAGCGCCGCCATCAGCAATCCGTTCACCAGCAGGGAAGCCGCTGCCGGACCGCTAATGCGGAAGGATGGAACCGCCCGCGCCATCATCGTCAGAATGTGTTCGCAACGCTGAACTTGAAGCTCTGCCCTTCGGCCGCCAAAGCGGACAAGTGGCGGCGATATTGCTTGTCGAACAGATTATCCACGGCGACGCGGAACTCGAATCCCTTCGCCGCGCCGCTCCGTGGCTTGAACGCGAAGAAGAGGTTGTGGACACTATAGCCTGGGGTCGGCAAGCCCGATCCGGCAGAAGAAAAGATGCCTGTCGTCACCTTGTCCTGCCGTTCGGCGAACTCGCCGGTCCAACCGCCCGAAAGACCCGTTGCCGAATCGGCGTAGCCCAGCGTCAGGCGATAGTCATTGGCAGGAATGGTGTTGAGATAGTTGTCCGTCAGGCGATCCTTGCCGTCGATAAGGGAAGCATTGGCCCGCGCGAAAAAGCCGCCAACGCCATATTCTGCCTCTATCTCCAGCCCCTTGAAACGCGACCGGTTGATATTCTGGAAATAGGGCGTTCCCGCCGGGCCGGCGACGTTGACGATCAGGTCCTTCACATCGTTCTGGAACAGGGTGGTCTTCGCGCGGAACCGGTCTCCACGTCCCAGCGCATCATCGAAGGACAGGGTGAAGCCGACCTCATAATTGTCGGACTTCTCAGGCCGTAAATTCGGGTTGTCGGGCCGCGTCGCCGACCGCGTGAAGACCTCATCCACATTGGGCATTCGTACCGTGCGGGCGGCAGACCCGAACAGGCCGAACCATGGGGTGACATTGTACAATGCGGCAAGCTTGGGCGAGACACCGCTGTCTTTCACCCGCCGCGTCAAAGTTGTGCCACCGACGACCGTGTCGCCAGGCTTAAGGTCTGTCCAGTCGATGCGAACGCCGGGCATGATGGTCAGCTTGTCGGACCAGACGATCTCCAGCTGGCCGAACAGCCCATAGCGGCTCATGTCACCTTCCGGATGGGTGCCCGCACCCGGCGTCACCGTACCGTTCATCGCCACGCGCGGATTGCGCCGCTCCTGGATACTCCACTGGCCACCGGCAATGAGGAAGGCCGTCCAGTCGCCGCCCATGTCGAAACGGCTGCTGTTCTGCAGCTTTGCCTGCCAGCTTTCGTAGGAAAAATCCGAATAGGCCAACGTTCCAAGGAATGCCGTTTCGGTCTGGTGCACCTTCGACAGCGAATAGGCGATCTGCGCCTCGACATTGAAGATCTTGCTGCCGTCGAAATCGTTCACATAGCCCACCACCGCTGTCTTATCGTGAACGCGGCGGCGCATCAGGCTGTTTCCGGTGGCGGCCGAAACCTGGTCGTAGACCTGCGGCGCGTCGCTGATCCAATCCTGGTAGCTGGCCCAGATGGCGTGGTTCCGATTGCCGCCGATGGAAACACGACCCTTTGCCAGCCAACTGTCCGATAGCGTTGCGGATGCAGCGACGATGCCGCCATTACCGCTCCTGTAGTCATCGCTGCGGCGGTAATTATTGCTGCCTAGCAATTCGACGCCCTCAACCGGCTGCGCGGCTACGATGCCCGACAGCGTATGCGCTTGCGCGTTGGTATCGGTCGCGGCCTTCAGGCGGACGGCCAGCGGATCTCCGCCGGTCAGGAAATCGGACGCATCCTTTGTCGTGAAATTGACGACGCCCGCCAGCGCGCCAGCTCCGTAAAGGGTCGAGGAGGCCGGGCCGCGCAGGACTTCGACCCGCTTGTAAAGCTCGGGCTCGGTGAACAGCGCGCCCATGCGATATTGCTCGTAGAATTTGGTGACGCCGTCGACATTGAGCAATATCCGATTATCGGAATCCCCCACAGCCGTGCCCATGCCGCGGATGTTGAACCCCTGCCCCAGTTGGCCGACGCCGCCCTGCACGTTCACGCCCGGCATGTCTTCCAGCAGATCGCCGATCGTCATCGCCTGGGCTTGATCAATATCCTCCTGGTCGAGCGTGCTGACGGCTTGGGGCGTGTCGATGGCCACCTTTTCTGCCCCTGCGGATATGACCATGCGGTCCAGGGTCATGCGCGTTGTTTCCGGCGCGTCGGCTGCCTGCTGCGCCCAAAGCTCGGCGGGCACGGCGATCAGCACGGCACCCATCAGAAGCTTTGCCTTGGCCTTCATCATCTTACCCCCTTTTGCATCTCCATGGGACATCAAGGGCCCCGAACGGCGCTCGGCTTACCAACAATGAATGATATTGCAAGTGAGTCGCATTAGATATATCGGGAAATCGAAAGGGGATTCTGATGAAATTGTTGCGACTTCATTCTGCCGCATGGCTTGCGATCATCTTGGGTGCTTCCACTGCCCAGGCGCACATGCCTTACGTGCTGCCCACCCAGTTCGATCTGGGCAAGGCTGACCATGTTACCGTTCAGTCGGCGTTTGCTGAGGATGCCTTTTTACCTGAAGTTGCCATGCGTGACGCGCCCTTCCACTTGATAGGACCGGATGGAAAGCAACTTGCGGTCGGCCCGGTCACGCATTTGCGCGACATCAGCATGTTCGAAGCGGCGATCCCTTCGGACGGGACTTACCGGGTGACGAGCGGCCTTCGCGCCGGACGCAAGGGCAAGATGTTCAAGGCCGGGAATGACTGGAAAATGCGCGGCGAGGGTAGCGAGCCGCCTGCTGGCGTTGCGGAGGTCGATGTGCAGAGCATGACGTTGGCCGAAGCCTATGTCACACGCGGCCAGCCTACCCAGGTGGCGCTGAAGCCGACTGGCAAGGCGCTGGAAATCCAGGTCATGTCTCATCCCAATGCGATCGTCGCTGGAACAGATGCGAGCTTCACGCTGCTCTTCGATGGCGAGCCGCTGGCTGGCGCGGACATCACCCTGTTCCGCAGCGCTGGCCTGTATGATGGGCGAAAGGTGGCCGCTCAGGTGAAGAGCGGCTCGGATGGCCGCTTCGTCCTGAGACCGCAAGATGCTGGCACCTATCTTATACTTGTACGCCATCGCGCCGCCGCTCCGGCGGGGTCAGAAACGCCCTATCGCAGCTACACCTACACTTTGGCCTTCGACGCGGCCTGACCCTTTTTCCAGCTAGAGGATATGATATGAAAATTCGGCTCTTCCTGACCGCCGCCCTGCTCGCAGCATCGGGCACAGCGTTCGCCGCTCCGCATGAAGGATCGGCCTTCATCCACGATTATGATGCCGATCATGACGGGCAGGTCACCCGCGCTGAGTTCGACGCCGTCCGGACTGCTCGCTTCAAGGCGACGGATGCAAATGGTGATGGGTGGTTGTCCGAAGACGAATATGTCGGGGAATATCAGACCCGTCTCGAGCAGCAACTCGCGGCATCGGACCGTAGCGAGGAGAAGAAGGCAGAAGAGCGGCAGCGGCAGATGCGTCAGGCCAAAGTTCGCTTCGGCGTGCTGGACAAGGACAAGGACACCAGGATGAGCCGGGCGGAATATGACGCCTCTGGCACCCGTGCTTTTGCCGAGCAGGATGATGACAAGGATGGTGTCGTGAATGCTGCCGATGCGGCTGCCACTCGCGCGAAGCAACTCGCCGCACAGCAGAAAGACTAGCGTTACCCATGGCGGACTGAGAAAGGAGCAGAGTTGCAAGTGCAGCTCTGCTTCGCCTGGCGTCGCTTCTATTCAGGGCGACAGGTTTCGGGAGCCCAAGTGGGCAACGAGCATATCGACGGCGTGGGATAATTTCTCATCGAGAAGCGCGAGGAGCTTCGTCCAGCCCAGCATGTCGTTCAGTTCGCCAGGCCCATCGGAGATGCCGCGCAGGCCCATGAGCGGGACAGCGAAGCGCTGGCAGGCCCGGGCAATCGCGAAGCTTTCCATGTCGACCATTTCCGCGTCTATCAGCGCATATTCCTCGCCCCCAACGATATTTGCGCCGGTCGAAAGGCGCGCGGTGGGGAGGTCGAGGGGCGTGTGCAACGGCAGATCGACGGGGTGATCTATGAACGGCGTCACGCCCTTGGCAAAGCCGAGGCGGGAAGCGTCCATGTCTCGCCAGGACACGCTGGCGACTTGATAGACTTCTCCTAACTGGCAGGTGCGGGACCCGGCTGATCCCAAGGAGACGGCGAGATCGGGGAGAGCGTCCTGCTGGTGGAGGTGCTGAAGCGCGAGGCTGGTCGTAACGGCAGCTTCGATCGGGCCGACGCCGGTCATCAGCGGCGTGAAGCGGGAACGCAGATGCGGGCCATATTCGTCCTCGATCGCCATGATGAAGAGGACGCGATTTCCGGCGATTATTTCGCAATTTGTCAGGCCTGTGGGAAAATGCATGAAGAAAACCGTTAATTGCCGGGAAATTCGAGGAGGGCGGCGGTGGCGACGCCGTCGGCTTCGAGGGCGGCGCGGCCGCCAAGGTCGGGGAGGTCGATCGCGAAGAGGGCGAGGAGCAGGGTGGCGCCTTGTTCGCGGAGGAGCTGGGCAGCGGCGAGAGCGGTGCCGCCGGTGGCGATCAGGTCATCGACCAGGAGGACCCGGGTGCCCTGCCCTATCTGTCCTTCATGCAATTCGAGACGGTCCGTCCCATATTCAAGCACATAGTCGATGCCGACCGTCTTGCCGGGGAGCTTGCCCGGCTTGCGGATGGGCACGAAGCCGAGGCCCAGCGCATGGGCGAGCGCCGCACCCAGCACGAAGCCGCGGGCTTCGATGCCAACGACGATGTCGGCGTCAAGCGGACGGGCGATCGCCGCAAGCCCGCTGACGAGCGCGGACAAGCCTTGAGCATCGGCGAGCAGGGTCGTGATGTCGCGAAAGAGGATACCCGGCTTGGGAAAGTCGGGGATGGTGCGAACCAGCGCGGCGAGTTCATCGATATCCATGGCTACTCCCAATGAAAAAGGGGCGCGGTGTCGTCATGACGCCGCGCCCCTTCCTTTTTCATTCCCTTCGCCCAAGCGGCGGTCAGGCGGCCTTCTTCTTCTTTTCGGCCCAGATATTCTGGTAGGACATATAGGCCAGCGCCGTGGCGATCAGGAGGAAGACGATGGTCGCCAGACCCGCGCGGCGGCGGTTCTCAAGCTTCGGTTCCGCCGTCCAGGTAAGGAACGCCGCAACGTCCTTGGACATCTGATCCACGGTCGCCTTGGTGCCGTCACCATAGGTCACCTGGCCATCGGCCGTCAGCGGCGGAGCCATGGCGAGGTTCAGGTTGGCAAAATAGGGATTGTAGTGAAGACCTTCTGGCGTCTTGGCATCCGGGAAATGCTTGAGCAGTTCAGCCGGCTGCTTCTGATAACCCGTCAGCAGCGAGTAGACATAAGCCGTGCCGTCGTGACGCGCCTTGGTCATGAGCGAGAGATCCGGCGGGATCGCATTGTTGTTCGCCGCAGCCGCCGCGACATTGTTCGCGAAGGGCTTGGGGAAATAATCCGCCGGAACCGGCTCACGGGTCGACATCTCACCCGTCTTGGGATCGACGTCAGGCGTCTTGATCGCCCACTGCTTGGCAATCGCCTTAATTTCCGGCTCATTATAGCCGATGCCAGCCAGGTCGCGGAACGCCACGAACTTCAGGCTGTGGCAGGCCGAGCAAACTTCCTTGTAGACCTGGAAGCCGCGCTGCAGCTGGGCCTGGTCGAACTTGCCGAGCGGGCCGTTGAACGAGAAATCCACATGCTTGGGATGCTTGTGAAATTCATGCTCCACCGTCTTGGCGGGCGGTTCGGTGACATAAGCCACCGCGCCCACCAGGAAGGATATCAGCAGCCAGCCAGCAAAGAAGAGGCCGACGAGAAATGCGCCGATGCGAACCATGTTACTCTTGTCCCCTCTTAGCCGGCGTTCGACGGCTGCGGATCCGCGCCCATGCCGGGAAGCGCATCCTGTTCGCCCTTGATGTTATGGCGGTTAAGCACGGATTCAGTGATCGAGCCTGGCAGCGGCAACGGCCGCTCAAAGCGCGAGATCAACGGCAGGATGATCAGGAAGTGCGCGAAATAATAGGCCGAGGCGATCTGCGAGATCATCACATAGGGCTCTTCCGCCGGCGCGCCGCCGCAATAACCCAGGACCAGAACGTCTGCGATCAGGATCCACCAGAACTTCTTGAAGGTCGGACGATAGTTGCCCGAACGCACCGGCGAGGTGTCCAGCCACGGCAGGAAGAAGAGCAGCAGGATCGATGCGAACATCGCCAGCACGCCCAACAGTTTCGCCGGGATGAAGAAGAAGTCCACCGTGAAGGCGCGCAGGATCGCGTAGAAGGGCCAGAAATACCATTCAGGAACGATATGCGCGGGTGTCGAAAGCGGGTTCGCTTCGATATAGTTGTCCGGATGGCCGAGATAGTTCGGCGCGAAGAACAGCAGGATCGAGAAGAGGATGAGGAATACGCCGACCCCGAAGCCGTCCTTTGCCGTGTAATAGGGATGGAAGGGAACAGTGTCCTGCGGACCCTTTACTTCCACGCCGGTCGGGTTCGACGAACCCGGAATGTGCAGCGCCCAGATGTGCAGGATGATGACACCCGCGATCACGAAGGGCAGCAGGAAGTGCAGCGAGAAGAAGCGGTTGAGCGACGCATTGCCAGGAGCAAAGCCGCCAAGCAGCCAGGTCTGGATCGGTTCGCCCACGACCGGGATCGCGCCGAACAGGCCGGTGATCACCTTCGCCCCCCAATAGGACATCTGCCCCCAGGGAAGCACATAGCCCATGAAGGCAGTCGCCATCATCAGGAGGAAGATGACGAGGCCGAGCAGCCAGACCATTTCGCGCGGCGCCTTGTAGGAGCCGTAGAAAAGGCCGCGGAAGATGTGAAGATAGACGACGATGAAGAAGAAGCTGGCGCCGTTGGCGTGCGCATAGCGCATCAGCCAGCCCGCGTTCACGTCGCGCATCGTCTGTTCGACGGTGCCGAAGGCGACGAGCGTGTTCGCGCCATAATGCATGGCCATGATCACGCCGGTGACGATCTGGATCACCAGCGCGAGGCCAGCGAGAACACCGAAGTTCCAGAAATAGTTGAGGTTGCGCGGAACCGGATAACCGGCGCCGATCGCGTTGTAGACGAGGCGCGGAAGCGGCAGCTTCTCGTCGATCCACTGCATCGCGGGATGCTTGGGAGTATAATGCTCAGCCCAGGGAAAGCTCATGGTTTCTTACCTCAGCCTACAAGAATGGCAGTATCGGAAGTGAAGCTGAACTTCGGCACTTCCAGGTTCTTGGGCGCGGGGCCCTTACGGATGCGGGCAGCCGTGTCGTAGTGCGAACCATGGCAGGGGCAGAAATAGCCGCCAAATTCACCCTTGTTCTCACCCTCGCCCGCGCCCAGCGGCACGCAACCCAGATGGGTGCAAACGCCCATGGTGACGAGCCACTGCTTCTTGCCGTCGACGGTGCGTTCTTCCAGCGTCTGCGGGTCACGCAGGCCGCCAGCGTCAACCTTGTCAGCCTCGGCGATTTCCTTTTCCGTCAGGTGACGGACGAACAGCGGCTGCGAACGGAAGGTCGTCTTGATCGCCTGACCCGGCTGGATCGCGGAAAGATCGACCTCGGTCGATGCCAGCGCCAGCACGTCCGCGCTGGGGTTCATCTGATCGACGAGCGGAATGACGACGGCGACAGCCCCGACCCCCGCGAAGCTTACTGCGGCGATATTGATGAAGTCGCGACGACGCACCCCACCTTCGCCGGATAGACCTTGGCTGTCCGTATGTTCAACGCTCGCCATGCACCTCAACCCTTGCAAAGACGTCCCTGATACCCGCCGCATTGCCGTTTCCGGCCCTGATTATGGAAGAGAGCCACGGCGCCCACGGAATATGGGCCCCGCCTTTCCCCCTGGCGTGGTTCGCGGGCCTGATAGACCCACTGTAGCTTCTTTGCCAACAGCAATTTGGCCATGGCTATGACAATTTGCCCTGCTGCTTTATGCGCGGGGCATGCGTATTGCCCTTTACCAACCCGAGATCGCGGGGAATGTCGGCGCCATCCTGCGCCTTGCCGCCTGTTTTTCCGTGCCCGTGGACATCATCATGCCGATGGGATTCGCCTTTTCCGACGCCAAGCTGAAGCGCGCCGCGATGGATTATGGCGCGGCGGCGGATGTGACTCGCCATGCGAATTTCGAGGCGTTCGACGAATTCCGGCGCAGGGAAGGCCGCCGCCTGGTGCTGATGAGCAGCCATGCTTCGCAGCCCCTTCCCGAGGTGCGTTTCCAAAGCAACGACATATTGCTGATGGGTTCGGAAAGCGCGGGCGTTCCGGACGCCGTGCGGGACATGGCCGACCTGCGCGTGCGAATCCCGATGGCGGCGGGATTCCGGTCCTTGAACATCGCCGTTTCCACGGGCATCGCGGTTGCCGAAGCCCTGCGCCAGACTGGCCAGTTTCCACAATGATCGAGATTTCGCGATGACATTGCACCTCAACCCCCAGCAGCAGGCCGCCCGTAACTGGTTCGAATCGCTGCGCGACCGCATCTGCGCCGAGTTCGAAGCGATCGAGCGGGAAGCGGGAAGCGATGCTTCTTTCGTCTACACGCCATGGGATCGCGAAGCACCGGGGCTGACCCCGGGCGAAGGCGGCGGCGGCGTTCGCGGCGTGATGAAGGGCAGGATATTCGAGAAGGTCGGCGTGAATGTGTCGACCGTATCGGGTGAGTTCGCGCCCGATTTCGCCAAGACCATTCATGGCGCCGGGGAAAATCCGGCCTTTTTCGCGACCGGGATCAGCCTGGTCGCGCACATGGCCAATCCGCATGTCCCAGCGGTGCATATGAACACGCGCTATCTGATCACGTCCAAAAGCTGGTTCGGGGGCGGCGCAGATCTTAACCCCCCCCTGCCCCGGGATGAGGACACGGCAAGTTTCCACGCGGCGTTCAAGGACGCGTGCGACGCGCATGACGCCGACTATTATCCGCGCTTCAAGGCATGGGCCGACGAGTATTTCTTCATACCCCATCGCGGCGTCCATCGCGGCGTCGGCGGCATCTTCTACGACCATCTGGAGTGCGAGGATGATGCAGGGTTCGACGCGAATTTCGCCTTTACTCGGTCGGTGGGCGAGGCGTTCCTGAAGGCCTTTCCCCCGATCGTGCGGCGGCGGATGGGCGAAAGCTGGAGCGAGGAGGATTATGCCCAGATGCTGGAATGGCGTGGCCGCTACGCGGAGTTCAACCTGGTGCATGACCGGGGCACGCTGTTCGGGCTGAAGACCGGGGG
Source organism: Sphingobium agri (assembly GCF_023051225.1). NCBI lineage: Bacteria > Pseudomonadati > Pseudomonadota > Alphaproteobacteria > Sphingomonadales > Sphingobiaceae > Sphingobium > Sphingobium agri. The sequence continues at coordinate 387,367 of NZ_JALKHS010000006.1, read as the reverse complement.
CAATGTCGACGCGATCCTGATGAGCCTGCCGCCGATGGCGAGCTGGAGCTGACTTCCATGCCGCTGACGCCGGTCGCCAATGACCAGATTGCGACGATCGTGACCTATCTGGAGATGGTGGAGCGGCCCCGGCCAGCGCCGATCCCGCCTGCTCCATTGCGGCTGGTGCCGTGGAAGACCCCTGCGCCGGATGCCTATCGCGCGCTGTTCCGGCGTGTGGGGGAGCCGTGGCTCTGGTTCTCGCGCCTCGTCATGAGCGATGCGGAACTGACGGCGATCATCCATGATCCGGCGGTGCAGGTCTTTGCAATCACGGATCCGCGGGGCGTGGAGGTGGGCTTGCTGGAGCTTGATTTCCGCGCGCTGCCGGACTGCGAGTTGAGCTTCCTTGGCCTTGTACCCGGCCTGACCGGCAAGGGGTTTGGAGCTTGGGTAATGGCGCAGGCCAAGTCGCTGGCGTGGCGCAAGGATGTGAGCCGCGTTTGGGTGCATAGCTGCACGCTGGATAGCCCGGGGGCGCTCGGCTTTTATCAGCGGGCGGGATTTGTCCCCTATAAGCGCGAGATCGAGACCTTTGCCGATCCTCGGCTGACAGGGCTATTGAGCGCCGACGCCGCGCCGCACGTGCCGATGCTGGGTCAGTCCGCCTCGGCCTGACGATAGAGCCGGGCGATCATGACAAGCATATAGACCTGCACCACGGTGGAGACGACCGCCGCCGCGACGCCGCCAACGAGCCGGGCGCCTTCCGCTCCGGCGACCAGGCGGCCGACCAGACCGAAGATGACCTGCGCGGCCGACCCGACGATGGCGGAGAGCAGCGTCAGCACGAGAAGGAAGCCGAACAGCCGCCAGAAATGGCCGCGTGTGAGCGCCCAGCTGTGTCGAAGCGAGGCCATGACGCCCTCATTGCCGTCGATCACCACCGGATTGAGCAGCAGAAGGCGGACGCTGGCAAAGAGCATGACAGCGCCGCCGCCAGCCAGCAGCAGCATGACGAGGGCAGCGGCCACGGGCTTTGCCACCATGGAGAAGGCGACGACGACCATCATGCCGACAATGGCTATGGCAAGCAGGACGCCGATCACGACCAGGGCCGTGCCGAGCAGCACGGGCAAGCGGGAGAAGCTGAGCCGCAGCGCTTCGCCGACGCTGATGCCGGGCCTGAGCGCCAGGGCGAAGAGGGCGAGCGAGCCGAACCAGATGATGATGACCCCGATCAGCGTCGAAAGCATGAAGCTGGCCGGGATGTCGGGCATCGCGCCCTTGTCCATGCGCCATGTCGCGAGTTCGGGCGGGGTCATCTCCTGAAGGATGAGGCCGGGCAGCGCGACGAACAGCAGGGCGACGGGGAAGAGCAGGCTGCGTTCGCGCGCGACGAAGGCGACCGCTTCTTCCCATGCCTTGCCGATCGACATCGCCGTCATATCTTCGCCTTTTCCCGTACTGAAAATCGGGAGGAGACTTGATCGCTCCCCTCGCCCAAGTCAAGGAAGTGCCATGTCATCCTCTCCCCCTTCGCCGGCCGGGGCCGAACAGATCGAATGGCGGGTCGATTCGGCGCCGGTCGACTATCCGCATGCGCTGGCCGACATGGAGGCGCGGGCGGCGGCGATCTTCGAAGGGCAGGCGCAAGAGCGGGTGTGGCTGCTCGAACATCCGCCGCTCTATACGGCGGGGACGAGCGCCGATCCGGCCGAGCTGATCGACCCGCGCTTTCCGGTGCATGATGCGGGGCGCGGCGGGCGCTACACCTATCATGGGCCGGGGCAGCGGATCGGCTATCTGAACATCGACCTCAGCGCGCGTGGCAAGGATGTGCGCAATTTCGTCCACCATCTGGAAGGATGGATGATCGAGGCGTTGGCGGACCTGGGGATAGCGGCGCGGCGGGCGGAGGGGCGGATCGGCATCTGGACCGATGACCTGGGCGGGCGCGAGGCGAAGATCGGCGCGCTCGGCATCCGGGTGCGGCGCTGGGTGACGCTGCATGGCTTTTCCATCAACGTCGATCCCGACCTGTCGCATTTTGGCGGCATCGTGCCGTGTGGCCTCGCGGAATATCCCGTCACGAGCATCGCGGCGCTGGGCAAGAAGGCGTCGATGGCCGATCTCGACGCGGCGTTGAAGGCGCACTTTCCCGCTTTCCTCGGCCGGTTGCGGCGCTGCGGCGCGGGGGTTGAGCAATGCGGAGCGGGCCGCTAGGGTCCGCGCCTACGCCGGGTGGGGGCCGCCGGGCATCACATGTTTGGGAGACCCGGATGCGCTGTGAAGCGAGGATGATCTTTACTGCCCTGCTGCTGACGGCAAGCGCCACGCTGGGGGCCTGCGGCAAGGACGACAAGACGAGCAACACGGTCCAGATGAAGGATCTGGAGGTCGTCGACGGCACGACCACGGATGCCATGACGGACCTGGACGGCGTGCAGAGCGAGGCGCCGTCTGCCGCCCTGCCGTCCGTCGGAGGCAATAACAGCGCCGCTGCCGCATCTCAGTCGGAACCCGCCGCTGCCAACGCAACGCGGGGCGAGGCAGAAGTGCTTTCGGATCAATAGAAGAAGCAAGGCGTTCAGGCGCAATACAGGCGCCATCGGCAAGGCATATGACAAGGAAAGCCCTGCCCGACCGTCGTTCACCAAGGCCGCCCTTCACAAAGGGCCATCCATAAAGGGAAAGTCATGCGATCCAGTTCCACCCTGCGCCGGATCTGTTCCGGGTTGATGCTTGCCGCCGCGCCGCTGCTGGCGCAGCCTGCCGCAGCCCAGTTCTTCTGGTCGCCGCCCGATTTCTCCGCGCCGCCGCTGACCGATGCCGAAGCGGCCACCGCACTGGGCCTGCCGGGCGCGACGGCGGAGGAAATCCGCGCGGGCCTGGTGTGGAACCTGCGCGCCGCGCTCAACGTCGCCGCGCTCCAGTGCCAGTTCGAACCCACGCTGCTGTCGATCAGCAACTATAACGCGATGATCGCGCATCATGACGCCGAGATGGATTCGGCCCAGTCTGTGCTGCTCGGCTATTTCCAGCGCACCGTCGGCAAGGGCAAGCCCGGCCAGGCGGCGTCGGATCAATATGGCACACGCATCTATTCCGGTTATTCGACGGTGCAGGCGCAGCGGGGCTTCTGCCAGGCGGCGGCACAGGTCGGACGTCAGGCGATCTTCGCCAATCGCGGCAGCCTGCATGAGGTAGCGCGCACGGGCCTGGGATCGATCAAGAAGTCGCTGGTGCTGGCAGGCGAGCAATTTTACGGCGATCCGGGCCGGAGCTTTGCGCTGACCCTGCCCTCGTTCGACAAGAAATGCTGGAAGAAGGACAAGCTGCGGCCGAACTGCCAGGCGGATTATGAGCAGAAGGTGGCGGCCAGGTGATGATGTGAGGGCGGGGCTGTTGGAGCTCCGCTTTCCGGTACGTGGGTGATCGTTGCGCCTTTTGACCGTTGGGCGGTTCGAGCGACCCAACGCCTGGTGGGACGTCGAAGCCTGTTTTTTCTCGCGCGCGATCCTCATAGGCGATCATGCGCACCAGGCTTATTCTACGTCACCCCGGACTTGATCCGGGGTCTCGCTAATTGACCGGCATCAGATGAAAAGCGGGACCCCGGATCAAGTCCGGGGTGACGACCATGCAAAGCCGAGTATGCTTCAAAAGTAAGTAAAGCCCATCGAAAGCTCAGGGTGGAGTTAGTTTGAGGTGGCGCGCGTTACCGCAGTCCCAGATATTTGTGCGACTGAAGGCTTAGCCGCCATTTCGGGCGGGCCATGACGAGATCGATCGCCGCCTGCATGTTCGCCGCCGCATCGGCGCTGTCGAGGGGCTGGATCAGCAAGTTGTCAAAGGCCCAGCCTTCCATCGCCTCCACATCACCGATGCTGTGTCCCCTGCCCGGTTGCGGCCAGACGAGTTTCAGTTCGTTGCCGCTGCGCTGGACGACATCGCTGCCTGCCTTTGGGCTGATGCAGACCCAGTCTATGCAGGGATGGGCCGGAATCGTGCCGTTGCTTTCGATGGCGATGATGAAGCCATGGGCGTGCAGCGCGTCGATCAGGGCATCATCGACCTGCAACATGGGCTCGCCACCCGTCATGACGATGTAGCGGCCTTCTTCGCCAGTGCCCCAAAAGGCGAGCGCCGCGTCGGCAAGCGCCTGCGCATCGGCGAATTTGCCGCCGCCTTGCCCGTCCGTGCCGACGAAATCGGTGTCGCAGAACTGGCACACGGCCTTGCGCCTATCTTCCTCACGACCGGTCCAGAGGTTGCATCCGGCAAAGCGCATGAAGACGGCGCGGCGGCCGCTATGCACGCCTTCGCCCTGCAGCGTCAGGAACATTTCCTTGACGGCATAGGTCATCGACGAACCCCTTATGGCCTGACGGCGTAACGGGTGGGATCGGGCAGGCCCGCTTCCTCAAAGCCCTTGGACCGGAGGCGGCAGCTGTCGCAGAGGCCGCAATGCTGGTCGCCGGGCGCAGGATCATAGCAGGACCAGCTCATCCCAGCATCCAGGCCCAGCCGGTTTGCCTCCCGCGCGATGGCGGCCTTGCTCATATGCTGCAGGGGCGCGTTGATCCGGACGGGATGGCCCTCGACACCCGCCTTGGTCGCGAGCGACGCCAGATGCTGGAAGGCGTCGATAAATTCAGGGCGGCAGTCGGGATAGCCGGAATAATCCAGCGCGTTGACGCCGATGAAAATGTCGTTCGCCCCCGAAACTTCGGCAAGGCCAAGCGTCAGCGACAGGAAGATCGTGTTGCGCGCGGGCACATAGGTGTTGGGAATGCCCGGCCCCACCCCGTCCTTGGGCACGGGCATGTCCGCCGTCAGGGCCGAGCCGCCGAACGCGGCAAGATCGAGCGGGAGGACGATGTGCCGCCGCGCGCCAAGAACGGTGGCGATGCGCGCCGCCGCCTGCAATTCGACACGATGCCGCTGATTATAGTCGATGGTGAGCGCGACCAGCTCATAGCCCGCCTCACGCGCAAGTCCGCCCGCGACCATCGAATCCAGCCCGCCCGACAGCAGTACGACCGCAATTTTGGGATCATTGGAAAGCATCGCGTTGCGCTACCCCTGCCGGAGCGCTGGCGCAAGCCGCCCGGTCAACGGCACGGTCCGACACGCCGTCCTTCCATGCTGAAGGAGAAAGGCGCGCCCCCGGCGATCCCCTGCGATTGGATCTGGACCAGACGCGGCGTTTCGATGCGCAGGTCCGTGCGGCCGCTGCCCGCCCCGCCACATTCGTAGCTTACCACCACCCGCTTCGCGCCTTCGTCAACCGTCAGCCGCTTGCAGCTGTCGCGGCCATGGCGGAGCTGGATCAACTGGCGAATGGCGGTGAGGCAGATGCGGCGCACGTCGCCCTTGCCGCCCTCTTCCGGCCGTTCACGCAATTCCCATTCCCCCGGCTCAAGGCCCCGAAGTGGTTGTTGTGCAAGCGCCTGAGACGCGACTGGCAATGTCGCGATCAACATCGCAGCGGCCGCACCCATGGCGCGCAGACCTGACGTCATTCGATAGCCCCCGTATTTCATCGCGGACTCCGGAAAAATCGGCTTGCCGTGCACGGCGGCGTCACCTTCCATGCACCCAAATGCGGCCTGTTGATAGCGCCAGCCCCCGCTAGAGCATCAACCTCCCCCGAAATCGTAACGGATTCGTGTCAGCCTTGCGCGAAGCTGTCCAGTGAAACCGGAAAGAGGCGGGAGCAAAAGGCGCAGTCGACACCGATAACCCCCTGGTCATCGGCCATGTGCGCCCGTTCTTCCGCCGGGAATCGGCCGATCACGCTGCGGATATGCGCAAGGTCGCAGCGGCACCCCTTGCTCAAGGGCACCGGCTCTGTGACGCGGACAACCTCTTCCTCGTGGAACAGCCGCCAGACGATGTCGGTCAACGGCAGCGCATCGTCGGTCAACTCCCCGTCGCTCAGCGTGACCGCCAGCGCCTTCACATGTTCCCATTCGGGATGATCATGGCGGGTATGCAGGCGTTCGCGGCCAACCTCTCCTTCAGGGAGATGCTGAAGCAGCATGCCCGCGGCGAGGCACCCCTGCCCCGCATCATGGCGCGTGGCGATGCGCACGATGCTGGGGATCTGTTCGGACTGGAAGAAATAATGTTCGGCCGCGTCCGCCAGCGAATCGCCGTCGAGCGGCACGATGCCCTGATAGCGCTCACCCGTGACCGCCTGGTCGAAGGTGATGGCGAGGAAGCCCTTGCCGAACAAGCCAAAGAGCGTCGGGTCGGGGCCAAGCTCCGCCAGCCTGTCAGCATCGAACTTGGCGTAGCCGCGCACTTCGCCGCCCTTGTAATCTGCGACAAGCAGGCTGACGACGCCATGTTCGTTATGCGCCTGCAATGTGAGCTGGCCGCCCGCATCCTTGAGCGTCGAACCAAGCAGTGCGGCAAGGACGAGCGCGGAGGCAAGCAGCCGTTCCACCGGCGGCGGATAGGCGTGGGCGGCCAGCACATCGTCCAGCACAGGGCCAAGGCGCAGGATGCGGCCGCGCGCATGACGTGACGGGATCGTGAAACCCTGGGCCTGGTCGATATCGGCGGGTGCGTTCAAGTCAGGCTCCAAAATGAGGTATAAGGCCGTCTTATGAAAAACCGTCATGCTGAACCTGTTTCAGCATCCATTTCTTCCCACGCGGAGAGTCCTGCGGGCACGATGGACGCTGACAAGCTCAGCATGACGACTAGAAATAACGTCGCCTCTGCGTGTTTCGCCCCTAGATAGGACGCGTTACCCGAATCTCAACCAAGGCGGCCCGCTGCCCAGAGCAGCACGGACTTCTGCGCGTGAATGCGGTTTTCCGCTTCGTCCCAGATCAGCGACTGTGGACCGTCGATCACTTCGGGCACCACCTCTTCGCCGCGATGGGCGGGAAGACAGTGCAGGAATTTGGCGCCCGGCTTCGCCTTGGCCATCAGCTCTTGCGTGACCTGATAGGGCATCATGGCCTTGAGCTTTTCGTCGGCATGCGGCTGACCCATGGAAATCCAGGTGTCGGTGACGACCGCATCCACCCCCGCCACGGCCTCGACCGGGTCGCGGGTGAGCGTGATGCCGGCGCCGAGGTCTTGGGCTTGTCTGATAAAGGCGTGGTCGGGCTCATAGCCTTCGGGGACGGCAATGCGCAGGTCGAACTTGAACAGGCCCGCTGCTTCGATGATCGAGTGCAGGACATTGTTGCCATCGCCGAGCCATGCCCATTGGCTGCCCGGCAAGGCAACGCCATGTTCGACCAAAGTCAGCAGGTCCGCCATGATCTGGCAGGGGTGCGACAGGTCGGTCAGTCCGTTGATGACAGGGACGGTGGCGTGCCGAGTCATCTCCTCGATCTTGGCATGATCGTCGGTGCGGATCATGATCATGTCGACCATGCGGGAAAGGACCCGAGCGGTGTCCGCAATGCTTTCGCCACGACCCAGCTGGCTGGTCGCGCCATCTAGGATGAGCGAGGTGCCGCCGAGCTGGCGGATCGCCATGTCGAAGCTGACGCGGGTGCGGGTGCTGTTCTTTTCGAAGATCATCGCCAGCGTGTGCCCGGCGAGCGGCGCGTCGGCATCTGCCTGACCCTTTGGCAGGCCCTTGCGCGCGGCTTTTCGGTCGATGGCGTCGGCGATCATGGCAGCGAGCGCGTCTGCGCCCGCGTCGGAGAGATTCAGGAAATGTCTGGTCATAATCAAACCCCTCAACTCGTTCGGGCCAAGCCTGTCGAAGCGCACTTCTCTATTCAAAAGAAGGAGTGCCCTTCGACACGCTCAGGGCGAACGGAAGTTGGCTATGCCGTTTGCGCCTCCGCAAAGCTGCGGGCACCGGCGGACAGCTTTTCGATGCATTCGGCGACATGTTCCTCGCCGATCACAAGCGGCGGCAGGATGCGGACGACATTCTGCCCTGCCGACACCACCAGCAGCCCATGATTGTCGCGCAGATGCGCCACGAAGTTGCGGGCGTCGGCACTGTCCTTCAGCTTGACGCCGAGCATCAGGCCAAGGCCGCGCACATCCTCGAACATGTCGTGATTGGGAATGAGCTGCTCCAGCGCGGAACGCAGGCGCGCGCCGATGCTGTTCACATGGTCGAGAAAACCCTCGCCCAGCACTTCGTCCAGCACGGCCATGCCGACCGCCATGGCGAGCGGGTTGCCGCCATAGGTGGAGCCATGCGTGCCGAACACCATGCCCTTGGCCGCTTCCTCCGTCGCAAGGCAGGCGCCGAGTGGAAAGCCCGCGCCGATGCCCTTGGCGACGGCCATGATGTCGGGCTGCACGCCATATTGCTCATGCGCGAAGAAGGTGCCGGTACGGGCATAGCCGCACTGCACTTCGTCGAGGATGAGGAGCATGCCCTTCTCGTCGCAGAGCTGGCGCAGGCCGGAGAGGAACTCCTGGGTCGCGGGCGTCACGCCGCCTTCGCCCTGCACGGTTTCGACGAGGAAACCGGCGGTGTTGTCATCGACGGCAGCCGCGGCCGCTTCCAGATCGTTGAACGGAACGACGGTGAAGCCGGGCAGCAGCGGTTCGAAGCCGTCGCGCATCTTGGGCTGGCTGGTGGCCGAGATGGTCCCGAGCGTCCGGCCGTGGAAGGCGTTGTCGAAGCTGATGATCTTGTGCCGGTGCGCCTCGCCATTGGCATAATGGTAGCGGCGCGCGGTCTTGATCGCGCACTCGACCGCTTCCGCGCCCGAATTGGTGAAGAAGACCGTATCGGCGAAAGTCGAATCGACCAGCCGCTGTGCGAACTTTTCACCAAGCGGCATGCCATAGAGGTTCGACGTGTGCATCAGCGTCGCGGCCTGATCCGCGATCGCCTTCACAAGCTTGGGATGACCATGGCCGAGCAGATTGACCGCGATGCCGCTGGCGAAGTCGAGATAGCGTTCACCACGCTCGCCGATCAGATAGCAGCCCTCGCCTCGCACCGGGCGGACATCGCACCGGGGGTAAACGGGCATGAGCGGCGTAATCGACATGGTGGCCCTCCCTTCGCTGGGCTGATGAAAAGTCTCAAAACGCAAAAAGGCGGCCCCCGCCGGGCCGCCCTTTGCGAGCGCTGCCTATACTAGCGGCGCTCAGGTGGTGCAAGCACCCTCTCGCCTGAGATGCCAGCGTCCGCCGGGATGACGGTGAATTACCCGATCTGGTTCCAGGCGTCGGCGATTTCCGCGATGATGTCGCGGGCCTGCTCGGCATGGTCGGGCGAGCGTTCCTTGGCGCTCAGCAGCAGCAGGCGGCGCGCTTCGCGGTAGATTTGGGCGAGGCCCATGGCGATGTCGCCGCCCTTGTCGAAGTCGAGGCTGGATTCGAGCGCGATCAGGATCGACATGGCGCGGGCCTGCTTGTCGGACACCTTCAGGCGGTCATTGTTGCGCTCGGCAAGCGCAGTGGCCTCAAGGGCGATCAGCAGCTCGTCGAACAGCACCTTGACGAGCGCATGGGGCGTCGCGCCTTCGATCCGGCTGCCCGAATGAACCGCTGCATAGCCGCGCGCCGCGCGATTGCCTGCATAGCCCTGAGAATAGAACATCTTATCTGACCCCTGTTATCAATTATCGCTTTTGGTCCACATGGCGACCTGCTGCTCAAGATAGGTCTGTGTCGCCTTGAACGCGGAAAGCCGCTTTTCCATGTTGGTGTAGATTTTGGAGAGCTGTGCCTGGTAGTCCGTCATCTGCTCGTTCAGCTTTTCCAGCTGCTCGGTGAGGTTTTCGGCCAGCTTTTCATATTTGGTCTTGGCAGTGGCGAGCGGACCGTCCTTCTGCTGGATCTTGTCGCGCACGCCGTCCATCAGCCCTGCAAGCCCCGGCGTCGTGTCCGACTTGACAGCCGGATTGAGCATCTGCGTGATCCCGGCCGCGTCGGCCGTCAGCGCCTTGTCGAGCGCGGCGGTGTCGAGCTTCAGCGTGCCGTCGCGGTTGGTGCTGACGCCGATCGAAGAAAGCGTCGTGTAGGCCCCGCTCGGCGCGAGCGCCGCCGAGGTCATCTGCGACAGCTGCCGCTTCATGTCGCGAACCGACGATTCGCCGTTCAGCGCGCCAGCGGTGGAGGGGTCCGATCCCTTCGCCGTGGCGGTGTTGAGCGCCTTCATCAGCGTGTTGTAGGCATCGACGAACTCGACCATCAGGTCGCGCATCGTGGTGGTCGGCTGCGTCGTCGCCAGCGTCACGCTGGTGCCCTGCGCGGCCTTGTTGAGGTCGATGCGCAGATGGGCGATCGCGGTATCGATGGTGTTGCTGCTGTAGCGCTGCTCCACCCCGTCAAGGCGAATGATCGAATCCTGCGCCTGCACCTGGCGCGTCATGCCGCCAGTCGTGCCGTCCCATGTGAAGGCGTCGAGCGCGGCATTGGCAGGTGATGACGTATTCGTGAAGGTGAAGCTGTTCGCGGCCCCGGTGGCGCCCTTCATCACAAGGCGCGTGCCCTGATTGTCAGTTATGACGCTGGCCGTCACGCCTGCGCCGGACGCATTGATGGCGGCGGCAAGATCAGCATAGGTTGCGCCCGCCGCGAGCGTGATCGGAACGGCGGCGCCATTGCCCACCTTGAGCGAAAAGCTGCCAGCGCCAAGCACAGTGGAGGCAGTTGCGTTCGCGGCGATAGCCGATGAGATGGTCTGCGCCGCGGCGAGTTGACGCACTTCAAGCTGAGCAGGAAGCTTGGGCGTACCGCCGGGCAGCAGGCTTACCGCCGCGATGCTGGGATCGTTGGAGGCAGGGTTACCCGCATAGCCGGTGCCCGCGAGCAGGCTATTGAGCGCATCGGCGAATGTGTCGAGCGAACTGGAAGCAGAGGCCAGCGCCGAAATCCGCGCATTATTGGCGCTCTGCCGGTCGGTGATCATCTTCTGCTTCGGGTCGCGCGCGGCGCTCACCAGGCTGGTGACCAGCGCCCCGGTATCAATGCCGGACCCGATGCCGAGCGCTGTCGAAATACTGCTGCTTACCGAAGTCATCGTCCGTCCTTTCGAGGATGAGAACGGCTCTAGAACGAAGACCTTTAGGAATGATTTTCATGAGGGAAGGAAAGACCGCGCTTGGCGATCTTTTACCTCAATGGTCAGTCGAAAGCAGTTGATCCACCGTTCCACGCTTGAGATGGGCCTGCGCAGCGTGCGCGTAGCTCGCCTGTTCCGCAATGCGCTTGCCCAGCGTCACCGCACTTTCCACCGCTTCCTTTGATGCGGGCGGCAAGGGCACGAGGATCATGGGCGCAGGCAGCAGCGTCTGGATTTCCGCTTCCGCGCCTTCCATGGTCGGCGTGGCCGAGGCCGATCGCAACTCCGCCAGGATATCGGCCACGCGCGCATGCACCTTGGCATATTCCGCCGCGCTGGCGAGATCATCTTCGGAAAGGCCCATATTCGTACCGCCGTCCTGCGGCTTGCCTGCTGGCGTATCCATGCCCTGCTGGGCAGCTACAGGCTGGACCGCGGGCACGGCCGAAGGCGTTCGGGAAGATACCCGATCAACCTGCGTTAAGTCGCTCCGCGAAACATATTCGTTCATGACGCACCATCCTAATGCGTCCCCATGAATATATTACGGCCAGCAATGCCTAAGATTTAGTTCACCGTGAGGTTTTTTATCAAGGCGTGGCGCCTCTCATCAAAAAATCACCCTGCCCCGTTCGGGCTGAGCTTGTCGAAGCCCTTCACTTTTCATGAAGAAGAAAAACGGCCCTTCGACAGGCTCAGGGCGAACGGGAGCAGGAGGCGGGTCCTAGAGCTTCTGGCCGTCGGCGTCGAAGCGCAGGTCGTCGGGCACACTGATGAAGGGCCGGTCCATCTCGCTGGCCATCCGGTTTTCCACGCGGAAGACGAAGGCGAGGACGGTCGCGACCGCCATGTAGAGCCCTTCATTGACGATCTGCCCGGCGCGCGAAGTGAAGTAGATGGCGCGGGCAAGATCGGGATATTGAAGGACCGTCACGCCATTCTGGTCGGCAAGCTCGCGAATGGCGGCGGCGATCGCGTCGCAGCCCTTCGCCACCACGACTGGCGCGGCATCCTGCCCCGGCTTGTAGCGCAGGGCGACGGCGAAGTGGGTCGGGTTGGTGATGATGACGCTGGCTTCAGCCACCGCCTGGCGCGTGGATCCGCTCAGCACTTCGAACTGGCGGCGGCGGATATGGCCCTTGAGTTCCGGCGAGCCTTCGCTCTCCTTATGCTCGTCCTTGATGTCCTGCTTGCTCATGCCGAGGCGTTTCGAGCGCTGCATGATTTGCGCGGGAACGTCGATACCAGCGATGAGGAACAGGCCGCCCGCCATGACGAGGCAGGTCATGATGAACATGTTGCCCAGTTCCGACATGGCGGGAGCAAGGCCCGACGAACCAAGGCCGATGATCGCGGTCAGCCGGTCCCAGATCAGCCAGACGCCGATGGAGCCGAGCAGCGCGACCTTGGCGATCGACTTCATCAGCTCGATAAGGCCCTGCATGCCGAAGATGCGCTTGAGGCCCGCTGCCGGATTGAGCTTCGACGCCTTGGGCGCGAAGGCGCCGGGGCGGAAGCCGAGCGAGCCGAGGATGGCGGGTCCCGCGATGGCGGCGAGCGTGGTCGCCAGCAATATGCCGCCGACCGGCAGCGCGATGCCGGTGAGCAGGCTCATGCCGCGCGCGGCGGGCGCGAAGTCCATGATATCCTCACGCCGGAAGCGCAGCGCCTCGATCAGCATCTGCGAAAGGGATTCGACGACGGAAGGTCCCGTCACCGCGATCCAGCCGATCCCTGCCATCACGACCAGCGCGGTCGCCAGTTCCTTGGACTGAAGGATGTCGCCCTTCTTGGCGGCATCCTGCAATTTCTTCTGTGTCGGCTTTTCGGTCTTTTCGCCGCCGCCATTGTCGCCAGCCATGTCAGCGGCCCTCCGCGATCGACTGGGCCTGGTCGAGCCCGGACTTAAGCGCGGCGGTCAGCCCCTCACCCATCACCGGCGCGGCGATGGCAAGCAGGATGAGGCCCGCCATGACGGCGACGGGCATGCCTACCGCGAAGAGGTTCAGCGACGGCGCGCTGCGAGCGAGCATGCCCATGATGATCTGCACCAACACCAGCGCGAAGCCGACGGGGAGCGCGATCGTGAGGCCCGCACCAAGCAGCGCGCCCCCGAACTGCACCAGATGCCACACCGCATCATTGCTGAGCATTGCGTCTCCGGGTGGCAGCGCCTTGTAGCTTTGCACCACGAAGCTGGCGAGCATCAGATGGCCGTCCATGCCGAGCAGCAGGAAGGTGGCGAGGATCGACAGGAATGTGCCGACCGCTTGGGTCGCCTGCCCCGAGGACGGATCGACCATGGCGGCGAAGTTCAGGCCCATGGTGTTGCCAATCGCCTCGCCCGCGACGAAGGCAGCGGCATAGCCGATCTGCACCGCAAAGCCCATGGCGAGCCCGGCCAGCACCTCGCCCATGACGAGCATCACGCCCGCGAAACTGGCGACGCCGTCCTGCGGCAGCTGGATGGTGACGCTGTTGAGCGCGGCGAGGCCAAGCGCAAGCGAGAGGATGAAGCGCAGCGGCAGCGGCACGGAGGGCGCGCCGAATACGGGCGCCGCGATGAAGGCTGCGCCCGGGCGGATCATGGCGATCAGCCAGATCCAGAGCTGCGTCTCCACATTCGCGAAGCCCGGCGCGATCATTGGAGCAGGTCCGGGATGCGTTCGAATATTTCGCGGGTGAAGTCCGCGATGAGGACAAGGATCGACCCGCCAAACAGCACCAGCATGCCGCCCACGACAATGATCTTGGGGATGAAGCTCAGCGTCTGTTCGTTGATCGAGGTGGCGGCCTGCACCATGCCGATGAGGACGCCAGCGATCAGGGCCGGGATCAGGATGGGCGCGGCGGCGAGCGCCGTGATCCAGAGCGCCTGTTGAGCAAGGCCCATGAAGAAGTCGGCGTTTTCCATGGCTAGATGCCTCGCGCGGTCATGTCGCGAAGGACCCGGCGAGAGACCCCATTGTCAGGGCCCAGCCATCCACCAGCACGAACAGCAACAGCTTGAACGGCATGGAGATGATCGTCGGCGACAGCATCATCATGCCGAGCGCCATCAGCGTGGAGGCGACAACGAGGTCGATGATGAGAAACGGCAGGAAGATCATGAAGCCGATCTGGAACGCCGTCTTCAGTTCGCTCGTGACGAAGGCGGGGAGCAGGATCGAGAAGGGGATGTCGGCGGGCGAGCGAAAGGCAGGCGATTCGGCGAGGTTGGCGAAGAGCTTCAGATCCGTCTCGCGCGTCTGCTTGGCCATGAAGCCGTGCAGCACCTTGCCCGACCGGCCGACCGCTTCCTCGATGCTGATCTGCCCCTTGCCATAGGGATCGAACGCCTGCGCGTTGATCTGGTCGATCGCGGGGCGCATCACGAAGAGGGAGAGGAAGAGCGAAAGGCCCACCAGCACCTGGTTGGGCGGGGTCTGCTGCAAACCCAGCGCCTGGCGCAGGATCGACAGGACGATGATGATGCGGGTGAAGCTGGTCATCATGAGCACGAGCGACGGCAGCACCGACAGCAGGCTCATCAGGACGAGGATCTGGAGCGACAGGGACAGCGGGCGGCCGTCGCCCGAAATCGCGCCCATCGCGCGGGTCAGCGCGCCGCCATTGTCGACCGGCGCCGCGGGTGCGGCCTGCGCGGCTGCCTGGGCGAGCGCGGGTTCAGCCAGCAGCACCCCAGCCGTCAGCGCAAGTCCGCCGATCAGCAGCGCCTTAGCGCGCACGATAGGGATCGCCTTCCGCGATCTTTTCGATCCGGCCGCGCGTGACGGACAGCAGTATCTTCTTGCCCTCGAACTCGACCACGGCGAGCTTGCCGAAGGTGCCGAGCGGGAGCGCTTCGAGCATCTTCAAGGATCGGCCGTCCTGCCCCGCGATCATGCCGGGCTGATATTTGCGCCAAAGCCACAGCGCGCCGAAGGCCATGCCGCCGACCAGCGGCAGGAGGATCAGCAGTTTGACGAAATACCAGAACATGAGGGCCGGTCCGCTATCATGGTTAACCGCCCTTCCGAATCAGAAAGATCGGCGCGCAGCAAGGGAAAAAGGATGGCGGCGCGATCAACCGCGCCGTTCGACCCCGGCCAGGCGGCTTTCGGCAGCAGCGATGTCGACGATGCGGATGCCATAGCGGCCATTCACCGTCACCACCTCGCCCTTCGCGATCAGCGCGCCGTTGACCATGATGTCGAGCAGGTCGTCGGCCTGACGGTCGAGTTCCACGATGCTGCCTTCCGCCAGGTCCATGACCTCCGCCAGGCGCAGCGACGTGGAGCCGACCTCCACCGACATGCGGACGGGAATGTCGGCCAGAAGGCGGAACTGGGGATTGCTGACCATCCGGCTCAATCCGTTGTCGGCAAAGCCGTCCATCCGCGGCGCTTCGCTCATGTCGCTCATTGTTCAGGTCCCTGTAAAAGCTTTTCAATCTGGAATGCGGCGCGGCCGTCCTGTTCGCCGATCGATCCATGAGCGACGATGCGGTCGCCCACGATCAGCGGCAGGCTGCGGCTGATATTGACTGGAATGATGTCGCCGGTCTTCAACTGCATGAGGTCGGCGAGCGAGAGATTGGGGCGCGCCAGCACGGTGCGGGCGGGCAGGCGGATGTCGCGCATGCGATTGGCGATGCGCGCCTGCCACACTGGATCGACGCGCTCCTCGTCCACCGGAGCCTTCGTCCCCATGAGCGGCTCCACCGCGCGCAACGACGACAGCGGGTAGAGCAGGTCGATCGGCCATTCCTGATCGCGCGCGATGCTGAGCATGAAGCGTTGCAGCACCATCTGCTCGCCTGGCTGCGCGGCGGATGCGAAGCCGATCCCGGTTTCGCGGATGACAAGGCCGATTTCCAGCGGCAGGATGTCGGCCCAACCTTCTGAAAGGCGCGCGATCACGCCTTCTGAAATGCGGCTGATCAGCCGGTCTTCGGTCGGGGTGAACTCGCCGCGCACGGGCAGCGGGCGATTGCCCAGGCCGCCGTAGAAGCAATCGACCAGCGTCGAGATCATGGCCGCGTCCATGCGCAGCAGCATCTGACCCTTTAGCGGCGCGATGCGATAGACGCCGATGCTGGAAAAGGTGGGCACTTGCGCCGACCACTGACCGAAATCCAGCACTTGCGCGTCGAGCATGGCGATATGCGGGCGCACGCCCGAGATTGGCTCGAACAAGGCGCGCAAACGCCGACCGAGCTTTTCGCCCAGCCGGTCGAGCCCGGACAGCAGCTGTGGTGTCTGCGATTCCCCACGCCCGAAAGCGTAGGTCTGAACGTCGTTCATCATAGTCCCCTGCCCTAGCGGGTCAGGGGACTTCCCGACCTTTCAGGCACCCCTATTGAATAACGAAATTGGTAAAATAAACGTTATCGATGCCGCCATAGCCCGTCTTTTGCTTCAAAACATCGTTGATAACGCCCTTGATCCGGCCCTGGAGCTGCCGCTTGCCTTCCGGCGTCGCCAGCATCGCTTCGGGCTGTTGGGCGAGCAGCATCAGCACCTGACTGCGAATCGCCATCTCGTGCGTCTTGATCGCCTCGATCACGCGCAGGTCGTAATAGGTGGATACCGCCACCGAAATCTGGGCGAAGGCGTCGGTGTCCGACATGTTGGAGGTGAAGGGCGCCTGCAGCTGGAAATAGGTCGCCTGATAGGCCGCCGGATTGGCGGGCGTGGGAAGGTCGATGCCCTTGCCCGGATGCGCGGGCGCATGGCCCCCGCCGCCGCCTTCACCATGCCCTTCGCCGCCCATGCCATGAGCCTTCGCGACTTCCTCGGCGCTCTCGCCCGCAAGGACGAGGACTGGCTTGTTGGGATCTTCCTTGGGGCCCTCTTCCTTGGCGCTGAAGAAACCGGCCGCGTAGAGCCCGCCAGCCGTGCCCGCACCACCCAGGACAAGCGCGGCGGCGGCCAGCAGGATCATCTTCATGCCCCCGCCCTTTTTCTTCTTCGCCTTCGCCTCGTCGCTCATCTGCCGGTCCCCCGAAAATCCTGGATCTTAAGCGTAACGCGCGCGCGCCCGGCCATGGGCGGCAGGCTGCGCGTCCGCATGGTTAAGAACGGCAGGATCGCCGGAGCCTTTAGGGCCGAAGCCATTATTTTCGCGCCCCTGCCAGCGATTTTGCTGACCCTGGGGCTGGCCCATATTCTGGCCGTTATTCTGCGCCCAGGCGGAGCTTTGAGAGCCTTGCTGCGGCTGTTGTTGCTGCTGTTGAGAAGATGACTGGCCACTTGTTTCGGCGCGGTGCGCTTCAGCCACCGCAGGCGCGCGTTCCACCTTCAACTCGGCGATGCGCACGGCAGCAAGGCCCGCGTCCAGCTTCAGCCGGTCGCTATCCTGCCGCAAGGCCGCCTCCGCTGCCTCGCTGGCAACGGTCAGGCTGACTGCGGCGCCGTCGGTGTCGTGCCGAATGTCCACCTGCACCGCGCCCAGATGCTGCGTATCGATCTGGAACCGACCCTGCGCGCCGTTTGCCGACAGCCCTGCAATGTCGCGAGCAAGCCCGTCGATCCACTGGCCGGAAACACCCATGTCGACGACCTGAGCGCCAAGGCTCGCAGACAAATCGGGCGATGGCGAAGCGGGAACTGCGCTTGGTACGGACAGGCTGGCGGTTTGCGGAGCCGCGACCGGAGGAGCAGCGGGAGCTGCGTCAGGGGACGGCGGAACGACGGACGAATCCAATGCCGGTTCGGCTGAACGCGCGGGCGTTTCGGCTTTCGCATGCGCAGCGGCGGAAACCTGTTCGCCGACGCGAATGGGCGCGCCGGTCTGGCGCGCGGCCACCTGTTCACGCACGATTGCCAGGAGAGCGATCGCTTCCGCCTTCACCGGCTTGCCATTGAGGACGGGCGCTGCGGGCGATACGCCTTCGGGGGCTGGGCTTTCGCCTGCCATCACCGCCACAGGCGCGTCTGGAACCGCCGAGGATATCTTCCCCTCGCCGCGAGCGTGGCGCTGGTCTGGGGCGATCCTTTCAGGGTCGCTTTGGATTGGCGCAGGACCGCGCGAGGGCGCCGATGGCACAGGAACCGTCATAATCGGTGCCACATTGGGTGCGGCAGCTACAGGTTCGGAGCCGTCTGTTGATGCATCGGCTACAGGTTCAGGATTGACTGGCGGAACGGCTTCAGCTGCCATGACGGGCTGCGGCACTGGAGCCGTAGCCGCAGGGTCCTGCTCCGTACGTTCGACCTTTGCCTTCTGCTTGGGCGAGGATTGGGTTTCGACCGGCGAGGCTTCCGCCATGACGGGAATGGCAGGCCCCGGCTCAGGCTCATCCTTGTGAGCGGCAGGATGAGCCTTGGGCGACTGGGCAGGCTTAGTCCCCTTATCCGGTACTGCGGCTTCCGGCTGGACGGGTGCTTCACCCGACGCATCTGGCTCAGGGATGGGTGCTTCGTCCGGCAAGCTTGTCTCGGACTGCGCCTGGGAAGGCGAAGGCTCAACCTGTAGCTGCTGCTCCACCGGAACATCTGCGGCCTGCTTGACGAGCCCGAGCGCTCGGCCGGGCGGCAATTGCGACGGCAAGGATTTGCCGGCGGCAACCGCTATGGCAAGCCCGTGCGGGACGTGGCCCCGCGCATGCGTGGCCTCGGGCGGAGCCATGTTTATCGGGAGGCCGGAGGGAGCGGTAGCTGTGTCCTGCTGTTCAATGGGCGGAGCATCGGCCGCAACGGGCGGCACAGCTGGTCCCTCGATCTGCGGCAGGGCCGGAGCAACGGCGGTCTCTTCCGCCATGGTGCCGTTGAAGAGCGCGGCGAAATCGGTCGTCTCGCCTGGCGTGGCAGGCTGAATCGCCGCTACGCCCGGCGCGGCTGAGGAAAAGAGCAGTGCCTTCAGGCTGGAAAGCATGTTCATCTCATAGGTCTCCCGTCCGCTGCATCCGGCGGTAGCGCGGCAGGGCCGCCAGCTTGTTTTCCCGCCATTCCTCCAGGTCCGCGCGGGCGCGATCCTTGAGCTTTTCGGCGATTTCGCGATCCCGATTGGCCGCAAGGGTCAGGCCTTCCTTGGCCTCTACCTTGCGGCGCGCATCGTAGAGCGCGCCATCCAGCTGACGGCCAGCCTGCTCGAGCCGGCCAGCAAGTTCCTGCATCGCTGCAAAATTCGCGCCAGTTGCCATGCCGGGGTCGGAAAAAAGATCGTTCCGCACCTTGCGCAGCCGGTCGGCATTGCGTTCGATGCCGTCTGCCTCGTCACGGGCACGGGCCGTTTCAGCGACAGCCATGGCATGTTGCACATGGCGGACGCGCAGCACGCGGTGGCGCGTCTTGAGCGCGCCCTTCATGCGCCGAACTCAGCGATGAGAGCACCAGCGCTGGTGTCGAGGTCGATCCGGCTTTTCTGATCCTGCCGGATGAAATCGAGGATTTCCTGGCGGCGTTGCACGGCTTCGTCGATCACCGGGTCATTGCCCGGGCGGTAGGCGCCCATCAGGATCAGGTCGCGATTTTCTTCATAGGCGGCCCACAGGCGGCGGTAGGAGGCAGCGGCCATGCGATGATCGTCCGGCACCACGTCAGCCATGACGCGCGAGAGGGACTTGCCGATGTCGATGGCGGGGAAGATCGCCTGTTCCGACAGATGGCGCGAAAGGACGAAATGGCCATCCACGATCGCCCGGGCGGCGTCCACGATCGGATCGTCGGTGTCATCGCCGTCCGCCAGCACGGTGTAGAGCGCGGTGATCGAGCCGCCGGTGCGGGCATCCACCCCTGCCCGTTCCACCAGACGGGGGATCAGCGCAAGCGCGGAGGGCGGATAGCCCTTCATCGCGGGCGGTTCGCCGAGCGCAAGGCCGATCTCGCGCTGGGCATGGGCGCAGCGGGTCAGGCTGTCGATGAGGAGCAGCACCTTCTTGCCGCGCGCGCGGAAATATTCGGCGATGGCGGTGGCCCGCGCGGCGGCGCGCAGGCGCAGCACCGGGGGATGATCGGCGGGCACGGCGACGACGATGCTCTTGTGCATCGAATTTTTGAGCTTGGTTTCCAGGAAGTCGCTGACCTCGCGGCCGCGTTCGCCGATCAGGCCCGCGACGACGATGTCGGCTTCCGCGCCTGCGATCATCTGGCCCATCAGGACGGACTTGCCCACGCCCGACCCAGCGATGATGGCAATGCGCTGGCCGCGCCCGGCGGTGAGCAGCGCGTTGACCGCGCGCACGCCAAGGTCGAACGGTTCAGTCACGCGGCCCCGGTCGAGGACATTGCCCTTGACGCCATTGAGCGGCCAGCTGCCGCCGGCGATAATCGGTCCCTTGCGGTCGAGCGGCTGGCCCATGGCGTCGATGACGCGGCCGATTAGCCCCTCGCCCACCTGCACCATGTTCGCCTGGCTGTCCGGTTCTACCCGTGCACCATTTTCCAGCGGTGCGTCGGCATCCAGCGGCACGAGCAGCGTCTTGTCGCCGCGAAAGCCGACCACCTCGGCGCGGCAGATGGTGCCGTCCGACGCGATCACCCGCGCGCCTGCGCCGATCGGCTTGCGAAAGCCCGTGACCTCCAGCATGCCCGCATCGTGGCTGACGAGACGGCCGACGTGACGGGGTGAACGGTTCTGGACCTGGAGATGGTCGAACAGGCTTTCCGCCTGGGCAAGCGATGCCTTGATCATGCCCAAACCCCCTTCATGAACGGCCTTCCATGTCGTCCATCAGCGCACGCAGGCGCGACAGGCGCACGTCCGGGCCATCCTCGACCCAGCCGTCTGCGGTTTCGAGCCGTACGCAACCGCGATGCATGGCGGGATCACCGACCAGCTTCACGCCGATCGCTTCGCCTTCCAGCATGGCGACATCGTCGGGATGCAGGTGGAGCGCGCTCTTGTCCTCATTATCCTCGATGAAAGCGGCGACCGTGTCGCAGCGCTGGACGAGCCGCTCCAGATCGATCTCGACCTCGCCGACAATCTGTTCGACCAGCCGGACGACCGTGGCCGACAACATGGTGGAGAGCATGCCGCTGGGCGCGGGCGAAAGATTTTCCAGTGCTTCGGCGAGGCGAGCGCGTGCTTCGGCATCCGCGGCGGCGGCATCGCCGACCACCCGGCATCCTTCATCGAAGCCGAGCGTGAAGGCCTCCATCCGGGCCTGTTCGATGATGTCCTCGTCGGTCATGGCGGGCGCGGCATCGTGCATCGTCCTGCCGGGCGCCGGGGCCGCGTCGGAATAAAGGCTGCGGAAGCTGCCGTTTTTCACCTGCCCCATGCCGCCCAGGGGGATGCTCGACGCATCCCGGCTGCTGCTCGCGTCCCAGACCTTAAACAAAATCGTTCCCCTTGCCGCCGAGCATGATGGTGCCAGCGTCGGCCATGCGGCGCGCGGTGGCGATGATCAGCTTCTGCGCCTCCATCACCTCTGCCAGGCGAATGGGGCCGCGTTCCTCGATCTCGTCGGCGATCGCCTGCGCGGCGCGGGCGGACATGGCGCCGAAGATCTTGCCCTTCAGCATCTCGTTCGCGCCCTTCAGCGCCACGACCAGCACGCTGCTGTCGATGGTGCGCATCAGCGTGCCCATATTCTTGTCATCCATGTCGATCAGGTTATCGAACACGAACATCTCTTCTTCGATGGTCTGCGCGATCATCTTGTCGCGCTTGGCCACCGCCTTCATGATCCGCTGTTCATTTTCCTTGCGGACATTGTTCATGATCGCAGCCGCCTCGATCGTGCCGCCGCGCTGGGACGCCGCGCCCTGCTTCTTGGCCGTGGAGCCACGCAGCAACAGCTGTTCCAGGTCATCCAGCGCTTCGTTCGACACCGGACCCAGGGTTGCGATGCGATAGACGATCTCTTCCTGATACTCAGCGGGCAGCAGCTGGAGCACATCGGCGGCCACCGGCGCTTCCAGATGGGCGAGCACGATCGCCATGATCTGCGGATGCTCCGCCTCGATCAGGGACGCCACTTCCTTGGCGTCCATCCACTTCAGCATTTCGAGCTGGGTGGAGCGGGTCGGAGGCGTGATGCGCGCCAGGATGGTTTCGGCGCGCTCCTCGCCCAGCGCCTTGGTCATCGCGCCACGGATGTGACGGGTCGCGCCATAGCCGATGGTGGTGCGCTTCTTCGCCTTGGTGACGAAATGGTCGAGCGCCTCGTTGACTTCTTCGACAGCGACGTCGGCGACGTCATACATGGCGTAGCCAAGCTGGCGAACTTCGTCGGGTTCCAGGCGCGAGAGGATCTGCGCGGCTTCATCCTCGTCGAAGAGCATCAGCAGGACGGCGGCGGCGGCGCTGCCCTTGATGGCGGCGGGAGCGGTATCGACCTCAGCCATTGTCCTTCTTCCCTTCCTTCAGGAGGTCGCGGACGACAAGGGCGGCACGATCCGGGTCCTGCTTCACGAAGTTGCGGATAAGGTCGGCGCGCTGTGCATAGTCATAGGTGGACGAGATCATGTCGAGCGTCACTGCCTTGCTGCCGTCCGGCGCGATCGCCGCCTGCTTGGTGATCTCGGAGGAGATTTCACGGCCGATCTTCTGACCCTGCGCAGCGGTCTGCTCGGCGGCGGCTTCCTGAGCAGCGGCGCGTCGCTTCAAGAGCGGGCGGCCGATGCCGAAGATCACCAGCAGCGCGACGGCCAGCGCCGACAGGTTGCGCACCAGCGGAGAGATCCAGTCCGCCTCATACCAGGGGGCTTTCACTTCTTCGGCCTTGACGAAGCTGCGCGAGGACAGCGCGACCACGTCGCCGCGCGCCTGATCGAAGCCGACCGCGCCCTTCACCAACGCTTCCAGAGCCGCGATTTCCTGTGCCGAGCGGGGCTTGCCATCCGCGCCATTGTCCAGCGCCACGGCGACGGACAGCCGCTTGACGGTGCCGACCGCGTCCCTGGTCACAGAAACTTCGCGGCCCAGTTCGAAGCTGCGGTTGAAGGTTTCCTCGGTCTTCATCGGCGCGCTTGCCGGGGTCGCGGGCTGATTGGCCTGCGTTCCCTGGCTGACAGCCTGCCCGTTGGGATTGGTTTGCGTGACGGTCGGGTTGACCGGGGCCTGATTGCTAAGTGCGCCCGGTACGCCGCTTGCTTCGCCGCCAGCGCCCTGGCCGCGCGGGTCGGACGCCCAGCTGCCGGTTTCAGTGCGCAGGCGGGCTTCGTCCTGCGGATAGGTTTCGCGGGTCGCCTGACGCTCTGCGAAGTTGAGTTCGGCGCGGACTTCCGTCGAGAATTTGCCTTCGCCCAAAATCGGGGTCAGCAGTGCGATCACCGACTGGCGATAGCGGTCCTCGATCTTGCCCTGCACCGCAAGCTGGCGGTCGTCGGCGGCATTGCCGTCATTATTGCTGAGCAGGCGGCCATTCTGATCGACCAGCGAAATCTGATCGGGGCTGAGTTCCGGCACCGACGAAGCAACGAGGTGGACGATGGCGCTCACCTGCGCATCGGTCAGCGTGCGGCCCGAAGCCAGACGCAGCATCACCGAGGCGGAGGGCTTGGCCCGTTCGCGCAGGAACACGCTTGGCGGTTCGACGGCCAGGTGCACCTTGGCGCTTTCGACGCTGTCGATCGCCTCGATCGTGCGAGCCAGGTCCATTTCGCGGGCCGAACGGAGCTTTTCGCCTTCCACGGCGCGCGACGCACCCATGGGCAGGCTGTCGATCATGCTGTTGCCGTCGGGCGCGCTCTTGGGCAGGCCTTGAGCGGCGAGCATCATCTTCGCCTTAAAATAATCATCTTCGGCCACGGTCATCGCGCCCGAATTGTCGAAGTCGTAAGCTAGGCCATTCTGGTCCAGAACCTGCGCCACGGCCGACTTGTCCGCATCGGGCAGGCCACGGAACAGGTCACGCTGGGGCGGTTCGCGCAGCGCCAGCCAGGCAGCGCCAGCCGTGGCGACGACGCCCAGCAGGCCGAGCAGCGGCAGGCTCTTCGCCACCGCAGGCTGTTTGATGAAGCCGGTGAAGCGCGCTTTCAGCGCATCGGCGCCCTTCGCGCCGCCAAAGGCAGGGGCGCTGGTGGCGGGGAGAGCGGTCGCGCCGCCATCGAGGGTGAGTGCGTTCTCGCTCATGGATTATACCGGCATGCTCATGATGTCCTTGTAAGCGGACAGGAGTTTGTTGCGGACCTGGAGGGTCGCTTCGAAGCTGACCGACGCCTGCTGCTTGGCGAGCATGACGGCGGCGATGTCGGTCGTTTCGCCCCGTTCGAAGGCGGAAGCCGCCTCGCCTGCCTGAGCTTGCAGGCCGTTGACCTGCTGGAGGGCGGAGTTGAGCGCATCGGTAAAGCCGCCGGGCTTGGTGCCCTCGGCCCCGCCAACGCTCGCGCCGCCGCCGACCGTGCCGGTTTGGGCAACATCGCGGAGAGCCGCGTTCTTCTGGAGGATGGCGTTGCGGATCGCCATCACGCTGTCAGTCGGGGAAATGCCGGTCATGCCCTACCTCCCTCAAGCCGCTGCAAGTTCGCGCATTTCGGCGAGCCGGTAGCGCAGGGTGCGTTCGGAAATGCCGAGCTTGCGCGCGGCGGCGGCGCGGTGGCCGTCCGTCTCACGCAGCGCGGCGCGGATGGCGTCGAGCTTCGACTGGCGAGCGACGTCGCGCAGGCTGATCGTTCCGGCAGGCGCGGGCTGCGCATCGACTACGCGCAACTGCGGCGCGCCAGCGATGTGCAGGTCTTCCGCGTCGATCCGGTCACCTTCGCGCAATACGATGGCGCGTTGGAGGACATTGCCCAGTTCGCGGGCATTGCCGGGCCAGACATGGGCGGCGAGCTTTTCCAGTGCCGCAGCGGTCGGCCAGACGAATTCCTGATGGCGCAGCAGCATGGCCGCTGCGATGGCGGTCACGTCGCCAGCGCGCTCGGCCAGCGGGCGCAGTTCCAGCGGCATGACATTGAGGCGCCAGTAAAGGTCTTCGCGGAAACGTCCGGCAGCGACTTCAGCGGCAAGGTCACGGTTGCAGGCCGCGATGATGCGAACATCGACCGGCACGGGATGGGTCGCGCCGACGGGCAGGATTTCCCCTTCCTGCAACGCACGAAGCAACTTTGCCTGCAGCGCCAGCGGCAGTTCGGCGATTTCGTCCAGGAACAGCGTGCCGCCATCAGCGGCGAGGAAGAGACCATCCGAAGCGTTGGCCGCGCCGGTGAAGCTGCCCTTCTTATGCCCGAACAGCATCGCTTCCATCATGGTTTCGGGAAGCGCGGCGCAGTTGACGGCAATGAAGTCGCGGCTGATGCGGCCCGACTGGGCATGGAGGAAGCGCGCCATGCCTTCCTTGCCGGTGCCGGTATCGCCCTGGATCAGGACCGTGGCGTCGCTGCGGGCAACGCGGCCAGCCAGCGTCATCAGGCGGGTGCTGGCTGCGTCGCCCACTGCCGGGACGCTCGCGGGGCGGGCGAGCTCGGCGATGAGGGCGAAGGCAAAGCCCATATCTTCGATATTGAATGCCACGCGGGCAGGCAGGCCGTTGGCGGCAGGCACCAGCGAAGGCTTGCCCTCGATCAGGTTGATCAGGATATCGCGATGGGTCGCATGGCCGATCTCCGTCGCCAGCAGCACGCGGCGCTCGTCACGCTCGCGCGGGCTCTGCGCATCGACGATGCGTACCATGTAAAAGGCATTTTCCAGCCAATGCTGCAGGCCCGGAACGAGCGCGCAGACACCTCGGCTCACGTCAAGCGACGACATGACAGTCCCATCCATTTTCGGCTGGCTTGTGCCCCCGCACGCCCCAACTCCCTTCGATGCTCTGACAAATGCCCTTCCCATGGTTATCATCTGGTTAATGCGGCAATAACCTTGCTGCCGGGCGGCAATTTTCTTCCGCTTTGCCGGGGCGGTGGATCGGCTTCCATAGGACAGCCCTCCGCAAAACCCCGGGATTTGCGAGCTTTTTGAACTTTCTCAGAAAAAAATGCGCTTGGCCCTAAAAGCTTTTTCCGCCGCGCCGTTATCCCCTTTCGAGGCCGCAAGCAGCCTGATGGCAGCGACCTGATAGGACATAGAAAGGGAATATCATGACTGTTATCGGAACCAACTCCTCCGCTCTGCGCGCCGCCAACGCTTCGGCTCTCGCAGGCAAGTCGCTGAGCACCGCCATGGAGCGTCTGTCGAGCGGCAAGCGCATCAACAGCGCCAAGGACGACGCGGCGGGCCTCGCGATCAGCTCGCAGATGACCTCGCAGATCAAGGGCATGACCCAGGGCATCCGCAACGCCAATGACGGCATTTCGCTGGCTCAGACGGCGGAAGGCGCTCTGAGCGAAGTTGGCAACATGCTGCAGCGCATGCGCGAGTTGACTGTTCAGGGCATGAACGGCACCAACGACACTAAAGCACAGGCAAACATCAAGACAGAAGTCGATGAGTTAGCTAAGCAGATCAGCAACGTCATTGCCAATACTCAGTTCAACGGCAAAAATCTTTTCACCGCCGCGACAGCCAGCGTCGATATACAGGCTGGTGCAAATTCGACTGACTCAATTACCATCACGCTGGGCGCTCTGGACCTGTCCGCAGTGGCGACCAGTACGGGCGGCACTCTCACGGGAACGACGGCCGCTCCGACATTCGTCGCTGCTGATTTGGCAAAGTATGACACTGCGATGGAGACCGTAGCAACAAAGCGTGCCACGCTTGGCTCGGTTCAGAACCGCCTAGAATCGACAATTAATAACTTGACTGCAAACGTCACAAATCTGTCCGACGCCAAGAGCCGCATCGAAGATGCTGACTTTTCGACGGAAACGACCGCTCTCGCCAAGGCGCAGATCCTGAACCAGGCTTCGACGGCGATGCTCGCTCAGGCGAACCAGAGCCAGCAGAACGTCCTGAAGCTGATCCAGTAATCCGGTTCAGCGAACCAGATTGACCGGCTGAGGTATTGGTCACCTGACAGCCAGTCATGGGAACCCGGCGCATCAACAGTCCCCACCGCGCCGGGCAACCACCTTCGATCGAACGGCCAGCATTCGAAGCCTCCGTCCCCCCGGGCGGAGGCTTCACCGCATTTTGGGGCGCCAAGGCTTGCATTATGCGATCATGCGCCCATCATTACGGCCATGATGGATATCGACCGGCGCGCGCTGATCGGCGCATCAGGCGCTGCCCTACTCCTCCCCGGAACCGTGCTCGCCCAGCAGGGAGGCGAGCGTTTTTCCTGGGACATGGTGATTGCTCGCGCCAGGGGTCTTGCGCGGCAGCCCTATCGGGAAACGCCGCATCATCCCGGTGCCCGCAAGGTAGATTACGAGGCGCTCTACAAAGCCCGCTTTCGTGAGGATCGGACGATCTGGGGCGATCTGCCGGGAGATACCGGCGTGCAGCTTTTCCCCTTGAGCGCCTCTGCTGAACAGCCGGTGGAGATTGCGCTGGTGGAGAATGGCCGGGCCACGCCGCTGCGCTATGATCCGACGATCTTTGACGCGCCTGCCGACAATGCGGTGCGGCAGTTGGGTCCGGACGCAGGCTATGCGGGCTTTCGCGTCATGAACTCCGCGCGCGATGGAGACTGGCTGTCCTTCCTCGGCGCCAGCTATTTCCGCTCCCCCGGCGCAACCAAGCAGTTCGGCCTGTCGGCCCGCGCGATCGCGATCAACACCAGCATACAGGGCAAGGAGGAATTCCCCCGCTTCACCCATTTCTGGCTGGAGCGCACGGGCCCAAGCGGCCTCACCATCTACGCCCTGCTGGACGGCGCTTCGATCACCGGGGCCTATCGCTTCGTGACTGAAAAGACGGCGCAGGGCGTGCAGCAGGATGTCGATGCCGCGCTGTTCGCGCGCCGCCCGATCGCGGAGCTAGGGCTGATGCCAATGACCAGCATGTTCTGGTATGATCAGGCAAGCCGCGCATCCCGCACCGACTGGCGGCCGGAAATCCATGATTCCGACCTGCTGGCAGTCGGCAGCGCGGACGGAACGATCCATGCGCGTCCGCTCATCAATCCCGCCGCCCCGCGCGTCGACGCCTTTGCCGAACGCAACCCAAAGGGCTTTGGCCTGATGCAGCGGGACCGGAATTTCGAAAATTATCAGGACGACGGCGTCTTCTATGAACGCCGCCCCTCGCTATGGGCTTCGCCGCGCAAACCATTCGGTGCCGGGCAGGTCCGGCTCTACGCATTTCCCACGACCAGCGAATATGTCGATAATGTGTGCGCCTATTGGACACCAGCGGCGGCGGTTCGGGCGGGCAGCCGGATCGATGCGAGCTACCGGCTCGACTGGTCATCGGCGGGTGGACCTGCAACGGGCATCGCGGTGCTCAATAATGTGTGGACCGGTCAGGCGGGTGAAGCGTGCGTGGACCGTCTGATCCTGGATTTTTCCGGCGTGGCAAAGGATGCGCGGCCCGACATCTGGGTCGATCTGGCTGGCGCTACGCTGGTCAGGAAGGGCGGATATCCAGTCCTTCATCAACCTGGCCTCTTCCGCGTGGCGCTCGATCTGCGACGTGAGAGCGGCAACGCGGCCGATGTCCGCGTTCAGCTTCGCTCCGGCAATGCGGCCATGAGCGAATATGTGCATTATCCGCTGGGCGCTTGAATTAACCGGCAGGGACCGGGCGCTTTGACGCGTCCGTCATGATTTTGGAACGGACAGACGTGAAATGGCGATGATCAACGGGCAAACGGATAGCGGCAAGGAGCAAGCCTCCGCACGCGCGTTCGAGCATGTGCCCGCCGAAATGCCGCTCCCGATGCCGGAGCAGGATTTCAGCGAGCATCCGCGCGACTTTCCGCACCGGCCGCTGAACATCGATCAATGGGCCCGGCGCATGCTCGTCATATTGCTGGCCTTATTGCCTGCATCCATGGCTGCGCATGAAATGCGGCGCTCCATTGGTCTCGACGGCATTTCGCTGTGGGAAGGCGTCTATCTTGCCCTTTTCATCCCGCTATTCGCCTGGATCGCCTTCGGCTTTGCCACCAGCCTTATCGGGTTCCTGATCCTGACAATGGGAAAGGCGTCGGCCGCCCAGCCCTATCGAACCTCCTTTGCCACCCCGCTCCGGGGGCGGACGGCCATATTGCTGCCGGTTTGCAACGAGGATTTCCTGGGCGTCATGGGCCGCCTGTCGATCATGGAGCGCTCCCTGGCTCAGGTCATGGGCAATGAACGCTTCGAATTCTTCATCCTGAGCGATTCCAACCCGGACAATGGCGAGATAGAGCGCAACACTTATCTGGAAATGCGCAAGGGCTTCTCGCGGCCGGTGCATTACCGCCGCCGCGCACTCAACATCGGCCGCAAGCCCGGCAATATCGCTGAATGGGTACAGCGGTTCGGCGGCGGCTATGATTATATGATCGTGCTGGACGCGGACAGCGTGATGAGCGGCCAGACAATGGCCCGGCTGGCGCTCGACTTGGAACGGCATCCGCATGTCGGCCTGATCCAGACCGTACCGACGATCGTAGGGGCATCCACCTTCTTTGCGCGCTGGCAGCAGTTCGCCAGCCGCCTGTTCGGCCCGATCTCGGCTGCGGGCATGATCTGGTGGGCGGGATCGGAAGGGATGTTCTGGGGGCATAATGCCATCCTGCGCACCAAGGCCTTCGCGCAGAGTTGCGGCCTTCCCGAACTGCCCGGCCGCGCCCCGTTCGGCGGCCATATCATGAGCCATGACATGATCGAGGCCGCGCTGCTTCGCCGCCGCGGCTGGGACGTGCACATGGTCATGGCCGACGACAGTTTCGAGGAGTTTCCCCCTTCCCTTCCCGATCTCGCCACCCGTGACCGCCGCTGGTGCCAGGGCAATATCCAGCATGTGCCGCTCATCCCCAAGATCAGGGGCTTGCATCTGGTCAGCCGGTTCCAGCTGCTGGTCGGCGCGTCGGCCTATTGTACGTCGCCGCTATGGCTGGCGCTCTTGCTCGTCGTGCTGGGTGGTGCGCTGGCTGGCGTCTGGCCGCCGAGCGCGATCCTGCCATCGGGCGGGCTGCTGGCGCTTACCGCTGTGCTGCTCTTCGGGCCGAAGCTGCTGGCCATGGGATGGGCGATGGCCGATCCGGCGCGGCGCATTGGCTTTGGCGGAGCGGCGCGCATGAGCCGGGGCGTCATGGCGGACATCGCGCTCTCGATCCTGATGGCGCCCGTCAGTATGCTCACGCAGACGATCAACCTGTTCGGCATATTGATGGGACGCAAAAGCAGCTGGAGCGGGCAGGTTCGCGACCGCGACGGCATGTCGATCGGGGGCGCCGTCTGGCTGTTCAAATATCATATCATGCTGGGCGGCTTGCTGACGGCATTGGCGATCCAGGGCGGCACGTCGGTGGGATGGATCATACCCGTGGTCGCGGGGCTTGTGCTTGCTCCCGTCCTTGCTGCCGTCACTGCGCGTAAAGGTCTGGGTCAGAAGGCGGAACGCAGCGGACTTTTTCAGGTGGCAGAGCCGTGGTGGCGGACAAACAGCTATCGCGCGCCGCATTATCCTGAGCAGGCTGCTGGGATGGCTCCGCTGCAGCAGGCAGTCGCGAACGATCGGCGATGAACTTTGTGCTCCTGCGGAGGCAGGAGCCCAGTCCACACGGCACAACTGGGTTCCTGCCTTCGCAGGAACACGGTAATGCGCAATGCATGAACAAAGCTGGCTATGTATATCTAATGGCTAGTGGCCGTAACGGCACGCTCTATCTTGGCGTGACCAGCGACCTCGTTCGCCGCAGCTGGCAGCATCGCAACGGGTTCGGCGGCGAGTTTTCCTTGAGATATCGCTGCCACTTTCTCGTCTGGTTTGAAACCCATGATGATCTGCAGGAAGCTCGTCTGCGCGAACTGCAGATCAAAAAGTGGAAGCGCGCTTGGAAGCTGCGCCTGATTGAAGAGAGTAACGCCGATTGGCGTGACCTATTTCACGAGATAGCCACCTAAACACGGTGCTCCTGCGAAGGCAGGAGCCTAGTTGGGACCGCAGAACAGGGCTCCTGCCTTAGCAGGCACACGGCGCAGAAAATTCAATCCCACTCGCGAAGCTTTTCGCGTAGCTTGTCCAGCGCCGCCTTCTTGATCTGGCACACGCGGGCTGCGCCGATGTCGAGCGCTTGGCCGATCTCCTCAAGGTTCAGTTCCTCGACGAAATAGAGCTGCAGCACCATGGCTTCGCGCTGCGGCAGTTCGCCGATGCACTTGGCAAGCGCAGCCTTGAGCGATTCGCGTTCCATGACATCGTCGGCGCGGTCTTCCACATCGGCGAACCACATGGACTGGTCGGAATAGACTTCATCCATGCTGGTGTGCTGCACCATCTCGCAACTGTCGGCGAGTTCGCGATAGTCGGCCGCTTCCATCCCCATTGCGCCAGCCATTTCCGCTTCGAGCGGCGCGCGGCGCAGCTGCTGCTCCAGCCGGTTGCGCACGGCGGCCAGCTGCTTGCGGTTGGCCATGGCCGACCGGGCGATCGTCGCCCCGCGCCGGAGATGATCGATCATCGCGCCGCGCACGCGCATCTGTGCGTAGGAGGCGAAACCTAGGCCGCGATCCTCAAAACCGTTCGCTGCCTCGACCAGTGCCACCATGCCGATCTGGAGCAGATCCTCGACCTCGACCGCGCTCGACACGCGGCCATGCACATGCCATGCGATCTTGCGCACCAGCGGCATGTAGCGGCGGGCGAGCTGTTCAGGGCTGTTGTTCGACCGGCCGTAGGTATTGGCGTCGGAACCGGCGATGACCTTCTTCATGAACATGGGTCAGTTATCCTCAGGCGACGCGTTCGCGAGTGGGAAGCGGATCGTGACGGGGCGCAGGCCGCTGCTCGCCGCCGACGACGGCGACGACCTCCACACCCTTGCCATCGGGGATTTCCAGGAAGGACAGCACCGGCGTTTCGGGCAAATGCGGCTTGAACAGCCGGGCGAGCGCGCGGCGCGCCACCGGCGACGTCACGATGGCGAAGTTGCGCGCCTGCCCCATGACCGGGCGCGCCGCCTGCACCACCGCTTCGATGATGCGGTTGGCAAGCGCGGGTTCGATCGGATGCTTGGCGTCGCCAGCAACGCGCATCGCCTGCGCGAGCAGCGCTTCCAGATCGCCGTCGAGCGTGATGACGGGCAGCGGCATCTTCACCGGAACCAGCCCCTGGATGATGAGCGCGCCGATCCGCTGGCGGACGGCCTCGACCAATTGCTCATGGCTCATGTCCGGCCGCGCGGCATCGACCATCGCTTCGCAGATGCGGCGGAAATCCTTGAGCGCGATGCCTTCGGAGAGCAGTGCGCGGCACAGCGCGGAAATCTGCGTGAGGCTGAGCGTGCCGGGGGTCAGGCCATCGACCAGCTGCGGCGCTGCGTCCTTCAGATTGTCGAGCAGCTTTCGCGCTTCGTCGAGACCGAACATCTCGCTCGCATTCATGGCGATCAGCTGATTGAGATGCGTCGCGACCACCGTCGGCGGATCGACAACGGTATAGCCCGCGACCACCGCTTCGCTGCGCTTGGCTGGCGAAATCCAGACGGCGTCGAGGCCGAATGTCGGGTCCTTCGCTTCACGACCGGACACCACGCCTTCCAGCGCGCCGCTGTCGAGGGCCAGCAGATCGTCGGGGAAAATCTCGTCCTCGCCGACGACGACGCCAGCGATGGTGATGCGATATTGGTTCGGCTCCAGCGCCAGATTGTCCTTCACGCGCACCATCGGCACGACAAAGCCTAGTTCCTTGGACAGCTGGCGGCGAATGCCGGTGATGCGGGCCATCAGCGGGGCGCCCTTGCGCTCGTCGACCAGACCGATGAGGCCATAGCCGATTTCAAGGCCGAGGATCGCGCCGTCCGACACGTCATTCCATTCGATCAGCGCGGGATTGGCGGGCTCCGGCATCGGCGCGGGCTCGGCAGCCTTCACCTTGGCCTGCTTGCGCAGGTGCCACGCGATATAGCCCGCGACCGCTGCCGCGGGCAGGATGATCATGTGCGGCATGCCGGGCAGGATGCCGAGGAAGGTCAGGATAGCAGCTACAGGCGTCCACGCCTTGCTCGATCCGAATTGGCCGGTGATCTGGTTCGACAGGTCATCCTCGCTGCCGACCCGCGTCACGATGGCAGCGGCGGCAATCGAGAGCAGCAGCGCGGGAACCTGCGCCACCAGCGCGTCGCCGATGGCGAGGATGATATAGGTCTGTGCGGCCTCGCCCATGGACAGGCCATGGCTGACCACGCCCAGGATGATGCCGCCGACGATGTTGATCGCCAGGATCAGGATGCCCGCGACCGCGTCGCCCTTCACGAACTTGGACGCACCGTCCATCGAACCGTAGAAGTCCGCTTCGGTCGCGACTTCGCGGCGGCGAACCTTCGCTTCTTCCGGGGTGAGCAGGCCAGCGTTGAGGTCGGCGTCGATCGCCATCTGCTTGCCCGGCAAGGCGTCCAGGGTGAAGCGCGCGCTGACTTCCGAAACGCGGCCCGCGCCCTTGGTGATGACCACCAGGTTGATGATCATCAGGATCGCGAAGACGAAGATGCCGACCACATAGTCGCCACCGATCAGGAAATGTCCGAACGCCTCAATGACATGGCCCGCAGCGTCCGATCCTTCATGGCCCGACACCAGCACGACACGCGTCGATGCGACGTTGAGCGCCAAGCGAAGCAAGGTCGCGAACAGCAGCACCGTCGGGAAGCTCGAAAAGTCCAGCGGCTTGGCGGCGTTCAGCGCCACCATCAGCACGGCCAGCGAAATCATGATGTTGGTGATGAAGCCAAGGTCCAGCATGAACGCGGGCACCGGCACCATCATGAACAGCACGACCATCAGCGTCGCGATGGGCAGCACGGCCCCCTTGGCGGCGCTCATCCAGATCTTCGCTTTGACTTGGGCAGGAGTCATGAGTGGCCGTTACCTTCCGAGGGTGGCGAGCATGAGATAGGCGAGGCGCGCGGTTTCCGGCTGCGGCTTGATGCTGACATCGGCCGCGCTGGCGAGGCGCTGGGTTTCGATCCGCACATAATCGGCGGGCTGCACCGTCTTCGCGCCATCGGGCAGCGAAGCGGCAGCATATTGGATGGGTCCGGTGTTGATCGAATCGACGCCGCGCTGAAGCTTTGACGCGAACCGGTCACGGATTTCGGCGAAGCTGCGAGGACTGCCGGAGCGATCGTAGAAGATGGAGCGGTTGGCCCGCGCGGCGGCGGGGAACATCGACGCGGCGGTTGCACCCGGCGCGCGATCATGGACCGACAGGAACTTGCTGGCCCCGCCGACGCCCAGGAAGTGGGCGAGGTAGAGATCGACCGGCTCAGCTTCACGGCCAAGCCGCTGTTCGAGATAGGCCTTGTTGTCGGCGGCATGCTGCGCAGCCATGACGGAGGCGGTTTCGGGGTGGTTGCGTAGATCCAGGATCTGCTGGCGCATTTCCGGGTTCGCGACATAATAGCGGCCGTTCTGGCCCCGGCTGATCATGTCGGCGGCCCAGCCAAGGCCATATTCGCTGCCATGCTTGTCGATGACGGCAAGCCAGCTCTGGTCGATAAACTGATACAGGCCCGTTGCCGACGAGGTGCTCGCGCGCGCCGTGGGATTAAGGCTGCTTTCGATCTTCGCCTGGCCCAGCAGATAGGCGAAGTCCACGCCCGTCCTGCGGCTCGCCATGGCGATCGCGTTCGTCACGCGGTTGCCGGTCGAAGCGCCTGTCGCTGCTATGTCTGCAAATGCCGACAATGAAATAATCCCCGTTGGTACCGGGGAGCATTAGAGCAAGGCTTATGCCAAGATTTGGTTAACGCGCGCTCCATAAATGTTGCTGGCGCGTTCAGCATGCAAAGAAAAAGGCGCCTCTGGGGCGCCTCGTCTCACAACATCAGAGTTTAACCTACCGTTCGGGGGAGCGGAGGCCCTGGCCTCTATCGCCCGTACACCAGCGGAGCCTGGGTCGACCCATGCGCCGCCAGCAGGGACAGGCGCTGTCCCGCATGATCGGTCAGCACATTGATCCGCACGCGCGCCGCTTCGATCATCGGCAGCAGCGCTGTCACTCGTTCGCGAATCGCGTCATCCGCGCGCCATGCGCCGATCGCACGCACTGCGGCGGCGCTCCGGCTCACATGGGCGGCGGCAGCATCGATGGCCGCGACGTCGGTGCCGTCAAGCGCGACGCGGAGCTCATCGAAAGCCGAGAAAAGGTCATCCAACGCTGCAAGGCCGAGCGGCATGATAAGCCTTAACCGTTGATCGGCAGGTCGAGCGCGAGCATCTTGTCGGCGATCGCAGCCGGATCGACCGGATAATTGCCCGACGCGATGGCCGCCTTGATCGCCGCGACGCGGTCCATGTTGACCGGCGCGCCTTCCGCCGCCATGCGGGCTGCGGGACTGGCGGATGCCGAAAATGACGACACGCTCGGCCCACCCTTGTCGGAAGCGCTCCGCGTCTTGCCGCTGTCCCGCAACCGGGAAGCCTCTATGGCGGCGCTCATATTCTGGCCGACAGATTTGATCATGGCTTACAATCCTTCACTCGTCCCGTTCACCCTATAACGGCAGGGTTCAGAAATCATTAAATCCCGGAATGCGCACGGTGCCCATTTCGACCACCTGCGCCAGGACAGGCGTGGACCGCTTGTCCTCGCGCACGCGGATGGTGTCGCCCACGGCGCCGTCTTCATCCGCGATCATCGCGCGCGAGACGCTGAAACTCGCATTGCCGGCGAGCAGCTGGACCGGGTCCCCCCGCTTCACCACCAAATCGCGCTGCGCAGGACGCGCAGCAACGCCATAGCGCGCAACCGGTGCCGCAGCAGCGCCGCCGCCGCCGCTCAAGGGCACGCGGATACGCCACCCTACGGAGTCGCACTTCACGATCGCCGCGCCGAAAGTCGGCCCTTCGACGCTCGGCGTCACAGGGCAGGCCGCCAGCCGCAGTCGCCGGTCAACTGGCGCGATAGGCCCGCCAGGCTCGCCGATATTGGCGCCCACGGTCATCGCGACCAAGCCGTCCAGCCGATCCAGATTCTCGAATTTCTGTTGCGCCAGCGCAGGCTGACAAACTGCTGTGGCCAGCACCATGGCGGCAATAAGGGGCAGCGTTTTCACAGCATATCTCCGGATGCGGGCAGATTCATGCCACGCATTAAGCATCCGATATGGCTAACAAGTCGTTAATGCTGCCCGGCAGCTTCCCCGATGCGGATCAGCTGGCCCTTGCCCGTGCCGCCGTCCATCTGGTCGAGGCCGCGAATGCGCAGCCGGTCACCTGCCAGCCCCTGCGCCTTCAACTCGCGCGCCACCGCGCCAAGCCGCGCCGCCGCGAGATCCCAGGGATCGAACCGCCGTCGCGCGGGATCGGTGCCAAGGCTGCTGATGTCGATCCTGCCGCTGCCCGATCGCAGGCCTGCTGCCACTCTTGCCAGCGCTGCCCTGCCATGACTCGACAACAATGCCTCATCCGGCAGGAACAGCTCCGCCGCGCGCAGCTCCATGTCCTTGGCCACCGCGCGCCCGCCAAATTGCTGACGCACCTGCGCCAGCATCGCGTCGCGCTTCTGCCCGCTTGCCTGCAACAAAATGAAGAAGCCGAGCAGCAACAACAGCAGGTCTGCGAAACTCACGGCCCATCGGTTGCGCCGGGCTTGCGAGGCGGCAGCGATCATCACGCCACCTCGCGGATGGCTGCCCGCAGCGTCGTCACATTCTCCCGCCGCGCGATGGCGACCAGGCGGCTGGCCGCTTCCTTCTGCCAAGCCAGTTCCCGCTCCGACAGGTCGGCAAGGCGGCTCGCGATGGGAGCGGCGATGACATTGGCGATCACCACGCCGTACAGCGTCGTCAGCAGCGCCAGCGCCATGGACGGCCCCAGAGCCGCCGGATCGTCCATCGCCGCGAACATGCCGATCAGGCCCAATATGGTGCCCGCCATGCCCAGCGCGGGGGCGGCATCGGCAATGGACAGCCAGACGTTGCGCGCACCGGCATGGCGGCGCGCCCGGTCGGCCAGCGCCTGCGCTGCCCAAATCTCGAACTGCTCGGTCTTTTCGCTGTTGGCGAGGCGCCGTGCCGCTTCAGCGAGGAAGGGGTTGGCGGTCTTCACCCGATCGGTGCAAGCAAGCCCGCGCAGTTGCGCGACCTGGTCGATCTTCAGCAAGGCCGCGCGCGCCGTCGCCTGATCCTTGTCCGGATCGGCGCGCAGCAGCGGCACCAGCGCGGCGAAACCACGCCCGATCGCCGGACCGCCATTCTGGAACAGCGCCACCGCGCCCACCCCGCCGATCATGATCAGCAGCGTCAGGGGATCGAAAAGCTGCGCCAATAGTCCGATCATCAACCAGTCCCCCATTCACCCGGATCACCAGCGGCAAAGCCTTGCCCAGGACCGGCAAAATCTTGCCGCCCCTGCCGCCGCCTTCATCCGAACCCAAGGATTTCCGCCGTTTCCGCACATGCCGATGCGTCACCCACGCAAATTGGCACGGCTCTTGCGAAATAGCCTTCGGATCACCTCCGGTTCACGCCAACAGGGCTCAGAACGGCGGAGGAACCGCAAAGTTTAGGCCCTCAAGGGCAAAAAGACGGAAAGACGGAAATGTCGCTGGAAGACGGATTGTTCGGAGTACATGGAAAGGCGCTGGCGCTTCGCTCGCAACGCCTGTCCCTGCTCGCGTCCAACATCGCGAACGCCTCGACGCCCGGCTACAAGGCGCGGGACATCGATTTCGACGCTGCGCTGAAGGAAGCGACGACGCGCCAGCAGGGCAGCGGAATAGCGGATGTCAGCAAGGCCGTGGACAACAGCATGGGCTATCGCGTGCCGCTTCAGCCCAGCCTCGACGGCAACACCGTCGAACTCAGCACCGAACAGACGCTGTTTGCTGAAAACGCCGTCAAATACCGCACGACCCTCTCCTTCCTGGAAGGGCGCATCAACACCATCACGCGCGCGCTGAAGGGAGAATGAGCATGAGCGGTTCTGGCCCCATGAATGTCTTCGACATCGCCGGCCGCGCCATGAGCGCGCAGCTTGTGCGATTGAACGCCACGGCTTCCAACATGGCCAATGCGGGCAATGTCACCGGAAGCGAGGCGGACGCCTATCGCGCCATCAAGCCGGTTTTCCAATCGGTCACCGACAAGCCCGGCGTGTCCACCGTGAAGGTCGCCAACGTCCTCACCACCGACGCCAAGCCGACCAAGCGCCACGACCCCAACCACCCGCTCGCCGACCAGAACGGCGATGTGTGGGAAGCGGCTGTCGATAGCAGCGCGGAGCTGGTCGACATGATCGAGACCGCCCGCATGTACCAGAACAATGTGCAGGTGTTGAACACCGCCAAATCCCTCATGCTCGAAACCATAAGGATCGGCAAATGAGCACGACCTCCACCGTCACCGACAGCGCGGGCCTTTCCGTCTATAATCCGTACAAGAATGTCGGCACGGGCAAGGCAGAGATGGGCCAGGCCGATTTCCTGCGTCTCCTCACCGCGCAGATGCAGACGCAGGACCCGTTCGCGCCGATGGATAACGCGCAGATGGTCGCCCAGATGGCCACCATCACCAACAGCAGCGGCATTGCGGAAATGAACCAGACGCTGAAAGGCCTTGCCTCGCAGCTTACGGGCTCGCGCCTTGGCGATGCGGCAAGCTGGATCGGCAAGTCGATGCTGGTTCAAAGCAACATCGTCGCCCCCGATGCGTCCGGTCAATATATCGGCCAGGTCAGCTTCAAGGACGCGACCAGCGGCGCGACCGTCGATCTGCTCGACGGGTCCGGCAACGTGCTCAAGACCATCGATCTCGGCAATCAGCCCGCAGGCGACGTCAATTTCTACTGGGACGGCAAGAATGAGGCGGGAGAGCGGGTCGCCACCGACGCGCTCAAGATTCGCGTCAACGGCGCTTCACCGTCGCGTGTCGCCAGTTGGGCCACCATCGCCGCCGTCCAGTCACCCGCCGACGGCAGCGCCTCCAAGCTCATCACCCCATTGGGCAGCTACAGCCCGTCGGACGCCATTTCACTCGCCTAACCTCGTGACCTAGAAATACTTCAAATCCTTTTCACCCAAGGAGCAACGCCATGTCCTTCTACATCTCGCTTTCCGGCCTCAAGGCCGCCCAGACCGATCTGGCGACCATCGCCAATAACGTCTCCAACGTGAACTCCACCGCCTTTAAGAAGAGCAAGGCCGTGTTCGGCGATATCTTCGCCGCCGCGCCGATGCAGACGACCACGCAGGTCGCTGGCCAGGGCGCGCGCGTGCAGGGGATCACCCAGCAGTTCACGCAGGGCACGATCGAGGGTACCGACAAGACGCTCGACCTCGCCATCACTGGCGAAGGCTTCTTCACCGTCAAGCGCACCGGCGACAGCCAGGTCAGCTTCACGCGTAACGGCGCCCTGTCGCTGACGGAGGACCGCTTCGTCGTCGACACGACCGGCGCCCGCGTGCAGGTGATCCCCGTTGACCCTGCCACTGGCCAGCCCAGCGCCGCGATCGCCGCTGGCCTTGCCGCCGGCACGCTGACCTCCGCTGACCTTGCCGATCTTCAGGTTCCCACCAATTGGCCAGCCGGCGGCACCGGTAACCAGCTCAACAGCGTCGGCGTCGGCAAGGATGGCCAGATCACCGGCGTCTATGCCGATGGGTCGACCGTTTACCTCGGCACCACCGCCATGGCGGCCTTCAACAGCCAGGACGGCCTGCGCCAGATGGGCGACGCACACTGGACCTCGACCTCGGCCAGCGGCGAGCCGCGCTTCGGCACCGGCAACAGCGGCCTTTACGGCTCGGTACGCTCGGGTGCTCTCGAACGCGCCAATGTCGATATTACCGAGGAACTGGTCGCCCTGATCTCGGCCCAGCGCAACTTCCAGGCGAACTCGAAGGCGATCGAGGCGGCGAACACGCTGTCGACCACCATCGTCAACATGCGCACTTAATAACAAGGCGCAGGGATGCTCACGCATCCGCGCCTTGGCTACGCTCAGGCCCCGCGCGGGCTTCACCGGGTTTCACGAAACCCGGTCAGCCCGCCGCGCTAGGAACAGGACAAAGTCATGGACCGGCTCGTCAACACGGCACTCACCGCAATGCGCGGCGCAATGGCGCGGCAGGCGGCGATTTCCAACAATCTCGCGAACGTCAACACCGTTGGCTTCCGGGCGGAGATCGCCAATGCAGAGACGCGCTGGATCAAGGGCGATGGTTTCGACACGCGGGCGCAAGCGTCCGAACAGGTGATCGCGTCCGACATGGCGCAGGGCGCGGTCGTCGAAACCGGCAATCCGCTGGACGTGGCCATGAACGGCGATGCACTGCTCGCCGTTCAAGCCGCGGACGGCAGCGAGGCCTATACGCGCCGCGGCGACCTTAAACTCTCCGACAGCGGCCTCCTCACCACCGGCGACGGCCTGCCGGTTCTTGGCGAAGGCGGCCCGATCACCCTGCCGCAGATGGACAGCGTCTCGATCTCGCAGGACGGGAGCATCTGGGGCGTGCCCCAGGGCGGCGACCCGGCGAACCCGCAGCGCGTCGATGGCCTGAAGCTCGTCCGCGCGGTCGGCTCCAGCATCGCCAAGGGCACGGATGGCCTTTTCCGCGAAACCAATGGCGGCGTCCTGCCGACCGATCCCCTCGCGACCGTCACCGGCGGCTCCGTCGAAGGCTCCAACGTCAACGCCACATCGGCGCTTGTGCAGATGATCGAGGCGAGCCGCGCCTGGGAAACCCAGGTGAAGCTGATCGACACGGCCAAGCAACTGGATGACGGCGGCGCGTCGCTCATGCGGCTAGATGGTTAATCTGGCACGAACCTTGCTTTTCATTCTGCAAGCCTGACCGGCAACACGGAGTTTCAAGACGATGAGCAACGCAGCCCTTCACGTCGCCCGCACCGGCCTTGACGCGCAGAACACGAAGATGCGCGTCATCGCCAACAACCTGGCGAACGTCAACACAACCGCCTTCAAGCGCGACCGCGCCGATTTCGAGACCCTCGCCTACCAGCAGATGGTCGCAGCGGGCGCCAACTCGGACGCTGAGAACAAGTTCGCCACCGGCCTCAATCTGGGCTCGGGCGTCGCGATGCAGGGGACCAGCAAGATCAACACGCAGGGCACGTTGCAGCAGACCGGCAACGCGCTCGACATGGCGATCGAAGGGTCTGGCTTCTTCCAGGTCCAGCGGCCGGACGGCTCCACCGCCTATACCCGTGCGGGCAATTTCAGCACCACGGCGGAAGGCGTGGTCGTGACCAGCGACGGCCTCCCCCTGGTGCCGCAGCTCACCGTGCCACAGGGCGCGACCGGCATCACCATCGGCAATGACGGCACCGTCACCGCCACGCTTCAGGGCCAGACCGAACCGACCCAGCTCGGCCAGATCGAACTGGCAAGCTTCATGAACCCGGCCGGGCTTCAGCCGATCGGCGGCAACCTGCTCACCGAAAGCGCCGCCAGCGGCACGCCGCAGGTTGGTGTTGCTGGGCTCGAAGGCCGGGGCGTCATCCGCTCGGGCAATCTTGAAACCTCGAACGTCAACGTGGTCGAGGAACTGGTCGACATGATCGAAACGCAGCGCGCCTATGAGGTGAACAGCAAGATGATCAAGGCGACCGACGAAATGCTGCAATATGTGAATCAGCAGCTGTGAGCGGGATGATGCGCTTCGCCTCCACCTCCATCCTCGCACTTTCACTGGTGGCCCTCGCAGCCACCCCGGCAATGGCCGGCAAAAAGCGCGATGCCGAGCGGCAATTTTATGCCCCCACCGTCGTTGCCGCCCCTGCCGCTCCTGTGGCGAACGGTTCGATCTTCCAGGCGTCGATGGGCTATACCCCGCTCACCAGCGGCGCGCGCGCGCAGAGCGTTGGCGATATCATCACCATCGTTCTGGTGGAACGCACCCAAGCGACGAAGACCAATTCGGCCGACACCAGCCGCAGCGGCAGCATCGGCCTGACGCCGCCGACCACCGGCCTCTTCTCGAAGCTCTTCTCACCGAGCGACATTGCGGCAAGCGGTGACCAGGGCTTCACCGGTAAGGGCAATGCGACCCAATCCAACGCGCTGAACGGAGAAATCACCGTGACGATCGCAGCAGTCTATCCCAACGGCACGATGCTGGTGAAGGGTGAGAAGGCGCTGACGCTCAACCGCGGCGACGAATATATCCAGATCAGCGGCCTCGTCCGCCAGGCCGACATCAGCCCGGACAACCGCATCGCATCGACCCGCGTCGCCGACGCCAAGATCATCTATACCGGCAAGGGCGAGATCGCCCGCGCAAGCCGCCAGGGCTGGCTGCAGCGCTTCTTCTCGATGATCAGCCCCTTCTGATGGAGATTGCAATGACCATCCTCGATCGCATCTCCCAGATCCTCCCCTTCACGGGGAGGGGGACCGCCGCGAAGCGGTGGTGGAGGGGTCGCGCGCTCTCGATGGAGCAGACACCCCTCCGTCAGCGCCTCGCGCTGACACCTCCCCTCGCAGGGGAGGATTTTCTACGGCGCGCGCTTGTCGTAATTGCAGTCCTCCTCACCTTCACCACCCCCGCCCATGCCGAACGCATCAAGGACCTCGGCACGTTCCAGGGCGTCCGCCCCAACCAGCTGACCGGCTACGGCATCGTCGTGGGCCTCGCAGGCACGGGCGACGACAGCCTCGATTATGCGACGCAAGGCGTGAAGGGCGTCGTCTCGCGCTTCGGCCTTACCTTGCCGCAGGGCATCAACCCCGCGCTCAAGAACGCCGCCGCCGTGCTCGTCACCGCCGACCTCCCCGCTTTTTCCAAGCCTGGCCAGCGGCTCGACGTCACCGTCTCGGCGCTCGGCAAGGCCAAGTCGCTGCGCGGCGGCACGCTCATCATGACGCCCCTGCGCGGCGCGGATAATGAAATCTACGCCATGGCACAGGGCAACCTCGCCGTCGGCGGGCTAGGCGTGTCTGGCGCGGACGGCAGCCAGGTTTCGGTGAACATTCCTTCGGCTGGCCGCATTCCCAGCGGCGCGACCGTGGAGCGCGCCGTCGCGACCGGCTTCGATACGGCCCCCACCCTCACATTCAACCTCGCCGAAGCAGACCTCACCACCGCCCTGCGCGTGGCGGACGGCATCAACCGCACTTTCGGCGACAATCGCGCTCGCGCCACCGACGCCGTTTCAGTGGACATCACCGCCGCCCCCGGCGCGACCGACCGCATCATGATGATGGGCATGATCGAAAATATCGAGATCAAGCCCGCCGACGCGCCCGCCAAGGTCATCGTCAACGCGCGCACCGGCACCGTCGTCATCAACGGCGCGGTGAAAATCCATCCGGCCGCCGTCGCGCACGGCAAATTGACCGTCAGCGTCAATGAAAGCCCGCGCATCGTCCAGCCTGCTCCCTTCTCGCAAGGGCGCACCGCCATGGAGCCTTCCAGCTCGATTTCGATCGATCAGGAAAAGAAACCAATGGTTAATTTTAAAGGTGGAGCATCGCTGGCCGATATAGTGAAGGCGGTGAATGCCATCGGAGCATCCCCCGCCGACATGGTCGCGATCCTCGAAGCCTTGAAGCAGGCAGGCGCGATGAAGGCTGAACTGGTGGTGTTGTGATGCAGATAAATGCGATTTCCAAAGGGGTTCAGCCCGCCGCCTCGCCCGAAAAGGCGCAGCTGGAGAAGGTTGCCAAGCAGTTCGAGGCAATCTTCCTGCGCCAGATGATCGGCACAATGCGCCAGTCTGGCGGCGGCGAAGGCATTTTCGATTCGAGCGCGACCGAACAGTTTCGCGACATGTCCGACGCGCGCACCGCCGACGCGATGGCGGAAAAAGGCAGCCTTGGCATCGCCGAAATGCTGCTGCGCCAATATGAAGCCCGCCAGCCGGTCGCGCCTGCCGCCACCGCGCAGGATAAGGGCGAATGAGCGACCTCTTCATCATCGGGGCTTCGGGCACCAAGGCCTATCGCCAGGCGATGGCCGCGATCTCGGAAAATATCGCGAACGCAAGCACCGAAGGCTATTCGCGCCGCTCGCTGACCACAATCGAATCGGGTTCCTCGACTGCCACGATGGCGACCTATATCGCCCGCGCCAATTTCGGCGGGACAGAGGTGCAGGGCGTAAACCGTGCGTCCGACCCCTATCTGGACGCGGCCGTGCGCTCCAGCGGCATGGCGCTCAGCAATTCCACCGCCCGGCTGCGATGGATGACCGACCTGGAAGGCGCGCTCAACGATACGGAAACCGGCATCGGCAAGCTGATGACCGGCATGTACCAGAATATGGACAAGCTCGCCGCCAGCCCGAGCGACCGCTCGCTGCGCGTCACCACGCTGGACAGCATCAGCCGCGTTGCCGAAGCGTTTCAGCGGACCTCGGCCGATCTTTCGCAGGTATCCAGCGGCATAGCCACCGAAGCCACGGCATCCGTCGAAACCATCAACCGCTCGCTGTCGCAACTGGCCGGTATCAACAACAGCCTGCTGCGCGCGCAGCCCGGCACGTCGGCCTATGCGC
Organism: Sphingobium agri; assembly: GCF_023051225.1. Taxonomy (NCBI): domain Bacteria; kingdom Pseudomonadati; phylum Pseudomonadota; class Alphaproteobacteria; order Sphingomonadales; family Sphingobiaceae; genus Sphingobium; species Sphingobium agri. The sequence goes on along the minus strand of NZ_JALKHS010000006.1, from coordinate 343,005 downwards.
AGCTTCTGGACAGCCGTGACGCGGCGCTGAACACGCTGTCGGCCAACTTGAATGTCGACATCAGCTTCGGCGCGCATGACGTGGCGACGATCAACTATAACGGCACGACGATCGTGCAGGGCGACGCTGCCACCACGTTGGCGTTGACGGTCAACGCGAATGGCACGCTGGCGCTCGCCACGGCTGGCGGAACCGCGCTGACAGCACCTGCAAATGGTACGCTTGGTGGCCTCTTTTCCTCGGCCGTCACGACATCGCAGCGCCGCACCAGCCTGGACACGCTGGCGCAGCAGTTCGTGACGGACATGAACAATTGGCACGCGCAGGGGCGTACCGATGCCAATGCGGTGGGCGGCGCGCTGCTGTCCGGGACGACCGCGGCGACTGTCACCGCACTGATCACCGATCCCGCTGCGCTCGCGACCAAGTCGGCGGACGGAACGCTGAACGGCAACCTGCTTACCGTCTCGACGGTGCTGCGCGGCAATGGCAGCGTCGAGCAGGGCTGGACCTCGATCATCGCGACGCAGGCGAACCTGCTCGCGTCCATCAAGGCTGAACAGACGACCGCGCAGGGCCGCAGCGACCAGGCCATCGCCGCGCGCGAAGCCGTGAGCGGCGTCGATCTCGATATGGAAGCGGCAGAGCTCCTGCGCCTGCAACAGGCCTATTCCGGCTCGGCGAAAATCCTTCAGATCGCGAAGGAAACCGTCGATGCCATCCTGCAGATCATCTGAAAGGGCTGACCCATGGTAGGCATCACCAACAAGACGCTGATCGCCGAAATCCGCCGTCAGCAGCAATTGTCGCAGGGCATCATAGAAGGGCAGACCGCCATTTCGACCGGTATCACGCTGACCAAGCCGTCGGACAATGCGCTGGCCTGGGTCCAGGTGTCGGAAATCGGCAAGGCGCAGGCGCAGCAATCGTCCTGGCAGGCCAACGTCAGCTATGGCATGGGCCGCGCCGCCAACGCCGAAGCCAATCTGGAAGAGATCAACACCCTGCTCATCAGTGCGCAGGAACTGGTGACGTCCGCCCGCAACGGATCGCTGAACGACGCGCAGCGCACCGCGATCTTCGAAGATGTAAAAGGCATTCGCGAAGCGATCGGCGCCCTCCTCAATCAGGCCGATTATCAGGGCGTCCCGGTATTCGACGACACGCAGAGCGTCCTCGTCCCGGTCAGCCGCGGGCTGAAGCTGGCCGTGGTCGGCACCCGGCAGGAGGTTTCGGAAGGGATCGATGTCGGCGGGACGCCCATGACGCTGGACGGCATATTGGGCCAGGCGCTCACCGCCTTGCAGAGCGGCACCGATGCTGACCTCCAGTCGGCGCTGACCGCGATCAAGGCGGGGCAGAGCCACGTCACCATCGAACAGGCGAAGCAAGGCGTCCGCAGCGACCGGTTGGACGTGACCGGCAACCGGCTGACCAGCGTCGATCTTGACCTGAAGGAACGCCGCCAGGGGCTGGAGTCGACCGACCTCGCCGAAGTCATCTCTTCGGTGAAGAGCAAGCTGCTTCAACTGGAAGCCGCCCAATCCGCCTTCGCGCGCATCAACCAGCAGACGCTGTTCGATCTGATCCGCTAAGCGTCAACACCGCCCGCCGCTGTTCGTCATCCCAGCGAAAGCTGAGATCTCGGCGGCGTGGCGCGCACTCTCCTGTGATCCCAGCTTTCGCTGGAATGACAATAAGAAATCAAAACGGCAGAAAAATCCGCCGTCCTAAACCTCCCGCTAACCATTCCGCATTAACCATCTGACGCAAGCGCATCTTGCGTCGCCGGATGAACGCCGGCGGGCAGAATTTTTAGGGGTACTCATGTTCGCAATCATAGGCCTGGTCGTGCTGCTCGCCATGGTGTTCGGCGGCTTCATCTTCACGGGCGGCGACATCGGCCCGGTTCTGCATGCCCTGCCGCACGAAATGCTGATCATCGGCGGCGCCGCTGTCGGCGCGCTCATCATCGGCAACTCCGGCGCGGACCTGAAGGCGCTCGGCGGCGGCCTGGGCAAGGTGTTCAAGGGCCCCAAATACAAGAAGCAGGATTTTCTCGACTGCATCTTCCTCGTCTCCCGCTTGATGAAGACGCTGCGCGTCGAAGGCCCCGTGGCGCTGGAACCGCATATCGAGGATCCGGCGAGTTCCACCATCTTCTCCGAATATCCGCGCCTGATGGCGGACAAGACACTGATCCACCTGATCAGCGACACGCTGCGCCTCGTCGTCGTTTCTTCGGGCACGCTTGATCCGCACGCGGTCGAAGAGGTCATGGATAATGCCCTCAAGACCCATCATCATGAGGCGCTGAAGCCCGCCGACAACCTTCAGGGGCTGGCGGACGCCCTGCCCGCACTCGGCATCGTCGCGGCGGTGCTCGGCGTGGTGAAGACGATGGGCTCGATCGACCAGCCGCCTTCGGTGCTGGGCGGCATGATCGGTTCGGCGCTGGTCGGCACGTTCCTCGGCGTTCTGCTCGCTTATGGCATGGTCGGCCCCTTCGCCAACCGCTGCCGCGCGGTGATCGAAGCGGACGGCGCCATGTACCATGTCGTGAAGCAGATCATCATCGCCTCGCTGCACGGCCACCCGCAGCCGCTGGTGATCGAAGCCGCGCGCTCCAGCCTGACCCACGCCAACCAGCCGGCCTTCGCCGAAGTCTTCGACGGCATGCGGGGCAAATAAGCCATGGCGGACAAGAAGCGCGGCGCGAACGAGCCCGAACCACGGCCGATCATCGTCAAGAAGATCATCGTCGACGGCCATGGCGGCCATCATGGCGGCGCGTGGAAAGTCGCCTATGCGGACTTCGTGACGGCGATGATGGCCTTCTTCCTGCTCATGTGGCTGCTTGGCGCGACCACCGAAAAACAGCGCAAGGGCCTGGCCGACTATTTCACCCCAACGCTGGTCGAACTCAAAATGGCCTCGGCCGGGTCAAGCGGACTGTTCGGCGGCGATTCCATGGTCAGCAAGGAAAATTACCCGACGACCGGCGGCCAGGGCAATCTCGCCATCACCATCCCCCGCGACGCAAGCGGCACCAAGGATCAGGGCGGTAAGGCCACTCGCGCCGCCGACCGCATGAAGTTCGAAGCGGTGAAGAAGGAATTGGAAGCGCGCATGGCCCGCAAGAAGGGGCTCGACAAGCTGCGCCGCAACGTCCGCTTCACCGAAACGCGCGAAGGGCTGCGCATCGACCTGATCGACGAAGCCAATTTCGCGATGTTCGCCATGGGCACCGACCGGTTGCTGCCACAGGCGCGCGATCTGGTGAGCGAAGTGGCGGGCGTCGTGCGCGGCATGCCCAACCCGCTCATCGTGCGCGGCCATACCGACGGCCTGCCCTACAGCTCGGGGCAGAGCATGAATAACTGGATGCTTTCTTCCGCCCGCGCCGAAGCCACGCGCAAGACGCTGGCGGCGAGCGGCATCGGCAACGACCGCTTCGCCCGCATCGAAGGCGTCGCCGACCGCGAACCCTTCGCCAAGGGCAACATCTACGACCCGCGAAACCGCCGCATGTCGATCATCCTCGGCTGGAGCCAGGGCGGCAGCAGCGGCAGCGACGATCAGGGGCAGGACGAGGAAACCGAGGCCGCGATCAAGGAACGCGACGACCCCGCCCGCGTCGCTCGCGAGGAAGCGACGAAGATCGACATGGGCGGCACGGGATTGCCCGCAGGGGTGCAGGTGATGAACCCAACCGCGCCGGGCACGTCGAGCAAGCCGGGGAAACATTGATTAGTTTTGGGGGGTGAGCACACTGTATCCCTCTCCCCTTCAGGGGTCGACCAGAGGCACGCGACTCTGGCCGAGGTGCCGAGCGTAGCGCAGGCGGGAGAGGGGAATATAAAGGCGGTCTCGGTGCCTCCCCCCTCTCCCCAGCCCTCTCCCCTGAAGGGGAGGGAGCAGGTCACGCGGAATCCCTTAAACCATTCCCACCCTCAAACCGGCAGCACCAAGCTCGCCTCCAGCCCGCCGCCAGCCCGATTAGCAAGCTTCAGCGCCCCGCCATGCTCCGCCATGATCGCGCGCACCAGCGCAAGGCCTAGCCCAGCACCCCCGGTCTCCCGGTTCCGCGATCCCTCAAGCCGGGTGAAGGGCTCCATCATCTCATCCATCCGGTCCTCGGCAATTCCCGGCCCATCATCCGCCACCACCAGCCGGATCGTTCCGTCCCCCCGCACCACGGACACATGGGCGCGCTCGCCATAGACGATCGCATTTTCGATGAGGTTGCGCAGCGCCCGCCTGATCTGCTGCGGCCGCACGGAAGCCACCGCGCGCTCGCTGTCCGCCATCTCGGCGGGCGCGCCCAATTCGACGAAATCCTCCACCACAGCGTCGGCCAACGCGGCGATGTCGACCTTCTGCGCCGCCTCGCTGCTCCGGCCCGCCCGCGCGAGGGAGAGAATATCCTCCAGCATCCGGTTCATCTCGTCGATCGTCTGCGACATGCGCACGCGCTCGCCTTCATCCTCCACCGACTCCGCCCGCACCCGCAGCGACGCGAGCGGCGTGCGCAGGTCATGGCCGATCGCGCCCAGCATCCGGTCCTTCTCGTCCAGCATCGCGAAGATGCGGCTGCGCATCGCGTTAAAAGCCATGGTCAGTTCGCGCACGTCACCGGGCCCACGCTCCTCCACGGGATCGGCCGACCCCGTCCGCGCAAATTGCTGCGCCGACCGGGTCAATTGCCCCAAAGGCCGCGCCAGCCTGCGCCCGACCCACAGCAGCGGCGCCAGCACGATCACGTAAAGGATAAGCGTCTGCCAAGCGAGCCAGCCGCCAAAGCGCGGCGCTCGATTGCCAGCCCGCGTCTGCGTCACCACCCATTTCCCGGGCGCATATTCTGCCGCCATCGTCAGCCGACCGCCGCGCGGCTCGCCCCGCATGTCGCCCATGACGCGCATCCTGATGCTGTCCGTGCGGCGCATCGGCGGCGGGCGATCTTCTTCAAACACTTGCACCGAACGCATGGGGAAGCCGACCTCGGCGAACATGGCCAGCGCGCGCCGCTCAATCTCTGGCCGCGCCTCGCCCATCGGTATGGGAGGCGCGCGAAAGAAGCGCGCGCGCCCCGGACGAAGACGCGCAGGGGGCTCACCCCGGCTGTCGAGCGCATCGACGATGCGATAGACGCCGGGCGCCGTCTGCGCCGTCAGCGTCATCCGGTTCCGTTCTCGCAGCAGCAGCCCGAAATTGATCGCCTGCGCGACGAACAAGGCAATCGCGACCAGGACGATGATCTGGCCCACCAGGCTCTGCGGCCACAGGCGAAGGCGCTTCACAGCTTCCTCACATCGGCCGACAGCGTATAGCCCCCGCCCCACACGGTCTTGATCAGCGTCGGGTTTTTGGGATCAGGCTCGATTTTCTTGCGGAGCCGGCTGATCTGATTGTCGATCGCTCGGTCGAACGCATTGGCTTCGCGCCCCTGTGTGATATCGAGCAACTGGTCCCGGCTCAGCACCTGATTGGGCCGGGTGGCAAAGGCCAGCATCAGATTATATTCCGCCGTGGACAGCGGCAACGAGACGCCCTCCTGATCCACCAGCACCCTTTCCTGAGTCTTCAAAAGCCAGCCCGCAAAGGCATAGGTTGCGCCGTCGGGAGCCGTAACCCGCTGGCCGCCCGTCGCCACGCGGCGAAATATCACCTTGATCCGCGCCACCAGTTCGCGCGGGGAAAAGGGCTTCAGCACATAATCGTCCGCGCCCATCTCCAGCCCGACGATCCGGTCCGTCTCCTCCGACTTCGCCGTCAGCAGGATGACCGGGATTTCGCTCGTCTCGCGTATGTGGCGGCAAAGCGACAGCCCGTCCTCGCCCGGCATCATGATGTCCAGGATCACCAGGTCGATCGCGCTGGCGTTCAGCCGCAGCCGCGCCTCCGCCGCGCTTTCGACGGCGGTCACGCGAAATCCGTTGCGGGAAAGATATTGCGCCAGCGGCTCTCGGATCGAACGCTCGTCATCGACGAGCAGCAGATGGGGTTTTTCGTTCATGGAGGATATCTGTCACGACTATCTGCGGCTTGGAAGGGTGAAGGACACGCGCCTTCACCCTTCCTGAAGATCAGTTGCGGGGAGCCGCGTCCGCCCCGCGCTTCGCCTGCCATGCCTGTCGCATGGCCTGACGCGCGGCCTTCATCTCGTCCGCCGTCACGAAGCCGTCCTTGTTGACGTCGGCCTTGTCGAACATCGCAAGCGGCTTGGCCATGAACTCGGCGCGCGTGATGACGCCGTCCTTCATCGCCTCGCCACGGGCGCCGCCGCCATGGAACATCCTGCCGCCGCCAAAGCCATGATGGCCGCGCTTGCCCCAATGGCCCTCCCGACCCTTTCCGTCTTCACCGCGTCCGAAGCGGGCCTGATGCCCGGCCGCGAACTCCGCCTTGCTGATCTGGCCGTTGCGGTCGGTGTCCAGAGCGGCAAAACGCTGGTCGAGCCGCGCCTGACGGCGGATTTCGCGATCTTCCTTGGTCAGCTTGCCATCGCGGTTGGCGTCCATCTTCGCAAAGCGCGCGTCGAGCGCTGCGGTCAGTTCAGCCTTGCTGATCTTGCCGTCCTTGTTCGCATCGGCCTTCGCCATCATGCCGCCATGGCGGCCACCGGGCCCGCCATCGCCCGGCTGCGCGAGCGCGATCTGCGTGCCCGCGAGCCCGCCAACGAACAAGGCGCCGACAGCAGCAGTGCCCAGAAATTTGCGGATCATCTCTTCTCTTCCTTCCAAAGGGGTGCCGAACGGCCATCGCCGTCCTTGAAACCCCTTATGAGGAAGACTTGTCCCGCAAACTTGTCACGTCACGGGCTAAATTGTCGCAATATGTATCGCAGCGCCGCGTGCAGCGCCTCTAGCCCGCGATGATCGCTCGCGCGCGCCCGGTCGCTTCCTGCGTATCGATCGCCAGCTTCTTGACCTCTGCCGCGACCACGGAAAATCCCCTGCCCGCCTCCCCCGCGCGCGCGGCTTCGATGGATGCGTTCAGGGCGAGCAAATTGGTCTGGCGCGCTATGCCAGCGATCGATCCGACGATGCTGTTAACTTCGCTGAGTACCCGCTCGACATCGGCGCGGCGTTCGCTTTCCTGCAGGCGCAGCCGATGCTCGGCGTCTTCACGCGCGGCGACGGCGCGATATTGATCGCTGATGTCATGCGCGAACTTGATGACGCCGGTCTGCATGCCGTCAGGCCCGAATGTCGGGTTATAGCTGCCCCGGATCCACACCTGCTGCCTTTGCTTGTCCAGACGCCGATAGGACCCGGTGTCGAACTGGCCGGACTGAAGCCGGTCCCAGAATTCGGCATAGTCGCGCGACGCGGCATAGTCCGCTTCGCAGAACATGCGGTGATGACGCCCCTCGACATCGGCAAAGCGATAGCCGAACAGGTCCAGAAAATTATCGTTGGCCCCCGTCACGCGGCACTCGCGATCGAAGGTGACGATAGCGGTCGACCGCTCGATCGCCCGCCAGATCGACGCGGGCTCGATTTCAATACCTTGCACGGCAAATCTCCATCATGGGGATATGCCGTGCAGATGGTTAATTCGACGCTAAATTATATAGCGAAAGTGATATCATCAGCCGTCGCGGCGACCCAAGAGACGAAGCCGCAGCGCATTGAGCTTGATGAAGCCCGCCGCATCGCGCTGGTCATAAGCGCCCGCATCATCCTCGAACGTCACGACCTTTTCACTGTAGAGCGAATAGGGCGACTTGCGCCCGACGACATAGACGCCGCCCTTGTACAGCTTCAGGCGAACCGTGCCCGTCACCTTTTCCTGGCTGTAGTCGATCGCGGCCTGCAACATCTCGCGCTCTGGCGAGAACCAGAAGCCGTTGTAGATGAGTTCAGCATATTTGGGCGCCAGCTCATCCTTCAGATGTGCCGCGCCGCGATCGAGCGTCAGCTGTTCGATACCTCGGTGGGCGAGATAATAAATGGCGCCGCCCGGCGTTTCATACATGCCGCGCGACTTCATGCCCACGAAGCGGTTTTCGACCAGGTCGAGGCGGCCGATGCCATGCTTGCGGCCATATTCGTTCAGGGTTTCGAGCAGCGTCGCGGGGCTCATGCCCACGCCGTTGATCGCCACGCCATCGCCGCGTTCGAAATCGATGGTGATATATTCCGGCGCGTCGGGCGCATCTTCCGGGTTCACCGTGCGCGAATAGACATAGTCGGGCACTTCTTCCCACGGATCTTCCAGCACCTTGCCCTCGGACGAGGTGTGCAACATGTTCGCGTCGGTCGAAAACGGGCTTTCGCCGCGCTTGTCCCGAGGAATCGGGATCTGGTGCTGCTCGGCGAATTCGATCAGGCGCGTGCGGCTGGTCAGGTCCCATTCCCGCCACGGCGCGATCACCTTGATATCGGGCGAGAGCGCATAATAGCCAAGCTCGAAACGCACCTGGTCATTGCCCTTGCCGGTCGCGCCATGGCTGACGGCATCGGCTCCCACCTGCCGCGCGATCTCAATCTGCCGCTTGGCGATCAGCGGGCGGGCAATCGACGTGCCCAGCAGATACAATCCCTCATAAAGCGCGTTGCCGCGCATCATCGGGAACACATAATCCTTCACAAATTCTTCGCGCAGGTCGTCGATGAAGATATGCTCGTCGCGCACCCCCATCAGCTTGGCCTTCTGGCGCGCGGGCTCCAGCTCCTCGCCCTGCCCCAGATCGGCCGTGAAGGTCACGACTTCGCATTGGTAGGTCTGCTGCAACCATTTCAGGATCACGCTTGTGTCGAGCCCTCCTGAGAAGGCAAGGACAATGCGGTTGATCTTATCGGACATGGGTGGAGCGACCTTCCTTAAAAACTTGGCCTGGTGCTGGCGCGAAATTACCGGCGCGCCGGTATCAGGGGTCGGCCCCAAGTGCAACCGAATCGACATAGATCAAGCAAGCAAAGGGGGCGGCACCTTGCGATGCCGCCCCCGTCTGCTGATCGTCCGGTGGCTTTAGCGCGTTTGCGGCTTGAAGCTCATCCGGCGATTGCGATCCGCGCCCATCCGATAGACGGTCTGCATCTGCGGTTCGGCATGGATCGTCTGCGGCGGCACGGTTGCTCGCGCATCGCCATAAGGCGCCTGCACCCGCTTCTCCTGCTGTGCCAGCAGGAACCGCGCCCGCGCGAGGCGTTTGCGCTGCGTCCGGAAGGGATTATCCGGGCTCGGCGGAGCGGCGACCATCGCCTCCAAGCTGGAGCCATAAGCAGCCCCGGCAACAAACGGCGCGGCGGCGGGCGGGGGCGCGACGGCGGGTTCAGCTATCGGCGCGGCAGCAGGCTCCTCGACGATCGGGGTCGCCGACGTGGCGAAGACCTCGTCCTCCGCTTCCACACGACTGCGGCGGCGACGAACGGCTGCCGCCCCGCCGATTCCGGCGAGCAGCAATGCGCCACCGCCCAGAGCCCAGAGCAGCGATTCGCTTGGACCAGCATCGGCAGCACTCGCTTCCCGCACCTCAGCCGTTGCAGCGGCAGCAGGTGCAGCTTCGCTCGGCGCAGGCACCGGAGCAACGGCAGCCTCACGCTGCGGAGCCGCCGCTACAGGTTGCGCCTCCGCCCGCTCCACCGATCGCGCAGCTTCAGCGCGGGGAGCGGACCTTACCGGCGCAGTCGCCGTGCGCGCACGCGGCCGGTCAGCGACAGGAGCCGCCGCCGTTTCGGCTTCCGAAGCGGCCACCGCAGCATTCAGCCGCTCTTCAACCGAGCTTGTCGGCTGGACCATCGCCTGAGGAGCCGGTGCGGCAGGCGTCACAACCGGCGGCGGCACGACGACAGTTGGCAAAGCCGCGTCCGGAGCAACGGCTTCCTGCGCGAAAGAATAGGTTGAACCAAGGGCCAGAACAGCGGCAATCGCGGCGCCAGCCGGGCGAGCAGAATGAATATATTCTCTCATAGCCCAAACTAAACCAACGAGCTTTTCAATTGACCGCAGACGTGGTCACGGATTCACGACGAGTTGATTTTCACGAAGGACGAGTTGTTTTATCTCACCCTAAGATGAATATCCATTCATTTTGTGTGACCTACACCGCTCCCTCTGACTGCTTACCATCCCGACCGCTATTCAACCGGATCGACGTCGCCATCACGTCTGCTACCATCCAGCAGCCGCTCCACCCGCGCCTCTTCGGCCCGCCGCGCCTCGCGCTCGGCCTTCGTCTGGCCGAACTTCGCCCGATTGGCAGAAGCCACCCGCTCCTTGTCCCTCCGCGCCTTGACCTTGCGCGCCTGCCGCAGATTGATGATGTCGGCCATTCTTCACCTCCGATCAGCCACAGCGTTCAGGTCAGAGCCCGCCCAGCACGCGCTTCCCGCTTTCTGAACGGCTTCCCATTGAACAGGAAGGACATGAGCGGCCATGGCGCGATCAAATAGCGGTGCGCCAGATAGGGAATGACGAAACCAGCGGCGACGATGATCCCATATTCCGCGAATATGTTCATGTTGATGCCAAGGAATGCGATGCCCGCCACCATCACGATCGGATGATGCAGCAGATAAAGCGAGTAGCTGGGCTCCGACAGATGCTTCGTCAGCATATTCGGCCCCCGCAGGAACTTGTAAGCCAAGGCGATCAAGGTTTGGGAAATGCAGATGGCCGCGATCGGCAGGGAGATGTCGCGGACGGGCTTGCCCGGAAACCCGTCGGAATGCTGGAAAATCGTGACCAGCGCGTAGGTGACGAGTGCCGTGCCCATCGACCATCTGTTAAGGCGCAGAAAAGCGTCGCGAAATCCGCGGTCCCAGAACAGCTTGGCCCCCAGAAGAAACGGCACCAGGTAGAAGATGTTCTTTTGCAGATCGATCAGGCCCCACATCAGGAACAGGTCGGTCTTGAGCAGTTTGGGCAGGTTCCGGGCCAACACGAAGAGCAGCAGGTTGGCCGCCACCAGCAACAGGATCGATCGGCGATAGGTGCCGTTCCACACAAATGGCCTGGTGCCAAACCGTGCCACGATCAATCCCAGCACCAATGACTGGAAGATCAGGCATGGAATGAACCACAGGTGGAATATGTTGATCCTGCCTCTTTCCGCCAGATAGCTTTCCCAGAACGGCCAAAAGGCGCCATTTCCTTCCAGATTGGCAGCGATGACCATCTGCCAGATCTGAACCGTGAGCAAGGATACCACCAACGGCACCAGCAGGCGCGATATCCGGCTGCTGCTCCAGTCCCGCAGACCCCGGTTTTCGATAACCAGCGCAGAAAAAAAGCCCGCCACGATGAAGAAGGCGCTCATGCAAAAGCTTCGTTGCAGCGTGATGATGAGGTCAAACAGCCAGCTATTCTGGGGTGAATGAACCCACCAATCCTTTTCCGTCTCATAAATATGGGCGGCGTGGTACGGGATGATGAGCAACATGCACAATGTGCGGACGCTGTCGAGGAAGTAGAGCCTCATAGGCTCAGGTGCGGCGGGTACATCAGCAGCTTGCATGCATTTGGTCCAACTGCCCGGGACCAGCAGCATAGGGACGATCGCGGTCTCGCACCGTCATCCCGCTTGCTTGCCCGAGGCGTCGTGCTGCTATTGGCAAGCGGGCCGCCGATCAAGATATCATGTCATCGCTTCGTCGGGGCGATCCAACAGCTACGCCCATCTTTGACGCAAGGCTGCTTGCCCGATACTGGCGTCTTCATGCGAGCGTCACCGCCAGAGAATCGGATACCGCCCGGATCCCTGCTGTTCCTGTTCAACCATGACGCGACCCACCAGCTTGCGCATACCGCTGGCATATTGAAGGTGCTGGCGCTGAGGGACGTGGATCGGCCCATCGTCTGCGCCTACGGCACCAGCGCGATCGCGCAACGCCTACGATCGATGCTGGGGGAAGAGGCTGCGGAGCGCATCGGCTGGTTCGACCTCAGCCTGCCCCGCCCAGGCCTGTTGACCCGGTTGATCAACCGGATCGCGCCTGCCGAAAGGCTGAAGCGGCTTACCCATCATGCAGGCGAACTGCGAAACGCCGCTCTGATCGTCAGCCCGGAACGTACCTGCCTTCATCTCAAGCGCCAATGGAAAGAGGACGGCCCACAATTCATCTTCGTACCGCACGGCGCGGGCGACCGCTCCGTCACCTATCATCCCGACATGAGCGGCTTCGACGCCATGCTCGTTTCGGGGCGCAAGGTCGCGGACGAAATGATTCGCCACGGCCTGGCTTCACCTGAAACGGTCGCCATCATCGGCTACCCTAAATTCGACCTCATCGACCGCCAGGCCACCCGAAAATTCTTTGAGAACGACCGCCCGACCTTCCTCTACAACCCGCATTTCGATCCACATCTGTCCAGCTGGTATGATCATGGCCCGGCGCTGATCGACTGGTTCGCCTTTGGCCCCGGGCAGGCCTATAATCTCGTCTTCGCGCCCCACATCATGCTGTTTCGGAAGAAACTGCATATCTCGCCGGAATATCGCGTGGCGCGGCGGCGGCCAGACCTTAACCCGCAGTGGCGGCAATCGGCCAACATCCGCATCGACATCGACAGCGAAGCGCTGACCGACATGAGCTACACGCTGTCGGCGGACGCATATATCGGGGATGTCAGCAGCCAGATTTACGAATTTCTCATCCGGCCCCGCCCTGCCTTCTTCATCGACACGCATAGCCGGGCAGATGAAGGGGCGCTGCCTTACCTCTCGTGGAGCGCGGGCGATGTGGTTCGCTCGGCAGCGCCCCTATTCCCCCTGCTCCCCCATTTTGAAGAGCGGGGCCGTCTCTACCAGGCGCGGCAGGAGGAAATCTTCGACTACACCATGTCGCGCAGCACCCGCCCCTCATCAGTGCGAGGCGCAGACGCGATCCTGTCATGGTTGGCGAACGGCTATTTCGCCCCGGATGAAGCGGCCTGAGCCAGCTGTCGGAAGCAGCCTGTGAAGATCAGGACGGAATATCTGGTCTCCACAATGCGGCAGGACGCTGCGCGAAGCGCGGCGAGCTGACCTTCCGACGGACGAATCCTATGCGGCGGTGCCATGGTCCGAAGATACCGGCCTGGGACCACGCCGGTCTCCAGGAACTCGCGGTCGAACACCAGCAGGTCGATCCTGTAGCGCCGGATCGCCGCAATCGCCGCAGGACTGGTCAGTTCGCCCATCTGCAATGATGCGCGCAGCCCGTCGCTGTTCTTCCAATCATATTGCCGGTGATAGGGAATGTCATGTTCCGTCGTGGCAAGCACGCCGCGCCCGGTCGCTGCCGGTACGAAGTCGAGATCGCTTTCTATTCCTGCGATGCGTGTAGATGGTGGCGTGCGGCCGATGAGGCCGATCAAGGCGGCGTCACGCGGCCGGGCCAAGGTCGTCTTTGGGGTCACATAGGCCACAAGCGCCAACATCAGGCACAATGCGGCGACCAGCTTGGGAATGACCCCACCTGATTTTCTCAAATGCTCCCAACCCTTGCTTGCCATGATGCCGAAGGCGAGGCTACCCATGATCAGCAGCACAGGTTGGCTATAGCGGGCGGGGAGGTGGACCTTGAAGGCGATGACGGCCGCAATCAGGTAGCAGATGATGGCAGACACAAGGCTGTAGGGAAAGAGGCGCCACAGCGCCGCATTCTTGCCAGTACCCATCTCCGACACACCCTTGGCCCGCGCCTGCCAGAACCATAGCAGCAGCATCGGCACGATCGTCAGGCAAAGATTGATCAACAGGCGGGGATCAGTGTTGCCTCGGCAATTCACGACACTCGGCAAGAAGCCGATACGGCGGGAACATAGCCAGGCGATGTCGCCATTGGGTCCGGTTATGCTGCTCCGGCCGTCATAGAGCATCATGCTGAAGACCCCGCGTGCTTCGCTCATCGTCAGCGTCGGACCCCATTGATCCAAACCCGATTTGAATATGAGAGCAGGCAGCACGACACAGGCCGCCGCCAGAGCAAGCAAGGCGATCTTGCCGCCAGTCACGCGGAACCGGAGCGGCGGTTTCCATTGCAACAGGTGCAGCGTGAACAGGCCCAGGCAGGTTACGGCAGGCGCAGGATAGACGACGCCGAGCATCAGCAGGCCAAGGACCGCGATGCCGTTCCTGCCCGCCGCCATGCCATGGATGGCGACCAGCATCAGCGGCAATGCAAAGGCGCGAGGCGTGCCTGAAAAGATGGAGTCGGTGTGCAACGCCGTTGCGATGATGCACAATGCGCCGGCGAATTGGACGACCCGCTCGCGCGCGAACACGCCGCTGACCTTCCATGCCAGTACCGCGCTGATCGGCAGCAGCAGGAGCGGCAGCAGCTTGGACAGCAGGATGGGCGGCATGCCGACCGCGACGGCAGCGTAGAGCAACGCCCGGTAGAAAGGCGGCGCCGTCTGCTGCCAATAATCGGCCATGAAGTTGCCGGGCATGGCTTGCGGATCGGCGATACGCGACGTCCAGGCCAGGAACTGGCGCGCGTCGTCGGCGATGACCCACTGCGCATCGGTCAGGAACGCAGCCCGGGCGTAGATCAGCATGGCCAGCGTGACCAGCAGCGCGAATATCGCTGCCAGGGGATTGATCCTGCTCGTCATTTGGTAGCCAATGATCCTTGTCGTGCCCAATAGTCGCGCACGAATGGCGCACCGGCGATGGCGGGCAGAAGGTAGCGCGAGGTCGCGAGGACGCCTACCGCCGCCCCGGCCGCGGGTGAAAGCCATTGCGCATAGAAATGAATGATCGCCGCGTCCCGGCTACCGATCCCCGCCATGGTGAGCGGCAACAGCCCCGCCAGGATCGACAAGGTCGCGAACGCCAGATTGTCCAGCAACGGAACATCCGCATGCACCGCTTTCGTGAACAGCCAGAACTGTCCCAGATGCCCGGCCCAGATCGCGATCGAAAACAGGACGGTGCTCCAGGCACGCATAGGCCGCGACCAGATCCAGTCCGCCATCACCGACCATTCCTGCATGAAGCCATCCAGCCGCGTCCCGATCTTGCCGGGCATGAAGCCGATCGCCCACAAGAGCGGCCGACGCGCTGTGCTGAACGGCGCCATCAGCAGCGCGAGGAGGAGAAACAGCCCCGCAACGGCTAGCGTGAACAGCCAGAGCAGCCAGTCCGAACCCGCCGTCCAGATGAGGGCGAACGTTCCCCACAGGAGCAGCGCGGCCATGTCCATCATCTTCTCGAACACGACGAGCGACACCGCCCGCTCGGCCGGAAAGCCATATTTCTGCGCCAGCACCCATCCCTTCGCGATGTCGCCCATCTTGGACGGCAGCACCGCGTTCAATGTGGATGCCGACAATATCAACCGCAGGCATGCGCCGAAGGGGATCGGCGACCGGCTCAGCATCGCAAAACGCAGCGCTGTCGCCAGGGTCAGCGGCACCGCGGCCAACAGGCTCATTGCCAGCCAGAAGCGATCCGAATGGCGGAACACGTCGATCACCCGGCCCGCATCGACGCTGGCCCAGATCACCGCCAGGATGATGAGGCTGACGGCAACGCTTAACAGCTTGCGCATCAGCCAGTGGTCCCCTCGCGCGGGACCTGGCGCTCGATCACCAGCGGCTCGCCCGCGCCAAGGCCACGGACCAGATGTGTCAGGTCGCGCCAGGGCTGCAAATGATTCGCCTGCCAGACCCGCGCCATGATCGTGGTCGATGAGGTCTGGAAACCCCCGATGCCGACCGAAGCGACATCCTGCCACCCCTCATCCGCCACGATCTCGTCGCGGATGACTACACCCTCACCGTCCCAGCGCAGGCTCCGCCGGAAACGGAAGGGCGCGTCTTTTCGCCCGGTCACCAGGATCTTCTGGAGCAAGCGCCGCACAAGATCGGGAAAGAAGCGGCCAACGCTCACCATCATGCAGCGCAGGATCACCGACTTGACCGGCGTCAGCAGCGTCGACTTCGCCCACGCCATCCTGCCCGAAACCTCGAACCCGTCTGCATCCCGGCGCACGTCATAATCGCCCGGCAGATGCTGCACCGCCGCCCGGTCGGCCTGCGTCGCGATCGCAATCCCGCTGTCGGCGAGGCTCAGGCGATCGCCCGCGAACAACTGAAAAGCACCCCCCTGCCGCAACCCGGCATAAAGCGTCTGCTGCCCACGCTGCTCCACGACCAACCCTGCCCCCGGAAACCAGGCCGATGCGCGCGCATCCGGCAAAGCCTCGACCCGCTCCTCCCGCCATTCGGACCAGCAGAGCAGCCAACTCCACACATGATGCCCGATGATATGGTCGTCGGAATAGCAAGGCGGCCCGTCCCGCTCGAACAGCGCCAACGCCCGGTCATTGACCAGCGTCGCCTCCGGCATCCACTCGCCCGCGATCTCGAACCCATGCGGGAAGAAATTCTGCGTGCCCCGGCTCGTATAAGCGCCGCCCACGGTGCCGTCCGGATGCACGAAATGCGCAAAGAAGCTGATCGCCCGGCGGCAAGCCTCGCGCAGTCCAAGCTCAGGCCTGCGCCGGTCACTGTCGGCCAGCAGCCCGATGGTCAGGCTCAGATAGCCCGGATCGGCCCCGCCATATTCGTCGAACCAGCCTTCCTCATGCTGCCATGACAAAAGCCGCGCCACCCGCGCGCGCAGCGGCTCTTCCCACTCGGGCCCGTCGAGCGCCGACATGCGGATCAGGTTGGCAACGATCAGCGCCTCATGGTTCGACAGCCGACCCGATTCCTGATGGGTCGCCAGCCATCCCGCACGCTTGCGGAAGAATGCCCCGATCTCGGCATCGCCATCGACGCCGATGATTCGCGCCGCCTCGATGCAGGCGAGCAGCGAAAAAGCCGCCGCCCCCGCCGCCCGCTCGAACGGGTAATAGTCGTCGCAGGACCCGTCTGCATGGGCAGAGCGCGCTGCGAACCTGATCCCCGCTTCCACGAAATCGCGGATCGCAGGCGCTTGGAAATAGGCGTTGCCCGGCGCGTCGAGCGACCAGGCCAACGCCAGCGGATAGACGAATTCCTGGCTCATCCCGCATGGGAAATCGATCATCCGGTAATGCCAGTACAGCCGATCGAAACAGCCATAGGTGCGGCTGACCGGCGTTCGGTCCAGGAGCGTCAGTATCTTGGGTATTTCGCCCAGAGCCTGCCGCGCAAGCAGGTCGCGCCGCGCAAGGCTCATAGCGCGCTGCCGTCCTTCAACACGTCATAGGATGAAGGCATGTCGCGCATGCGCAGTTGCAGATCGTGGATCATGCGCCGGGTGACGAGCAACTGCTCGCCCAGCAGCCCCGCGATCCACATCAGCGCCGCCAGCACAAGCAGGCATGACGCCGCCACCAGGCTGGGGACATGGGCGCGCTCCGTCCCGCCAGCGAACAGCAGCATCCAGCGGATCACCAGCGCCGCGCCGATCGCCAAGGGCGGCAGGCTCAGGTAAAAGAAGGTCATCAGCGGCTTGTAGATGAAGAAAGTCCGCGTGATCGACTTCATCGATCGCCACACATAATTGTGCATCGACCGCAACAGGCGCGACGGCCGCGTCTCGCCATTGACGCGGATCGGGACCGAAGTGATCGGAATTTTCGACAGCCCGGCCTGAATGATCGATTCCAGCGTGTAGGTGTAAGTGTCGAAAACGTTGATCTCCAACGCCGCCGTCCGGGCGATCGCCCGGAAGCCGCTGGGTGCATCATGAATGTCGGCCTGCGACGCCATGCGCACGACCTTGGTGCCCAGCCATTGCAGCTTGCGCTTGATCCAGGAAAAATGGGCGATGGTGGAAATCGGACGGTCACCGATCACCATCTGCGCGCGCCGCTCCAATATTGGCTGGATCAGCCGGGGAATATCATCGGCATTATATTGATTGTCGGCGTCCGTGTTGACGATGATGTCCGCACCTTCCGCCAGGCACCGCTTCAACCCCGCCATGAAGGCATAGGCAAGGCCGCGATTGACCGGCAGATCAACGACATGGTCCACCCCATGCGCCCGCGCGACTTCGACCGTGCGATCGGTGCTGCCGTCATTGATGATCAGCCATTCGACCTTGTCCACGCCGGGAATTTCCCGGGGCAAAGCCGCCAGTGCCTCGGGCAGGGATTCTTCTTCATTGAGGCACGGAATCTGGATAATTAACTTCATGAGCCCTGCTCTTTTGCCGATTGAACCGCGGGCGCGGGTCCGATAACGCGCAAGCGGCATTTCGCTTCATTTGTCAATCGCCGGGCGGGACCATGGGCAGCGGCCAACCTCATTCCTTGCACGGTCCCTTGCACGCGGAGGCCATGCTCGATCACACCCATCGCATCGCTATCTATCTCTATGAGCCGAGCGACGGCGGGCTGGACCGGGTCGCGATCCTGCTCGCCAACCATCTGGCGGCACAGGGAACAGGCGCGGAACTGTGGATGGCCCGGATGGATGGCCCGCTTGCCTCGCTGATCGCGCCCGATGTTGCCGTGCGCCAGGTCCCTGCGGCCAAGCTTCCGCGCGGCCTCTCGATGCTCACCCAACTGCCCGCGCTCCGCCGCATGATCCGGCACCATCGGCCGCATATCCTCTATTCGGCCGGCAATCAGAGCAATCTGCTCGTTGCTCTCGCCGTGCTGGGCACGCCGGCCCAGGCGGTCGGCCGCATCTCCAACCCCATCGTCCGCCCCGGCAAGCGCGGCATCCTTGCGTGGCTCCGGCGCAAGCGCTTCCAACTGACCGCCTGGCTCAGCGGCCGCACCATCGTCATGGGCCGCAGCGATGCCGATCTGCTTGGCCATGGCTGCCCCTCCGTCCATGCAAAGGTCGCCTTCCTGCCGCGTCCCACCATAACCCCGCTGCTGGAGCAAGTGGGCCGCGAACGCCGCCGCACCCCACTGGGCACGGTACGTGAGCTACTGGCGGTGGGCCGCCTCGTCCCGCAAAAGGACCATCGCACCATGTTCGCCGCGCTCGCCCAGGTGAAGGGCCATGACTGGCGCCTGCGCATCGCCGGGCAAGGACCGTTGCTCGACGACCTCAAGCAGCAGGCCGCCGACCTCGACATAGCCGACCGCATCGACTTTCTCGGCTTCATCTCCGACCCTCAGGCCTTGGCCGAGCTTTATGCAAACGCCGAACTGCTGTTGCAGTCCTCCCGCTGGGAAGGCCTCACCGCCACCGCGATCGAAGCGCTCGCATGCGGGTGCCAGCTCGTCATCACCGACTGCACCCCCAATCTGCGCGACATCATCGCCGATGCCGGGCAGCATCCGATGGTGCCGGTGGGCGATGCGGCCGCTTTCGCTCGGGCGATAGACTGGACCCTCTCCCGCACCGCCGACCCCAATCGCGCGCGGGAAGCGGTGCGCACTTACGGCGTGGAGGCCGCGCTTTCCCAATATCAGACCCTGTTCGCGGAGATGCTGCGCTAGCGCGTCTTCACCTACCTGTCACCGTTCGCCCTGAGCTTGTCGAAGCCTGTCCTGAGCGCCTGCTGCAAGCCGGCGGCTTCACTTCTTTGGGGGGGAAGAGCGGGACGTTCTGAACGAACCACCCCTACCTCAAATGCCGCCGCACCGCCGCCGCTCGCATCACAAAACCGCCCATGGAAGCCACCAGCACCCCCAGTGCCGCCCCCTGCGCACCCAGCCGGGGCAACAACACCACCAGCAGCGCGCCCAAAATCGCGCATTCCACCAGCCGCACCATCACCGTCAGCCGCTGCCGGTCGATCGTCATCAAAATGGGATCGAAACTTACTCCCGCCATCTCGATCGCCGCTGCGCCCGCCAGCAACAGCAGCAACGGATAGGCAGGCAGGTACGCCGCGCCGGACATCTTGACCAGCACCCACTCCCCGACCAGCCAGAGCATCAGGATGATGAATATGGCGCTCAAGGCCGCAGCCGCGCTGATCTGCCGCGACAGCTTGCGCAGCGCGCTCATGTCGCCTTCCTGCCCGCCGCGCATATGATGGCGCGTGGACTCAGCAAAGATCGCGCGCGACATGAGCTGCGAGAAAGTCGTCATCGCATTGCCCAGCTGCGCCGCCAGCCGGTAATATCCCGCCCCCGTGGTGCCCGCGAACATGCCGACCAGGAAAATCGGCACATTGTTGATCAGCGCCAGCAGGCTGAGGTTGATGTTGCTCGCGACCGAAAAGTTGAGGATGCCGGGAAAGTGCCGCCGCGCCTCCCCTATCCCGACCGGCTTCACCGCGCCGATGTGACTGCGGCCATAGCGAAAGGCGAGGATCCAGTAGGTTGTGGACACCACCACTTCCGAACAGGCCCAGGCCATCAGGAATCCGA
The DNA here is from genome assembly GCF_023051225.1 of Sphingobium agri. Classification (NCBI taxonomy): domain Bacteria; kingdom Pseudomonadati; phylum Pseudomonadota; class Alphaproteobacteria; order Sphingomonadales; family Sphingobiaceae; genus Sphingobium; species Sphingobium agri. Next base: position 322,798 of record NZ_JALKHS010000006.1, on the reverse strand, counting down.
GTGGCGTCGGATTGAACCACCAGGCGATCAGCGCGCCTGCCATGCGCGTGATCGGCATCATGCTTTCCGCCAAAGCCGCGGCTGCAAAGCGATCCAGCAGGCGCAATATGCCAACCGCCGTCGACCGCGTGGCCAGCAGCACGACGGATGCATAACCCAGCCCCATCCAGGCGACCTGCCGGTTCCATCCCAGTACCGGCCCCAACAGCAGCGCAATGGCCGCAGCGAGCGCAATCCCCGCCACCGCGCTCAGCACATCTATTGTCAATGTCGCGCCGACGAGCCGGGCGAGCGAGGATTTCTGCTCATCCCGCAATGGCGCCTGCCCGAACTTCACCACCGCCTGCCAGCTGTCGAAGGTGACGATGCGCGCGATGAACTGGGCGATCGCGATGACCAGGCTGAACACGCCGAAGCCCGCCGGACCCATCGTTCTCGTCGCAATGGCGAGGTAGACAAGGCTCAGCACCGCGCCCAGCCCCTTGCCGCCGAGCAGCCAGCCCGTGTTGCGGACTATGTTCGCAAAGCCACGCTTCTCCCCCACGCCGCCTGCTATCGCCCGTCTGAACCGACTTATCATGGCGCCTGATTGCCGAACTCACCGCCGATGCCAAGCGGAATTGTCGAGGCGAAAGCTCAGGACGCAACCCAAATAGATGTCTAGCAAGTCGGCCCGTGCCAAAAATATCCCGCTTACCCCAGCCTCCCATTTGCACTATCACCCCCGCATGGCCACGCCTTCCCTGCGCCAACTCGATATCTTCGCGCAGATGGTGGCGGCGGGCAGCATGGCGCGCTGCGCCCGCGACCTTGGCGTTCCGGTGGAGGACATCGCCCGCGACATCGCCTCGCTGGAAATGCGCCTGGGCTACCGCCTTTTCGAAGGGCCCCTCGACCGTCAGCGGCTCACCCCCGCCGGACGCAAGACCGCCGAGGCGATGACCCTCCTGTCGCAGGATCAGGAGGAAAATTGGGCGTCCGGAGACGTCGCTCCGCCTCCACCTCCTGCGCCTGCCCCGGCGGAAGCAGCGCCTCCGCAGCCCTCCCGCCAAGCAGACCGGCAGTCGATCGTCCTCGCCGCGCCCGCCCCCGTTTTCGGTCATTTCCAGGAAGCGCTCGCCGCGTTCGAGGAAGCGAATGAGGATATCGCGATAACCCTCGACCTCTCCATTCACTTGGGCGAAGAGGCACGCGCGGCGCTGGAGCAGGGCCGCGTCGACATCGCCTATTTCTATGCGTTGGGCGAGCAGCCGGGGCTACCCTCTCGCTATGGCTGGTCGGAACAGATCAACCTCTATGCCGGGGCGGATCATCCCCTCGCCCGCCGCGACATCGTCACGCCCGACGACCTCCTGATCAGCCCGACGCTGGCAATGGAGCCGCAGAACGGCCTTCGCCGCATCATCGACGAAGCCCTTGCCCGCGATGGCATCCGCATGGGCGCTCCGGTGCTCGAAACCGACAATATGTTCGACATCATGACGATATTGCGGGAAGGCGCGGGCTGTTTCGCCGCCTTCGGCCCCCTCGCGCGCGACCTCGGCCGCATGCAAGGCATCCGCCGCTTGTCCCTCGAACGCCCCCTCCCCTCCATAGAGGTCCGGCAAGCCCTGCACCCCCGCGCCGACCCGGATTCCCCCGCTCACGCCCTCGCGGAATTTCTCTTCCTGTAGCGAAGCGGGCCTCAAGCGCGCGCACTTTCCAAGCCTCCCGGCCAGCGCCCTGAGGCCTCGCCGCGATCCTTCAGTCACCTGGAAAAGTAGAACGCGCGCTTCCGCTGGAAGACGGCGGCTCGATCCTCCGAACACCGCGCGGCCGATTTCATTGGCGACTTGCCGTCCTACCGACGATGCGGCGGAACGCGTGGCGGACTGAACCGCCCGGTCCAGGGCAGACGGTTTGGCGGCCCCTCGCGCAGCTGCTGCCAGGCTTCGCCTGCTCTTTGAGCTCGGCCTCGCGCTGCTCCCGCGATGCTGGACGGCAGACATTACGCGCTTTCCCCTCAGACCCGCGCCATCTCCTTCCATGAAGCCGTCAACTCACCGGCAGGGGTGATCGGTAATATCGCAGCTTACCCTCGCGGACGCCGACGCCCATCCTTCTCCGGCAAACTTCTCCATTGATACGTTATAACATTTAAGCTAGGCGCGACCCGCAAAACTGTTTTAATCGAGGCTTTCCTTCATGAATTCCCCCCTGCCGCTCCTCCGAGCCAGCTGCGCCTTCGCCCCGATCTGCCTTGCTTTCCCTGCCATCTCCCAAACCACATCCCCCCAGCAGTCCGCCTATCACGACCAGCAGGCCGACATCGTCGTCACCGCCATCATCCCCCGGCGTCAGGGCGACATATTGTCGGGAACGTCGATCCTCTCCGGTGCGGAACTGACCCGCGACCTGCGGCCGACCATCGGCGAGACGTTGGCGCGCCAGCCCGGCGTGTCCGCGACATCCTTCGGCCCCAACGCCTCCCGCCCCGTCCTCCGCGGCTTTCAGGGCGAACGCGTGCGCATCCTGACCGACGGCATCGGCAGTTTCGACGTGTCGAACACCTCGGTCGATCACGCCGTCGCGATCAATCCGCTGACTGCCGATCGGATCGAAATCCTGCGCGGCCCTTCGGCGCTGCTCTACGGCTCGTCCGCGATTGGCGGCGTGGTCAATGTGATCGACAGCCGCATTCCCCGCCGCGTCCCCGACGAACCGGTGCATGTGGACGGCATCGCCACCTATGGCAGCGCAGCCGACGAGCGGACTGTCGCTGGCGAGATCGAAGTGCCGATCGGCGGAGGCCTGGTCGCACATGCCGATGGCAGCTACACCAAGACCGGCGACTTGCGGACCGGCGGCTATATCCTCTCCGCTCCGCTGCGCGCGATCGCCGCCGCGTCTGACGAGGAGGAAATCCGGGAGGATGGCCGGCTGCGCGGCAAGCTGCCGAATACGGCGGCGGAAACCTGGGAAGTGGCAGGCGGCATCGCCTATGTCGGGGACCGAGGCAATCTGGGCTTCTCCGTCTCCCACAGTGAAAATCGATATGGCGTCCCATCGCGTATCGATGTGACGGAGGCGCACGACCATGACCATGATCATGACCATGATCATGGCGATGAGGATGATCATGATCACGGCCATTCCCACGAGGATGTGACGCTCGCCATGCGGCAGACTCGCGCCGACCTGCGCGGCGAAGTCGCGGTGAACGGACCATTCCTCGACAGCATCCGCCTGCGCGCGGGCTGGGCAACCTATCGGCATGATGAAATCGAGCCGACAGGCGAAATCGGCACGACCTTCCGCAACCAATCGATGGAAAGCCGATTGGAATTCATCCAGTCCCGCCGTGGCGTCTGGGATGGTGCGACCGGCGTGCAATATTTCACCCGCCGCTTTTCAGCAGATGGCGAGGAAAAGTTCCTGCCCCGGAACCAGACAGAGCAGCTGGGCTTCTTCACGCTCCAGTCGATCGATCTGGGTGATACCCGGCTCGAAGCTGGGGCACGCTACGAAAAGACGCGCCTGCGCTCGGACCCTGACGCCGACCTGTTCATCGCAGGGCAGCGCCGCAGCTTCGACGCGGTGTCCGCATCCATCGGCGCAAGCCAGCAGGTGGTGCCCGGCTGGCGGCTAGGCCTGAACCTCGCCCGCACCGAACGCGCGCCATCCGCCGAAGAACTGTTCGCGCGGGGCAATCACGCGGGCACGCAGGCATTCGAGCTTGGCAATCCCGACTTCGGCCTGGAAAAGAGCTGGGGCGTGGAAGGATCGCTGCGCGGTCAGGGCAACGGCTACACCCTATCCCTGTCCGCCTATCACAACTGGTTCGACGGCTATATCTACGACGCGATCGTCGACGACAGCGTGTGCCAGGCGGCCAATGGAGGCGCAGAGCTGGAATTTCCCTGTTTCCAATATGCCCAGGCTGACGCGCGCTATTGGGGCATCGAAGTGGAGGGGTCGGTGAAGCTGGCGCAGCTGGGCCGCTACGCCCTCAACCTCGATGGCGTGGCCGATTATGTCCATGCAACCATCACCGGATCGGGGCCCGCGCCGCGCATCCCGCCGCTCCGCCTTCTCGGCGGGCTGCAGTTGCAGGACGACCGGCTGACACTGCGCGGCGAGGTGGAGCATAGTTTCGCGCAGGATCGCATCGCCTCTTCGGAAACGCGCACAGGCGGTTTCACGCTGGTCAACGCATCACTGTCATTCAAGCCATTCAGCGGCAACGACCGCACCAGCATCACGGTTAGCGCCAACAATATCTTCGATGTGGAAGCGCGGCGCCATGCCAGCGTGCTCAAGGACTTCGCGCCGCTCGCCGGGCGAGACATCCGCGTGACGGCGCGCCTGTCCATCTGACCAACCTGGTTGATTGCGCAATGTGACGATTTCGTTACAAGGCGCGCATGAACCGGGAGCGGCCAGAAGCGCGGCGGGCGTTGGGAGGGGGTGACTGATGCGTCAGATCGCCGCCCTTCCCTACGCCACCGCCGATGACGGCTCCATGCGCATCCTGCTGATCACGTCGCGCGAAACCCGCCGGTGGGTGATCCCCAAGGGCAATCGTATCAAGGGCATGGCCTCGCACCGGGCCGCGGAGCTCGAAGCCTATGAAGAGGCGGGCATCCACGGCATCGCCTGCCCCGCCCCCCTGGGCCGCTACCGCTATGACAAGCGCCGCCGCAAAGGTGGCTCGCGCGAAGCCACCGTGGAGGTTTTTCCGCTTGCGGTGACGGGCCAGTTATCGCAATGGCCCGAACAGGGGCAGAGGGAACTGCGCTGGTTTCCGGTCGCCGAGGCCGCGAAGGCAGTCGACGAACCCGATCTTCAAACCATTATCGCGGCCTTTCGCGAACCGCCGCGTGATCCCGGCTTGTTCATCCGAATGCTGCTGCGGGTCAAGGAATGGCAAAGCGAAAGGACTGGAATGCTGCGGTGGTTTCACGCGCTGATGCCCAAGCAGGGGCGCTTCTTCGAACAGTTCGAAGATCATGCGGCAACCCTGGTTGCGGGGGCTGACGCGCTCGCCAAGCTGCTGAAGGGCGGCCCGGATATGGACGCCCATATTCAGGAGATTTCGGCGCGGGAACATGAAGCGGACGACATCATCCGCGAGGTGTTGCAGGACGTCCGCCGCATCTTTGTCACCCCGTTCGACCGCAGCGCCATCACTGGCCTGATCGGCGTGATGGACGACGCCATCGACCAGATGAACCAGACCGCCAAGGCGATCGCCCTGTTCGAGGTCAAGGATTTCGCGCCGCAGATGCAGGATATGAGCGCGCTGATCGTCGAATGCGCCCGCATCACCGCCGAAGCCATGCCGCTGTTGCGCTCGCTCAGCCTCAACTCAGTGCGGCTCCACGATCTGACGGAGAGGCTGGTCAAGCTGGAAGGCCACGCAGACATATTGCACGAAGCGGGACTGAAGGCGCTCTACAATCAAGCGCGCCAAGGCAATCCCATGGACTTTGTCGTCGGCAATGAAATCTACGCCCATTTGGAAAAGGTGACTGATCGGTTTGAGGATGTCGCCAATGAAATCTCCGGCCTGGTGATCGATCACGCCTGACGCCTCTCGCTCCCTCCGCTTCGCGCCAAGCCTAGAAATAGGCACCACGCATATGCCGTTTCTCAATCATGCTCGAAGCGAACCGAAGTAGGACGCCTCCATCCATGCAGGACAAAGCATAACCCGCCATGGAAGCCCATCTCGCCTTTCCGCTGCTTGTCGCCCTTATCGGGGTGGCGCTTGCATTCGACTTCCTGAACGGCCTGCATGACGCGGCGAACTCGATCGCCACGATCGTATCGACGCGCGTGTTGAAGCCTCAATATGCCGTGGCCTGGGCGGCCTTTTTCAATTTCATCGCCTTCCTTTTCTTCGGCCTTCATGTCGCGGAGACGGTTGGCAAGGGCATCGTCGATGCGAGCATCATCGATCCGCAGGTGATCTTCGGGGCTCTGATGGGCGCGATCGCGTGGAACCTCATCACCTGGGGGCTGGGCATCCCCTCCTCCAGCAGCCACGCTCTGATCGGCGGCCTGCTGGGTGCGGGCACGGCCAAGGCGGGTTTGAGCGCAGTGGTCTGGAGCGGCGTGTTCAAGACCAGCGCCGCTATTGTGATGTCTCCCGCCATCGGCCTGCTGCTCGCGCTGCTACTGGTCCTGATCATCAGTTGGATCTTCCGCCGCTTCACTCCGCAGGGCGCGGACCGCGTCTTCCGCAAGCTGCAACTCGTCTCCGCCTCGCTCTACTCGCTCGGCCATGGCGGCAACGACGCGCAAAAGACGATGGGGATCATCGCTGTCCTTCTTTATTCGCAGGGCATGCTTGAAGGCGGCTTCCACGTTCCTTTCTGGGTCGTGATTTCCTGTCAGGCCGCGATGGGCATCGGCACGCTGCTGGGCGGATGGAAAATCGTCCACACCATGGGATCGAAGATCACGCGCCTCACTCCAGCCCAGGGCTTCTGCGCGGAAACCGGCGGCGCGATCACGCTGTTCATGGCGACGCATCTTGGCGTCCCGGTATCGACGACCCACACCATCACTGGCGCGATCGTCGGCGTTGGCGCTTCCCGCCGCCTGTCCGCAGTCCGCTGGAACGTCGCCTCAAGCATTGTCATCGCCTGGGTGGTGACTCTCCCGGCAGCGGCGCTGATCGGTGCGGGTTTTTACGAACTGACCAGGCTGTTCTGACGTTCGCCCCTTCACAAGCGGCCGCCTTGTCTCTATATGGCGTTTTGAAAATCCGGTCCTTGCAAGCTTTCCGGCAGGCATGGACCGTCCCCTGGATCGCCCGGGGACCGGCTTCGAATAGCGCGCGAAACCGGCGGGATTGGGCGACATTAGTGGGTCACAAGGTGCTGACAGTGCGGATCGGACAGTCCCGGCCCGCACTTTTTTGCGTGGCGGCATAGGCGCGAATCAGCGCTTGGACCCGTCTCGTCAGGCTGAATTTTCGCTGTGATGCGAATAAATGCGACGAACTACAGGCAGGAAACGCAATGGCGACCAAAGCTCTCCCCCCGATCAGCAATACCGGCGCGAAGAAGCGCATTAGAAAGGTATTCGGCGACATCCACGAAGTGGTGCAGATGCCGAACCTGATCGAGGTCCAGCGGGAGAGCTATGAACAGTTCCTCCGCTCCGATCCGAAGACCGGCTATGTCTCCGGCCTGGAAAAGACACTGCGCTCGGTCTTTCCGATCCGCGATTTCGCGGGCACGGCCGAAATGGACTTCGTTCATTATGAACTGGAAGATCCGAAGTACGACGTCGAGGAATGCCGTCAGCGGGGCATCACCTACGCCGCCCCGATGCGCGTCACGCTGCGCCTGATCGTGTTCGAAGTCGACCAGGACACCGAAACCCGCTCCGTGCTCGATATCAAGGAGCAGGACGTCTACATGGGCGACATGCCGCTCATGACGCAGAACGGCACCTTCATCGTCAATGGTACAGAGCGGGTCATCGTGTCGCAAATGCACCGTTCGCCGGGCGTCCTGTTCGACCATGACCGTGGCAAGACCCACTCGTCGGGCAAATATTTGTTCGCTGCTCGCGTGATTCCGTATCGCGGTTCATGGCTCGACTTCGAATTCGACGCCAAGGACATCGTCAACGTCCGTATCGACCGTAAGCGCAAGCTGCCGGTTACGGCGCTGCTCTATGCGCTCGGCCTCAATGCCGAAGACATTCTTGGCTATTTCTATAACAAAGTGACCTTCCTGCGCGGCGAAGGCGGCTGGCAGATCCCCTATACCGCCGAAGCATGGCGCGGTCAGAAGCCGGCGTTCGACATTGTCGACGCAAAGTCGGGCGAAGTCGTGTTCGCTGCCGGTCACAAGATCTCGCCCCGCGCCGCCAACAAGGCGGAAAAGGACGGGCTCGAAACGCTGCTGATCCCGACCGAGGAAGTCTATGGCCGCTACAGCGCCTACGACCTCATCAACGAGAGCACGGGTGAGATTTACATCGAGGCCGGTGACGAAGTCAGCCCCGAGAATCTGGAAAAGCTGGACAAGGCCGGCATCGACCGTCTCGAACTGCTCGACATTGATCATGTCACCACCGGTCCCTGGATCCGCAACACGCTGAAAGCCGACAAGGCTGAAGAGCGCGACCAGGCGCTGTCCGATATCTATCGCGTCATGCGCCCCGGCGAACCGCCGACGAAGGAAACTGCTGAAGCCCTCTTCGCCGGCCTCTTCTTCGATCCCGAGCGCTATGATCTCTCGGCCGTCGGCCGCGTGAAGCTCAACATGCGCCTCGACCTCGATGCCGAGGACACCGTCACCACGCTCCGCACCGAGGACATCCTCGCCGTGGTCAAGGAACTGGTGAACCTGAAGGACGGCAAGGGCGAGATCGACGATATCGACAATCTCGGCAATCGCCGCGTCCGTTCGGTGGGCGAGCTTCTGGAAAACCAGTATCGCGTCGGCCTTCTCCGCATGGAGCGCGCCGTCAAGGAGCGCATGTCGAGCGTCGACGTGTCGACCGTGATGCCGAACGATCTCATCAACGCGAAACCCGCCGTGGCTGCGGTGCGTGAATTCTTCGGCTCCTCGCAGCTCTCGCAGTTCATGGACCAGACCAATCCGCTGTCGGAAGTCACCCACAAGCGCCGCGTTTCGGCGCTCGGGCCGGGCGGCCTCACCCGCGAGCGCGCAGGCTTCGAAGTCCGCGACGTTCATCCGACCCATTATGGCCGTATCTGCCCGATCGAGACGCCGGAAGGCCCGAACATCGGTCTGATCAACTCGCTGGCCACATTCAGCCGTGTCAACAAGTACGGCTTCATCGAAACGCCTTACCGCAAGGTGATCGACGGCAAGGTGACCAATGAGGTCGTCTATCTGTCGGCGATGGAAGAAGCCAAGCACACGATCGCGCAGGCCAACGCTGAGCTGAACGACGATGGCACGCTGGCGGAAGACCTGATCTCGGCGCGTGAAGCGGGCGAGTTCCTGATGGCGCCCAAGGACCACATCACCCTGATGGACGTCAGCCCCAAGCAGCTGGTGTCGGTCGCGGCCTCGCTCATCCCGTTCCTGGAAAACGATGACGCCAACCGCGCGCTCATGGGATCGAACATGCAGCGTCAGGCCGTGCCGCTCGTCAATGCCGAAGCGCCGTTCGTCGGCACCGGCATGGAAGGTACGGTTGCGCGCGACTCCGGCGCAGCCATCGCGGCCAAACGTCCCGGCATCGTTGACCAGGTCGACGCGACCCGTATCGTCATCCGCGCTACCGGAGACATCGAACCCGGCCAGTCGGGCGTCGATATCTACACGCTCCAGAAGTTCCAGCGTTCGAACCAGGACACCTGCATCAACCAGCGTCCGCTGGTAAAGGTGGGCGACCTGATCGAGGGCGGCGACGTGATCGCCGACGGTCCCTCGACCGAGTTCGGCGAACTGGCGCTGGGCCGGAACACGCTGGTCGCGTTCATGCCCTGGAACGGCTACAACTACGAAGACTCCATCCTGATCTCCGAGCGGATCGTGAAGGATGACGTCTTCACCTCGATCCATATCGAGGAGTTCGAGGTCATGGCCCGCGATACCAAGCTCGGACCGGAAGACATCACCCGCGACATTCCGAACGTCGGTGAAGAAGCGCTGCGCAACCTCGACGAGGCGGGTATCGTCTACATCGGCGCCGAAGTGGAACCGGGCGACATTCTGGTCGGCAAGATCACCCCCAAGGGTGAATCGCCGATGACCCCGGAAGAAAAGCTGCTCCGTGCGATCTTCGGTGAAAAGGCGAGCGACGTGCGCGACACCTCGCTGCGTCTGCCGCCGGGCGTTGCCGGTACGGTCGTGGAAGTCCGCGTCTTCAACCGCCACGGCATCGACAAGGACGAGCGCGCCATGGCGATCGAGCGGGAGGAAATCGACCGCCTCGCCAAGGATCGTGAAGACGAACGCGCCATCCTCAATCGCGCGACCTTCAACCGCTTGCAGGAAATGCTGCTCGGCCAGACGGCCACGGCTGCTCCCAAGGGCGTCAAGAAGGGCGTGGAGATCGACGAGGCCCTGCTCTCTGAAGTCGAGCGTCATGAATGGTGGAAGTTCGCGGTTGCGGACGACGCCCGCCAAGCCGGCATCGAAGCCGTTAAGGCGCAGTATGACGAAGCGGTGAAGCTGATCGTCGAGAAGTTCGAGGATCGCGTCGACAAGCTGCAGCGCGGCGACGAGCTGCCCCCGGGCGTGCTGAAGATGGTGAAGGTCTTCGTCGCGGTGAAGCGCAAGCTGCAGCCGGGCGACAAGATGGCCGGCCGTCACGGCAACAAGGGTGTCATCTCTCGCATCCTGCCCATCGAGGACATGCCGTTCCTTGAGGACGGCACCCATGTCGACATCGTGCTTAACCCGCTCGGCGTGCCATCGCGCATGAACGTCGGGCAGATCTTCGAAACGCACCTCGGCTGGGCCGCGCGCGGCCTCGGCCAGCAGCTCAAGCATGCGCTGGAGGAATGGCGTGACGCCAATCCAAATGCGCAGGGCGGCGAGATGCCGGACGCGGTGAAGACCCGTCTGCTCGAAACCTACGGGCCGCAATATGCTGACCAGATCGAAGGCCGCACGGCCGAGCAGATCGTTGACTTGGCTCAACATCTTACACGCGGCGTGCCGATGGCGACCCCGGTGTTCGACGGTGCCCGCGAAGCCGACGTTTCGGCGATGCTGGAGCTGGCGGGCCTGCACTCGTCGGGTCAGTCGGACCTGTACGACGGCCGGACTGGCGATCGGTTCGACCGAAAGGTGACCGTCGGCATCATCTACATGCTGAAGCTGCACCACCTGGTCGACGACAAGATCCACGCACGTTCCATCGGCCCCTACTCGCTTGTTACCCAGCAGCCGCTGGGCGGTAAGGCGCAGTTTGGTGGCCAGCGCTTCGGTGAAATGGAGGTGTGGGCGCTCCAGGCCTATGGTGCCGCCTACACGCTGCAGGAAATGCTGACGGTGAAGTCCGACGACGTGGTCGGCCGTACCAAGGTCTATGAAGCGATCGTCAAGGGCGACGACACTTTCGAGGCCGGTATTCCCGAAAGCTTCAACGTGCTGGTCAAGGAAATGCGCTCGCTGGGCCTCAACGTCGAACTCGCGTCGATGGACGAGATCGAGGAAGACGGCGACGGCTTCGCGCAGGCGGCGGAATAAGGGAATCTCGGAGCGCTGTCTCCCGAAGGCAGCGCTCTCTCCCCTCTCCTCGCCCCGAAAATTTACCCTCTAGAGGGAATGAGAAATGAACGAACTGACGAACTTCGCGAACCCGGTCCAGAAGCCGGAAACCTTCGACCAGATCCAGATCGGCCTCGCCTCTCCCGAGCGCATCCGCAGTTGGTCGTTCGGCGAGATCAAGAAGCCGGAAACCATCAACTATCGTACGTTCAAGCCCGAGCGTGACGGCCTGTTCTGCGCACGCATTTTTGGTCCGATCAAGGACTATGAGTGCCTGTGCGGCAAGTATAAGCGCATGAAGTATAAGGGCATCGTCTGCGAAAAGTGCGGTGTCGAAGTTACGGTGTCGAAGGTCCGCCGCGAGCGGATGGGCCATATCGAACTGGCAGCGCCCGTCGCGCACATCTGGTTCCTGAAGTCGCTGCCCTCACGCATCGGCCTGCTCCTCGACATGCAGCTCAAGCAGCTTGAGCGCGTGCTGTATTTCGAGAGCTACATCGTCACCGAGCCGGGTCTGACACCGCTCGAAAAGTTCCAGCTTCTGACTGAAGACGAGCTGCTCGACGCGCAGGACGAATATGGCGAGGACGCCTTCTCCGCAGGGATTGGTGCCGAGGCCGTCAAGCAGATGCTGATGGACCTCGACCTTGAAGGTGAAAAGGTCGCGCTGCTGGACGAACTGGCGACCACCAAGTCGGAGCTGAAGCCCAAGAAGATCATCAAGCGCCTGAAGGTGGTTGAGAGCTTCCTGGAATCGGGCAACCGCCCCGAATGGATGATCCTAGACGTGGTGCCGGTCATCCCGCCGGAACTGCGTCCGCTGGTGCCGCTGGACGGCGGCCGCTTCGCTACGTCGGACCTCAACGACCTCTATCGCCGCGTCATCAACCGTAACAACCGGTTGAAGCGCCTGATGGAACTGCGCGCGCCGGACATCATCGTCCGCAACGAAAAGCGCATGTTGCAGGAGGCCGTCGACGCCCTGTTCGACAATGGCCGCCGCGGCCGTGTCATCACCGGCGCCAACAAGCGTCCGCTCAAGTCGCTGTCTGACATGCTCAAGGGTAAGCAGGGCCGCTTCCGTCAGAACCTGCTCGGCAAGCGCGTCGACTATTCGGGCCGTTCGGTGATCGTGACCGGTCCGGAACTCAAGCTGCACCAGTGCGGCTTGCCCAAGAAGATGGCGCTCGAACTGTTCAAGCCCTTCATCTACGCCCGCCTCGACGCCAAGGGTCTGTCCATGACCCTGAAGCAGGCCAAGAAGTGGGTCGAGAAGGAGCGCAAGGAAGTCTGGGACATTCTCGACGAAGTCATTCGCGAACACCCGGTCATGCTGAACCGCGCGCCGACGCTTCACCGCCTCGGCATCCAGGCGTTCGAACCCGTGCTGATCGAAGGCAAGGCGATCCAGCTGCACCCGCTCGTCTGCTCGGCCTTCAACGCCGACTTCGACGGTGACCAGATGGCCGTCCACGTGCCTCTCTCGCTGGAAGCCCAGCTCGAAGCGCGCGTGCTGATGATGTCGACCAACAACATCCTCTCGCCCGCGAACGGCAAGCCGATCATCGTTCCTTCGCAGGACATGGTTCTGGGTATCTATTACCTGTCCATGGAGCGCGAAGGCGAGCCGGGCGAAGGCATGCTGCTGGCCGACATGCAGGAGGTCCACCAGGCTCTCTATGCCAAGGCCGTGACGCTTCACTCGAAGATCATCAGCCGCGTGCCGCAGACAGACGAAGCCGGTCAGCAGTATATGAAGCGCTTCGAGACGACCCCGGGCCGCATGCTGCTCGGCGAATGTCTGCCCAAGTCGCACAAGGTGCCGTTCGACGTGGTCAACCGCCTTCTCACCAAGAAGGAAATCGGTGACGTCATCGACCAGGTCTATCGTCACACCGGTCAGAAGGACACGGTGCTGTTCGCCGACGCCATCATGGCGCTGGGCTTCCGCCACGCGTTCCAGGCCGGTATCTCGTTCGGCAAGGACGACATGGTGATCCCGGATTCGAAGACCGCGATGGTCGACGAAACCAAGGCGCTGGTGGCCGACTATGAGCAGCAATATCAGGACGGCCTGATCACCCAGCAGGAAAAGTACAACAAGGTGATCGACGCCTGGAGCCGTTGCGGCGACCAGGTCGCGAACGCCATGATGGACGAAATCCGCGCCCAGCCCAAGGACCCGCAGACCGGTCGCATGGCCCAGATCAACTCGATCTACATGATGGCGCACTCCGGTGCCCGTGGTTCGCAGGCCCAGATGAAGCAGCTTGCCGGTATGCGCGGCCTGATGGCCAAGCCGAGCGGCGAGATCATCGAAACGCCGATCATCTCGAACTTCAAGGAAGGTCTGACCGTCCTTGAGTACTTCAACTCAACCCACGGCGCGCGTAAGGGTCTGGCCGACACCGCGCTCAAGACGGCGAACTCGGGTTACCTGACCCGCCGTCTGGTCGATGTGTCGCAGGATTGCACGGTCGTCGAAGAGGATTGCGGCACCGAAAAGGCGCTGGAGATGAAGGCCATCGTTCAGGGTGGTTCGGTCATCGCCTCGCTTGGCGAGCGTATCCTGGGCCGCACCACGGCGCAGGACATCGTCGACAGCAAGGACGGTTCGGTCATCGTTCCGATCGGCACGCTGCTCGACGAAGCGCTGGTGGCGCAGATCGAGGCGATCGGCACGCAGGCCGTGAAGATCCGCTCACCCCTCATCTGCGAAAGCAAAATGGGTGTCTGCGGCAAGTGCTACGGCCGTGACCTCGCCCGTGGTACGCCGGTGAATATCGGTGAAGCGGTCGGCGTCATCGCGGCACAGTCCATCGGTGAACCGGGTACGCAGCTCACCATGCGTACCTTCCACATCGGCGGCGCGGCGAACTTCAACGAAACGTCGAACCTGGAAGCCCTGTCGGACGGCACGATCGAGCTGCGCGACATGCCAACCATCACCGACAAGAATGGCCGCCGCCTCAGCCTCGCCCGCAACGGCGAAATCGCGATCATCGACTCCGAAGGCCGCGAGCGCGAAACGCACCGCCTGCCTTACGGCGCCACCATCCTGTTCGCAGATGGCGATGCCGTGAAGAAGGGCGACCGCTTCGCTGAGTGGGATCCGTTCACCATGCCGGTGATCACGGAAAAGCCGGGCATCGTGAAGTATCAGGACCTGATCGACGGCAAGACGCTGACCGAGCAGACCGACGAAGCCACGGGCATCGCCCAGCGCGTCGTCACGGAGCATCGCGGTTCCGCCCGTACGAAGGAGGATCTGCGTCCCCGCCTCACCCTGCTCGACGATCAGTCGGGCGAAGCTGCCCGCTACATGCTGGCGGTGGGTGCGACCCTGTCGGTCGATGATGGTGCGCAGGTGCAGGCTGGTGACGTGCTGGCGCGTGTTTCTCGCGAAGCCGCGAAGACCCGCGACATCACCGGCGGTCTGCCGCGCGTCGCCGAACTGTTCGAAGCCCGCAAGCCCAAGGACAATGCGATCATTGCCAAGGTGTCGGGCCGCGTCCAGTTCCTCAAGGATTACAAGGCGAAGCGCAAGATCGCCATCAATCCCGAGGATGGCGGCGAGCCGGTCGAATATCTGATCCCCAAGAGCAAGGTGATCGACGTTCAGGAAGGCGACTTCGTGAAGCGCGGCGATAACCTGATCGGTGGTTCACCCGACCCGCATGACATCCTGGAAGTGCTCGGCATCGAGCCGCTGGCCGAATATCTGGTCGCGGAAATCCAGGAAGTTTATCGCTTGCAGGGCGTGAAGATCAACGACAAGCACATCGAAACGATCGTTCGTCAGATGCTGCAAAAAGTCGAGATCACCGTGTCCGGCGACACCACTTTGCTGGTGGGCGAGCAGGTCGATCGCGAGGAAATGGACGAGATCAACGCGAAGCTTCCGGCCGGCTACCAGCCTGCCGAAGGCAAGCCGGTACTGCTCGGCATCACCAAGGCCTCGCTGCAGACGCGTTCCTTCATCTCGGCGGCCTCCTTCCAGGAAACCACCCGCGTCCTCACGGAAGCGGCGGTTCAGGGCAAGAAGGACACGCTGGTTGGCCTTAAGGAAAACGTCATTGTCGGCCGCCTCATCCCGGCGGGCACCGGCGCTGGCATGAACCGCATGCGCGTTGCCGCCTCGTCGCGTGACGCGGCGATGCGGGCTGCTCTGCGGGCGTCGAGCCAGGTTGACCTGATCGCGCCCAAAACGGCCGCTGAAGAGCATGCCGCCGAACTGGCGCAGGGTCCGGAAGCCGCGATCGGAGACGATCCGCTGGCAGCTGTTCAGGGTGAAGACTTCACCACGCAGGACCTCGACTGACCTTTTGAAATGAGGAGAGCCGCTTCCTACATTGGAAGCGGCTCCCAAGCCCATCTACCCCACAAGGGATGATGAAAAGAGCCCGCCGGACGTGACAGCACGTCCGGCGGGCTTTTTCATGGCCGAAGTGCGCGGCATTTTTCCGGCGCAAGCCCCTTGACCAGCCGATCCAACCAGCCTATTTGCGCGCTTCCAATGCGGGCGACCCCCGCCTTGGTGCCCGATCCTCTAATGGTAAGAGAGCGGACTCTGACTCCGTCAATCAAGGTTCGAATCCTTGTCGGGCATCCACTAAACAAGATGCTGCCAGTTTCTTGCATTGGCCTATCGGAACGCTAACACTCCGGCAAACGTAGGGCACGGCGCGCTCCCCTGAGCTCAAGGTCACAGCACTCCTCCAGCGCTGTCAGCTTCGCAAGCTGGCTGCCATGACTGTATCCTTTAAAGCCAGGCGTAGCGGGACGCTAGATGATCATGCTGCGGGACGGAGCCCATTCACCTCTTCAGGGGTGATCGTCTTGGCGAGATGGATAAGGGATTTGACTGTAAAGGCCTTGAGCTGCGGCATCATGGCCTCCCACGGTCTGCCATAGCCTGCCAATATCGTTGATCCTTCGATCGACGTGTTGATAAACAGGGCCACGACGCTCACCTCCGCAGGCGACAGCGCGGGGTTCAGTTCGGCGATATAGGACGCCGTGAGGTCATGCATATATTGATAGACCATCTCGATCCGTTCGGCGACGAACTGATTATGGTTCGCCATCGCCCACAATTCCGTGAACAGATGGGTCATCTTCTTGGTCTTGGTTTCATCGAGAGTGCCGCCGATGACGAGAGCTAGCGCTTCTTCGGCGGGTATGCCGCGGCGGGTAAGGCTGCTCCTCGCCTCCCCCACCGTCGGGGTGAGCAATTCTTCCAGCAGCACCTGGACCAGCATTTCCTTGCGGGGGAAGTGCCGGCTTACATTTCCGACCTTCATGCCGCATTGAGCCGCTATGCGGCGTAGTGTGAAGGCTGACGCACCTTCTTCAACCAGGACGTGCAGCGCAGCCTTCAATATCGCGTCAACCGTGTCGGAGCCGCGCGAATATACGCCGGGACGCGGAGGAGCAACGAGCTTCGCCTTTTTCACCTTTTGATCAGTCATACCCCTCCCGTAGCGCTGATTTTGAATGTTGAAAAGTTCAGGCAACATATCATCGGATCATGAAACGTTGACATCCTCCAATTTGCGCTTGCCTAAGGTTGGAAGCAAAGGCTCAGATCACAACTCATCCCCTGACGCCCCAGCCTGGCTCGTACGAGATCAAAGCTTTACGAAGTTGACATACGACAACAATTAGTCAAGCCTTTTGGCGGCGAAACGGGAAGCCCGTCTGTGCACAAACTCTAGCAAAGGAACAAAAAAGACATGACGACCAATCGGCAGACTGACACGGCTTTGGACCCGATGTTCCTGCACCGCTGGTCACCGCGCGCTTTCGATGGCTCTGTCATGTCTGCCGAAGATTTGCGCACGATCCTGGATGCCGGGCGCTGGGCTCCTTCCTCCTTCAACTATCAGCCTTGGCGTTTTCTTTACGCGACGCGCGATGACGCGGCGAATTGGGATCGTTTCCTCGACCTTCTCATCCCTTTCAACGCAGTTTGGGCCAAGGACGCATCCGTGCTGCTGTTCATCCTGAGCGAGACGACGATGGGAGCGCCCGACAAGCCTAGCCACTCGCATAGCTTCGACGCGGGCGCCGCCTGGGCGGCGATAGCACTGCAGGCGCATCTGCTCGGCTATCATGCCCACGGGATGGTCGGGATAGACATGGAAAAGACGCGGACGGAACTCGCCATCCCCGATGGCTTCCGCATTGAAGCAGCGGTGGCGATCGGGCGGATGGGCGATCCTGCAAATCTCCCTGAAAAACTTCAGGCGCGCGAACAGCCGAGCGACCGCAAACCCCTGGAAGAGCTGGCCTATTCCGGGAATTTCCGGACCTGATCCAGACTGAGGCGCCTGTCAGTTATTTAAGACGCCGCTATGGGGAGACGCAATGCACCTCCCCTTTCGCTTGGCCCAGAAGCCGTAGGCGCTGGAACTGACTGAACGGCCGTTCCACGCATGACGGCCAGGCGGCTCACATAAGCTGGACCACCTCGATCAGATTGCCTTCGACGTCCTTGACGAAGGCAACATGGACACCATGTTCAGGATCAGCTTGAACGGCCATCACCACAACGCCACCCGCAGCGACAGCATCTTTCACGAAGCGATGGATGTCGTCCGCGATGAACCCGAGGATAAGCGACTCTGTGGGCGTCTTATCCACATCAAGGAACTTGGTTAGCGTGAAGTTCCCAGTCCCCGGCGGATTTGACTTGAAGTACAATTCTCGGATGGGACGGCCCGCAATATCTGCATCGACCTGCGCCTCCTCTACCAACCCGCAGACCGCCCCGTAAAATGCCCCGACCTTGTCGAGGTCCTGCACGATAAGCTTAGTGAAGCCCAAGGGAATTACCTTATTCACATCATCCGACATATTTAACACTTTCCGGTTTCAACTTAGACATTCCCTCGGGCAAATTAATATTACCTCCCGAATGAATAGCGTAGACGAACCCCGTACATTCTGGGTTCTCCATATAGAGTCGCGGTGAACAGCTGACTATTGTAGGTATTGCTATTGCTCACCCGATACAGCTTGTTCGTCAGGTTGGTGGCGTAGAAGCCCACGTCCATACGGCTGCCCGCAACATTCCGCCAGTCGAGCGACAGGTTCAGCGTTCCGAAGGGTTCAAGCCGCTCACCCGGCTGATTTCCAGGAATGCTGGTCCCCGCCGTATGCTGCGCCGAGGTGTGCGAATAGTTGACGAACATCGCCAAGGTGCCGAGATCATTACCAAGGGGCTGCTCCGCCGATACATGGAAGCTGTAGATGTACGGCGACACATATTGGAACGGAATGCAGGCAAGGTTCACAGTCGCCGGATCGCTGATGACATTGCCGGTGCAGTCCTGGGTCGGGCTGCTCGGCACAAACTCATATTTTTTATACTTCGCATCGGTGTAGCTGAACGTACCGCCGATCTCGACACCGGGGATCGGTCGCAGCGATGCTTCCGCTTCCACGCCCTGAATACGTGCATCGGCCGACAGGACCCTGGCGCCAGATGCGAAGGTGTCGGGATTGAAGTCGCCTGTAGCGCGCTGAATACCCTTGTAGGTCAGATAATAATAGGTGCCGTTGAGGCGAAGCGGCATACCTGCCAATCGCACATCCGACTTGAACCCGGCTTCGTAGGAGGTGACAAACTCCGGTGGAAATGTCCGGGTGCTCGTGAATACGGCGTTTGCGTTGATGCCGCCTGCCTTGTAGCCGCGGCTGATCTTCCCGTAAACCAGCAACTCGGGTGAGAATCTGTAGTCTACACCGATATTCCAGGTTGGCTCTTTGGTTTTCAGATTTGCTTCAAATTGGCAGCCAGTAGCTTCTGTCGCTATCGAATTGTCGCTGAAACAGAAAAATTCCCCTGGGGCGAGTACCTGATACAGGGCAGCCGAGCCACGAACCCTATCCCAAGTATATCGAACGCCGCCTGTGACCTTGAGGTTCTGTAGTGCAGGCGAAACCAACCCTAGATCCAGTGTCGACTGCGCGTATAGCGCTTTCGAAGTGTTGGTGATCGCGTATCTGATATCATACACGCCGCAAACCAATGGATTGCCGGTGAACAAGGCTGGACAGAAGCCCGTCGCCCCCGCTCCCTGAGCCCCCGCTGGACGCTGATCATAATAGAAAGCGCCTGCGGTAAAGGTGAGTTGCTTGTCGAACAAGTCGCCCTGGAGCTGCAGTTCCTCGGTAAACACCTTGATATCGTCGCGCGGCAGCCGCGTGGGCGAGGCGTTTTCATAAACCACCGGGGTGCCGTCACCAGGAAGCGTCACAACGCCAGGAGCCGGATAACTCCTCGGGTCACCATCATCGAACTGGAAGATGGTGCCGTCACTATCGACGGCATATGTCGTCTTGAAACGTTGATAGCTGATGATGTTACGCAGCGTCAGTTCTTCATTCAGATTGAGCGTCGAAGTATTGGTGACACCCCAGGTTTTTGTCCTCTGGAACGAATTGGTGCCGTGCGCCGTCTCCCTTGGACCACGCGCGGCTGCTTCGGCGCTAGCCGCTCTGTATACGTCGCACGATGCACTGAAGCCCGGGATTGTAGGCCCTTCGACGCAGAAAGGAAGGCCTACCAGACTCGTGGCCGCGAGTCCCGGAACGTTGAGATAGGTGTTGACCGTACCAGTGCCATGCGTCCGGGAATTCGCCCCGTAGGCCATGGTGTAGTTTTCGAAATTCTCGGTCGGCCGCAGCGTCAATCCAACGCGGCCGGAATACCAATGCAAGTTGTCACGATCGGTGTTCCAGACCACATCCCGCGTGTAGCCATCTCGATCCTGATAGGCTCCGGCGACCCGTAGCAGGACTTTGTCATCCACGATCGGGATGTTGATCGCGCCTTCCAGTTCCTTGTTGTCATAGCTACCGAACTTGCCTTGGACATAGCCTTCAAAGTCGTTTGTCGGCTTCTTCGGAACGAGCAGGACCGCACCGCCAGTCGTATTACGTCCGAACAAAGTACCTTGCGGCCCGTTCAGGACCTGGACATTTTCCAGATCTACGAAATTACCGGCGCCGCCCTGTTGAGGGATGGAAATCGGCGCAGGCAGCGGCACTTCGTTCAAATAGACAACAACGCCCGGAGACGCCTGGAAAGTCGCACCCTGCCCCCGGATCGTAAAGCTTTGCGCTTCACGTGACGGATTGCCATTGTTGCCGACGACAAGCGAGGGGACGGTCGCCTGCAAATTCTGCGGCTGCGTGATGCCCTGCTGCTGAAGGCGCTCTGGCGAAAATGCCGTAATCGCGATGGGCACGTCCTGTGCACGCTCGTCGCGGCGTTGCGCGGTGACCACGATGTCGGGCGAAGACTCCAGGTTCTCGTTCGAACCTGCGGACGATTGGGCCTGCGCATGCGCGGCTCCGGCGACCCACAACGCCGTCACCCCGGCTCCGCACAGAAGCTTCAAGCTGTTTTTCACTGTTCGCATCATTGCTACTCCCCATATGTAGCAATGCCCCCTCCATATGGGACATCGCGGCCCCCGGCAAAGTTGCCGGTTCCGATCGGCGACTGGGCATTTATATTCGTTCAGTCAGAAACTTAACCGACTGCGCACCGCTACATTCGCCACCTTCAATAGTTGACGTATTTCAACCGTTGTCAAGCTGAATTTATTTGCACAGCTCGTTGTTCTACAAGTCTCCGCCGGTCCGGAAATGCTGTAATATTATTATCGTCGCCGACTCCCATTTTTGGACAGACCAAAACGAAAATGGCGGGCCGCAAGGGCCCGCCATTCACTCGATCTTGCAATGTACCGTTTGCCGTAATCAGGCGGCGAGCGGCGCTTCGTCCATGTCGGCCGGAATGTTCGTCGGGCCATTCACAGCGAAAACTTGGGAAAGCATGCCGATGAAGGCGCGATCGGTCAGCGGATCGGTCGGCGTTTCGAACTGAGCGCCGCGCTTGCGGGCTTCGTCCATCAGCATGTTCAAAGCCTTGTCATGCGTGATGTCGTCGGTGTGATCGAACGTCCGCTTCAGGTCGGCCATATCCATGAACACTCGTGCACCCCAGTGGACGAGCAGGCGCACTTCGTCTGCCGGCAACTGCTGATTGATCACGCCGTTGGTCTCGATCCGCCAGCCGCCTTCGACCGTCGGATCAGGCGCCATCACGCTGCTGATATCCAGCCCTTCGGAACGACGCATGGCAAGCGGACCGGTCGCCTGAGCATGATGGAACATCATCTCGTTTTCGGCAACGACAGCGCGACCCCACATAGGCGCGGTGATCTGCTTGGGTTCGCCGCGCGGACCGTCCGGCCAATAGTTGAAGCCGCCGCCGATATTGCCCTTATAATACCAGCCGGTAACCTGCATCTTCTTGCTGCGCCAATGTTCGAACAGGCGAGACTTCGCCATCGTCAGGAGAAGCCAGATCGGCGTGTTTTCCATGGTCATGCCACGGAACACCGTGCCGTCGAGATGCGGCGGTCCACCGATGATGGTCGGCCCCTGAATGTTGATCAGGAACGTCTCCGGCTCCGCATATTGGGCGCCCCAATAGTTGCGCGCCATTTCGAGGAACTTGGAATTATAATAGCAGTCGTTCAGTTCAGGATAGAAGCAGACACCCTGCCGGGCGATATACCCGCGAAACGTCCCGCTACCCTGCAGGATCATGTCCCAGGTAAGGGTCATACCTTCAGGAATGGTGCCGCCGACCGCAGCAATGACTTCTTCCGGCGACTTGAAGTTCTCGGCGAGAATAAGCGGCCAGGGGCCATTCTCCCGCACGACCTTGAATATCCGCTGACGCTGATCTTCCGTATACGCGTTTTCGATCACATAAGGCGGCGCAAACGGGCGAAACTGGTCGGCAATGTCGGTGGTCATCAGGCACTCCATTGATTAAGCACGTTTCGCTCAAATCGTCCGCGCAAAGCGGCTCGGCCCGTCGCGATTCGAGCGGATGCGGACGGAATTTTGGACCATAAGTTGACGGTCGTCAACTGTAGCCAAAATGGGAGAATTTTCATGGTTTCGGCCTTGTTCCGAGTGAACGGAACTCTCGCAAAATCGTTGACGATGGTCAACTTTAATCCCACCGTGGTCGGATGAGGATGGCCGAGCGCCACTAGCAATCGGAGCGAAGACAAGAGCTATGGGGCTGCAGATATTGGATCCTGACTGCACCGTGGAGGAGATCGTCGCCGCCATGGACCGTGACGGCGCGTGCATCATAAGGGACATATTGTCGCCTGACCGGCTGAAGACTCTTCAGGAGGATGTCGCGCCATGGATCGCTCAGACCCCGGACGGGCTGGATGATTGGTCCGGTCGTAAGACCAAGCGCACGGGTGGATTGATCGCCCGATGCGCGAGCGTGCGCGAGATCGCGGTCGAACCGCTGATCCTGGGCACGGCAAATGCGACGCTTGGGCGTTTCTGCTCGAAGATTCAACTCAACATCACGCAATTGATCACCATCATGCCCGGGCAAGGCGTGCAGCCGCTGCATCGCGACAGGTTCGTATGGGGCGGACGATAGCGGCGGCGTCATTCCCGAAGGCATTGAGCCTCAGTGCAACGGCATCTGGGCGGTGGAAGATTTCACGGAGGATAATGGCGCGACTCATATCGTGCCGGGCAGCCATAAATGGCCGTTCAGCCGCCAGGCGCGCAGGGACGAAAGCATTCAGGCCGTCATGAAAGCTGGCTCCGTCCTGCTCTACAATGGCAGCGTCATTCATGGCGGCGGGGAAAATCGGAGCGACAAGCCCCGCAAGGCCCTCAACGTCACATATGCTCTGGGCTGGTTGCGGCAGGAGGAAAATCAATATCTGTCCTGCCCGCCCGAGATCGCGCGGAATTTCGACCAGGAGTTGACCGACCTGATCGGCTACAGTTTCGGCAACTATTCGCTGGGTTTCTACACCGATCCGCTGAAAGCACCCGAGCGTAGCGACATCGTACCGCCTGAGGCGGCGCTTGGCCGCTTCCCTCGAGAAATTCCCAAGATGGCGACAACGGACGCCGTGGCGGAGCCAAGCTGATCAACTCCTGAAGCAGTTTTCAACGGCTCCGGGGTCCGGTGGAACGCGGGCTGAGGGCGTCGCGCATCGCGACGCTCGAGTTGATCCGAGCGACGCCAGGCATACGCGACAAAACCTCGCTGTGAATGATCTCATAAGCGGCCACACTTTCCGTTTCGACACGCAACCAATAATCGGTGCCGCCCGTCATCAGGAAACATTCGCGGATTTCCGGACATTGCCGCACAGCATGTTCGAAGCGCGCGAGATAATCCTCCGTCTGCCTGTCCAAGGTCACTTGAACCAATATGTTCACGCTGGTCTCACCGACCCGCAAAGGGCTGGTCAGCACGGTATAGCCGCGGATCACACCTGCATCTTCCAGCAATTTGATCCTGCGGTGGCAACTTGACGGCGACAGGCCCACCTCTTCGGCGATCTCCGAATTCGGCCGCCTCGCGTTCAGCCTCAGCAAACGCAGGATCGCACGGTCAATCTGATCCAAGCCAATGGCCATTCTATCCAAAAACCTCGAATATCCTTCCTCAATCGGCATCATCTTAGAACAAATCACGACAGTTTGGTGAAAAAAGCTGCGTCGCCCCGGTTAGAAAAACAGATGAAGGGGTATCGGCATGACACCGGTGGATTGCGCAGGCGCGCTGTTAAGCATCGATTTGAACGCGCTGGTGGAAAATTACCGGCTGATCGCCCGCCGGGTTGCGCCTGCCGAGGTCGCCGGGGTGGTCAAGGCCGATGCCTATGGCACCGGCGCCTCCGCCGTGGCAGCCGCCCTGCTGGAAGCTGGCTGCCGCCGCTTCTTCGTGGCGCAGCTGGAAGAAGCCATCGCGCTCAAGCCGGAACTGCCCGACTCCGTCCAGCTCTTTGTCCTGAACGGCCTTCAACCGGGGGCAGAGCGGCACTGCCGGGATGCGGGCGCCATCCCGGTCCTCAATTCGCTCGATCAGATCAGGCGCTGGTCCCAGCTGGCGCAGGCTTCGGGCCGCACCCTGCCCGCCGCGCTTCAGGTGGACAGCGGCATGGCCCGGCTCGGCCTGTCGCCGGACGAGGTCCGGGCACTCCTTGCCGACCGGTCGCTTTTGGAGGGCATCGAACTGGTGCTTATCCTAAGCCACCTCGCCTGCGCCGATGATCCTTCGTCCGCGTTCAATGACAAGCAGGTTGCTGCCTTCAACGATTTTACGCGCCATTTCCCTGGCGTCTCGCGCTCTCTCGATAACAGCGGCGGCAGTTTCCTCAACCACCCGCATTATGAGGTCGTGCGCGCCGGGATCGCCCTTTATGGCGGCGCGCCGCAGGACAGCGCCAACCCCATGCATCCCGTCGTCTCGCTTGAGGCGCGGATTGCGCAGCTCCGCACGGTCGGTCCTGGCACGGGCGTTGGATATGGCCTCAGCCACCTGGCGGAGGAGACCTCTCACATCGCGACGATCCCGGTCGGCTACGCGGACGGATGGCCGCGGCACCTCAGCAATCGCGGCTCCGCTTTCATCGGCGGCATCCGGGTGCCGATCGTTGGCCGGGTGTCGATGGACAGCATGACCCTCGACGTGACGCATGTCCCCGACATGCTGCTCTATCCCGGCGCGCCTGTCGAACTGCTCGGCCCGCATCAGTCGATCGACGATGTCGCGGCTGATGCGGGCACCATTTCCTACGAAATCCTCACCCAGCTCGGCCACCGGTATCGTCGTGAGTACCGCCTTGCCGAGCCTGCAGAGCAAAAGCGGAGTATGACAGCATGAAGGTCGCGATTCTCGGCAGCGGGGTCATCGGCGTGACGTCGGCCTGGTATCTGGCAAAGGCTGGGCATGAGGTGGTCGTGATCGACCGCCAGTCCGGCCCGGCCCTGGAAACCAGCTTCGCCAACGCGGGTGAGATTTCCCCGGGTTATGCCTCGCCCTGGGCAGCGCCAGGCATTCCGATGAAGGCGATGCGCTGGCTGTTCATGCAGCATGCGCCGCTCATCCTCCGCCCCAGCTTCGACGCTGCCATGTTGCGCTGGATCGTGGCCATGCTCGGCAATTGCACGGAAAAGGCCTATGCGGTGAACAAGAGCCGCATGGTTCGCCTGGCCGAGTTCAGCCGCGATCAGCTTATCGCCCTGCGCCAAGAAACCGGCATCACCTATGACGAGCGTAGCCAGGGCACGCTCCAGCTGTTCCGCGAGCAGAAGCAGCTCGACGGCATCGGCAAGGATGTCGCCGTGCTGCAGGCTGACGGCGTGCCGTTCGAGATACTCGACAAGGCCGGTTGTATTGCCGCCGAGCCGGGCCTCGCCAACAGCCAGTCGCCGATCGTCGGCGGCCTGCGCCTGCCCAATGACGAGACCGGGGATTGCTTCAAATTCACCAACGCGCTCGCCGATATGGCGAAGGCCGCCGGTGTCACCTTCCTCCACGATCACAAGATCAAGCGCCTCGTCCAGGGCAAGGGCAGCATCGATCATGTCGAGACGGACAAGGGGCCGGTCGACGCAGACGCCTTCATCGTTGCCCTCGGCAGCTATTCGCCCCTGCTGGTGGCGCCGCTGGGGATCAAGCTGCCCGTCTACCCGGTAAAGGGCTATTCGATCACCGTTCCCATCACCGCGGCAGAGCGCGCCCCTGTGTCCACGCTGCTTGATGAAAGCTTCAAGGTTGCGATCACCCGCCTGGGCGATCGCATCCGCGTCGGGGGCATGGCGGAACTCTCGGGCTTCTCGACCAACTTGCCCGGCAAACGGCGCGACACGCTGGAATATTCGGTAGGCTCGTTGTTCCCCGCGGCCGGAGACCTTGGCAAGGCGAGCTTCTGGTCCGGCCTGCGCCCCATGACGCCAGACAGCACGCCTGTCATCGGCTCTACGCACATCCCGAACCTCTACCTCAACACAGGTCATGGCACGCTTGGCTGGACCATGGCCTGCGGCTCGGGCCATGTGATCACCGACATCGTCTCCAACCGAAAACCGGCGATTGAAACGGGCGATCTATCGATTGCGCGCTATCGTTAAACAGGACTGCCGTTAGCGGACATTGATCCGGCGGGCGGTCCGTCAGCCGCCACGGCACCATTTGCCATGTCGGTCGTTCGACTGCGATGGCCACCATCCCCCAACATACTGCGGCGCCTAACCTCCCCGCTCTGGAGAGTGCCGGACCGGCGCAGAGGCGGAGAACCGCTAATAGATTGCTGGAAACAGCCTGGTCGAAAGGATGGCTCGATCGCCCCACGCTCGATCCTGACGAACTGATCGCGGCAGCCCGCAAAGCAAGCAAGACGGGAAATCTGCACGATGGCTGCTGGCGCGACCGGCTGAACATCTTGGCGTCGGCTTTGGAGAGAGAGGCATCGCTCAACAATCTGGGCCGCGTGATCGCGCATGGCCAGATCACCGCCGCGTTGCTTAACAGGGCACGGATGCAAGCCTTATGGGCGCGCCATCCGGAAATCGGCGAAATCAAATTGCAGCCGCCGATCCTGATTGTCGGCCAGATGAGATCCGGCAGCACGCGCATCCAGCGCCTCCTCGCCTGCGACCCCCGGCTCACCTTCACACGATTTTACGAAAGCTGGAATCCGCTTCCCCGCTTTTGGGGGTTGGCGCATGCCGATCGCGTGATCCGCGCGGCAGTGGCGCTCTCCTGCGCCCACTTCTTCAATCCCGCCTTCCGCCATATCCATCCGACCGGCGTCCATCATGCGGAGGAGGAGATGGGCCTTCAGAACATCTCCATGTTCGGCTCTGCCTTTGAAGCGCAATGGCGCGTCCCAAGCTTCACCGCCGCCGTCGAAGATGCCGATCCGGCGGCTGCCTATGCGGAGTTCAAGCGGCTTCTGCAGACCATCGCCTGGTTCCGGCGGCGCGCGCCTTCCCGGCCGTGGCTGCTCAAACTGCCGCAATTCGCGCAGGATATGGACGCAGTGCTGGCCACATTCGCCGGAGCGCGCGTCATCCGCTTGCATCGCGACCCCCAGCCCCTCATCGCCTCATCCGCGTCCCTGGTGCACAACCAGATGAGTCTGCAATCGGATGATGCTGACGCTCGATGGATTGGCCAGGAATGGCTCCGCAAGACCGCCCTGCGGGAACGCCGCCTCAACGCAGCCCTTCGCCGGTCAGCCGTGCCGAGCGTGGACGTACATTATGATGCCGTGAACCAGGATTGGCGCGAGCAGATTGCACGGATCTACAAGTTTCTCGACATGCCTCTTCGGCCAAGCATAGAGCAAGGCATGAGCCGCTTCATAAAAGGGAAGCGTCACAAAGAGCTTCGTCGCCACAATTATGATCTCGGCCAGTTCGGTCTCAGCCGCATGGACATCCACCAAGCCATGACAGAAGAAGGTTAGGCCGGTCGGCGGCTCCATAGCGATCAGATCAGCCATACCCACTAATCGAACGTTTATGTTCTGTTTCACATGCGTTATGCCTGCCTTCCGGAGAGAGGCGGAACCCATGCGCAAAAAATCTGCTGACGTTTAAACTGTGCCTCATTCTGGGTGTCAGCTGGGCCATTCCCGCCGCTGCCCAGTATGCAGGCGGAGCGCCCACCCTCAACCTGCACCTGTTCCGCGATCCGCCCGCGTCTGTCCGTCCGCTATACCGCTGGTGGCTTCCCCTGGCGGCGGTGGACGAGGAAGAGCTTCGCCGTGAAATCGACCAGATGGTGGATGCGGGGGCAGGCGGAGTCGAAATCGCCGCCATGCCCGTTCCCGGCGCCATCGGCAGCGATCCGGCGTTTCTGCGCGACAATGGCTTTGGCAGCAGCCGCTGGTCCCAAGCCCTGGAGACGATATTCGATCATGCGGGCAGCAAGGGGCTTCGCGTCGATATGATGGTGGGCCCGCACTGGCCCACCAGCGTTCCAAGCGTGTCCAGCCTCGACAATCCAGCGGCACAGCAGCAGCTTGTCGCTGGCTACGCACGGATCGCGCCCGGACAGAGTTGGACTGCCGCGCTTCCGCTACCTGCAAGATCCCGCACCGCTCCTGACGCGCGCCCTACCCTTGTGGCCGTCCTCGCAGCGCGCTGCGCGACCGACGCCTGTCCTGAAACCGGCGGCACCCGGATGATCGACTGGCAGTCGGTAAAGGACCTGACGGCAAAGGTTGCAAAGGACGGTAGTCTCACATGGACAGCCCCTTCCGGCCCCAATCCATGGTGGGTGATTGCCTTCTGCCAGATCGCCGATGGACAGAAGCTCGAGAATCTGAGCGCGAGTACACCCAATTATGTGATCGATCATATCGGCCCCGCAGGCGCTCGCGCGGTCACCGATTTCTACGACCGCTCTATCCTGACGCCCCGCCTGCGTTCCCTTATCCGCACCAACAAAAGCTCGCTCTTCGAAGACAGCTTCGAACCGTCGGAAGGTCTCAAATGGACATCGACCTTCCTGCCCGAGTTCAAGCGGCGCAGGGGCTATTCGCTCACACCCTATCTTCCCCTTCTGGTCGGCGGCGGCGTGGGCGCGCGCAAGGGCTTCTTCGACTATGCCGATGCCGGGGAACGGGTACGTGAGGATTATCGCCAGACCTTTTCCGACCTTTATGGCGACAATCATATGAAGCCCTATGCGCGCTGGGCGCACGGCCTAGGCATGACCACGCGCCTTCAGGTGGAGGGCGGGCCTATGGAGATCGCCGACCTTGCCGCTCTGCCGGACATTCCCGAAGGCGAGAATCGCAATTTCCTCAACAATCCCGAACTGTTCAAGGTCATCGGCACCGGCGCTCAACTCAGGCTGATGGAAGCGCCCTTGTCAACCGAATGCTGTCCAATCCAGGGTGGCAGCTGGGCGACCACAGCGGGCGGCAAGTCCTTCACCATCGCGCAGGGGACGGGCGCGCCATTTGGGCAGGCAGGCAATGATGCGAACCTGAACTGGGTGTACAAGGCATATGCAGGCGGCGTGAACCAGTTGGTCTGGCACGGCTTTCCCTACATCACGACGCCAAGCGGCAGCGGCGTGCGCTCCCGCTGGCCCGGCAACAGCTTCGATGGCAACACGCAATTTTCCGAAGCCTTCGGACCCAGGATGCCGCAATGGCCGGACTATCGGCTGATCAACGATCATCTCGCGCGGCTGCAACTTGTCATGCGTCAAGGCCGCCCGAGATATGACGTCGCGGTCTTCTGGCATGACTTCGGCGTGAAAGGGATCGCGCCCAATGTGACGGCCTTCACCGGTTATCCCGGCCTGTCGAAGATGCCATCCACCACGTCTCCGCTGGCCGCCGCAGGCTTTACCCATCAATATGTCAGCCCGGCTTATCTGACGGCCAAGTCCGCCCGCGACGTGCGAGAGGCCGTCTGGATGCCCGACCGCATGGGCTTCAAGGCGATCCTGCTGAACGATCGGACGGTGATGCCCGTCGAAAGCCTGCGCCGCATTCGCGATCTGGCGCGCAGGGGCGTACCGCTCGTCATCCTGGGGCAGGTGCCCAAGCGTACACCCGGACTGGCAGGCGAGCGCGGCGGCGATGCGGAGCTTGCCCGCATCGTTACGGAACTGAAGACGATGTCGCAGCGGCCAAGTACGCGCGTTCGCTTCGTTGCCGATGAAGCGCAGGCGGCCGCGGCACTGGCGACGATGGGCATCATACCAGCGGCGGCCCGCGCGGATGGCGCTGGCTCATCCGATATCCTGACCGTGCGTAGGCGCACCGTCGACACCGACTATTATCTGCTGTTCAACCAAAGCACCCAGACGGCGGCCCGGACGCTCAGCTTCACGGGATCCGGCGTCCCGTTCGAACTGAACAGCTGGACAGGCGAAATCCTGCCCTTGGCGCTGTACGAGCAGGCGGGCGGCGCAGTGCGCATCCCTATCACCTTGGCCGCGAACGACATCCAGCTGATCGCGATCGGCCGACCGGCTGGGGTGGAAGTCGGCACCGGCGTTCATGCCATTGCTACCGATGCTGACATGATCCGCCGCGATGGCGCAGGCCTCATCCTGCGCACTGGCCGGGCAGGCGACTTCCAGACCAAGCTGTCAAACGGCAAGATCATCCGCACTCATATCGAAACGCTCGCCGCGCACATCCCGCTCGATCGCTGGACACTCGGCATCGAAAGCTGGACTGCGGACGATACGGGGCTGCCCGGCCTCGATCACAGCCGGCGCCAGCGCTTGCCGGAAATTGCGGTGAAGGCGGGCGCCGATCACACCCTGCCGGGCTGGGGCGCGCTCGGACATCCGGACAAGGCGGGCCGCGGCTTCTACGCCACCGGCATCCAACTGGCCCCATCCTGGAGCGAGCCCGACGGAGCCTGGCTCGACCTCGGGATGGTCGTCGACACATTCCGCCTGACCGTCAATAGCGCAGACGTCCCGCCGAGCAGCTATCAGGACACGTCTCGGATCGACATCGGCCCCTTCCTGCACGCGGGCACGAACCGCATCGAAGTCCGCGTAGCCACGCCGTTACGCAATGCGGTGGAAAAAGCCACGAAAGAAGGCGCCAAGATGCTGAAGCAGACAGGGCTGATCGGCCCCGTGATCCTCCACCCCTACCGCGACGTGCCGTTGAAGTTGAATTGAGAAGACCCGGGAGCAGTCATGGTGATACGCCAAGGCTGCGTCATGGGGGAACAAATCCTCGGGAATACCGCACGTCGCACCGGCGGGCTCGACCATCGCTGGCTGCTGCCGGGACAAACGCACTTCCCCCAAGAACTGAAGCTCGAGCAGATTTCGCCGTTTTTTACCTGATGCGGATGCTGGCGGAGGGGGTAATGGCGCTTAAGATACTCGAATAGGTGCGTGTTTAAGTCACAATTCACCATAAAACAAGGAAGCACCTGCCCCCCCTGATTGTGCAAGCCTGGTCCAAGGTGGAGCCTATTGGCAGGCGCTCAATGTCCTCTGCTGAGGGGAATGTCCCGTCATGAGTGAAGACATTGGAAAGCTGCCGTTCCCACGGCGTCGGCTCCCGACCTTTAGCCGCCGACCATATATGTGCCGGCGGCTGCGGGTAAACCAACAGCTCCGACGGTGTTCAGAATGCGGAACTTGCAACCACCAAGCGTACGAGTCTTGGCGAAATGGCAGGCCGGGCATGCACCGGGTACTCAGGACGCAGGCGAATGCATGACCCGTCGTTGAACCACAGACGCCAGCGCTTTGCTGGGTTGCGGGACTAGAGCCCCTCGCCGCCTTGTCCGCCCGCTTATGGCTCCCCATCCTGCATTGGACAACAAGACGGCCAGCCAACGATAGCCGTAGCGATCATGTTGCTTCTCCGTTACCGCCTGATTGCCAGCGCCCCGCATGGCACTTTGCGCTACGCTGATCGATCCTGACCCAGCACCCGGCAGATTGTCATTGGACACCTGAAGCTTGCCTCGCGCGTGATCAATACAGCGCCGCCGCTTCGGGGGCCCCAGAAGTTTTCCTTGGCCATCTTCTGAAGTATCAGCTTGTACAATGTCAGACCGGAAGTCACCCGGCGAAGTCCATGGGCCGCTCAGAGAGAGGTGAATTATAAAATCCTATCCGGCCGCCCCAGTGTAGCGAGGTCGCTTAGTCGCTTTCGTTGTTGTCCCATTCACGCCTTCAGCAGACCCTATCGTACCAGCCAATCCGTTTTGATCGAGAAGCGAAATCAGATCATCACCTGTGCGCCCGATATGATAGCGGGTGAAATCAACCGCCTGATTAACCAGTCCCTGCCGACAGAGATCCAGCAGCGCGCCATGATCGTCTTGTGCACGCTGCACGCTGTCACCGACCGTCAGCACAAGCCGCGTATAACGATCGGAATTGACGAGCAATTCACGCACGATCCTCAGAGTTTTGAGGCGCCCGGACGGGTTATAGAGCGTCATGTGAAAGCGCCGGTTGAATTCCCCCCAACTCACCACGTCGCCCGAAGCGATGGCGGCATCATATTCCTCTATGACCGTCTCGGCGGCCGCAATATCTTCGGGAGTCAGGCGGGGGATGGAATAGCGCAGCAATTCAGGCTCCAGGAGTGCCCGCAAATCGAATAATTCCTGGATATCATCACGTGACAGGCCGGTAACAACATAGCCGCGGTGAGGATAGCTTGCGACCAACCCTTCGCCCTCCAAGCGTGACAGTGCCTCACGGACAGGTATCCGGCTCGTGCCCATTTCCTCAGCAAGCGCGTCTTGGCGAAGCGGCATACCGTCGGCAATTTCGCCGGACAGGATCAGCGCTCGCAGTTGATTGGTCACCCCATCCGCTATCGTGCTGCGGGAAACGCTTCCAGATTTACGTGGTGCTGGCATCGCGACTGTTAGTATCCCATTTTTCTTCAACCGTGAACAACCACGGTTCCCCGACTTGAACATATTTGAAATCCATAACAAGGGAGATGTGCGCCACCGCACCAACGCCAGCTGGCCGGATCGCCCCGGATAGATGGGTTTTTTGCCTACATCCTGCGGCGGAGCGACAACGCGTCCCGCACAAGCTTCGGCCGTCGCAATCGCGCTGATAGTCCGCTCTCTACAAAGCCGATCCAGGCAAAAGCGGCATGTGTGACACCCCGATTGAGGCAGCGCATCGGGCACAGGAATGCACGCATTGCCGGAAACGGAGTACCCGTGCCGGATCACTTCTGGATATTTATGCAGCCTTCTGCTGAGGGCCGGGCGCCTCAGCCGGATAGATGCTTGGAAGACCCGGATCATAGACTTCGGTCAGCAAATGCATGAAATCTCGATCATGAAGCGGATCGGAAGGCGTTTCAAACGCGCGGCCGCGGTTCCGAATATCCTTGATGAACGTATCGATGACTTGGTCATGCGTCAGGTCATCGGTATGATCCACAACCTGTTTGAGCTCGGTCAAATCCGTAAAAATGTCAGCACGCCAGTGCACCAGCATCCGCATTTCGCGTGCCGAAATCTTTTGGATCACCTCACCATCGGTAGTGATCTGCCATCCATCGACGGTATCGGGGTCCGAACCAAATCGGGAGTCGATCGTTAGCCCTTTGGTCTGCCTTTGCTCCAACGGCCCGTTCGCTTCGCCACGATGATACATTCTTTCAACTTCAGCCACGATCCCGCGGTTCCAGACCGGAGCGGCAATACGCTCAGGTGTGGCATGCGGACCCTTCGGCCAATAGGTAAAGCCCCCACCGACTGAACCACGATAAAACCAGGCAATCACCTGAGCCTTCTTCATCTGCCATTTTTTGAACAGATCCGACCTGATCATAGAGTTTAGGAGCCAATTTGGCGTATTTTTCAAGTTTAATCCTCGAAACTCCGCTCCGTCGAGATGCCCTCCGTCAAAGTTGTTGGTCGGACCATTGATGTTAAAGATCATATTCTCTGGCCTGGCATATTCCGCGTTCCAATAGCGTCTGCCGAAGTCCAAAAATTTCCTGTTCAGGAAAGTGTCTTCGATTTCCGGATACAGGCAAACACCGCCCTTGGCGAGATAACCGGTGAAATAGGGTAACAAGAAATCTTCCCACGCCGGCGCTGCGTCCTTCAGGTCCTTTCCTAAGGTGGTGTCGGCAATTCCCTCTGGCGAAGAGTAGAACTGGCGCAGTGTCAGCTCCCACGGTCCTTTGCTCCGCGCTACTTCCACAAGCCGCCGGTACTGATCTTCGCTGTAGATATCGTCGATAAGCATCGGTGGCGCTATCGGCCTGACGAGGTCTGAAGGCATGCTGCATCTCTCCGATTTTATTTATTATCCAATAATACCGGATACCGAGCGTCGTTCAAGGATTCGTTGGTGCCGCCTGAAAGGGGTCGAGTGATGATAACGGGCGGCGCGTTCAGAGATGTCGGCGCCCTTCTTGCCGTCCCCCTTTTTACGATCGGCAGATAAGAGCGTCCCCCTCGCCAGGCGTATCCAAAGCACTGACAGCACCGTCTATGAGATTGGCATTCGCCAGCCGGGCGCTGAGATCCAGCGGTTGCAGGAGCAATCCATAATATTGCTCGCGCGCACGTCGCTCGGCCAGATATGCGTGTCGGGCCGCCACGACATCCAAAGCCACGATCTGGAAGGCCCTGCCAATCGGGAGTTGCGCGACGCGATCGGCGTCAGCCCCTAACATCATTGCGATTTTGGGATAGCCACCGGCTGTCTGGTGATCGGCTTGGAGCAAGGTCGTGCGCCCCTCTCCGTTCACCTGCAAAGCGCCCCTTAATAGCGGTTCGCTGGGCATATCGGTCGCGATGGGCGGGATCGCGGGACCATCAAGCACAAGCCCCATCCGATCGAAGGATGCGGATGGACGAAAGGAGGTGCTAAGCAGCGTTTCCACCGCCGCTGAGTCAAAAAAGCGCTGCTGAGGTCCAAGGACGACTCGTGCCCGTGAGATCGGGTCATCCACGCCCGCTGGACGCGGCACCGCGCGAGCATCCCCCACGCTACCCTCCAACTGTCGGCAACTTGCGATCGTCAGCACGTCCCCTGCGGCGAGACGCTGGCCGCCCAACTCTGCCTGGGCATGCCTGGAAATGCTGCCGAGCCATTCGGGAGCCACAATGCTTCCGGCGAAGGAAAGATAGCTCCAGTTGCCCGCGCCGGGGCGTACCCGCAACGTCATTCCAGCACAGATGCGCGCGGCCACCCAACTGCCCAGTTGCACTCCATCCAGTTCGACGGTGAACCCCCCGCCGCAGACCGCGAATGAGGCTTCACCCTGCGTGCATCGCAGCATGATGCCGCCGAATGACAGTTCGACCGCCCCATTTACGACCGGCGCACCAAAGCAATGTACCGCTGCCTCATAACTCAAACGGTCTACCGGGCCGGATCGAGGTATGCCGAAACGCAGCAGGCCGGGACGCCCGCTATCCTGCGTGGTTGTCAGAGGGCCAGCCTGTTCGACGACGAAGGTAGCTAGCCGGGTCACTTCGTTGCCAACCGCGCGAACTGCTCTGAATCGATCCGCTGGAACTGCACCGTATCGCCCGGCTGGAAGACGGGAGGCTCTTCGGAATCGCGATCGAGTATCGTCAAGGGCGTGCGCCCGATCACCCACCAGCCGGTGGGCATCGGCAAAGTCGAGATGAGACATTGCGGCCCCGCGATTAGCACGCTGCCGACAGGATATCCGCGCACGGCTGCGGGCTTGCGAGGTTGGTGCAGCGCAGGCGGCACGCCGCCCATATAAGCATAGCCCGGCGCGAACCCGTACATGTACACGCGATAGCGTGCCTCAAGAAATTGCCTTGTTACCACTTCCGGAGTCAGTCCGACGCGGCTCGCTATCTCATCAAGATCGGGCGCATAGGAGTTATCGAAGCAGACGGGAACGACATGGCATCTTCCGGCACGATCCGCCGTGCGGGGCTGAGACATCAATGGCTCGCAAAGAAGCCGCAGCTCCTCGAAACTTGTCAAATTGGGATCGTAGCGAACCAAGACCGACGTGTATGCGGGCGCCGTCTCACAAATGGCGGCAATGCCAGCGGCGTGCAGCGCGCTGTCCAGGTCCAGCACGGCACCATGGGTTTCCTCGCACACCACGCTCCCAAGTTCGATCAGCAGCGCGTCCTCGCCCACGGGACGGATGACATACGGGCTCATCTATAAGGCAGGAAGGGGGCTATGGCGAAGCCCCGCTCGGTAAGCTCATCCCGCACGGTTCGTGCCATGGCGACCGCATCCGGGCTGTCGCCATGGACGCAGATCGAATGCGCCTCCAGTGCTACGGGCTCGTGCGAAACCGTCGGCATCATACCGCTTTCGAGGAAGGCGACGATGCGGCGCGCCGCAAACGCCCCGTCGTGGATCAAGGCCCCCGGCTCGCTGCGAGGGACGAGATTTCCCGCCGCTGTATATCCCCGGTCGGCGAAGATCTCGCTGAACACCTGCATGCCGCTGTCGCGGGCGACCTGCTCCAGCATGGTCCCCGATATGGCAAGCATCGCAAGATCCGGATCGACGGCACGGACAGCCGCCACAATCGCAGCCGCTACCGGCTTCTCGACCGTGGCCACGTTACCCAGTGCGCCATGCGGCTTCACATAGGCAACGGGTTGCCCGACAAGCGCGCCGATCGCCATCAGTGCGCCGACCTGCGCGGCCACGAACCGCTCGATCTCGTCCGGGCGGTGCGGCATCCGACGGCGGCCAAAGCCTTCTTTGTCAGGATAGCTCGGATGCGCGCCGGTAACCACCTTGTGCTGGCGTGCGAGGCTTAGCGTGCGGAACATGGTGTCGGGGTCGCTGGCATGTCCTCCACAGGCGACGTTTGCGCTGCTGACCAGCGCGAACATGGCTTCGTCGTCGCCCATCACCCATGGGCCGAACCCTTCGCCCATATCGGCGTTCAGGTCGATCGAGGGCAGCGATCCTGCTGCGGAGGGAGAGCTTTCTTCTGATCGTTCGGTCATGCTTCTTCCACCGGGACCACATAGTTGAGCACCATCCGTCCCCCGTCCGGATAGATGGTCTGCCCGGTCATGTAGGACGCATCGTCACTCGCCAGAAAGGCGGCGACTGACGCCACTTCAGACGGATCACCCAATCGCCCTCTGGGCGTGCGCGACAGGATCATGCGACGTTGATCGTCATTCGTCAAAATGCCTTCTTTCAGCATTTCGGTGGCAATCGTGCCAGGGCCGACGCCAACCACGCGGATCCCGTGCCGGGCGAGCGCCACGGCGCCGGTAGCCGTCAACTGATTCATGCCCCCCTTCGAAATGGCGTAGGTGGCGATGGAGGGGTTCGCCAATCGCGCGTTGATGGAAGACATGTTGATGATGACCCCGCCGCGCCCCTGTTCGACCATCTGCTTCCCGGCGATCTGGAGGCCCAGGAACGCGCCTTTGAGATTGACACCCAGGACCTGATCATATTCCTCGTCGGTGATCGACAAGATGTCCTTGCTGATGGCGATGCCCGCATTATTCAGCATGATGTCGATCCCGCCGAACGCATCCAGTGCAGTCCCAACCAGCCGCTCGACATCGGCGCGGGCGCTGACATCGGTACGACAGCCCCGAACCTCGAACCCCTCCGCGGCCAGCATGTCGACCGCCCGGTCAAGATGATCGCCGTCGACATCGCCCAGCACCACCTGCGCGCCGTCCGCCGCGAACCGGCGCGCGCAAGCGAAACCTATGCCGCGCGCCGCTCCGGTTACAACGGCGATCCTCTTGCTCTGCATTGTACGTCGTCCTCTTAATAGATGGTAGATTCGATGTAGGGACGCCCTTGCGCGACCCTGTCGAACGCGAGCGGCGATATGTCGATCGTGCGGTGGCCGCCATGCACGATCATCTCGGCCACCGCTCGGCCCGCGCCGGGTGCGTGCATCACGCCATGCCCGGAAAAACCGCATGCGAACATCAGGTTTTCGATCTCCGGATGAGCACCCAGCACGGCATTATGATCGAACATGTTCATGTCATAATGGCCAGCCCAGGCATGCAGCAGCCTCAGTTGCTCCAGCGACGGGATGCGTGCGGCCAGTGCTGGCCAGACCCGCTCTTCAAACAGCGACATGTCGGGTTCGAAGTCACCATAGGCATCGGGATCACAGGATGAATCGGGAGAGATGCCGCAGATGAAACCCGCCCCTTCAGGCCGAAGCCAGGCACCGGAAGTGTCGAAGACCATGGGAACGTCTGTGTTGTCGAGCGGAGCCTTGAAATGATAGATGCACCGCTTCTTGGGCACTACAGGCAGATCAACGCCCAGAGATGCCATCAGCCGTCCCGAATGGGCGCCAGCGGCGCACACCACCCAGTCAGGTTCGAGTTCTGTGCCATCGGCCAGACGGACATTCACGATCCGGCCACCCGCTACGCGCAGTCCGTCGGCCTCCGCCCGGCAGAAACGGACATCTTTATCGATTGCTGCTGCGCGCATAGCCGCGAGCAACGACCATGCGTCGAACCACCCCTCCTCACGCAGCCCGAATGTCCCGACACCCACGTCCTCGACCGCGAGCCATGGGAACCGCGCAGCGAGCGCAGCTGGTTCGAAGCGCTCTACCATGCATCCTTGCGCGCGTTGGATATCAAGCAGCCGGTCCGCTTCAGCAACCGCCGGCGGCGGCGACAGGATCAGATAGCCGCGCTCCACATAGCCGACATCGGCCTCGCGCCCCAGGATGCGGGACAGATTCCGCAGGAAGTCGGCGCCGAACCGGCTCAACGCCACATTGACGGGGCTGCCGAACTGGACACGGATGGACGCGGCCGAGAGGGTCGTGGAAGATTGTTGATAGCTGGGATCACGTTCGATGACGACGACCTCGCCCGTAAACCCCTCATGGCGAAGAAACCAGGCGACCGAACATCCTATTATGCCGCCGCCGATGATGACAACCTGCTGCGGCATTACCGGCTTCTCCGCGGCCGCATGATGCAATGCCGCGGTTCCCATATCGTCTTCATGGCGGTCCGACATCCCGATATTGGATAAAGTCTACGCATTGCACCAGCGGCAAGCCGCATGCAAGCGGCAGATGCCTCTTAAACCTTCATGCTTCGGCCGACTGCGCGGGACGATCAGCGAGCCGTCTCGCCATGGCCAGGAAAACCATAGTCACTATGGCGCATCCCCCGATTATTATGACCGCAACCGGAGTATAGCTCCTCATTTCATCCCGCAACACGCCCGCAAGTGGCGGCAGGAAGAAGGTCAGCGGCAAAGTGACAGGACTATACAGCCCAATGATGCGGGGAAGCGATTGCTGACCGAACAGACGCCCCGACAACATGCTCACCGCCGGAAATATACCTGCGCCGCCAGCGCCCAACGTCAGCGCGGCCAACGCCATGATGGGAAAGGACAGGGTCGACAGCAGAACGAACCAGCTGATCGCCATGCCTGCACCGATAAGGGCAAGTGTTGCGGGCGCTCCCAGCCGGTTGGAAAGGATGCCGACCGCGATAGAACCGATGATGGCGGCGCCGCCCAGGATCGACAACAGGCCCGCAGCCTCCTCAGCGCCCACGCCGCGTTCGGCGGCAAAGGCCGCGAGGTGCGACACGCCTGTTATCCCAACGGCGTTCAAATAGCCCGCGAACAAGCTCATCACCCAGAAGGACGGGCTGCTCAGTACCGACCGGATGGATCTCATCACCCCGCTATCGCTGCGTGGAGAACCCTCGGTGTGTTCGACGCCATGCGTCGCTGCATCCGAGACTCCGATCATCAAGGGCAACAGAGCCAAATGGAGAGCCGCCAGAGTGAGATAAAAGGCAGGAAGCCCCTGGTCGCGTATGATGATCAGGCCTGCCATTGGCATCAACGCAACGAACAATGGCATGTTCGCTATGCCGAGCGCCAGACCCGGATTATGCCTGAACCAGTTGCTGGCAAGCACGCTGGCGGGGAACGGGCCAAACATCGACAGGCCGGCGCCAATCGGCACGGCATAGAGCAGCAGCACCACCTGCATGTTGGGCGCTATAGCCAGCAGACCATAGCCGCAGCCCGAAATCAGCGCGCCGATCGTCATAGTCCAGCGCAGTCCAAGTCGCGCAATCAGGGCGGCGACGAACGGGCTTACCAAGCCCATCCCGAGTACCGACAAGGACAATGCCAACGCTGTTTCGCCGCGGCTCGCTCCATGCAATTCCTGCAACGACAGCACCGAAACGCCAAATCCGCCAAAGGCGCTCCCGACCGCAACATTCTGAGCGAGGAAGGCGCGGAACACCATCATCCAGGCTCTTCCGTCAGGGCTGCTCGCGGCAGGTGTCGCAGCGATGATTTCGCCTGTCGTCCCGTTCATTCACCAGTCTCCTGCTGCGCTTGGCGGCCACGCCAGTTCAACTCCCTGGCATGGCCGCTCTGTCCTTTCGAAACATCTCCTGCCCCGACCCGCTCTCATCCAAACCGCGTCCTTCGTTCAGGCTGAGAGCTGTTGTGGGTCGTGGCCTTCCCGATGGCAGACGGCAGTCTTCGTTGCTTGCCCGCTTATTCGCCGCCGAAGCTGTACTTCAGGCGAAGGCCATACATGCGCGGCTCGCCATATAGGGTGGATGAAAAGAGGAAGCTTCCATTGCTGTTGGTGCTGGAAACGCGGTGCAGCTTGTTCGCCAGATTGGTGCCGAATAGCCCCAGATCAAATCCCGATCCCGCCACATTGCGCCAGTCGATCGATACTGAGAGTAAGCCGAACGGTTCCAGCATGGAGCCAGGCTCGCGACCGGGAATATCGACGGCATTGGTATATTGCTTCGACGTATGCGAATAGTTCGCGAAGAACGACAAGGTCCCCAAGTCGTTGCCCAAAGCTTGTTCGGCGGCAACATGAGCGCTCCAGATATAGGGTGCCACATATTGCAGGTCGATACAGGATGCATCGGCTACACCACCTGGAGCGACCGCGCCGTTACAGGCGATCGTGCCCGAGGCGGATATATATTGATATTTCTTGTACTTGGCATCGGTATAGCTGAAATTACCGCCCAGTTCGACGCCGGGGAAAGGACGCATCGACGCTTCGATCTCGATTCCTTTGATGCGGGCGTCAGCGTTCAAAGTGCGCGCGCCAGCCGCCCCCGTCGTCGGATTATAGTCCCCGGCCGTGCGCTGGATATCCTTGTAATCCGTGGAATAGGCCGCGATATTGAAACGCAGCGGCACCGATCCCAGCCGAAAATCGGACTTCATACCGATCTCGTAGGCCGTCACTTTTTCCGGCAGGAAGGTACGTGTGTCAGGGTCGGTGCCCTGGCCGAAATATACCGCATAGGTGTTGAAGCCTCCGGCTTTGTAGCCATGGCTGACCTTTCCGTAGACCAGGATGTTCGACGATATTCTGTAGTCCAGGCCGATCAGCCATGACGGCGAGTTGGTCCGTTGAGATCCGCCAAACTTGCACGCGTCCAGCGCCGTGGCTTCCGGAACGATCAGCGCGCTATCCTTGGAGCAAACGACAAATCCCGGCTGCGAGCCGTCGTCATTGAACTGCGTCGAAAAACCTTCGATATGATCCCAGGTATGGCGATAGCCGCCTGTCAGCCGCAGGCCGTTGAGCGATGGCGAAAGCGCCGCCAGATCCAGCGTAGCCTGCCCGTATAGCGCCTTCGATACTGTGCTGACACCATATCGCGCGTGCGAAGCCGTGCAGGATTCTGATCCCGTCGACACTGCCGGGCAATAGGAGATCGATCGTGACCCCTGAGCCCCGTCGGGCTTCTGATCATAATAGAAGGCACCCACAGTCCAGTTCAGATCGCCGTCCAGCATCTTGCCCTGCAACTGAAGTTCTTCGGTCCATGCCCGCAGATTGTCGGGTATCAGGGATGTCGGCTCGGTCTCGTTCAAATATGTGATGGGAATGCCCGTTCCTGGCAGGTTGACGGCCCCGGGGCCGGGCAGTCTGCCGGGATTGACATCATGCTGCTGAAGAACGGTAGCATCATTATCATAGCGATAGTCGAGCTTCATTTTCTGGTAACTGGCGATATTGCGCAAGGTAATCTGGTCTGACAGCTCGATGTCTGTCGTGTTGCTCACTCCCCAGGTTTCGATCTTGCTGAACACATCGACCGAAAATGCCGTTTTGCGCGGGCCAAGCGCCTTTGCCTGTTCGGACGCAGCGCGATAGACATCGCAGGAATATCCTCCCACGAAACCAACCGGCAAATTGGCGCACATGGAAATGCCGGCCAGTCCATCCACATTATAGCCCTGGTGGATCAGGCCCGCACCGTTATTCCTGGAATAGGATCCATAGACCATGGTGTAATTTGTGATGGTTTCGGTAGGTCTGAACACGATGCCAATGCGACCGGAATACCAGTGCTCATTGTCGCGATCCTTGTTCCATACCACATCGCGCGTGTAACCGTCGCGGTCATGATAGGCCCCGACCACGCGCACGGCCAACTTCTCGTTCACCGGTAGATTGAGCGCGCCTTCGGCATTGGTTCGATTGTAATTGCCGATTTCCCCCTTCACCCAGCCGCCAAATCTATCCGTGGGTTTCTTGGGCACCAGCAGAACCGCGCCGCCCGTCGTATTCCGTCCAAATAGCGTGCCTTGCGGCCCCGCCAACACCTGCAGATTTTCGAGATCCACGAAATTGCCCGGCCCTCCCTGCTGGCTAAGCGAGATTCCGGATGGCAGCGGTACTTCGTTCAGATAGACGACAACACCGGGAGAAGCCTGAAACGTCGCACCCTGACCGCGGAGCGTGATGGAGTTGGATTCGCGTGATCCCTGACCATTCTGCCCGACGACCAAGGACGGGACGCTGGCTTGCAGGTCCTGCTCCTTGTTGATCCCCTGCTGTTCCAGTCGCGCGGGGGACATGGCGGTGATGGCGATCGGCACGTCCTGGCCACGCTCTTCACGCCGGTTAGCAGTGACGATGATCTCGGGAATTGTAATCTGACCTTGATCATCAGACGTGGCCAACTGGGCTAAAGCCTCCGTCGGAATGACAACGGCCAAAATGCCGGACAACAAAGCCGTACCGCAAGCAAATATATGGCTATCCTTATAGCGCATTTATACCTCCCCTGATTGTGTAGACTTTTTATCCAGCATGCTGCTGGCATTTCACTGCAATCTTCGGTTTTCTATTTCAGGTGGTGATATACCTGACATTATCAACGGACATGCAGGGCGTGCCTGACTTGTTCAAATTCTTCTATTGATCACTATGCGTGATACCCGTGTCCGCGCGTAGGACCGGCCAGGATCAGATCTCGCGGAGTCATCTATCCCGCGCCGACGATTTCAACACTCTTCCAATCAGGTCCGAGACTGCCGAAAACTTGCAAGGAGCAAGTCCTCGACAGGCTCAATCCCGTTTTCAGTTCACCGGCTTAGGCTTTGCTATCATCCTCAGACACCTGCACGATGATCTTGCCACCGGCATATGCGCCAGACAGGGATGCAGCGAGCGCGTCCGGCGCGCTTTCCAGGCCGTTGTACATATGGTGCTTGTAGGTGATCTTGCCTTCGCGCCACATCTTGGAGACATCTGCGCGGAAGGCGTCGTTTTCGCTCTCATAGTCCGTTACCACGAAGCCCTGAATTCGCAGCCTCTTGCCCAGGATCATGCCGGTGGAAATGCTGCTCTGCTCAAAGCCGTTATATTCGGCCGCCATGCCGCACACGATCAGCCGGCCAAAGGGCTTGAGCCGATCAAATACCGGCGTCATCAGATTTCCGGCGACATTGTCGAAATAGATATCGATGCCCTTAGGCGCGAGCCTGTCGAGTTCGGCACCAACATCGGCCGTTAGACGGTCGATACACGCGTCCGCCCCAAGTTCTTCCGTCACAAAGCGGCATTTCTCAGCGCCGCTGGCGATGCCGATCACCTGCAACCCCTCCGCCTTGGCCATCTGGATCACCATCATGCCCACCGCACCCGCAGCGGCGGAGATGACCATGGTTTCACCCGGTTTCGCCTCGCAGAAGCGTCGATATCCCACCCAGCCGGTAAAAGCGGACAGGCCGACCATCCCAAGATTGGCTTCGATCGGCAGGTCTTCGGGGTCCACACGCAGCGTGGCGTCGCCATCGACCACTTCGAAATCCTGCCAGAATCGGCCTCCAAAGACGTAGTCTCCCGCCTTGAAGCCTGGGTGCCGCGATTCAA
This sequence comes from Sphingobium agri, assembly GCF_023051225.1. Taxonomy (NCBI): domain Bacteria; kingdom Pseudomonadati; phylum Pseudomonadota; class Alphaproteobacteria; order Sphingomonadales; family Sphingobiaceae; genus Sphingobium; species Sphingobium agri. The sequence continues at coordinate 279,087 of NZ_JALKHS010000006.1, read as the reverse complement.
TCACGCGCCCCACATTGCCGCCCGTGTGGGGAGACATCGAAGGCACCATCCCGGAACGCATGCGATCACCGACCGTCATGTGACTCATCAGAATTTCGTCATCCGATGCATCAACGCGGCCTTTCGATGGCTGGTTGGATACTTCGGGCTCAAACCCCGCATAGGGCATGATGGGGCGTATGCCCGGTGCGATGGCGATGTAGATATTCCGGATCAGCAGCTGTCCCTCTCCGGGCTGGGGGACAGAAGCTTCCTCCAGTCGATAGTCATCAACGGTAGGAATTCCCGCCATCGGGCGTCCAATCCGCCAGATGCGATTGACGCCATCCTTCAGGCGCCATGTGCCTTTCCGTTCTACAGCCTGCTGCTCGCTCATGTCATGCTCTCCAATGGTTGGCCAATATTTTCGCGCCCGCCGAAGCTTCATGCAGAGTGCGGGCATCAATTCCGAATCCTGTTTACAAAGTGTATATCGTATACAATTAGACGCAAGCGGTAAGTTGATGTTTGCACGCCGTTGTACGTTCAGCTCATCGGCCTCGACCTGCCAGCATCTGGCGAGAGGATCGCTTCGGGCTAGGGAAAATCTTTACGGTCGACTGAACGGAAAAATTTTAGCGGTCATTTCACCTTCGTGCCCCTGTTTCACGCCTATCTAGTTGACAGCACTGTCAACTGGCGGTGGAATGGAAAATGCTCCGTGCGCCAAACCCGCCGCACCCTAAATAGCTGCTTGCTGGCCGCCCAGCGACAAGTGGCGCGTCTCAGGGTCACTTGGCCCATTACGACGATCAGCACCCCGCTGATCGCCAAGTGACTCCCACACAAGAGAGGCTGCCGCAAGGTCGGCGACGGCGCTGCCCACTGCCTTGAACAACGTTATCTCCTCCGGCGTGCAGCGGGCCACGCCAGATGCGAGCGCTTTCATATCCCCTTTGATCGCCTCGGGGCCGATAACCCCCTTGTTGATTGGCATGATCAAATCGCCCGCTTCGCAGAGCGCCGTGTCCACATTATCCACGAAGATTCGGGCGGCCTGTACGCCAGCATCATCCAGCTCGCGCATGTCGGGGCGGTAACTGCCAATAAGGTCGATATGCGTACCAGGGCGTAAGCATGCCCCACGAATAATAGGTTCGATGGCACTCGTCGCTGCCGAGATGATGTCGTTGCAACCAACCGCCTGATCCAAGTCGGACACGACTTCCACATCAATATCCCGCACGCACAGCTGCACCCGTTGCGCTGCATCCTTCCCCTTTGCCAAGTCGCGTGCCCAAACTGAGATGCGTTTGATCGGCCGCACCGCAGCATGAGCTTCGGCGAGATAAGGGATCATATGGCCGGAGCCGCACAGCAGAAGGTTGCTGGATTCTCGTCGCGACAATTGCCTGGACGCAAAAGCGGAAACAGCCGCCGTCCGCCGCCCAGTGAGTTCGCCCACGTCCATCGTCGCCAGCGCACGTCCATCCTCGGTCGAAAACAAGATGTAGGAGCCTCCGATCACTGGCAGGCCCTTGGCCGCATTGGCTTGCACCACCGTGAGAAGCTTGAGGCCGGCATAACACTGACCGACGGCAGGCATGGCCAGCAGTTCCACCCCGGTCTCTCCATTGGCCCTTAAGCGCTGTGGAGCGACGACATCATTCCGTACGACCTTCCCGACACGATCGATCAAAGCCGGGTAAGGCAGCGCCGCTCTGATGGCGGCAGCCGTAAAATGCCGCGTCGCTGAATCCACTATCATCCACCTTTCCCAAAAGGGCCACGATCCGTATCATGGTAGCCCGATCGACGGCAGTAGCATTTTTGGATATTGAATCCAGTGTAATGTTAGAGCCGAACTAGTGATGCGTCGATATCGTGGCTCGATATGCTCACCCCTTCCTCTCCGGAATCTGCGTTGCCACAAACCACTCGGCCGCTGGACCAGTAGGCTGACCGACCACGGGGAGACCGGGCGGTGGATCGATACGAATATATACACTGACCGAAAGACAACATGAGAGGACCATCATGGTTGCAGACCTTAGATCCTTAATCCGACCTGTTGCGCTGCCACGGATAATCGATGACACATACACCGATGACCAGTTCCAACGTCTCGTCAATGTGATGCGGACCGAGGGCCCGTGGGAATTGATCCTGGCTCAGCATTTCGGTTCGCCTGAAGAGGTCATGGCCACTACTACCAGGTCAGTTCCGGAAGGGGTGGAACTGACTTGGGACATGTTCCTCACACCCTATTTCAGTGGGTGCCTCGCGAAGAACGGCGTCTGCCTTTTCCCCGAGATCGAAGATTGCTTCCTCAACCTGCCATTTCTCGACATGGCCCGCAGCTTCTGGAAAGCGGATTACGCCAAGGCGGCGCACATGCTCTTCAACATCAACGGCCCAGCCGCGAACAATGATCCGGCGCACCTTGACGGGACCGAGTTTCGCGGGATCGATTTGCAGAACGCGCCCGCGTGGCTTCTGAATACGATGGCGAAGTCGGGCCTGTTCAGATCATGGCAGTTGAAGAAAGCGCAGGTCATCGCTTGGTTCTACCGCGGCGCGATCGGCGGTGGCTTCACCTATTGGCCGGATGGTCCAGCTGCTCTGCCGCAGCGCATAGCCGCGCCAATGTGGAATAAAGGTGTCGTTGCCGAAAACGAGATGATGTACCACAGGGCTGAAGCCAATGGTCCTGTAGATCAGCGCATGCCCAAGGGGCTGGCATTCAATTCGTTGTTACAGGCGGACCCTGCCGTCCCGGATGGTTGGCAGATCACGTCCGATGGTGAGGTAATCCAGGCAATTCCGGCTCAGGAGGCACGCATCCTGGTGCATGGGGGGCTGAACTGTACATCGACCTGACTGAGCTTAAACAGGTACTCGATCATACAGACGACCTGACGCACGATCATGTCTTCGACCTGTTCATCAGCGATCTGTGCGCCAGGGGCCATAGCTTCGAAGTGCCGACTGACCCGATGCATGACCGCGAGTTCATCGGGCTGTTGACCCGGGCATATGATACTGGCCCACCCAGTATCTATCCAGCGGAAGCACAAGGCCCGGAGCAGCGGGCCGCTTGACCGATCGATGGCGGGTTCGATGCAAGGCCCGCCCGTACCGACATCGTGGATGACCATATTCGGCAGAGACTGCACCTCACCGGCAATTCCCATTCCACTCGCAGGATAAGAGCATGATTACTCTTGAAGACAAGTTCGCTATTCATGAATTGCTCGCGCGTTTTGCCCATTGCTCAGATTATGGCGACTGGGCAGGCCTTGAAAGGCTGTATGTCCCTGAAGTGGTAACAGAAATTGGGCATCTCCCACTAAAATATGAAGGGGTCGCCGCACAGATTGAACATGCGAAGGAATCCGATCATCAGACTGGCGGAAAGAACCGACACTACCACCTCAACATCTATATCGAGGAGGAAGGCGACGCTGTGATCGCTCATTATTCCTTCTTGAACATCAATGCAGGCACAACGCCGATGGCGCCCAAACTGGTGGTTACTGGGCGCATGCGCGATACCGTGGTGAAGAGACCGGATGGTTGGAAATTCGCACACCGCCACGTTTTGTACGACCAATCCTTCGACCTGGATTTTTGAGTCATCATCGGCAGGGGAAGCTGACGCCTCCCACCGGCGATCGCGAGGCGTCGATGGATGTAGGTCCTGCCGATGCTGTCGTCGAAGGTCCGGCTGTCGGTCAGCGCATCCAGCTTCACCGAAAGGTCGTCGGGAAGATAGAATTGATGGCGGGTCTTGAAGGTTTTCAAGGCTGAACTCATGCGCCTTCTCGATCACGGCATAGCGCTGGTCCCCGACATGACGGCGCGACGGTAGACGCCCTCGACCATCTCGCCGCGTTGCGGCGTGACATGCCTCAGCCCGGTTTCCTGTTCGATCTGCTGGCAAGTCCGGCTGAGTTCGCGCTGCTGGAGAACCACAAGCAAGTCGCGGCGGAGGCGGACAGCCTGTCCCTCCTGCTCTACCAGCCCTTGTTCGACGGGCCATGCCTGGCGTTGGACCAGACCCTTCCTGACGTCCGCCCCGAACCCACCGGACATTCGCATCATCCGATTCAGAGAACACTGGATGACGGCAATGCGCCAGTATCGACTCTACCGTATCTCACCGCGGAGTTCCGTCGAAGTTTCGATCGCAACGCAGCGCCCGAAATTATTCGAGCGCTGCGGCGTCATCAATTAAAAGCGGTAGTTCATCGTTATGCCGAATTCGCGCGGCGGATTGACGGACAAGTTCGTATAGCCCGACCGGAACGGTGTGGGATTGCCCGCTGGCCCCGGAACCAGGAAGCGCGTTGCAATCTGCAATTCCGCGGTGGTGGCATTGGTAATCTGTGTCGAATTGAACAGATTTTTGACGAACGCCGTCAATTCCCATCCGGCGCCGGCTGACCGAATGCCAGCGAACAGATTGACGTTGGTGATGGCATTGTACCTATAGTTTGCGGTCTGTGCATAGAAGCCTGGCCGATAGGTCAGTAACCCACGAATGAAAGGTTCCACTGATCCAGCCGAAAAGCGCAGTTCACTGTTGGCGCTCAACGCGAAGCGGGGGATGTTGGCCAAACGGTCGTTGGTGGTGCAGAACGCCACCTGCTGGCCCACAGGGACCGCAGGCTGTCCTGCAGTATCCGGCACGCCGTCGCCGTTGGAATCCCGGCAGGGCACCGTCGCATTGTCATAATGTGAGTTGGCGTAGGACGCGTTAACCGAAATATCCCATTCATCGATCGGACGTGCATCCAGCTGCATTTCCACACCTTTGGAAATAGCGTCGCCATTAAAGCTGATTGAGGCGTTCGATCCATCGATGACGCCGTTTCTAGCTGATGCAGTCGGCGCGGTCACCAGCCCGATGAAGCCATCGAACTTCTGGTAGAAGGCCGCGAGATTTAACGACACGCGCCTGTCGAACATCTGCGCTTTCAAGCCAACCTCTATCGCATCCGACCGTTCTGGGTCGAGCACCAGCAGGTCGGAATCCAGCGGAGAATTGACGCCGAGCTGTGCCGATCCACGGCGGTAAGAACGGCCATAGGTGGCGTAAGTGGTGATGTCGGGCGTCCAATCATAGCTGATACTGGCCGTGCCCGTCAGCGGATGATTGACCTGCCGCACGAAATCGGGATCGACCGTTGCGACGCGGGGCACGACAATGCCTGCGGGTACGGGTATCCCGACGCCGCCCGTGGTCGTCACCTCAAGGAAGCTCTGCGCCGTAGCCACGGTGCGCGTGTAACGCGCGCCCAGTTCTACCCTTAGCTTGTCGGTCAGCTTCAAGCGCGTCTGGCCGAAGAAGGCGAGGTCGCTGGTCTTGTTGGTGATGTCGACTTCCGCCAGCAGCGGCAGGGCAAACATGCTCGCCGGGAAGGGCGTGTTTGGCACTCGGTTGGCAAAGAAGCTGTCGACGCGAATGGAAGACAGGCCGCCCGCCTTGGTCTCATTGTAGAACACGCCAAGCGTATAGTTGAAAATTCCCTCGAACGCGGAGGCTATGCGGGCTTCGGCCGTGTATACTCGAGTTGGATCCGCCACAGTCAGCACCTGATCGTACCCCTGCACCGCATTGCCCACATCCTGGTCGGTGCGTGAATGGAGCGACGTGTCCTGGAAGCCGCCCAGCACTGAGATCAGATGACTGCCCAGGTCATAGGAGGCGTCCGCCGTCACCAGATGTGTGCGATTGGTGTAAAATGACAATCCTTCATGTACCGCCAGCCGGTCGGATGCGCTGATTGCAGGCCCGCTGACGAAGGGTGAGAACAGACTGGGGCGGTTGCCCGGGCCTTGAACCGCCCTATTCTGTAGCAGGTCGCTTTCCAAATATTGGTACACGATGTTTCCCCGCAGCTGCTCCGTCGGCGCGAAGGAGAGAGTGGCGCGAACGCTTTCGGTTTCCTGGTTGGACCATTCATCACGATTGATGTTGTAGACATGGTTGGCTCGGTTCCGATCGAGAACCGCTGCGACGCGGATCGCCAACTTGTCTTGGATCAGCGGTGTAGACGCCGCGATCTGAAAGTTTCGCGCATGTTTGTTGGTGACGGTTGCCTGCAAATAGCCCTCCGGCTCGCTCAAGTCGGCGCGCCGCGTCGTCACCGTGATCGCTCCCGCAGGCGCGGTGCGTCCGCGCAGCGTGCCCTGCGGTCCACGCAGCACTTCCACTTGGCGAATATCGTAAATCGCGGTGGTTACGGTCTGTATATCGACCGGCACTTCGTTATAATAGACCGCGACGGCAGCTGGTCCGCCGATGTCGGGGTTGAACGAAATGCCACGCAGCGTGGCGACGCTGACCCGCCCTGACGTGTTGGCGATCTGAAGCCCCGGCGCAAGTGCGGGAACGTCCTTGAAATCGAACAAGTTGAACTTTTCGATCTGTTCGCCCGTGGCGACGTCGACCGCCATCGGAACGTCCTTCAACCGTTCCTCTCGCTTGCCTGCCGTGACGATGATGTCGGCTGGCCTCGCTTCACTTTCGCCCGACGGCGCCGTTTGCGCCCATGCACCGCTCCCTGAGCAAAGGGCCGTACCCGCCATCAACATGCCGATCATTTTACCGGAACAAAGTCCCCGCATCCCTACCCCCTAATTTCAGACATTCTCATCTTTGCGGATTGTCGGACGAGGAGAACGTTGGTCAACGCCGGAACGATCTACGCGCTTTCAATCCCGCACCATTGTGGATGTTCATTTCAAGGAGACAAAGACGCGGCCGATTATTTTCACGATGCGGAACAATTGGATTCCATCGGGTCAACCGTCGACCAGATCCTTGCATCCTCTCGAAGATCAAGAACCGAATATCCCCCGCGACAATCGAGCATCACACTGGAACGGGTGCGCACTTCTCAACGGGATCGACGAGCCGCTCGTGGTTAGCTAGGTATCGTTTTTAGAATTCCTTGTACGTTGCTTCGACCAGACTATTCGCAATCTTCCGTCAAAACCTTTCCCCATGGGAGCAAAGAGATTGGCGGCGAGGAGAAAACGGGCTTTTGGAGGCCCCATCTTGCTGCGAGCTTGACTCTCAGATTAGTCAGCCTGGCTTAGTCGGGAAATTCCGCCGCCGCCAGTGCGCCAAAACGCCCGGTCAGCACTCAAAATTCTCTGAGCCGAGCATTCCATATGGCGAACCGCCGCAGCGCGAGCCTGATCGGGATCGCCGGCGGCGATCGCATCCCGAATGGCGCCATGCTCTTCATCCACGGCGCGAACGAGATCGCCGCTGAGCGCCTCGTTCGACCGTGTTACTCCGATCGCTACCTCGATGGGCCGTGCGAGGGCCTGGACGACCTTCCGCCAATAATCATTGCCGCATGCGTCGGCGATGCTGGCATGGAACGCGCGGTCTTCGATGACGCCGAGTTCCCCGGCCTGCTGGACTCGCCGCAGTCGATCCAACGCGCGGTCAATTGCCGCCATGGCCTCGCGCGTTCTTTCCGCTGCCGCGATCGCTGCAATCTCGCTCTCGACCACACGTCGCACGCCGATAAGATCGATCAACGACTTCACAGAAGACTGCGTCAGCGTGTCCAGTTCGGGCCCTCCGGCATCAGGAAGACGGACGAAGGCACCGCTGCCCTGAACCGTTTCCACGCGCCCTTCAGCGCGGAGCATGGCGATCGCCTCCCGAATGACCGAACGGCTCACGCTGAAACGCTGCGCGAGGGCATTTTCCGACGGCAACTTGGCACCGGGAACGAGATCGTGGCTCTCGATATGCTCGATTATAAGGCGCGCTATCCACTGCGAACGGCGTCCGCCGTGATGATCAGAACCTGCAAGGGGGAGAGCGGGACCGCGATCCAATTCACGCATCATGGGTCGACCAAAGGCGATCTTCCATCACGCCAACTGCAAGAAACGAACAATCGGGCTTTCCTATCATCGCGAAGCGAGCGCAGCTTTGGCCGGTGATCGCGACCCGGCGAATACGGCGATGGCGGCGACGATCAATATAAGTGCGAGTACCGCCGTCGCGGTTGCCCGGCTGCCCGTTGTTCCGCTGATCCATCCGATCAGCAGCGGACTGGCAAAGCCTGCCAGGTTGCCAACAGAATTGATCGCGGCGATCCCCACAGCAGCGGCGCTGCCGCGCAGGAACGCCGTTGGGAGGTTCCAGAAAAGTGGACTGGCGGTGAGCGTCGATGCCGCAGCAAGGCACAGGAGGGCGATCGCTGGTACGGGGTTTTGCGCCATTGGCGTCACGATAAGCGCGGCCGCGCCCACCAGCAAGGGCAGAATAAGGTGCCAACGGCGTTCGCCGGTGCGATCCGAACTGCGTCCAACCAGCAGCATCACGACGGCTGCACAAGCATATGGGAGCACCGAAAACAGCCCGACAACCAACGGCGAACCGCCCGAAATGTCATCGATCATCGTCGGTAGCCAGAAGGTGAAGCCATATTGGCCCATGATGCAGCCGAAGTAGATCAGGGCCAATCGCATGATCTGCGGGTCGCCGAACACATCGCGGATGCGCGCGTGATGGCGCACGCCTTCGGGTTCATCGGCGGCAAGATCCCGTTCGATCCATGCGCATTCGCTGTCATCGAGCCAATCCGCCTCGGCAGGCCGCGAAGGCAGCATCCGCGGTACGAGACAGCCCAGAACGACAGCGGGCAGAGCCTCGATCACGAACATCCAGCGCCAGCCGCCCCAGCCGCCAATTCCGTCCATCCCCTCCATGATCAAACCGGATAACGGCCCGCCGACGATGCCGGCTAGCGGAATAGAGACCATGAAGAGCGCAATGACTTCACCCCGGCGGGATGACGGAAACCAATAGCTCAGATAGAGGATGATGCCGGGGAAGAAACCGGCTTCGGCCACGCCCAGCAGGAATCGCAGGATATAGAAGGACATTTCGCCTTCTATAAAGGCGCAGCCAGCCGATACGACGGCCCAGCTGATCATGATCCTGGCGATCCAGCGCCGCGCGCCGAACCGGTGGAGCGCCATGTTGCTCGGAATTTCGAACAGGAAATAGCCGATGAAGAAGATGCCCGCGCCAAGTCCGTATGCAGCTTCGCTGATGCCGAGCTCGCCCGACATTCCCAGCTTTGCAAATCCGACATTCACCCGGTCGAGATAAGCGACGACGTAGCAGGCCATGAGGAACGGAACGAGCCGCCACTTGACCTTGCGATAGACAGCATCTGCCTGCGCCGGAGCAGCGCCCTCCCCTACGATACCGTTCGTATTTTCCATGCCTGTCTGGTTGTCAGACAAGTTTGTATGTGTCAATGCGGCCGCTGAAGGAGCCGCCATGCGACTGGGATGTATCGCCGACGACTTTACCGGGGCAACCGACTTGGCCAACGAACTGGCGAGCCGGGGATTAAGAACGTCGCTGCTGTTCGGAATACCCGCTGATCTTGACCTTGCCAAGATTGACGCCGTCGTGATTGCGCTCAAGTCGCGCTCGATTGCGCCCGATGCGGCGGCCGAACAATCGCTTGCAGCCCTGCGCTGGCTGAAGCAGGCTGGGTGCGAGCGCTTCTACTTCAAATATTGTTCGACCTTCGATTCGACCGATGCTGGCAATATCGGACCCGTGCTGGAAGTCATGGCGGCGGACCTGGGTGTTGAAGCAGTGATCGCCTGCCCGGCCTTCCCAGCGACAGGCCGGACCGTTTATCAGGGACATCTGTTTGTCGGCGATCGGCTGCTGAATGAATCGACTATGCGCGATCATCCGCTCAATCCGATGCTGGATGCCGATCTAGTACGGGTTTTGCAACGCCAGACGCGCGGTACAGTCGGCCTTCTGCCGCGTGAAATCCTTGCCGCAGGAGCGGCCGCCGAAGCGATGGCAAAACACCGTGGCGCGGGCATGATTGCCGTCATCGCGGATGCCATCTGCGACGAGGACCTCGCGCTGCTTGGACAATATTGCGCAGGAGTGCCGCTGGCATCGGGCGCTTCTGGCCTTGCTTCGGGCATCGCCCGCGCACTGGCGCCGCCTGACGCTTGCCGCGCATCGGCGCCGTTGCCCGAAGCTGGCGCGTCCCGGTGCGCAATCCTTGCCGGCAGTTGCTCCGCTGCCACGCGACGCCAGGCCGAACTGGCTGCCGAGCGATATCCATCCCTTCGGCTGTCGCTGCGTGCAGGAGAGACACCGGAAGAAGTCGTCGCCCGTGCGAAGGACTGGATCGACAAGCAGGCGCTCGATCGGCCGCTGCTGATCTATTCGACCGCAACGCCCGACATGGTGGAAGCGCAGCGCCGCGCGTGGCCCGATGGAGCCAGCGCCGCATTCGAAGCTATCCTCGCGGAGATGGCCGCCTATCTGTTTGAGGATGGCGGTGGCGCGCTGATCGTCGCGGGCGGCGAAACATCGGGGGCTGTGGTCAGTCGGCTGGGGCTCGGCCGGATTGACATCGGACCAGAAATCGATCCCGGCGTGCCGTGGACCATTGCAGCGCGGGACGAGGGTCCGCCACTGCTGCTGACGCTGAAATCAGGAAATTTCGGCAGCGACGACTTCTTCCTGAAGGCCTGGGAGCACTTAGATGACTGATGATCCTGCGCTTGCCATCCGTACGGATATCGTGCGCCTGGGACACCGCCTGTGCGACCTCGGCCTGGCGCCGGGCAGCAGCGGCAACATCAGCGCCAGGCTGGCGGACGGACGCATTATCATGACGCCTACCAATTCGCGTCTGGGTGACCTGGACGTCGAGCGTCTTTCAGTGCTCGCACCGGATGGCGGCAGGATAGCGGGCGATCCGCCGTCAAAGGAGGAATTTCTGCATCGGGCGGTCTACGACGCTCGACCGGGCGCTCATGCGATAGTCCATCTTCACGCCACACATTCGGCAGCCGTGTCGTGTATGGACGGCCTCGATCCGTCCGATTGCTTGCCACCGCTGACCGCCTATCATGTGATGAAGGTCGGTCGATTGCCGCTGATCCCCTATCATCGCCCCGGGGACCCGGCGCTTGCGGACCAGATCGGCAGCATGGCATCGGCCAACGCTGCCATATTGCTGGCCAATCATGGTCCCATCGTCGCGGGCAAATCTCTGGCCGAAGCGGCTAACGCGATCGAGGAGCTGGAGGAGACGGCCAAGCTGTTCCTGTTGCTGCGCGGTACGCCAACCCGGCCGCTGAATGCCACGCAGATTGAAGAACTTCATCGCGTGTTCGGCGCGCCAGGCGGTGCACAATGAACATCGTCATCACCGGCGGCTCCGGTTTCCTGGGTCAGAAGCTGGCCCACGCGCTGCTGGCGCAGGACGGCTCCACAAAGGGCCGCTCACATCTTCTGCTGGCTGACCGCGTGGCGGGCCCCGATTTTGGTGACGCGAGGGTCCATTATGCTGTCGGAGACGCGTGCGACCGTACCTTCGTCGCGCGCCTCGTAGCTGAGGCTGACGTCATCTACCATCTCGCTGCCGTGGTCAGCAGCGAAGCCGAGGCCAATTTCGACCTTGGCATGCGTGTCAACATCGACGCTGCGCGGCTGTTGCTGGATGAATGCCGCGCAGCCGGCCGGTGTCCGCGGGTGATCTTCACCAGCTCGGTCGCGGTCTTCGGGCCATCCGATCCCACCGCGCCCATCAATGACGAGAGCGCGGTCGATCCGCGCTCATCCTACGGGATGGAGAAAGCGGTCGTGGAACTGCTGGTAGCCGAATACAGCCGGCGCGGCTTTATCAAAGGGCTGACCCTGCGCCTGCCCACGATCAGCGTTCGTCCCGGCCTGCCCAACAGGGCTGCATCTTCTTTCGCCAGCAGCATCATTCGCGAACCGATGTCCGGACAGGCGGCGATCTGCCCAGTGCCGCACGATACCGCTCTATGGCTGCTGTCGCCGCGGAGAGCGATCGCCGCGCTGGTGCACGCCAGTGCCTTGGACACCTCCAGTCTGGGCGCGCGGCGGATTGTAAACTTGCCCGGATTGTCCGTCACCGTGGGTGAGATACTAGACGCGTTGGAGATTATCGGAGGCCAGACGGCACGGCAGATGGTGAGCGAAGTACCGGATGCCGCGATCGAGAAGATTGTCGCGAGTTGGCCAGCGGCCTGGGATGACGCGACGGCCCGGGCGCTGGGGTTCGAGGGTGACACAACGATCGCGCAGATCATCGACGCATTTGTGTCAGACGATCTCCCATCGCAACGAATATTGCGGCGGGAGCTTGCGGGATCGGACTGAAAGACGGCGGCCATGGCTCCAGCATTTGGCAGCAGGCCTCGACCGCGTAGATCGCAGCCACATCGATACCAATCATTGGAGAGATACGCATGATCCGCCATCTTGCTCTCTTGCTGACCCTTGCCACAGCCACGTGCGCGCCTCTTCCGATGAAAGGCGAAACGGCTCAGTTGCCCATGCCATCATTCCGGTTCGATACGCAGTGGCTCAAAATGCCCGTGAACCTCGCAACCGGAGAGATGGTGGCGGTCGCTGTGGACAAGAACGATCACCTGTGGGTCCTGCACCGTCCCCAAACAGTTACCGGCCGCACTCCAGCGAACGTCGCGCCGCCGATCATGGAATTCGACAGGGACGGCAGATATGTTCGTGGCTTTGGAGGGCCGGGCTCAGGCTATGAGTGGCCGGGCAAAGAGCATAGTCTGGCGATAGCGGCCAATGGCGATATCTGGATCAGCGGCAGTCGGCTGGAGGCGGAGGGCGACGACATGCTTCTCGTCTTTGACGCGCAGGGGCGTTTCGTCCGCCAGATCGGGCAGCGCGGAAAAAGCACCGGCAATGGGGACCGGCGGAATGTGCACGCAGCGGCTGACATCTTCATCGATGACCGCGAACAGGCCGCCTATGTTGCGGACGGATACGGCAATCAACGGCTGGTCGTGTTCGGCAAGGACGACGGCGCGTTCCGGCGCATGTGGGGCGCTTATGGGAAAGCCCCGCCCGATCAGCGCCCTGGGCCACCCCCGGCAGATTTCCATGCGGTTGGGCTCGAGCCTGAATATTTTTACGGTGTGCACGGGGTAGAAAAAGCGCGCGACGGAACCGTTTATGTATCGGACCGCATGCACCAGCGCATCCAGGCCTTCTCGGCCCACGGACGCTATCTGCGGCAAGTCTTCATAAATCGGGATGCGCCTTCGCCCACGACAGCCTCGGGCATCACCTTTTCACGCGATCCCCAGCAGAAATACATGTTCGTCGCCGATTGGGGCAATCACATGATTGTCGTGGTGGACCGCAGGAACATGTCCGTGATCGGCACTATCGGGCATCGCGGAGAGGCAGCGGGCGAGTTTCGCGGCCCCCACCTGATTGACACCGACAGCAAGGGCGTCATCTATGTGGCCGAAGTGCAGGGGCGCCGCGTGCAGCGCCTTATCCCGTCAGATAGGCCATATCAGGAGAAAAGCAACGAGCGCAGTCAGCCGTTGTCGAGGCCTTAATCTTACTGAGTTGGGGCTCAGCAACGCAGAATGGCAGATATCTGCGTCTACCTTATCGCCAAAGTTTTACTCAAGCCAAGGGTGATGAGCGATAATGAATAGCTGCCCTTCCGGATCTGGGTTTCGATATTTTGTCACTGTAAGGCATGAACGGGGCGACCTTCCTTCGAGCGTTCTTCTCCCGGGCCATTGTGGCCCGAGGAGAAGTATCATGGGATTATCAGAATTTGATGCCGACGCACGCGAGCGAGTATCATGGAATGCGGGACGCAAAGTCGCGCGAAGCGCGCGCTAAAGCCCCGTCAGGTCTGGGCAATCCGATTCTTTCTTGGATCAGCATGGGCGCACCAGGGATCAGGCGCTTTTTTGACCTCGCATCGACAGTAAGCTGCGCGGCGGTGGCATGGTGAAGATCAAGATCGGCGACATTGTTTGTGACCGAAAGGTTCGTGCCCGGGCGATCGTCGTTCAGCAGAAGACCGGGCGGCCGGTTCAGTTCGCGCTGATGGACGATGCTAGGATCAGCTTCGTTCGGTGGTTGGAACTGCGGGGCGGATCGTTGGAGGAGTATGCGTTCCTGAGCCGCACCCTGGCGCATTCGCAACTCGGTGCAAGAAGGATAGGCCATAATCTATTTCCGGGCGGCGCCATCCCGCGATGACGCGAGTGGCGCATTGGCGGGAAGAGTGCAGTCGGCATAAGAACTACCGCCGCTCGGCAGCCGAAGAGTGAGCGACGGAAAAGAGAATTTGGCCTCGTAAAAGCAAAACTTGGATTGACCACAACTCTATTCTTTTAGTAGAGATAAACCAGATGGTGCACTTGGCAACGCATCCATGCTTAACAGCATGCAAGCCCGCGGCTTTTGAAGGGATGCAGCTTGCTCCGCGTCAACAACGGCTAAAGCGCACGATGCTAAGGCGACCACGCCAGGGATCGTGTTCCCCCCGTTTCAAGGGGTAATGACGATGCTACCGACTTCGAGTTTCGTAAAAATCAAGATGATCCGCAGGCTGGAGCGCGCGGTCGGAAGCTGATCCCCGCCCATCGCTACGCCGATCCTTCCTTAGCCACTGGCTGATGGGAGCGACCGGACATGTCCGTCCAACAAAGCCCCGATGGTGCTCAGCGGAGGATGAATCATGCCCGTATCAACCGACAGCGCCCCGCGCCCCCTCCCGTGTCCCGCTCAGCGCTACTCAATATCCCTATGCCAGGCCGCAGCTGCGGTGTTCGGAGCGCCTGCCGCCGCCGATCTCAGTTCCCCGCCATCTCGCCAAGATAATAAATTCAAGGAAAATCAGTGATCTACCTGCCGCACAACAACAATAAAGCGCATTTGCATTTCCGCCTGTTCGCCTCAACCGCGGTCTTGGCTCTATCCATCGCCTCCCACGCGATCGCTGCGCCTGCCCCTGCGGAGGCAGATGTAGCCGCCGCCAGTGCAGAAGCGGACGCGGGCGAGATATTTGTTACTGCCCGCCGCCGGGACGAGGACGCGCAGGATGTGCCCATCGCCCTCAACGTCGTCAGTGCCGAGACCTTGGACAAGACAGGTAATTTTACGCTGGGACAAGTCCAGCAGCTTGTTCCCAGTCTTCAAGTTTTCAGCTTCAATCCACGCAACACAAATGTCAATATTCGCGGCCTCGGCGCTAATGTCGCTCTGACAAATGACGGCCTCGAAAATGGCGTCGGATTTTATCTCGATAATGTCTACTACGGCCGCCCCGGCCAGTCGCAATTTGACCTGGTCGATCTTCAACAGATAGAAGTGCTGCGCGGTCCGCAAGGAACTTTATTTGGCAAGAACACGACATCAGGTGCGATTAATATTACCAGTCGTGCGCCGAGTTTTGATCCTGAATTCTTTGGCGAGATCACTGGTGGCGACTATGGCTATCACCAACTCCGTGCTTCCGCGTCGGCACCGATCATCGCTGACAAAGCCGCGTTCCGCTTGTCCTTGGCCGATACCCATCGGGACGGCTTCCTCACCAATCTTCATGACGGATCAAAAGCGCAGGATTATGACAATTTCTCGATCCGTGGCCAGTTGTTGGTCACTCCGACCGAAGCCGTTTCGATACGTCTGATCGGTGACTATTCACACCAAAAGCAGCATTATGTGCTGAACATTCCGGTCACCTATTTCGGCACCTATGACAGCGGCGCGCCGATTGCCAACAACTTCCTCAATCGCACCACCCGTGCCGGATACACACCGCTGGCCGCCGATCCCTTCGCTCGTCAAGGGGACTCAGATGGTCACTATCAAGCGGAGATGGAAAGCTATGGCGGGTCGGCTCAGGTTGATTGGGACCTGGGCAAGGTTGCTCTGACGTCCGTGACAGCCTATCGCTGGTGGGATTGGAACCCGGCGAATGACGGAGATTCCACGTCCCTCCCGGTCGTAACAAAGGCGCAGCAAGCCAATCGCCAACGCCAGTTCAGTCAGGAATTGCGCCTCGGATCGACCGGAAACAACAGGATCGATTGGACGCTGGGCGCCTATTATTTCTGGCAAACCGTCCGCGGCTATGGCGCGTCGGCTTATGGAAGCGCAGCTCCCAACTGGTTCGCCCCGGCAGGCAATCCCGTCGTCACCAACGCCGCGTTGAACGGCTTTGAATCCAACAGCTATTCGGAACCGGTGACGAAGAGCTATGCTCTTTTCGGACAGGCGAATTGGCATATCAGCGACAACCTGACCTTCACTGGCGGCCTGCGCTACACCCATGAAGACAAGACGGGCGTCTATCGCCAATATTGGGTCGCCGGGTCCGATCTGTCCACCTTGTCCCCCGCCGATGCCGCCGCAGCGACTGCCATCCGCAACCAGTTCAATCCGCGCACGAGCTATGATGTGGCGGTTTCGGACGACAGTGTTTCAGGCTTGGCCACACTCGCCTGGAAGGTGACGCCGGACGCCCTTCTTTACGGCAGCTATTCGCGCGGTAACAAATCAGGTGGCCTCAACCTCACCAACATTCCTGCCGGTGCGGTCGCTGAAGTAAAACCGGAAAAGGTCGACAATTACGAGTTCGGGCTGAAAAGCCAATGGTTCAACCGCGCCGTGACATTCAACGCGGCCGCCTTCTGGACTGAAGTGTCGGATTATCAGACGGCGATCACTCAGATCAATGCGGTCGGTCCGGCAATACAATATATATCGAACATTCCAAAGGTCCGATCGCGTGGCTTAGAAGCCGATGTTTCATATGCGCCATCAAAATGGATCGGGTTGACGGCCTCTGCTTCCTATGTCGATGCGACCTACCGCGACTACAGGAACGCGCCCCAAGCACCGGAACGCAATGCTGCGCTCAGCCCGACGCAGGATCTCACGGGTGTCCAACTGCCCGGCGTACCTAAATTCACCTACACGTTGGGAGCAGACTTGGCTCAGCCGCTGGGCAGCGGCCTGACGGTCATCTACGGCCACGCTGACTATTCCCATCGGTCAAGCTTCAATACGTCATCAAGCAACAGCCGATACGCGCAGGTTCCTGGTTACGGCATCCTGAACGCGCGCATCGGCGTCCGGGCCGACGATGGCCGCTGGGACCTGTCTGTGTGGGCGCGAAACCTAGCCCATAAAGATTACTTCCAGGCGCTTTCTCCCGGCGGCTTCGGCCTCGTCACCGGCACGATCGGCGACCCCCGGACTCTCGGCGCGACCCTCAGAACCAGATTGTGAGGCAGATGATGGCAACGCTCTATTCTCCACATTCGCTTGCTCATGCCCCAGCCCGGGACAGGACCGGACAGCTGAACAGATGGCGCTTGGCTGGCTTTGCATCGCTTTCGGTGCCCGTCGCCGCTGCACAGATGCCGCTGGCCGTCCATCTCCCTGCCATCTACGCTCAGCATTTCGGGCTGTCATTGGGCGTGATCGGTGCGATCTTTCTCGCCGAACGACTCTGGGGAGCGATTGCCGATCCGCTGATCGGCGTCCTTAGCGACCGAACGAGCAGCCGGTTTGGTCGCCGCAGGCCATGGATCGTTGGCGGCGCCATCATCTTCGGCTTGGCATCCCTCGCCCTGTTTTTCCCTTCTGCCAGCCTCGTCTCGCCCCTCTACCTCGGGGCCGCGATGTTCGCGATCTATCTCGGATCGGCGATGATCCAGATCCCGTATCTCGCCTGGTCGGGGCAGATATCGGGCGAATATCATGAACGGACACGGATAGTGACGTTCCAGACGGTCGCCGCCGCAGCCGCTTTGCTGCTCGTTCTGATCCTCCCGACGATCATTGACCAGTTGAACCCCAGGGATGGTCAACTCAAGCTCGCCGCTATGGGAGCAGTGGTGATCGGCAGCCTGATCATCACGGTCCCGCTCGCGCTGCGCGCCTTCACCGAAGCGCCAGCTGCCACTCCCGTCAATCATGAGCGCGCGCCACTCGGCCGGACGATCACGATCCTGTTCAGCGATCCGTTACTCCGCCGCGTGCTGCTGTCCGACTTCGCCGTTACGATCGGACAAAGCACCCGTGCAGGCCTCATCGTCTTCTTCGTCACCGCCTACATGGGCCTACCGCAATGGGCGAGCGGCCTATACCTCTTCCAGTTTGTCTTCGGCGTTGTCGCTGGTCCGATCTGGGCGCAGATCGGCTATCGCATCGGCAAGCACCGGGCTGCGATCGCGGGTGAACTCACGCAGGTCGCGATCAACCTTGCCCTGCTGCTGGTGGTGCCGGGTCAGATTGCCCTGCTGTTAGCACTAACGGTCGCCCAGGGCCTCGCTCAGGGATCGGGCAACCTGATGTTGCGGTCCATGGTCGCCGATGTTGCTGATGCTCACCGACTGCGTACGGGCGCAGATCGTACCGCCCTGTTCTTCTCCGCCTTCAGCCTGTCGTCAAAGGCAGGCATGGCAGTGGCGGTCGGCATCGCCCTGCCGCTGGTAGGATGGTTCGGCTTCAACCCTCAAGCTGTCACCAACACGCCCGAAGCCCTGCATGGACTGCTCTGGGTGTTCGCCCTCGGCCCCGCCATTGCTCATCTGATTTCCGCTGCGCTGATCCACGGCTTCCCGCTGCACGAAGCGCAACATTCCGAAATTCGCCGTCGGCTGGAGGAGCGGGACGCCGCACTCACGCCTGCCGAATAAACCCTTGCAAAAAGAGGACCCCTGCAATGACTGACCAGATTCACAACTTCATCAACGCCGCTGACGCACAAAGCCCGCTCGACATCGTCCCCGTCGCTGGCCGTATCGGTGCGGAGGTTCGCGGCATCGCATTGTCGGGGGATCTGGAACCGGCAATCATCACCGCGCTCCAGACGGCTCTCGCCCGGCACAAGGTATTGTTCTTCCGCGAACAGCATGAACTGACGGACGAGCGTCATGAACAATTTGCCGCCTTGCTGGGGGATCCTGTGGCGCATCCGACGGTCCCCGTTGCCGAAGGCTCGCGCTACCTGCTCGAACTGGACTCGAAGGAAGGCTATGCGGCATCCAGCTGGCATACCGACGTCACCTTCGTCGAAGCCTATCCCAAAGCATCGATCCTGCGCGCGATCAACGTACCTGCAGCCGGAGGCGACACGCTCTGGGCAAATGGCGCAACGGCATATGAAGAATTGCCTGAAGCGTTAAAAACGTTGGTCGATGGCCTATGGGCGGTGCATTCCAACAAATATGACTATGCTCATGCCCTCGGCACCAAAGACGCCGCACGAGCAGAGGAATATAGCAAGATATTCGCGTCCACCGTGTATGAAACGGAACATCCGGTCGTTCGTGTCCACCCCGAAACCGGCGAACGTAGCCTGCTGGTCGGCCACTTCGTGAAGCAGTTCGTCGGCTTCAATACCGCGGATTCGCAGCGGCTTTTCTCGATCCTGCAGGACCATATTACCAAGCCGGAAAACACCGTGCGCTGGCGCTGGGTTGCGGGCGATGTCGCCATCTGGGACAACCGCGCCACGCAGCATCGCGCGATAGCCGATTTCGGCCTGCAACGCCGTACCCTTCGCCGCGCCACGGTAGCCGGTGACATCCCCGTGGCAATTGACGGCCGCCGCAGCCGTACCGTCAAGAAAGAACAGGCGCCCATCCTCACGCCTGCTGAATAACCCACCCTCAGCCTTCTGGGGACCGCATGCGCTCGCGGCGGTCCCCTCCTGTTTCTTGGAGCATCCATGCCCCGGCCTCTCAAGACCATATTGCCCTTCCTCGGCGCACTTCTGGGCGCCGCTTCGCCGATGGCCCTGTCCGCAGCAGAAGCGCAGCGACCTAACTTCCTCGTCATCGTCGCAGACGACCTTGGCTATTCGGACCTCGGCGCATTCGGGGGTGAAATCGCGACGCCCAATCTGGACGCCATCGCCAAAGGCGGCACCCGCCTTACCGGCTTCCATACCGCGCCGACCTGCTCGCCCACACGGTCGATGCTGCTGACAGGCACGGACAATCACAAGGCTGGGCTAGGCTCGATGGCGGAACTGCTCGCCCCCAATCAAAGGGGTCAGCCAGGCCATGAGGGCTATCTCCGCTCGGACGTGGCGACACTAGCCGAGCTTCTGGGAGCAGGCGGATACCGTACGCTCTTTTCGGGCAAATGGCACCTGGGCGTCGCCGCCGGTCAGGACCCGCATGCACGCGGCTTCCAACATAGCTTTGCGTTGTTGCAGGGTGCCCACAATCATTTCGGCCGCAACCTTTCCACAGATCCGGCAAAAGGCTTTGCCTACACGCAGGATGGCCGCCCTCTGTCCGCACTGCCCGCCAACTTCTATTCTTCCGATTATTTTGCGGCCCGCCTGATTGATCAACTGAAGTCCACATACAGCGGCGCAGACAAGGCCAAGCCCTTCTTCGCCTATCTCGCCTTCACCGCTCCCCACTGGCCGCTCCAAGCCCCGCGTGAAGACATCACCCGTTACAAGGGCCGCTATGACGCAGGGTATGATGTCCTCCGCGCCCAGCGGCTGAAGCGGCAGGTAGAACTCGGGCTGATCGATCCAGCCCTCGCTGCTCACCCCCCTGTACAGAAAAACGGCAACTGGGATGCCCTGAGCGCCGAGCAAAAGCAAAGCGCTGCCCGTAACATGGAAGTCTATGCCGCCATGGTCGATCGAATGGACCAGAATGTGGGGCGCGTGATCGCAGAGCTCAAACGCACTGGGCAGTATGACAATACGGTCATCATCTTCCTTGCCGACAATGGGGCGGAAGGAATGGACATTGAAAATGGCGGCTTGTCGTCAATCAGGCAGGCGACTGCGCGTGCCGACAACGGCCTGGAAAATCGCGGCAACGCGAACAGCTATGTCGGCATCGGCCCCGGCTGGGCACAGGCTGCAACAGCTCCATCATGGCTGTACAAGGCCTATGCTACGGAGGGTGGAACACGCACCGTAGCCTTTACGAGCTATCGTGGTTTCACGCGAAAAGGCATCGCCAACGCATTCACGTCAGTCACGGACATAGTTCCGACGCTACTAGAACTCGCGCAGGTTCCGCAACCGCAGGGCAGCTTCCAAGGCCGCCCGGTAACAGCTATTCGCGGCAAGAGCTGGGTCCCTTATCTCACCAATGCATCCGAACGTGTCTATGCTGCGGAAGACGCGGTAGGTACCGAGCTATTCGGCTCCAGATCGCTGCGGCAAGGTGATTGGAAGATCACTGACCTGGGGGATGGCCAGTGGGGGCTATATAATATCGCGCACGACCCGGGCGAGGTCACCGACCTGTCCCGGGCGGAACCGGACCGGAAAGCCAAACTGATCAAGGCTTGGGACAGCTATGCGAAGGAGGTCGGCGTGATCTTGCCCAATGAACGCATATACCGCCCATAGATAGCGGAACACCGATCCTCTTCCACCCTGGGCGCGATCATCACCGCCGTAAGCCATACGCGACACTATGCTAGGGGCCTCCTTCGCGAGCCATGACTGGCTATCATTTCGGCAGCGGACTGAGCGGCACGAGGAGGGCGGGCATGCGCCACGTTCCTCGGTATATTCCGCATGGGATCGGACAATGTCTACTCCGAGGAAGCACCGGCGCGCTAAGTGCGCGTCGATGCTTTCCACTCACATGGACTCCACAACGGGAAAAATGATCAATGGCCGCCGCGCGGCTTTCTCCAGCAGGCAATGGCAGCTTATCTAAGTCGCCCGTCACCAAGCTGCCATTTCTGAATTCGGCCGTTCGAGACTTTGAGAAATGAGGAAGCGGCCGGTCCACTTCAGGATCGAAGCCGGCGGCTGAAGGGCACAGAAGGGTCGGTTTCGAGCTTCGAGCGATCCATCCTCCCATTTAGCCAAGCGGCACATGTTCCCATGCCCCCCACGGACCAACGCCGCGCGCCGTATGTTCCGCTCGTCCTTCAGCCGATCGAGATAATCACTCCCGATTGGGCCATTTCGACACGTTCATTCCAAAAGGCCCTTCGAGCATAAGCCGCTCCAACGGAATCACGATCCTTGTGCGCTAATGCCCGCTCAATCGCGTCCGGATGCCACTTCCGCACTCATTCAGGAGAGTGGACGCCATGGAACGGAAGCCGTGCGCCGTCATCTCGTCGCCCGATTAGCCCAGGCAGCGTAGGCCAGCATTCACGGTATTCTCTGACATTGGATTTGCCGCGCTTCTGATTGAAGGGAACGAACATTCCCCTCCCAGCCAGATTTTTGATCTCCGTCAGGATCGCCATAGCCTGCCGCGACAGGGGCACCTGGTGCTCAGCCCGCCCCTTCATCTTTGCGGGCGGGATGCGTCATACAGACTTCACTGCGTCGATCTCTGCCATTCCGCTTTCGGAGCTCACCCGGGCGAACGAAAAGATGCGCCGACAGCTGCAGAGCCCAGCGCGTCAGCGGCTGCCCTCATATCCATCTATGGCGCGTAGCATCTCGCCCGCCTGTTCGGGATCAAGAATGGCTGCGTGATGCTCGATCTTGGGTATGATCAGCGCGCCACGAAGATCGCGATACTCCCAATAGGGAGCTGACAGGCGTGGACGGCGACAAACGCACCTGACCAAGAAGAGTGAATTTTTAGCAGATTCCGCCGTTTTTTCAACCTGAAGTGGATGTTGGCGGAGGGGGTAATGGTGCAGGACGCAGTCCAGAGCGAACCCGTCTCCACTTAGAATTGGAAAGAAATGGGTAATATCGCAAAAACGTGGGATCTGAGCCGGGATGCAGGCAGCGAAAACCCATGAACTCCGCGCTTCCTGGGCGGCACGCGCGGAAACGCGAAAATGGAAAAAACCGCAACAGGAAATGGACATCGCAGCGGTTGAAGTGAAAAATGGCCTTGATTTTCAAGGCAGGCTTTTCATAATGGGCATGTTCAGCGATCAATGCTGAATGAGTGAGATGCTCAGCATCGATCTCCAGAAGACGAGGACGGCTCTATGAGCCGGCGCAATTGGCTAACTACGGTGGAGACACCGAGCGGGCACCGCGCATTCAAGCTTAAATCTGAAGCAGTTCTCAAAGTTCTTCTTGGAGGTATTCGTGCCAGCAAAGTCCAAATCGCGTAAGTCCATCCCACTCAACAACTTCGGCTCCATTCGCCTTGCGATCGAATATGTGTCGCCACACAGCATCGCACTCAGCCGTCGCGAATTGCGCAAGCATCCTCAGTCTCAGATCCGCGAGCTCGCCTCGGGGATCGGTCGCATCGGCTTTACTGTCCCGCTCATCGTGGATGAGCGATTGAGCCTGGTCTGCGGTCATGCGCGGCTGGCTGCAGCAAAGCTGCTTGAGCTTGACGAGGTGCCGGTCATCCGGCTCGATCACTTAACGCCCGAGCAGCTGCGGCTTTTCGCCATGTTCGACAATCGTGTCGCGGAACATGGTGAATGGGACGAGGGGGCCCTCGCCCTCGAATTTGCTGAACTTGCCCTAGAGGATGTAACGCTGGACATCTCGGACAGCGGCTTCGCTGTGGCCGAGATTGATGCGATCGTCGGGCGCAGTAGAACCGCTGAGCTATCCGATCTGGATAGCACACAGGCACCGGATGAAACCAAGCCCGCCATCACGCATTTCGGCGATCTGTGGCATTGCGGCCGCCACCGCCTTTTGTGCGGTGATAGCACTCACCCTGAAGCTATCGCGCGACTGACGCAGGGAGCGAAGATAAGGCAGGTCGTTACCGATCCTCCCTTTGACCTTCCCACAGCAGCATTTTCCTCATCGAAAAAGTTTGGCAATTTCCTGATGGGAGCAGGAGAGATGGGGCCGACCGCGTTTACCGACTTCCTGGCACGGTTCATACAGGCGGCGCAGCCAGTGCTGATGGATGGCGCGTTCATCTACGCGTTCATGGACCACAAGCATATCGCTCAGCTCATTGCCGCGGGTGAGCAAGCGGGCGTTTCCTATGTTCAGTTGCTGGTCTGGGTCAAAGGTCAGGCTGGTATGGGCAGCTTCTATCGGTCCGGTCATGAGCTGGTTGGCGTCTTCCGGCATGGTCATAGTGCAGGCTTGAACAATATCATGCTGGGCGCGCATGGGCGTAACCGGTCCAATGTGCTCAGCTATCCAGGCGTCAGAGGTAAGGGCGGCGGCGGCGCCACCGCTCTCGCTATGCATCCCACCGTCAAAAACGTCGCCATGATTGCGGACTTGCTTCTAGATGCCAGCGCGCCGGGTGAAGCGATCCTGGACAGCTTTGGTGGCAGCGGTACCACCCTAATTGCCGCCGAGAAGGTGGATCGCACCGCCTATCTTTGTGAGCTGTCCCCCGGCTTTGTCGACGTCGCGGTCGAACGCTTCGAGGCGTTGGGCGACGAAAAGGCGATCTTAGAGGCAACCGGGCAGACCTTTGCGGAAGTGCGTGAGGAACGAAGCTCCATCGCTGGAGGCGCCGCATGAGCGATGGTCAACCGCCAAAGCCAATCAAGTTGCGCAAGGATGGTCAGCCCGACGGCCGCGGCCATGCGGAGGGATCGAAGGCCAACCGTCTAGCAAAGAATGATGGTCGGCGACGGCCGGGGCGGCCACCGGGCAGTCGTGACGCTAAATCCGAAATATGCGCCGTCCGAGACATGCCGGTCGCCGTGGTGATTGGGGGACGGCAGCGAAAAGTGAGCACCCGGATGGCCAACTTGCTTAAGCTGCGAGAGAAGGCGCTGAAAGGCGATCAACGAGCCGCCGAGTATCTCGATCGCCTGTTCGCCCAAGTCGAGCCCCCTTCGGTTGAGCCTGATCTGACCGCCAGCCTACTCGAAGAAGATGCGCAGCTGATTAATTACTGGCTCAGCCGGAAACAACCCGCCGACGATCAGGCAATATCGGCCACGACCGATATTGCGGCTGATGCTGACGCCGCGATAGGGCTGAAAGAAGAGAAGCAATGAAGCCGGGGCTGACGGAGCAAGCGCGCTTGCGCGATGCCATCTTGCGCAGCGACATCGTGGCCTTCACCCAGAAGGTGTTCAGCGAGTTGCATCCAGGGCGGTCAATGATCACAGGCTGGCATCATGAGGCCATTGCCTACTGCCTGGAAGTGACGGTGCTCACACATGAGGTCGACCGGCTCATCATCAACCTTCCTCCCCGCTCGCTGAAATCCGTTATGGTCTCTGTCGCACTTCCAGCCTTTCTGCTTGGACGCGATCCGACGAGGAAGATCATCGTGGTCAGCTATAACCAGGACCTCGCCAATTATCTCAGCCGGCAGACCAGACAGGTCATGCAGGCTCCATGGTATCGGCGGCTTTTCCCGTCAACGGCCCTTGTTGGGCAAGGCGCGCTAGGGCAGTTTTTCACGACCGCTGGAGGTTTCAGGGCGGCCTTGTCCACAGGCGGCACCTTCACCGGCAAAGGCGGTGACCTCATCATCATCGATGATCCGCTAAAGGCGGATGACGCCTATTCAGAAAGTGCGCGAGCAGCCTTGCTGGAATGGAGCACCAACACCCTCTTCAGTCGCCTAGACGACAAGCAAACGGGCGCGATCATTCTTGTCCAGCAGCGACAACATGAGGATGACCTTTCCGGCCATATGCTGCGCGCCGGTGGATGGTATCATCTGAGCTTGCCTGCCATCGCCACCGAAGATCAACAGATCACCCTATCACGCAATCCTCTGCGTAGGCATTGTCGCAGGATCGGCGATTTGCTCGATCCTCAACGCGAACCCCAGTGGATCCTTAACGGCCTGCGCCGGCAGATGGGGAGCGCTCCCTTTCTGGCGCAATATCAGCAGCAGCCGTTACCGCCAGAGGGCGACGTCATCAAAACTACCTGGTTCCGCACCTATGAGTATCTTCCCGAAGGCGAGGTCGTACTATCTGTTGATACAGCGACGAAAGCAGGCGCCCGCAATGATTGGTCGGTAGCCATGCTGTGGCGCGTGAGCGAAAACCGCTATTATCTCGATTATGTCTGGCGCCGCCGTGTCGAATTCCCAGAGCTGCTCCATTCCATTAAGCAATTGGCGGAAACGGTCAGGCCGGACAAGATACTGATCGAAGACAAGGGCGCGGGCAGCGGCCTCATCCAGACCCTGCGTGATGATAGCGATGGGTACCCCGTAGTCCCTTACGATCCGGGGCAGATCGACAAGGTCAGCCGCATGCGCGTTCAGTCGCACAAGATCGAAGGCGGGCTGGTGTTCCTGCCGCGCGAGGCCCCTTGGCTGGAAGAGTTTTTGAACGAGGTTCGCCGTTTCCCCAACGGCGCTCATGATGATCAGATCGATGCGATGTCACAGTTTCTGGACCATGCCGGCCAACGTTCAGCAGGCTTAATCACCATCAGATAAAATCTCGGCCACTTGCCATAAGCTGGCATACCCATGAACAGCAGGCGAAAGAACTGATCAGACGTGATCTGTCAAATAGCTCCCTTCATCCAAGCCGATTAGCCTAGTTCAATCCCCATGGCTGTTGCCTCACCACCGCCGATGCACAGGCTCGCTATACCGCGTCGGAGACCACGATGCTGCAGGGCACCCATCAGTGTCGTTAAAATGCGCGCGCCTGACGCACCGATCGGATGGCCGAGCGCAGTGGCACCGCCGTTCACATTCAACTTGTCCACAGGAATGCCCAGATCCTTAGCAGCGATCATCGCCACAACGGCGAAGGCTTCGTTAATCTCAAATAGATCAACATCGTTCACGGCCCAACCCGCTTTGGCCAGCACCTTGCGCATGGCAGGCACTGGCGCGGTGGTGAAGGCGGCTGGTTCCTGGGCGTGAGCGGCCGTCGCAACGACGCGCGCCAGAACGGGAAGGCCGAGTTTTTCCGCCACGCTCTGCCGCGTCATGACGAGCGCGGCGGCGCCATCCGAAATGGAGGATGCGTTGGCGGCGGTGATCGTGCCGTCCTTGCCAAAGGCGGGCTTCAGCGTCGGAATTTTATCCGGCCGCGCCTTGCCCGGCTGCTCATCAGTGTCGACCCATGTCTCTCCGCCCCGGCCAGGCACCGCAACAGGCGTGATTTCGCGAACGAAAGCACCGCTGCTGATCGCTTCATTGGCGCGAGATAGAGAACGTAGCGCATAATCATCCTGATCGGCGCGGGTGAACTGATAGTCACGAACGGCTTCTTCAGCAAAGACGCCCATGGCCTTGCCTGGCTGATAAGCGTCTTCGAGACCATCCATCATCATCGTGTCGATGATTCGGTCATGCCCAATACGCGCGCCCGAGCGATGCTTGGGCAAGGCATAGGGCGCGTTGGTCATGCTTTCCATGCCTCCCGCCACGATGACCTCCGCCGCTCCACTGGTCAGCGCCTCATGCGCCATGATCGCCGCTTGCATGCCAGATCCGCACATCTTGTTGACAGTAGTAGCCTCCGTGTTGAGGCCAAGACCGGCAGTCAGCGCAGCTTGCCGGGCGGGCGCTTGCCCCAGCCCAGCGGGCAGCACGCAGCCCATGTAGATGCGTTCGATCGCATCGGCCGATACTCCGGAACGCTCCACGGCAGCTCTGACGGCCGCGGCACCCAATTCCGTCGCCTTGAGCGCGGACAGGGCACCTTGAAAGCCGCCCATGGGCGTCCGGGCATAGCCCGTGATAACGATAGGATCATGTGCCATAGATAAGGTTCTCTTAAAGACCGCACGGGAAATCTTGCGCTGGTGTTGGATTTGAGGTTCAGCGCGGCGCCATGCGGATGGCGCCATCTAGACGGATCACTTCACCGTTCAGCATGGGATTACGAATGATGCTTTCGACCAACTGAGCGTATTCCGCGGGCCTGCCCAAACGGCTGGGATGCGGCACTTGCGCGCCAAGTGCGTCCTGGACAGCTTGAGGGAAGGACTCCAACAACGGCGTCAGGAAGATGCCCGGTGCGATGGACGTTACGCGGATCTTGTGCTGGGCGAGATCGCGCGCAATGGGAAGGGTCATGCCGACCACCCCGCCCTTCGAAGCGCTATAGGCGGCCTGCCCAATCTGTCCGTCATAGGCAGCGACCGACGCTGTGTTGATGATGACCCCCCTTTCGCAGTCAATCTCTTCCGCTGACGCAAGCCGAGCTGAGAATTTGGCAATGACGTTGAAACTGCCGATCAGGTTGACCGTCACCGTCTTCACGAAGCTATCCAGCGGATGCGGCATATTTTCCTTGCCCACTGTCTTCACCGCCGGAGCGATGCCAGCACAATTGACGAGAATGCGCGCAACGCCATGCGTCCGTTCGGCTGCGTCCAGGGCAGCGGTGACGCTGGCGTCGTCGGCGATGTTGGCGGTCACGAAAGTGCCGCCCAATGCCTTGGCGGTCGCCTGCCCGGCTTCCTCGTTCAAGTCGAAAATGGCGACCTTGGCGCCCTGCTCCGCCAGCATCTGCGCCGTTGCCCTGCCCAGACCGGACGCGCCGCCGGTGACGATGGCAGCCATTGCTTTGATGTCCATAAATAATATCCTGTTTCGCGCCCAATGGGCACCTATTCACCAGCCTTTCGATCCGGACCCGTCAGCTATTTGACTGTTCAGCATCCCGCTGTTTGGCGATCTCCTCATTTCTAAGCAGGAAGCGCTGCAACTTGCCGCTTGGTGTCTTGGGCAAAGACTCCACGAAGGCGATTTCACGGGGATAGGCGTGCGCAGACAAGCGCGTCTTGACGTAGCGCTGGATCGAGGAGGCTAAATCAGGGTCATCCGCGCTGTACCCTTGGTTCAGCACGATGAAGGCTTTGATGATCTCGGTCCTTTCCGGATCAGGCTTGCCGATCACGGCGGATTCCATCACCGCATCATGTTCCAGCAGAGCGCTTTCGACATCAAACGGTCCCACGCGATAGCCCGAGGTCGTGATGACGTCGTCGGCCCGTCCAATGAAGGAAATGCTTCCGTCGTCATTCTGCTCGACCGTGTCGCCGCTCAAATAATAGTCGCCCACGAAAGCAGCTGTTTCCCGACCAAGATAGCCCGAAAACCACATCATCGGTGACGCCTTGCGGTCCAGCGCCAATATGCCCGGCTCTCCTTGACGCAGCTCCTCACCCTCTGGCGAGCAGACGACGACACGGTGCCCGGGTGATGCAAACCCAGCTGACCCGATGTGGATCGGATGATCTATGCCATGATGGTTACACAGCACCATGCCCACTTCGGTCTGACCGTAATGATCGTAGATCGGCGCACTGAGATGTTCGTCGAACCAGCGGATGATCTCGGGATTAAGCGGTTCGCCCGCACTGCTGACAGCGCGAAGCTGCCCCTTGACCCGCGCCGCCTTTTCCGGTCCGCCTGCCAGCAGCAGGCGGTAGGCCGTCGGTGACCCCGCAACATTGGTGATGCCAAGTTCAGCGATCGTGTCGTACGCGTCATCGACATCGAAGCCGCGCTGGTTGAATGTCGTCGTTATGCCGAGCGCCAGTGGACCGGTCACGGCGTAATAGAGCCCATAAGCCCAGCCCGGATCGGCGAAGTTCCAGAACCGGTCCTCAGGGCCCAGCCCCACCGCATCGCGCATATAAGCGGCAAAGGCAGCGATCGCCTTCACCGGCACGAACAGCGGCTTGGCAGGCCCCGTCGTTCCTGATGTGAACATGATGAGAAAGGGATCGTCCAGGCCGCAGGGCACGGCCGGATGACCTTCCTCCTCTTCCTCGATCATGCGCCAGAAGTCGCGCTTGGCGCCGGCCTCCCCAGAGGAAACGACGATCTGCTCGATCGATGAAGGCAGTCCTGAAATTTTGGGAAGATTGTCCTGGTCCGCCACGATCACGCGCGTATTGGCGGTCTCCAAACGATATTCGATCGCCTTGGAACCGAAGGCCGTGAACAAAGGCTGGTAAACCGCCCCGAGCCGCCAGGTTGCCAGGATCAGGATCAGCAGCTCGGGAGCGCGCGGGAGCAGTCCCGCCACACGATCACCTTTGGTCACACCCAAGGACGATAGGGCAGCCGCGAGCCGTGCACTGTCATGCGCCAGTCGCGCGAACGTCCACTCCTGCGTAACTCCATTAAGTCCACGGTGGCGCAGTGCGACGCGCGACTTGGCCGGCGCGTGTCGGTCGCAACATATCACCGCCGCATTGGTGTGACCGGTCTCGTCAAAATCCAGGATAGCCAATGCCTGTGATACATCGAACGTAAAATCAGTGCCGCCAGTCTGGATACTGGATTGCGCCACGTCGTCCATGATGGACCTCCTCAACGAACAAAATCATACTATTCGGTATCAGTCCTCCCCGCCTCACCTGCCGTGCTGCCGATGACTTCGCCGAACTTCAGCCCCGAATGTTTCGCGACAGCAGCGTTTTGAGACGCTGCCCAACCAGTTCAGTCGCTTCGGCCGCCGCTGGCACCACAGCTGACAGATTGGGAAAACCATGAGTCAGATGGTCGAACTCCATCAATGCGACTTCGACGCCCGCCTCTGCCAGCCGGTCGGCATAGGCAACGGCTTCATCGCGGAGCGGATCGACTTTCAGAACGACGATTACGGCAGGGGGAGCCGCGTCTAGCCGATCTGATGTAATCGGCGATATGCGAGGATCTGCCTGATCATGGGAGCCGCAATAATCCCGCATGAGTTGCGGCAAGATTTGCGTGGAAAGAGTGGGATCTGCATTGGCGATCCGGGAAGGATAGCTGACGGATTCCTCGCGCAAATCGACCGCAGGATAGAACAGCAATTGCGCGTCAAAATTCCTGCCGCCCTCTTTGCCGCCCTCTTCCCCCAGTTTGAGAGCCACCACTGCCGCCAGATTGGCTCCGGCGCTCTCTCCCGCAATGACGAGGGGGTTTTCGGAGCCGCCAAGCCCAGCCGCATGGTCCATCGTCCAACGCGCAGCCGCCAGGCAATCGTTGACGCCCGCGGGAAAGGGATTTTCAGGAGCGAGCCGATAACCGCTCGCCACGACGACCATCGAGAGATTGCGGGCAAGCCGCCGCGCCAGCGGTTCGATGAAATCGATACTGCCGAACGCCCAGCCGCCACCGTGCAGCAGATGCAAGGTTCCGGTAGGAGCGGTCAAAGGGCGGAAGATGCGAAGCGGAACCGGCCCACCTTCGCCATCGACGATCAAATTCTCAACTGAGGCCACCTCAATGGGACCATCCGGCCCATTAAAAAGGGCGATCATTCCATCCATATCGTTGCGCATCACGTCGTAGTCGATCTCGTCGGACGTGGGCACGGGAATTTGCGATACGATCTGCTGAAGTACCGGGTCTAAGGCCATCTCAGCTTCTCCCTTGAGCTTATTCGCATCAGCAACGCGCAGAGGCGGCCAGCGTGACCATCGATCCGCTGCGCGCCGATTGGTCCGCAGCTTCCGCGAGGATAAGCGCCTTGAGGCCGTCATCTTCATTGACGACCGCTGTTGCCTTGCCTTCGATGATATCCGCGAAATGCTCGATCTCCATGGCGAAGGCTTCCGCATAGCGATCGAGGAAGAAGTTCTGGAAGCAGTCCGAACGGGCGCCCTCCTCGGTCCAGGTCTGGACGCTGCTTTCCAGCTTGTTCTCCGCGCGGATCATGCCCTTCGACCCGAAGGCTTCGATCCGTTGATCATAACCATAGCCGCTGCGACGACTGTTGGAGATGACACAAATCCTGCCGCCCACCGTCCGCAGTAGGATCTTCGCAGTGTCGAAGTCGCCCGCCGCGCCGATTTCCGGATCGATCAGCACTGCGCCCGAGGCAAAAACGCTTTCGATTTCTTCACCCAGGAGCCAGCTTGCCATATCGAGATCATGGATCGACATGTCCTTGAAGATGCCGCCTGATCCGGGAATATAGCTGGCTGGCGGCGGCGCGGGATCGTGGCTGATGATGTGGAGCGTCTCCAGCGTACCGATTTCGCCCTGCTTCAACCGCCGCTGCAGCCTGGCGAAGCTCGGGTCGAACCGCCGGTTGAAACCGAGCAGGACATGCCTGTCGGTGCCCGCGACTGCCTGTTGGACCTGAGCGGCACGACCAGCGTCTTGGTCCAGCGGCTTTTCGCAGAACACCTGCTTTCCCGCGCGGATCGCTTCCAGAGTATAGTTGAGATGGGTGTCCGTCGCACTGGCGACGAGGACGCCGCTGATCGCCGGATCGGCCCAGATATCCTCAGCCGCCGATACCTTGGCACCATAGCGGCCAGCCAGCTCCTCCGCGCCGCCGAACGGATCGACAACGCGCGACAGGGACAGGCGCGGATTGGCGGCGATGTTGGCGGCGTGGATCTTGCCGATCCGACCAGCGCCAATCAGTGCGATTTCAAACATTGGATACCTTTCCTAAATTGATATTTTCGTTCGCCCTCGAAACGGCGCGCTCATGTTTTTCATTGGCGGCCCAGCCCCAGCTCATCCTCCATCATCTCGCGCAAACGGGCCTTCTGCACCTTTCCGGAGACCGTCATGGGAAAGCTGTCGATGAAGCGGACGTATCGCGGCACCTTGTGATGAGCGACGCGGCCACGGCAAAATGTGACGATCGCCTCCGCATCCTCGGGCGCGCCGGGACGAAGCTTGACGCAGGCCATCACTTCTTCACCGAACCGTTCGTCGGCGACGCCGACAACCTGCACGTCAAGGACGGAAGGGTGGAGGTAGAGCAGTTCCTCAAGTTCACGGGGATAGATATTCTCGCCGCCGCGGATGATCATGTCCTTGATCCGCCCGACGACCCGCGCATAGCCAGCATCATCGATGGTGACGAGATCGCCAGTATGCATCCAGCCGTCGCGGATCGCCTCCGCAGTTCTTTCAGGCTCGCCCCAATAGCCGAGCATGACCGAATAGCCGCGGACGCAGAGCTCGCCCGGCTCCCCGCGTGGAACGATCTCCCCGGTTTCGGGATGAACGACTTTCGCTTCAAGGTGAGGGTGAATGCGGCCGATGGTGGCGACGCGGATTTCGATAGGATCGTCCAGCGATGTCTGGAAGCTTACCGGGCTGGTTTCGGTCATTCCATAGCCGATGCCGATGTCGCGCAGATGCATGCGAGTCATCACCTTGCGCATCAACTCTTCCGGACAGGGAGATCCTCCCATCAACCCGACGCGCAATGAGGACAGGTCAAAGCGCGCAAAGGCGGGGTGCTCCAGTTCGGCGATGAACATCGTCGGCACGCCATGCAATATCGTGCAGCGTTCCGCCTCCACGGCTTCCAGCACCGCCAACGGATCGAAACCGGGAGAGGGATAAACCATGGTGACACCATGGACGACGCTCATCAGGTTGCTCATCACCATACCGAAGCAGTGATAGAGCGGCACGGGTATGCAGATCCGGTCGTCCGGCCCCGCGCCAAACGCGGCGCCTCCCATTGCTGCATTGTTGAGTATGTTGCGATGCGAAAGGGTCACGCCCTTCGGCGCACCTGTGGTTCCACTGGTAAACTGAATGTTGATCGGATCGTCAGCCTTCAAGGTTGCGGCGATGCTGGCGAGTTCCGTTTCCGATGCCGCTGTGCGCAAGCCCGCCACCTCGCTGAAGTCAAGCCAGCCCGGCCGCGGTTCGCCGCCGATCTTGATCGCATAGCGGAAGGCCGGGAGATCGACCGAGACGATCTCTCCCGGCTGTTCGCCAAAATGCGTGACGAAGCTTTCCGTCATTGCAAGATAATCGCTGTTCTTGAACGAAGCTGCGCAGATCAGCGCCCTCACTTCCACCTTCCCCAGCGTATATTCCAGTTCGGCAACGCGGTAGGCGGGGTTGATGTTGACCAGGATCATGCCCGCACGCGCGGTCGCAAGCTGAGCGATGGTCCATTCAGCGCAATTGGGCGCCCATATGCCGACCCGGTCCCCCGGCTTCACGCCCAGTGCCAGCAGCCCAGCGGCAAAGTCATCCGTCGCGGCTTTCAACTCCGACCAGCTGTAGCGGATATTACCATGCCGGGCGACGAGCGCATCCTTGTCGGGCCAACGCTGGGCGGCACGGTCGAGCGCTTCGCCGATCGTATCATCCCGCAGGGGCGGATCCGAGACTCCGATAACTTGACTGAGTTCTTGCATAGTCATGATAAGCTGCTCGCCTGACTGCCGGTCCGGCGTAAAACCGGACCGGGACTATCGTCATTTCATCGTCGGGATCATGAAGGCATCGGACAGCGACGATCCCGAAGCGGCGCCCGATGCGTTCGGCCAGCGCTGCGTCACGGTCTTCACCTTCGTCCAGAAACGCACGCCCTCTTCGCCATGCTGGTTATGGTCGCCAAAGCCCGAACGCTTCCAGCCGCCAAAGCTGTGATAGGCGACCGGCACCGGGATCGGCACGTTGATGCCAACCATGCCGACATTCACCCGCGCGGCAAACTCCCGTGCGGCGTGACCATTGCGCGTGAAGATGGCAACGCCATTGCCATATTGATGCTGGGACGGCAAAGCCAGCGCGCCTTCAAAGCTGTCGGCCCGCACCATCTGCAACACGGGTCCGAAAATCTCTTCTCGATAAGCACTCATGTCCGGCGTCACATGGTCGAACAGGGTCGGGCCGACGAAAAAGCCATCCTCATGCCCCTGAAGCGAGAAGCCGCGCCCATCGACGACCAACTCCGCGCCCTCATCCACACCGGTCTGAATCCACTGTTCGATGCGCGCCTTGTGCTGCGCGGTCACCACAGGACCATAATGCGCCTCCGCGTCGGTGGAGACGCCCACGCGCAGGGCCTCTATGGCGGGGACCAGCTTTGCCTTCAGTCGCTCGGCTGTGTCCTGTCCAACCGGAACCACGACCGGCAAAGCCATGCAGCGTTCGCCCGCCGACCCAAAGGCCGCTCCGCAAAGATCAGCGACCGTCTGGTCGAGATCGGCGTCGGGCATGACGATGCCGTGGTTCTTGGCGCCGCCCATGGCCTGCACCCGCTTGCCGTTGTCGACCCCGCGCCGGTAGACATAATGGGCGATGTCGGAGGAGCCGACAAAGCTGACCGCGCTGATCGCCGGGTGATCAAGAATGGCATCCACCATTTCCTTGTCGCCGTGAACGACCTGGAAAATGCCCGCAGGCAGCCCGGCCTCCATGAAAAGTTCCGCCAGGCGGACCGGAACGGACGGATCGCGTTCCGAGGGCTTCAGGATGAAGGCATTGCCGCAGGCCATTGCGACCGCGCTCATCCACAGCGGTATCATCGCCGGAAAGTTGAAGGGGGTGATCCCTGCGCCGATGCCGATCGGCTGGCGCATCGAATAGACATCGATGCCGGGACCTGCGCCCTGCGTATATTCGCCCTTCAGCACATGGGGAATGCCGCAGGCGAACTCCACGACATCCAGACCGCGCTGAATGTCACCCTTGGCATCAGCGACCACCTTGCCATGCTCGGAGGCCAGCAGGCGCGCGAGATCATCCATATCGCGTTCGACCAGCCGCTTGAATTCGAACATGACGCGGGCTCGGCGTTGCGGATTGACCGCCGCCCATGCAGGCTGCGCCGCTTGAGCGGCATCGACCGCTTGCTGCAATTCGCTGGCCGTGCCCAGCGCCACGCGCGCCTGCACCCGGCCGCTGTTCGGATCGAACACATCGCTGGTACGGGAGGCGACGGCAGTCACCGCACGCCCGCCGATGAAATGGGGGATGTTTCGAGTCTCGGCTTCTACAGTCATGATCAAATCTTCCTCATCTTGCACAACGCCGTCTCGCGCGCCAAAGGAGACGCTTCCCCGCCCCTTCCAGGCGCCCAGCCGCCGCCATGGGTAAAGTGCAGGTCTCCATGGCGGGGCTGGACAGGCGATAGACGTCGAAATTTCCGGTTCACATTCGCCCGGCATGCGGACGAACTCACTTACTCATTCTCCCTTGTCAGTTCCGGGCGATGCGCCACGCGCGATCCAGTCATGGGCCGGATCGTTGGCGAACACCCAGTCGCGACGCGGCCCAGCCATGACGTTCAAATAATAAAGGTCGTAGCCGTGCGGCGCGCCGACGGGATGGTAGCCGCGCGGCACCTGCACCACGTCGCCATCCTCCACAGCCATGGTCTCGTCTATCGAGCGGTCGTCCGTATAGACACGCTGGAAGGCAAAGCCCTGCGGCGGTGACAGACGATGATAGTAGGTTTCCTCAAGGAAGGTTTCCTGCGGCCATGCGTCGCGGTCATGCTTGTGCGGCGGATAGCTGGACCAATGCCCGCCCGGGGTGATGACTTCCACAACCAAGAGGCTTTCCGCGTCGCCTGCGTCATCCAGTATGTTGCGCACAAAACGCTGGTTCGTGCCCTGCCCTCTCGTTTCCAACCGCACATCTTCCGGAGCGATGACGCGCGGACGACGGTTGCCACCGCCTGGCGCGGTGCAGATCGCGACTTCAGCGTTTCCCGCCGCCTTGATGCTGTAGGAGGTGCCTGCCGGTACGTAGACCGATGTTGCCGGTCCTTCGAACACATCGGTCCGCCCACCCATCTGGTCGAAACGCACTTCGCCAGCGGTCACATCGACGGTGCCGGACAGGACGACCAGACATGCTTCCCGCCCTTCTTCACCGCCGTCATGCACTTGCCCAGCGGCCAGACGGACGACCTTGAAGCCGACATAGCGCCACCCCGCGCTCTCGGGCGTGATGTCGAGCACCACGCCCTGTGGATCGGGCTCATGGCTGCGAACCTTGAGGCTCATGCCGCCAGCCCCACTTCAGCCGCGATATTTTGCAGCGTACGCAGGCCAAGCTGCTGATAGGTGTAGGGATTGGCCAGAGCGGGATCCTGTTCCGCCTCAATGACGATCCATCCGTCATAACTGACGCTAGCGAGGGCGCCCAGGAACGGCTCATAGTCATAGATGCCGTCGCCCGGCGCCGTGAACATTCCGCTGACCACGCCATCAAGGAAGCTCGCCCCGCCAGCCCGCGCGCGGTTATAGCGGTTCCGCCGCACATCCTTGCAATGAACATGGTTTACCCGTTCGGGACGTTCACTGATCACCTTTAGCGGATCGATGCCGCCGCAAAGCGAATGGCCCGTGTCGAGCGTCAGGCCGACATGATCACCAGTCACCTCGAAAAAGCGCTGCAATTCATCACCGGTCTCCACCACCGTACCCAGATGATGATGGTAGGCAAAGCGCAGCCCGCGCCCATTCACATAAGCGGCCACAGCGTTCAGTCGCGAGCCGAATTGCTCCCATGCCTCATCGTCGATCTGGGGATGAGCATCGAGCGGCCGGGACCGGTCGCAATGTATCGCGTTCGATGTTTCGGCAGCGATGAAGACTTGAGAACCCATTGCTTCCAGCAGGGCGAGGTGGTCGGCCATCGCCTCGATCTCGGCGTCGGCATCCCGGATCAATAGATTGGTGGAATACCAGCCGCCTATGATGTCCAGCCCGTGCGAGACCATGATAGGCTGAAGGGTGGCGGCATCACGCGGGAACTTGCAGCCAAGTTCCACCCCCTCGAAACCGATCTGCCGTACTTCGTTCAGCAGCGTGTCCAGCGTGATGTCGCCCCCAAGCTCGGGCATGTCGTCATTTGCCCAGGCGATCGGGCTTACGCCCCAGCGTATCGTCATGGCTTTTGCCTCTTCTTCATATCTTCATAACGGGCGCGCGCTGCCGAAACTTCCGCGCGCGATGACACCTGCGGCACCGCGACGTCCCACCAGTGCCCACCGGACTGCGTGGTCACAGCAGGGTCGGTTTCCAGCACGATCACATAGCTGCTTCGCGACGCGGCGGCGCGGCCGAGCGCCTCTTCCAGGGCGGCGATGCCGGACACCTTTTCCGCCTGCGCGCCAAGACCGCGGGCATGGCCCGCGAAATCGATCGGAGGCAGCACCTCCTGCCGCGAATCCGCGAGCAGATTGTTGAACGGTCTGCCGCCAGTCGCCTGCTGCAAGCGATTGATGCAGCCGTAACCGCCGTTGTCGAGCAGCACGACGGTGATCTTCATTCCCAGCATGACCGAAGTCGCCAGTTCGGAATTCAGCATCAGATAGCTGCCGTCGCCCACGAGCACGAAGACTTCGCGGCTCGGATCGGCCATCTTGACGCCCAGGCCGCCTGCAATCTCATAGCCCATGCAGGAAAAGCCATATTCAACATGATAGCCGCCCGGCCTGCGAACGGGCCACAGCTTGTGCAGTTCGCCAGGCAGGCCCCCGGCGGCGCAGACCACCACCGCATCCTCCGGCGCGTTGCGTGACACCGCGCCGATCACCTGCGCGTCAGAAGGCAGAGCGTCCGATGATGCCATCGCAGCATTCGCCGCATGGCTCCATTCAGCCCGCGCGGTCTCGTTCGCTTCCTCCCACGCCTGCGGCACACGCCATTTGTCGAGCGATAGGGCCAGCTCTTCTATCACTTCCCGCGCATCGCCCACGACGCTGTGAGCCCCATGCTTGTGCGCATCATTGGGAGCGACGTTGACCTGGAACAGCTGTGCCGGAAGCAACGTGCGCGATCCGGTGGTGAAATCCTGCAAACGTGTGCCCAGGCCAATCACGAGATCAGCCTCCCGCGCCGCTCGATTGGCAGCGCTGGTGCCAGTCACGCCGATAGATCCCAGCGCCTGAGCATGGCTGGCTACCAGACTGCCCTTCCCCGCCTGTGTCTCCGCCACCGGGATGCCGGTGGCTTCCGCAAGTGCCGCAAGCGCCTCTTCAGCCCGTGAATAAAGAACGCCGCCGCCAGCGACGATCAGTGGCCGCTCCGCCGCGCGGATTGCCTGCACCAGCGCACTGAACTCGCCCACGTCCGGATGAGGACGCCGCTGCCGCCACAAGCGGGGTTCGAGGAAGCTGACCGGACAGTCGAACGCCTCCGCCTGCACATCCTGGCATAGTGACAGCGTGACGGGACCGCACCGCGCCGGGTCCATCATCACCGCCATTGCGCGCGGCGCCGCGTCCAGAATCTGCTCCGGCCGGGTAATACGGTCGAAATAGCGGCTGACCGGGCGGAAGCAGTCGCTTGCGCTCACCGTCCCGTCGCCGAAATCCTCTATCTGCTGAAGCACCGGATCAGGCAGGCGGCTGGCATAGACGTCTCCGGGCAGGAACAGCACAGGCAAGCGGTTCACATGCGCGAGTGCGGCGGCGGTTACCATGTTGGTAGCGCCCGGCCCGATCGACGTCGTGCACGCCATCGCGCGCTGGCGGCGATTGGCCTTGGCAAAGGCGATGGCGGCATGAGCCATCCCCTGCTCATTATGCGCTCGATAGGTGGGCAACGCATCGCCGATGTCCGCCAACGCCTCTCCCACACCGGCCACATTGCCGTGGCCGAAGATCGCCCAGACCCCTGCAAAGAATGGCTGTTCCGCGCCGTCAATCTCGACACGCTGCGCCGCCATCCATCGGACCAGCGCCTGCGCCATCGTCAACCTGATGGTTTCTCCGCTCATGATACCGGATCCTGCCTTGCATCGCGCCATGCGCGCGCCAGCACGCTGAAGCTTGCCGCCATCTGGGCAATGGCGGCGGCGTCGTCGATTTCACCCTTGAACCAGCGCATTGCAGGCTCCACCCAGATGGTGCGGCCAACGGCGAAGCCCTTGACCAGTGGATTGCCAACCGCTGCCGAGAAGCTGGCCAGCAGCGACTCTTCATCCGACGCCAGCCCCAGCAGCAATATGCCACGGCAGTAGGGATCGCGCGCTGCGATGACCTGTTCGATGGCTGTCCAGGTGGCAGGATCGACGGCAGGCTCCAGCTTCCACCAGTCCGGATAAACACCCAGGGCGTAAATATGTTCGATCACGCGGGCCACGGTGTCGGGCTCAACCGGACCGTTCTTCGAAGCGATTACCTCCAGCAACAGCTCGTGGCGCGTTGCCCGGCACGCTTCAAACAGGCTCAATATCTGCCGGTCCTGTTCGGCACGCAGCTCAGCCGGGTCATCGGGATGGTAGAAGACCAGACACTTGACGACATGGTCGAGCGGCCAGTCGGCCAAAATCGTTGCGGCTTCACGCCCGCCTTCAAAACGGAGCGGCCGCGAGCCGGGCAGTTCGATCGGTCGGCCGATCCAGTAGCCCCCGCCAGCGGCGCTCTCCAGCGCGGAACGGCCATAACGCCCGTCAGCGAGCAGGCCAAAGCCGTCTTCGTTCTCCGCAACCTGCGCCATGGCGCGCAATGCCAGTTCCTTGAAATCAGTAACACGATCCAGATTGTTGGTGCCCAGTTCTTCGACCAGCTCGTCAAATTGAGCGCGATGGTCGATCGCGAGCACCGTCAGCTTATCGTAACCGGTCAGGCGGTTAGTCGCCCAATGGACATGTTCCAGCGCCGCGCTGTCGCGCAACCGTCGAGGCCAGTCGTTGCGTGACAAGAACACCCGCAGCTCCTCAGCGCTCGGCTGAGCGGGGGCGCAGCCATGACGGGACACCACGATAGCGCCGCAAGCATTGCCGTAGGTGCAGCACTGCTCGATGCTCTCGTCGCGCAGCCAGCCGCGCAGGAAGCCGGCCATGAACGCGTCCCCCGCTCCAAGGACATTGAAAACCTCGATGGGAAAGCCCTTGCCGACAATTCCCTGGTCCAATTGATCAGGGATCGCCGCAGGGAAGGCGACGCATCCATCCGGACCACGCTTGCACACCAGCAGCGCGCCGCTGTACTCGCGGATTTTGCGCAGTGCCGCGACCGTGTCGGTCATGCCGCCAAGGATGTGGATCTCCTCTTCCGTACCGACGATCAAATCGCAGAGCGGCAGGACGTGCTGAAGCTCCTGCGTGACCTGCTCGCTGGAGACGAAACGATCCTCGCCATTATCCTTCGACGCCAGCCCCCATAGTACCGGGCGGTAGTCGACATCGAATATAACGCGGCCGCCAGCCGCCTTGATGGCATGCACAGCCTTGAGCGTCGCCGCACTAACATTGGGTTGCGACAGATGGGTGCCATTGATCAGCAGCGCGCGGGCAGCTGCCACATAATCAGGATCGATATCGTCTTCACACAGCGCCATGTCGGCGCAATTTTCCCGGTAGAAGATCAGCGGGAAGCTTTCTGGATCGCGAATACCCAGGATGACGAGAGCCGTCAGCCGCTCCGGATCATTGACGACGCCCGTCACGTCGACGCCTTCGGCCTCCAGCTGCTGTCGGATGAAGCGTCCCATATGATCCGAACCGACCCGGGTGATGATCCCGGTATCCAGCCCCAGCCGTGCCGCGCCGATGGCGCTGTTCGTCGGACTGCCGCCCACATATTTGGCGAAGGAGCCCATATCTTCCAGCCGACCGCCGACTTGCTCGCCATAGAGGTCAACGCCTGATCGGCCGAGCGTGATAAGATCGAGCGTACGCGCGCTGTTCGCAGTATCGCTCATTGGTCGGCCCCGCTTTGCGAAGAAGAAAGCGATGTACTCTCCTGTCGCTCCAATCCTTCCAAAACATCGGCGACGATCCGGCGGCTTCGGAACTGAAGTCCGAGCCGTTCGGCATCCGTCAACAGATGAACCATGCATACGAAAACAAAGTCATTCTGTGGATCGGACCAGAACCAGCCGCCTGCCGCACCATCCCAGAAGTAAGTACCACTCCCAAGACGAACATCCGCCTTTTCGGGGTCAGTGACGATTATGCCGTTA
Organism: Sphingobium agri; assembly: GCF_023051225.1. Classification (NCBI taxonomy): domain Bacteria; kingdom Pseudomonadati; phylum Pseudomonadota; class Alphaproteobacteria; order Sphingomonadales; family Sphingobiaceae; genus Sphingobium; species Sphingobium agri. Next base: position 237,769 of record NZ_JALKHS010000006.1, on the reverse strand, counting down.
TAGGCATATTCATAGCCGGGACGCAGCCAGTGGGGAGCGGTGCCAAATCCCCCCGTCAACAGATGATCGGCCGTGTGGCTACGCATCATCAAGGCGGCAGCTTCCCGGCTGATAATCCGGCTGCCGTCCAACTCTCCCTGGCCCAACAGCATGCGGGCGAAGCGAAGATAGTCGGCCGCGGTGGACACAAGGCCGCCCCCGCCCGATGCGAGCAGCGGCTCACCGGCGAAAGGATGGACCAGATCGCGGGGCAAAAGAGCGGAGACATTATCATAATATAGCCGTTCGGACTCGTGATCCGTTTCGACCAAGCCATCGCCCGATAGCGAATAGAGCGTAGCAACGCGGTAACGCTTTTCTTCCGGCACGATGAAGTCGGTATCGACCATCCCCAGCGGTTCTAAAATCCTCTGACGCATGAAATCGCGCAGGTTCATGCCGCTCAGGCGTTCGATGATGACGCCTTGAATGTCCATCGACACACTATATCGCCAGCCAGTGCCGGGATGGAAGGCCAGCGGCACCTGCGCCAACCGTGCGAGATATTGGTCCGCAGTGACGTCGTGAGGAATAACCGGCACTTGCGCCGCTCGGAAAAGCTGGTCGACCGGCTCGTCGGTAAAGCCATAGGTGAACCCGGCCTGATGCGTCATCAGATGTTCCAGCGTCGGCTGGACGGCAGCAGGCACCAGCACCGGGGCCTCAGCGGCCGACCCTGCTTCCAGCACTTGCAGGTCTGCGAGCTCGGGAAGATGTTCCGCGATCAGATCGGAGGGAGACCATTTACCCTCGTCCCACAGGATCATCATCGCGACCGCCGTTATCGGCTTGGTCATCGAATAGATCCTGAAGATACTGTCCTGCTGCATCGCATCACGCGTCGCCACGTCACGCCAGCCCAGAGCTGATTGATGCGCGGGGGCACCCCCTCGCCAGGCCGCCGTTACGGCGCCGCTCAGCAAGCTGCGCTCGATAACGTCTTCGAAGAGACTATCCACCGTCCGCCACGCGGCGGCGGGGGGCGTTCCAGCATTTCCCGCAAATACAGCGCCCGCACCCATCGGCTGCCCCACCATTCCTCTCCTATGGAAATTACATTCCACTTTATATTGGATCAGAACCTTTGGTGCAATAGCTCAAATAGAAGGTTCAGAGCTTTTTGCAGGCTGATCGGCTGCGGAAGGCTCATCCCGCAGCGCGGCCATGCCGATTGCAAGAGACTGGGCGAGACACATGGACGCGGCGAGGGAACGGAAGCCTCGCACCTCTGATTCGCGGACCTGAAGGATCAGATCAGCCTCTTTAGCGATGGGACCAATGACGCTGTCAGTGATGGCAACCACAGGACACTGCCCCTTTGCAGCCTCCACCAGGCTCAGAGTTTCATGGCTGTAGGGCGCGAAACTAATGGCCAGCATCACGTCTCCAGCGCGAAGCCCGCCAACCTGCTGGATTTGTAGTCCGGCGAGGCCATCCACGAGCACGGTTCGCTTTCCCGCTTGCCCCAACATATAGGCGAGGTAGGTGGCAACGGGAAACGAGCGGCGGAAGCCCGCTACGAACACCGTTTCCGCGTAATGAAGCATCTCTATCGCTTCGGACAATTCTCGCGAACCCAGTGCATGGTTCAAATTTTCCAAGGCAAGAATGTTACCCTGAACGAATTCCGACAACAGCTGGCGGGGGCCCTCTGGCTCTCCTGACACAGCATAGCGATGCTGACGGATTCGCTCGGCATAACCGACAGAACGATCCTCGCGCAGCAAACCTTCCCGCACAAGGCGCTGCATCGGGCTGGCACCGGAAAAGCCAAATGCCTGTGCGAAGCGCACGATGGCCGACGGCTGCACGTTGCTACGCTCAGCAATCACCGCCAATGTTTCGAACGCAATATCGTGCGGCTCGTCCAGAATATGCCGGGCGATCCGTTGCAACCGATCGCTCAATTCATCATGGCGTTCCCGGATCGCTTCGAGAAACTCCTCGAAGTCATGCGGCTGTTCTTTACTCTCTGGCATAGATGCCCTTCCACTCAGCTATCAGCATCGGATCGGAAGGATATGTAAGATTCCAACCCTCCCGCCCGCGCCGTGGAATTTACATTCCTTTGCGTAAAAAACAATTCCATGGAGTGGCAGTTGCGACGCTGCAGTTTTGGCATGGCGAAGATAGCCAGTAGTCGCAGCGCTAAAGATTGCGAAATGCGCATCATTTCAATGGAGCGGCTCAAGCTCTCACGACCCGAAGGCAATCAGCCGCTGGACGAAGCATGTGGCGGGTCCGCCGTTGCGGTTCCCCTCCTTCTGCGTTGCACTCGTAATTCGTGCCAAACATATCCTTCGATCTGCACGTTTGACGAAGGATGTTTGGCTCGATAGAGATGTAACCTTGGGCATGCCGTGCAACACGTCAGACCCAAGGCCATCTACACCAAGATCAATTAGATGATTTTCCGTCTTTAGAAGGTCAAATCCAAGGCAACACCGAGTTGGCGAAAGCCATTATACGTCAAATTCTGAATATGATCGGTCGGGAAGAACGGATGCCCCTGGATCGTTGATACAAAACGCTCATCCGTACAGTTTCGGCAAAATGCGCGAAGAGTCCAATTCTTCGACTTCTCAGTCAGCGCGACACCGATGTCGAAGGTTGTATATCCTTTCTGCACCGCATCAGGATCGCCGTTCGACAGAAAATTATAAGACGACTGAGACGTGATTCCCAGGTTGAACGTCGCCGCGAAATCATCACCGAGCGGCTGTTCATAACTGACGTCCATGATCGCCTTCCATTTGGGCGCGTTCGGCAGCCTTCTTCCCGAGGAGTCCGTAACGCCATTCACGCAGTCGGCCTGCCCAAAGTAGCAGGTATCGCCCCTAAACGACACGAACCGAGCGTCCGTGTAGGCCAATCCTCCATTTAGAGTGAGGCCTTTGAAAGGACGGGCGATTACCTGTAGTTCTGCCCCGCGCGTCCGCAACTTTCCTGCGTTCTGAAGAAGAAATGATAGCGTCGTGAAATCGATACTCTGCGCTTGGAAGTTCTTGAATTCAGTTTGATATGCAGACAGGTTAATGGTCAATTTGCGGTCAAAGAGCTGCGCTTTAGAACCGATTTCAAAATGGGTCGGAATTTCAGGACGGACATAAGATAGCGAATATTGCGCATATCCCGGACCTTTATAACCGCGCGCCGCAGTGCCATATATCATCCAGTCAGGATTAAAGTTGTACTCAAGCGTTGTTCGCCATGAGAAATTGGTCTCGCTCCGGTCTTGCTCACTCACTGGCGACACTCCGAGAAGGCTTACAGCGCCGCCTCCTGCCGTGGTCTCATATTGCATATTGATGGTATCATGTGTCAGCCGCGCGCCTGCCGTCAATCGCAACTTATCGGTAAAACGGTAGCTGGCTTGGCCGTAAGCGGCATAGCTCCCCAGAAGCTGGCGCCAATAGCTATCCGTCCCAAGGAAAGTCGTGAAGCCTGGAGGCACCGCCTGGCCGAGCGTGGCCGACAAATCAGCATTCTGCTGCACCCGCGCTCTGAGCAAGAACAGTCCCATCTGGTAATCGAACTTGCCTCCTGCCGGAGAGGTCAACCTCAGCTCGTTCGAAAACTGCTTGATCGCCAGACGTTCGCCATAGAATTGCACGAGTGGCAGCGGACTGTAGTCCGGATCAAAAGCTTGAGAGGTCTTGAACCCACGGTAGGCGGTAATGTTTGTCAACCTCAAACCGCTATCGAGTTCATAGGACGCTTTAATCTGCGCTCCGCCGACCTTCAGGTTATAATATGTGGGGCCATCATAGGCGCTCTTTGAATTGCCGTAGCCAGGTTCCACCCCCAGCGGCGGCAGGACTGTTGCGACAGGACTGGTCGGATCCACTTCTCGGAAGCTCGCGACGCCCCCGCCCGAACCGCGGGATTCCATATAGTCACCGGAAACCAAAATAGATAGCTTATCGGTCGGCTCCCAGAGAAGCTTGCCGGAGCCACCGATCTGACGAAGACCGCCTTCAAAATCCGGGTTCGGAACAACATTCTTCTGCAACGCGGAATTCTTGACATAGGAAATATTGATCCGAGCCGCCGCATCTTCGGAGAGGGAGGCGTTCACAATTCCCTGAGCTCTGAACAATGACGTATCGTTCGCATTGTTAAGCTGACCATATTCCGAGAAAAGGCGGAAAGAGTTGCTGCCGATCTCTGGGTCGTTTGTCCGGATATTTACGAGCCCTGCCGAGGCATTCTTGCCGAACAAAAATCCTTGCGGCCCATTGAGCACTTCGATCGCGGCCAAATCTGTAAAGTTGATGACCCCAAGCTCAGATCTTATCAAGGTGACATCATCGACCACCACGGCAACGGTCGGCTCCATGGACCGCTGGAAGCTCGATGTCCCAACGCCGCGGATCGAGAAATTCGTTCCCTGGGCATTTGCCGCATTATTCTGAGTTACCAAGCTTGGCGTGAGTCGAGCCAAGTCTTCTGGATTTTGGACCCCTCGTTCGCGCAAGGTTTCACCCTTGATGGCCGTAACCGAAATCGGCACGTCCTGAAGCCTCTCTTCCCGCCGATTGGCGGTGACAATGATGTCGCTGGTATTCGCAGCCGAAGGCACGCCGCCGCGCGCCGTCGAAGACGACACCTCAGCTTCACCCTGCAGCCGCGCCTGATCGGGTGTCGATTGGGCAAAAACCAACCCAGGAACCAACGTCCAAGTGGCCGCAGCGCACCGCAGCATAAATCGCCTATGCATAACATCTCCCCACAAATAATTTATGGCTGTAAAATGCAATGGAATTTATGTTCTGTCAACTCTAAATATGAAATTATTCAACTCTGCTGTCGCCGCCACGATCGGAGCTTGCCTCATCTCCGCACGACGGCGCCGCGTGGTGAAAGCGAGACGCCGCCAGCCATATGTCAACGGGGGTTATTCCCTGAACGATCTCCCGACAATATCTCGGGTGAATTAGTCATTATAAGTTGGCGGGTGCGGACCAGAGACCGGTCGGACTGCACCGCCGACCGCCCCCCCACACTTCGATAAGAACGCTCTATCGTTTTATGCACGGGGCTGAAGAACGGGCAGTATGGCCCATCGCCCGCTATACCACCGCGACCACAAAGAAATAATAATATCACTTGACTATATTTCGAACATATATTCTATCCATATCATCAGCTGTGCTCGATAGGAGAGACGTGATGCAGCATTGGCCATATGGTCCGAAGAAACCCCTTTTTGAGCGAGGGTTTCAAGGCGAGAAGAACTTGCCCCACCGTGGCGGCCCAAACGGTGCCGGAGTTGGGGATCGCTCCGATTGCGTCACTGTATGACTGAAATGGTTCAGGCCCTGCGATCCACAAGCTCGCGGAGTGATGTTCGGCGCACATCCTTTGTCCTTTTCCTGGGCATGGTGGGAATGATCGCCAGCTTCCAGGGAATGTACAACATCCTGTTACCAGCGGCGATCGAGCGCTTCGATCCTGCCGGGAAGGTTCAGGACCTCGCCATCCTAACAACATCCGCTGCAATCGTTACTATAGTCGGGCTGATTATCGGCGGCATCATTTCCGATAGGACGCGCAGTCGATGGGGGCGCCGAACGCCTACTATTTTCTTTGCGGCGATCGGGTCAATTGGCTTGATGATCGCATTGGGCTTGGCACGATCTGTCTCAGCTTTGATGATCCTCATGCCCAGTGTCTGGTTCACATTGAGTCTTTATCAGGCGGCATTGATGGCAATGCTTCCAGATCGGATACCTCCTGAACATCGTGGCCTTGCCTCGGCGGCCATCGCTGCGGGAACACCCATTGGCATCCTTGTGGGCACAAATGCAGCCGCTGCTGCAACGTCGTCCTTAGGTGGTTATCTCGTCCTGTCATGTCTACTGGCCGCGACAACATGTATCATGTTCATTGTAGCCCCGGAAAGTTCGTCTTTAGAAAACGAGAGCAGAACGGCACAGCTGACAGTAAACCAGCATCGCGGATCTCTATTCGCCGGCTTTAAAAGCCGCAATTTTACGCTCACCTTTGTTTCGCGTTTCCTGCTCTTTGTCTCTTATTTTGCGGTCACGGGATACCTGTTCTATCTTGTTCAGGACTATATTGGGACGTCCGGTTTACCGGGGCAGAGTGCGGCAACGGCGGTCACAATTTTGCTTAGTATCATGACGGCGGCATGGTTATTGGTGACGCCATTTACGGGCTATCTAGCGGACAGGGTAAATCACACCCCCTTGATTGTCGGCGCCTCGTCGATCGGCATGGGTATCGCCATCTTTGCCCCATCCATTTCTGCAACCTGGTTCGCAATGATAATTTTTGCTGTCGGCATGGGGGCGTGTTTCGGGATCTACTTCGCCATTGATTTGAAACTTATGTCGATGGTGCTGCCTTCAGAAGAAGCGGCTGGCCGCGACCTCGGGGTTCTTTCAGTCGCAACGTCAGCTCCCCAAGTCCTGACCCCTGCGGTGGCCGGATGGAGCGTTGCTGTGGGAGGCTATCAGCTGCTTTTCGCATCAGGAGCAGCATTGGCCATCCTGGGCGGGCTAACCGCGTTTTTCATCCGCGTCCGGGAATCACAAAATGTCCATGGTGGCCGCTAGAGAAACGGCACTTGGGCCCAACCACTGCTCTGATAAACTGCGCCCGAACGGGCTAGCGCTGTTGATTCACCTGATGACCTACCGGCTCCCTCTTTCTCCACCTGTGGCCGCCCCCTTAGCAAGAGGCGGTAGGCATCCGCTTCATATTCGGGACCGAGGTTCAGCCCGGACAATAGATGGCTGACGGTCGTCCGCCGGGAAGCCGCTAAAAATGATCCAACGATCTCCCGCCGCCCAGTCCAGCATCAGAAGCGGTTGGCCATGTTTTCCAGCCACTCCTGCCGCCCGGACTTGGGCGTGGGCGCCAGATTGCGCGATACCGCAAGGTCGGCGATGGAGGCGAGCGTCGCCTCCTGCCCGTGAACCGCCTGTCCCAATTCACCCTGCCAACCGGCATAGCGTTCCGCGCGGAAGGCGTCGACGCGGCCGTCCTCGATAATCGCAGCGGCCTTCACCAGCGCCTGCGCGACCGTGTCCATGCCACCAATATGGCCGTGGAACAGGTCTACAGCATCGATGCTCTGGCGGCGCACCTTGGCGTCGAAGTTGAAACCGCCCGTCGTGAAACCGCCTGCCCGGATGATCTCCAGCATGGCGAGCGTCAGTTCCTCCACGGAGTTGGGGAACTGGTCGGTATCCCAGCCATTCTGGTGATCGCCCCGATTGGCGTCGATCGACCCGAAGATGCCCAGCGCACGGGCCATCGCGATCTCATGTTCGAACGTGTGGCCCGACAGCGTGGCGTGGTTCGCCTCGATATTGACGCGGACTTCATCTTCCAGGTCGAAGCGCTTCAGGAAGCCGAATACAGTCTGAGTATCGAAATCATATTGATGCTTGGTCGGCTCATGCGGCTTGGGCTCGATCAAGATCGTGCCCTTGAAGCCGATCCGGTGCTTGTGATCGACGACCAGGCTCAGGAAGCGGCCGAAATTCTCCTGCTCCGTGCCTATTTCGGTGTTGAGGATCGTGTCGTACCCCTCGCGGCCACCCCACAGCACATAGTTGGCGCCGCCAAGACGATGCGTGGCTTCCAGCGCGTCGCGAACCTGGCTCGCGGCCCAGGCATAGACTTCTGGATCGGGATTGGTCGCCGCGCCTGCCATGTAGCGCGGATGGCTAAACAGATTGGCGGTGCCCCAGAGCAGCTTGCGGCCATGTTTTCCCTGGAGCTCCTCCAGATGATCGGCCGCTTCGGCAAAGCTCTTGCGGAAGGCGCCGATCGTGTCGGCATCCGCCATCACATCGACGTCGTGGAAGCTGTAGAAGGGGACGTCCAGCTTTTCGACGAACGCCAACGCAGCCTCGCGCTTGGCACGGGCGGCCGATGCGTCATTGGCACCGGCGTGCCAGGGACGGCGAAAAGTGCCGCCGCCGAACACATCGCTGCCTGGCCAGCAGAATGTGTGCCAGAAGCAGACGGCAAAGCGCAGATGATCCTCCATCCGCTTGCCCAGGATCATGCGATCCTTGTCATACCAGCGATAGGCAAGGTCGCTGCTGCTGTCGGGCCCCTCATAACGGATCGTCGAAAATTCGGCAAAATAGTCGGCGGACATGGGTGTTCCTTTCAGAGTGACTTGAGCGCGGCATAGGCAGCGCGAAAACGGGAGAGCCGAGGGACAAGACGTTCGGTGAGCGCCGGATCGGGCTCGATGGCGTGGGAGACTGGCGGACGGGTGCAGGCTTGAGCAGCGCTGGCGCCGGTCACCGCCATCATGCCGAGCTTGGCCGCGCCGAGCGCGGGACCGACCTCTCCGCCTTCCAGATAGGCGAGCCGCACGTTGAGCGCGGCGGCAAGGATCGTGCCCCAATAGCGCGAGCGCGCGCCGCCGCCGATGACGGAAAGCTCCTCCACCGTCGTGCCCGCCTCGCGCAGCACCGCCATGCCATCCGCATGGGCGAAGGCGACACCCTCCAGCACGGCGGCGGCGATGCGGCCGGGATCGGTTTCATTGTCCATGCCGAGCAGCGCAGCCCGAATATGCGCGTCATTATGCGGCGTCCGCTCACCCGAGAGATAGGGCAGAAACAGTTCCGGCACGCTCGCTGCGCCCGCTGCTTCGGCAAGCGCGAAGAAGGCGCCCGGTCCATTGGTTCCTGTCGCGCGCACGCCCCAGTCGATGCAGGAGGCGGCGGACAGATGGACGCTCATCTGGTGCCACATGCCGGGCAAGGCATGGCAGAAGGCGTGGACGGCACGGTCGGGATTGGGGCGAAACTCGGCGGTCGCAACAAAGATCACGCCGGACGTGCCGAGCGAGAGCAGTGCATCGCCGTCCTTGATGACGCCGACGCCCACTGCGCCCGCCGCATTGTCGCCGCCGCCCGCTGCGACGGGAGCCGGAGCCATGCCCCAGCACTCGGCGACTTCGGCGCGCAGCTTGCCCGTGATGGCGCTCCCCTCGAACAGGCGGGGCATATGGTCGCGCGTCAGGCCGCAAGCGGAAAGCATCGTCTCGCTCCACCCTCGCGCCGCGACGTCTAGCCATAACGTACCGGCGCTGTCCGACAGGTCGGATGCCTTGTCGCCCGTCATGCACAGGCGGACATAGTCCTTGGGCAGGAGTATGCATCGCACCCGCTCGAAAATGTCCGGTTCATGCTTTCGCACCCACAACAGCTTGGGCGCGGTGAAGCCGGGCATTGCAAGGTTGCCGGTGATGGCTCGCGAATCCGGAACGCGCTGTTCCAGTTCCGCGCACTCCGCGAAACTCCGGCCATCGTTCCACAAAATGCCGGGCCGCAACGGTCGATCATCCTCGCCCAGCAGCGTGGCGCCATGCATCTGGCCCGCCAGGCCGACGCCCTGCACGCGCGCGCGCAGATCGGGCGACAGCGCCAGAACCGCTTCTTCCGTCGCGCGCCACCAATCCTCAGGGGCCTGTTCGGACCACAAGCCATGCGGACGCGACACGGTCAGCGGTGCGACACCCTGCCCACACACGCTTCCATCCTCCCCGATGACGACGGCCTTCACGCCGGACGTACCGATATCGATGCCGAGAAACATGCCTGTGCGATCCTTTTCTGAGCATAAGGTAGCGCTACAACTGCTTGAGGGCTGCCTCGCCGCGATCCGTCACACTCACGGACATCCGAAAATCGAAAAGCCCGTAAATTCACAGTCGGGTCGGCGGGTTCGTGCCTCGGAGACTTTCGTACGCCTGTCGGAACACGCTGCGAGGCTAAACTGCGTCCCAACACCGGCGGATCAAGTCATAGCCTTCAGTATAGACTTCTTCCTCGTTGCTGAAGAAGTCCCGCCACACTCGCGTCGCCGCTGCGAGGTCCGACACGCCACGGCCGAACGCCTCGATCGTCAGCCATTCATCATAACCGAGCACCTTAAGCGCAGCGAGTGTCTCCCTGATCTTGGCATGTCCACGTCCCGGCGTGCCACGATCGTTTTCGGAGATGTGAACGTGAGTTAGATTACCCGAGGCGTGGAGCAAATGAAGTGCAGCGATAGGGTCTCTCTCCTCAATATTGGCGTGAAAGGTGTCGTAAAGAATACCGATTCCATCTGCCCCGATCAGCTCGGCATAGGCGATCGCCTGCTCGCACGTGTTGAGGAGGTGCGCCTCGAAGCGGTTCAGCGGCTCGAGCCCTGCAGTAATCCCGGCTTGGCTGAGTAGTGGAAGGATCTGGCGGTGCACTTCAGCGCAACGATCGAGTTCCGCATGACTGGGCTTCTCGCCGGTAAACACGCCAAGTGGCTGGAACCAAGGGCCGGCGAGCACCTTCCCGCCCAGTGCCGCGCTGCAATCGATGACCCGCTTGAGATGATCGACTGCGCCTTGCCGCGCCGACGCATCAGGGGAAATCGGACTATGTGCTTCGTCGGGAATGATCGCGACCATTGTGCGCTCAAGCCCTAGATCGTCGAGCACGCCGCCAAGCCATCGGTAATGCTTTAAGTCGGAGGTGTCGAACACCGGCACTTCGACCCCGTCGAAGCCGGTCTCCTTGAGAGCACGGAGTACCGGTAGGTGCCCTTCGCTCACGTGGCCGGTCCAAAGTAACAGATTCATCCCTATCTTCATCTTCGCTCATTCCTTTGGAAACACAGCTGGGCGAGGGTCATGCTCGATCAGCTGTGCCCCACCGGCAAATTCTCAAGCTGATGTCTGCCAGCTACAAAAAGGTTGCAATCGATCGGCAATGACTATCGACGATCTGCAATTTTCACACACCCGCCAGTGCGGCCCATTTCTGAATGGACCGATCAACATAAATTGCTCGCTATTCCCAAAGCTGCGACCGGGCTTGCCCGGTCGCAAAAGAGTGACGACTGACTTTGGGATCAGAACTTGAAGCGGGCACCGGCGACGAAGCGGCGGCCCAACGTATCGTAGAGGCGGTAGTTGGTTGGCCCAGAAATGCTCGCGGTTGCAACGGACCGCGGATCCTGATCGAAGAGATTGGCGACGGTCCCGTAGAGTTCGAACGTGCCGATCGACCGGCGTATGGTGAGATCAGTCCACCAATTGGCTTTGACTTCGTTCTTTGAACCAGGACGTACCGACAATAATGCATTGCTGACGGTGCCGCCCCCGACATAGTGCTCCTGCAATTGAAATGCCCAAGGACCTGTCTCGTAGGAGATGCTTCCCAGACCTGTCCAATGTGGCACACCTTCGTTGCCGAAGCCTACATCGCCGGCTAGATCGAAAGCCGGAGATCCCGGCGCCTCGGTCACAAGATCATGTACATAAGTAGCGAAAAGCCGCAAATTGAGGATACCCCCTTGGGACCCGAAATTGACATTTCTCCGATAGCTGACGTCAAAGTCGATGCCGCTGGTGCGCAGGGACGAGAGATTGAGGAACGGCGTACGGATCGATACGATCGCATTGGTCGTGGGATCACGCGTCACCAGATCGCACAACGCGGCACTGCCCGCAGCGCATTGATCCACCGTTTGCTGCGGGTTCAAAGTGCTGATGACGTTAGTGATTTTGACCCGATAATAATCGATCGAGGCTGCAAAACCAGGAACAAAGCTCGGTTGCAACACGACGCCCGCAGTGAACGTCTTGCCCACCTCGGGCATGAGTTGGGCGTTGCCGCTCTGCACCGGAATGGCTGGCACGGACTGATTACCATTCTGCGGATCACGGACAATGGCGAAGCCGCTGCTTGAAGGGGAGAATAATTCCGTGACACTGGGTGCTCGCGCATCGCGCGACTTCGACGCACGAAATCTCACACCCTCGACTGGGCTCCAGACGGCTCCTGCTTTCCAGGTGGTTTGCCCGCCGCTCGTGCTGTAGTCGCTGTACCGGACAGCGAAGTTCAGATCGAGTGAGCGAACTGCGGGAAGATCGCTGAGCAGCGGCACCTGCGCCTCCGCAAACGCTTCCTTCACGTCGAAAGAACCGGCGAGCGCAGGCTGGTTGAGGAAGGCCCACGCACCAGGCAACCCGGTAAACGGGTTGGTCAGGCCGGCGAGCTGGTTCGTGAACTGCTTCAGCTTCTCTTTGCGATAACCAACGCCTGCCGCAATGCTGACCTCACCAGCTCGAGTGGAGAACAATGGCCCGGATACCGAGGCTTCGGCTGTGACCTGGGAACCTTTCCCACGATATTCCTGGGTCGGCTGGAAATAGGCCCGCTGTTCCGTTGTCAGCGGACGATCGCCAAGCAGATTATATGGCACGCATCCGTCAGTCGGGCTCGTCAGGGTGGAGCGGCAAACAATTGTGCCGTCGGGCGCGCGTACCGCGTCAATGGCTTTGGCGAAGTTGATCGTATCGAAGTTGCCATCGAGGATCGTCTCGGATGTGACGCGTCCACGTTGAACGTGGGCCTGCCATTTCCAGTTACCGGCGATCTCTCCGTCCCCGCCTAGGGACATGCGCTCGGCGGTATTGTTCTGCTCCGCGCGAAGCTGATCAAAGCGCTTGCCGATAATGACCGCCTGTTCGCCATTAGCCAGCATCTTTGTGCGTACATCGTCGGGAAGGTAGGCGTTGTCTACACTGAGGGAGAGACTCGGCGAGATGAGAGCGGTGAATGCATGCCCGATGCCCGCGGCATTATTTCCTCGCGAATACATCAAGGTTGCGTAAAGCGTCGCATGCTCACTAAACTCGTAACTCACGCGCCCATAAGCGGACGTGCGGGTTAACCCATTCGCCAATGGTATGCCCGGAGCAGGGCTATATCCCCCTCCGCCGGAGGCGACGGCACCGCTGACATTCGTTCCGAAATCATAAGGCGCAGAGGCGCCATCCGGGGTGAAGGTCGTGCCGAAGGCAGCGCCACTCAGCACCACACCTCCTAGCGGAAACGCGGACACACGCAAATCAGGGATCGTGATATATGCCGGCTGACCCGGACCAGCATTTGGGTTCGGGATGAGCCCCCGTCCACTCCTAGCCCAATCGCGTGGCGCCTTGCCAGGCCTGTTCTTGGGATCGCCGTTCAGTTCATCCGACTTCGCATGCTCAAAGCTGAACAGCACATGCCCGCGACCATCGGCGAATGATCCACCTCCAGACAAGCCGAACTTGTAGTTCTGATTGTCGCCACGCGACGTGATGCCGTACTGCGCCTCGCCCTTCAAACCTTCAAAATCATGGTCCAGGACGAAGTTCACAACGCCGGCAACGGCATCAGAGCCGTAGGCCGCAGAAGCGCCGCCAGTGACCGTATCGACTTGCTTGACGAGCGCCGCAGGGATCCAGTCGACATTCACAAATCCTACGGGTGAGCCCGCCGGGCTCGTCGTCGGCAGGCGCTGGCCATCGAGCAGGATTAAGCTTCTACCCGGCCCCAGTGACCGCAGGTTCAGGAAGTTACCGCCATAAAGGCTGCTGCCTCCTTTGGTCGGCGCTTGAGAGTTAGCAAACGCGGGCAGCTGGTTCAGCGCGTCTGCAATCGTGGTGGGCGATGAAGCTGCCAACTGTTCCGTATCGACGGTCGTGACCGGCGTCGGAGCATTCACGGCGGTCGCAACGCGAGACCCAGTTACCACGATATCGGAAGCCTGAGTTGCAGCACCTTCGGCCTGCGCTTGCACCGATTGGGCCTGCGCCATGGCTGACGAGGCGGACCCGATCACAGCGAGTGCAACTGAGGAAGTGCCACAAAGGCACCGTATAAACCCGTTCATCATAACCCCTCCTCTTTAGCCCAAGGGCAAATCCGCTCTGCGGCGACCGCCTACCTGGGTTATGCCGTGACTTACGTTAGCATCAGGCGTTATGCAATATATGTTCCGCATGGAATTCTCTCGAAATTAATATTTTATGTTTTATGCGTGCCTTTGGATTATCAGTGAAAAAATAGTCGGGCGATAGGGCGCCAGTTAAGCATTCAAGTTTCGATTATGAGGGATTTTATAATTGGTGTTTTAACACCCCTCCAAAATGTCATAAGTTCAATTGCCCAAAATCCTTGAGTTTTGAGGTGCCGCGCCCTTGCTCAAGAAAACGGCCGGATCGGGCCGCTTTTGGAAAAACACGCGACTTTTGGACACGTTTGAGGACAGGTGCAGAAGCCTGTTAGTGAACAGAAACGCACGGCCCCCAACCACCTGACGGCAGCCAGATTAGCGAGCCGCTTACCCGCGTTCATGCCTCGTCGAATTGGAAAGGATGATTCGCCGATAGAGGGCTAAGGGGTAAGCGGGTTTTAAAGAGGTGGACATCGAAGCCGTCCCTGGATTGAAGGGATCGACCTCCCAGCTCCGATGCCATAGTCGCGGTTCGCCTTGGAGAGTTCGAACATCGTGCGATGTCCGTGCACAACGTGCTTCGCACAATGCGACCGCTAGATCGTGATTTATCCGTCGCTGAGTGCCCGGGCTCTCACTGCTTTGAGCGACGTCTTGTAGGATCGGGCGGATCGTTGCAATGCGGAGATGCGCGTGGCCTCAGGGCTGCGGCGCGCATGTCCCGCGATCCGCCGCCCATTTCACTGCGGCTTCGTTCAATGCCATATTGTGTGCGTCACTATAAATTTCTGGACGATGCCCGATCGCCGAATAGAAGACCCTCCCCTTCCCGATACAATTCGTCCAAGCGATCGGATGGTCGTTCATCCGTAAGTCCTCGCCCTTTGGACCTACGGGCTTGTAGCTGCTTTCATCGAGCGTAAGTACAACCTTAGCTCCCGCCGCGCGAGGATTGGTGCCGAACGAATACCATTCATCCTTCATTATCCACTCCGACGGCAAACCGGATGCGATCGGATGCGCGGGCTGCTCGACCTTGATCCTGGCATCCTGAAATTGAGGATTCATCGGATGCCCGATAAAGCGCGTGCCGATCAACTTGTCGGCATACCAATCCCAAAAATAGGCCGGGTCGCCTGCCGAGCCATGCACGGCGACCAATCCTCCGCCCTTTTCCACGTAGTTCTGGAGTGCGCGGCGCTGGCTCAGCGTGAGCACATCCCCGCTAATATTGTTCCAGATGATCACATCGACTTTGCGCAATATCGAAGGCGTAATCGCGCCACCCTTGTCAGTGGTCACGATTGACCAACCGTTGCGCTGCGCCATCCCCTGAAAGGAAGCGCGTGCAGCCTCGACCGAAGGTCCGTCACGAAAGCCGTTGATCTTCTCAAACAAAAGAATTCTCAACTTGCCCCGGCTCCAAGTGAGCTTCGGCTTGTCATTGTCATAGCGTTCGCAGCGCTTCATCTTGTCAGCAGCAGTCACTGGCAGCGCGCGCAGCTTTTGTTCGAGCTGCATCAATCTGTCAGGCGACAAGCCGAGAATGCGCCAAGTATCTCTTACTGTCACGATCGCAGCGAAGGTCGGAGCCTCAGTGCTTATGAACTGCTCGGGAACTTTGTCCAAAAGTGTAGGCGCGGCTTCCATCAACATGGAACGCCCGGCGGGGCTCAACAGCACATCGACCAGCGGAGAATCGAGGGAGTAAGGCGCATCTCGAAGCGGGCAGTCAGTAACTGGCCGTGCAGCCTGCGCAGGAGTTATTGCGAGGGGCGCCAGCAGAGCAGCCGCTCCGGCCATCAGTTTCCTCATCCATAGCCATTCTGCCCTCACGCGCCGGTCTCCTCACCATCGTTCCAAAAAGCCGGTCCCGATTCAGATCTTGCCTGCGCGCAGAAACTCCGCCGCATGATGAGCAGCCCTCGCCGACAGCGCCATATAGGTAAGGGACGGGTTCTGGCAGCCTGACGACGCCATGGCAGCGCCGTCGGTGATGAACAGATTAGGCACCTCATGAGCCTGATTATATTTGTTGAGCACCGAAGTCTTAGGATCCTTGCCCATGCATGCGGTGCCCATTTCATGAATGCCCAGGCCGAGCGAACCCGGCTCTTCGCTGGCGTAAAGCACCTTGCCGCCCGCGGCCTCAACCATTGCCTGCCCATCCGCGACAATCTGCTTTGCCATCTTCTTCTCGTTTTCACCTAACTCGCAATCGATATGCACGATCGGCATGCCCCATTTGTCGGTGCGGCTTGGATGAAGCGTCACCCGGTTCTGCGGGTTCGGCAGCATCTCGCCAAAGCCCACAATGGCCGCCATCCAGGGTCCGACGCGGCGGGTCCGCTCTTTCAGCGCCTTGCCGATGCCGGGTGCACCCGTGGCATTCGCGCGCCAGCCGGTTCGCGAAACACCCCCTTGAAAGCCGTAGCCGCGCACAAAATCGCCCGGCTCACTAACATTGCGGTAGCGCGGAATGTAGAGCCCCGTCGGGCGCCGACCTTTATAATAAGTGTTGGGCCCATCCATTGTGCCAACCACGGCCAATCCGGCAATATGGTCCATGAGATTGCGCCCCACCATGCCGGAGCCGTTGGCGAGGCCATGAGGGTCGGCCTCCGACTTTGAATTCAGAAGTATTTGAGCGGTCGCGATCGCCGAAGCGCAGCAAAAGATCGCCTTTGCTTCATATGTCCGGCCCTGCTTGCTGTTGGTGTCGACCACCCGCACTCCGGTGGCCTTGCCGGTCTTGGGATCGCGGATGATGCTGTGGACGATCGCATCTGTCACGATCGTGAGATTGCCGGTGCGCTCGGCCGCCGGGAGCGATCCGCTCAGGCTCGAATAATAGGCACCATAGCTGCAGCCCCGTTCGCAAAGCGATCTATTTTGACAGCTCGTCCGACCCAGTGCCTCATGTTCCGGCGTAGCCTTGGAAAGGTTGGCGGCCCTGCCGGGAATAACCTTGCGTCCGGGGAATTTCGTCTCCACGGCCTGCTTGAACATCTTTTCGGCATCGTTCAGGGCGAATTCGGGAAGGAACTGACCATCAGGCAGTTGCGCCAGTCCTTCTTTCGAACCAGCCACGCCGACGAAGCGCTCCACATGATCATACCAAGGCGCGATATCGCCATATCGGATCGGCCAATCGGAACCGTGTCCATCCTTGGCGTTAGCTTCGAAATCCATAGGGCTCAGCCGATAGGATTGCCGCCCCCACATGATCGAGCGGCCGCCCAGATGATAACCCCTGATCCACAGGAACGGCTTGTCGTCTGGCGTTGAATAGGGGTGCTCGCTATCCTTCACCCAATATTGCTGCGTAGCCGTATTCATCGCATAGCATTGGCTCTGGATCTTGTAGTCGGAAGCGATCTCTTCCTCTGGCACCAGCCCGGCTGTGGGAAGATCCCAGGGCTGCATCCAGTCAGTGTAGGAACCACCATGTTCCAGCTTCCGGCCACGTTCTATGACGAGTGTCTTGAGCCCGCGCTCGCACAATTCCTTGGCAGCCATGCCACCGCTCATCCCTGAGCCGATCACGATCACGTCAAACATGGTTTTTGTCTTTCCCTCGACCGATCAATTGACGCCGGCGCCGCCCCAGGCACGTGTTTCGGGGGTGATCGGAATGGATGGAACCCATTGTCCGGGCGCGTGCTCATAGCGGAGTTCCTGGGTGAGGGCGGGCTCGGAAAAATAGTAGAGCACAATCACCAATTCCTTCAGCTTCGCGTAGCCCATGTCGGCGACCTGAGGTCCGGCCAGCAGAGCGTCGAGCGAGGTCGGCTTCTTCTTCTGGGTGGGCGCTTGTGCCACAGGAACGCCTGGCGGCTGGGTGGGGACTGCGTCCTGCTTTGGCCGACCATAATGTGGGTCCAATATGGCATGTGCCGAATTCAGCGGTCCGACGGCCTCGGCCGGCGCGCCCGCGGGCGTGAGCGCCGCTTTGTCATGCGCTTCGAGCAACGCATAGCGCTGCTCAGCGGTCAGCTTGACGAAGGGCGTTTCGCTCCCCGGAATCTTCAGGGTTCCGATCCTGTCGAGCGAAGCGATGATCGTGGCCCGTCGCTCCGACGAAGCCCATTTGCGGAGCATTTCGTCGAACAGTTTTGGCACGCCCACATCCATCGCTCCGGGGGTCTCGGTTCGAGGGATGATCGTGTCCGCCGTCGCGCTGAGAAGCGCAAAACGCGCGGCTTCGAGGCCCGGCTGCTGGACAGCTGCTGCCAGCGCGCCCTTTGGCACTGCGCTTGCGCCGATGAGCCACAATGCATGTTTGAAAAGCGTCCGGCGATCTGTGTCAGGCAGGGTTAGCATCTTGATCCTCTCCAGCATCTCCGGGGCTCAATGTCTGATGTAGAACATATTTTCCGTATAAACAAATGTTAGATCTATATTTTTCCCTAGAAGCGTCGGAGCGATCAAAAGAGCGCTCGCTGGGGAGAACGCCTGCAGCGCCTGGAGTCCAAAGAAAGCCGGGCGATGCTAGACAGCCTCCCCGCAAATTGTCATGACAACCTCATAGCGGCGCGATGTGAACTGATCAGGCGAGACCCAGCGTCTCCCGAATAAAATTTCTATCGACAGCACTGCCCGCAAAATCGTCGAATGCCTTTTCGGCTTTTCGGATCATGTGCCCTTTGATGAAGGGCGCGCCCTCCGCCGCCCCCTGCTCGGGGTGTTTGAGCGCGCATTCCCATTCGAGCACCGCCCAGCCAGCATAGCCATATTGGATCAGCTTGGAGAAAATCGCGCAAAAGTCGATTTGCCCGTCTCCGAGCGAGCGGAAACGGCCGGGCCGTTCAACCCATGAAGAATAGGAGCCATAGACGCCAGCGCGCCCATTCGGGCGGAATTCCGCATCCTTTACGTGAAAGGCTTTGATCCGGTCATGATAGATGTCGATGAAAGCGAGATAATCTAGCTGTTGCAGTAGGAAGTGCGACGAATCGTAGAGAATATTGGCGCGAGGATGCTGCTCGACTGCATCGAGGAATCGTTCGAACGTGATCCCATCATGCAGGTCCTCGCCCGGATGCAGCTCATAACAGATGTCGACGCCATTTTGGTCGAACATGTCGAGTATTGGCCGCCAGCGTCTTGCAAGTTCGGAGAAGGCCTCCTCAACCATTCCGGTGGGCCGCTGCGGCCAAGGATAGACCATATGCCACATCAACGCGCCTGAGAACGTCGCATGGCTGGACAGGCCAAAGCGGCGGCTGGCTTGCGCGGCAAGGCGCATCTGCCCCGTCGCCCATTCCGTGCGCGCGGCCGCGTCGTTATGAAGTCGCGCAGGCGCGAAGCCGTCGAACAGCCTGTCATAGGCCGGATGGGTCGCGACAAGTTGACCTTGAAGATGCGTCGAAAGTTCGGTGATTTCGACACCGTTTGCGGCGCAGATCCCCTTCACCTCATCGGCGTAATCCTGGCTCTCCGCCGCCTTTTCAATATCGAATAGGCGCGCATCCCAAGTCGGGATTTGAACACCCTTGTAGCCGAGACCACCCATATATTTCGTAATCGCGTCGAGCGAATTGAACGGGTGTTCATCGGTCGCGAACTGCGCGAGGAAGATGGCCGGTCCTTTCATCTCCAATTCTCCTTTTACAGATCGACCCAAACCGCGCCGCGACGACTGGATTCAAGTGCTGCGGCGATAAATCGCATGCCTCGGAGCGCGTCATCCATCGTGGCATAGCCTGGCGACTCTTCCGAACGGGTTGCGCCGCGAAGCTGCTCCCCAAAAATGCGATAGATGTTGGCGAACGCTTCCAGATAGCCCTCGGGATGTCCACCGGGCGTCCGCTGGATGGCGCGGATGTCAGGAGCGAGATAGGCGCGATTTGCGCCCGCATGCCATATTTCCGTCGGCCGATCGCGATAGCCTATCCGCATCGTGTTCGGCTCCTCCTGCCGCCAATGCAGCCCAGCCTCAGCACAATAGATGTCGATGGCAAGATCATTGATGTCACCGACGCAAATCTGGCTCGCGGTCAACGTGCCCCTGCCGCCGCCGGAAAGGCGGAACAGCGCGGCGCCGTCATCATCGATCGCGCGGCCGGGCAGCATAGTCAGCTCCGCGCACATCAAGGTGATCCGCTCACCCGTGATAAATTCGACCAGGTTGGCGGCGTGCGTGCCGATGTCGCCAAAGGCGCCGGCATCCCCTGACTGGTTCGGATCGGTCCGCCACGCCGCCTGCTTGTTATCAACCAGATCAGCGGCGCGGCTGAGCCAATCCTGTGTGTATTTCACCGAGACCCGGCGTACCGCGCCAAACTGACCGCTTGTGACCAGTTGGCGTGCCTGCTTCACCAAAGGATAGCCGGTATATGTGTGGGTCACGGCGATCCGTCGCCCGGTCCGTTCCACTGCATCGGCAATGGCCTTGGCATTCTCGATCGTGTCGGCCAGGGGCTTGTCGATTATGACGTCGAACCCTGCTTCCAGCGCCGCTATGGCCGGGGCGGCATGCATATGATTGGGTGTGACGATCGACACCACCTCGATCCGCTCACTTTGCCGCAAGGCCGCCTCACGCTCCAGCATTTCAGGCCAAGAGCCGTAAACACGATCGGCAGGAAGGCCAATTTCGGCGCCAGACGCCTTGGCCCGTTCAGGATCGGATGAAAGAGCGCCAGCCGTCAGCCGCCAGTTACCTGCGATGGCGGCGGCCGTGCGGTGGACACCACCTATGAAGGCGCCTCGCCCGCCGCCGATCATACCGTAACGGACTGGCTCCATATTCCTCTGCCTTATTTCCTGGTCGCGAGATATTTGACGATCGCCTGTCGCTGCGCGGCGTCCGGCAATGCTACCACCATTCGAGTGCCCGGCACCACTTTGGTTGGACCAGCCAAAAAGGCGGCCACCGTCGTTTCGGTCCAGGTGAGCCCCGACTTCTTCAACGCAGCAGAATATGTCGGAAAGGCAGTTGTTCCAGCCTTCCGACCTATGACGCCCGCCATATTAGGGCCGATCCGTGGCCCATCCTTTGCAGTGACCGCATGGCAGCTTGAGCAGCGCTGTTTGAAAAGCTGCTCACCAGATACCGTTTGCGCATTCGCTGACGCCGCCAGAGCGATAGTCAAACAAAAGAGGCTCGCCCTTGTGAGCATTACTGATCTCCATTCAGTTGATCGTCTTATCACGCACGCCGCCGCAGCACCGCCTCGAATATCGACACTCCTTGTTGTGAGCCGCCCGACCAGACCATCAATCGGACTTTAGAACTGCACATCAAGCGAAGCACCAATTTGCCTGAAGCCACTGGGCGTCAAATTCTGGATATAGTCTCCAGGGAAGAATGGATGGCCCGAAATCGTCCCGACAAATCGGGTATCGGTGCAATTGCGACAGAATAGGCGAACTGTGCCACCCCAGGCCGCATTGCTCAGCGCTACGCTCGCATCCATTGTCGTATAGCCTTTTTGAACCGTATTCGGGTCCGCGTTCGACAGAAAGTTGAAAGAGGTCTGCGACTTGACGCCCATATTGAACAAGGCGGAAAAATCACCTCCAAGTGGCGCCTCGTAGCTCACGTCCGCGACGGCCTTCCATTTCGGAGCGTTGGGCAGGCGATTGCCCGAAGAATCTGTAACACCACCAGCGCATGATGCCTGACCTATATAGCAAGCGTCGCCTTGGAAGCTCAGGAATCGCGCATCCGTGTATGAAAGCCCCCCATTCAAGGTCAGGCGTGACGTGGGCCTGGCAAGCAACTGCACATCAAACCCTCGGGTCCGCAGCTTGCCGGCGTTCTGCAGCCGAAAGGTCAGGCCATTCGTCACATCGATGCTCTGCGCCTGGAAATCCTTGAACTCGGTGTTGTACGCCGCGACATTGAGCGTCAGCTTGCGGCCGAGCAACTGGATTTTAGATCCGACTTCGAAATGAGTGGGGATCTCGGGCCTGACGTAGAACAATGAATATTGGGCAAAACCTGGCCCCTTATAGCCCCGCGCCGCCGTTCCATAAACCATCACGTTTGGATCGACATCATATTGGAGGGACGCGCGCCATGAGAGATTTGTCTCCTTCCGCGATTCCGCAGGCGGCGATCCGACAGGGATCAGCGAAATGACACCGCCACCTGCCGTGCTGCGGTACAACATATTGATCTTGTCATGGGTCACGCGCGCGCCCGCAGTGAGCTTGAGGCCCGGCGTGAGTTCGTAGGTGCCCTGGCCATATAGGGCGTAATTTGATTGCCGTTGCCTGTAGAGGCCGTCGCCGCCAAGGAACGTCGTAAATCCTGGGGGAACGGGCTGGCCCAGGTCCGCGGCCAGACGCGTTCCTTCAAATATATAGGCGCGCATGGCAAACAGGCCGAGTTGATATTCGAACCTTCCGCCCGCCGGTGACGTCAAACGCAATTCATCAGACCACTGCCGGAAATTGCTGCGGCCCGGGAAAGCCTGCACCAACGGAAAACCGCTGTAGTCGGCATCGAATTCGCCGCGCGATTTCAGCTGCCGAAAAGCGAGGATGTTGTTCAGCGTCAAGCCGCCATCAAGCTCCAGCGTCGCCTTCGCCTGCGCGCCGCCAACCTTGTTACGGAAGTTGCTGTACCCGTCGGCGGAGGTCTTGGAATTGTCGGGTCCAGGCGTAATACCGAACGCAGCCTCTTCCGTGCCAAGTGGGCTACCAGGGAGCGTCGATCGGATATTCGCGAAACCTGCACCAACTCCCTTGCTGTCGAGATAATCTCCCGCCAGAAGCAGCGTGAATGTATCGGTCGCCTGCCACAGAAATTTGGCAGACCCCCCAGACTGCCGCAGACCGTAGCTGGAGTCACGGTTGCGCGCCGGATTGACTGGCTTCAAGAAATCTGAATTGTCCACCAGAAACGCGTTGACGCGAAGCGCTGAACGGGACCCCGTGGCAATATTGCCGATGACCTGAACCCGGAAGAGATCCGTATTGGCCGCATTGGCAAGCTGTCCATATTCCGAATAGAGACGAGCTGAATTCTCGCCGATCCTTGGATCCTTGCTGTGAATATTGACCAGACCAGCCGACGCATTTTTTCCGAAGAGGAATCCTTGCGGACCGTTCAGCACTTCGACGCTCTCAAGATCAACGAAGTTGATGATCGCCATGTCGGATCGGATCAGCGCGACATCGTCGACGACGGTCGCAACGCTGGATTCGGCCGACCGCTGAAAACTCGCCGTCCCGACGCCGCGGATGGAGAAGTTAGACGCCTGCTGATTGCCGCCGTTGTTCTGGATTGTCAGCGAAGAAACGAGCCGCTCGATTTCCTGCGGATTCTGCACGCCTCTTTGGATTAGCTCTTCTCCGCTGATTGCGCTCACAGCCATCGGCACCTTCTGCAGCGGCTCTGCGCGACGGTTGGCTGTGACGATGATCTCCGGCACCTCAAGGGTGGCGGGCTGTGCACTGGATGAGGTCTGTGCGGTCCCGAGCGTAGGAATGAATACCAGCGTCGCAGTGGCGCACGAAAGGATGGTCCGGTGGCGCATTTTTCCTCCCCAAAATCTTAGTATCAAAAATTCTTACTATCGAACATTTCTTCTGTATAGATGTTCTGTGAAAAAATCTCTTCAGATGGCAACGCTAGGCCTCAAGCGCCACAGGGTTAGCACACCCCTCTCCGATCATCCTCTGAAGTACATTTATTTTTCGCAGTTTTCAGGGCCAGAACGGTTCGAGACAAAAGGGATCCTCCCGCGTCAGAGACCAACCTGCGATTGACTGACATGGAACTTTCATTCGTAATTACGGTATATAGAAGATAATTTGTCACGGCTCGCCGTGGGAGCGCGCTAGTCGCGAGGCATTGAAGGAGAAAATGGCGTGTGGAAGCTGATCAAGCGTTTCGGGGCGTTGTCGTCCCAACTCGCAAATTACTCGGGCTCCTGCCTATGAGGCATTTTTGTAATCGCGCAGCGACCTCGGCACTGGCCGCGGGCTTCGCCCTGGTCATGGCTGCGGCTCCCGTCATCGCCCGGCAGCTTGGCGACGCATCCTCTATGCGCGCCCGATTTCAAGCCGCGCCCGAGGTAAAGAGGCTGAAAGTCGTAGAGACGGCGGACGGAGGAAGCCAGGTCAATGCCGAGCTGAACGGGCGCATGTTCGCGTTGCGGATCCCCCCGAACTGGAACAAGCAGGCGGTGCTGTTCGCACACGGCTACACTCCCCCTCGGACAGGCAAGGCAGACACGGTGTCAGCCGATCCTGTTGTTGACGATCCCGCGCACGGACTGCTCGGCACCGCTTACGCGCAAGGCTATGCCGTGGGTCACACCGCGTACGACAAGCTGGGGTTCGCCGTCGCGTCCGGCATCGTGCGTAACGTCGCATTGGAACGGCTGTTGCGAAAGATAGGCGCGAAAAAGGTCTTCCTCACTGGCGGATCAATGGGCGGCAGCATCACCGCGCTGGCGTCTCAGCTTCACCCGAAGGAATTTGACGGCGCAATGGCCATGTGCGGCCCCGTCAGCGACTGGACCTACACGCTTCAGCACGTTGCGGACGTTCGCAATCTCTATAATTACTTCAGCCGCCGCACGCCCTATGAGCTTCCCGGATCGAAGGACGTGACGACCGGCATCAACGGCATCAACCCGGTCGCGTTCTTCCTCAACCTCCGCAAATTGCAGAACGACGCTGTGTCCGACCCGAAGGGTCCAGCGGCGCAGATCATCGCACGCACGATGAGCGCGGCACCTGGCATGCGGAACAAGGCCGATTTCGCCACTCTCAGCAGTGGGCTGATCCTTGCGATCGCCAGTATCGATGACGCTCGACAGGTCCTTGGCGGCCTTCCTATCGGCAACCGTGACGTTGTTTACCAATCATCCTTGCTCAGTGACGCGGAAAACGCCGCACTGAATGAAGGGGTTCAGCGTTACGAAGCCGATCCCGCCCCGCGGGCCAAGCTGATACGGGACTATAGTACGACCGGGAACCAGCACATGAAGCTGCTCACGGTTCACAATGCCTACGACCCGCTGGTAGCATATGAACATGAAGATCGTTTACGCAGCCGCGTCGAGCGGGCGGGCAACCTAAAAGCGCTCGCGCAGCAGACTTGGCCGACTCTGACCCTCTCCTTCACGGCACCTGCGGCCAAGACGCTGGTGCCGGCCGCGGAAACCTTCAAGGGCTTTTACGGTGCTGCGCATTGCGGCTTCACGAAGGAACAGATGAGCAAAAGCTTCAATGACCTCATCGCTTGGACCAGCGACGGCATCAAGCCGCGAGAGTCGTTCCGGAAAAATCTTGATCAGTAGCTTCAAATCACTGGAGGACCTATCAGGTGACCGTGGCTTTGCTTGAAATATGCCCTCAAGCCACAGTATCGCACGCAGCCGAAGAAAGCTTAAGGGCCGGAGAGTGCGATAAAGTTTGATGGGCCTCGATGTAAAAAGCAGAACCTCCGAACGAACATAGTGGGCGTTATCGCGCTTTCCGGCGGCATTGACCGGTTAGACGCGCCTCTTGGGCCCTCTCGTCCACTCGGTATGACACCTATAACACCCTCAGCCTCCAAATGTTGGCCGCCGATTGCAGATCGTCCCATCCCAGCAGCCGCAACCAGGTCAGGCGTTCTCCAGGGCCATCGAACGGCGACTTTCACTGAAACCTGCCGCTAGTCGACAGAAGCGCGCTCTTGGTTATTGCTCCATCGTGTTGATTGGCTACTATAGAGCCGGGGCTGGGCGAAATCGGCGCAGGTCAACCACTTGCTTCCGGGGGCGCATGACACCGCACGATTTTGAAGAAATGGCGCAACGTCGAGCTGAAGGAGCGGTCCGCGTCGCAGAGCCATTTCAACGATCTGTGCGCGCTGCTCGGCATCCTCGATCCGGTCTCGGCCGATCCGAAAGGCGAGTGGTTCACTTTCGAGAAGGGCGCAAACAAGACCAGCGGTGGAAACGGCTGGGCCGATGTCTGGCGCCGCGAATGCTTCGGCTGGGAATATAAGGGCCGCCACGCCAATCTCGACAAGGCCTATGCCCAGTTACTGCAGTATTCGGTGGCACTGGAAAATCCGCCGCTGCTCATCGTGTCCGACATGAATCGGATCGTGATCAGGACCAACTGGACCAACAGCGTCCAGGAAACGCACGAGATCGCGCTGGATGACCTGAACGACGGCGCGGTGCGCGACCGGCTGAAGGCGGCGTTCCTCGATCCCGAGCAGTTCAAGCCTGCTCAGTCGCGGCAGGACCTAACGGAGGAAACGGCGCGCGAGTTCGCCAGCATCGCCCAGCGGCTGCGCGATCGAGGACATGAACCGCAGCGTGTGGCGCATTTCGTCAACCAGCTCGTCTTCTGCATGTTCGCCGAGGATGTAGGGCTGCTGCCCGATCACCTCTTCACCAAGATGCTGACGGCCAGCCGGATGCGGCCGGAACGATTCGAAGGTAATGCCGCAAAACTGTTCGGGGCGATGGCAGAGGGCGGCGACATCGATTTCACGCCTATCGACTGGTTCAACGGCGGCCTGTTCGCTGACAACAGCGCCCTGCCCGTCAGCAGCGAGGATATCGGGCAGTTGCTCAGCGCCGCCCGGCGCGACTGGAGCCAAATAGACCCCTCGATCCTCGGCACCTTGTTCGAGCGCGGGCTCGATCCCGCCAAGCGCAGCCAGCTCGGCGCGCATTACACCGATCGGGACAAGATCATGATGATCGTGCGGCCGGTGATCATCGAGCCGTTGGAAGCGGAATGGGCCGAGGCGCTGGCGAAGATGACCGCGCTGGTGGAAAACGCCCCGCGCGAGACCAGGGAGAAGCTACTACGTGGTGCTGAACTGGGCAAGCGCACCCGCGCGTTAGGCGAGGCCCAGGCGATCCACGCAGCCTTTATCGAGCGGCTGGCAAATTTTCGCGTGCTCGATCCGGCATGCGGATCAGGCAACTTCCTTTACGTCGTGTTGAAGGCGCTGAAGGACATCGAACACCGCGCCAATCTGGACGCAGAAGCATTGGGCTTGTCACGCGGCTTCCCCCGCGTGGGGCCGGAATGCGTGCTGGGCATCGAGCTCAATCCCTATGCCGCCGAACTGGCCCGCGTCTCGGTGTGGATCGGCGAGATCCAGTGGATGCGTCGCAATGGTTTCGATGCGGCGAAGAATCCGATCCTGAGGCCGCTAGACACGATCGAGTGTGGCGATGCCGTGCTCAATGACGATGGCACGCGCGCGGAATGGCCTACGGCCGACGTGGTGGTTGGGAACCCGCCGTTTCTAGGCAATAAGAAGATGATCGCCGAGCTGAGCGAGGGCTACACAGTTGCGTTGCGCAAGGCGTGGCCGGAACTGCCGGGCGGGGTCGATCTCGTCTGCTATTGGTTCGCGGCGGCGTGGTCGATGATGGCTGGTGGGCGTTTGCAGCGCGCTGGGCTAGTTTCGACGAATTCGATCCGGGGCGGTGCAAATCGCCAGGCTTTAAAGCCGATCGTTGAGCATGGTCGCATTTTCGAGGCTTGGAGCGATGAGGGCTGGACAGTCGACGGCGCTGCGGTGCGTGTGTCGATGGTATGCTTCGGCAAGAGTCAGAATTTATCCGCTCGCCTTAATGGCGCTCCAGTGGCTTCAATCTTTGCGGACCTTTCAGCCGAGCAGCGTGGCTTCGACTTAACATCAGCGGAGCGTTTACGAGACAATCGCGGCGTGGCATTTCAAGGTCCAGTCAAAGTTGGACCTTTCGATATCGACGAGGACCTTGCCTATCATTGGCTTTCACTTCCCACCAATCCAAATGGGCGACGCAATTCCGACGTGGTTCGCCCGCTACTTAACGGAATGGACATTACACGGCGAAGCTCCGGCCGCTGGATAGTGGATTTCGGTACGTTGGCCGAGGCCGAGGCCGCCATGTACGAAGCTCCGTTTGAGTATGCTCTGGCAACGGTAAAGCCCTTTCGAGATCAGAACCGCAGAGAGAAGCGGAGGCTATTTTGGTGGCATCACGGTGAGACGGTTCCGGGGATCAAACGCGCGACAATTGGACTGAAGCGAGCCATCTTCACCCCAAGAGTTGCGAAACACCGAATTTTTGTTTGGGCCGCGTCTTTAGTGGTGCCGGACTCAGCCGTAGTCGCCATCGCTCGCGACGACGACACGACCTTTGGTATCCTGCACTCGCGCTTCCACGAACTCTGGTCGCTCCGAATGGGCACCTTCCTCGGCGTCGGCAACGATCCCCGCTACACGCCTTCGACCACGTTCGAGACCTTTCCCTTCCCCGCAGGCCTGACTCCGAACATACGAGCCGCCGACTATGCCGACGATCCGCGGGGGCAAGCGATCGCCGCCGCCGCCGCGCAGCTGAATGATCTGCGCGAAAAGTGGCTCAACCCCGCCGATTTGGTGGTGCGCGAACCCGAAGTCGTGCTAGGCTATCCCGATCGCTTTCTTCCCCGCGATGAGGCGGCGGCGAAAGAACTGAAGAAGCGTACGCTGACCAATCTCTACAACGCGCGGCCGCAATGGCTGGTGAACGCGCATGCCGCTCTCGATACCGCCGTCGCCGACGCCTATGGATGGGGCGAGGACTGGCGTGCCGGGCGGCTGGAAGAGGACGAAATCCTCGCACGCCTGTTCGCTCTCAACCAAAGCCGTTCGACCGAGACAAGCTGACGTCGGCCGTTGAACGGAAATGCCCCATTCACCGCATTCCGATTCGACCTTCCAAGACACTCAGCACCAAATCTTTCGCTCTCGGGTCCGGTCAGTCTGCTTTCTCATGTTTTGGGGCTGCGATTGGCCGGTAGGCGAATGTCCGGATTGCAGCGTCGATATGGGGATAGCTGCCGTTCGCGTGGCGTCGGCTCGCGACCAACTCACGACCTTCAGGGCCGTGCTGCGGATGACGGTCTGTGCCGAAAGCTGCCGCCAGATGACGAAGCTTGTCGGGATTACGAACTATATAGATCGCCGCGATGCGCCAATCGCGCACGTCGAGCGCGGTGGTCTGGAGCACGTCGCCACGATCGATACTGATATAGCCGGGCAGGCCGTTGATTGTCGCGGTGCGCAGTAGCGTCGGCGCTGACGTGTACTTGCGACGCAGCCCGGCGAACAAGCGAAGCGCTCGTTCGATCCCGCGCACCACATTGCGGAACGCGATTACCTTGCCGCCGCCATCGGAATGGATCTCGACGTCGCGCGCCAGCATTGCGGACAATGCGACCGTGTCACCGTCGCGGGCAGCAGCGAAGAAGGCGCGCGCGATCCGATCGGCTTCAGTTGCCTCCACGGTGAAACGCGGTCGCGCATGCTGTACGTGCCTGCGTGCGCGTGAGGCAAGCTGCCGGACGGCGGCGGGCTCGCGTCCCAATGTCCTCGCGACATCGGTGAGCGCCATGTCGAAAACGTCGTGGAGCAGGAAGGCGGCACGCTCCAGCGGGGACAAACGCTCCATTGCAAGCATCAGTGTGAGCGTCACGTCGTCGGCGATCGTCTCTTCTTCCTCAATAGTACCCATCAACGGTTCAGGCAGCCAGGCACCGACATAGGTCTCCCGGCGCACCCGGGCGGACTTGAGCTGATCGAGGCAAAGCCGAGTGACGATGCGGGTCAGATAGGCTGCCGGCGTGTCAACGCTCTGCACCGTTGCCGCCCAACGCAGCCACGCTTCTTGCAGGATATCTTCCGCCTCGCTGAGAGAGCCAAGCATCCGATAGCCAAGGCGAAGCAGTCGGGGCCGCTCAGCCTCAAAATCCGCGAGACGTTCATCACTGTGCAGCAAGAGTTTCCCACTCCGACAATGCTTGGTTATCGCGCCAGGCCCAGAGGGCCAGAGCGGTCGTCGCTATAGCTGGTAAGGTCACCGCAGGAAAATCCTGAGCCAGTGCACCTGTCCCACAGATGCCGACCGCCACCTCCCAGAAATGGAACAGTGCATGGCCGGCAAGCGAGATGGCAGCGGTAGACCACAGAGGGACGCGCGACGCCGGCCGAGCAACACCTGCGAGCATCGCGGTTGCGACGAGCAGGAAGATCAACCCGATGTCGCGCACGAAATGCTGGTTGAACGGACCGGTCGTGGTGACGCCCGGCACCGCGAAATACCAGTTCTCAGGTGAGACCAGCATGAAGAGGCCATTGGCTGCGGCCCCGAGACCGAGCACTGCGGCCAGTGCGAGCGGAAGGTTCCGGCTCATGCTGCGCTCTCCTGCGCGCGAGCGGCAAGCCACTCATCGAAACGCGTGGGCGCGATCCGTGGATTCTCATCCGGGACAAGCGAGCGGTCGTTGGCGGGGGCGCCAAAATAGTCACGTTCGGCGGTGACGTTGATCCGGCGTGGATCGTCCCGTGCGCCGAGCCAGCTAGCCGTAAACTCGGCCAGGGGTGCGCGCTCTGGTCCTGCCATTTCGATGATGCCGCCGATCGGGGCAGCTGTGGCGATCTCGGCAAGCAGGGCCGAGACATCAGCTGCGGCGACCGGTTGGAGCGCAATCTGTGGCAAATACACGGCGCTGTCCCTCGTGTAGGCATCCGCGATGGTCGATAGGAACTCGAAGAACTGCGTGGCGCGCACGATCGTGTAGGGTATGCCGGCGGCGGCGATCAGTTGCTCCTGAACCAGCTTAGCGCGAAAATAACCCGATGCCTGAAGACGATCGGTTCCCACCACCGAAAGTGCGACGACGTGGCGCAATCCCGCGTCGCGTGCTGCTTCCATCAAGTTGGTTGTCGTGCCGCGGAAGAAAGCGAGAGCGGCAGCGTCCTCGAACGAGGGTGCATTGCTGACATCGACCATGACGGCGGCATCCGTCAGCGCTTGCGCCAGGCCGGCGCCGGTCAGCGCATCGATGCCGGTGCTAGGTGAGGCGACGACGACCTCATGGCCCTCGGCCCGTAGCAGACCCACGAGCGGCCGGCCGATCAGCCCGGTGCCACCGATGATAACGATCTTCATGTCCATTCTCCGATGCCAGTGTCTACCTGCATGACGAGATGGCCGCCACCGGTGTGACATGACGACAGCAGGATCAAAAAATATCTGCGCCATGATGTCACGATGCACAGGCTTACCTCGTCAAGTCAGCGAGCGCCGATGATCGGTGCCAGTGACGAGGAAAGCAGCATGGCCGATACGAAGCGTTTGAACTGGTCGGAAACCGCCCCCGTGGGCGCCAAGGCCCTGTTCGGGTCCATCATTATGTAACCCAGAAAACGGATCTTCCTGAAGAGCTGATCCATCTGGTGTTCCTACGGGTGTCGCAAATCAATGGCTGCGCCCATTGCATCGATATGCACACCCGTGACCTGCTCAAAACCATGGCGATCGACAAAGTCGTGCTGGTCCCCGTCTGGGCGGAAGTGCCGCATCTGTTTTCTGACCAGTATCGAGCAGCGCTGGCCTGGGCTGAGGAAGTGACCAACATCAGCACGACCCATGCTTCGGACGAAGCATATGCGGCCGCTGCCGCCGCCTTTGCTGAAAAGGACTTGGTCGATCTCACGCTAGTTATCGCGGCAATGAACGCGTTCAATCGACTGGGCGCGCCATTCCGCCTGCCCGTCGCCGCGAAGCCATAGGCTTATGAAAGGGGGAGCATATCTTTGCTCGCCCTTCGACGGCATGCGACCGGACTCAGCCGTTCGCGCCTGATCCGATAAACGTCCGGTTCCGCCGGAAGCAATCGATCGCATCGACGAAGCGGACCATCGGCATCGCGCCACTTCTCGCGGTCCAACTGCTCGTTTCGGCTCTCAGCACAAGCTACTTGTTCAAGTCAGGCAGTCGGTTTGGCGATCGAAAAGCCGCCATGTCCGACAAGCCGCTTGCAAGTACAAGATCACGCGGTTCTGTCCTCCGCCGCGTCTGCGCTCGCGAGGACCTCCTCCTTGTCCTCGTGGAGGTAAAGGCGGCGCACGATTACGAGCACCACGATGGTCAGCGGCGTAGCCAGCAGAACCCCGGCGACTCCAAAGAGAATGCCGGCCGCAATGATCCCGAAAATCGTGATCGCTGGTGGCAGGTCCACCATCTTGTTCTGGACGAGCGGCATGATCAGGCTGCCTTGTACCTGCTGGACAGCCAGCAGCAGGCCCAGCGTCCACAGCCCGGTCGCGGTTCCCTGTCCGAACCCCAGCACCACGGCGGGAACCCCTGCGATTAGAACGCCAAGGTAGGGCACAAACTCGGCCAGACCCGCCACTAGGCCTATCGCCCAGGCGGCCGGCACGCCAACCAGCCACAGCGCCAAGCCCGTCGCAACGCCGACGAACAGCATGCCTAGGGCCTGTCCCTTCAACCAGTTTTTCAGCGAGATCGAGATCGCGTCGAGCGTTTCGGCCGACTGACTTCTTGCACTGAGCGGGATGAGCCGAAGCAGGCCGGTGGAGTAAAGCGTCGGCTGAGCCGCAAGGTACACGCCGCCCACGAGAACGATCAGCAGCAACGACAGGGCTCCGCCAACCGCCGCTAGAGCTGTCCTCGCCGCGCTGACTATGGCCTCGCTGCTGGGCGCCAATCCTTGCGCTCGCTCTAAGATGGCCGCGCCGATGGGCAAGGCCGCAATACGGCCTTGCAGGCCTACCCATGCGGTCGGCAGCCGCTGGGCAAGCTCGCCGAACTCCGCCTGCATCGTGGCGCCGAAGAACGCGAAGGCCCCACCGATCACTGCGATGAACAGGATGACTGTGACTGCCAAGGCCATGCTGAGTGGCATCCGGACCCTCCCGCGCAGGGCATTGGTTCCGGTCAGCAGGATCAGCGAGACCAGGGTGCAAGCGAATAGGAGCAACAGCAGGTCCACGAGCATCCACAGCACGTAGGCCGCAGCGAGCGTTAGGATCACGACGGCTGTCGCCCGAAAGACCCGCCGTTCAAGACTGTCACGCGCCGGAGGTTGGGGTACTTCGGACTGGGTTACGAGCTCGGATTGTTCGACGAAGTTTGTCATCAAGCACGACCTTAGCCTATCTTAGCGCGTTATCCAGTCTGGCAGGCGCTTTATCCCAGTAGCGACCATTCCGTTCCGGCCAAACTGCGGCCTTTCCTGCGACATCTCTTCGTGGCTACGTCACAGCGTCTCGGAGAAGCTGAACTTGGGAGCGATCTTAGCGGCTTAGGAATTGCCTAATGAGGGGCAAGAAGGCTACTAGGCCAGGCTCGCTTGCATGCACCTAAGCTGGCGTCAAAAGGCAGAAGGGCGGCCGACCATCAAGCCGCCATACGACTCAGTTTGGCACTCACGATCAATCCGCGACTCGCCTCGTAGTATTAGACGTATCGCCAAGCCATTGTTCCATGCTCCTCCGCACCAGCCTGATTCCAAACCCCGCAGATCGGCTTGCCTCGGGACGCCACGAATTCGGGATGCCATTCATTCACGAAAACGGGTTTAGGATCGCCACGTGGGACGTGGTATACTGGCGCATCCCGGCTTCGACTCCGTCCATGGCGGCCGTGACTGAGAGACTACTCAAACCGAAGTAGGCAGGCTCAACAAGGCTTTCGACGACCTGGCGGCGCCGTAAAGACGCGGGGCAAGCCCCCTGGCTTGTTCAGTCCACAGAAGGAAACTGCGATTCCTGGAACTCGCTTTTAAATCGAAGCGCTCCTCAACCGGAGGTGAAAATATGTCTGATGCGCAAGGAGGGCGCAGGCGCTTTAGCGCCTTTCGATCGGCAGCTGAAGAAGTAGGGATGGCTGTCAAACGAAACGCGGCAGCAGAAGGCCGTTTAAAATACGTGCTTCAGCAGAAAGCCGCATCACCAACGGCTTCCCAGAAGCGTGAACAAAGGAATGTCTCAGCAATGAATATTGAAAACACTGATCTGGAACGCCGGGTACTGGCCCATGAACGCATTTTACGGGCCTTGATCCGTCATATCGCAGAAGAGCAGCCCGACATTCTGATGCGCCTCAAACAAACGTTCAGCAGAGGTCATGTCTTGGGGGAGGATGAACAGGATTATGTGTCCACGCAGCAGTATGGTGACCAATTCATCAGGGAGATTGAACTGGCGATAGCGCGACAGGCCGACACAGTATAAAGCCGCGAGGGCCTGCACTAAAAGCTCGCGCTTTACCGAACATACGGCGGTGCGGGCTCTTCGTTCCCCTACCTCGAAATGCCACCGCCCTCGTTCTCCCATTCGTCGAGAGCAGTGGCGAGTTCATCTCTCCTTCCCCTGCTCCACCAAGGCTGACCGCGCAACTCATTGTCAGCAGCCTTTGCCCGCGAACGCCCGTGGCGTTCGGCCAGCCAAATCCCGGCAGCGACGATTTTCTCATAGCCGAAGATCGATGCGGCACTGGCTATTCCAGCAGCAGCGCGGATGACATAATCTGCCCATTCGGCATGTCCCGCCTTGTTTTTAGTATCAATAATCATGATGCACTCCGGGTCAGCAAGCGGGAGCGCTCGAGTCTCTCAGTCACGGGATGCTTGCGACTAGAACCGGGTGATGTTTCACCTTATCACAATTGAGCGAACCCGAAGAGTCTTGTTTTACCCGCATTACGTAGAGAGCGGATGGACGTTCCCACCTGGTCGGAAATAGCCGGTTCAGGGCAAACGCGTAACTCGATATGGCCATCGTAAGACAGATCGCCTCTTCTGTAATAAGAATTCCAAAGAATTTTTTGGTAGCATGATATTAAAGTGAATAGCAAAAAAGTCGTTTCAGCTCCAAAGGTTAACGATATTTAAGGTCTAGGATAGATTTAAAGCTATCTATTTCAGAAAAACGAGTTCACAACATTGGTGCGACCCAGAAGGATTTCAAAAGAATTCTTCTACTGACCCGGCCGTTTTAGGATGGCCGGGTCATTTTTAGCGGGCATGGCTCTATCCGCCTGCGGGACCCATCGCCCGGATCTTCCACATGCGGATCCCCTTGCTCATCGTAGCCAGCGTAGACTCACGGAAGATCCCACGGGTTGGGCCTTTACGATCCCGCCGCTCTGAGGCTCTGTCGTGGGCCAAGCCCATTCCCTCCGTACCAGGCGTACCAATTCGCCAGCATGGGATGAGAGGCGATGGCTGTCACTCGAAATGGAACAACATTGATCCAAGCGCCCTGTAGGCAAGTTCAATGACCATCGAAAAGCTTATTGGTCCAGCGCGGCGCTGGTGTCAGCCATTGTCGCGCCACGTTCACCCATCGGCTCTTCCGGCCCAGTAGTCGTGTCGCGCGAGGTCTGCCGCTCAACCTCGGCATTGACTAGAGCCCCAATCAGCATGGCGTATGCGGAAACATAGAGCCACATGAGAAGGACTACGACAGCGGCAAGCGAACCATAGGTTGCGTCGTAATCCCCAAGCCAGCTTGCATAGAGGCCAAAGCCGAGCGTCGTCAGAAGCCACAGCAGCGTTGCCAAGCCGGAGCCCAGACTAAGCCATTGCCAGCGTGCATCCGCTCGGTCTGGAGCAAAGCGATACATCGCTCCGAGCGCTAAGCTGCACAGCGCGGCGGCTATGGTCCAGGTGATTGCCTGCAGGGCCACGGCACCAACGGTTCCAAGGCCTTCTACAAGCCCTTGGGCGAAATTGAGCATCGATGCAGCGACGATGCCGATCAAGCCCACGATAACGGCGCCAGCGGCAAGCGCAGCAGCAATCAGAGCCGTCCGGATCAAGGATCGACGGTCCTCCTGCTCATAGATGATGTTCAATGATCCGATCATTGCC
Source organism: Sphingobium agri (assembly GCF_023051225.1). Classification (NCBI taxonomy): domain Bacteria; kingdom Pseudomonadati; phylum Pseudomonadota; class Alphaproteobacteria; order Sphingomonadales; family Sphingobiaceae; genus Sphingobium; species Sphingobium agri. The sequence continues at coordinate 202,333 of NZ_JALKHS010000006.1, read as the reverse complement.
CCTGAGGCACGGGACGCGCCGTAGATCGAGACCGCCAGTGCCAGAAGAAGGGCGATTCCTTTCTTTTCAGCTGCGCTTGTGGTGAGCTGCGTTAGCTGTTCGTATATCAGTCGTGCCGCATCGGCTGGCACAAGGTCCACGATAGCACGCATATGCTTGGCGACCGTAGCTGGATCAGCGACGAGACCGTAGGTCATGACGAGTGAACCGAGAAGAGGAACAAAGGAGAGGAAAGCGTAAAAGGCTACGCCAGCGGAGAGCAGGCTGAGATTATGCCGCCCGCTGTTCACCCACGCCCGCTTCAAAATGGGCTTCCAACCGGCCCAAGGGATCTGGCGCGGCGTTTCTGCAAGCGCGCCCTTTTCGGTAGCACCTACCTGGTCCCTGGGCCCTGACATCTGCCGATCCTTTCATTGCAGATAGCAGGACTGGCCGGAGCCAGATCAGTTCCTCGACTGGGCGAAAAGACGGAAGGTATGTCGGCCATCTCATTTTCTTTGGCGGCCAATCGCCTGCCGGCGACCCAGCGGGCGGCGACGCGCCATCTACGGTCATTCAGGCTGCGAGGTGCGCAACCTGAAAGCTGTCGCGGTATTCGCGTCTCGAGCATGTGAGGTGCTGCTCGGCTGGCAAGCTTGTCAGCGTCCCTGGTAGGGCGCATATGAGGCTAATTGGCGCTCTCGCTTCGGGAGTCCCAACTCGCAGATGGTAGCGCTGGCTCCGGCTTGTGAAAGCGACAATATGATCGCGGACCAGCGACAGGAAAGTCGGGCTTAAGCCATGACAGCTAAAGACGTACAATTCTCCCAACAGGCCCGCGAGGGCATGGCACGGGGCGTCAACATCCTTGCCGACGCAGTGCGCGTTACACTTGGCCCCAAGGGCCGCAACGTTCTGATCAATAAAAGCTACGGAGCGCCCCGGATTACCAAGGATGGCGTGACCGTCGCCAAGGAAATCGAGCTTGCCAATAAGTTTGAAAACATGGGCGCGCAAATGATGCGCGCCGTAGCATCCCGAGCGCATGATCACGCTGGAGACGGGACCACCACCGCCACCGTACTCGCGCAGGCGATCGTTCGAGAGGGTATGAAGGCGGTATCCGCCGGCATCGACCCCATGGATCTCAAGCGCGGCATCGATCTCGCTGTCACCGCCGTGGTGACCGAACTCAAGGCGCGATCCAAGCCCGTTGCGAACAACCAGGAGATTGCTCAGGTGGGCATCGTCTCGGCCAATGGCGATGAGGTCGTCGGAAACAGGATCGCCGAGGCCATGGAAAAGGTGGGCAAGGAGGGCGTGATCACGATCGAGGAGGCCCCCGGGATTGAGTTCGCATTGGATGTGGTCGAAGGCATGCAGTTCGACCGGGGCTATCTGTCGCCCTATTTTGTCACTGACAGCGAGAAGATGTCGGTCGAGTTAGAGGATCCGTATATCCTGATCCATGAGAAGAAAATGGGGAACGTGCAGGCGATGCTTCCCGTCCTGGAGGCGGTAGCAAAGGCGCACCGATCGCTTCTTATCGTCGCCGAGGATGTTGAAGGCGATGCGCTCTCGACGTTGGTGGTCAACAAGTTGCGCGGCGGGCTCAAGGTCGCGGCGGTAAGGGCGCCGGGTTTCGGTGATCGTAGCAAGGCGATGCTCGAAGATCTTGCGATCTTGACGGCGAGTAACGTTGTGACCGAGGAACTTGGCGTCAAGCTGGAGAATGTCACGCTCGAAATGCTGGGCACCGCAAAGCGTGTGTCGATCTCGAAGGACACGACCATGATCGTCTACGGGGCCGGCAGGCCCGACGCCATTCAGGGCCGTGTTGAAACGATCCGACGGCAGATCGAGACTGCGACAAGCGACTATGACCGGGAAAAGCTGCAGGAGCGGCTCGCTAAGCTGGCCGGGGGCGTTGCCGTCATAAAAGTCGGCGGGGCATCCGAACTCGAAGTCAAGGAGCGGAAGGATCGGGTCGAGGACGCGCTGCACGCGACGCGGGCAGCGGTCGAAGAGGGTATATTGCCGGGCGGCGGCACCGCCCTGCTTTATGCGTCGAAGGCGCTGGACGCTATCTGTCCCGTCAATGATAATCAGCGGCGTGGCATCGAAATCGTCCGCCGGGCGCTGCAGGCGCCAGTTCGCCAGATCGCCGAGAATGCAGGTTTTGATGGCGGCGTGGTCGCCGGTAGACTCCTGGATGGGAAAGACGAGAATCTTGGCTTCAACGCGCAAAGCGACCAATATGAAAATCTTTTCCAATCCGGCATCATCGATCCTACCAAGGTTGTGCGAACCGCGTTGCAGGATGCCGCGTCAGTCGCCGGGCTGCTGATCACCACAGAAGCGGCAATTGCTGATCGCATGGAGGGCGGCAGCAGTGCCGATGGTGCGCATTCAGGCATAGGATTCTAGGGCAGCGGCATTTTCCCTCCGTGCTCCGACGAATAGATGCGAGTGATGGAGCGGCCTGTGATATAACAGACCATCACCCTGATCGTGCCGCAGGCATATCGTGACAGAGAGACCATCGTGCTCCCGCCTGCAACCGGGAGATATTCAGTGTCTGCTGCCCTAGACAGCGCTCTTCTCGATGAGGGAAAGCGATCATGACCATCCGCACGACACGCAAAACGGCAACGTTCACAGCGCCATTTCAACTGCCGGGGTTCGCAGAACCGTTGCCAGCAGGTTCCTACGAAGTGGAAACTGACGAAGAGATGCTGGAGGGCAACGGCCATACAGCCTATCATCGGGTCGCTACTACGCTGCGGGTCGAAAGAGGATCAGTCGTCGAGCATCATCCGATCGATCCGGCGCATCTCGCCGCGGCACTGGAACGCGATCAACGGGCGCGATCCACTGCACTGCCGTCCGCGGCCGTGACAGAGCAGGCCCCGACATCTGACACTGCACGACCTGGTCGCGCCCGTTGGGTTTCTCTGTGGGTCCGGAATGCTCCGCCGGGCGGAAGCCGGTAGGCCCGCCATGTCCAACAGCTCAGCCATGTGCAGACGAGAGGCGGCGCACCATCGACAGGTCGCTACCGCATCGCCTCTTGATAAGGTGCGTCAGAGAGCGCTGAAGGCCGCAAGCGCTTGGGAGACTGAGGCTGTCCAGGCTGAGGCCCGCGAGGCGGGAGCGCCTGTCGCCCTCAGCCCCGAAGACGCAGCGATTGCTCTGGAATTCCGGTTGGAAGAGGAGGATGAGGCTCGGAGCCGCGCTGGCGATGAGGGAGATAGCCTCCTCACCCCCGGCCGTGGCGAGGAGAAGTTCTGATGAACGGAGAGGTGGAGCAATTTGGCTGGTGGGTGGCCGCACAGCATGGGCGGCCTGCCTGATCGGCCCTGATCGACGAGTTGGCAGGCGCTTTTGAAGCACCCGCCCCCCCAAATCAGCTTTTCAAGGTAACGATGCCGAGCGCACCGGGTTTCTGCGACGGGTTGGAAGCATTCTGCTTTTTGGTTTTCTCCGCCTTTGGTTTGCGAACTTCACGGTTGGATCTTTTCTGGCTTTTGGCCATGATGTGTTCCTCTGCATTGGACGTCAGATGTAGGGGTTGTACTGCTTCGCTTATTCAGGTGCGTTTCGGGGAGGCACCCGGTGTCACATTGTTGCTCTTTCTCAAGGCCATGAGGTTGTCGAGCGCACCGTTCAATCGCTGCCTCTCGACCGTAGACAGCGCTTCTCCACGTGCTAGTGCGTCGCGGGCAGCATAGAGGAGATTGTGAAGTTCCTGTAGCTTGTCGAGGCCTCCGCCTGGTCCGGGCATCGATCGAACCTCGGTACTCGCCAATCCTTTTTGTGTAGCATCCATTTTTCTGCCAATCGCTGTAAAGTTGGGTCAGCTCAATTGTTTAGCAATATGATGGCTACTGTTGCTGCTATCACCATGAGCAGGCCGTTGATTATGGCCGCACGCATCGTGGTATCGTCACGAAATAGATCAGCGCACCATTGCAGCTTAGTGAGCCGGAGAGGCTTGGGTCTCGATGACGTAGCAACGCCAATTGCCGTTCCACCCTCATTCTCCCAGCTGTCGATCGCCGACGTTAGCTGGCGCTTACGGTCACGCGAAATGGCAGCCGCGCTCCGCGATCGTTCTCGCGCGGCTCCAAGGGCGAGCCACCGTCGTTCGGCATTAGCCTGACTGCGGGCCTGGCGAAGTGATAATGATGGATTAGAGCTTTCATTTGCGGACATTGTGCACTCCTCGCCAAACGGGAGCGCCTGTGTCTCTCAGCCCCGGCCTGTCTGGATGAGTCGAACCGGGATACGTCACAATAGCACATCGCCATCGGGGACAAGAGTGCTTTCTGTTCGGCATCGGAGTGCAAACGGAACAGCTTGTCCGTTCCAGCCATCATCGCGAGGATTGACGTCGCGCCTGCCATTGATCGAGCAGCTGCAGGGACGGAGTCACGGTGATGCCATGTAGAACGATGGAAACGAGAATGACGAGGGCAGCGACGCTCCAGAGCCTCTCCGCCTCGGGGAAGTTGGCTTGATTGAGGGCGAAGGCGAGATAGTAGATCGTGCCCACACCCCGTATTCCGAAGAAGGAAATTACGAGCTTCTCCCGCCACGGAAGTTCCAATGCGGCAAGGCTGATGAGACCAGCGAATGGGCGAACGACGAGGATTGTCAGGGCGGTGAATAAGATCGTCCAAATATCCAGATGCGCGAATAGCCCTGCATGGGTGATCATGCCGCCGAACAGCACCAACACCAGCATCATCAACAGGCGTTCGGCTTCTTCGGCGAATGCATGCAGACGATGATGGTAGCTGTGGTCGCGGCTGGCATGGCGAAGGCAAAGCGCCGCGACGAAGACGGCGAGAAAGCCATACCCATGTGCCAGCTGCGTGAGACCATATGCAAGGAGCGCGGCGCCCAAGGCTACGAAACCGTCACCTGTTCGGGACAGCTTGGCGGCGTTGGGCAGGTGGAAAGTAACGAAGCCCAGGCCCATTCCAATGACATAGCCCATGCCGAGACCAGCAAGAACCTTCCAGATCACGTCAACGATGAGCCAGTGTCCAAACGCTTGGGTTCCAAAGGACAGGCCCGCCAGCGCAATTGCGAGGTTGACAAAGGGAAACGCAAGCCCATCGTTCAGTCCCGCTTCGGACGTGAGCGCGAAACGGGCCTCATCTTCTTCCCCCTCCCCTGGTGCGCCGACCTGGACGTCGCTCGCGAGCACCGGATCTGTGGGGGCAAGACTCGATGCCAGGAGCAGGGCGGCCGCGAGGCCGAGCCCCAGAAGGGAGGAGGCGAGTGCAGCAACGAGCAGGATGGTGATCGGCATTGCAATCGCGAGGAGACGCCAGGTGAGGACCCAGCGGCGAAGACCGACGAGCCGGTCGATCTTGAGACCCGCGCCCATGAGCGCGACCACAACCACAAACTCGCTCAGGCGCTCCACCAGGACGGGGTACTGCAGTGGATGAACCGCGAATGGTCTTAACCGCGGCATCGTAAACAGGGCTGCGCCGATGGCCACGCAGAAGATCGGCAGCGACAAAGGCATCTTCCGCAGGGCCATCGGAATCCAGGCGGTCATCAAAATGATGGCGCCCATACCGGTCAGGATCTGGACGTAGAATCCAGAATCGAGCATTGATAGTCTCTCCCGAAACGAGCGAGCTTTTTTGGAACCGACCCAAGCCGCGCAGCTACACCATTAAGTCAGCGTGACGTTCACGTGGACGTCCATGCCGATAAAGTCGTCCGCTGCGCCAATGTACCCACCAGTGACCGGCATGATCTGCTTGTTACACCTGCCAACTGCGACGGGAATAAGGTTCGCTGAGCCGGTGCGCCGGTGCGTAGGGTCAAATGCGATCCACCCGGCCGCTGGAAGGTAGACTTCCGCCCAGGCGTGCGTTGATCCTGCATCATGCAGGAGTTGGTCTGGATCATGCAAATAGCCGGAGACGGCACGGCCGCCAAAGCCAAGGTGGCGAACCGCCTCGATGAATAGAGCCGCCATGTCTCGGCAGGATCCACTCCCCATCGTTAAAGTTTCCAGCGGACCTTGTGTTCCATCCTCGTCTCGGGTTCGGTAGGCGATCGCATCGGCGATGCCATTGTTGATGTCTTTCAGCAGCGACAACGTGTCTGTCGGACATGCGCGAACGAAAGCGCGTACCCAATTATCAAACCTTCCGCCATTATCCGGATGTTGCGCCTTTAGGAGAGCGCCCAGATCGGCCCTTTCTTCTTCTGAATAAGTGAAAGGGTAGGAGTGAGCGCCTGGCGCGATCCGGAAGATGGGCCATGCCGAAGCAAACTGCTCCACCGTGACGTCCGTTGATATGACGAGTTGGTCCGCAGAGCCCGAAAAGCAGGCGGTCGCAACCAGGTTCCCAAACACGTCTTGCGTCCATTCGACCTCTGCTTCCGGCGTCAGACGGATAGAACTCGCCAACACCCTCAGATCGTGCGAACTGCGCGGCACAAGCATCAGGCGATGCGGTTGCAGGCCCACAGCATCCCGATAACGAAAGGTGGTTTCATGGCGTATTTGGAACTTCATGACCCCCCAACGCTCAATCCGACCATAGGGTGCGTCTTAATCGATCTGGACTCCCCAGTTGCTGCTTCAGACGCTTTGTTTATCCGCGCCCGAGGAGCGGGAGCCGACATTCTCCTGGCGGCCCGTTTCTGGCGTTCTGCGATGCAGGGCGAGCAAACAGTGCATGTCAGCTGACAGGAGCTGCCGTCCCACATGTCGCTTGTGGGGGCAGAAATGTCCCAGACCAAGTCGTAATCTGAAGGTCCGCTCCTAGGCGTGACGATATCGCGTTAAACGGCTTGGATTGGCGCGTTGCTGCCAGGCAGCTTCGCGCTCAGCGAATGGCAAGTTGTGTCAGAATCTGCCGTTCCGAGCCCGATCGGTGAACGGCGTATTCTGGTCGGCACGAGCCCCACAGCATGTCCGGCGCATCCTCGTGAGCGAGCGTTCTGCAGATGGCCAAAGTGGCCATAGGAGAACGATCATGGAGATGCCTGAAACAGAACTAACCGCCACCAAACGCCCGGTCTGGAATGCCGGAAGGACCGTAGGTGCAAAGCGGGCTCTGAAGCCGAAGCAGATTTGGGAAATTCGTTTCTACCTCAATCAGCGCCGCCGCCTGCGAGATCGGGCGCTGTTCGATCTGGCGATCGACAGCAAGCTTCGGGGCTGCGATCTGGTGCAAATGAAGATCGGCGACCTTGTCAGCGGCGGACATATCCGAACGCGGGCAATCGTGATGCAGCAGAAGACCGGCCGGCCCGTTCAATTCGAACTGCTGCCAGATGCTCGGGCCAGCCTGCTGGCATGGCTCGAACGCCGGGGCGGCACGGTGGACGATTATGTGTTCCCGAGCCGGGTTGATCACAATGGGCACCTGAGCACACGACAATATGTTTGGCTTGTCGACGAATGGGTCACAGGTGTCGGTCTGATGCGGAGCGAGTATGGTACGCACTCGCTTCGGCGAACGAAAGCATCGATCATCTACACGGCTACGGGCAATCTGCGGGCCGTCCAGATACTTCTTGGTCATAGCAAGATAGAGAATACGGTGCGCTATCTCGGGATCGACGTGGAGGACGCGCTTGCCCTCGCCGAAAACACCGAAATCTGATCGTACTGGCGCCCGCGTCCGGGTAGAGCCGGACACGGGCGCTGGGACTTTTCTGACATTCGCGGGCGAAAGACTGGATGGCAAGTTTGCTCCGGAGCGGACATACTGCGCCTGCCCAGCCGATACGCGTCGCAACAAAGCTTGGCCGCTTGCTGCCAGCCCGCCTTCCGGCGAAGGTCGGCACAGCTGCCGTAAGCGACTGCCCTTCAAGCGGCAATTGTCGACAAGGCGCGGTCGTTCGGCTCCGATCCGATTACGGCCTTCTTATCACAAGCTGCCGAACAGAGCGGCAAGAACGGACAATCAGCCGGGCAATGAATGAGAGTCAGCCTGAGCGCCGCGCGCAGGTATTATGAGGAGCTGACTGCTCAGTGCAACATTGCCAGGAGCGTCGTGGCCAATTCATCTTTACGAAACGGCTTCGTCAACCTTGGGCGATCCGCATCGACGCCAGTCGTTTCGGCATAGCCGGACACTAAGAGAACAGGAAGTCCAGGGCGGATGCGTTGCACATGGCGGGCAAGCTCGGTGCCGGTCATGCCCGGCATGAGGTGATCGGTAACGATGACATCGAATGCCTGATCACGTTCCAGCATTCGCACCGCCTCATCAGCAGAACTCGCTTCGATCACGGCGAAGCCGAGATCGGCGAGCATGTCGGCGGTGCTCATTCGCACCAACTCTTCGTCATCGACAAGGAGGGCTACTCCGCGGTCCGATCCTTCTTCTTCAAACCGGCTTACGTTCGACGGCAGATTCGCGTCCTCGTTGCTGACGGGGAGCCATAGCTCGACAGTGGTGCCCATTCCCGGTTGGCTTTGAATTGTCAGCGCTCCACCCAGCTGGGAAGCCAGACCGTGCACCGATGACAGGCCGAGGCCAGTGCCTTGGCCGATGCCCTTGGTTGAGAAGAATGGCTCGATTGCGCGGGCGAGCGTCGCCTCATCCATCCCCATACCCGTATCGGCGACCGAAAGGCGAATATAGGTTCCGCTAGCGAGCTGCGATCGATGGTCGCCGTCTACAGTCTCCGTGCTCGCCGTTATTCGCAGCGTACCCCCGTCCGGCATCGCATCGCGTGCGTTCACCGAAAGGTTCAAAAGCGCCATTTCCAATTGGTTCGGGTCCGCTCGGGCCGGTGGCAGGTCTTCGGCGACATCCACGACAACCCTGATCTGTGGCCCCGTAGTGCTCTCGACCAAGTCACCCATTCCGGCGACGAGCGCCGCCACGTCGACAGACACGGCTTGGAGCGGCTGACGCCGTGCAAACGCTAATAATCGCTGAACAAGTATCCGGGCGCGTTCCGCTGATTGGGCCGCGCCAGCGATCAGTCGCTGCTCACGCTCGCTACCTATCCCCCTGCGCTGAAGCATGTCGAGAGAACCGACGATCGGCGTCAGAAGATTGTTGAAGTCGTGGGCAACGCCACCGGTGAGCTGCCCCATCGCTTCCATCTTCTGGCTCTGGCGCAGCGCGTCCTGGGCGCGGGCCAGCTCCGCCTCCCGCGCCTTTGCGTGGCTGAGATCGCGTCCGATCGCGATAAAGTTCACACCATCGGGTTCGGGCGCCACCGTCCACTCGATTGGCTTCCACCCGCCATCGCGTGTGCTGATGCGGTTTTCAAAACGTGTAGGCTGCCCCGTACCCCGCATATTTTCGATTGCCGCCAGCGTGGGCGGAGCATCGTCCGGATGCATGAAAGTGGCATAGCCGTTTAAGAGCAATTCGCGCTCAGACCAGCCCAGGACTTGCGTCCAAGCGGGACTTACCGCTGACATCATGCCGCCATAGTCGGCCCGGGCGAGCATATCCTGCGACAGGTTCCACAGTCGGTCGCGCTCCGCCACACGCGCTTCGACCTGTAGCTCAAGTGTTTCGTTCAGCTCGCGCAGGCGCGCCTCGCTTTCACGAAGTGCATGCTCGCCCCGGGCTCGCTCGACGGCGCTGCGCGTGCGCTCCGCGAACTCGCGGATAAGCGCAAGGTCGGCATCGCTCCAGTTCCGCACTTTCCCGTCGTTGACGAAGAACACCGCCGCGAGCCGTCCGCGCTCCAAGACAGGCGCGTTCACGAAGGAACGTGTGGACTTGGCTTCCAGCGCGTCGGCGGCGGCGCCGGAAGTCTGCGGATCAGACCGAGCATCGGCTATTACTGTGAACTCGCCGCGTTTGAGGCTGTCGATAAAGTAGCCATAATCCCTCAGCGGAGTAACTCCGGCGAGGCTCTGGACCCCAGGCGCCGTCCAGTCACGATCGACGTGCAGCGTTTCGGCGTCGTGATCTATTGCGCCGTACCCGACGCGCGTAACGCACAGCGTTTCACCGAGGATGCGCGCGGCGGCACTGGCGATGCCGGCCGGCTCCTGTACATCCTTCAGTGCCTCCGCGAAGTCGACCAGAGCCACGCGCCGGATCTCGGCCGCCTTCCGCTCGGTGATCTCCAGCACGCTACCTGCGACACGAAGACAACGGCCTGCTGCGTCAAACACACCACGGCCTTTGGCAGCGACCCAACGCTCGACGCCGTCTTCCTTCCCGATCGTGCGATATTCGACGTCATACAAGGCACGTGTGGCCGGGTCGGCGGCGGCAGCGTAAGCCAAGCTCGTCGCTTCGCGATCGTCAGGGTGTAGTCCACTGTAGAAGTCGGCCATCGTGACCGGAACGTCCGGTGAGATACCAAACATCGCCTTGGTACGTGCCGGCCAGATCAAGCGGTCGTTGACAACATCCACATCCCAAAAGCCGATCTCGGCATTCTCGACCGCTAGTCGGAGCCGTTCCTCGCTTTCGCGAAGCTGCGCGGTTGTGTCGCGCAATTGGTATTGGCGGTCTCTGGCCTTGAGGGACGAGCGTATCGCGCCGAGCATCGCCTCCGCGTGAAGAGGACGCTCCAGCAGTACGACATTGCCGAGCTCTGCAAGGCGATCGGTAGCGGATATCGACCGGGGCGAGCGTGATCCGTTGGCCAGCACCACGAAGGGGACGTCCGACCAGGCAGGCTGAGCTGCAACCCACGAGGCGAGCTCGGAAAGCGGCGACGTCGCCAACGCCTCTTCGGTGATCAGAACCGTGCCCGCGCCTTGTTCGAGCAATTCAACGAGGTGGGACTGATCAGAGCAAACCTGCGCGTCGATGTCGTGTCGTGCCAGGAGCTCGGCGGCGATGGCGGCGTCCCTACCGCGGGGAGCAAGGATCAGAACCCGCTTGAGCATGTCAATCGCGCGGGCTTTCCGGATCGATCTGACTAGCCATCAACGTATCCCGCGTGCCAGAGAAAATGGGCACGCCCGTCAGAACGCCTTGGAACCTGTTTAGTGGCTCACCCAATCGCAGCCCGTCGCTGCCGATCTGAAACTCCCGGATCGTCCTTTCGTGCCGCGCCGTCCGCGTTTTAATCACCGAGATGGCTTGGCGGACCTCGCCCAACGCCTCGAAGTAGCGCAACTGGACAACCGTGTCGGAGAGGTAGCTGAGATCCACGTCCGTCCGAATATCGCCAGCGATGCCGTGGAGGCCGAGGATAAGAAGGCTGACGACGCCCTTTTGACCGAGATAGCTCAGCATCTCGTGCATCTGGATAATGAGAAACTGCTCGTTGGGCATCGCTTGGAGGTAAGCGTTGAGACTGTCGACCGCGACCATGGTCGCCCCGCTCTCAACCGCTTCCTGAATGCGACCAGCGAACTCGCCCGGCGACATCTCGGCCGGATCGATGGCCCGCAGTTCGAGCAGGCCGCTGTCGATGTGCGGCTGAAGGTCTAGACCAAGCGCAGTGCTCCGCGTGAGCAGCGTCGACGCGCGCTCATCGAACAGAAAGTAGGACGCTTTCTCGCCGCGCTTGAGCGCCGCCTCAACGCACTGGATCGACGCCGTCGTCTTGCCGACTCCTGCGGGTCCCGAAAACAGCGTGGCGGTTCCGGGCACAAGACCGCCGCCGAGCAGCGCATCCAGCTCAGGCGAGCCGGTCGAGACAGGTTCACTGCTTTTCCGGGTGGTGTGATCCGCAGCGACCAGCCGCGGGTACACACACAATCCACCCCGCTCGATTTCGAAATCGTGATAGCCACCCCTGAACTCGCGCTGGCGCATCTTCACGACATGCAGGCGACGCCGCTGAGCGCCGAAACTCGCCAACGTCTGGTCGAGCGAGATCACGCCATGGGCGATACTATGCAGTTGGAGGTCATTCCCGCTCGCGCCTTTGTCATCGAGGACGAGCACCGTGCAGGCACGCGTCGAGAAGAAGTGCTTGAGCGCGAGGATTTGACGGCGATAGCGGATAGGGCTCTGCGCCAGCAATCGCAGTTCGGAAAGGCTGTCAAGGACAAGGCGTGCAGGACGGATTTTGTCTACCTTCGCCATGATATCGCGGACCGTTTCTCCGAGCTCGACCTCGCTGGGGTGCAGCAGCGTCTGCTCATGATCCTCGCCGAAACCGTCCGGCGGAACCATCTCGAAGAGGTCAACACCATCCAGTGACCAGCCATGCGCTTCGCCGACGGCGCGCAGTTCGACTTCGGTTTCCGCTAACGTGATGTAGAGGACGGTCTCTCCCAGAGCGGCGCCGGCGAGCAGGAAGCGCATTGCCAGCGTCGTCTTGCCCGTGCCTGGTGTGCCTTCCACTAGGTACATGCGATCGGGCGTGAGGCCGCCGTTAAGAATATGATCCAGGCCGCTTGTGCCGGTCGAAGCTAATCCGGTCTCTCTATTGTTGGGCGCCACTCTCGCTCCTCCTTTGCAGCCGCCCACGCGCAGGCTCGGCCGCCGAAGGTTGGGTCAAACCAATATGATAGCGTCATCGGCGAACGGAAGCGATCATAACTTCGTTCGTGGTAACGCCTTCGGCCCGTACGACGCCCGTCTTTGCCTTGGTCTTTCCGTTTGCGGGCCTCGGATAGCTCGTGCCGAAATGTCCGGAATTGAGGCGCATTGCTGCGAAACAGTTTCACGACGACCGAGCGGAAGCTTTTGTCGGAAGCCGTCATTAAAGGCGCGACCGGCGAACGACCCATCTTTGGTCGACTGCTGCCGGAGGCGAGCGCCGGATCATGGTACGTTGCTACCATTCCTGTAAGTGCGCGCGAACGGCGGCTTTCGGCAGGAGTGGACATGCGAGTTTTCCTTTCCGCCACGTCAGAACCACAAGAGTTGGCCGGCTGCTGCCAGGGGCGGGAGCAAGGATATGCGCCCGCCTCTGTCCGTTCATGGCTTTGCTGCAACCGGGAGGCGGAATGGCGCGCCCAGCCGATTGAATGCATTCATGGCCGCAATGACGAGCGTAAGGTCGACCAGATCCTTCGGTGCAAAGGCGGCCTCCGCAGCCGCATAGGCGTCGTCGGAGGCGTGGGTGGTGCTGACGTTCGTCACTTCCTCGGCCCATGCGAGCGCGGCGCGATATTGGTCGGGGAACAGGTGCGGCACCTCCGCCCAGACGGGGATCAGCGCAACCTTGTCGACCGGCATGGTCCTGAGCAGGTCGCGGGTGTGCATGTCGATGCAATGGGCGCAGCCGTTGATCTGCGATACCCGTAAGAAGACCAGGTGGATCAGTTCCTCGGGAAGATCTGTCTTCTTCGTCACATAGTGGTGAACCCCGAACAGCGCCTTCGCGCCTTCGGGCGCGACTTCGGACCAGTTTAAACGTGTCATCTCGGTCATGATGCTTTCCTCGTCATGGCGCCGGTCGTCGGCGCTCACCGGCTTGACGAGGTAGGCAGGCGCGCCGTGACATGGCGGAGCGTTTTTTTCGATCCCGCCGTCGCCCATGTCACACCGGCCGCAGTCATCTCGTCATGTAGGCGGACACCTTGCATGGGAGGCATGGACATGAAGATTGTTATCATCGGCGGCACGGGACTGATCGGTCGGCCTCTCGTTGACCTTCTGCAAGCGCAGGGTCATGACGTCGTCACCGCCTCGCCGAGCAAGGGCATCGACGCGCTGACCGGCGCAGGCCTGGCCCAGGCGCTCACGAATGCCTCAGTCGTCGTCGACGTCAGCAATGCGCCCTCGTTCGAGGATGACGCCTGCCCTGCCTTCTTCCGCGGCACTACTGCCAACCTAATGGAAGCGGCGCGCGGCGCTTGTATTCGCCATTTCGTCGCGCTGTCGGTGGTGGGCACGGATCGCCTTCAGGCGTCGGGCTATTTTCGTGCCAAACTGGCTCAGGAGGAGCTGATCGCCGCAAGCGGCGTGCCCTACACGATCGTGCGCGCCACCCAGTTCTTCGAATTCCTGTCCACCATCGCCGATGGCTACACGCAGGACGGAACCGTGTTCCTGCCCGGAATTGCGCTTCAGCCGCTCGCCGCCGGCGACGTGTCGGCGTTGCTTGCCAAGATAGCCATAGCCGCTCCGGCCAATGGCATCGTCGAAGTTGCGGGCCCTGAGCGCGCGCCTCTGGCCGAATTTGCGGGCAGCTGGCTTGGCGCATACGACGACCCTCGCGGGATCGTCGTGACCACCGCAAGTGAGTATTTCGGCGCGCCGGCCGACAACCGTACGTTGGTGCCGGGCGCAGGCGCGAGGGTCGCGCTTACGCACTTCAACCAGTGGCTCGCCGCTCAATCCCGGGAGCGTGCGGCATGAGCCGGCGCTTCCCCCTCGCGCTGGCCGCGGCGCTCGGCAGCGGAGCTGCCGTAAATGGTGTCTTCATGCTGATCTCGCCCGCCAACTGGTATTTCGCAGTGCCGGGTGTCACCACCACCGGCCCGTTCAACCAGCATTTCGTGCGAGACATCGGGCTGATTTTCCTGCTGGTCGCTGTAGCGATGCTCACGGGCGTCGTGCGGCCGGCGGCGCGCCTACCGCTCTGGTCCGCCGCCGCGCTTTGGCTGGCGGGCCATGCGCTGTTCCACTTCTGGGAAGTGGCGGTGGGTATCTGCGGCACCGGCGCACTCGCGCGGGATTTTCCTGCGGTGACGCTGCCGGCTATACTTACGACCGCGCTTGCCCTGTGGGCTTGGCGCGATACGGCGCGTGAGAGCCGCCGACCGCACTCGGTGGAGGACGCGCGTGCCGCACAGGGATGAATACCTCGCTGATTTCGAGGCTCAACGACCACGGTTGTTGCGCCTCGGATACCGTATGCTCGGCTCGGTCAGCGAAGCGGAGGATATCGTTCAGGAGGCGTGGCTGCGTTGGTCGGCAAAAGTGGAAAGCGTCGATGCTCCGGCTGCTTATTTGACCCGCATCGTCACCCGCCTCTGCCTCGACCAACTCAAGTCCGCCAGTGCGCGCCGGGAGACCTATATCGGTGCCTGGTTGCCCGAACCGCTAATGGGCACCACCGAGCCCGACGAGACGATCGCCGACGACGTGACACTTACCCTGATGCTGGCGATGGAGCGCCTGTCCCCACTGGAACGAGCCGCCTTCCTCCTCCACGACGTGTTTGGCGTGGCGCTGACGGATATAGCTACGACCTTGGGGCGCGAGCCCGCCACGGTCCGTCAGCTTGCTTCGCGCGCGCGCAAACATGTGCAGGATGCTCGGCCGCGTTTCACGGTGGAAGCGAGCGAGGCTGATCGAATCGCTAGGGCCTTCTTCACCGCTTCGCGGGACGGGGACACGGACACGCTGTCTGCGCTGCTCGCGCGCGACGTCGAGATTTATTCGGATGGCGGCGGCAAGGTGATCGCCTTCCGCAATATCGTGCGCGGAATTGATCGGGCGCTTCGCTTGTTCGCTGGGCTGCGGCGCAAATATACATCGATGCCGACGCTCCTGCGCACCGCGACGATCGACGGGCTGCCCGGTTATGTCAGTATCGATCGAGGCGATGTGCTCCAGACGACCGCGCTCGACGTGCGTGAGGGGCAAATTGCGGCGATCTACATTGTTCGCAATCCTGACAAGCTGCGCCATCTTGCGGCAGCTTTTGACACGAGCAGCCGCTAGCAACCCTGCCCTTAATGTCTTGGACTGGTCGGCGCCTGCCGGCAGTCGAATGCCGCATCGTGGGACAAAGCCGCCGTTCTCCGCTCGTCACTTGAATGACGGCTTGCGGCAAGAGCAGCCGCTTGAGGCTACTTCGAATATCATCTTTGGTAGACTGAGGTTGGTCTCATCTGCCGCTAGCGGCACCGCCGACATGGCATCATCCGCGCCGACGCTAAAACGCGTTTCTGCGTCGACCATGATCTGCGGCATGATCCTATAGCCATAGCCGGCAAAGATGCCGCCGACCAAAGAGTTTAGCTCCCTGCCCGAACTTATCGTTGGATGGTCACCAGGCATTCCCTCGTTTGTGCCACGTCACCCAATAAACGGCCAACAGGCCCACGACAGCCGATGCGAGCGAGGCAAGAAGAATTCCCAGCTTCGCCGCAGCCAGCAGCGTCGAAGGATAAGCCAGGTTCGCAATGAAAAAGGACATAGTGAAGCCTATCCCCGTCAGGAAGGCGCCGGCCGTGAGGAAAGACCAGTTCAGGCCTGCTCCGAGCGTTGCTAGGCCGGAACGCAGCACCAGCCAGCTGAAGAGCAGAACTCCTATCGGCTTGCCGAAGACCAGCGCGACAAAGATTGCGACGGTGACAGGTTGGATGTCGGACGTTGAAAACGCGACCCCCGCATTGGCCAGAGCGAAGAGAGGCATGATTGCGAACCCCACCCAAGGGTGCAGCATCATTTCCAACCGCTCCAACGGCGATAGGGATTCGCTGATGGCGCGGCCCGCTTCCACAAGGTCGCGGCGGTCCGATGTGTCGCCACTCCACTCATGATCACGCGGCTCCATGACGTTCCCGAGGATGGCGCGCACAGGATCCTAACGTACAAGCGATGGATCTCCTCCGATTTTTGGTGGCTCAGTTCAGGGGCTTTCGAACCCCCTGTCCGGGTTTTCGCTGAGCAGCCTGTCCTCTTCGCTGGGCAACCTCTCATTTTGGAGAGCGGCCATGTCCGCAATGATGCGCGTTCGTTCGCGACGAGCTTCGCGTTGTTCGGCGGCAACAGCCACGGTGCCCCATGCCTTGGCCGCTTTCTCGGCCACGCGGCGGATGTTTTCCAACACCGCATTGATCGCGCGATCACGCTGGATGATCTCCTGCATACGGCAAAAGGTCGATGAAAGTTCCATGGGATGTCCTTTCAAAAGCTCAATGCCCAGGTGGCCAAGATCAGGAGGGCTTTTGGTCACGTCTGGCCTGAGCAACTGCGTCGCTCAACTTCGAGTAGCGATAATCCTTGTAGCGATAGTGATCGACCCGAACGCGAGTGATCTCGTAATGAGCCATCTGCTCGGCCGCAGCGGCTTCGTCTAGTTCAGAAGGATCGTTCATCCTGGTTGCTCCTGCGACTGAACACCGGCCCGCAGCACATCAAGCTTCGCCTTTTGCTGGCGAAGGACGCGAGAGCGATTTGCATAGGTGTTGTAACGCATCCCTACCCGCCCATCGGCAAAATCGCTGGCCAGCTTGCTTTCCATGCGACGAACCTGAGCCTCGAGCGTCTCGACATCATTGGCGGAAAGTGCGGGAGTTGGCGTCGGGGACTTCGCTCCGGCGACGTGACCGCCTTCATTCTCCCAATTGTCCTCGCGCAGGGATCGCGCGGCGTCACCCTCCGCACCGCTGGATTGCGGGGTCATGGGAAGATCGAGTGGAAGAACCGCGCTGTCCGTACTCGTTTCGCCAATAGATAAAAAGGACATCGTTCGTCTCCATCATGAGCGGGAGCACGAACTATCTCTCGGCCGCATTCGAGCCCTGGGCATTGGAGTGCGGTAAATTCGATATGGGGTGTGCACTGCGAAATACCATGGGCGGAGAGGCCTTTTGGCAAGCCACCCTGTTATCCACCCGCGCATGCTGGTCAGCGCAGTTCGACTTCCACGCTCATATGGTCCAGCATGTTCGTTGGCCCCGCATAGCTGCCGCTGACCGGCGCGATCTGGTAGATACCTCGACCGGTCGCGACAGGCACAAGGTTGAAACCACCAACGCTGCGGTTGGTCGGGTCAAAGGTGATCCAGGCAGCGCCGGGTACAAAGACCTCCGCCCAGGCATGGGTGGACCCGGTCATATTCTGGCCGACGAGGTTTTCCTTCCGGTTGTCGAGATACCCCGAGACGATCCGCGCGCCGAAGCCGAGACTGCGCGCTGCCTCGACGAACAACACCGAGAAATCGCGGCATGATCCCCAGCCGCGGTTCAATGTCTCCACGGGGGACTGTGTGCCTTCATCCTCTCGCGCCTGATAAAAGATCCCGTTGCCAACGCCGGTGGTCAGGTCTTTTAGCAGTGCAAGCGTATCGGTCGGATTTCCAGCGACGAATCCTCGCGTCCAGTCACGCAACCGATGGGCCTCGTCCGGGTACTGCATGACGGTCAAACTGCCGAGGTCCGTCCAATCGTCTGTATCGAAAAGGATAATTGATCGCCGATGCAGCGATATCGAACACCGGCCACGCGACTGCGCTCACGGCGAGCACCGATCTGCTTTTGACAATCGGGCTGTCGGTCATGACTGGAACGGTCGCTGTCGCAACCGCGTTGCCGGCGACGTCACGGGTCCAGGAAATGCTCGCCTCGGGCGTGATATCGAGATCAAAAGATACGAGTTCGAGATCATGACCTTCGCGCGGGCGCAACATCAGCCGGTGGGGGCCAAGCTGGACCGGCTGCCTATAATGGTAGGATGTGCGGTGCCTGATGGTGAGCATGCTCAAATGGCTTCACTGGTAGCGCTGCATTGCCGGCGTACCCATATAGATGATGATGATCTCAGCGTATCGATCCGCGGCGGACCATGTTGACGATTGCGAGCAATATGATCGACCCCACGAGCGAGACCAGAAATGTCGTGATCGTGAGCGGCGCATTGTTGATCTCGCCCCGCGCAAAAATCAGGCCGCCGATGAAGGCGCCGATGATGCCGACCATGATATTGAGAATGATGCCCTGCTGTCCATCCGCGCGCATGATGACGCTTGCAAGCCAGCCGATGACGCCGCCGACGACAAGCCACATGATGATTCCCATGATCGCTCTCCTGTGATCCATAATCCAGAAGACGATCTCGCCGCATCGGCATATCGCGCCCGGAGTATATTAAATCATCGGACGGGGCATCCGTTCCATGAATATTATATTCTATATGTGTAAATACCTATCAGTCGGCAGGTGAATCATGGCGTTTCCGAAAATATAAATATGGAATATTTGCAACGATATCGAACCTCGATCGTTCCCTGATAGCTGCAAGCGGTACCTCTCCATCCTGGACGGTGCGTTTCCAGCCAAAGAGCGGACGTGCCTTTTCTTGCCGGAACAACTGGTGGATTCGGGTCCGCGAGGAACATAACATGAAATGTTCAATGATCTCCGTCCTGCTCGGGACGGCAATGCTCAGCGTCCCTACGGTCGCCCCAGCCCAGTCCACCATGCCCGCCATGACGGGCAGCTATTCCAGCGCGGACGTGGGCGCCGCACCCATCCACGGCCTCGATGGTCCGGCCTTCTCTGCCTCCGCATCCGATGCCAATCTGTTTCAGATAGCGGCAAGTCGGCTTAGCCTCGCGCGCTCACAGCGTGGCGACGTCAAGAACTATGCGCGCCGTATGATCTCGGAGGCGCAAACCTCCCAGCAGACGCTTCTCGCCTCGCTAAACAACGACCAGCGCAGGATCGCCCGGCCGACCACCCGATTGTCGGCAGAACGAGCTTCGATGCTCAAGATGTTGCGGAGCACGCCGCGGGGATCGTTTGACAACCTCTATCTCACCCAGTCCGCACGCGTTCAGCAGGGCAATTGGGTCACTTACAAGGGCTATGCCGAAGACGGCGCCGACCAGTCGCTGAAACAGGTTGCCGGAAACGGCGTGCCGATCATCGAGCAACAGCTCCAGCAGGGCGATGCGCTGTTGCCATCGACCCTCTCCGCAAACTGAGCGCCACGAGGAGCCGGAGGGTGCCATCCCTTCCCGCTCTTGATACTACCCAAATAAAGGATACAAAACGTGAGCGACAAGCATGATATCTCGGTTCTGAACGGACTGATCACAACGACCCTCGACAGCCTGAAAGGCTTCGAGGATGCAGCCGAAGACGCTAAGAGTACGCGCTTTGAGACCCTGTTCGCCGGCTTCGCGCTTGATCGCAGACAGGTCGTCGCTTCCCTGCAGGCGGAAGTACGCGGGCTCGGCGGTGAGCCTGAGGACAGTTCCAGTTTCCTGGGCGCGGCGCATCGCAGCTTCATGGACCTCAAGCAGGCGTTCACTGGCAAGAACGACAAGGCGATCATCGACGAAGTCGAGCGCGGCGAGGATCATATCAAGGCCAAGTTCGAAATCGCGTTGAAGGACACCGACCTGCAACCCGCAACACGGGACGTCATTCGCGACGCCTTCACCTCTGTGAAGGCCGGGCACGACCAGACCAGCGCATTAAAGCACAGTCTTGCCTGAGAATGCTTGTCCAGTCCGGGGTGGCGCTTGCTGCCCCTGGCTTTCACTCAAAGGAGCCAAGCCATGGCCACCAATGCAGAAGCACCAGCCGCGCCCCTTGGCGCGGTTGTCCTGATCTCCGCCGACGACATTCGCGGCAAGGCCGTGCATGGCCGCGATGGCGACAAGCTGGGTACGATCGCCAAGCTTATCCTTGATGAGCGGACCGGACAGATCGCCTATATCATCCTGTCCACCGGGGGATTTCTCGGATTGGGGCAGAGCTATCACCCCATTCCCTGGTCGGCTTTTCGCCACAGCGAGACGGAGGGCGGATATGTGGCCGCCATCGACAAGCGCCTGTTGGAAGGCGCCCCCAGCTTCCGGCCGGATTCGGCGCCTCTATTCGACGAAACCTATGGTCGGCGCGTGACCGATTATTATAGGATAGCGCCGGCAGCCAATGGCTGATCTGGACCGGTCTTGTCCCGAATTCGGGACAGCACCATCTGCCCGGCGTTGAATAGATGCCGGGCTTACGCACGATGATGCTATGGTCAAGCCACGAGTCTACGACCTCCTCAAAGGAAAGTCCGATTCGCGATTACCGGATGCAGCTTTCATTACCGTGAGCTTTCCGGCTTCCCCGGAAAGGGGCATCATTATGAAGCCGCCCGTCCACCCTGATGTTGCGCACGGCCTCGCGCTGGCGATCCTGACTTCTTCCGCAGCGCCCGCGTTGCTCCTCGACGAGGACTTGACCGTCATTGCCGGCAGCACATCCTTTTACCGCGCATTCGGTCTTGATCCGCTGAATGTCAGCGGACAGTCAGTGTTTACGCTCGGCGCAGGGGAGTGGAACGTGCCTCAGCTTCGCTCGCTGCTCGACGCCACCCTTTCGGGCCATGTCAGGATCGAAGCCTATGAGATGGATCTCAAGGGTGGAGTGCCGCCCCGGCGCCTCGTTTTGAGTGCGCACAAGCTCGACTATGGCGAACCGGAACAGGTCCGCCTGCTCCTGACCATTTCGGACGTCACGGAAGCCCGGCTTAGCGAGAAGCTCAAGGATAACTTGCTCCGCGAGAAGGCGATCCTGCTCCAGGAGCTTCAGCACCGCGTCGCCAACAGTCTCCAGATTATTGCGAGTGTGCTGATGCAGAGCGCGCGGCGGGTGCAATCGGATGAAGCGCGGGGGCATCTCCACGACGCGCACAATCGGGTGATGTCGATCGCCACTTTGCAGCAGCAACTCGTGGCATCAAGGCTGGGCGAGGTCGAATTACGGGAATATCTGAGCCAATTGTGCAAAAGCCTGGGCGCCTCGATGATCCACGATCATGACAAGGTGTCGATCGCGGTGACCGCCGACGGCACCAGCGTGAATGCCGACATCTCGGTGAGCCTGGGACTGATCGTCACCGAACTGGTCATCAATGCGCTCAAACATGCGTTTCCCGGGGCGCGCGATGGCAGGATCCTCGTCGATTATCACATGCACGATGTCGGCTGGACCTTGTCGGTCAGCGACAACGGCATTGGCACGCCCGAGACGCTGGCCGATGCGAAGCCAGGCCTCGGCACAAGCATCGTCGAAGCTTTGGCCAGTCAGTTGCATGCGACCGTTGAGACCGAGGGTGGATACCCAGGGACGACCGTTTCGGTTACGCATACAAAATCTCCATCGTCCTAACGCAGCCCTCGCAGCGCAGGTTGAGATCGCACAACATGAGATCACCTACGGCCAGCCGGCCTTGTTCGATGACACGGTGACGTCCCACGGTTGGAGGTGAAGCCGCGCGGGTGTCGACCGCCGGTCCGACTTGTCAGCGCCGGAAACTCGGACGTTTCTTCGCAACCGGACTGAAAGAAGTACTTGGGTACCTTGCATCAATGGTCTGACACCCCATTTATTGTGCGGTGCAGCAAGATAGTCATAACCACGCCTTTGCAGGCTATCTGCATCCAAGGTGATTGTCATGCGCAAACTCTCCGACACTATAGCCCGGCTTGCTTCACTGCGTGACGCAGCCGATATGAGTGCAGTGACCAGCGGGCGCCTCGAAAGCCTTCCGAATTTCGGCTCGAACCCTGGGGCTCTCCACGCCCATATCTATGTACCGCCCACTCTCTGCGATGGAGCAGCCCTCGTCGTCGTCATGCATGGCTGTACCCAGACGGCAGCCGGCTACGACGTGGGGGCAGGCTGGTCCGAGATGGCCGATCGGCACGGCTTTGCCCTCCTGTTTCCTGAGCAGCAGCGGCAGAACAACCCGAACCTGTGCTTTAACTGGTTTTCGCCGAAGGACAGCCGCCGTGGTTCCGGCGAGGCGCTTTCGATCCGTCAGATGATCGACGCCGTCGCCAGTGCTCACCCGATCGATCCGGCGCGCATCTTCGTCACAGGCCTTTCTGCGGGAGGGGCGATGGCCTCGGTGATGCTGGCGACCTATCCGGAGGTGTTCGCCGGCGGCGCGATCATCGCCGGTCTGCCCTACGGCTGCGCGAGCACGATCCCGCAAGCTTTTGATCGTATGCGCGGGCACGACGTCCCGCGTGAGGCCGAGCTTGCAGCGCTAATTCGCGGCGCCTCCGATCATCCGGGACCATGGCCTACCCTCTCGATCTGGCATGGCAGCGGCGACCCGACGGTGAACCCCACAAACGCCGACGCCATCATAGCCCAGTGGCGCGCTCTGCATGGGATCGGCCTCGATCCCGCGCGGATCGAGGCCGTCGATGGATATCCCAGGCGCGTCTGGTGCGATGCCGCCGGCCACGAGGTAATCGAGGAATACAGCATCACCGGCATGGGCCATGGTACGCCGCTCGACACCGCGGGCGAGAACGGCTGCGGCAGGAGCGGTGCCTATATGCTGGAGGCCAGCATTTCCTCCACACGACACATCTGCCGATTCTGGGGCCTAGTGAATAGCGACAAGCATGCTGTTCATGTTAGACCTGCCGAGGCGGGACCTACGAGACAAAACCTCGCTCTCACATTTGGATCGAACACGGTGAATGAAACCCCACGTGCCGGTATCCCTACGGCGCGCCCGCTGATCGACGTGCCCGCAGTCGGCGGAGTGGGCAAAGTGATTGAGGATGCACTTCGGGCAGCCGGGCTCATGCGTTAGCGGCTCGCAAAACTCAGCGCACGCCATGACCCACTGGATCTGTGACGGTTTCGTGCCGGTCATCCATTCAAGCGGGCACGGGACGGCTTCAGGGGGTCGCCAGGCGCCGTGGGTCTTCCTGTTTATCGAGCGCCAAAGCGTTCTTCGAGCGGCCACTCCTCTGGCCATCGGAGAATGATCATGGAATTGCCTGAAACTGAACTCACCGCCACCAAGCGCCAGGTCTGGAATGCCGGAAGGGCCGTTGGCGCTAAGCGTGCGCTGAAACCGAAGCAGATTTGGGAGATCCGATTTTACCTAAATCAGCGCCGCCGTTTGCGAGATCGAGCGCTGTTCGATCTGGCGATCGACAGCAAACTCAGGGGCTGCGACTTGGTGCAGATGAAGATCGGCGACCTTGTCAGCGGCGGACAAATTCGAACGCGTGCGATCGTGATGCAGCAGAAAACAGGTCGGCCTGTTCAGTTCGAGCTGCTTCCAGACGCTAGGGCCAGTCTACTGGCCTGGCTTGAGCGGCGGGGCGGCACGGTGGACGACTATGTCTTTCCGAGCAGGGTTGATCATAATGGGCATCTCAGCACCCGACAGTATGCCCGGCTCGTCGATGAATGGGTGACAGGGGTCGGTCTGATGCGAAACGAGTACGGCACGCACTCACTTCGCCGGACGAAGGCATCAATAATCTACCGGGCAACCGGCAACCTTCGCGCCGTCCAGATCCTCCTCGGTCATAGCAAGATCGAGAATACGGTGCGCTATCTCGGGATCGACGTGGAAGACGCGCTCGCCTTAGCCGAAAACACCGAAATCTGACTCGTTGGCTCCTCGCGTCCCGCGAGGGGCCATTTTAACGCGCTTGGGAAAATTGCTGCCCTTCCCAAGCCGCTTATCGAACGGCAGAGTTTGGTCAAAAGCCGTCATTCACTGGAAGATCTGCGGAAGTCCGACTTTGTGAAGGGTTTCGGGCGCTTGCGTACGAAAGCCTCCAGTGCAGGAACCCGCGGGCCCCACTTGCTGGTCTATGGGTAAAGCGGCTTAGGGGTGGTTTGGACGGGTAAGCGATGCCGATCCGGAAGTGTCGGTTCTGGCCGGATCAACGTGACTTTGTGCGGCGTCAAAGTGCGGACGGTGGTGGTTTTGCTGGTCGGGGTGCCCTGCGCTGGGCTCGTTTCCGGAATGGGCATGCACTGGGTCATTGGCCAAGACGCCATGGGCGCGACCGTCGTGCAGCCTGAGCCATGCCGGATCATGGCGCATTCCCCCGGATTGGCGATGCCGATGATGGTGGCGCGCGGGGCTGGCACCAGCGGGCAAAGGCTTGGATGATGGTCATGTGCCCGCCGCAACATGGGCATGGCGGGCGATGGTCGGGAGGTTCGTCGGGTTCGGGCTCCTCGACCGGTACAGCAACGCCCAGCAGTCTGCGGGCCAGCGCCATGGTGTCCTTGTGGGTCGAACTGGCGAGCAGGCCGTAATGCCGGATGCGGTGGAAGCCGCGCGGTAGAACGTGGATCAGGAAGCGGCGGACGAACTCGTCGGTCACCAGCGTCATGACCTGCTGGCGTTCAGCAGCAGGGCGGCGATAGTCCTTGTAGCGGAACGTCACGCCGGTCTCGTCGAAGCCGAGCAGCCGCCGGTTCGAGATGGCAACCCGGTGCGTGTAGCGCGAGAGATAGGCCAGCACCGCCTGCGGCCCGGCGAAGGGCGGCTTGGCATAGACCATCCAGCGCTTCTTCCGGATCGGCGAGAGATGCAGCAGAAAGGCCTTGCGTGTCGCGAGGCCAGCCAAGGTGCTGAAGAAGACCAGCTTGCCGGCATCGAACAATGCCAACAAGCGAGTGAGGAACAGACGGCGGAACAAGGCGCCCAGCACACGCACCGGCAGCAGGAATGCGGGGCGCGACGAGATCCAGCGCGTGCCGTCGAGCGCGATGCCACCGCCAGGCACGATCATGTGCACGTGCGGATGGTGGGTCAGTGCCGATCCCCAGGTGTGCAGCACGGCGGTGATGCCGATCCGCGCGCCAAGGTGCTTGAGATCGGCGGCGATGATCAGCATCGTGTCCGCGGCTGCGCGGAACAGCAGGTCATAGACCACCGCCTTGTTCTGTAAGGCGATGTCTGCGACCTCGTTAGGCAGGGTGAACACGACGTGGAAGTAGCCGACCGGCAACAGGTCGGCCTCGCGCGCGGCCAGCCAGGTGCGCGCGGCGGCGCCTTGGCACTTGGGGCAGTGCCGGTTGCGACACGAGTTGTAGGCGACCCGCCAGTGCCCGCAGTCGTCGCAGGCCTCGACGTGACCGCCCAGCGCGGCGGTGCGGCAGTTCTCGATGGCCGTCATGACCTTGAGCTGGCCGAGGCTGAGATGCCCGGCATGGGCCGCGCGATAGGCCGGCCCGCTGCTCCGGAAGATATCGGCGACCTCGAGCGAGGTGCGCAACGGTTCAACCGGGAGGTGCCCTGCCTTCCATCACGGCCACGATCTGGTCGAGCGGGCTGGCCACCGCCCGCATCGTCTTGCTCGAGACCTGGGTATAGATGCCGGTCGTGTTGATGTTCACGTGTCCCAGCAGCACCTGGATGACCCGTATATCGACGCCTTGCTCGAGCAGGTGAGTGGCAAACGAGTGGCGCAGTGTATGCGGGCTTACCCGCTTGTGGATCTCGGCGCGCTCGGCCGCTTCCTGCACGACGCGGTGCAACTGGCGAGCCGAGACCGGATCCGTACCGCTGCGGCCGGGGAACAGCCAGCCATGAGGTAGCATCACTCCGCGCCGCTTGCCTTCGCGCCACCATTGACGGAGCAAGTCCAGCAGGTGCGGTGAGAGCATGGCGTTGCGGTCCTTGCGTCCCTTGCCCTGCTCGACGCGGATCATCATCCGGGTGCTGTCGATGTCATCGACCTTGAGGTGAGCAACCTCCGAAACCCGCAGACCCGCGCCATAGGCCACACTGAGGGCCGCCTTGTACTTGATGCCTGGCGCAGCCTCGAGCAGCCGCGCTGTCTCCTCGACGCTCAAGACCACACGCAGCTTGGGTGTGAAGCGAACGACGACCAGCGCCAGGGCCATCTCCGGCCGCCTGAGAGTTATCCCGAAGAGGAACCGCAGTGCCGATACCGCGCCATTGATCGTGGCTGGACCAACGGCGCGCTCGTGCTGGTCAACCTGAAAACGCCGAAGGTCTTCCACCGTGGCCGTGTCCGGGGGGCGGCCGAGAAACGCGGCGAAGTTCCGGACATGTCGGATATAATCATTCTGCGTGTGCGCCCCGAAGCCACGCATCGTCATGTCCTGCAGCATCCGCTCACGCAGCGAATGGGTCGGGGCAGCGGTCGTGATAGCATCCATGGTAAGTTCCTCTCCGTTAAAGGAACTCCACCGTCGGCGGGCGACGCCGCCCCGCCGAAAGCCTCACAATACTACGCTACGTCACCCCACGCGACCCTCCCGCGGAGCGGGTTCGTGCTTTGGTCGGTAAGCCCCGAAACCATTCGTCCGCCTCCTCGCCAGCGAGCGTTCTGCAGATGGCCGATGTGGCCATAGGAGAACGACCATGGAGATGCCTGAAACCGAAACCACCGCCAGCAAGCGCCCTGTTTGGAATGCCGGAAGAACCGTGGGTGCAAAGCGGGCACTAAAACCAAAACAGATCTGGGAAACCGGCTTAACATTGCACAGCAATCATCTACCGCACGTGGAGGCGGAGCAACGGCTAGAGGGGCATATGTGGCTCCGAAAATACAGGACACGGTCATCCGCTTGGTATGGACTGAGCCTATCTCCAAACGACGGGCGCATACGAACCGGGAAGAAGGTAGAGTTCCCTTGGGCGCGAGATGAAGAATTTGAGCGTCAGGGAGAACGATTGGGGATCAACCTATCGTTAGAGCGACCGGCCAAGCTCGGGCGCAATGACCCATGCTATTGCGGCAGCGGAAAGAAATACAAGAAATGTCACCTAGGCTCGGGCTAAGGGAGCCCTAAAGTTTCGTCGACACGCATGCTGACGTTCCCAACAGTCTGCAACTGCAGACGTTGCAACCATATCGCGTCGATCCCCACTTTCGGAAAATCGACTGTGACTAACTAATGACCGATTTAGGCGCGAAGCTGACAGGTCCGTTCGCCGTCTGGAACGTCCGCTACTCCAATCGGCGCCTCTGAGAGAAGCCGTTCCGGACTGTCCAAACAAAGCGGACATGATGACCGGTCCAAGCGCGGCAATGATATGTCCGCTACTGGGGAATGCAACTTGGCCACTAAGCTACGAAGAAGGGTCTTCTTACAGTTCTCTACTCGATAAGATCATGCGACACTTTTAAGTTGGTGTACGGGCCCCACCAATGCTTGAACCTTCAGACCATCAAGATAATCGCTCCACCATTGGGCCATCTTTACGCGCTCCTCCCAATGCTGCCCTCTTGCATATTCGTCGATGGCCTTGAGCAGTTCTCCCAATTGTACAGGATCGAGAATAGCAGCATGATGCTTGACGATCGGCGACATCAATGCGTCACCAAGCAACGCTGCAGGGTCCGACTTACATAGCGCCATGGCCACGCCGTGTCGAAAAACGCGGCTGGCGAAGGCGCGCGTCCTTACCGCCGTTTCCCTCTTCCCTGCCCTTTCCAGCTTCTTCAACACCGAGAGCAGTTCGGATGGCTCTATCTCGGCGACAGGTCGGCCACCGATCGGCTTTGTAAGCTGCGAGAGATACCAGCGCGCCTTCTCGATGGTCGCCGCCGCTCTTTGGTTGCCAACGAATTTCACGGCGATAAAATCCTCTGCAACGGACTGGAAGCTATTGTCCGCGCTCAGTCGCGCCATGATTTTCTTTTTCTTTCGGTCGTGGAGCGGATCTCCACCCTCCTTAACCTCTCGCCTGGCCTGGTCACGCAGATCGCGTGCTTCAGCCAAGCTGACCTCTGGCCAGTCTCCGAGGGTCAGGCGTTTCTCACTTCCCAGCACTCGATATTTGAAGAACCAGCGCTTCGCGCCGTTCGGGCGAATCTCTAGATAGAGGCCTTTTGCATCTGTCTTTCGATAGGCGCTATCAAGTGCTGGAAAGGCGCGGATTTCTGCGGCTTTCAGGGCCATTTGGGGGCATTCCTCTTCTTCCCATCACTCTGCCCCCAAAAATGCCCCCATTTTCATGAGATCTGGGGACATTTCTTGGAACAAAGCGAGACCACCGAGAAGAACAGAATCTCTCGGAACCCGCAGAAAATCAACGTTTTTGGACGTTTTGAGAAGAGGCTCTGGTGCCGCTTACGTGACTCGAACACGTGACCCCATCATTACGAATGATGTGCTCTACCAACTGAGCTAAAGCGGCGTTGGGTGGGCCAGATAACAGCGGTTGGTGCGCAGGACAAGCGGGCATTGCATCTTTGCGCATCATCTTTGCAGGCATGCTCCTTCGCCGCTCCCTCATCGGCCGCCGCCTTCTTCACGGCATGTTTACCATCCCATGGCAGTGTCGAGTCTCAGGAAAGCTTTTCTTCTGGGTTAGGACCAGCCGGATGGACACTCTGCGGGGGCAGGAAATCTCCAGCGATCAGGATGATTTCGACTATGCCGACAATGGCGCGATCGAACCGCCGAGCGAGGTCGGCTCCGATGAGCGGCGCATGCAGGTGCGTGCCTATAATTATTGGGCGTCCCTGCTTGGGGACCGCGCGCTTCCTTCGATCGAGGATTTGTCACCCGATCAGCTGGAGGATTTTGGCCCGAACAGCGTGCTTCTCGATTTCAGCACCGGGCTCGACAATCCCGCCGTCGTCTATCTCGGCACCGCGCTCCGCCGGGAGTGCGAGGTCACCGGGTCGATCCAGTTCATCAACGATGTCCCGTCGCGCTCGCTGCTGTCACGCCTGACGGATCATTATCTGCAGATCATCGCCAACGCCGCGCCGATCGGGTTCGAGGCAGGGTTCGTCAACCAGCGGGGCGCCGAGATACTCTATCGCGGCATCCTCATGCCCTTCTCTTCGGATGGCGAGACGATTGATTTCGTCTTCGGCGTCATCAGCTGGAAGGAGCTGGCGAGCCAGGCCTTCGCCGACGAGTTGGGCCGCGAAGTGGACGCCGCCTTGCGCAGCAGCGCCGCGCCGCATGCGGTCGCGCCGATCTGGGCCGACGGTCCTGCGGCGGGCGAGGATGAAGACACGCTCGACCTGTCCGGCATGGAAAGCCCGGCCGAGGACGCGCCGCTTGCCGACTGGCTCGCCCTCGCCCGCGATGGGGCGGAGCAGGCCCGCACCAGCGAAGCCCGCACCCACAGCGCCCTCTACCGCGCCATCGGCCTTGCCTATGATTTCGCGCTGATGAGCGAGGCGTCGCCGGAGGATTATGCGGAGATGCTGGCCGACGCCGGTATCAAGGCCCAGGCCCGCAGCCCGCTTACCGCCGTGGTGAAGCTGGTCTTCGGCTCCACCTATGACAAGACGCGCATCACCGAATATGCGACCGCGCTTGAGCATGCGAAGAGCGCGGGGCTAGGCATCGGCGCGCTTGGCGACTATCTCGGCGCATATCCCGGCGGCCTAAAAGCCCTGATCCGCGACGAACGCGCCCAGCGCCGCGCCGCCCTGCCCGCCGCGAAGGACCCGCGCCAGACCGCCCGCGCCGCGATGAAGGCGGCTGCGCCCCTCGATCCCATCGCGATCCCAACTGATGAAGACGGCCTTGCCGTCGTCGTCGCCCGGCGGGAAGCGGATGGCAGCCTCGCAATTGTCGGCGCCCTTCCCGACGGATTGGATCTTGGCCAGCGGGTAATCGTCGCCGCGGCCGCATAAAGACCTGATCATTTTATTTCGGCCAAATGTAATTTTCTTACCATTCCGGTTGAGCCGCTCCAAACCCTGGCGCATAACCTGGGCCAGCCGGAGAGTCGCGCGGCACCATTCCAGCGCCTTCTCCGTTCAGGCAAAGCGGCAACAGCCGCAGCGGGAAGAGGGTTACGCATGACGGCATTGTCCGAGCCGAAGTCCGGCCAGGTAGACGCATCGATCCGCAAGGCGCTTGAGGCCGCGCTGGAACGGGGCGCGCTCCCCGGCGAGAGCGACGATTTCGGTCATGACGCGGCGACCGCCGCCGCCACTTTCCTCGCCCGCGCCGCTGACGTCCGCAGGCCCGGCCAGCTCGCCATCGCCATCGAAACGCTCGGCGAAGGAGCGACCGGGCGCTTCATGCGCATCGCCATCGTCAATGACGACATGCCGTTCCTGGTGGATTCGATCGCCAACGCGCTCGCCGCCCATGACATCACCATCTACCGCCTGCTGCACCCGGTCCTGTCGGTCGATCGCGCGGACGGCGGCAGGCTCGGCGCCATCCTGGACGACGAAGCCCCCGGCGCCCGTCGCGAATCCATGATCTATATCGAAGCGGACCGCGCCGATGCGAAGGGCCGCCGCGCGCTGGATAAGGCGCTGCGCGACACGCTGGCCGATGTCCGTATCGCCGTCGCCGACTGGCCGCGGATGCGCGAAGCGATGAGTCGGGATGCAGACGCGATCCCCGATGGCGAAGGCGCGGCGCTGCTCCGCTGGTTCCTCGCCCGCCATTTCACCCAGACCGGGCATGAGCGCCGCCACCGCGACGGCGGGGCGGACGATCGGCTTGGCATATGTTCGCTCGGCGACGCGCCGCTGCTGTCGCCCGCCTCGCTTGAAGCAGCCTTCACCTGGTTCGAGGAAGGCCGCCGCAATCCGCTCATCATCAAATCGAACATCTTGTCCCGCGTTCACCGCGCCGTTCTGCTCGACCTCATCATCGTGCCGGTGCGCGAAGGGAAACAGGTCGTCGCCCTGTCCATCCATGCCGGCATGTGGACCAGCGCGGCGCTGTCCGCCAGCCCCGACAAGGTGCCGCTGCTCCGCTCCGCCCTGTCGGCGCTGATGGACAAGTTCGGCTTCGATCCGGGCGGCCATGCGGGCAAGGTGCTGGTCCACGCGCTCACCGCCCTGCCGCACGACATATTGATCGGCTTCGATCATGAAACGCTCGAACGGCTGGCGCTCACGTTCATGTCGCTGACCGATCGGCCGCGTCCGAAACTGGCGCTCGGCACCAGCGCGCTTGCCCGGCATCTCTATGCCTTCGCCTGGCTGCCACGCGACGAACTGAGCACGGCTCGCCGCCTCGCGGTGCAGGACATGCTTTCGCAGGCCGCCCACGCGCCGGTGCTCAGCTGGTCGATCGCGCTTGAAGAAAGCGGACTCGCGCTCTTACGCATCACGCTCGACCTGCGCGATGGCGGCGTGGTGCCCGACGAAGCGCCGCTCGACCGGCAATTGAAGCAGATGGTGCGCGGCTGGGTCCCCGCCGTCGAGGAAGCTCTCGCCGATACCGAGGAGCCGGGCCGCGCCGCTGCGCTCGCCCAACGCTATGCGCCCGGCTTCCCCATGGCGTACCGCAATGGCGCTGGCCCTTCCGAAGCGGCAATCGACATCCGCCTGCTGCACGGCCTCGGCGGCCCCGGTGACAAGTCGATCCGCATCTACCGCAATGGCGAAGACACGCCCGAGCAGCTGCGCCTGAAGCTTTACAGCCACGACGTCATCGCGCTGTCCGAAGTCGTCCCCGCTTTCGAGAATTTCGGCTTCCGCGTGATCGACGAAATGACGACGGCGGTCGATGGCGGCGCGCAGGGCCATGTGCAGCGCTTCGTGCTGGAACTCCCCTCGGGCGGCAGCGGCGACGCCGTCGTCGCCCGCGCCTCGGTCGTCACGGAAGCCATCGCCCAGGTGCTGGAGGGCCGGGCTGAAAATGACCGCTTCAATGAGCTGATCGTAACGGCTGGCCTCGCACCTCACGCCGTCGTGCTCTTCCGCGCGCTGTTCCGCTACCTCCGTCAGACCGGCATGGCCTATGGCATGGCGACCTTTGCCGAAACGCTGCGGCGGGAACAGGACATCGCCCGCCAACTCGTCACCCTGTTCGAGGCCCTGCATGATCCAGCCATGAAGGATGGCCCCGCCCGCGCCGAACAGGCGCAGGCGGCGATCACCGCTGGCCTTGAAAAGGTCAGCGCCATCGACGAGGACCGGGTACTGCGCCTGCTGCGCGCCGTCATCACCGCGACGCTGCGCACCAATTTCTTCAGCGAAGCCGCCGCCGAAGCGCTCGCCTTCAAGCTCGACTGTGCGCAAGTGCCTGGCCTTCCCGCTCCCCTTCCCTGGCGCGAAATCTGGGTCTACTCCCCCCGCGTCGAGGGCATTCACCTGCGCGCGGGGCCGATCGCCCGTGGCGGCCTGCGCTGGTCTGACCGACGCGACGATTTCCGTACGGAAATTCTTGGTCTCATGAAGGCGCAGCGGGTGAAGAATGCCGTCATCGTGCCCACCGGCGCAAAGGGCGGCTTCTATCCCAAGCAGCTTCCCAATCCGCAAGTCGATCGCGACGCCTGGATGGCGGAAGGCACCGAAAGCTACCGCATCTTCATCCGCGCGCTGCTGTCCGTCACCGACAATATTGTGAAGGGCAAGGTCCGCCATCCTGCCCGGGTCGTCATCCATGACGGCGACGATCCCTATTTCGTCGTCGCGGCGGACAAGGGCACGGCGACCTTCAGCGACGTCGCCAACGCCATCGCGCTCGACCATGATTTCTGGCTGGGCGATGCTTTCGCCAGCGGCGGATCGCACGGCTATGATCACAAGGCCATGGGCATCACCGCGCGCGGCGCCTGGATCAGCGTCCGGCGGCACTTTGCCGAAATGGGCATCGATGTGCAAAGCGAGCCCGTCACCGTCGTCGGCTGTGGCGACATGTCGGGTGACGTGTTCGGCAACGGCATGCTGCTGTCGAAGTCGATCCGGCTGCTCGCCGCTTTCGACCATCGCCACATCTTCCTCGATCCTGATCCCGACCCGGCGAAAAGCTGGGAGGAACGCAACCGCCTGTTCCAGCTGCCCCGGTCGAGTTGGGACGATTATGACAAGTCGCTGATCTCAAAGGGCGGCGGCGTCTTCCCGCGCACCCTGAAAAGCATCACTCTGACGCCTCAGGTTCAGGCGATCCTCGGCGTCACGGATATGGAGATGGAGCCAACCGCCCTCATTGGCGCGATCCTCAAAAGCCCTGCGGACCTTCTATGGTTTGGCGGCATCGGCACCTATGTGAAGGCGGCGGCGCAGAGCCATGGCGAAGTCGGCGATCCTGCCAATGATCGCCTGCGCGTCAATGCAGAGGAATTGCGCGTCAAGGTCGTCGGTGAAGGGGCCAATCTCGGCGTCACCCAGGCGGCCCGCATCGCCTTCTCGCTGCGTGCCGGGCGCATCAACACAGACTTCATCGACAATTCGGCGGGCGTCGATTGCTCGGACAATGAAGTGAACATCAAGATCGCGCTGAACAAGGAGATGGCCGAAGGCCGCCTGACGTTCGACGCGCGCAACAAGCTGCTAGAAAGCATGACCGACGCCGTGGCCGACATCGTGCTGGAAGATAACCGGCTCCAGGTGCTTGGCCTTTCCATCGCCGAAAGCGGGGGCGCGGCCGACCTTGCCAGCTATGTCCGGCTGATCGAAACATTCGAGGAAAGCGGCCGCCTCGACCGGCAGGTCGAAGGGCTCGCCGCGAACGATGTGCTGCTCCGGCGTGGACAGGACGGCCTTGGCCTTACCCGCCCCGAACTCGCCGTGCTCCTGTCCACCGCCAAGCTCGCGCTTCAGGATTCGATCGAACAGGGACAACTCGCCCTTGATCCCAGCATGGGGCCCGAACTTGCCGCCGCCTTCCCCCCTGCCATGCAGAAGAAGGAAGGGGATGCGATCGCGGCGCATACGCTCGCCAGGGAGATTGTCGCGACAAAGGTCGCGAACCGCATCGTCAACCGGCTCGGCCTCATCCACCCTTTTGAACTGGCCGAAGAGGAAGGCTGCTCGCTGGCCGACCTCGCCAGCGCCTTCCTGATGGCAGAGCGGCTCTATGACATCGGCACCCTCTGGGCCGACATCGACGCTACAGCCATGTCGGAGAGCGCCCGCCTCGCGCTGTTCGCCGACGTCGCCATCGGCGTGCGCACCCAGATCGCCGACATATTGCGCAGCCTGCCCGCAGGAACACTGCCCGGCGCAGGTCACGCGTTGCTTGCCAAGGGCGTCGAAAAGCTCGCGCGGGAGGTTGACGGCCTCCTCACCAGCGAAGCCTTGCGCCGCACCAACGCCGTTGTCGATCGCTTGGCCACCCTCGGCGCGCCGGAGGATCTCGTGCGCCGCACCGCCGGTCTCTTCAAGCTCGATGGCGCGGTCGGCATCGCCGCCCTTGCCGGGCAGTTGAAGGTCGACGAAGTCGCGCTCACCCG
The DNA here is from genome assembly GCF_023051225.1 of Sphingobium agri. Classification (NCBI taxonomy): domain Bacteria; kingdom Pseudomonadati; phylum Pseudomonadota; class Alphaproteobacteria; order Sphingomonadales; family Sphingobiaceae; genus Sphingobium; species Sphingobium agri. The sequence goes on along the minus strand of NZ_JALKHS010000006.1, from coordinate 167,873 downwards.
CGCCTTCACCCATTTGGGCGAAGCGGTCGGCATCGACTGGGTCCAATCGACCGCCGCCCGCATGTCGCCCAGCGACCCGTGGGAAAGGCTGCTCATTTCCGGCGTCGCCCGCGACATGCAGCAGGTCCGGCTCGACTTCCTCGAACAGGGCGGCAAGAAGAACGGCAAGGACATCATCGCCCATGTCGATGCATGGCTCGCCGAAAAACAGCCCCGCATCACCCAATTCCGCGCCCTCGTCCAACGCGCCAAGGCCGCAGCCGCCCCCAACGTCGCCATGCTCGCCGAAATAGCGGGCCAGGCACGGGGGCTGCTGGGCCGCTAAACCTCGTTCACCATCTTCGCCCTCTCTCCCGCCTTACCTCGTCATCCCAGCGAAAGCTGGGATCTCGTGCCTCAATGCGCTTTCCAGCAAACGCACACAAAACACGCGCCAATCCATACACTTTAATACAATTTACCCTCTCTCCCCGTTTGCAATTGCGAGTCGTTCGCGTTATCCGGTCCACCTCATCATCAGGACCGATCCATCCCATGCATGCCCCCGTTCATCTTCAGCAGCAGAAGAAAAAGAAGAAGACCTTCTGGCTGAAGCAGCTGCACAGCTGGCATTGGATCAGTTCCGCGATCAGCCTCATCGGCCTCCTGCTCTTCGCCTTCACCGGCATCACCCTCAACCACGCCGCCGACGTCGAAGGATCGCCGCAGACCGTGGAAAAGTCCGCGACCCTGCCCGCCCCGCTCCTGAAGCAGGTGGCTCCCGACGATCAGGCCGACAGCAAAAAGGCCCTCCCCGCGCCTGTCGCCGCCTGGGTCGAAAAGGAAATCGGCGCTCGCGCTGCGGGCGATGCGGAATGGTCCGCCGACGAGATCTACCTCGCCCTCCCCCGCCCCGGCGGCGACGGCTGGGTCTCGATCGACCGGCAAAGCGGCGCTGTGACCAGCGAAAGCACCAGCCGCGGCTGGATCAGCTATCTCAATGACCTCCACAAGGGCCGCAACACCGGCACTGCCTGGAAATGGTTCATCGACATCTTCGCCGTCGCTTGTTTCGTCTTCGCAATGACCGGCCTTCTCCTCCTCCAGCTCCACGCTGCCAAGCGCCCGAGCACCTGGCCTCTGGTAGGAGCAGGCCTCATTATCCCAACGCTTTTAATTCTTCTCTTCCTTCATTAATTCAGGGGACCAGCAGCCAATGCAAAGCCGCTACAAACTCATTCTCGGCAGCAGCGCCGCCTTCGGCGCAGCCGCCATCCCCGCCACCGCCCAGACGCTGAATGTCAACGTCGCCATCCCGCGCCTCTCTGTCGCCGAATATCACCGCCCCTACGTCGCCATCTGGCTGGAAAAGGAAGGCGCCACCCCGCGCACCCTGTCGGTCTGGTATGACGTCGACAAGGCGAAGGGCGAAGGCACCAAATGGCTCCGCGACATCCGCCAATGGTGGCGCGTCTCCGGACGGTCGCTCAAAGTTCCCGCCGACGGCATCACCGGCGCCACACGCGCTCCGGGTGACCAAAAGGTCGCCTTCACCGCGGGGAAAGGCCCGCTCGGCCAACTCACACCCGGCAACTACACGCTCGTCGTAGAGGCCGCCCGCGAAGTCGGCGGCCGCGAACTGCTCCGCTTGCCATTCAGCTGGCCGGCAAAGCCCGGCACTGTGGTCCGCGCAAAGGGCAATAACGAATTGGGGCAGGTCAGCCTCAGCGTCAGCAAATAAGGGGATTCCGATGAAAGCCAAATATCTGATCGCAGCGACCCTCACTGCGTTGATGGCCACAAGCGCCCACGCGCACCGCCAGTGGATGTTGCCGTCCTCGACCACCTTGTCCGGCACGGACAGCTGGGTCACTGTCGACGCTGCGGTATCGAACGACCTCTTTTACTTCGAACATATGCCGATGCGCACCGATGCCGTCGCAGTGACGCAGCCCGATGGATCGGCTGGCAAGATCGAAAACGCCGCGACTGGCAAATATCGCTCCACCTTCGATGTTCACCTGACGCAGCCCGGCACGTATCGCGTCGCCAGCGTCTCGACGGGCATCATGGGCAGCTACACCTTGAACGGTGAGGTGAAGCGCCTGCCCCGCGGCACAACCAAGGACAAGCTGTCGGCGGCCATCCCGGCGGGAGCCACCAATGTCCAGACAGTCGAGGCTTCCAACCGCAACGAGATTTTCCTCACGCTGGGAGCGCCTACCACTACGATATTCAAGCCGACCGGCGTTGGCATAGAATTGGTGCCCGTCACCCATCCGAACGATTTGGTCGCAGGCGAGGCGGCGACCTTCCAGTTCCTCGTCGACGGGAAGCCCGCTGCAGACCTTAAGGTAACAGTGATCCCCGGCGGCATCCGTTACCGTGACACGTTGGGCCAGCAGGATCTGGTCACCGGCAAGGACGGAAAAGTTTCGATCAACTGGCCACAGCCTGGCATGTACTGGTTGAATGCCTCAGTAGGCGGAAATCGCGAAGGTGGCGAAGGCGCACAGGCGGCATCGCCCGCCACTCCGGCACCGCGCCGCGCCTCCTATGTCACCACCTTGGAAGTGCTGGCCCCCTGACCGGCATTCGCGTCGCCATCCCTGACATTCCGCCTCCTCCGCCTCGTTCGGCTCAGCGGGATGGAACGGGGTACATTACAGAGCTTTCCGGGCCGACCATGGGCACAAGCTGGTCGGCCCGGATTGTCGATGCTCCGCCGGGCTGCGGAGACGCAATCGAAGATGTACTCGCGCGCATCATAGCGCAGATGAGCAACTGGGAAGCAGATTCCGACATCAGCCGCTTCAACGCATTGCCGATCGGGGCTTGGACGACGCTGCCGTCAGACATGATGACGGTTCTCACGGCCGGATTGGCCATGGCGCGATTGTCCGGCGGTGCGTTCGACCCGGCCCTCGGACAGATGGTTGAACGGTGGGGTTTCGGCCCCACAGGCATCACAGGCCCTGAGATAGTGCCTGCTCATCTCGCACCATGGACCATGATCGAGATCGCCGATCAGAGCGCTCGCCGCCTCGCTGACGTGAAGCTGGACTTCTCTGGAATAGCCAAGGGTTTTGCAGTTGACGCGGCGTCAGAAGCCCTCCGCGATCTAGGCGCCCGGCATTTTCTGGTCGAAATCGGGGGGGAACTGCGCGGCGAAGGATTTAAGCCCGATCACCAGCCCTGGTGGGTCGATGTCGAGGTGCCGCCGCGTCTCTCAGTGCCCATCCTGCGCATCGCCTTGTGCGGCCTTTCTGTAGCTACGTCAGGCGACTATGTTCGTTTCCGCACAGAGAACGGGACGCATTTGGCCCACAGTATCGACCCGTCAACTGGTAGGCCGATCGGCAATAATGTCGCGTCTGTCACGGTCTTGCACGAAAGCGCTATGCTGGCTGACGCTTGGGCAACTGCGATCACCATTTTGGGGCATGAGCGTGGCATGGCATTGGCGACGCGTCATGATGTCGCCGCCCGCCTCATTCTCCGCGCGGGCGATGGCGCCATGGAGTATATGACGCCTGCCCTGGCTTCGATGCTTGATTAGCCGAGCCGCTTCATGCGTCTGCCCATCGCCGCAGCAGATTGTGATAGACGCCAGTCAACCGGATCACCTGTGCATTGTCATGGCCAAGATCGACGGCCAGAGCCTGTATGCTGCTGTCCAAGTCAAACATCATCTGACGCGCAGCGTCGTCCCGGACCATCGACTGGATCCAGAAGAAGCTGGCGGTTCGCCGCCCGCGCGTAACCGGCTCCACGCGATGAAGCGACGACGAAGGGTACAAAACCGCATGCCCTGCGGGGAGCTTCACCTGCTGCACGCCGAAATTCGTCTCGATAGTCAATTCGCCGCCATCATAGCTCTGCGGGTCTTCCAGGAAGACCGTAATCGATAGGTCCGACCTGACCCTGAAGCCGGTGACCGCCTGCACCCGCACGGCGTTATCCACATGAACGCCAAATGCCTGCCCGCCTTCATAGCTGTTGAACAGCGGGGGGAATATCTTGAGTGGCAATGCAGCAGCGATAAAAAGCGGCGAACGCCCCAATGCCTCCAAGACGATCTGCCCCGCCTGCTGAGCTTCAGGCGCGTCTTCGGGCAATTGCATGTTGCGCTTGGCGAGCGCCGATTGATGGCCGGACGTCACATTGCCGTCGACCCACTGCCCCCCCACCATAAGCACGCGGATGCGCTCCACATGTGCAGCATCGAGCAGGTCGGGAATGACGGTGAGCATATCGAAAACTCTGTTGAACAGCTCTGGGGTCAGGCGCCTTCAGTGCGCAGGACGAAGGGAATTTCCACCACCCCCTTCACTTTGACGGGCTGCCCATCGCGGATTGTCGGTTTCCAGCGCCATGTCCGAACTGCGTCACGCGCAGCCGCATCCAGGCGTGAAAAGCCGCTGCTCTGGGCTATGGTCAGGCTCTCGACCGCGCCATCGATCCCCAAGGTCAAGGCCAACAACACCGTCCCCTGCTCGCGCTTGCGGCGGCTCTCGATCGGATAGCGAGGTGGCTTGCCAGACACCATCTGCGTCGCGAGATCCCCACCTTGCACGGTGCTGGGCGCAGCCGGAGCAGAGGAGACGACGGTAGCCGTAGCGGGGCCGATAACAGGGGCCACGGGAGCCCGGACGGGTGTCGGCTCAGGTGTCGTGGCGATCGGCACCGGCGGCGTCGGGACGTGCACCAGAGGGGGCGGCGCTACCACTTGCGGTGCTGAAGGTGGTGGTGGTGGAGTGTCATCGGCGGGCGGGGGCGGAGGCGGCATCAGGTTAACGACGGAAAGGCGGGTCTCCCGCACGCGCTGAGCATGTTGCCGCGCCTGCATCAGGACGAAAATCAGAATGCCATGCACAAGAATGATGAGCAAAACAGCAGGAAGATTGATCGACCGCCGCTCGCCATAGCGAGGTCCCGCAGTCGCCGTAACCTCATCTAGCCTGGTACGTGGGAGAAGATGGGGAGCATCCGACGGGAAAGTAGCGGGTGCGATATCATCTGCAATGAACCGTTCGGCCGCACCAAGCATGCCCATTCCCCTTTTATGGCTACTGCCTGCGGACGAAGCACATAGCGCGGGTTCTAATGCGAATCAATCGCACCCCTCTCTTTTCTTAAGGTCAGGCGGGTGGCGACCCGAGGAGAGGAGTGCATCGCCACCCGCCCTTTCCCCCGGCAAGGGACAAGCGCCGGGGGATTTTCGCAGGGTTATAGCTTGTAGCCGAGCGTCAAGACCCAAGACCGCCCCTCACCCGGGTTGGCCCAGCCATTGTTGCGGATGCTGGTGAAATATTTCTCATTGGTGAAGTTCTGTACGTTAAGTTGTGCACTGAACTTCTCAGTGATGGGGTAGGACAGCATCGCACGATGAACCAGGTAATCGTCCGACTTGTAGAGCACGGTTGTCGGCGTGGTCCGGGCATTGTTCAGATAGAAGCTCCCCTGATAGGTGAGGCCATAACCAAGCTGAAGACCGAAAGGCAGTGTGTAGGTTGTGAACAGGCTGCCCGAATGTTTCGGCGTGTTGGTCATAGGATTGCCAGCTTGCGGATCAAGCACACCCAAGTTCTTCTGGTAATCTGAAATGCTCTGAATTACCTCGCTGTCCAGATAGGTGTAGTTGGCGAAGATTGTCCAAGCGTCAGTGATGTTTCCGGTCGCGCCTAACGTGATGCCATTTACCCGATTGCGGCCGTCATTGACCGGTAGCGTGCCGATGAACGGATCGTTGCTGGCAACCCGGAAATTGGTGCGCTCGTTGCGGAAAATTGCAGCGGTCAACTGTAATTGCGCATCGAAAAGGTCAATCTTGCCGCCGATCTCGTAATTGACAGCCTGTTCCGGCTTCGCATCACACGGGTCGTTTGCGCCGCCAGTCCCGGTAATCAGAAGGCCGCAGCCAGAACGGACGCTAGTCGACGTGGGATTTTTCGAATTGGCATAAGCGACATAAAGGCTCGCATTTTCTACGGGCTTGAAGACAATGCCTACGCGATAAGAAAAGAGGTTGTCTGTCGCGTTCTGACGAGCGCCAGTGAGGTAGCGCGTAGCCTGCCCGGCCGGAATAGGTACACCTGAGGGCGTAACCGTATCCGAGCGAAAGCGGGCGCGGTTGTGTTCGTAGCGGACACCACCGTTAATTTCGAGCTGATCGAAAATCTTGACGGCGGCAAAGCCATATGCCGCTATGTTGAAGGTGTCCCCATTCTGGTAGCCGGTCTGCGTGTAGTTCACCGGGCCGGTGAAGACATTGCTACCATAGGTCGCCCCGGCGAGTGCCGGTCCCGGTATCACTTCGTTTGGATTTGCGATGTTGATGTAGGGCAAGTGGGCAGTCGCCAGTGGCGCAGACGGATCGAAGGCGTAGGGGCTAACGCCAGTTGGGGTGCGCAGCGCGTTGCCCGACACCAGATTATAATCCTCCTGCTGAGCGGAAGTCCCGATGACCAGCGTGTGACCACCGGGAATGTTGAAGGTCAAATCGAGTTGATTGTACAGCGATTGATTGACAGAATTGCGAAAGTTGCCGCGTGGGCCACTAGGCGCATAATAGCCCGCCGGAATCGTGATGTTGAAGACTTGCCCAGAACCTGTGCGGGTATCCAAATCAACAGTGCAAGCGCCGCCGGTGGGCGTCAGTCCCGTTGAGGCCAGACAGAAGGTGCCCTGGGGAGGGGCGACCGTCAAATTCTGCTCGACGCGCTGCCAGCGTGATAGGTTCCGAATGGAGAGCAGGTCGCTGAACTGATGATCGAAGATCGCGGTGACATGGTCGACCTTCTGGTTTTGGCGGTCCAGGTTCCTATAGCCATAATAGCCACCATAGGCGACACCCGGCAGGGGTCCGTCATAGAGGCCATTGTTGTAATAGGGCACGCCATAGAGCGGCGTGTTCTTGTCTTGCTGGTGCGTGTAGAGCAGCGTTAGCGAAGTCGGGCCGTCCACGCCGAGTTTGATTGACGGTGCAATGCCCCACCGCTTGTAGCGGTCAATTTGCCGCGCCGGCACATCATTCTCATGATACATGGCGTTGAGGCGAACCGCGATACGATCGGAGACGCGAACATTGCTGTCGATCGTGGCGCGATAATAGTCGGATGTGCCGATACCAGCCTGAACCAGCGTCTCATCACGCCCGGTCGGACGCTTGGTCACGATGTTGATGTTCCCGCCAATCGCGCCAGAGCCGCCAAAGACAGAGTTTGCACCGTTCGTCACTTCGATTTGCTCAATGTTGAACGGGTCGGTGCGGCTATATTGCGCGCTGTCGCGGACACCGTCGATACTGATGTCGGTGTTCGCGCTTTGACCGCGAAGGTTGATGCTGTCGCCATATCCGCCGCCCCCTTCGCCAGCGCCGAAGGTAATGCCCGGAATGGTCGAGAGTACGTCGCGAAGGGTAAGGAGATTCTGTTCCTTAATCGTTTGATTGCCGATCACCGTGATCGTCTGCGGCGTGTCCAGCAAGGGGCGAACATATTTGGGGGACTCCGCTCGTTCTACCTTGACCTCCGACGCGTCGATGGCTGTGTCCGTTACCGTCATCCCACCTAGCTTCGGGCCCGGGGCACCATCCTGCGCATGCGCGGTAGACGCAAAGGCGATCGCGCTCACGCAACCAAGTGCCAAAAATGACGGGATCGACTTGGAACTGCTGGACATCGAACAGAAACCCCCTTCTTCGTTAATTGCTGAGGAGGCAGCTATTGCGAACTGTTCGCAGAGTCAACGCTATTGCGAATAATTATTATTCTTCAGCGCTGCAAAGAGCCAGCATCTGATAGCACTCGCCAAATTGGGAGGGTCGGAAACTGCCAGCCTTGCTATGTCGATCTGCGCAATCAGCGCGTTAAGCGGCAGCCCCTCGCGGGCAGCGCGCGCACGAAGTGCTCGCCAGAATATGGGCTCCAGGCTGATCGCGGTCTGATGTCCGGCGATCGTCACACTGCGCTTTACAGGAGGGGCGAACGGCGTTTCCGCTGAGCCCGGCTCCCCCTCGATCCCGTCGTCTTGGACCATCAGTACATATGCTGGCCACCGTTGATGGACATGGTGCTGCCCGTGACAAAACCTGCCTCTTCGCTGCACAGAAATGCCACACCGCGTGCGATCTCTTCAGCCTGACCGAGGCGACCGACAGGGATCTTCGCGACAATCTTCTCCAGGACCTGGGCAGGCACTGCAGCCACCATGTCGGTGTCGATATAGCCGGGCGCGATGGCATTTACGGTGACGCCGAACTTGGCCCCCTCCTGCGCAAGAGCCTTGGTAAAGCCATGAATGCCGGACTTGGCGGCGGCATAGTTCACCTGACCATATTGTCCGGCTTGACCATTGATCGATCCGATATTGACGATCCGGCCCCAGTTCCTCTCTCGCATGCCGCCAAAGGTAGCCTTGGCCATATTGAAGCAACCGCCAAGGTTGATACGCATGACCTCGTTCCAATCGTCGAAGTTCATCTTCGCGAGTACGCCATCGCGTGTGATGCCCGCATTGTTCACCACGATATCGACCGGTCCCAGTTTTTCGGCAACCGCAGCGCAACCGTCCAGACAAGCCTGATGATCGCCGACGTCCCAGCGGAAAGCGTCGATGCCTGTCCTGTCTGTAAATGCGCGCGCCTTCTCGTCGTTTCCAGCGTAGTTGGCGGCAACTTTGCAGCCCAATTCCTTGAGCGCCAGGCTGATCGCCTCTCCAATACCCCGCGTTCCGCCCGTTACGATAGCTACCCTGTCCATGTCAGTTCCCCTCTCGAATTGGACGAAACTCATCTTGAACCCACCCCGCCAGTTCACGGCCGATCAGATTCCGGTAAAGGATCATAGCTTCCGGCGAGGCGTTCAGACAGGGCAAATGAGCGAATGCCTCGCCACCGGCCGCCAGAAAATCTTCCCGGCCACGCATCGCGATTTCTTCAAGCGTTTCCAGGCAATCCGCCGAAAATCCGGGGGTGAGAACGGCGACGGATCGAACAGCCTGAGCCGGTAGCTCTCGCAGGGTTTCATCCGTTGCTGGTCCCAGCCATTTCGCACGCCCGAACCGCGACTGGAACGACAGCCTCACTTCTCTTCCGAGCGCATCCTGAAGAAGCTTAACGCTGGCGCGGCACTGGTCATAATAGGGGTCGCCCAGGGTTCGCGTACGCTCAGGCATACCGTGGAAGCTGGCAAGCAGCATGTCCGGCTTGAAATCCAGCGCAGCCAACTGCCGCTCGGTGGAGGTGCGCAACGCTTCAATATAGGAAGGGTCAGCGTAATAGGGCGGCAAGGTGCGGATTGCAGGCTGGACACGCAGGCGCGCGAGGGCGGCATAACAGGCATCGAGCGCTGTTGCAGTCGTCGCCGCGCAATATTGCGGATAGAGCGGCGCCAGCAATATCCTGCTGCATCCCTCTGCAATCATCGCGTTCAGCCGGTCGGCGATGGACGGCTTCCCATAGCGCATGGCCCAATCGACCCTGATCTCAGGCCCCGTGAGTTCCTGCAGCCTTGCGGCGGTCTCACATGTGTAGACCGCGAGCGGAGAGCCTTCATCGAGCCAGACTTCCCGATAAGCCTTCGCGGATTTGGCTGGACGGGTAAGAAGGATTGGTCCGCGCAATATGGGTTGCCACAATAGCTTTGGGATCTCCACGACCCTTTGGTCAGACAGAAACTCACCCAAATAGCGCCTCACAGATGCAGTATCCGGTGCATCGGGCGTGCCCAGATTGATCAGAAGAACGCCGATATTTGCCATGTTTGATGTCATGTCCGTGACAGGATGGGGAGTTGACGGAAACGCTGACCCGTGACGGTGAAGAGGGCATTGGCGATAGCTGGAGCAACCGGGGGCGCCCCAATATCGGTAAGACCAGCAGGAGGTGCCGTGCTACGGATCATCTCCACGGTAATCTCGCCAATATCCTGCAAGCGGGGCAGCCCCATGCGGGAGAGAACCGAACGCGTCGGCATTCCCTTTGCATAAGGCACTGATGCACCCATGGCCATTGCCAGGCCGAACAGGAGGCCGCTTTCGACCTGTTGACGTGCGATGTCGGGATTGACCTGTTCACCGCCATCAACCGCCGCGATGATCCGGCCGACGTTCAGCTTGTTTCCATCGATGGCGGCTTCGACCATGACAGCGATATAGGCGCCATTGATCGCTTGCACTGCTAGGCCCTGACCGCTTCCTTCAATGCCCCCCTGCCATCCGCCCATGGCTCCGACCGTGGTCAAGCAATGCGCCAGTCTCGGATTGCCACCCAGCATCTGGATACGAAAGGAGAGCGCTTCCATCCCCGCCAAGTGAGCAAGTTCGTCAATGAAGCTTTCGGTGAAGAAGGCGCCGTAAAGATGCGCATTGCCCCGGGTGAAGCCTAGCGGCAGGCCGACATCGGCGGGAAAATGATCTACCGCCCAATTCGGCATGGCATAAGGCAGCTCCATGCCTGCCACAGCGAGCCGCGTTGAAGCATCAACTGCGGCACGGCTTGCTTCATGAGGGGATTTGCCGTCCGCGATCCGCTTCCATGTCTGTGTCATCGCGCAAGGCGCCGCCACTTTCGCCAGCCATCCTTCGATCGCGCCATTGCGGCCGAGCTTTGCCGCCATCCTAGCATGTGCCGGAGCGCCGGGACGGTCCTGGATTACATCTTCCAGCCTGGACCAGAGCAATTGGACAGGGCGTCCAACTTCCCTGGCAATCAAGGCGGCCTGAACGCCAACCTCGAAATCCATCTTGCGGCCGAACGACCCGCCAGCGTGGAGGGGGTAAAGCACCACCTGCTCCTCCGGCATGTCGAGGGCATCCGCTATCGCCGTACGCGCCAGCGCGGGAGCTTGGGCGGGCATCCATATCTCCGCGACGCCCTCGCCGACCCGAGCAGTTGCGCAGGGGGGTTCCAGCGTCAGATGCAGGCCCGGCGCAACGCTGAACTCGCTGGCAAGGATGGTCGCATTGTCGAACAGCGGCTTTAGATCACCGCGCGAATAAAGCCGTTGACCCGAGGAGCCTGAGAAAGCCTGTTCAAGAGCCGCATCGATGCCCGCGCTGCTCACAGGAGACCCCGATAGCTCGAAGACTGGGTCACTCAGGTCGAGCGCCTTGTTGGCTGCCCACCAGTTTGTCGCGACGGCTGCGACCCAACGATCAGTGCGCACCAGCTTGCTAAAGCCGGTGACAGATTTTGCCGCCTGCTCGTTCACGCGCGTAAGCAGGGCGTCGCCTATCGGTCCCTGGCGAATGGAAGCGAAAAGCATGTCGGGCAATCGGACGTCGGCGGCAAAGTTGTGGCTGCCGTCGATCTTCGACGGCGTGTCGAGGCGCGGCAGATCCTGTCCGAACAGCCGGTCAGCCTGACCTTGCCGGAAGGGCAAAATGTCCGGCAAGTCCAATTCTGCCGCCTCGGCTGCGACCTCACCGATCTTTAGGGTGCGCCGCCCCCCATCAGTGATGATGCCATTTTGAATATCACAGCTTTCCCAAGGCACATCCCAGCGTGCCGCAGCGGCTTTGCACAGGAGCACGCGGGCGGCGGCGCCTGCCTCTTGGTAAGCTGTATGGAACATCGGGACAGATGTGCCAGCACCGGTCAACATCAAGGCACGCCGCGTCGCATATTGTCCGATCGCCCACTCGCCCGCGCCACCGGCCAGCCTCGACCAATCATCAGCCAGCCACTCTCTGGCCAGCAACGTATTGGCGTAGAGCGGACTGACAGGCGCGCTTTGGACGCCAACGGTTCGCCAGTCGGCACCCAGTTCGTCCGCTAAAATCTGTGGCAGCAGGGTCGTCACGCCCTGCCCGGTCTCTGCTTGCGGCACGATCACAAGGATCCTGCCCGCCTTGTCGATCTTGAGGAAGGCATTGAAGACCGTTTCGCCCGCAGCTGCGTTCAGATTGGGGCGATAGGTGCGTGGCCATGCGCCCCAAGCCAGCAACAGGCTTCCTGCCGCGCCGGCGCCGACGAGCAGCGTCCGCCGATCGAGCCCCCTTCCCATGCCGTTACGATTTGCCTGCCTCCGCAGTGCGCGCGTCATGATGATTGTGATAAAGAGGCTTGGTGCTGCTGGAAAGCGCTAATCCGCGCTAATCCGTGGGATATTGAATCGCGGAATGTCGATGGCCGGGCAGCGGTCCATCACGACCTTCAATCCAGCAGCTTCCGCGCGCTCCGCCGCCTCTTGGTTGATCACGCCCAGTTGCATCCAAACCGCCTTGGCACCCGCCGCGATCGCATCATCAACGGCCTCGCCAGCGGCTTCACTGCGCCGGAAAATATCGACCAGATCAATCGGAACGCCAATGTCGGCCAGGCGCGCCCAGACAAACTCCCCATGCACATGCTCCCCGGCGATCTGGGGATTGACCGGCAATACGCGATAGCCATGGTCCTGCAGGAATTTCATCACGCCATAGCTCGGTCTCCCGGGCCGGTCGGAGATGCCGACCAAGGCAATCGTACGCGTCTCATCAAGCAGATCGGCGATATCCTGCGGCTGCGTCAGCGGCATGACTCTTTTTCCTTCCTTGCCATGGGGTGAAAGACGCCGGACCCCGCAGAACCGTTCCCACGGCTCTTGCTCACCTTCGTAGCCAGTCGGCGACTTGCTTTGCCACGGCGTGGAATGCCTCGCCGGAAGCGTCATCGCCCGCGGCAGGAGGATCACCCGCATCCGACCGGCGTCGAATGTCTATCGCCAGCGGGATGCGCCCCAAAAAGGCCATGCCCATGGCTGCGCCCGCAGCTTCCGCGCCACCTGCGCCGAACGGATCGGAGATTTCCCCGCAATGGGGACAGCTATAGCCCGCCATATTCTCGACAAGCCCGATCAGCGGCACGTTCGTTTGCTCAAAAAGACTGACCGCACGGGTGGCGTCGATGAGCGCCAAATCCTGCGGCGTAGACACGATAACAGCCCCGGCGGGCTTATGCTTTTGCACCATGGAGAGTTGAACGTCCCCGGTCCCGGGGGGCATGTCCACGATCAGCAACTCAACGTCGCCCCAATCGGCATCGATGAGTTGCGAAAGGGCGTTGCCCGCCATCGGCCCCCGCCAAGCCAGTGCTTTGCCGGGTTCGACCAGATGTGCCATCGACAGCATTGGAATGCCGAACGGGCTCTCCACTGGGATAAGATGCTTGTCCCGCGCCTGCGGCTTCTGATCTTCGCTCGCCATCAACCTGGCTTGCGACGGGCCATAAATGTCGGCATCGACCAATCCCACCGCGAAGCCCAGTCGCTTGAGCGCCACGGCGAGATTTGCCGAAAGGGTGGACTTGCCCACCCCTCCCTTGCCGGAAGCAACGGCAATGATCCGGAGCGCTTTTCTTTCGGCCGTCATGGCGATGCGCACATCCTGCACGCCCGGCACCAGCAAGCCGCCTTCCTTGATCGCGGCAGCAACGGCATCCCGCCGCTCGGGAGAAAGGCCGCCCACATCCAAGGCCAGGCTCATGACACCATCCTTGATCCGGGGCGCGCTGGCGCGGCCATCGGTCAGTGTCTTCAGGCGGGCGGCAAAACTCTCAAGATCGGTCATGACAGCGCCTCCTAGGCAATAATCGTTGCGAAGGGCACTGTTTTTCGTGGCCCTCCCTTCCTATAGAGACGGGATGAAGAGATTTTTCGGGTGGATGCCAGGCATCGCCAGCGCCATGGTCCAAGGCCCCTGGGGCGGCAAGAGCGACGGCCCTGAGGGCAATGACGGTTCGGGCAAGGGGGGCGACGGCGGCCCACGCAATCCATGGACGCAACCGGGCCGCGCTCCCGGCGGCAAAGGACCTTCCGCTATAGAGGAACTGCTGCGCCGCAGCCGCGAAAGCTTCGGCCAAGGTGGCGGCGGTGGTGGCTTCGGCAACCTGCCGCCGCGCCCTGCCGGAAAAACGCTTTGGCCCGCTGCGGTCGGCATTCTCATCCTGCTGTGGCTGGTGCTCACCTGCTTCCACCGCGTGGGGCCACAGGAACGCGGCGTCGTGACGTTGCTGGGCAAATATAGCCGCACACTCTCGCCTGGGATCAGCCTGACTTTGCCTGCGCCGCTGGAAAATGTGACGACCGTCGACGTGGAGGAAATCCGCGCAATCGACATCGGCTCACCCAGTGCGCAAAGCGAAAATCTGGTGCTGACCGGCGACCAGAATATCATCGACCTTGCCTATTCGGTCCGTTGGAACATTCGCAGCCCTGAGCTTTACCTGTTCCAACTGTCCGATCCCGACGCAACTGTCAGGGAAGTCGCGGAAAGCGCCATGCGGTCGGTCGTCGCCAGCGTCAGCCTGGACGATGCGCTGGGCGCGGGGCGTACGGAAATCGAACAGCAGGTCGAGCAGCGGATGCAGGAGATATTGGATGGGTACAGGTCCGGTATCCGGGTGCAGGGCGTTGCCATCAAGCAAGCCGACCCGCCGACTGCGGTCAACGATGCGTTCAAGGCTGTTTCGGCCGCTCAGCAGACCGCCCAGACTTATCTGAACGAGGCAAGGGCGGCCGCGCAGCAGGTGACGGCCAAGGCTCAGGGTGAAGCCGCTGCGTTCGACAAGGTTTATGAACAATATAAGCTGTCGCCGGACGTGACGCGCCGCCGCATGTATTATGAAACCATGGAGGGCGTCCTGTCCAACGTCGATAAGACGCTCATCGAAAGTGGCAATGTCACACCCTTCCTGCCGCTGCCGGAGTTGAAGCGGCGCGCGCAGGGAGCGGCTGCATCGTCCGGTGCGGCTGCTGCGGAAGGAGGTCAATAATGCCGACGCTCGTCCGCCATCCGGTTGCGCTTGCACTTTCCGTCATTGCCCTCCTGCTGCTTCTCGGCAGCACGATCGCGATCGTGCCGGAAACCAAGCAAGGCGTGATCGTGCGCTTCGGAGACCCGAAGAAGATCGTCAATCGCTACCGTCCCAATGAGGATTTCGGCAAAACCGGCGCAGGCGTGATCCTGCGCTGGCCGTTCATCGATCAGATCGTCTGGATCGACAAGCGCGTCTTGTCCGTAGAGATGGAGAGGCAGCAGGTGCTGTCGACCGATCAGCTTCGGTTGCAGGTCGATGCGTTTGCGCGCTACCGCATCGTCGATCCGCTGCGCATGTACATCGCAGCAGGCAATGAGGAACGTGTGTCCGATGCCCTGCGGCCCATCCTGGGTTCGGCCCTTCGCAACGAGCTTGGCAAGCGCCCATTCGCCGCCCTGCTCTCGCCTGAGCGCGGCCAAGTGATGGACAATATCGAAGCCGGGCTTAACCGGGTGGCGCGGCAATATGGCGCCGAGATCGTAGACGTCAGGATCAAGCGCGCCGACTTGCCGGATGGCGCGCCGCTGGAAAGCGCCTTCACCCGGATGCGCACTGCGCGCGAACAGGAAGCGCTGACTATCAGGGCGCAAGGCGCGAAGCAGGCGCAGATCATCCGGGCGGAAGCCGATGCGAATGCGGCACGGATTTATGCGGAAAGCTTCGGAAAGGACGCGCAATTCTACGACTTCTATCGGGCGATGCAGGCCTACCGCTTCACGTTCGCACCCGATCGGACAGGTTCCACCACCATGGTGCTGTCGCGTGACAATGAATTCCTGAAGCAATTCCAGGGAAGGGACCGATAAGCCGTAAGATGCAGAAGAGGTTCAGGGATCATTTCGGAACCAGCTTCATTCAATGAGGGTTAAGGCTGGGCGGCGCATCCGACTCTCTTCCGAGTCCCGCCCTTCCTTCGCCAAGATCACGAGAGGACCGTCACGAGTGCGTTACGCTTATGCCCTTACCGGTGCCCTGCTTCTCGGTGGCACCGCCATCGCGGTAACATCCAGCCCGAACGTCGGCGCGCAGGTCGCGCAAAATGAAGGCATGCAGGCCGCAGCACCTGCCGGCGCGCCTGCCAGCTTGGCCGACATGGTGGAAAAGCTTCAGCCTGCGGTGGTCAATATTTCCACCAAGCAGCGCGTGCAGGTTCAAAATCCTTTCGCGGGCACGCCCTTCGGCGACCTGTTCGGCCAGGGTCCTGGTGCTAAGCCGCAGACGCGGCAGGCGCAGTCTCTTGGCTCAGGGTTCATCATCTCGGCTGACGGCTATATCGTCACCAACAACCATGTCGTGTCCGCCGGCGCCGAAGGGGCGTCGGTCGATGCCATCACGGTGACCCTCACTAACCGAGAGGAATATTCGGCAAAGCTGATCGGGCGTGACCCCGCCACTGATATCGCAGTGTTGAAGATCGAGCCGAAGAAGGCGCTGCCGTTCGTCAAGTTCGGTGACAGCACGAAGGCGCGCGTCGGCGATTGGGTGATCGCCATCGGCAACCCCTTCGCCCTGTCGGGCACCGTCACCGCGGGCATCATCTCGGCCGTCCATCGTGGCACGGGCGGAACCTATGACAAGTTCATCCAGACCGATGCGTCGATCAATCAGGGCAACAGCGGTGGCCCGATGTTCGACATGCGCGGCAATGTGATCGGCATCAACAGCCAGATCCTTTCGCCATCGGGCGGCAATGTGGGCATTGGATTTGCGATCCCGTCCGAACAGGCGGCGCCGATCGTCGCCACGCTCCGCAAGGGACAGAGCGTGAAGCGCGGCTATCTGGGTATCCAGATCAGCCCGCTTGGCGAAGACCTTGCAGATTCCCTTGGTCTTGCAAAGAACCGCGGCGAATTCGTCCAGGGCGTCGAACCTGGCAAGGGCGCGGACCGCGCAGGCATCAAGGCGGGCGACGTCATCGTCAGCGTGGCCGGTCAGGAAGTGACGCCCGACCAGAACCTGTCGTCGATCGTTGCATCGCAGCCGATCGGATCGCGGGTGCCGATCGTCCTCTTGCGCAATGGACAGCGCCAGACGGTAACCGCCATTGTCGGCCAGCGTCCATCAGAGGATGAGCTCAACAGCTTCGCCCAGCAACAGGACGATGATTTCAACCAGCAGCAGCCGGACGACCAATCCGGTGGTGCGCAAGCGACGCAGCAGTCGCTTGGCATTTCGGCCATCCCGCTGACGCCTAACATCGTCCGCCAGCTGGGCATCGCCGCCGACACGCGCGGCGTCGTCATCACCGCTGTCGATACTTCCACCGACGCAGGAGCGAAGGGCCTGCGTCGCGGCGATGTGATCATCACTGCCAACAACCGTCCGGTCGCCAGCCAGGCAGATTTGGACGCGGCCGTGCGGCAGGTGTCGTCACAAGGACGAAGCGCCATTCTCTTGCAGGTACTGCGTCGCGGGCAACCTGCGGTATTCTTGCCGGTGCGTCTGCGGGACAAGTAAGTTTCCGGAAACAACGCGGTTAAGATCGCATCGGGCCGCGCTTGCCGGACTGCCTGTCTCACCACTAAGATGGTGAGCAGGGTCCGGCAGGCGCGGCCCGATGCTTATGGGGAGCATGACGCATGAGCGACGGCATTTTCATCGGCCTTGGCGCAGCTGACACGGGCGGCGGCATTCCTCAAACGCTTAACTTGCGCCGGGCCAACCGTCATGGGCTGATCGCAGGCGCTACGGGAACCGGCAAGACGGTGACGCTGCAAGGGATCGCGGAGAGCTTCTCCGCCCGTGGTGTTCCGGTTTTCCTCGCCGACGTGAAAGGCGATTTATCAGGCATTGCAATGGCGGGATCGCCCACGGCAAAAAATGCCGACAAGCTTGTCGCCCGCGCCAAGGAGATCGGCGTAGAAGATTACAGCTACGCCGATAATCCGGCGATCTTCTGGGACCTTTACGGGGAGCAGGGTCATCCGATCCGCACTACGGTCAGCGAAATGGGGCCGCTGCTCCTCGCCCGCTTGATGGGCCTCAATGAGACGCAGGAAGGCGTGCTCTCCATCGCGTTCCGATATGCCGATGAGGAAGGGCTGCTGCTGCTCGACCTTGGTGACCTGCAATCGATGCTCGCCTACTGCGCCGAGAATGCGGAAGAACTTTCCAGCCGCTATGGCAACGTCACCAAAGCAAGCGTGGGAGCGATCCAGCGCCAGTTGCTGCAACTTGATAGCCAGGGCGGCGGGCATTTCTTCGGTGAGCCCGCGCTTGATATCCACGACTTCCTGAAGGTTGACGATCAGGGACGCGGCTATGTCAACATCCTGGCCGCAGACAAGCTGATGCAGAGCCCGAAGCTGTACGCGACCTTCCTCCTTTGGCTACTCAGCGAACTGTTCGAAACGCTTCCTGAGGTCGGCGACCCGGACAAGCCGGTTTTGGTGTTCTTCTTCGACGAGGCGCATCTGCTATTTGATGACGCTCCCAAGGCGCTGACGGACAAGATCGAGCAGGTCGTCCGGCTGATCCGTTCCAAGGGCGTGGGCATCTATTTCGTCACACAGAACCCGATAGACATTCCCGAAGAGGTGGCGGGCCAGCTTGGCAACCGCGTTCAGCACGCCTTGCGCGCCTTCACGCCCCGTGACCAGAAGGCCATCAAGGCGGCCGCCGAGACATTCCGCGTGAATCCCGATCTGGACGTGGAAACCGCGATTACCGAACTGAAGGTAGGCGAAGCCCTGGTCTCGCTGCTTCAGGAAGATGGCTCTCCCGGGATCGTTCAACGTACCCTGATTGCCCCGCCCCGTTCCCGCCTGGGTCCGGTCGACGCCAAGGAACGGGCGATCATCCAATCCATCTCTCCGTGTGAAGGTAAATATGACGCGCTTGTCGATCGCGAGTCCGCTGAGGAGATATTAGCGGCGCGGGGCCAAGCTGCTGCTGCGGCGTCTCAGGCCGCAAAAGCAAAGGTTGAAGCCGACAAGGCGGCCGCCATTCAGGCCAAGTTGGAAGCAAAGCAGCGCGAGGCCGAGCTCAAGGAGCAGGCGAAGCGGGACGCGGCCGCTGCGCGAGAGGCCGCCAAACCGTCTGCCCTCGACCGGGCGGTCCAGTCCGCTACCCGCTCCGCCGCATCATCGGTAGGACGGCAAGTCGCCAATGAACTCGGCCGCGCGGTGTTCGGAGGATCGAGCCGCCGTTCTTCCAGCGGAGGGTTGGCGGGGCAACTTGTGCGCGGCATATTGGGCAGCCTGTTCAAATAGGGCATCGCCTCAAAGGGAGAAGCAGGATGCGTATCGGAAGCACTGCCATTTGCGCTCTGGCCTTAATCGTTGCCCTGCCTGTTGAGGCGCAGGACTATCGCGATCTGCACCGCGCAGCCGACGCTGCGATCGTCAGCGACGTCGTTCGCGACCGCCAAGCCGAACGTGACGCGAAGCGGCAGCCCTATGTCTCTCCCGTCTACGGCTCCATCCGCAGCGCCACTGCTGCACGCAACGCCTGCGCGGCAAAGGCACGTGACGAGGCAGGTGCGGGCGCGCGCATAGTGGGGCGCGTGAACACAAGGTCGATGGCGACAGGATGGGAAGTCGAAGGCGAGGTGGGCCCAGCCGGTGGCCAGCGGTCACTTCCCTTCATATGCTCCGTCCGCAACGGGTCGGTCAGCGGCATTCTGCTTGACCCCGACCGCTAGGTTCAGGGAGTGGCCAAGCAGGAGTTTTGCCGTTGCAAAAACTGCTGTTGCCATTCTCTACCCACGCAATTGCATATCATGGCGCAGGCAGTAAGAAAATCTCATGAAGGCGCCAATCGACTCCCGCCATCCGCTGCACTTCGGCGATTTCCGTGGCTATCTGCTGGGGCGGCTTGCGGGAGTGCTCGCTCAATATGGCATGATGACTGTCTTGGGCTGGCAAGCTTACAATGTCGCCCGGGAGAGCATGAGCACGTCGGGCGCCGCGGCTCAGCTGGGCCTCATCGGTTTGGCGCAGTTCGTGCCCCTGTTCTTTCTCACTCCCTTGACGGGTTGGGTCGCCGATCATTTCGACCGGCGCAATATCGCTCGGCTGACCTTGGCCATGCTGATGGTGGCATCCGCGCTGCTGGCGTTTGCGACCTATGAAGGATGGGTAAGCCTGCCGCTGATCTTCGGGATCGCCGCCATCGTGGGTATCGCGCGGGCGTTCAATGGGCCGGCCTACAGCGCGCTGGCGCCCAATCTGGTGCCGCGCGACGTGCTGCCAAACGCGATCGCCTTGTCCAGCGTCGCCTGGCAGGCAGGCATGATCATTGGACCGGCATTGGGGGGCTATGTCTATGCGATGACGGCGTGGGGCGCTTATGCTCTGGCGTCCGGCCTGTTCGCGGTCGCACTAGGCGGCATGTTGCTGATCGGTCCGGTCAAGCAGCCGCCGCGCGACACAAGCCGGCATCCTGTCCGGCAGATGCTGGACGGACTGACCTATGTGCGTTCGAACCGGCTCGTCCTTGCTACCATCACGCTCGATCTTTTCGCGGTCCTTCTGGCAGGAGCAACGGCTCTGCTGCCAATCTACGCCCGCGACATCCTGAAAGTCGGATCGGCGGGGCTCGGGCATCTGGCCGCATCGCCAGCCATTGGCGCGGGCATCGTCGCGCTCTTCTTTTCCTTCCGTCCGATGCGATCGGACGTTGGGCTGAAGATGCTGGCGGCCGTCATCATATTCGGGCTCTCAACCATCCTGTTCGGTGCTACCGCCTTCATCCCACGTAACATCGCGATGGAGATCGGCATCGGCGCATTGGTGCTGCTGGGCGCTGCGGACATGGTGTCCGTCTATGTCCGCCAGTCGCTGATCCAGCTTCACACGCCCGATGCCATGCGCGGCCGGGTGTCCAGCCTTTCCCAACTTACCATTTCAGCATCCAATGAATTGGGTGAAGCAGAGTCCGGTTTCCTCGCCGCGCTGGTGGGGCCTGTCGCCGCGGTGATCGGCGGCGGCATCGGCGCGATCGTGATCACCCTCGTCTGGGCGCGGCTTTTTCCCGAGTTGCGCCTTGCACGTACCTTTGACCCACCCGACTTACGGGAGGCCGACATCAGCCAGGAGAAGGCCAAATGAAAGCTGCCAATATTCTCGAAACTATCGGCAACACGCCGCATATCCGGGTAAGCCGCCTGTTCGCCGACGCGCCTGAAAGGGTAGAGGTCTGGATCAAGTCGGAACGTGCGAATCCGGGCGGGTCGATCAAGGACCGTATCGCGCTCGCCATGATCGAGGCTGCCGAAGCGTCAGGCGACCTGAAGCCCGGCGGCACCATTATCGAGCCGACGTCCGGCAACACCGGCGTGGGCCTGGCCATGGTCGCGGCCGTTAAGGGCTACAAACTGATCCTCGTCATGCCGGAAAGCATGTCGGTGGAGCGGCGCCGGCTGATGCTGGCTTATGGCGCCTCCTTCGACCTCACGCCGCGCGAAAAGGGCATGAAGGGCGCGATCGAGCGCGCCCTCGAGTTGATCGAGCAGACACCCGGATCGTGGATGCCGCAGCAATTTGAGAACAGCGCCAATATCGACGTGCATGTTCGTACGACGGCCCAGGAAATTGCGGCCGACTTTGCAGACAGCCCGCTTGACATATTGATCACCGGCGTCGGCACAGGCGGTCATATCACCGGCGTCGCCGAGGTGCTTAAGAAGCTTTGGCCCAGTCTGAAGGTGTATGCGGTCGAACCGACCCTATCCCCCGTCATCAGCGGTGGACAGCCCGGCCCCCATCCGATCCAGGGCATCGGCGCTGGCTTTATCCCCGCGAACCTGCACACGCAATTGCTGGACGGCGTGATTCAGGTCGATCCGGCCGATGCCAAGGAATATGCCCGCCGTGCCGCGCGTGAGGAAGGCATGCTTGTAGGCATTTCGTCCGGCGCGACCCTCGCCGCCATCGCGCAGAAGCTGAAGGAACTTGCCCCCGGCAGCCGCGTTCTGGGCTTCAATTATGACACCGGCGAGCGCTATCTGTCGGTGCCTGACTTCCTGCCCGAATAGGTCAGCGCTGGACACAGGATGATTGACGCTACCACCGGCAGCCAGCCGCATCGGGCGATGTGGCTGATCTGGCTTCTGCTGTTCGCTGGCCTCCCCGCGCTGGTGGCGCGGTGGGAGGCGCGCGCGCCTGCGGCCGAAGCCGCGCGGGTGGCGCTGGTGCAGCGAGCGAGGCTGAAGCAACCAGCGACGGCCGCTCCGGTGGTGCAGCCTGTGGAGCTTTACCAACTGGATCGTGATCAGGCGCAGGCATTCAACGCGGCCGTGCCATTTTCCCATTTGCCAAATCCGGCTGCGCGGCCTTTCCTGTTCAATGGATCGGAAAGCGATCTGGCGCGGGCGATCGACTGTCTGGCGGCCGCGCAGCTTTACGAGGCTGGAGATGATGCCGTGGGTGAGCGCGCGGTGGCGCAGGTGGTGCTGAACCGCGTGCGCCATCCCGCTTTTCCGAAAACCGTCTGCGGCGTCGTTTTTCAGGGGCAGGAGCGATCCACCGGCTGTCAGTTCACCTTCACTTGCGACGGCGCTCTGGCGCGCACGCCGAGCCCTGCCGCTTGGGAGCGGGCGCGGGAAATTGCCAGGGCGGCGCTCGCTGGCAAGGTGTTCAAGCCGGTCGGCTATGCAACCCATTATCATACCGATTGGGTTGTGCCCTATTGGAGCAGCAGCCTGGACAAGATCACGGCGGTGGGAACGCACCTCTTTTTCCGCTGGCGGGGCTGGTGGGGGACGCCGCCAGCTTTCCGGTTGGGGCGGGATAGCGTGGAGCCGGTGATCGGGCGGATCGCTCGCCTGTCGATCGCGCATCGGGAGGGAGGCAGCGAACTGCCCGGCATTCTGGTGCCGGGTGGATCCGAGCTGGCGGCTTTGACGGCCAAACCGCAGGAGGCGATTGGCGCGGGTTCGGTCGGTCAGATCATGGGCGGAGTGAGGCTGATCGCCATCGCTCCGGGAGCGAGAGCCTTTCTGGTGGAATTGGGCAAGGCGACGGCAGCCGATAGCTGGCCGGTGATGGCGCAGACTTTTTGCGCGGGGCGGCTGGAATGCCGGATCATGGCGTGGCGGGCGGGGATTGCGCCGCCGGGCTTTCCGCTGTCGGGCGATCAGCTGGAGAATATGAGCTTTGCCTATATTCACAACGCCGCGACTGGATTGCAGCGGGCTTTGTGGAATTGCGGGCAAACGCCGCGGGAGAACCGGGGAGAATGCATGCGGCAGCGGGTGCCGGTGGAGCAGGTGAAAGTCCCGCCGCCGCCGCTGGAGGGCGTGCGGAAGAAGGAGCGGTTTGAGACGGTGACGATTGCGCCGCCGAATAAAGTCATGAATGAAATGGCGAATTAAAAGAGATTCCGGCCGCGATTTCCAATTTTTCCTATTTTTCCTATTTTTGCTGCCCGGGTGACCCTCCCCCCATCCCCCCTCTCCTTTCGGATAGCCCCTCAATTGACGGGCTATCCCCTGAGGGGCCGCACAGGAGAAGCGCGTAGTTTGATATAGCGCGCTTATCCATCTGGACCTTGAGGGGCGCGCCATGAAACAGGAAGTCCAGCCGTTGCTGCGTTGCCCCCGGACGGGGCAGCCGCTGGAGCCGCAGGGGGACGGATGGCTCGCCTCGCGCGATGGGGCTTGCCGCTATCCGACGATCGAGGGCACCCCTTTCCTGATCGACATCGAACGATCGGTGATCGATCACTACCCCCCAAACAGCAGGACGAGCAGCCCGGTCAAACGCTCCGCCCATCAGGGGCTCACGGCTTTCGCGAAACGGCTGGTGTCGCCGGAAAAGAAATCCACGCGCGAGAATATCAAAAAGCTGGTGGCGCTGCTGGCGGACCGGAAGCGGCCCAAGGTGCTGGTGATCGGCGGAGGCACGCGCGGACAGGGGACGGAGGCGCTGTACGCGGCGCCCGATGTGGAGATCATCGCGTTCGACATCTACCTGTCCGACCGGGTCGATTTCGTCGCGGACGCGCATAGTATCCCGCTGCCCGACGGATCGGTCGACGCGGTGCTGGTGCAGGCGGTGCTGGAGCATGTGCTGCAGCCCGAACAGGTGGTCCGAGAGATCTGGCGCGTGCTGGCCGATGACGGCATCGTCTATGCCGAAACCCCCTTCCTGCAACAGGTGCATGAGGGGCCCTATGATTTCACCCGCTTCACCGACAGCGGCCATCGCTACCTGTTCAGGCGGTTTGCGATGATCGACGCGGGCACATCAGGCGGGCCCGGCACCCAGCTGCTATGGTCGATCGACTATTTCGTGCGCGCGCTGTTCCGGTCCCGCACGGCGGGCAAGATCGCCAAGCTCGCCTTTTTCTGGCTGCACTATGCCGACCGGCTGATCGGCGACCGGGATTCGCTGGACACGGCTTCGGGCACCTATTTTCTGGGGCGCAAGAGCCAGGAAAGTTTGGGGCCGAGGGATATTGTGCGCTTTTACCGGGGGGCACAGTAGCGCGAGCGCGGGGCCGGCGACGGGCCGATCCGGCAGGGATGCCCGCCCCTTCCCGAATTCGTGCGACAGAATGACGGGGCTGTGCTAGAAGGCGGCATCGAGCGAAAACAGCCCGCAAGCCTTCGCCTCGACCGAGAGTCCCTTGTGCTCCCGCTTGCCAGCCGGAGCATGCTCTATGGAAGACCTCAATTATCTGCTGAAATGCGAACAGATGGAGCTCCTCAAGGAGCAACATTCGATATGCGCCACATCACGGGCCGCGCACCGCGCGCGGGCGCGGGGCTATGGCCGCCGCATCCGCGAGCATCACCATCCCTACAGGTCGGGCGCGGTCAGGAGCGGGGCCGCCTTTGCCCCCTATCCCTTCGGCGGCGAAGGGCGGCATTCATGAGCCGGGTCGTCAACCTGACGGCATCGGTCGCCGAGGTCGAGCGGCTGTGCCGGACCCATGATTTCCGCATATCGACGATAGAGCCGCTGCTGTCGGGCGGCTCCAGAGTTGTGCTGCTCGACGGCCGGGAAGCGGATCAGGTCCGCGTCCTGATGAAGAAGCAGATGATCTCCGGCGACGTCAAACGCTCCCCCGCCCATGTATCCCGGCAGCCGCCGCCTTCCTACCGGACGCGATGAGGAAGCGGGTCGATCATCTGCGGAGCCAGCAACTGCTGGCTCAGCAAAGCGCCGCCGTTGCGACGTGCAGGGAAGCGCGGCTGAAGCATGATGATCTGGCCCGTGCTTATGGGAAGATCATCGGCGTGCTTGAGCGGGAGCGGTTGCCTTAGGGTCACAAGTGAAAGCTGCTGTTCGCTCGGCGCCGCCTCCCGATGCAAGTCTAACTGCCCCGCCGCCCTTTTTATACCTGAAATGGCTCGAACACGTTGAGCAGAAGTATTTCAATATGATTTGCTACCGCGTTCTGGCCGACCTTCAGGCTATTCGGGTGGCCGCAGCCATTCCGTAGCTTGAGGCCCTTGAGCAACTCATCCTTTTGATTCTTGCCTAAAACACCGATCGCAGCACATCGTTCAAGGAACTTCTCCTCGGCCATGCGGCCAACACCATCCTCATTGACGGCGTCTTTCCATTTCGCGTCTACGGACTTCGCTGAGGCGTTGAAGACCGCGAGGTGATTGCGAACGACAACTCTATGTAGAACATCGACAGCAGCGAGCCACGACATGACAATGGCCGAGCGATATAAGGCATTCTCGTGGCATTTGATTGCTTCTTCGACAAACACGCGCGTATTTGGGTTAATTATCTTTTCTAGGTGGCTTCGAAGGTCTGTCGCGACTTGCATCGCGGCTGGGCTAAGCGACGTGACGCCTACATTACGGAGATATGCCTTGCCGGACTCCGTGAGCTCCCATCCTTCTGGCACACAAATAGCGAGCCCCCTACTCTTGCTCAGTGAGGCAGAGGGGTTCCAAGTCTTGCCGATCTTCAAGCCAGCTTTCGCCGCGCGCTCCCGTATACTAGCGAGCTTCGCAGGAGCGTCAAACGTGGCGAGGATCAATAGCAGCTTATCAAGCTGCTTGAGTTCCTTATGAAGCCACTGCTTAAGATCAGCTTCGCTCAGCAACTTGAGATCTCAATGCCGCAAGTTCATGTGACTTGAGCGCGTATGTGCCATTGTTGAGCTGGTTCAGCTTGCTCGTGCTAAGCGACTTCAGGGCCGCGCCCAAATTAGACCCGATGTTTTGATTGTAGTGGCTGGTTGCTGACTTCATAGTCTCGAGTAGCTCTTTACGAGTGAAGCTTTGCCTACCCTCTACTATTTGCAAATAGGCGGCTGCCGCTATCACCAGTTCAGGACCACTCTTAACGGACAGGCGGTCAGCAACACTGTTAACGTGAAGTTGAAGATTTGTGTGTTCCAGCAGAAGAGGCGCGGTAGTGCTGCTGCTGGCCGTACCATTCGCCCCATTAGATGGCGCGAGCGGCGCAGTGTCGTCAGGCTCAGGCACTAGTGATTGGGCAAGCCCCTGAACCTGTGAAATGAATTCTTTGATATCGGAAACCGCGAGCGGACTTTCCGTCTCGAGCGAAAGCTCAACTTCACCAGCGCGCAGATGTATTTTTGTTCCCATCGATACCCCCTGAGGTAGCACGTTAGCGAGTAGCAATTCGGTGAGTCAATTGCCGCCGCATGCTGTCGTTCTGAACGTTTGCTTCGGGAGCAGTAGCGCAACGCAGCCTTCACTAAAGCCCCCAACAAAAAAGGGGCCGCCGGGCAGGCGACCCCTTTCTATCCTCTCCGCTGATGCGGGCAGGGCCTTTTATCAGTCGCCCTTGGGCTGAAGATTGACAGCTGCGTGCTTGCCGCGGCGGTCTACTTCGAGTTCGAAGTCCAGGCGGTCGCCTTCGTTGAGGGCGGACATGCCTGCGCGTTCGACGGCGCTGATGTGCACGAATGCGTCGGGCTGGCCGTCGTCGCGCTGGATGAAGCCAAAGCCCTTCATGGCGTTGAAGAACTTGACCGTGCCGCTGGCGCGTTCGCCGGTCAGCTGGCGCTGCGGGCCACGATCGCCGCCGCCGAAGCCGCCACGATCACCGCCGAAGCCGCCTGCGCGGGGTTCGCGGGGGGCACGTTCCTGAACGGGGAGCGGTTCG
Organism: Sphingobium agri; assembly: GCF_023051225.1. Lineage (NCBI taxonomy): Bacteria > Pseudomonadati > Pseudomonadota > Alphaproteobacteria > Sphingomonadales > Sphingobiaceae > Sphingobium > Sphingobium agri. The sequence continues at coordinate 141,053 of NZ_JALKHS010000006.1, read as the reverse complement.
CCTTCGATCTTGAGATCGGTCGCCGACACCTTGCCGCCGCGATCGACCAGGGTGAAGCCCAGCTGCTGACCTTCGGCAAGGCCCGTGAGGCCTGCCTGCTCAACGGCGCTGATGTGGACGAACACGTCTTCGCCGCCGTCATCACGGACGATGAAGCCGAAGCCCTTTTGACCGTTGAAGAATTTGACTACGCCGGTGCCTTCGCCAACGACCTGCGCGGGCATGCCGCCGCCACGGCCGCCGCCGAAGCCGCCACCACCGCCGCCGCCGCCAAAGCCGCCGCCGCCGCTGCGGAAACCACCGCCGCCACCGCCGCCGCCGAAGCGGTCACCGCCGCCGAAACCACCGCGATCGCCACCGAAACCACCGCGATCAAAACCACCGCCGAAACCGCCACGATCATTACCGCCGCCGTAAAAATTGTCGTCGCCGAAACCGTCGCGCTTATCCTTGCCGCGCCCGCCGCGGCGACCTCTATCAAAACTCATGCCCTGTTGGTCACTTTCGCTTCGCCCAGACTATACCGGATAAACATGCCGGGCGAATGACATGAAGAATCCACCGCAGATATGCGGGTTTGAGAATCACTATATCAACTTTTCAGCCATGCGCGAATGATTTTAGCCCGATTGCCGCCACAATTCGGGATTGCCCCGTAATGAGGCTTTTCGTTCACGGCCAAAAGGGTCGATTGAGTTGCCGCCGCTTTCGCCATAGAGGGGTCGAATGACCGTTCACTTTCATGAAGAGGACCTGCCCGCAGACGTCCTCGCCCCCGGCCCTGTCGCCGTCGATACCGAAACCATGGGCCTCATCACGCCGCGCGACCGCTTATGCGTCGTTCAGATCAGCGACGGCGGGGGCGACGAGCATCTGGTGCGCTTCATGCCCGGCAGCGATTATGCCGCGCCCAACCTGCGCGCGGTGCTGGCGGACCCGGCGCGGTTGAAGCTCTATCATTTCGGGCGTTTCGACATAGCGGCGATCCGCCACTATCTGGGCGTGGTGGCAGCGCCGGTCTATTGCACCAAGATCGCGTCGCGCCTGATCCGCACCTATACCGACCGGCATGGTTTGAAGGAGCTGGTGCGCGAAATGCTGGGGCAGGAAATCAGCAAGCAGCAGCAGTCGAGCGACTGGGGCGCGCCCACCCTGTCCGACGCGCAAAAGGATTATGCGGCGTCGGACGTGCGCTACCTGCACGCGCTGAAGGCCGAGCTCGACAAGCGGCTGATCCGCGAAGGGCGGATGGAACTGGCGCAGGCCTGTTTCGATTTCCTTCCTCACCGGGCGGAGCTCGACCTGGCGGGATGGCCGGAGATCGACATCTTCGCGCATATGTGAGGGACGTAGCGCTTTTCCATGTCCATACAGGCCGATCAGCAACGTCATGCCAGGCGGGATTGGGCGCGGCCGGGCGGCAGCCATGACAGGCTGGTCGCGCGGCTGAAGAACTGGTTGCCGGTGTTCGTCGGCGTGCTGGCGGCCTTGCTGGTGATGGCGCCCTTTACCGGCGGCGACAAGGTGAGCTTCGTGCTCGACAAGAACAAGGTCGAGGTGGCGAAGGAGCGCATGCGGGTGAGCGAGGCGCTGTATCGTGGCGAGGACAGCAAGGGGCAGCCCTTTTCCCTGCGGGCGGGCAGCGCGGTGCAGAAAAGCTCGCGCGAGCCGATCGTGGACCTCAATGACATGTCGGCGCGCGTGCTGCTGTCCGAAGGGCCCGCCGTGCTGAACGCGCGCAAGGGGCGCTATGACATGGAAAAGGAGCGCGTGGCGGTGGATGGGCCGGTGCAGTTCGAGGCGGCGGGCGGATACAGGCTGACGACGCGGGACGTGGGCATCGACCTCAAGACCCGGCGCATGCGCAGCGCGGGGCGCGTCGACGGGCGGATACCGATCGGCACGTTCAGCGGCGACCATCTGGAAGCGGACCTCGCCGCTCGCACGGTGACGCTGAATGGCAGGGCGAGCTTGCGCATCGAACAAAATGGCATCAAAGGGCGGTAGTGATGAAGAGATCGCTGATCCTGCTGTCGAGCGCTGGCGCCTTTTGCGCGGCGATGGTCTTTGCTGGCGCCGGGGCGCAGGTGCTGAAGAATCATGACAGCAACGCGCCGGTCAACTTTACCGCGGACAGGATCGAAGTGCAGGACCGCGCCGACCGGGTGGTCGTGTCCGGCAATGTCGAAGTGACGCAGGCGGGCATGAAGCTGAACGCCGCGCGGATGACGGTGGCCTATCGCAACGGCGCGGGCAGCGGCGTGGAGGTCGACCGGATCGATGCTTCGGGCAATGTCGTCGTGACCAAGGGCAATGAGACGGCGCGCGGCAATGTGGCGATCTATGACCTCAACAGCCGCCTGATCACGATGCTGGGCAATGTGACGCTGACGCAGGGCAGCAACCGCTTGTCGGGCGGGCGGCTGGTGATCGACCTGACGAGCGGGCGCTCGACGGTGGACGGTCGGTCCTCTGGCGGCGCTCCGGGTGTGTCGGGCGGATCGGGAGGCCGTGTGTCGGGCACCTTTACCGTGCCGCAGCGGAACAACTGAGCCTTTTTCGAAAAGCTTTGCGAAGGGTTGGAGGCGTGGGTTTCCGCGCGGAAGCTGCACGGTTGCATCAATAAATATGGCATTTTGAAGGCAAAATGTTACAATGAATCTAGCGGGGTCGTTTCTCGATTCTGCGAGGTCCATCATGTCACGCTTGCTGATGGCGGCGACAGCTGCCTGTTGTTTTGTTGCGCTTTCTTCCGGTCAGGTAGCCGCCTCCGGTCCAAATCAGTGCTGGCAACCTTATGAAATAGAAGCGGCGAAAGTCCGGGATCTCCACGTGATGCTGATGCTGGGGACTTTGCGATGCAAGGCGGTGAACAAGGAGATCGAGGCGAAATATTCCGCCTTAATCGACAAGAAGATCGAGCTGCTGAGCAGTTACAATAATGTGCTCAAGACCAGGTTCATGCGGGTCAATGGCATCGCCGAAGGGCAGCGGGTGTATGAACAGTTCAACACGAAGCTGGGCAACGGCCATTCTGGAATGGCGCAGGCGGGGAGCTATTGCCAGACGATCGAGACGCTGCTGACGCTGGCGACCGAGGCGCAGGATAAGGAACTGCCGCAACTGGCGACGACCTTTTCCGAAAGCGCGATGGGCATCGACGCGGTGTGCGAGGCGCCGCCGGTGGTGACGGCGGCTGCTCCGGCGGCGTCGGCTCCGGTGGTGGCGTCGGCTCCAGCAACCGGGACCGGCGAGGTGGCGCAGGTCAATGCGCCGCATGAGGCAGTCACGGCTCCCGGCGTGGCCGTCACGGCAGAGGCGACGGTCGGCCAGTCCAGGTCCGCAGCGGCGGCGCTGGAGGCGGCGGCAGTGGCGTTGCAGAATGCCGCGGCGAGCCTGAAGGCACAGGCTGGGGCTCCGGAGGCGGTGCCGGACAAGCCTGCCGCGGCGCCCGAGGCGAAGCCGGCCGTGCTGCAACCCATAACAGCGAGCGCGGCACCGGTGGGATGAGGAGCAATCGGGGGTCCCCTCCCCTGAAGCAAGGCGCTTTCAGCTAGAGCGCGCTGCGTTTAATCGGACGCAGGTCGCGCGCTCTAGCTTTTTGTTATCGCCTCGTTTTAGGCGCAAAACCGGTTCCCACTTTTGCGCACGATGCTCTAGCCCTCAGGGCCGTTGATCCCAATGTCGGAGCATGACCTTGCCGTCCGCAGCGATGGTGAGTTCGCCAAAGGCGCCCGTGCGCAGCTTGAGCGACGCGGGTGAGAGGCCGAGCGCGATCAGGGCGAAGCGGGCCGCGCCGTTGCTGGTGACGAGAAGGTCCGTGCCCTCCCCACCTTGCGCGAAATAGCTTTGCCAGGCGGCGATGCGGGAGGGCGCGTTGACGATCCAGCCGGGGGGCGGAAGGGCCTGCTCGTCCCATGCGCCAAGCGCCTGCGCGCCGATGCGGGCAAGGACTTCGGCTTCGGCGCGGCCTTCGTCCGGGCCATGGTCGATCTCGTCGAGCCAGGGGAGCGTGCCGGTTACGGGCTGGCCGAGAGCGGCGGCGATGCGGCTTGCGGTCTCGCGGGCGCGGCTCAGCGGGCCGCTCTGGATGCGGGACGAGGCGAGGCCTTGCGCGGCGAACCATTGGCCGAGGCGGTCGGCCTGGGCGCGGCCGCTTTCGACGAGCGGCACGTCGGTGCGCGCGCCGATGCGGCAAGCGGCGGCGCTGCTTTCGAAGGTGTTGCCATGGCGAATGATGAAGATGCGGCGCATGGAATCAGGTGGGTGTAGGATCGCCGTGCGTAGCGATGAGGGCCTCTACGCGCTGGATGTCGGCTTCGGTGTCGATGCCGGAACTGTCGAAGATCGGCGGATCGATAGCGACGGTGGTGACCGGGATGCCGAGTTCGAGGAGGCGAAGCTGCTCCAGCCCCTCCAGCTGCTCAAGCGCGGTGGGGGACGCAGCCTCGAAACGGGTGAGCGCGTCCAATGTGTAGCCATAGAGGCCGACATGGCGCCAGACGGGGGAGAGCGGCTGGGTGGCGCGGAGGGCCTGCTCGTCGCGGATGGCGGGGATGATGGTCTTCGAGAACCAAAGCGCGCGGCCATCGGGAGCGCGGGCGCAGGTGGTGCCGCTGAAAGGCGAGCGCAGCTTGTGATCGCGGAGCGCGTCGAGCGCGCTCCAGTCGAGGGCGATGACGGGGGTCGCGACTTCAGCGCCCGAATGAAGCGCGGCGATGACGGCGCGCAACGCCCCTTGAGGCTGGAATGGGGAATCGCCCTGCAGATTGACGATAAAGCGCGGGGATTCCGGACGCTGGAGCGCGGCGGCGAGCGCTCGGCCGGAGCCGGTCGCGATGGCACTCTCCGTCATGGCTGCGGCACAGCCAACAGCATTGGCGTGATCGGCGATTTCGCTGTCGTCGGTCGCCACGACCAGCTCAGCGTCCGCAATGCCCGCGATGGCGGCGCGGGCCATCGCGATGGTCCGGTGCAGCAGCGTGCGCCCGGCGATCAGGCGCAGGGGCTTGCGCGGTAAACGGGACGATCCCGCCCGCGCCGGAATGACGATGAGGCTGTTCAGGCGACCCCGGCGTGCAACAGGTCGTGCATATGGACCGCACCCATCAACCGCCCGCCTTCGCAGACGAAGAGCAGGGTGATGTTATGCATGTGCATGAGCCGCAGCGCTTCGGATGCCAGTTCGTCGGGACCGACCGACAGCGGCGGCACGGTCATGAACTGGCCGACCGCTTCGGTCAGTTGCCGCGTGCCGGTGAGCGTGCGCCGCAGGTCACCATCGGTGAAAGCGCCGATCAGTTCGCCGCTGCTGTTGACGATCGCCGTGCCGCCAAGACGCGCGCGGGTCATTTCGATGGTGGCGTCGAGCAGCGAGGCGTCTTCGGGCACACGGGGCACATTGTCGCCCGAGGCCATGAGGTCCCGCACCTTCAGCAGTTGCGCGCCAAGACGGCCATTGGGATGGAATTTGTGGAAGTCGTCGGCGGAGAAGCCGCGCATTTCCATGAGCGCGATGGCCAGCGCATCACCGAACGCCATCTGGACCGTCGTGGAGGTCGTGGGCGCCAGTTCGTTGGGGCAAGCTTCGCGCACGGCAGGCAGAAGTACGCACACGTCCGAGGCCGTCGCGACGGTGCTTTGCGCACGTGCGGTGAGGCCGAGCAGAGGTATGCCGAAGCGCTTGCAGTACTGGATGATGGGACCGAGTTCGCTTGATTCGCCCGAGTGCGACAGCATGAGCACGATGTCGTCAGGCGTCACCATGCCAAGGTCGCCATGGCCCGCGTCGGCCGGGTGCATGAACAGCGCGGGCGTGCCTGTCGAGGTCAAAGTCGCGGTCATCTTGCGCGCGACTATCCCGCTCTTGCCCATTCCGGTGACGATCAAGCGGCCCCGCACGCTCATGATCATGCTGACGACGCGGAGGAATATCGCGGAAAAATCCCGGTCGGCGAACTTCGCTTCCAGCGCGTTCAAGCCATGGGACGCGACAGACAAGGTCCTGCAGGCTGTTTCCACAATCCGGCTGCCAGAACCAAAAGGCACAATTTTCGTTACTGTCGACACAAGTTCGCCCTTTTTTCCATGACGTCCAGCCAGGTTTTCCTGATCCGTGCAGCATGGCAGCAGCCGCCCTATCAGCGTACTGCCCTCCAATTCATTAGCGACCCATCCGGCTGCAAGCCGACCCGGCGAAGCAGATAGGATAGTTGACAGCTGAATGGCAATTCAATTTGCCAAGAGGTGCGAAAATTTGCGCGCCTTTATTGCCACATGCGGCACAAATCGATGCTGCTTTGTAGGTAGCTGGAACTTTCCGCACGGTTAGGCGTATTGCGGCGAATTTTCGTCCGCATCAGCTTGCGTGATAGTCGCGATACCAGGACACGAAGCGCGGCACGCCCACCTCTATGCCGGTCGTCGGCGCAAAGCCGATATCCTCCGCGATCGCGCTGATGTCGGCAAAGGTCGCGGGAACATCGCCGGGTTGCATGGGCTGGAAATCGATCTCCGCCTTGCGCCCGATCGCCTGTTCCAGCACCGAGATGAGGTGCATCAATTCTTCGGGCCGGTTGTTGCCGATATTGTAGAGCCGATGGGGCGAACGGCTGCCCCCCGCCTTGGGCGCGCCATCGTCGGCCGGGGCATGGTCGAGGCAGCCGATCACGCCGCTGACGATATCGTCGATATAGGTGAAGTCGCGCTGCATGCGGCCGTGGTTGAAGACCGGGATGGGATCGCCCGCGAGGATCTTCTTCGTGAAGATCCACATCGCCATGTCAGGCCGTCCCCAGGGGCCATAGACGGTGAAGAAGCGCAGGCCGGTCATCGGTATGCGGAAGAGATGGGCGTAGGTCTCGCTCATCAATTCGTCGGCGCGCTTGGTGGCGGCATAGAGCGATACGGGATGATCGGCGCGGTCCTCGACGCGGAAGGGCAGGCTGTCATTGCCGCCATAGACGGACGAGGAGGACGCATAGACGAGGTGCCGCACCCGCCTTTCGCGCGCCAGTTCCAGCATGTTCACATGACCCGCGAGGTTGGAGCGCACATAGGCATGCGGGTTGATGAGCGAATAGCGAACCCCCGCCTGCGCCCCCAAGTGGATGATCGCTTCCACCGTCTGATCGGCAAGCGCCCGGTTCAGCGCGTCCAGATCGGCAAAGTCGAGTTCGGCGAAGGTGAACAGCTTGCCATGCCGCTGTTGCAGCGCGGCGATCCGGTCGCGCTTCAACGAGACCTGATAATAGTCGTTCATATTGTCGATGCCGATCACCGCCCGTCCGGCGGCGAGAAGCTGATCAGCGACGGCCATGCCGATGAAGCCCGCGGCCCCCGTGACGAGGATGGTCATGCGGCCACCATGGAGCGTGACTGGATGGAGGAGGTCGCCATGGTATTATCTTTCAGCCGTCGAAGGTTAGCCGCCTGTAAACAGACAATCCGGCGGGCGATGTAAAGGGCTTTCCCCCAAAGAGGTGGTCTGCTGCCCCAAATGAGGCAGTTTAGTCTTTCCCTAATCATTGAAGATTATGCGCTTGTGTCATGGACATGGCATCGCATCCCCTGCCCAGCGGCACCCGTGCCTATGGCCCAGCCCAGCGCGCGCGCTGGACCGCATTGGCGGCGGAGGCGGCGGAGGCCAACGCCTTTTACGCTCCGGACATGCTGTGCGCCGCGCTGGACCATCTGGCGGGGACGCCGGGCGTGCGCATCATCGAGGCGCAGGCGGGAGGGGAACTGATCGGATTGTTGCCGGTGACGGTGGCTGCCCGCCACGGTCGCCTGCCGCTTTCCTGCGTCACCAACTGGATGCACGAGCATTGTTTCTTTGGCGCGCCGCTGATCCGGCGGGGTGCGGAGATGGCGGCTTGGCGCGGGTTGCTCGCGCAGTTGGATAACGCACATTGGGCGGCGGGATTCCTGTACCTTCGGGGGCTGGACGCAGCGGGGGCCAACGCCGCCGCGCTGGAGGCTCTGTGCGTCGAGCAGCGGCGTGGGCGGCGCGAAGTGCATCGCTATGATCGCGCCATGCTGCGGTCCGATCTGGATGCAGACGCCTATTGGGAAACTCACGTGCGCGCGAAGAAGCGCAAGGAGATCAGGCGCCTGCAGAAACGGCTGGCCGAGCTTGGCGCGGTGGAGCAGCGTTTGTTGGTGGACAGGGCCGAACTGCCGCACTGGTGCGCCGATTTCCTGGCGCTGGAGGCTTCGGGATGGAAGGGGCGCGAAGGGTCGGCGCTTGCATGCTCACCACGCGACGCAGCCTTTTTCCGGGCGGCCTGCGCGGCAGCGTTCGACTCGGGGCTGCTGCATTTCCTGCGCATCGACCTTGATGGACGGCCGATCGCGATGCTGGCGAATTTCCGTCACGGCGACGGCGCCTTTTCCTTCAAGATCGCCTTTGACGAGGAAATGGGCCGCTTTTCGCCCGGCGTGCTGATCGAGCTGGCGAACCTGCATGCGGTGCAGGGCGATCCGGCGATCGGGTGGATGGACAGCTGCGCCGCGCCCGACCATCCGATGATCGACAGCCTGTGGGCCGAGCGGCGGACGATCGTGCAATATCGCGTGGCGCTGCATGGCCGTGGCGTCGGCCGGATCGGACGCGCGGCGGCCTTCGCGATCGCCAATGGCATAGAGGCGATCGCGACCCATATGAAAGGACAGGGATGACCGCTCACTCAGCCATCAGCGCGCAGATTTTCGATGAGGACGCGCAGCGGATATTCGCGGGAGCCTATCCCGACGTGCCGGTGAAGCTGCATCATGGGCTTGCCGGGCATCCGCTGCTGGCGATCGAGGCGCTGGCGGGGCTTGCCGACCGGATGCCGGCGGCGTCGGTCGAATATAATCTGGGCAAGCTGCCGCTGGGCGTCCGGCCGGAGGATACGCCTGCCAATGGGCTCAGCCTGGGCGAGACGATCCGGACGATCGAAAGCAATGGCAGCTGGGCGGTCTTGAAGAATGTCGAGCGGGACGCGGCCTATGGCGCTCTGCTGGACGCGGCGCTCGCGGAGCTCGCGCCGATCGTGGATGCGCGGACGGGGGCGATGCTGAACCGTGAAGCCTTCATATTCCTGTCATCGCCGGACAGCGTGACGCCGTTCCACATGGACCCGGAGCATAATATCCTGCTCCAGATCATGGGCGAGAAGGTCATGACCGTCTTTCCAGCGGGGGACGAGGAGTTGGTGCCTGCGGTGCAGAGCGAGGCTTTTCATGCGGGCGGGCATCGCAACCTCCATTGGCAGGAGCATTTTCGCGAGCGGGGGACGGCGGTGAGGCTGCTACCCGGCGACGCGATCCATGTGCCGGTGAAGGCGCCCCATTTCGTGGAAAATGGCGCGGGCGTCTCGGTCAGCCTGTCGGTGACCTGGCGATCGGAACGCAGCGTTGCCGAAAGCGAGTTGCATGGGCTGAACGCGCTGCTGCGGCGGCGGGGACTGCCGATCGGGCGGATTGGAGCGCAGCCCGAGCGGCAGGGCGCGCGGCGGATCGCCTATCGGATCATGCGGAAGCTGGGCGTTTAAGCAACCGGCGGAGCAGCCCTTCGGCTTCAAGGGCAGGTGAGAAGCGTTCCAATATCCACCATTCCAGCGCCTCTTCGCAGGTGGCGAGGCTTTGCTTGTAACGGTCCTTGCCTGCGAGGAGCGAATAGAGGCTGAGGCCCTTGCCCGCATAATGGGCGACGGCGGCGGAGTGGCAGAGCAGGCCAGGCTTGTCCTTGGCCGTGCGCGGGGCGGCAAAGCCGGACTGATAATTCATCGCCTGGCCGCGATGGATGAAATTGACGAGCAGGCCGACGGTGCCGCCTTCGTCCCTGAAGCGGAGCAGTTCGACCTCGCCGGTTAAAATGCCCTTTTGCGTGAGGGTCAGGAGGAAGCGGCAGAAGGCTGGGTCGGCCCAGGCATTGTCCGCGTGGCGGCCTTCGTTCAAGGCGCGCATGTCATCCAGCCATGTGGCGGCTTCGTCCGGGGTGGCGGCGGCTACGATGGGCAAGCCGCCATGATCCTTCATCGCGCGGCGAATCTGGCTGCGGGTGTTGGCGCTGAGGAGCGAGAGATAGTCGCTATTCGCGGCGCGGACGGCGGCGAGATCAATCTGGTAGACGGGCGAACTGTCGACGCGGGTGGCGCGGCGAATGGGCAGGCCGAGCAAGGGTGAGCCGGGGGCAATGCCGCTGAGGCGAAGGGCGCGCCAGTCGGTGCGGCGCTGGAGAGCGGCGTGGAAGGCTTGGGCGGACTGCGTCTCCGCACCGCGCCGAGCGAGCAGGCCATTATATTCGACATAGGGCCGATCGGCGGCCGGATCGCCCGACTGGTTAAGAGAGAGGGTGGCGCAGCGGCCGAGCAGGCGCGGCTGCAGTGCATGGCCGGAGAGTGCGAGCGCGATGTCCCTGCCCCCCTCATCGGTGACGCACAGCAGGTCGGGGCGGACGTCATAGCTTTCGAGCCAGCTGCCGGTCCAGGTCCAGCCGAGGAAGAAGGAGGCGTCCGATGCCGCCTCAAGCGCCTGCCAGCGGGGAGCGAGCGCGGCGAGATCGGGCAAGGGGGAGAAGTGGGCGGAAAGAGCCATCGCCGCCCTTGTGACAGAGCTGCAAGGGCGGTCAAGTCAATGGCGCGGAGAGACGCCTAGAAGGGTGAGGCGCTTGGCCGGGTCGATCGATCCATCCGGGCGCACGCCTGCATGGGCGAGATCACGGCGCATGCGTCCTGTGAGAAAGCGGAACCACATGCGGAAATCGGCGCGCAGGGACCAGAGCGGATGGCGAAAGGTGGCGGGCCGGTTGCGCTCGATCAGGGCATGCGCCGCCCAGGCGAAGCCGTAGCCCGCAACAGGCAGTGCTGGAAACAGCCACCAGCGGCCGGTCAGCGGCATGGCGGCCAGCAGCAGGATGACGGCGCTTGTCCCCGCATAATGCAAGGCTCGCGTCCCAGGACGCGCATGTTCCTGAAGATAATATGGCCAGAACTCGCTGAACAGTGCGATGTTGCTCATGCCAGGTCCCTTTCAGGGCTGCACAGCTAAAGACAGGCTTGCTCCAAGTTAAGCGGGATGCGTCAGGCCGTGTACGATTCAGGGGCAAAGAGGAAATAGTCGTAAGCGGCACGGGCCACTTCAGCCATGATGCGGTCGCGTACGGCATGGCCGCGATGATCCTTCATGACGAAGACGGAGATGGCGATCGGGCGGCCATCGGGCAGGGTGATGATGCCCGTGTCATTGCCCAGGCCATTGAGCGTGCCCGTCTTGTGCGCGACCGGCGTGCCGGGCGGGAGCATGCCGACGAGGCGCGCCTTGCCCGTCTTGCAACGCGCCATGATGCCGAGCAGCATGGCCGTGCTGTCCCTCTTCAACGCCTTCCCATGCTGGATGGTCGAGAGGAGGTCATTCATTGCGCGGGGCGTCGACGTATCGCGCGGATCGGCGGCGAAGGCGATGTTGGGCATGTCCATCGCGTCGCGCGCCCGCGCCGAAATGGGAGTTTCGGCCTCATCCCCTGCCCCGCCTGCTCCCACCTTCGCGCGGGCGAGAAGTTGGGCGGTGTTGCTGTCCACGCGCTGGCCACGAATGCCGAGCGACTGGAGCCAGCCATTCACCGCCTGCGGCCCGCCCGCGCGGGCGACGAGCGCATCGGTCGCTTCATTGTCGCTGCGGGTGAGCATCAGGTCGAGCAAGGCCGTGACCGGCATCGCCGTGCCGAACCGTGGCAGCTTCTCATCGAAGCGCAGCATGCCCGCATCGGCGAGCGACAAGATCTTCCCCGCCACCGCGACCTTGTAGGTGCTGGCCATCGGGAAAAGCGTGTCGCCGTTCAGTTCCAGCGTCTCTCCGCTACGCAGATCGCGCACGGCTATGCCGACGGTGCCGTCGCTGAGGCTTGCGAAACGGGAGAACTCGCCGAGCAGGCGCGATTGCGCCGTTTGATGCACCACATTGGGCTGAGGACCGAAGGCGTCCGCCGTTGGCAGGGGCGCGAGAAACAGGCCCAGGCCCGCCATGATGGCGGTGGTAAAGGAAAGGCGCGGCATGATTGCCCTTTCCCTCATTTGCGGACGCGGAGCAAGACTGCCGTGCGGTTGACAGGCTGTCGCCGGGCAGGTCATCAGTCGGGCATGACCACAACGATCAAGCTCGACGAAAGCTGGCGCGCGCCGCTGCGCGAGGAGTTCGACCGCCCCTATATGCAGGCGCTGAAAACATTCCTGGAAGAGGAGAAGCGGCAGGGGAAGCGCATCTTTCCCAAAGGCAGCGAATATTTCCGTGCGCTCGACCTGACGCCGCTCGGCAATGTGAAGGCGGTCATATTGGGGCAGGACCCCTATCATGGCGAAGGACAGGCGCATGGGCTATGCTTCAGCGTGCAGCCCGGGGTGCGGACACCGCCGTCGCTGGTCAATATCTACAAGGAGCTTAAGAGCGACCTTGGCATCGATCCGCCGCGCCATGGGTTCCTGGAGCATTGGGCGCGGCAGGGCGTGCTGCTGCTGAACAGCGTGTTGTCGGTCGAAATGGGCCGCGCCGCGTCACATCAGAAGCGCGGTTGGGAGGAATTTACCGATGCCATCATCCGGCTGGTCAATGGCCAGGAGGAACCGGTCGTGTTCCTGCTGTGGGGCGCCTATGCGCAGCGCAAGGCGGCCTTTGTGGATCAGACGCGGCATCTGGTTTTGAAGGCGGCGCATCCTTCGCCGCTGTCGGCGCATAATGGGTTTTTGGGGTGCCGCCATTTTTCGCAGGCTAACGCGTTCCTGGAAGCGAAGGGGCGTGGGGGGATTGATTGGGCTTTGCCGGAATGTGGGGTTTGATCGGGCGCGATTTGTTGTCATGCCAGCGAAGGCTGGCATCTGTGGCGATGGCGTTCGGTCTAGCGGCCTGAGATCCCAGCTTTCGCTGGGATGACGGGATGAGATGGGCACTTTTAGCCCTTGCCCGTTTACGGGAGAGGGAGGGGCCCGCCGCGACAGCGGTGGGAGGGTCAATGTTGGGTGGCCGCCCTCATCCAATTTCGCCTAGCCAGCGAGCTGGCAAGGCTGCGCCTCCTTCTCACGCCAGCGGGAGAAGGAGGCTGGCATTCATTACCGCTTCTGGGCGAACCAGATGACGTGGCGGGGGCCTTTGCCGTTGTCGCGGGCTTTGACCGCTACCTCATCGACCAGAAAGCCCGCGTCACGCAGGCGGCGGGTGAAGGCCGCGTCGGGGGCGGCGGACCAGATGGCAAGGATTCCGCCCGGCTTCAGCGCGGCCTTGGCGGTGGCAAGGCCAGCGGAGGAATAGAGCCGGTCGTTGGCGGGAGCGGTAAGGCCGTCGGGGCCGTTGTCCACGTCAAGGAGGATCGCGTCATAGGCTTGTCGGCTCACTGCGATCTCTGCCGCGACATCGCCCTCGATCAGGGTAACGCGCGGGTCATCGAGGCAACCGGCCGCCAGTTCGGCCATCGGACCTCGCGCCCAGGCGATGATCTTGGGCACCAGTTCGACGACCGTGGCGCGCCCGTCCTGCCCCATACCCGCCAGCGCTGCGCGCAGGGTGAAGCCCATGCCGTAGCCGCCGATCAGCAGATGCGGCGCCTTTCGCCCCCTCAGCCGCTCAAGCGACATGACGGCAAGCGCTTTTTCCGAACCGCTCATGCGGCTGCTCATCAGCTCGTTCCGGTCGAGCACGATCATGTGATCGCTGCCCCGCCGATAGAGCTTCAATTCCTGTCCGCCCGGCACGGCGGCGGTGTCGATGAGTATGCGAGGGGTCACTGGCAGGTCCTTATATGGGCGCCCCGCATGGCAGCTTGCTCTACGCGACGCAAATCTTCAAGGCTGGCGCAAGTGACGCCCTGCCCCTATGTCGCGGGCAGCCCCCTCCCCTCCTCTTCCAGCAGGCAGTCCGTTCGTCCATGCGCTATTTCCTCGATACTGAGTTCAACGGATTTGCAGGCGCGCTGATCAGCGTGGCGCTGGTGCCGGAATTTGGCGACGATGAATTTTACGTCTCGCTGCCCTTGGATGAGGAGCCGCATGGCTGGGTCCAGCGCAACGTCATCCCCTATCTGCGCCACGTTCCTCCGGGTATCGACATGGAATTGAGCCGCGTCGAGGCGGCGCATCATCTGGCGGATTATCTGGCGGGCGATTCCGACCCGGTGATCGTCGCCGACTGGCCGGAGGACCTGGCCCATTTCTGCGCGCTGCTGGTGACTGGGCCGGGGCAGATGGTCGACATGAACGGGTTGCAGTTGCAACTGGTCAACGCAGCGGGATTCAGCGCGGCGGCAAATAGCAGGATTCCGCATAATGCGCTGCATGATGCGCGGGCTTTGCGGGATTTCTGTTTGGGGAATTGAGGGAGTGAGATGTTCCCTCTCGCCTTCAGAGGAGAGGGGAGCAAGGGTTGCCTGTTTACGGTCCCCTCTCCCGCCGTCGCTTCGCTCGGCACCCTCTCCCCTGAAGGAGAGAGGGGATGGCATTCTCGCCTTTGCTTCGCTTGGCACCTCCGCCAGAGTCACATGCCTCTGGCCGACCCCTGAAGGGAAAAGGGGATAAACAATTCTCGTCATCCCAGCGGAAGCTGGGATCTCGTGAGGTTGGGCCACGCATATGGCATGAGATGCCAGCTTTCGCTGGCACGACGCCCCCCAAAACGGATCGAGGCCCGGTCCTGCTTGCGCAGGCCGAGCCTCATTCCCTCTCCAAACCGATGGACGGATCAGCCGTCGTAGTCGCCGCCGACATTCTGGTTGCGCGGCGGGGCTGCGGCCGTGAGGCGCAGGGCCTCTGCCGACTGAGCGATCGATCCGATTTCGTCCGGTGTGTCGTCGTCGTCGATCTGCACCTTCTGCAGCGAACCGACGAGCGAGTCATGCAGATCCGCCGGGAGAACGGTTTCTTCAGCGATCTCGCGCAGGGCGACGACCGGGTTTTTATCGCGGTCGCGGTCAAGCGTCAGTTCGGCGCCACCGGAAATTTCACGGGCGCGCTGCGCCGCAAGCAGGACAAGGTCAAAACGGTTGGTAACCTTGTCGACGCAATCTTCGACGGTAACGCGGGCCAAACGGGCGCTCCTGGCAAAAGGATGGAAATTATGAGGTCCGCGCCTATCAGCGGGCGGGGGAGGAGTCAATGAAAAGCCCATAAATCCATGGCGCGTCACGGCAATTGGGGGCATGAACGGGATATGGCGACGAACCGGCAGCCCCCAGAAAAGAGCGGCGAAGCCGGAATCAACCTTTCGATCCGGGGCCATCGGCTGGGCGTGATAGAGAATGGGCCCGCCTTGCGCGAGGCCCTGATCACCCTGATCGATGGCGCGCGGGAAAGCCTGAAGCTCTATTATTATATCTTCGCCGACGACCAGAGCGGGCGGATGGTGCTGGACCGGCTGATCGCTGCTCGAGGACGGGGCGTCGCGGTGACGCTGATGATCGACGCGTTCGGATCGGCCGACACGCCCGCCGCCTTCTTTGACCCCCTGATCAGCGCAGGAGGTCGGTTTGGCCGATTCGGGGCGCGCCGTTCGACCCGCTATCTGATCCGCAACCATCAGAAGATGACCATCGCGGACGACCGGCGGCTGCTGCTGGGTGGCTTCAACGTGGAGGATGCCTATTTCGGATTGCCGGAGGATGATGCCTGGGTGGACCTGGGCCTTCTGATCGACGGACCTCAGGTCGCGGCGATGACCAACTGGTATGGGCAATTGTGGCGTTGGGTATCGACCAGGCATCAGCGTTTCCGGACATTGCGGCGAATGGTGCGCCATTGGCACCCGCCGCTTCACCATGGCGCCGATGAGCCGATGCGATGGCTGATCGGCGGGCCGACGCGGCGGCTGAGCCCCTGGGCGCAGGTGGTGAAGCATGACCTGGAACATGCCCGGCGGGTGGACATGGTGGCCGCCTACTTCTCGCCCGGACGGGGCATGCTGAAGCGCATCGCGCGCGCGGCGCGGCAAGAGGGCGCGCGGCTGATCCTGCCGTCCCGGTCCGACAATGGGGCGACGGTGGCGGCGGCGCGGCTGCTGTACGGACCGCTGCTGCGACGCGGCGTTGAGATATGGGAATATCAGAAGTGCAAGCTGCACATGAAGCTGATCGTCATCGATGACGCCGTCTTCATCGGTTCAGCCAATTTCGACATGCGCAGCCTGTTCCTGAACCTGGAGATCATGCTGCGGATAGAGGACAAGGCGCTGGCTGATGAAGCAAGGGCGTTCATCAGCCGCCGGGCCGAGGAAAGTCGGCAGATCACGCTGGAGCGATACAAGGCCCAGCGCGGCCTGCTGACACTGGTGAAGCAATGGATCAGCTATTTCCTGGTCGGGGTGCTGGATTACACCGTGACCCGGCGGCTGAACTTCCGCAATCCCGATGCGGACTGACCGGCGAGCCATCCGTCCGCCCCAGTCCCGATCACATGTGGATGGCATTGCGGAACATGATCAAGGCGATGATGACCAGATAGACGCCGAAGACGCGCTTCAATAGATGCGCGGGCAGGCTGTGCGCGGCCGCCACGCCCAGTGGCGCGGTGAGGATCGACATCGAAGCGATCGCCAGCGTCGCGGGCATGTTGACGAAGCCCAGCGATCCCCAGGGCAGGCCTGTTTCCTTAAGGCCGATCAGGGCGAAACCGATGGCGCTGGGAATGGCGATCAGCGTGCCGACGCCCGACGCCGTGGCGATCGCCCGGTGAATCGATCGGCCGCACAAGGTCATTACCATGATCGCGATCGTACCACCGCCAATGCCGAGCAAAGCCGAAAAAGTGCCAAGCCCGCCCGCTATCCCGACACGCGCGATGCCGGACGGCATGTCCTCGCTGATCACCTTGCCCCCGACCTTGGGCAGCAGGAAATTGAGCGACATGAGGAACACGCCCGACGCGAAGATCATCGTCAGCACCCGGCCGTCCACATGGCCCGCGAGCAACACTCCTACCCCATCGCCCAGGATGATCCACGGCGCCCAGGCGCGAAGCACTTCAAATTCCACCGCGCCGCGCTTGGCATGGGCCAGGAGAGAGCGGATCGAGGTCACGATGATTGTCGCGGCCGATGTGCCGATGGCAACATGGGCGATCGCCTCATGCGTGCCACCCAGCAACGGCAGCACAACGAATAGCGCTGGCACGACCACGAAGCCCCCGCCGATGCCGAAAATGCCCGCTGCGAAACCGGCGAACAGCCCCGCTCCCAGCATGGCGATCAAGGGCACGAGCCAGGTCATGAGATCGCCATGCATCACAGCGCCTCCCTGCTGCTGGAATGAAGCGCACGCGGCAGCAAGGCGGCAAAGCGGATAGGATGGACCATGACGTGAACCTGGGCCTCTCTTCGACGGATGTGTTTGTCTGGGGGCAGGCAACCAACTGCCCCCGACAAACAAGACGAACGAGACCGGGGAACCCGCAGGGGGTCCGGACAAGATTACAGGATGCGAGCCGACGTCAGCCCAGCGCTTCTTCCGCTGGGCTGAAGGGCAGGCCCAGCGCCTGGGCGACGGCCTGATAGGTCACCTTGCCGTCCCAGACATTGAGCCCCGCCAGAAGATGCGGATCGGACTGCAGCGCCTTCTTCCACCCAAGATCGGCGATCCGCAGGGCGTGCGGCAGGGTGACGTTATTGAGCGCATAGGTGCTGGTGCGCGCGACGGCGCCCGGCATGTTTGCGACGCAATAATGGACGACGCCATCGACCACATAGGTGGGCTCCGCATGCGTGGTGGGGTGGCTGGTTTCGAAACAGCCGCCCTGATCGATCGCAACGTCCACCAGTACGGAGCCCTTCTTCATGCTCTTGAGCATGTCGGCGCTGACCAGCTTGGGCGCGGCGGCTCCGGGGATCAGCACGGCGCCGATGACAAGGTCAGCCTCCGCCACGCATTCGGCGAGATTGGCCCGGTTGGAAAAGCGCGTCTTCGCTCGCGCTTCGAAGTAGATGCCCAGCCGTTCGAGCACTTCGGGGCTGCGGTCCAGGATGGTGACGTCCGCGCCAAGGCCCGCCGCCATCTGTGCTGCATTGAAGCCGACGACCCCGCCGCCGATGACGCAGACCTTGGCCGGAAGCACGCCTGGGACGCCGCCCAGCAGCACGCCCCGTCCGCCATTCGCCTTTTCCAGCGCTGTCGCGCCTGCCTGAATGGACATGCGTCCGGCAACCTGGCTCATGGGCTTGAGCAACGGCAGGCCGCCGCTTGCGTCGGTGACGGTTTCATAGGCGATGCAGACCGCGCCCGACGCCATGAGGTCGCGCGTCTGGTCCGGGTCGGGCGCGAGGTGGAGATAGGTATAGAGTATCTGGCCGGGGCGCAGCATGGCGCGTTCCTCAGGCTGCGGCTCCTTCACTTTCACGATCATTTCGGCGGCTTCGAACACCTCGGCTGCGCTTGACACGATCTCGCCGCCTGCGCCGGCGTACAGCGCATCATGCGCGCCGATCCCCTCCCCCGCACCGCTTTCCACCAGCACGCGATGACCATGGGCTGCCAGTTCATGCACGCTCTCTGGCGTCAGGCCGACGCGATATTCGTGATTCTTGATTTCCTTTACCGTGCCTACGATCATGTTCAGCCTTTCCGCCCCAAGCAATCACGCCGAGGACATGGCATCGCCCGACATGCGGCGATTGTTCCGAAAATGCGCTGCCGACCCTGACAATCTATCCGCGAAAGCCCGTTGGAAGGCAACCATCGCGGGGCGTCTTGGCAGGGCGGACGATATTGCAAAGGAAAGTCCCACCACCCCTTGCCACCCGCCGCGCGCCGCGATAGGGAGCCGCCTTCCAGTGCATGCGGAGCGGTGGCCGAGTGGTCGAAGGCGCTCGCCTGGAAAGTGAGTATACGTCAAAAGCGTATCGAGGGTTCGAATCCCTCCCGCTCCGCCACCTAGTCTCAACTTATTGCAAACGTTAGGGAATTTGCCGGAGAGCGGCGCAAATTCGCGCGCGTTCAGTCTAGTTCGGTACTGCAGAGAGGCAGATGCGAACCGAAGATACGGAAATCGGCCCTACTTTCTCTGCTGCTATCCCGGGCACTACCGAATGCATGCACCGTATATCGCTGCTAGCTGAAAAAAATACCGCGCCTCCGCGAGAGTGATTTTCCCCGGACTTCCTGCGTATATTGATGAAATCATGTGACAATTTCAGCTACACGGCAGAAAGAACGCTTTGACATTAACAGGTCATAACAGGTGCAGATTTGTGTCCAAATCAACGAAAATGGTCGGTGGAACAGGCAGATATCACCTGTTCCACCGACGACTGAAATTCTGCGTTATCCCACGTAAGAAACCCCGCAGATCCGGGGCTTTCAGTCGATATTGATGCAGTTGGACTCTTCAGGGGACATTCCTACCGCCATCATCACCAGGTCAATGAAATCCTGGCACATTAGCCTCCGTCGGCATTGGGGAGACGCTAGCTCAATAAGTCGCGCTCTGAAGAGACTGACCGTTCTGCGCTTCCCGTCCGGACAAACCATCCTCACCGGCGTGCTGGCGAGTTCGAGAATGGCGCTACGGACATCCTTCTGTCCGCCAGGATTCGATTTGCCGACCTGCGGCACCTTCATTGCCGACCGTGCTCATCGAAGTAAGAGTTGTCCTGACCCTGCTCCGCCAGATATTGACGCTGCCGCTTCAGACGCTCTGACCTCGCCCAGACTGCCTGGCGCGTGAGGCTGATTGTATAAACCGCCGCGAGCCTGTTCTCGGCCTTACCTGTTGCCAGACGAAGCACTGCCGCCCGCAACAGTGTCACCACCTCTTCGCCGGCGGATGTACGGATAGTCGTGGTCATGTTCATGACGTCCAAAACCTCCTCCTCCAGATCCTCTGGTGTTTCTATCCGTCTGATCACGGTCTTGGGCCGGCCACGCCGATTGCCCGAGCTGCCCTTGGCGAACCGCCCGCCATGCGCCCGCTCAGTCATCAGCTGCACTCACAGCAAGGGCGGCGTCCGCCGCATCTTCCATCGTAGCGATGCGACGGGCAGAGACCTCGGTGAAGCTCTCGCCGGTAGCCTCAAGGACAGCAGGCTTCCTCGTCAGCGTCTGCCAACGGCGGATGGTCACCTCGCAATAGCCGGGCTCATATTCGATGAGCCTTCCATGACGCTTGGTCTTCTCTGCGGCAATGAGAGTGGAGCCGGACCCGCCGAACGGATCGAGCACGATCTCGCCCGGCTTTGACGTGTCCCTGATGGCATCCATGATCATGGGCACGGGCTTGACCGTCGGGTGCATCGCAAGCTCGGCATCTGGGCCGGACTTCGTGGGCCCGCGATAGTTCCAGATGTTGGTGCGATAGCGGCCGTTCTTGCCAAGCTCGACCGTATTGAGATGAGGGGCCGATCCCACCTTCCAGACGAACACCAGCTCATGCTGCGAGCGGTAGAAGCTGCCCATTCCGGCATTGTCCTTCGACCAGATGCAGATGTTCTTGAGTTCGGAATAGACCGCTGACCCCGCCTTCATCATCTCTTCGACGTGCCGCCAGTCCATGCACTGGTAATGGATGGCGCCGTCCATGCTGACATCCGCAGCATTCCGGAATGCCGTTTCGAGAAAGCCGGTGAACTCAGGCTTACTCATTTCCCCTGTGGCCATCGCGAACTCGGCATGCTTGGTCTTTCCAAGACCCCCTACATGGCCGTTGATCTTCACGTTGAACGGGGGATCGGAGAAAACGAGACGCGCCCGGGCGTCACCCATCAGCGTTGCAAAACTCTCCGGGCTGCGGCTGTCGCCGCAAAGCAGGCGGTGATTGCCGAGGATCCACACATCCCCCCGCTCCACTCCGCAGGTCTGCTTCTTATCCACCTCAGGCAGCTTCTCCAGCTTCTCCTCTTCCGGCGTGATCACCAGCAACTGGTCCATTTCGGTCGTGGAGAAGCCGGTGATCTCCAGATCGAAGCTGAGCTCGAGGGCATTGAGTTCCTCAAACTCGATTCGCAGCACCTCTGCATCCCAGCCGGCATTCTGGGCGATCCGGTTGTCCGCAAGAGCGTAGGTCCGCAGCTCGGCAGGATCGAGGTCGTGGATCGGAATGACGGGCACGTCCACCAAGCCCAGCAGCTTCGCGGCAGCATGGCGCCCATGGCCAGCGACGATCATGCCCTCGTCATTGACGATGATCGGGTTGGTGAAGCCGAACTGGCGAATCGATGAAGCGATCTGCTCGATCTGCTTTTCACTGTGTGTACGGGCGTTGCGTTTCGCGGGCCGGATCGCGGCGAGCGGACGCAGTTCCACCTTGAGGGAACGGATCAGTCCGTCCCCCCGGATATCAGCATTGTCATTCATGGGTATGTTCCTGGGTAAGGGTTATCCCTGCATCAGGTCTGACGCAGTCATTTGCGGCTTTTCATGTTCAGCAGTGCTTCGATAAGGGCAGCCTGCTCGGGCATCTTCTCGCGGGCAAGCTCGGTCACCTGCCGCAGGGCCGCTTCCCGGCTGAGGATCATCAGGCCTTCTGGCAATGCCCTGCAGTAGACCGTCTCGCCTGCGGCAAGGCCGTAGCGCTGCATCACTTCGTCCGGCAGCTCGATGCCACCGCCCGGTCCCACCTGAGCAACGATGACTTCAGCATCGGCGCCCGACGTTGGGGATTCCGCACCCGAAGGCGCTGCCTTCTCGATCAGGCCGGCGCGCAGCAGGACGTTGTAGACATGCTGATAGCGGATCCCGATGTAGCGACCTATGTCACCGGTGCTCACCCCTGCCGAGTACAGCGCGCGCACTTTCGCCGCCTTGCTGTCCAGGTCTCGGGTGAGATCATCCATTTCGTCGCTGGTCACGGTCACTGCTCCAGGTTGCTGTGAAGCGTATATCTCCGAGCGCAACCTCTTCGTCAACCTGATTTTGTTATCAGGTACTTACCAGTTCATATTACCATCATCAAGACGCTGAAAATACAAACATTTTTTCTTCTGAAGCGATAGCTTTAGCAATGCCACCACCGCGTCAAACCCGTTAATCGCCCGTCGGTATAGCACATTCCTTGAGCGACGTCCGGAGTGATTCGTCCAGTGGGACGGGTCGCAGACCCTCATTGGTAAACTGGCCTACGCGGTACATGCCCGTGCCCGGGAGACCCGTCTCGGGTGCAGCAGCCTTCGCACGAAACAGCAGACCTTGTCCGGCCAGCAGTTCAGCGAGCATCTCCTTCGCCCGGTCACCCTGGGCGAAGGTGCTCGTGGCAGTAGCGCTCATGATCATTCTGTTGGTGAGCGCCATGGCGTCAGCCATCGCCTTTGCCGCGACAGGATCCTGCGGGGTTCCTGCTGGCGCGGTTACCGCCGTGTCGACGGTGACCGGACCATCTTCAGGCCTCAGCTCACGAAATGGCCTGTCGTCCACCCGCCACAGGATCGTTCCGGTCGGCAGACGGAAGCGGCCGCCACTGCTGACGCCGACGAGCAGCCCATGGTCGGGATGCTCTTCGATCACCGGATAGAGAAAGCCGGTCCGCGAATAGCGGGACTTGCCGAAATAATCGAGTGCAGTGACGACGCAGCGGGTGGCGCCGGTCACCGGGTCGGTGGTGTGGGTCGCCTGCCAGGCCTGGGGCGCTCTGCCCTTCGCTACGGCCGGGCAAGCCATGGTGAGGGCGACAAGAGCAAGGGCACTGATACGGATCTTCATGACGCAAGGGCCTCCCGGAGCTGGCGGACAAGGGTATCGAGCAGCGCGCGTTGCGCGGCGTCAGGTTCATGCGGACTGGCAAGCCGCCAGCGGCGGTGCTCGAGGAACAGGGCTATCCAGAGGTCGCGCGGGCCTCCGGGCCAGCTGCCGGTCTGGATGGCAACGGACAGAACTTCGTCTGCAAAGATGGCTGGATCGCAGCCGCGCGCCTGTTCGAGCAGCGCGTAGCCGTCAATCAGGTGCGCAAGCTCGCCCGAGCTTTCCCAGTCGCTATTTTGTGGAATGGCGCCGATGCGCCCCTCACGCACCATGTGCAGCCAGGGCTCGCCGTCCGGCTCTGGCCGTTGCGCCATATGGGTCAGAAGGCTGGCGATCTCATGGTCCTCCCGGCCAAAGAGCCGGTCGACCAGCTCTTCAACGCTGCCCACCTTCTCGAAATCGCGGGCCTTGATAATCCGCTGATCGGGACGAAAGCCCCTGTCGCCGCGGCTGTGTTTTCCGATCCGGGCGCCGAGCGGCTTTATTCTCTCCCCCGGATCACTGCCGAAGAAACGCCAGGACACCGGTCGCAGGGTCAGCGGATCATAGGTCATCCAGATGATGCAGCCGGAAGGTTTTATCGCCAGCTCCACATGGGCGCCAATCTCGCGGGACCTGCCGCCCATGACCTGCGATTTGAGCTGAATGTGGCGCTGGACGCCATTTGCGTCGATTACGATGTCGTAGCCATTAAGGTCGCGGTCGCTTCGGAGCAGCTCGAACTTCCACCCCCGCAACAGCAGTTCGGAAGTGACCGCCGCGCAGAGATGATATTCCAGCGCGGTCTCGATCAGCGTTGAACGGCGAGAGAGCTGCGCATTTGTGGCAGCGTTGGAATTTGTGGCGGGCGTCAGCGGTCTTGCTCCTCATCATCGGGAGCGGCGCTGAAGCCCTGGCCTCGCTCGTCGCTCCTATGTCCTCTCGGGGCGACGGCCAGAAGCCGGATGTTGGAAACCTGTTCAGAGAGCAGGCGCATGCGCCTTTACCGTTGCCGGCTGGACATGCGCGCATGCCACCCGGCCCCGGAAAATCCGTGACCGAGTTCTCTGAAAGGGGTTTCCACGCCCCGCTTCCCGGCTTTCACGGGAAGCAGCGCCACATTGCTCGACCTGCGCGCACAGGCAAGTGGAATGTGCAAAAAGGAGGAGATGCGCGCCCGCCTGGCGCCGCCGTGCTGCGATCGGGGACAACACCGACGGCGTGGGGCGGCCAGTTGGCGCTTTTCTGCATCAGTATCCGGCTGATGTAGGCGCCCGCGATCAGCGCGCTCAGAGCATCGAATACGGTTGCGTCAGAATATGGAAGAGGCAACGATCATGCCGCTGGGGTGGAAGCATGATCAGGCTCTCCTCCTGGATGCAACTGAGCGTCCATTAACGGAAAGTGGTGGGACTTTCCGGAGCGTCCGCTTGAGAGAGGAGGACTGGAGAAAGGCGACATTCGCTGTTAGGGATCACTGGATTACAGGAGCGACCGAAATCGGGGCGAAGCTGTCGCTCGCAGCTTCAATAACGAAGGTCAGCTTTCAGCCGTAGCAAACACTTAGCCTACTCAATCTGTCTCGAGGAAGTCGATCAGCATTCCAGAGGTGTCGATAGCGTCCTTCGCAATCGGATTAGTCGGCCCGCGAGGTGCGTTTACAGAAACGGTAGCAGAGGCGCGTTGAAATCCGGCTTTCAGCAAGTCAGCCTCCAATTCCTTGGTAGCGGCTTCCGGGACCGCAAGAACGAGTAAATCACGGGCGCGCGTTGCCGCGACGTATC
Organism: Sphingobium agri; assembly: GCF_023051225.1. NCBI lineage: Bacteria > Pseudomonadati > Pseudomonadota > Alphaproteobacteria > Sphingomonadales > Sphingobiaceae > Sphingobium > Sphingobium agri. The sequence goes on along the minus strand of NZ_JALKHS010000006.1, from coordinate 116,612 downwards.
CAATTCGTCCCAGCTCCTCCTTCGTGCCGTCTAATAGCGCCCTGACATGCTTCTTGTCGGCAGCATACAAGACCGCTCCAATGCTCTCCCCTTTCACTTTGTGGACGGTGGTGACGCGAAAGCGTGGGACATGGACTGCAGCGAGATCGGGGGCAATGACGAGCGGACTATCCTTCAACGCCTTCTTTGCGAGGCGTTGCCCGACGGTGGGGCAAAATGTTAGTCCGAAATCCTGAGATAGCGCCTGCAAGAGCTGCTTGCATCGATCCAGCAGGAGCGGATGCCATTCGCTCAGCGCTTTCAATGACCCAGAGGGCAGCCCTGTGTCACTGTCCCGGACGAAATCCCAGATCAGGCGACGTATTCCTCGGTAATGTTCGTCCAACGGGCGCTTCATGTGCACGAGGCAATCGTGCTGGTCGTCCGTCAACAGGCCTGCAATAGCTACACAGCAGCTGTTATAGGCATCGCCCATCCGGCGCTGGCGCTCGCGCTGCAGCACCGCATTCGCGAAGGTCCGCACGACGCCTTGCCCCTGATCGCTATCCGCGCCGCTCCAGGTTTCCGACCAGTCTACCGATCGGCAGACGATGGCCGCATCCTTGGGATCAATTTTGGCACGGTCACACAAGCTGGCGAACGCAGCGATTGCCTTGTCCTCTTCACCTTTTTTGAACGTGATGAAATGAGGGCCGGAAAAGCCATCGGGTGCCTCGCGATGCGCGACGTCGTTCGTGCCAGCGAGAGCGTTGGCGACTTTGACAATTGCAGGAATAGACCGGTAGTTCACCGTCAAACGGCGCGCGGTGACCCCAGCCGTGCCGTGATAATCGTTCAGGAACTTTCCGTCGGCACCGCTGAAATCATAAATCCCCTGATTTACGTCACCGATCAGTGAGAGCTGACACCCCTTAGATGCCAGCAGCTCTAGGATCGCCTGATGCTCGGCGGAAATGTCCTGCGCTTCGTCAACCAAGATATGGGGGTAGCGCCTCGTAAAAGCGCGGAGGATATCGGGTTGCTCTCGGAGAGTCCGCAGCACCCAGTAACGACCGAGGTCGTGGGTGTAAGCGCCAGACTTGCCAAGCTTTTCGATCGACGCTTTGGCATTGGCAGGCGGCACGAATTTGCTGCCGCGTCCCACCTCAAACCGGAAGTCAGGCCCGTTCACCCGCGCTCGCAAATCCCGGATCGGATGGCTGATAGAGCCATCGTAGACCTTGAAGGAGCTGAGAAAGGCTTCCCCGCCCTCGACGAGGAAGGGCGTACGCGATGCATTCATCGTTCGGTGTCCGTGCGGTCTCAGCACATTGCATGTGATGAAGGCATCAACGGTATCGATTTCGACAGCCATCGATCTCCGATGCCCACCCACGGCGCGCATCAGATCGTGATAGCCCGCGCGGAACGTCTCGACGGCGACATTGGAGAAGGAAAGTAGCGCAATCAGGCCGTGCTCGTCGTCGAATGCTGACCGCATGGCTGCGAGGCGATGGATGGCCGTTAACGTCTTCCCGCTGCCAGCACACGCCGTAACCGCTAACGGTGCCAGTGGCAGTTCGACGACCTCGCGTTGCTCAGGCGAGAGGCCGTCAATCACGCGCACACGTGCTCCACTGCAAGGCGGATGTAGTCAGGCACGTCGAAGTCCGTCTCGTCATCTGCACACAGTTCAGCCAGCGCCTGCGCGAACCGCCCCTTCTGTACATTGCCAGAATCACGTTCGAACATCCCCTGAAATAGGCGCTTTGCCTTTGCTGCGTCACCGATTTCGACCGCTACCTCGGTTTCTAGATCAGCCCCGATTTGTGGATGAAGCTCCTTCAAGGCGTTGAGCATGACGGCGCGGTTTTTCGTGATGAGCCCAAGATCATATTCGAGCGTCTTCTGACCATGGAATATGCCCACATGGGCGTCCGCACTCTTCAGCATGAGCGTGGTATTGTCGGACACCGTGATCGCCTCGCCAGCTGCGGGGTAGTGGGCGACCAGCTTTCCGGCTGCATTAGCAATCTTGGGATCGGCATCCGTCAGGACGGCTACCGGTATCCGGATCGCGTTCGAGCCGAACAGCGGCAGGAAGGAATCGAAGTTTAGTCCCTCGACGCTTATTAGACTGACGCCATAGTCGCGCAGATCATATCCCAGCCGCTTGGCGAGAATGCTGACCATGAGAAGTTCGGCTGCCCCTTCGACAAATATGATCCGGCGCGCAAAGAAGAACTCCGCCCGGGTCACATCCAAATAACGTTTCAACTTCTCCCGCTTGCCCTTGAGAAATTTCACATCGCGGGGGTGGAAGCTCTCGATACCTTTTTCTGTTTCGACCATGCACACCACTGATCCCAGATCAGCGATGCTTGCGAAGTTTGGAGAGTGGCTCGTCACAAAGACCTGCACCGGCTTCTCGCCGGCGGCGCTCTCGATGCCCGAAAGATATTTGAGCAGGACCGCCTGCAGTTGCGGATGAAGGTGAGCCTCCGGCTCTTCGACTATCAGGCTTCGGAACGCAGCATCGGCATTCCGCGCAAGTTCGCTGAGTACGACCGCCATGAAGATGAGGTTATTGTAGCCAAGACCGTTCCGCTCGATCTCGAATGAGTTGACGAGCACGGAGAGCCGCGCAGCGAGCTTTGCGAAATCATTCCCCGACAGGTCGATGCTGAGTGCCTGATGCAGTTGATCCCCAAGCATAAGCTTGTGGCGGCCGGCAATCGCAGTCTGAGTCGCCATAATCGGCTTAAGCTCCTTAAGCTCCTTATCCACCTTGGAGAGATGCTCGCGAATATCCTCCTTCTCCTCTTCCTCTGTGAGTAGATGAAGGAGCCTGGCTAGTTGGCTGTTGCGACTGGGCCGAAGTCCGAACTCCGCGTCGCGCAGTGGTTGCAGGTAAACGCTGCGCAGATTGTCCAGCATCCCAGAACTGACGCTGAGGTCTTGGTGCTCCCCACACCATTTGCGCGATCGTAGCCGCCCGGACTTGTCTTGGTCGCCATAGCTTACACCCAACACAGCTTCGAACTTGCCAGCGGCATCGGGCAGCAGCGCATGAAGGAAATCTGCCTCCTCGTCACCGCTCAGATCGCGGAAGGTGAAGGTAAACGTGATTTCGCCGGAGGGTTCTGCGCCTTCCGGCACATGAATGTCATCACGGGTAAATCGGGGATAGGGATCGTCAGCCCCAGCCAGAAGCGATCGAAGCCCATCAACGACAGCAGACTTTCCGATGTTGTTTGGCCCGACGATGATGTTGAGCCCCGGCTGGAATTCGAGGGTAATTTCGGCGAGCCGCCGAAAATTAGAAATCCGCAATTTTGCCAGATACATCCATAGCTCCCCTTTGTGGCAAGATTTTTAGCGGCCATCCGCAGGCTACACCAGTGCTTCACGCATTCTTTCCCGGTATCATGCGAGAGGTACAAGCCATGCCCTATCTCCGCGTGACATGGGCAGACCCGCCAGCAATCGTCACTTTCGGCCAAGACGCGCAAGGCGCTCGGCGGAGAATGGTGCTCAAAGCTCCGGCTGCGTTAGATTGCGACGGTGCTGATGCGCGCGGCGTCACACGTCGTCGGACGCGTCATCATCCTCGTCCTCGGTAGGTTCACCGCCGTCTTTGAACCCACATGACTCCATGAACATCCAGGCCCGCATCCAGTTGTTCACTTCGTTGCTCTTTAGCAGTGACACGTCCTCGGTCCAGCCTTCTCCAGACGCATTGCGTGCGTAGATCGCATTGAGGTGCGCGACATAGGCTTCGCGCATCATGCCAGTCGGCCTGAAGCCAAAATTATGCGTGAAGACGACCTCCTGCATGTCGGTGACGATTGCGCCCCAGTAAGCGGTTTCGACCTCTGCGGAATGATGGTGGGTGAGGCAGTCTTCCACCGCCCGCTGCGCCAAACGGATCAAGCGGCCATCAAACGCCATTTCGGCATATTCCCGGAACGCGCCGCGGTCCTCTTCCTTCAACTGGGAAAGTATCGCCTCGGCCGGCTGAGGTTGCGCGATGCGAAATGGATTGAGAGCGCAGACAAACAGGCTGTTACGATAATATCGGGGAATCGATTTCCAAGGTTTGCGAATGAAGCAAAAGCCGTGGAGTCGTTCGGCCTCCATCAATTGTGCGGCATAGCCGCTGAGTGCTGCGAGATGCATTCTCGTCCAGTCGTTGAGGCTACCACCTTCACTCTCTTCGCTATCGAACCAGCCATTCATGTCCTCGAACGAGATGACGACGCAGGCCATGGCGTCATGCGACAGGAGTTCGTTGGTGAAGTGACGGAAGTCCTCGTCCGACGGCAGAAACAGATCGAGCTGCAGGCTCTCAAGCGTGCCATCTGCGAAAGCGGGAAGGTACACGACTATATCGCGATCGGCGATCAGCAGGTCATAGAGGAACGCCTGTTTGGTGATCTTGTTGTCGAGACCGGCCACGAGAACATTGGTGATGTCCTTATGCCCCGATAGCGCGAAGATACCGGCGATATAGTTGCTGTAGGCAAACAGCTCAGAAAACGCATTTCGTTCGGCCGCGCGGTCAACTTTTAGCTCGAGGACGAAATGACCATCCTCGTGGAGGCCAAGCAAATCGAGCTCCATCGGCGTCGTATGGTCGGTCGGCAGTTTGACATTGCTGCCGACGAACGTGCCGTAGCGAACCGAATTGTGGATCCGCTCGAGCTTGCCGAGCGCGCGCGCCTTGATGATGCGCCAGAGCGCAAAATCCTCCTCATCGCCGTCAAGCGCTTCATTCGCCTGTTCCTCAGAAAGCTCGACATCGAACTGCGGACAATCTTTGACGAGCGCTTCCAAGCCATGCGCAAGAACGAACTGATGAACTTCGCGCTCGGAAAACTTCCCCACCATGATCTCCCTGTTTATACCCGCGGAAGCGAATTATCACCGTATCACGGGACGCCGCTCAAGCCATAGAGCTGGTCGGCAGCCGACTCCGCCTGAGGGTCAGCTATCCCTGCAACCTGGCTCCGGACCGGACATTTGCCTATCGGCCATTCCTACCGAAAGTCGGTTCGGCTGCAGTGCGCCACTATGTGGCCGGTCCACGTCGCGCTCGCCAATCCTGGTGCGGACGCACGTTCAGGGAGGCGTAAGCGATCGCTGCTGCACGCGAGCGAAGCAGCAAGACTGAAAGGTTTTGTTCCCCCAGGTGCAGCTAATAATCACTCGTATCGGTGAGGGTTGCTGGATATCCGCCGACCATGGGCCATCCAGCCGACGTCTTCTTGAACAACTGCCCAAGGCCGATGCCAAGTTTACGGTCACCGGTCAGGAAACAGCGTTCACATATGTTACCCCATGGTCCGCCACGATGAAGCGGACCATCAACCATGTAGTCACCCTCGACGAATATCTTTCCGCAACCATCGCATGACGCGACAGTGCCAATCCATCCGCCTTGTCGTGCCTTCGTCGCATCATCCTCGAAAGTGGACATGTCAATCGGTTCGCTTGCCGACGACGCGCTTTCGCGGACCGGATCGAAAAAGCTGGGCGGGACGCCGATTGCGAGGCCAGTCGCGAGCATAGTGTTCGTTTCGAAATCAACTGCGTTAATGCGAGCGAACCCCGAAAACACCGCGCCTGCACCGCTAGACCGAACTAGGCCATATGCCGTGTTGGTCGTAATCCACCGGAGGTCAACGTTAATGATGAAGCGCCAATCGGAGAATGCATGATAAATGTGTGGATCACGATCCAAATCACCCTTGAAGGCCGTCATTTGGCCTTCTGGTCGATACATGGGCACGTTGCGGTTTCTGAAGCGCAGGCGCTCGAAAGAGACGATCTGACCTATATACCCCTCGTGCGCGAAGCTGATTTTTTCCACCGGCACGGACTCCATGGGTAGGGTGTCCAGAACGCGGCGATATTGCTCCATGAGGTGGTTGATTTCGTAATTAAGTTCAGAAAGATGGGTCTTGCCGGGCACCGGATCATGGCGAATTTGATAGCCTAGCATCGCGGCGAATTCGTCAAGACGCGGGACATTGAGGTAGGTATACTGGCTGATAATTCCCGCCGACCAGCGTTGCGCTGGGGTTAGCTGAGTCTCAAGCCATGCAAGGTATTCTTCCCTAATCCCATGTAGGCGTTCAACCGGATACTCGTCTTCGTTGTCATCAATAATCTTGTGATGCTCACGACATAACAGCATCAAGTTGTCGGGGCCGTCCCTATCGCCTAAGCATGTAGCACGACCGCGCGCTGCACTGCGTTTGGCCCCGACAATGTGAGCAATTTCGCCCGTCAGCGAGCGGCTTTTGGAGTTTGATTCCCATATAACTTTACGGCGGCACATTGAGCATCGAGCTGCGAATATGCCCCATATCAGTTTTTGTGTGGTGGTACTAACAGTCATAAATCTGATCGCTTCTGTGGATGTCGGTTGTTGACCACAATCAAGCGTGCTTGTGAAGCGCTCCAGCTTGCCCTGAGGCTTCGACATATGAGCCAGGGCGTTCTGTCGGAATTTTCCTGCATGCCTGATTGGCAATATCCGCCGTACAAATCCAAAAGCCGCCTTTCCGCAATCGGCCAGTCGCAGCCCCAAAAAATGAGAAAGCAGCCCGACCGGACCTGAGCGCGCGAAATTTGGTGCTGAGCGTCGTAGAAGGGTCGCCTGCCGCTGGGTAGCTTCCAACCCTGAACCTGACCAACAGGTTATCGCCAGGACATAGCCATTCGTGGTGGGGGAATGACGACGCGGGTGGCTACGCGACAGACAGGTTGTAGGGTGCCGCAACTCAATAGCCGCCGGTCAGATCATCTCGATCAACACAACGCTAAACTGAGGCTAGGCGGCAGGTTTGAGGCTGGACTGCCTTCAAGTGGGCAGATCAGGGAAGGGAATGTCTCGAAAGATCATTCTCGGCCGTCTTGTCCAGAACTATGGCTTGGCGGTCCTACTGCTCCGGCTTCTCCGGGGCCTGCGCGCCGGACTTCTTTTCCTGCAGCTTCTGCATCTCCGCCGCCAGCACGTCGACCCGATTGCGGCCCTGACCCAGGATCGGCATGTGCAGGAAGGCTTTGCCCTGCGCGTGCAGCTTCTGCTTGAACCCGCCGTCCGGCACGATGTCGTCCGCCCGGTCGGCGCGGTTGGGCTCGACGAACCACTGCTGCGGGAAGGGCGCTGCGTCGGTGCCGCCGATCCTGCGCCGTACGCTGCCGATGGACATGCGACCGGTATAGGGGATGATATGCCGCCCGTCCCGATCCGCCAGCTGCTTGTAAAGCGCTGAACGCAATTCGACCTTTGCGTTCACATAAGCCGGATCGTCGATCAGATTGTGCATCTCGTTCGGGTCCTTCGCCACATCATATAGCTCGTCCATGTCGTAGATGCCGTAATATTGGATATATTTGAGGTCCCCGCGCTGAATGGCGAAGGTTCCCGGCGTCATGGGGAAAGACCATTCCCAATAATATTCATAGACGAAGTCGGGCGCCTGCCAATCCTTGGCCGCGACCTTGCCGGTGATGAGCGGCCAGGCGCTTTGCCCTTCGAACTGCGGGGGGCGTTCGGCTCCCGCCAGGTCCAGGAAGGTCGGCGCATAGTCGAGGTTGCGCAGCCGGCCCGGATTGACGACGCCCGCCGGCACCGTGCCGGGTTCGACCATGATCATCGGCACCTTGACGGACGGCTCATAGGCGGTCCGCTTGTCGATCAGGCCATGCTCGCCGATCTGGTAACCATTGTCGGACGTGAAGACGACCAGCGTGTCCTTCTCCAGCTCCTGCTTCTTCAGATAGGCCATGATCCGCCCCACGCTGTCGTCGACGGCCGACAGGGTGGCGTAATAATAGCGGAGATAATCCTCCATCTTCATGTCGCTATTGTAGAAGAAGTCGAGCCCGTGCCAGCTGTTGCGCTGGTTATAGACCCACATCGGCTTGCCCTTGTAATTTTCGGGCGTGTTCGCCGCGCTCGCAGGCAACTTGAAGTTCACCTTGTCATATTGATGCGCATAGCGGGGCGGGGGCAGCGGGTCGGAATGGACCGCCTTATGGCTGAGATAGAGGAAGAAGGGCTTTTTGGGATCACGCTCCTTCTGCAACCAGCTCATCGCATAGTCGGTCAATTCGTCGGTGATATAGCCGCGTTGGGGGACCTTGTTCCCATCGACGTTCAGCATGTTGACGCGGCCCTTGGCCACCTGGTCCGCCGGAATGCCCTCGGTCGGATAATAATGGCCCTGGCCGGAGAAGCTGATCCATTTGTCGAAGCCCGGCCGGGGCGCGTCGCTGTCCTGCCCCATATGCCATTTGCCGATGAAGGCGGTCTGATAACCCACCCTCTGCAGATAGCTGGGGAAGTAAGTCAGGCCCTTTTCCGACGAGTTGTTGTTATCGACCACGCCATGATTGCGGGCGGTCTGGCCGGTCAGGATTGTCGCGCGGCTGGGGCTGCAAAGCGATGATGTGACCACCGTGTTGGGAAAATAGGTCCCGCTCTTGGCCAGCTTGTCGATATGGGGCGTGCGGATCTGCGGCTGCAGAAAGCCCATGCCGTCATAGCGCAGGTCATCCAATATGATGAAGATGATGTTGCGCGGCCGGGTCTGGGGCGCCTCGCTCTGCTTTCCCGCAGGCGCAGCGGAAGGGGTCCGCGCCGAGCCAGCCATCGGCAGACACACCGCACCGATCAGCGCAGCCGCGCCGATGATTTTCCGCCGTATCGATGCCACCCGAATCCTCCCTGAAATAATCGTCGAGCGGGCAGCTTAACGCCCTATGTCAGCGCTGACAACAAAGATGGACAGGGACCGCCCCCGCCCGCTATGAGCAATCCATGGAACAAGGCGCATCTCCGCGCAGGAAAGGGCCTGGCGTCACCCAGGAAGAGGTCGGCCGCCTCGCAGGCGTGTCGGGCAAGACGGTTGCGCGCGTCATCGCCAACGACCCCCATGTCAGCGAGGCAACGCGCGAGAAGGTGGAGGCCGCGATCAGGCAAACCGGCTTCCGCCCCAACTTCGCCGCCCGGTCGCTGGCGGCGGCGAAATCCTATCTGATCGCGATTTTCCTTCCCGATCACAGCTCGCTCTATCATGCCGACCTGTTCCGCAGCGCCGCCGCGGCCTGCGCTGCCAAGGGTTATCATCTGCTGCTGGAACAATATGAGGCCGACAGCAGTGCCTCGGCGCTCGAACGCTATGACATCAGCCTGCGCCAGACCCGGTGCGACGGCGTCATCCTGGCCCCACCGCTGTCCAATGACCGGCAGCTGATCGATCGCCTGACCGCTGACGCAATGCCGCATGTCCTGATCGCGCCCGCCGATGCTGAAGGCCGATCGCCTGCGGTTCTGGCGGATGAGAGCGCCGGGGTTATCGCCCTTTTCGATCATCTCTGGTCGCTCGGGCACCGGACATTCGGGCTATGCACGCCGCCGCCGGGCCGGCCCTATCTCCATCGGCGCAATGAGATATTCCTCCAATGCCTGGCCGGACAGGGCGCCGCCGCCTCCGCAGTGAAGCTCGCCCCCTTCCGCTGGGAGGGATCGACCATGCTCTCTGGCCGCACCGCGGCCCGGTTTCTGCTCGACGGCCCGGACAGCCCCGACGCCATCTTCGCCTTCAATGACGAATATGCGCATGGTGTCATGATCGGCGCGCAGGAGCGGGGACTGCCGGTTCCCGATGCGCTGTCCGTCGCGGGCTTCGATGATGGGGCCGCCGCGCAATTCGCCTGGCCGCCGCTCACCACCATCCGCCAGCCGCTCGACCTGATGGCAAAAAAGGCTGTAGAGTTGATTACTGAAGGCGGGGAGTCCTGTCTTTGCGCGGTCGAGTTAATGGTTCGACAAAGCACGGGGCGAAAAGCTGACTGAACTTCAACTTCACATTGCTGGGTCGCCGCTTCTGAGAGGGCAGACACCGCGCGTCTGGCGCACTGATTTCCTTTATGAACACTATCTCCCACAGCTGTACAACTACTCGAAAGGGGTCGAGTCTGGCTTGCCCAGTTCGGAAGGTGTGCGGAACGATCGCTACACTTATTTGCGTTACCCGCGGTAACCCGGCCTCAATAAAATGCTGTTCGATCGTCATGCGGATCAAGATGAGTTGCGCAACATCGCCGGCAACTGCGATCCCCAACTCCTTCAATTACTACGGAAGCGAACAGACGAATTGATCGCGCAACTGACATGACCACGGGGAACTCAGCTAAGGTTGCCCATTCGCCAGTGGCGACATCGCGTCGCTGACGGGACAAACTGTTAGGAAAGGCTGGTTTGGACATCCGGAACGGGTAAGCAGACGGACCGCATCTGGAGACGGAAAATGGGCGGCGGAACGGCCACAAAGGGTCGGTTTGCACCTTGGCCCTTCCACCGGCGGTGCGGCCAAGCGGCAGCCATTTTTGGCCGGAAAGTGCGATAACGTCGAGTATGTTCAACCTGACGTTCTGCTTCGCGCCAATGACGGCCCCTTAATCACAGCTTCCACAATCCTGAAAGCGGTCATAGAACAGTGTATGACCACTCCTTCGCGCATTGGCGCTCTAGACATTGCGGCGGCGATAGCAGACCGTATCGGCTCCTATGTCGATATGAATTTCATCCAATTTCTCGCCGTTGAGCGCGATAGGGTGCTCTGCTGGTATATGAATAGCGGTCGAGAGGGGCCGACCTTTGAGATCGAACTACATAGAAGCTCCGAAGGTTGGCTGATGAAGCTGGAGGAGCATCCACCGGGCACAGAACAGGAAATCGAGATGCCGTGATGGTATCTTTGACCTTTCCTCGATAGCCGCAGGTCGGCACACGACCGAAAGTTGCCATAAACTGGACGTTGAGCTTTTCCGGCAACCGGACACACTATGGTAGATCAATAAACTTGTTCAGCCATGCTGCCGTCAGAGGCATTATTCCAGCTACTCCCGCACCGTAGAGGGGGCAGGCATATTTTGCCATTTCAATAGTTGAACCTAGTCCATCGCTGAACATGACCAAAAATATGATCCATCCGACGGCCGCGCCAATCAGTGCGAATAACACTGCATACGACTTCGGATTGGCAGCGAATTGGAGAGTAAGAATACAATGTAGGGGGGTGCCCAAAATTAACGCTGCGGGGATTGAAAGAAGCAATGCCATTGTGCCGACTAGCGCTCCCCACATCTGCACTGCAATGATGCCCTTCAAACTAAACATTCCATCCGCCGTCGCAAGAATGCCACAGCAAAAGATGATCGTTGATAAAAAGCATCCGGCAAACGCCGACAAAAATGCGACTTTTAAAGATTGTGCGATGCTGAGGTCTGGCTCCATGATGAGAGTAAGGCAAACTCTTTTTAAATATCCGTAAAAGTCCGCTTTATTGTCGAAGTGGCTGCAAAGCTGACTGTCGCGAAACCACCCGGCATCGACGTTCCTTGCCCGAAAATCTCTTCGCTGCACCGGCAACCCGCTGGTCCGGTTCAGGATTGGAAAGCTGTCCAGCAGCAGGCGACCAGTTTTGGCCGTCTGTTCGGGCCCAAGCTATTACCGAATTCAGACGCGAGAACGATGCATCGGAAGGCGAGATATAAGCTGGCACAGGCACAGGCACAGGAATTGCTTTGCGAAGGCGTTATGCCGTAGAGCGGCACCATGCCTTTTCGCCTTACTCTTGTGATTTTAGCGGGGATTGGCTCCGGTATCGCTACCGCTAAGCCGATAAGCGAGCAGCAGGCCCAAGCGTTAGTAGAAGCTGGGAAGGATCACCTCGAAATAAACAATCTCAAAAAATCTACAGCATCTCCCATCGGGCCGACGCGCGCCGGGATGACAAAGGTGATTTATGAAACGCCAACGGGCGGTCGGTTTGCCACCTATTATCTTGGTGCGGGCGGGGTTCTGAAGGAGTTCGTCATGAACAGTCCAGACCTCTATCCTTACACACCAGTTAGGGATCGGCGCGCTTTGATCACTCGGTTGATGCAGATTGCCGCTCCGCACGGTTCACAAGCGGAAAGGAATTGGGCTGCCAATCAACTGAATGCGTACTGGACCCAGAGTGTGCGTCCGCTTCCTGTAAGGGTGGGAGATTACGTTTTCAGGGGCGGCACAACACGAACTGGAAATGGCTTTCACGACACCTTTTGGGTCGTTGCAGCCGACAGGGGATATACAGGCTTGAAATATCATCCCAAGCATTAGGGTCTACGTCCGACTTCCATCCAGTTTCGCCGTTACCCGACAGTCCTCAATCCACCCACGATCGACATTCCTGACGGCCAACGACATCGTCGATCACCGCAAAGCCGTCTGTCCGCTCGCCTGGAAGCGCAAATCGGTGGCGGGTATGTCTATTCAGGGTGGGTAGCGGACTGTCTAATTCTTGCCTTCGGAAGCCCATTTTCTTGCCATCCCGTTCGTCGCCTCAATTGCAGCCCTATTCGGGGCGTGCTTCAGGAACAGCCAAGCGATCGGAACAAGCTCATTGTTCTTCTCGCGCATGTAAATCATCAGCCGTGAGCCGCTCTTTGGGGGCTGTTCAGGCGGGCACATAGTCGGGCCTGTGGGCCACGACAGTGTGACTGATCTGAGTTTTGTAGTCCCCAGCCATATTTTGTCGATGCTGACCGTGGTGGCGTCGAAAGACCCGTTGCCTTCGCTTTCGACGCGGCCCGCACGTCCTTCGACGATCACATCGGAAGGCACCTTACTGGGATCATGTGGAGGACGCCTGACCGCACAGGCAAACACCGACACCGGAGCCATCAGGCTCAGCATGATTGGTAACAGGATAACGCGCGTTTTTGTCATTACGTAGAGCTACATTGTTGCGGCTAATGTCCGCAAATGGTTGCTACGCAAACGCCATCTTTCGTCCGCTATCGGTCGATAGCCGACGCGGGGCGAAGGGCAGCTATCCACACGTCCCGTCTCCAAAGCCGACATTCGCCTATCGGCCAAAACTCACCTTTGGCAGATGGGCCTTTCCGAATTGTAGCGCTCCCAGATCACTGCATTGCCGCTTTGTACCATCGCACAGTTGATCTCGACCCCTGCCTCGTTGCTGCAGATCGCCGTGACCCGGTTATAGCTGGTGCCCGTGCGCATGCACTGCAGCCCCTGCCCTCCTGCAAGTTCGCGGAGCGCGGCTGTCGCCGCAGCGCCCGAGGCTGACGGACAGGGATGCCCCGGAGAGCAGCCTTCATCGCTCTCCCTTGCCGCCACGGCATGGAGCCGGACGCGGGTTCCGTCGGCGCAGCGAAGTGTGTCCCCGTCAGTGACCGACGCCACCTGGCAGAAGAACCGGTCACCATTCTGATCAAAGGCCTGCAGCGGCTTGGCAGACGGCCACCACCAGGCAAGAAACACAGCCATGCCCACGATCACGATGGGCACGACGGGCCAGCGCGATCCGGCGGGTCGCAGCTGTCTCTGCCTGGCCCGCTTCATCGCGCGCCACTGACGCTGCGAAGGACCGTTCGACCTTGCCCTCTTCACAGCGAGATCAGCCTGCCCTGCGCCGGAACAGGGCACGTCCGAGCAGCGCAAACGCCGCTATACACACCCATGTACCGACGAACACGCCCAGTTCGATCGGCCATGGGCGATCTCCCCTCTCCCGAACGACGTACAGCATCACCGCGACAAGAGTGACGGTCGTAAGGAGAGGCCATAGCGGGCGCCCACTCTGTTTCCCGGTCTGCACTGCCAGCTTCCCCCATAAAATACTGATCTGCCTCAGGGCCCATGTCGCCAACTTCCCGCCGTTGCAACAGCAGAACGGACATGAGCCTGGGTCCTGCAGCCAGAACAGGACATCACGACAGCGCCTTCCCACAGCGGCCTATAGCTGGCCCGCAATCCCGGCCTCTGTTCAGCCCATGATCAACACCGTATATGCCTGCGATGGCTGGCATTTCCACAATTCAGCAGCTTGTGACCCTGCTACAGGGACAGGGCGTCCGCACCGCCTATGTAAAGCTGCTTTCGCCGAAGCAGGACAATGAGAAGAACCAGATCTATCTGGGCGGTGGCCTCGATGGCGTCACCAACCTCTTCCCTGCCGAAATCGAAGTAAGATCCGCCAGCGAAAGCGTTGCCAAACGCAGGTCTTCTGCCGGGAAACCGAAGCTTGAGGCCCGGATCGACTTTGCCTGGCTCGGCGGAAACGGGGCACGCTACGATGCGCCCAACACCCGGATCATCGACTATTTCCAGTATCCCGAAGTGCGGATGTCGGGCTTTCTCAGCGGATGCGAGGACGGCCCTCCCGCTCTGCGGCGACGGCTGCAGGCAGAGTTCGGGCAACGGATCCTCGTCATGGGAACCGCTGCTGACGGAAAGGTCGTCGGCCTCGTCCTGACGGCGCGGGACGATGCCCTCGTTGCCGACTTCCCCGAACTGCCGCTCGCCTCATCGAAGGGCGTTCTGCGGGTTCTCACCGTCGATGGCCCAGCCGGCGCGGATCCGGCCGAACTGCTGCGGCAGGAACTCTCGGCAATTGTTCAGGGTGGATGGCACTGGTCCCGCATCAACAGCCGCGGCGTCATTCAGCCGTTCACAGGCGCGCAGGGCGGCGGCTATACGCTGGAAGCGCTGCTTGGAGTGGCAGCCAACGGCCACAAGGCACCCGACCGCCACGGCTTCGAGATCAAGAGCTTTTCGGGAAGCCGGATCAGTCTCATGACCCCTACCCCTGATCTTGGTTTTCAGGGCAGATCGACGTTCCGCGTCTTCATGGAGCGTTTCGGAGTTCCGGGTCAGAAAGGCGACGGCTCCCTTCGCTTCACGGGTCTGCATAAGAGCGGCGCCGTGAACACAAAGACGGGTCTGGGTCTGCGCGTCACCGGCTATTGCCGGGAGGATGACAGCTTTGGCGATGCCGAAACCGTTGCGGTTGAGCTCTACCATCAGGACACGGGCGAAGTCGCGGCAGGCTGGTCTCTCGAAAAGCTCGCGAACTGCTGGAATGCCAAGCACGCGAACGCGCTCTATATCACCTTCGACAGCCGCAACGGTGAGAATGGCGCGGAATATCGCTATTCACGCAGCTGGGTGCAGGGGCGCGGCACCGACGTGTGGCGGCTGCTGCGGGCGATCGATCAGGGCATCGTCTTTTACGACCCTGCTGACACCATCTATGCTGATGGCCGCCCCAAGGTCCGCTCTCAGTGGCGTATCAATGCAGGCCAGCTGCCACAGGCGATGTCGCTTCTGTACGCAGAATCTGCCACTGTCACTGTCTGATCGGAGACGCTTCGGTATGGATCAGCGCATGAAACGGCCATCATCGCTGCCGCCCCGGCGCGTCAGGGGGCGAGCGGGGCGGCGGCGCTGACTTCCAGCGGGGCAACAGCGGGCAACTCGCCGTCAGCGATACTGGCGTGGATGATGTCTCCTGCCTTGAAGCTGGCATTGCCACCCTTGTTCAGCAGCCCCAGCAGCCCAAAGCCCAGCACACCCAGGATCACTCCCCCGGTGTTCGCGTCGCCTTCGGCGCCTTTCGTACCGGTAAGCCGCACCGGGCCCCAGGCGGTATCGACGTGGAGGAGACGCAGACTGAGCTGCCCCTTTCCGCCAGCAGCTCCAGTCCCCTTGGCAGAGATGACCTCTCCCCAGGCACTGGAGCCGATCGGGATCACCGTGGCCCCGTCCAGCAGGACCGGAGCGTTGACGCGCAGCCTGAACCGGTCACCGGCCTTCGCGGACCGGCTGTTCACCTCCCTGACCACCATCAGCTCCACGTCCGTCCCCTGCACCCAGCGAGGTGGTGGAGGGACGATCGCAGGCGCCGGCGGCGGAGCTGTGGTGACGGCATGCTGAGCGGCCGCCGTCACATTCGCACAGAGAAGGAAGGCCGTCAGGGCTGCGCGGAGCATGGCGATCAGTTGGCTGCGGGAGCAGCTGCTGCTGCCGGTACGCTGCCAGCAGGCAGGAAACGGATCGCAACACCGGTCGCGTTGGTCTTGCCCCAGCTGAACGCCGACACGTGAGCATCGCCATATTGCGCCTTGATGACGGCGTCTGCACCAAGCTTCTTTCCGCGCTCCCACAGCTCGCCGTAGATCTTGTCCTGGGAAGAGGACTTGCTGAAGATGGTGGCCTTGCGCACCCCGGCCTTCACCTCGCCAAGCACTTCATAGGGCCTGTCGGTGATGTCATAGGGAAACACTGGCACCCCGACCTCCTCATTCATCACCGGCTGCGCCGGAGCGGGCTGGGCAAGCGCGGGAGCAGCAACGGCGAGCGCAAAAGCGGCAGACAGAATGAAACGCATGATCTCGGTCCTTCTTGATTGAGCGGATTATTGAGCAGTCGCAGCTGGCGTGGCGACCGGCTGCGCCGCAGCTGGCGCAGACACAGCGGCAGCGACAGGAACCGTCATGGCCGGAGCAGTCACCGCTTCAGCAAACACCAGAGGCACGTCCTCACCGATAAAACCCTTCACCTGTGAGCCTGCGGCAATCTTCGCGCTGGTTCCGGTGGTGAAGAAGCCGACGACAGGGACGAATGCCACCGCAGCGACCACGCCCGCGGTTCCGGTCACACCCTTGTCATCGAAGGTGCCGCTCAGCCGGATCTGGCGGCCATTGACGCTGACGTGGAGGAGCGAGGCGGTAAGGTGACCCGACTTGCCCCACATCCCCTTGTTGCGGACCTCGGTCACCTCTCCCATTGCAGGCGCGCCTACCGGGATGACGATCTGGCCGCCGACGGTCACCGGTTCGATCACGGACAGACGAAAGTGCTGACCGACCCGCAGCTTCTTGCCTTCGGTTGTCAGCGGCTCTTCCATCTTCAGCTGGATTTCGGTGCCGGTGCGCAGAATGTTGGCTGCTGCGGGACCCACGGCCAGCGCGGCGGATGGCGGCGGTACCGCGACCTGCGCTTCGGCCAGAGTCGACGACGCCGCTGCGCACAGCAGCGCAACATGGATCAATCTCATTGAAATCCCCCCCTTTTTGACCTTCCCCAAGGTCATACCGGGATGTCGCCTGCTACCCCGGGGATGTCAAGTAGCCTGTCCGGTGCCGCTGAACGTCCGTCTGTTCTACTGGACTGCGCCTGGACGAAGAATCTGATCCATCTTCAGAGCCACCCGCTTCCAGAACAGGACACCCTCCTGATCTCCGGCGAGCGCCAGCTCCCCAATCCGCTCCGCCACCCTGACGGCAGCCCCGTCTCCATGCCGCCTCAGCAGCATCATGGCGGCTCCCAGCGCGATGTCATCCTCGGTCATCTTCACAGGTTCGGTCCGATACCCAGCGCCTCAAGGCGCTCCAGGATGATGGAACGCGCAATAACGCCCATTGTCTCGAGCGACCAGAAGCCGGTCTTCTTCATCGCCGCTTTCGTATGTATCCACACCCGCCCGTCACGGATGGTGTCGAGCCAGTCATGGCCCGACCATGTCAGCCGGACGGCAACCCAGCGCCGACCGTCAGATGACACGTGAGCGGCAGAGGCGAGGCCGGCTTCCACCAGCAGCCTGAAGTGGTGATCGATCTCATGCCGCGGATATCCCGAGACATCTGGCACACGCAGAAGTTCGGCTCCTTCTGCAGCTTCAAGGGCCAGCATGAGATCGCGAATCAGATCGGGATTGCGTTTCATGCGGGCATGAGAACAAACCATGATCAAATAGGACAGCAGAAAAATTCATCGGGCACCAGGCGGGCTTCAGCGAGCTGCCTTCTCCTCCCCGATGACGGTCCGATCACCACCCACACTGGCGTGGCGGCACTCACCTTCAAGAAAGCGCACGCATTCCGTCAGCACATCTTCAGGCGGGCGACGTCCCCTGCCCCGCATCGTACATTCCCAGACATCCAGCACCCGCCAGCCGCTGGTGAGCAGCTGATCGCGCACCCGCCGGTCGCGCGCGACGTTACCGCTGATCTTGGCGCGCCAGAACTCATCGCGCGTCGCAGGCCAGCGAAACAGCGGACAGTCATGTCCATGCCAGAAGCAGCCATGCACAAAGATGACGGCCTGCCGTCGGGGGAAAACCAGGTCGGGTCTGCCGGGCAGGTTTTTTGCGTGAAGCCGGTAACGCCAGCCAAGGGCATGTAGCCCCCGCCGGATGATCATTTCAGGTTTGCTATCCTTTGGCCCGATGCCGGCCATCATCCGGCTGCGGACCTCGGGCGTGACGATGTCAGCCAACGGCGCGCCGTTTTGCCGGTGCGGCTCTCTGCGCGCGGTCGATCTCGAGCATCTCCATGAGGCTGGGCTCCATGAAGCGGGCGATCGCCTCGACCACTGGAACGACGACCGCATTGCCGAACTGGCGATAGGCCTGAGTGTCGGAAACCTTCTCCGAGCGAAGCCATTTCCGGCTGCCATGCTCAAACCCCATCAGGCGCGCGCACTCGGTGGGGGTCAGACGACGGGGACGCGTGCCCTTCTGTTCAACCAGAACCTCCGATCCATCCTTGTGGTAGCGGGCGGACAGCGTCCGGGTGACACCCTCCGGGCCGAACATGCTGTAGCCAAAGCCGTTGCCGGCCTTCTCATGCTTGGCCCTGTAGTCCTGCAGATACTCCCAGAGCCGCGGCGTGAGCGTGTATTTGGCATCGATCTCGTTGTGGGACTGGAGAATGCTGCCAAGCTTCGGCCACAGTTTCTGCTTCGGGATCATCCGGTCAAAATCATCGAAGCTGAAGCCTACCTCTTCCCTGAAACCGACGATGAAGATGCGCTCGCGCTTCTGCGGCACCCACGGCTCGGAGCTGATGACCCGGAAGTCGATTTTATACTGGAGCTCATCCTCGAGCGTTCGGCGGATCACCTCGAAGGTGTTGCCCCGGTCATGACGCTGGAGATGCTTCACATTCTCGAGCAGGAAGGCAGCCGGGCGGTGATGGCGCAGGATGGACTCGATCTCGAAAAACAGATTGCCCTGCTTCTCGTCAGCAAAACCATGCGCGCGGCCGAGGGAATTCTTCTTTGAGACACCCGCAAGAGAGAATGGCTGGCAGGGGAAGCCGGCAAGCAGCACATCATGTTCAGGAATGAGCGAAGGATCAGCACCATAGGGGCGGATGTCGCCGACCAGCCTGTGCTCTTTCGGATCGTCGGGAAAGTTCTTCCGGTAGGTCTCATTCGACCAGCGGTCCCATTCGCTGGTGAACACGCAGCGGCCGCCGATCGCCTCAAAGCCGAGGCGAAGTCCGCCGATGCCCGCGAACAGGTCGATGAACCGGAAGCGTGCTGGCGGTCGGGCAGCAAGGCGCGTGGTGGCAAGATGCTCCACCCGTTCCCGTACGAGCTTGGGCGGCTCCGCTTCACCAGCAACATAGCGGCGGATCTGGCGTGTGGAGACCCCCAGTTCCTCCTCCGCCTGTTCGAGCGACAGGCCCGACCGCGCGAACACTGCCCCGAAACCGCCATCTGACATGCTGCACCCCCAATTGCGTCACTTTCACCCTCTGGGTGAACGGATGACCTCATGGCACGGAGAGTCCCGCCGGGCAAGGGGATTATGTTCTGCTTATGTTTCAGTTGCGCCGAACAGGGTTCGGGGCCATCAGAGTGCATGGTCAACTCACCGACAGATGATCCGCACCTGGACGCGGCCGCACGAACAGTTGCCGCGCAGCATGAACTCGTACCATGGATGGACAGGCTGTGGCAGCCACAGGAGCTCAAATTCCGACCTCTGCCGGGGGAAATGCTGGAGCTGCTCAGGACATCAGCTGATTTCACGATGCCCGAGGCTGGCCGGCCCACGCTTCTTAACCTTGCGGCCGAAAATGCCGAGGCAGGGTTAGTGGTCTACCTTCACCCTGTAAGCAGGGAGCTTTATGCAATGGTCCCGGCCGCCGAAGCATCCTGATCCGGGTCAGTGCCAGCATTTTCTGCTGAACTGCCGCGCCGATCAGCCAGGATCCCGATGAACTGCCGACGAAACCTGATCGGGCGCGAATCTATAGTTGACCATGACGTTGATGAACTCTGAGGCCCGCAGGCCGCGGTGCGCACTGACGAAGGCCCTGCTGCCCGCAGCCCAGCCAGCCATAGTCGCCACTACCGGGCCCGGGCACGAGCTTTTCGGAAGCAGTTGTGCGGCACTGGCGGCCACTGCCATGCCGAGGAGCGCCCGCTGCCCTGTTTCACATGCGCAAACATCTGCCTGAGCCATCTTCACTCCACCTGATCCCTGTTGGATCTGTCACACCCGTCGGCCCGATTTGCAGGAGTTCATCGCGATGTTCGAGCAGGAAAAAAAGCCCCACTGAAGCAGACGCGACGGCGGGGCTGAAGTTGAGGGAAGTGTCGTTCCCAAGATGAAGGTAGAGGGAACGAGATGGCCAGGAAAGGCCAGATTGATGGAAGGTTCAGGTAACCTGGCCAGAACGGAGCAATGCATTCAATTGCGCCGACATCAGCCCTGCAGAACATGGGGTATAGAGCCATCCTTGTCGGCCGATTGCCACCGTGAGAGCATGGCTGACAACGGCCGAATTCAGAATAGCTTGTCAGCGACATCCGGCTCAGAAAAACGGCCTTCCCTTGCGGATAAAGCGGCCGGACCAGAGACGACCAGAAATTGCCGTGGATGGTCGTAGCCCGCGCTCCTGAAAGCTGACATGCTGCTGCGATAGTGAGGCGAAGGCAGCTTCCTATCTAAGCCCTCCACGCAAGGGGAGGAGCTGCGGCGGCAAGTTTACCATAACGTCTTCCCACCCCTTTCCCCGCGTCCTTGGCGGCATAGAGAGCTTCGTCTGCCCTGAGTCTGAGTTCCACGGTATCTGCCGCATCTTCCGGCAGGCAGGCAAATCCGATACTGGCGCCCACCCGCGCTGGCACGCCCTTGCCGGTGTCGTACGGGTAGCGTGAAACGGAGGTGATCAGTCGGTCGGCGAACGGGCCGACTTCGTCCGGCGCCATTCCCCGCACAACAATCATGAACTCGTCGCCCCCCACACGGGCCAGGAGATCGCCTGCGCGAAGAGCGTCGCGCAGGCGATGTGCCACCTGAGTGAGCAGGAGGTCTCCAGCACCGTGCCCCAACCGATCGTTCACCTGCTTGAAGCCATCCAGATCAATGCTGATGAGGGCCATCTGCCGCTCTGCGTCAGGGACTATCCGGCCAAGCGCCTGATCCATCCCCTGCCGGTTGAGGACACCGGTAAGAGAGTCATGTTCCGCCAGATGGCGCGCCTGAGCCTGCGCGGCGAGAGTTTGTATCATGGACCGATGAAAGGTCATGATGACCTGCATTGCACCCAGCAGGAAAGGCGGCGTGATCGGGACGATCACAAGGAGCCATGGCTCGCCAGATGTCATCGCGCCGGCGACAAACGGGATAACGCACAGGAGGATGAGCAGGAATGCAAACCGGGGAGCGGCATAGTTGCGGGCGCAGATTGGCCCGACCATCGCCATGACAAGGCTCGCTGAAAGAACGCTGAGGACAAGATCTCCGGAGGAGAGGGTGGTGAATGCAATCAGCCCCTGCAGCGCGCACCATGTGACGGATAGAAGAACGGATCTGTCAATCGTGGGCAGCTCTGTCGAGCTGCGCAGCTGTCGCTGAAGGCGACGCTGCCATTCTATCACGCGGCAGGCGGCAATCGCCGCCTCAACACCGATGAACAGCCACCAGATGGGGTATTCGCTGCGGAACCACGCAGTCAATAATATGACCAGGGTACTGAAGGATCCCAGCAGTGCCGCCAAAGGCGAGGTGAGAAGCTGCCCCAGCAGGAACGCGCGGCCAACCTCGTCAACGTCATCTGCCGGATTGAAGAGCCACTGGGCCGCGCGCAGCCGTGAGCCAAGCCTGGCTCGATCAGATCTGTCTTTGCCACTTTGATGCATGGCGCTCTGCCTGCCCAGAGCGTCTTGAAAAAACATTAAGCACGCGCTGAGTTGCAGCGAAAGGAGGTGACCTGTGACGTGGCGCCCGAAAATTCGGGGGTTGAACTGGCTCCGAGCTGACGGATAGTCCGGGTACGTGGGCAGGCCAAAGTAGCGCTGGGAGCGTTTGGGGCCCTCACATTGACAGAATTGATTACGATGCATTGTGGGCACCACACGATGATTGCGGCGTCAAGGCACCGAGCGGCCGACGGTATGGCGGGCAGTTCTCCCTTGGGACTGGCAATGGTGGATTGCTCAGGAAGATGGATCGAAGGGGATTGCGCTGAATCAACCGCCACAATCCAGAGTTTATCAAGGAGAGCCGCCGGGTCGCTGTCGACCAAATTTGCCCTTCATACCGGGAATAAATCTGCCCATAAGCGGTCATGAGTCCGGTTCGTTCGCTAGACCACTAGGGGCACATGTGAAGGCAATGCGATACCTATATATTTGTGTCATGGCACTATTCACCATCTCCATACCTGCCCTTGCCCAAGGCGGGTTCGGAGCATTGTTCAAGATGCCAGCAGACGGTGTAGCGGAAGGACGCTACCTCTCTAATGATCAGATTAGAACTTATGCCACCGCTGATCCCCATACTCCCTTCGACTTGCCTACAGCTATCCGCGAGAAGGCAGCACTGATGGCGCGGGCGAAGGGATTTCCCAATCTGGCGGTGATTAAGACACGCTGTTTTACGACACTCTATCTTGGAATTCCGCAGGCAAATAGCTGTTACTTGATCGCTATTATGCTGAAAGAAGGAGAAGAGGCTCAGCCAAAAAAGGGGGAGCCGGTTGAACACATCACTGTTGCCGATGTCATTTCTGCGCGGGCTAGAAGGTATGAGCAACGAGCCGGGATCACTGATACGGTGGATTGAAGGAGCGCGACAGACGCCCGCAGTGACGCGCCCCATACCTAGGATGACAAGGCGGAAAGCGACTATTTTTGGCCCTTCAACAGAGGATCTTACCGCCCCAGTACCGGTCGCTGGTTTTGGGCGACGCAGCGAGGCAAAGCGTCCGCTACGCGAGTTCCGAGTAGATTAATTGAGGCAAGTCGAGTGGCTCATATTCGAAGCCCATCATCGACATCGCAGCGGTAATCTGCCCCCTATGGTGGGTGGCATGGTTGAAGACATGGAAGAGCGCGGCCGCCATTGATAGAATGCGAGG
Source organism: Sphingobium agri (assembly GCF_023051225.1). NCBI lineage: Bacteria > Pseudomonadati > Pseudomonadota > Alphaproteobacteria > Sphingomonadales > Sphingobiaceae > Sphingobium > Sphingobium agri. The sequence continues at coordinate 93,605 of NZ_JALKHS010000006.1, read as the reverse complement.
CTGCCCCGTAGTCATGACAAAATGCAGGTCACCGCTCAGCGCGATCTCATCGAGGCTTTCAATTAACCTCGGCCATTGTGCCGTCGCTATGATCAGGCGGGACTCAAGGGCGGCTCGATCGCTTTCAATTTCGGCGTCGAGCGGGCGGCTAATCACTGAACCTCCGCTGAGCCGTGGGTACCAGATGAGACTATCAGCCAACAGTAGATGGTTAAGGCTACCATGCACCGAGCCGAAGAACAGGCCGCATTGCTTCCTGTAAAGATCGTCCGGCATCGGAGCTATGGATTTCAAAAGCCTTTCGGTCGCCCAGCCGTGGTACCGCGCCATTAGAGCAATCTGGTCTCTGGCTGAAACGATCATAATTGTCCTCCCCTGACAGTCACCACTTCGATCTGATCGAGCTAATCCAATTCATTTGGCATTGCCAACAGCCTGGAGCCAAGCAAACTTCTCGTCTATCCACCCAGCCATTCTTCGTGATTGGCCACCGCAGCGCTCTAGGAGCTGCCCAACCGCCCTCGACCACATCTTGTTTTCCGGTCCGCAATCTGGTGACCCAAAACCGGTCGTTGCGAAGTCAGCCTCAACAACGTAAGATGAGAGCAGCATCAAGAGTTGGGATCGACGCCCAACGCCAACCTGCCAATCCGGGCAAGGTGGCACTCCATAAGGAGGATGTGGCCGAACCGGCAACCAAACGGATCAAGCCACCGAGCGTCGAACCTTATCAAGGAGCGACGCGCTGTGCCGATAACGATTCCTGATAAGCTTCCCGCCCGATTTATCCTGGAGGCCGAAGGCGTCATGGTAATGAGCGAAGCCGACGCGGTGTGCCAAGACGTCAGACCGTTGCGGATCGGCCTGCTCAATCTCATGCCGGACAAAATCAGCACCGAAACTCAGCTCGCGCGGCTGCTTGGAGCGACACCGCTCCAGATCGAGTTAACCCTTGTACGGATCAGTAATCACGTCGCCCGCAATACGTCCCCCGACCACATGGCAGCTTTTTATCGGCCGTGGAGCGACGTTAGCATGGAGAAATTCGACGGCTTCATCATCACGGGAGCGCCAGTCGAGCGCCTACCTTATAGCGCTGTTCACTATTGGGGGGAGCTATGCTCAATCCTCGATTGGACGCAGACCCATGTCCATCGATGCTTCACGATCTGTTGGGCCGCGCAGGCCGCCCTATTTCACTTCCACGGCGTACCAAAGCGCGACCTATCGCGCAAAGCATTCGGCGTGTTCCGGCACGGCAATCTTGCTCCGATGTCGCCGTATCTTAGAGGCTTTTCAGACACGTTCGATGTTCCCGTATCTCGTTGGACGGAAGTTTGCCAAAGTGCCTTAGCTGATGCGAACAGTCTGGAAGTCTTAGCGGGTAGCGACGAGGTAGGCGCAGGCCTCGTTAATGACCGTACGCACCACACGCTATATATGTTCAATCATCTCGAATATGACACGGATACGCTGGCGGTCGAGTATCGACGCGATGGCACAGCACAACTCCCTGCACACTATTTTCCCGTTGATGATCCCACACGGACGCCCGAAAACCGTTGGCGCAGCCAGGCACACCTGCTGTTCGGGAATTGGATAAACGAAATCCATCAGACCACTCCGTTCAACGTCGCCGCGATCCGTGCAGATCCTCCTATCGGCACCGTAGCCTAAAGTTAAGACCCGACCAGCGGCAGGCGACCATTTGTTGCCGTACGGATGGTGCACTTCTAACGTGATTAGCGGAGACATAATTCGACGAGTAGGAGAGACCGGCATGGCGACTGCGATAACTTGGGCGGGGTGTTTAGCGATGTTGATCGTCGGCACGAGTTGCACGACCACAGTGGATGCCGAAACGCGGAAGATCGCCACATTCAAGAGCATTGATGAGGGTTGGGTGCTGAAAATTCGCAATGGTGAAGGGCGTCTCATTGAACAGGGGGCTCCGCAGATATGGCGGGGAACCGTTGGGCGCGCCCTTGAGGGACGCGAGATCAAATCTACGTTTGTTTGGACTTATGTTGTGGCAGGGGAAGCTGATGATCAGCAGCGGGCCTTATCGATGCGCTTCGCGAAAGAAGATTGCCGTGACAGCGAAGGCAAATCGTATCCCTTCAGCATCACTCTGCATTTTGAAGGCAGCCCCGCCCAAGGCGGATGCGGAAACCGGCTTCCATGAACTACAACTCGCATGCTCGGCTTGGCAGCTTGTCCGCCGAAACTGTAGGTCCGCTCTCCGTCCGCTAATATAATTATCGCCGGCAAATCATTTCGAGCCGCCGATAACCCGCTAGTCCGGTTCAGAGCCGAAATGCTCCCAGCGGCAGGCGACCAATTGTCGACATTCAATCGCCGATTTTTCTTTCCCAAGAGCAGACCACGAATTACCTCGTGCCTATCATGTAATTACGCTGGTCTTCATACGACATCGTCGAAAGATATCCGCTTTCAAGTGTGTCGTAGAAATGCCTGATGGATATAATCTCTCCGTCGCTTATCTTGGTTTTTATGTGCTCCCAGACCCGCTTGTCGCCCCCTTGCCACTGTAACTCTACTTTGTCCGCAAAAAATTTGGGCCAGAAGAAGCCGTTTGTCGAGCTGCGGAGTTGTATTCCTCGAACCCGTGTCATCTCCGCGATCCTCTTCAAAAAATATCGGCGGCGATGCTGGGCATCTACGGGGATGAGCTTCAAACTATCAGCTTCAAACAAGACTTTGGTCAAAGGTTCGACCTTGAGACGTTGTGCTTCTGCTTCACGTATTTTCGAGAAAAGCGGCCAATCAAGCCACATCATCTGCATGCGGCGCATGGGAGAGAGCGCGAGCCATTCTGGCGCACCGGCCAAACGAAAGATCGCCTCGTCAGTCATGGGCTGCTTGCGCTTTACGTACATCGCAGCCGCTACTAGCAATGTCGCTAGCAAATACGCCCAAAATACCGTGTCATTCATGCCGTTCAGAAACTTGCTAATGAGACCGAAAAGACCGATCGGGATCGCCGCGAAGCACAGTACGGAGAACGTTACTTGATATCGCGACATGGACGGCCTCTCGCGGCGATGCTTCCTGCTGCAATAATCGCCTAGACCAATCCTGTCGAGTAACCCCCATCTCGGCTTGGTCAGCGATTATCGTCTGCATATTGCTGCCGACTTGGGGCTTAGCGGCACAACAGCGGACAGTCCCCTTCCCCTCAACCGTCGTGACGAAGTTCGTCCTTATAGACGACGATTGCGTCCCCTTGAAGCAAAGCTGTCTCTGCTGCCGAACGCAGGATATCGTCTTCAATGAGGTCCGGATCGAGCAGATGCTTAATCCGCGTTACAGCACCTTCGGACCAGTGGCACTTGTTGAGCACGTCTTTTGCTCTCCGTCGGGCGGTGTCCTGATCCGGTGCAGTCAGGAAAACCATTATGGCGTGACGTGCACCGGGGCGAAAGCCGGTGGCTTGCTGCGCCACGGCTTCCCCAAGAAGCATGAAAAGCCATTCCTCCATAGGCTTCGTTTGGCAGATCGCGGACCTCGCATCAACGACAGTTATCCTGCCAACGCTGCCCCAGAGCAGACGGTCGCCAATCCACCCGCGACCGTCATAGGTGGGCAGCGAATCATGCCATGCCGCCGATAACCTGCTGGTCCGATTGAGATTGCAAGCCGCCCAGCGGCAGGCGACCAATTGCGGACGTCCACGAATTGGATAGAATAATCGTATGGTTCGGTCTCTTAAGCGCATGTGGCTTTGGCTGCTTCCCCTTTTGATGGCTATGTTCTGTGCCGACTGGTGGCGCGATGGTTTTCATTCCGCGGTTGAAAAACTTCCGATGCGAATAGCTGCCTATGTGACTGTGAGCTTATTTTTTGCCTGCTGCGAGCGATACCGAAATCGGCGGAAGCAGAAGTTCCACTAACCACCCGGCATCGTCGCTCCCGTCCCAAGAACGGCTCTGTGCTGGGATAACCCGCTGGTCCGGTTAAGGATTGGAAAGCTGCCTAGCGGTAAGCGACCAGCTTTTGCCATTGGCGAGGTTGACCGCCCTGCGCGATAGCGGTCATCAGCGGCGTGGTGAAGGCTTCCGCGTCCACAGCCCTACGGATCGAGGTATAAAGTAAGCGCAGCTAAGAATGCTGGCGCCCGTTATGCCAAGCACGGTGTTGGTAGCCGCTTCACTCTCAGAAATTGCAGCATGGCCAAGCATTGCCAACGTCAGGGATACCGTGAACGCGGCGAGTGATAGAGCCGTGCCTGCATGAACATGCTTTCTTTTCATGCCGAAAGATTACCCTCGGCGTATGCTAACAGGCAATAGGTGGTCGTTAACCCGCCAGTCCGCTTACCACCCGCTTTCGACATCCCTGATGGCCAACGACACTGTGGATCACCTTAAAGCCGTCCGACCGTTGTCCAGAGAGGGTAATTGGCGCCGGGTAGTCTGTGCGGGGTGGACAACGGAACTTCTGAGTGCGCAACGAAATAAGAACTGACCGACGTGAATTACTTCCGGTGGTACAATGGGGTGACTGAGTCCTGGAAGTAGCCATTCCTCCGACTGCGGCTGACATGATGAGCGAGGACCCACCACAAGCCTGTGGTAAAGCCGTAGGGAGTACCCAGCGCAAGGAACCATATCGGCGCACTGTCTGCGGCCACGCCACCGAAGCCAACTGCGAGAGCGAACATGATAATGAACGCGCCGACCACCCCACTGATTACAACTCCGCTGTAGGCTTTCTTCCGCGATCCGCGATCGCGAAAAAACAGGTAGACTGGCAGTAATACGGCGACTGAACCAAATCCCGTAAACGGCATCAGGCTTGCCCCGACTCCGATCAAGTCGCTCCAGCTTGCTTGCCAGATATTTTCTGCTTTCAATGATCCGGCGAGAAGCAACGTACCTGACATCGAGCCTAGTGCCGAACTGAAGAGCGTGACGAATATACCGCGGGCAATCTCAAGTGGCGCAGGCATCCTCATGCACGCGCCTTATTCAGCAGCATCAAAGCCGTCAAATGTTCGCACCTCTTCTGGCAGGCTTCGAGTTCGAGGCATGCCTGTCTGCGGCGGGCGCTACTTACATACGCGCACAGCAGGTGACAGGCGCCGCAGGGTGTACAACATGCGGCAAGCGATAACGATGGGTGGCAAGCGGATGGACTGCTTCAGGGCCAGGAACGACAGCTAATCATCCCAAGGTTCTGGCTTTAGCCTTGCTGCTTCGTGACGAAGCCGCTTTGCCTACCAGGGCAAGTGCACCAGTATAGGCACCTGCGAGAATTATCGACGCTGCGGCTGCGGCATAGTGGGCGTCATCCTTGAACGCTAAGCTGGTCCCGACCGTCAGAAGCAACATGAATGCATAGTTTATCATGACTGAGGCTTGTCCGCGTATCAGCAGATATATCGACAGGGCGAGGGCCGCGCCCGCCAACACGCCTCCAACAATCCCAAGATGCGCGGGCAATGCATGGACAAGGTAAGCTAATCCCAGCCCACCTAAAGAGCCTGCCAGCGCCGGTGCGAACTCCTTCGGCGCCATCCCCTTGATGCCTGTCCAATAAAGAACAAAGAGGAAGCCCGCAAAGAGGAATTCGGAGACCCCGATCATTTGCCCAATGGCAAGAAGCAAGCCGATGAGGGGCACTAGTGCAACCAATATGATGACGGCTTGCAATGGTGTGGCCGCCGAGGTCTCCTCGGATGAAGGTGTTTGCTCAGTCATACTCCGCCTCTCCTGTTATCGCGCATTTGATTTCGCCTTGTAAGGCGGAACATTCGCGGATTTCCCGCCTCGCTCTGGGTGGAATTGTATCCTGCAATCCTGCCGCGAGCCTTACGTAACTCACAGAATACTGAAAATTGCCATTGCCGGTCACGTCACCTTATGGTCGTCATTCACCTTTGTGGAGCAGCCGATTTACCACCCACCGAACCGCAAGCCCTGTGATAAGCGCTACCGCAGCAGATGGCAGCATGACTTGCGACCAAAAGCCCTTACCGCACGGAGTATCAGGTGCGCAGTCACCCAAGGAATCAACCATTAAGAGGATGATGAAGATCGGGAGCGTGATGAGCAAAGATATGCCGCAGGCCCACTTACCACCCCGCGTTCTACCGCCCCGGTATCCACCATCATCCATCCGCCGATATTACCAAGCGAACGAATGTCCGCTAGTGGCATCAACGAATCGACATGCGAACGGCAATTTCTGGTTGCTTTGGGCCAGGCCGGTTTTTCGGGCATCAGCGGACAGGCGGTTAGCGGGATGGATTGACGCCAATCCGCGCGGCGAATGGCAACGGAGGGTGGATTGGGGACTGTCCGGTTTCCGCTGCTCAAGGACGAAAGCAGACCTTCACAATACCCTGCCGCCTCAAGGCCTTACAACTTCGCCATCTTCCTTGGCGAACTGATCGGGCAGTCGGTCTAGCAGCGTCAGCACGACCTCAGATGGGCGGCACAGTTTCGTGCCCTTGGGGGTGACCACGATCGGGCGATTTACAAGGATCGGATGCTCAATCATCGCCGCTAGGATTTCATCGTCTGATACTTGCCCATTCAGCAAGCCCAGTTCGGCAGCGTGGGTCCCTTTTTCTCGCAGCACGTTGCGCGCCGAAGTGCCCATGTCGGACAACAGGCGTTCAAGCAACGGACGCGTCCAGCCAACCTTGGCATATTCGACAATCTGCGGGACACACCCCGCTGCCTCGATCATTGCGAGTGCGTTGCGGGAGGTGCCGCAGCCAGGATTGTGATAAATGGTGATCGGAAAGCCTTCAGGCATGTGTGGGCTTCTCCATTATAAGCCAGCCGAACATCCCAAGCCCGATGACCGCGCCCACAATCTGACTGATAACGAATAGGGGAACGGACGATGCTGCGATCCCAGCAAAACTATCGGTAAGGCTGCGAGCGACCGTCACGGCGGGGTTGGCGAACGAGGTTGATGCGGTGAACCAGTAGGCAGCGGTGATATAAAGGCCGACCGCGGTGGGGGTGAAATCGGGTCGGGACCGTTGGGTAGTCAATATCGTTCCAATGAGGCCAAAACTCGCGATGGCCTCTGCAAAGCCTTGGCCCCAGCCATCGCGTAGGTTGGTGGATATCTGCCACACCGGTTCCGCAAACATGGTATGGGCGGCCCATACACCAATCACCGCGCCACCGAATTGCGCCGCCACATACAATAGTGCGGTGCGGGGCGCAGTCTCCCCTCGCAATAGGAAAACCATTGTCACCCCCGGGTTGAAATGCGCGCCCGACACTGGCGCAAACATATGGATCAGAACGATCAACCCCGCACCTGTCGCTATAGTGTTTCCCAACAGTGCGATGGCATCATTACCGGCAGCAAGGCGCTGCCCCATAATGCCCGAGCCGACGACAATCGCCAGCAACATGGCCGTGCCCAACGCCTCGGCAGCGATATTTCGAACCAAGGTCATCGGGACGGGCAACATTGGGTGGCCTCTGCCATTTGCGCCAGCGGAGCGCATATCTCAGGCCGTCCTCCGCAACAGTCCGAGACGAGAAACTCTAAAAGATTGCGCATTCCTTCGAAGTCAGCAGAGTAGATTACCGACCGGCCTTCTCGACGGGACTGGATCAAACCTGCATGTCCCAGAATGTTCAGATGGGTTGAGAGCGTGTTTGGCAACACCCCAACCTCGCGCGCTATTTCTCCAGCGGGCACGCCTTCCGCCCCCGCTCGAACAAGCAGACGGAATACGGCCAGCCTGTGGCCATGTGCCAGCGCCGAAAGTGCTTCAACGGCGTCAGGTAGCTGCACCCGCTGATGCTGCTGCTTCACCACTGGAAATCCTATATTGATTATTCGGATTTATCCGAAATATCGAACTGTATGACCGTTGGCAATGGCCGCTTACCGGCACCCACCGCAATCCTACAGATTTCCACTTCTGGTCGTTAGCGGATAGACGGCTTACGACAGCACCTAACAGGCCGTTCACAGATTTCCTGCCATGACCTCAGGACAAAATTTCTGCGCCTGCTTTTTCCAATCGCCATCGATTGCCGCAGCAGACAGCAGTGAGACTGTATCAAGCCCTCCCCCCTGCCGACCAGACAGTAGGGCCTCTGTTACGTCGGGGGAGAGGAATGCCAGCCGCAACACGCGTGTCATCCACGAGGCGGTCACCTTTTCCCGCAGGGCCAGCGTTTTGATATCGACGGCTTCGCTCCTGAGGATCCGCCACCATCGGTGGGCCCTGGCGAGAAGCCGGACAAGGCTCGCGTCGATCTCGGCCGAGGCGCGGGCGCCGCTGTCGTCTATGAACCGCAGGGCGCGTCCGGAACGGGTGAGGCGGACATCCGAAATCAGGGTAACTGGTCCCGAGTGCTGCGGCGCGAGGCCGAGTATCGATGATATTGCTGACCCCGAGCAGCAGATGCTGATCCTTCCGGTATCAACTTCCACAAATTCGATGAGATCGAGCATGATGCTGCGATCCCGTGCCCGTGCGGCGCCAGCCGCCTGCCCACCCGCCGCAATCAGGCGGTTCAGATCATGCCCGTCAAGCCCCAGACCCGCCTCGGCTGCGAGTGAGAGCGGATCTTCCAGTGCGGCTGCGAGCCGCTCCGTTACAGCATTCTCCAGTTCACGGGCTGGCAGTCTCAGCGGGGCGATATTGTCATCCCCATCCTTCCGGCTGGCATAGTAGCGGTATCGAACCTTTCCCTTGGTCGCATGATCCGGAACAAGTGGGACTCCGTCGGCGCACCGCACCAGCCCGGCCAGCAGGCTGGGGCTGCTCGCACGTCTGCCGGAGCGCTGCCCCTGCCGGTTGTGGGCAAGCTTCGCCTGCACCTGTTCCCACAGACCGGTATCGATGATGGGCCTGTGCAGTCCCGGATGAACCGTATCGTGGTGGCGTATCTCGCCCAGATAGGTCCGGCAGCCCAGCATCAGATAAAGCTGGCCTCGGGTGAAGGGACGGCCGCCGATATGCTTTCCGGTCGCCGTGCTACGTGCGGGGGCCAGTACGCCTTCCCTTTTCAGGCTCTCGGCAAGCAGCCGGACATTGCCAATCACGAGATAACGCCGGAAGATGTGCGTAACGATCGCTGCGTGTTCAGGAACGATCGCGAGGGTGCGCCCGTCCGGTCGATAGCCGAGCGGTGGAATGCCGCCCATCCACATGCCCTTCGCCTTCGAGGCCGCGATCTTGTCCCGGATGCGCTCTGCCGTCACTTCCCGTTCGAACTGCGCGAAGGACAGCAGCATGTTGAGCGTCAGCCTGCCCATGCTGGTGGTGGTGTTGAATGCCTGCGTCACCGACACGAAGGAAACGCTGGCGCCATCGAACGCTTCGACCAGCTTCGCAAAATCGAGGAGCGAGCGCGTCAGGCGATCGACCTTGTAGACGACGATGATGTCGACGCGGCCGTTCGCGACATCTTCGAGCAGCCGTTTGAGGCCAGCGCGCTCGAGTGTTCCGCCCGAGATGCCGCCGTCATCATAGCGTTCGGCAAGCTGGGTCCATCCCTCCCCCGCCTGCGAGAGGATATAGGCGGCACAGGCTTCGCGCTGTGCATCGAGAGAATTGAAGTCCTGTTCCAGCCCTTCCTCGCTCGACTTGCGGGTGTAAATGGCGCAGCGGACCGTCTTCATGCTGCAGCCTTCCGCCTGAGGCCAAAGAACGCGGGCCCGGACCAGCGGGTGCCCGTGATTGCCCGTGCGACCTCGCTCAGGGACCGCCACTCCCTGCCATTCCAGCGGATCACCCGGTCTTCCCCGACAGTAACCACATGAGCTGTACCGTTCCATTCGCGGATCAGCCGCATCCCCACTCTCGCCTCTGCCGTCCGGCTTTTTGTGCCGGCGAGCTGAGCAAGTTTCTGGCTGGTCTGCCGGGACAGACCGCCATTCGCCCTTGCCTGCCATTCCCAGGCGAGAGCTAGGCGCATCATGGAGGGGCTGATACGGGGCGGAGCAGACCCGGTAAGGCGCTGCCATTCAGCTTTCAGGGCTGCGGAGGACATCGCCGCAAGAGCGGCGATCTGCCGTTCCGTCGGGTTCATCAGGCAACTGTCCCGCACCGGTAACAGGTCCTGCCTTCGCGCGTATCACGTTCGACCGGATGGCCCTTCTTCCTGAGGCCCGTCAGCGCCGCACGCACGGTGTGGGGCAGCCAACCGGTTGCCTCGGTCAGTTCGGCCACCACCGCGCCTCCGGGACGCTGGAGCAGGCTCAGCAGCAGTGCAGCCTTGGTAGGGCGCGCCGGAGAAACGTCCGCCTGCGGGCTCTCCCCTGCCCCGCCCCTGTCGGCTTGGACCTCCGTCTCTACTCCGATAATTTTCAGCCCCGCCGCAGTGATGTGAAGTGACGGCTCGGACCCTGCCGATGCCCGCTCTTCGGCAAGGTGACGCCGGATCAGTGCACCGGCAGCCTTCGCCCCACCGCGCGGGTCCACGCCCGCGGGCAGCGGGTAAAGGCAGCCGTCGTCGCGTCGGGATGCGGCAGAAAGCAGTATGCACTGAAGATCGCTGAGTCTGGTCATGGGTGGCCCTTTCGATAGCGAACGGCATCAGCGCCGTTCCCACCACCCACAGCCCCGACCGTCATTGGGTCAGGGTTGCTGCATGGATCATGATTGCGATCCATGTACGTGCTGTTCGCTCGAGTGTGACCCAAAGTCGAGAGGTTTCTCGCTCAAGTCTTCGGGTAGAACTGCTCTCCCCATTCTTCCGGCGCGGCCGGGACGCTGAAGAAGGTCGATCCAGAAGTACGCCGCACCATGACAGACCGCGTTACGGTCACCGTTGAAGCCGCTGGGAGCCGCGCCGTGCAGCTTCCCCCACAACCATCTGTAGATCAGGGCAGGCCAACGCCTTGAATTACGCAGCGACCCAACGCTCGTGCTGTTCGCTCCAGCAGAAGGGAATTTCGAGCTCGAACGGTATGCCAGCCCACCTCATTTACTGACAGTTTCGGGCAAGCTGATCCCCTGCCTTCGCAACCCGAACTGCAGCCGGTGGCGGCCGGCTGGCGCTTTCCTGACAGAGCCTTCAGCTGATCACGTTTGCGGAGCCGCAGCTTCGATCGCCGCCTTCAGCTTTACCGCAGCATCTGCCGAAACGGTTTGAACGGTGCGCTTGCCTGTGCTGGGATCAGTCTGATGGAACCGGAATTCCTTGCCCTTCATTGGTCCGGAAATCAGATCAGCAATCATGATCTCACGCTGCCTGTTTTCGGCATTCGCGAAAGGAGCGATCAGATCGATCAGCCATATCTGATCGCCATCTGCCCACTCCTCCAAGGTTAGGCGATTTTCCGGCTCGATCACCCCCGCTTCCAGCTTTGCAACCGCCGCTGGCCCGCACTTTGCCCACATGGCAAGGCCTACCGGCTGCTGCCCATCGCGGAACATGTAGAACTGCTGATGGATAAGGGCTGGCATTACCAGCCACTCGAGGTCGCCGATGGTCAGCTCCTTATGCAAGGGCGATTGGGTGAGGAGCCATGTCATCTCACCGAGGAAATGACTGACCGTGGGGGCGTTCTGTGATGCGTTATCCATAGAACCCGCTTCCGGCTTGTTCGATTTTTGTGTCATGTCATCCTCAAGCCGCCGAGGCGGCAAGCAAGTCAAGGCTGTTCTGGCCATTCGCCGCGATTGATTGCAACGACCCATCGGAGCCTGCGGCACCGAAGCTGCTCATGGCCTGAAGCAATTGCGATGCGGCTGTCTGAGTGGCAAGCGCGGGCGGCGACGTCACGTCCGCAGCGGTTGAACCGCTGTCTGCTGAGCTTGGATCAAAAGCGAGCGCCACATTGCCGATCGTTCCAGTGACGCCATTCTCCCTGGTGAACAGCGCCGTAGAAAGCGGGATGTTATAGCCAAGCCTCACCGTCGAATCAGCCGCTGCCGTCGCCAGGCCAATCTCCTTGATGCCGAGGTCCGCCAGCGTCTTCAGCTCCCCCTCTTCGCTCACCCCATTGCTGTTCTCATCCTTCCAGACCTTGAGTTCGCCGAAACGCGCGTCCGTGCTGCTGAGCTTGCCGTCCCTGTTGTTGTCGAGCACGGCGAGGGCATCCCAGGCACTCTTCGCATCCGCCTTTTCCGACAGGAACGAAATTTCGGATGGTCCGGTGATCCTGCCGTCACCGTCGCGATCAATCACGAGCAGTCCGTCGCCGCCGCTCACCCAACCCGTGTCGTCGGCGATCGTGTCTCCATCCATATCGAATGCGGCCCTCGTTTTCTTCATGCGCCGCGCTTCAAGACCGTCGTTGTCGAGATCGACAATGATGGTCGAAAGCATGCCCACAAACCCGTTCGACGTCTCGACGATAGCAGCCGGAGCGATCTGGCCCGCGCCGGGGTTGAGGGGATTGTCAGCGTCTCGCCGCCGAACGTGGAGTCTGCCACTGCTGGAGTTAAGCTCGTATTTGCGGCTCTTGCCCTTCCACTCACTTGTCTGGAAGCTAATCTCAGGCAGCTTTGATAAAGGCTTGAACGCGAAGCCTGCGTCCATGATCTGACCAGTAAGGCCGCTGCCGTAAGTGTAGGAAGCAATATTGTAGACGATGTTGGCCCCTTGAGTCACGGTCTGGCCGGTCGCCTGTCCCGTCAGCCCAATCGACTTTATGCCAGCTTCGGCAAGGCTGAGCAGCTCACCGGCATCGGTCGTGCCATTGCCATTGCGATCAAACCACAGGCGGAACTCAACGAAGCGATCGTCCTCCCCGTCCAACACGCCATCGGCATTGCTATCGAATGCGGCAAGACCTTCCAGATCGGTTTTGGCGCCAGCCTTGTCACCAACGAACGAAATTTCGCTGATATCGTCAATCGTGCCATTGCCATTGCGGTCGAGCGCCAGCAGCGCATCGCCCTGCTCGATCCAGCCCGTCTTGTCGGCAACGCCATCCCTGTTCATGTCGAAACGGGCATTGCTGTCGCTGAGCGCGACCAGACCCGCGCCATCGCCGTCATAATCGAACACGATGGGTGCGGCGAGCCCCAGTTCCTCCTCCTCTACGGGCGCCGAGCTGGGGTCAACGACAGGCATCGTCAGTTCCGACGCAAGGAATACGTCTCCGACGGCGCCGCGGCTCCCGTCAGCGCGGATATACTCCGTCGTCCCATAAACATAGTTCTCGCGCGGATCATGGAACGCTTCATCCACGGTCAAGGTGAGATTGATGGCGTCAATGCCTCGCTCGCTGAGGGTCCTGAGTTCCTCCTCCTGGCTGATGCCGTCACTGTTGGCGTCCTGCCAGATACGAAAATCGCCGAATTGATCGTCGTCACTGTCGAAGAAGCCATCTCCGTTAGTGTCGAAGGCCCGCAAGCCCTCGAGATCCGAAAGCGCGCCTTCCGTGTCCGCCACGAACGAAATCTCGCTGATGTCGTCGATGAGGCCGTTGCCGTTGCGATCAAGCGCCAGGAAGCCATCGTCAGGTCCCACCCATCCGGATTTCTCCTTTTGGCCGTCGCCATTCATATCGAAAGCGACTGTGGAAGTGACGAAAGAGGTCAACTCAAGCCCGTCGCCGTCCAGATCAAAGATAAGCGGCGGTTTGACGGCTGACGAGTCCATAAACTGGAGTACGATGGGCGTGTATGTCGGATTGCCGGCAGCATCCCGTACAATCACATTGAACTCATATTTGAACGACCCCCAGATCTGCACGGAAGACAGCTGATAGTTCGGTGGTCCTCCTACCGCAGCATAGGAAGCGTTCCAGGCGGAGCCGAGCGTGATCCTGCCGGCACTGTCGATGCTGACGGTTGGCCTCACACTGACAGGCGTATCGCCCTGTACGCCGGTGTACGGAACAACGCTGGTCCAGGGGGTAATCGAAGTGAATACAGGCGTTGTAATCTGATAGGTAACCCCACCGGCACGCTCCGGATCGATACCGGAAATCGTGGCGACGGCGCCAGCCGTCTGGCCCGTATAAATCTGGAACACACCGTTCGAGAGCGCCGTTTTCGCTCCGGTTGCCGCCATGCTCACAATGGGGGATTCGTTATAGTCTTTCACCGCAAGCGTCACGGTCGAGGACTGCACCTGGCCCGTCACCACATCGATCGCCTGAACTCCCAGGCTGTAGATGGCCCTGTTGGGATCGTAAGTGACGATCGTGTAAGGCGGATACCCGACCGGCGTGTAAACCGCCGCGACGGCTTCATAATTCACGCCCTGGTACATCCGAAGCGTTCCGTCACTCTCGATATGCCACGGACCACTGTCCGCAGTGCCATTCGTGAATTGCCAGCGGATATTTCGCCCCTGCTCCGGGTCGTTCAGGATCCTCTGGGCCAGGCTGATGACCGTTCCATTTGTCTCGCGCAAGGGAGCCTGCGGACCCTGCGCGGTGTCCGACTCGTAGACGTCGAAGCTTCCATTCACCAGATAATGCGGCTCATCGACATCCTGCAGGTTGATGTTGATCGTGCCGTAGTTGTACGCGTTGTTTGCTCCGAACGCCTTGTCGTAGATAAGCGTCTGATAGCTGAAATTGCGCTGCCCGGTCTCGAAATCCATCGCCTGACCGCCGTTCACATAAACAGCACCGGCATCGGTCATTACGAAACGTGAATCCGGCGTCAGCGAAACGTAGGTGCCCAGATTGCCATCATAATAGCGGTTCCAGTTTGAGAAGACGTAGCGCAGCTCGCTTGTCGGGCCGTCAATATCCCATCCCGAGACCGCTCCGACATACTGATACCAGGCTGGATTTTCATTCACCCCGAAAGTGAATGGGTTGGCGGCCCAGACTGGCGCTTCGTTTTTGTCTTCAATGAAAACATTGTAGGTGAACGGATCGGACTGAGCCCCGTTGGCATCCTGTGCCCTGAGGGTCAGCGTGGCGACGCGGATTTCCTTCAGGCCGTCGCCGTCTGTGTCATAGTAGAAGTCGGCGTCCGTTCCCCATTGCCCCTTGTTCGCGCGAAGCCAGTCAGCCGTGAAATTGACGCCGGGCGAGAAGGCGAGATGATTGCCATAAACGCTCTGGAACCAGCCATTCTGATTTCCACCGACGATCACCAGATTGGGTGAAGGCCCATCCGGGTCCGCCATCGTGAAGCGCGCGATGAGCTGCCCTGAGTGAGACGTGTCACCGTTCAGAGTCTCGGAAAAGAGATTGGCAGCTTCGATGATCAGATTGTTCGGGCGCTCATTCACGTCGGAAATGAACACCTGCAGCAGCGTGTTTCCAGACGTGAGCGCGCCATCGCTGGCGCGAACCGTCACATCCGCAATATGTGCATCCAGGCGCCCGTCGCCGTTCCAGTCATAAATGCCATAGCCGTTAGCGCGGAACCACTCGAAGTCATAGCTGGTGCCTGCACTGAAGCGGACCTGATTGCCTGCGATGGTGAACCAGTTGTTCGGGTTGCCCCCTGGAGCGAACTGGAGCGCCGGAGTCCCGCCATCGGGGTCGCTAAGACCAAACGATGCCACACCTGCGCCTCCCACCGCTGGATTGGCGCCGAGCCCAGTCTCGTCGAAAAAGGACCAGACCGTCGAGCCGCCACCTGGCGCATTAGGTGTCTCATTGACGTTCGTCACAGGCACAACAAGGCTGACGTCCCTGAAAAGCCCATTGCCGTCAGTCACGCGCACGGTGATCGTATTGAGCACATCCCTGTTAGCCGCCTCGAAGTCGAGATTGGCGCCGCCATTGTTGACGAGCAGTCTGCTGCTGTCCGCAGGGTCGAGACGGTAGCGCCCCCCAGCATCATTAAGGAGTTGGAAGCTCGATGGCGCCGCCACACCTTCGCTGGTGTCGGGATCAATGCCGGTAAGAGTTCCCACGAAAGTGCCGTTCCCGGCATTCTCCGCTACCGAACCGGCCAATGTGACGTTGGTCGGCGCGCCATTGACAATGATTGTCAACGCGCTCCACGCGCTCGTCCGGGTTGAGCTGCCGTCGATTGACTGCGCAGCGAACTGGAGCGGTGCATTCTCATAACGTCCAGCGGGCACGGACAACCTCAGCCCGCTCAGCTGGGCCGTGGTGAGGCGCCACCAGTTGTTGGTGGCGTCCCATGCCCCCACGGCGGTTCCGGCAGAATTGGTCAGGCTGTAGCCAGATGGCAGGCCTTTGATCAGGATATCCACCCGCTCCGAGCCGTCGACATCCGGGGACGTTGCGGCAACCGACAGGGGGATATAGGTGCCCGCATTGCCACCTGTACTCGCCAACTGGGTGAACGAGGCGGTGTCCGCCGTCGGCGAAATGGTGAGCGCGATGCCGCCCGCATCCAGTGCCGTCCGGGTCGTGCCTCGAATCTGCGCCTGAAGCTGCAGGGGCAGAGTACCGCCTGGCAGCAGGTGCGTGCTGGCGTTGGGCGCCAGGGTGAGCGTGACGGTGCGATTGCCACTCGCGTCCGGCGTTCCATAGTTCACCGCCGTGACATAGTTGGACAGCACATTGCCGCCAGTCGCGGTCAGCGTGAGATCGATCTGGCTCGCCGGGATCGTGATCCCCAGCCCCTGATCATCCTGGAACCAGGCGCGCACGGTGAAACTCACGGTCTGTGAGCCGTTGTCCAACGGCTCGACGCCACTGATCGCCACGGTGTCGCTGATTTTAGGAGCGCTCAGGCGGCCCCAGTAATCCTCCATACCATTGCTGAAATTCTGGTTGCCGCTGCGCAGCGCCGTCATCTGCGCCTGAGTCGTGGGTCGGCTGCCGACCGGAATGCCCGCCATTAGCGACACCAGCGCATCGACGTTCACGGGCAGCGCCGCGCGTGCAGCTCCATCGGAGATGAGGTCGATCTTGAAATAGCTGTCCGGTAATCCGTGGTCGGGACTGATATACCAGTTCTCGACGATCGCCGTGCCTTCGGGACCATTCTGCCCAAGGACCGTCATCCGAAGATGCGCGCCCGAAGCGTTTACCTCGCCCGTGTCATCCACGCGGTCGAACCAGACATCCGTATAGAGGATGGTCGCATCGAAACTGATCTGGTCAAAATTGGCGCCGGTGGAGTCGAAGTTGCGGATCCGGTCGCTGCCCTGGTTGCGGCCGATGAAGTAGACGTCGTTATCGGTTCCTCCGATCATGATGTCATTGCCGGCGCCGCCGTCGAGGAAATCGTCCCCTGCTTCCGCGTCCAGATAATCATCGCCCGCCCCGCCGAGCAGATGGTCGTTGCCGGCGCCGCCCCTGATCGTATCGTTGCCGTCGCCGCCATACAGGACATCGTCGCCGGCCGAACCTGTAATCGTGTCGGCAAAAGCCGAGCCCTGGACAAGCTCGATACCGGTCAGCGTGTCGCCCTGCGCGCTGCCGCCAGCGCCTGTTCCAAGGGCAAGATTGACCGTCACCGCGGCCGTGGACGCCTGATAGGACACGCCATCGAAGCCGAGCCCGCCCGAGAGCTGATCCGCTCCGAGGCCACCTTCGAGATAATCGTCGCCATCGCCGCCATTGAGGGTGTCGTTGCCATCCCCTCCGACAAGACCGGCTGCGACAAAGCCACGCCAGACATCGCTTCCGGCGGCCCTTACACCATCATTGCCGGCATCGCCATTCAGCGTATCGTCACCGACGCCCCCATTTAGCACGTCATCGCCGTCGCCGCCGGACAAAGTGTCATTACCCGCGTCGCCTGCGAGCGTGTCGTTGCCGGTCTGACCGAGGAGCGTATCATCGCCGTCGCCACCATTCAGTGTGTCATTGCCGTCGCCACCCTCGAGCTGGTCGTTCCCTGCCAGGCCCGACAGAATGTCATCTCCGGCAAGCCCCCTGAGTATGTCACGGTTCTGCTGGCCGGTGAGCGTATCGGCCGAAGCCGTCCCGTCGATAACATCGTCAACATTCGCGATGGAAAAGCTGAAGGTCTGATCGAGGCTGAGCGGGCTTGCGGACTTGTCCTTTGCGCGCACCCTTAGCGTGATCGACGCACCGTCAGTTTCGAAATCCAGGCTCTGGTTTGCGAGCAGTACCAGCTGGTTGCTGGCGTTCACGGCGAAGCGCGTGCTTGCGCTTGTCGAAGCTCCTTCGAAAACGGTGTAGCTATGTTGTCCTGTGAGCTGACCGGGCAGATCGGGATCGGTCACACTCAAGGCGCCAAGAACCACAGCCGGTCGTGCCGTTCCTGCGGCAAGCCGGTCGCGCTCATCGATCGAGGCGGCCTTGCCGCCCAATGTAATCGCGGTCTGCTGCTGGTTCACATCCTCGATTCTGACCGAGAAGCTGGTGGACGCCGCTGAGTTCAGTGAACCATCGTTCGCGACGACCTTGCCAGTCAGCGTGATCTCGCCCAGACCATCCCCATCACTGTCCGCGATGGCGAAGCCGGCCGCACTCAGCGCCTCAAAATCGGGTTCGACCGCGAACTGTATCTGGTTACCGACGATTTTGAAGCGATTTCCCGGATTGCCGGTTGCGTCCGCCACGAACGCCAGCGCAGGCGCCGGAGCGCCGTCCGGATCACTGGTCGTGAAATTGGCCACCCAAGTACTGACATTGGCGCTACTGACGCCCGAGACAAATTCCGATGCAATTCCACGTGAGGTTCCCAGTACGGGAGCATTTGGCGCTTCATTCACATTCCCGATCAGGACGGTGAATGCAGTGGTCGTGGCGGCCCCCAGCGCATCAGTAGCCTTCACTTGGATGACGTGCGAAGCTGAGGCCTCCCGGTCCAGCAGACTGGCGTTGAGAACGCGCAGCTCTCCCGTCGCCGTGATCGTAAAGCGCCCGCCCGCGTTATCGGCGAGCGAATAGGTGATCGTATCGCCTTCCACATCGAGCGCGGTGAATTGGCCGATCACCGTACCGTTTGAGGTCGTGCTGGCCGGAGCGCTTTCAAGGACGGTCAGGCTGCCACCGCCACCGACCGCTATATTCCGCGGGGCGTCGTTCACCGGATTGATCGTGACATTGATCACAAGCTCGACCGAATGGCCATCCGCATCGGTCGCAATCACCACGAAGCTGTCGGCGCCATTGGCGTCGGCGAAGGGCGTATAGGTGAGCGCGCCAGTAGCCGGGTTGAAGTTGCTGATCGTGCCCAAGGCGGGACCGGAGCCAGCCTTCAGGCTGTAACCCGTGACATTCTGGTCGTGATCGATAACGCCATAGGCCCCGTCCACGTTGATGACCGCATCTTCCGCGAGCGTGAGCGCACGAGGCGTTGCCGGACCGGTCGGCGCCGCCTTGTCGCCCGCATGCCAGTAGGTGGCGAGAAGCGGCGTGACCGCTCCGGGCATGGCAACAGGCGTGACCGACGGCGTCGTTGTTGCCGCCGTCATGGCGTTAACAAGGTTGAGCGTATCGGGGTGATCGAGGAAGAGGACATGCGTCGTCGTCTGCATCGCATGGATGCGGCTCTGTCCGGTTCCAAGGAAGAAGCCAGTCACCGTGATCTGCGTATCGCCGCCGATTACGGCTACTCGCAGGTCATTGCCGACCCGGGTCAGCCAGAGCCTGTCATAGGCGACGCTGCTATCGAACGTGACAACGTTGCTGCCATCGGTGTCGATCAGCGTGTCCGAACCTGACCATGCGTCGAACGCATAGCTGTCGTTTCCGACGCCACCCTGGAGATTGTCGTTGCCCGTTCCGCCCGCCAGCGTGTCGTCACCGACCCCGCCGATCAGCTGGTCGCCTCCGCTGCCGCCGACAAGTTTGTCATTGCCGTCGCCGCCGTCAAGGAGGTCCGCGCCCGCCTGGCCGGTCAGCGTGTCGTCGCCAGCCTCGCCGTAGATATTGTCATTCCCCTCCCCGCCGTCGAGCTGATCGTTTTCGCTGCCGCCGTAGAGGGTGTCGTCGCCATCGCCGCCCGCAAGACCATCCTCGCCGGCGTCACCATAAAGAACGTCATTCCCGGCATCGCCTACGACTATGTCATTGCCTGCCCCGCCCCGCAGAGTGTCCGCGCCTTCCAGACCGAACAGGCGATTGTCGTTCGCATCACCCGTCAGCGTGTCACCAAAGGCCGAGCCCACGACATTCTCGATGCCGACCAGAATATCGCCGATCGAATCCGAGCCGGTAGCGCCTCCCTGCGCGGTCACCAGGGTCAGATCGATCGCGACGGCCGCAGCAGAGCGGACATAACGCGCCGTGTCGCCTGCTTCCGGCCCATCGCTGGCCAGGCTATTGGCGCCGCCTTCGAGCCGGTCGGCGCCAAGGCCACCCTCGAAGACATCGTCGCCATTTCCGCCATAGAGGAGGTCGTCGCCCGCATATCCGACAAGGACATCGTTGCCGTCGCCGCCGGACAGATTGTCAGCGAGTGTGCCGGTTCTTCCGACGATGAGATCATCGGCCGCCGTACCGACGACCTGTGTGGCCGAGCTGGCGACCAGGATGCTGCTCAGGGAAAGCGACAGGCCGTCGTTAAGCTTGAGGGTTTCGATGGCGCTGTTGGTCAGTAGCTGTCCCTGAATTGTAACCTGCGAAGCTGTCGATCCCCCATAGCGCACCACCAGATCATTGCCGTTCCTGATGAACGTAAGGTCATTCAGGCTGATGCCCTGGCCGAACTCGAGTTCGTCATCGCCCGCATTGACCGCGCTATCATATTTGGAGCGGGTGACCTGCTGTCCGCTTGAGCGGGAGAAGCCCAAGAGCCAACCTGCCTGGATATAGGCCGACGGGGTCGGCACAGCGGGCGTGGCGCTTGGCGCATAGCTGTAGGTCGCATTGTCGTAGACGATCGTGCCATCAGCTGCCTGGATCTGCAGGCGCCAGTAGAGGTTGCCTGTCGCAGCATCAGACGTACCCGTCTTCGCCCAGGATTTGACGCTGTATCCGGCGCTCAGGGTACCGGCTGTGGTGACCGCCTCCTCAACAACAAAGTCAGCGTCATAGATGGTGTCTCCGCCGTCTCCGACATTCCAGATATAGGTATCGTCCCCATATCCTCCCCGGAGAGCATCATAGCCTGCTCCGCCGGTGATCTCATTCTGACCCGCATCGCCCAGCAAGGTATCCGAACCTGATCCACCAAGGATGTTCTCTATCGAATAATATTCGTCGCCGGCGGCCGCGCCTGAGTTCGACCAAGCGGCCGAGAGGGCCACGCGAACCGCTGAAGTGCTGGACGCATATGAGGCGGTATCCTCGCCCGCTCCTCCCACGAGCACATCCTTGCCCGAACCGCCGTCGAGCATGTCGTTACCAGCGCCGCCATAAAGGACGTCGTCGCCGCTTTCTCCTCGCAACGTATCGAAGCCGCTATTGCCGGCAAGAATGTCGTTGCCCTCGCCGCCTGCGATAACGTCGTCCCCGGCCCCGCCGGTGATCCAGTCCGCGATGGCGGTCCCGGTGAGCGGAGCGGCCGTCGTGCCATCGGCGCCGTCCGTACCCGCAATCAGTGATGTTTTGCTCGCGGTGATGTCCAGCACGCCAGTCTGATAGAAGGCGAGTTTCTCGATCTGGCCCGGTGCCAGATACCAGTCCTTGATCGTAATACTGTCCCTGGCAAGCGAGGTGTCCGAGAGTTCCTCATTCTCGCTGCTGATCGCAAGCACTAGGTCGTTGGTGCCCGAAGGACGGCGCAGGATTACGTCCTGAATGTTGATGCCCGGCGCGAACTCGATCGTGTCGACACCAGCATTCGCAGTGATCGTCGATGCGTTGGCGGGCGGAGTAAACAGCTTGAGAGTCTGCGAAGCGCTGTCATAGTCATAGCGGCCGAGCCAACGCAGATCCGGCTCCGCTGCCGTGCCGAAATTCCGGCGGATGAGGACACCACCAGGACCTGTTACCTCTCCCGTGATGGTATTCTGGCTGAAGCCAGCAGCGGTGTTCCAGCTACCAGCGGCGGTCCACACCACGCTCCAGTAGTTGGCGAATTCGTCGAAATAGGTGTCCTGCCCGTCGCCGCGCGCATATTTGAAGGTGTCGTCGCCGGCGCCGCCGACCACAAGGTCGCCATCGCCCCGACCGCCCGAGAGGACGTCACGGTCGGCGCCTCCGTAGATGTCGTCAGCCCCATCATCGCCGGTGATCGCGTCCCAACCAGCGCCGCCCATCAGCTCGTCATTGCCAAGACCGCCGATCAGGAGGTCGCGGCCGGTATCGCCCGCGACCATGTCGTCGCCGGTGCCGCCATTGCCGATGTCGCTCCCCCCCAGCAGATAGAGCTTGTCGTTGCCAGCGCCGCCATAGACGAAGTCGTTGCCGACGGTACCGACGAGAACGTCGTTACCTGCCCCGCCCCCCACAAAGCTGGTGATATCACCGACACGGATCTCGTTCCCGTCGGCGAACTTCAGCCATTCGATGCGCTTGAACGGATTGGTGAACCAGTCCTTCACGACCAACCGCGTGCCACTGTCGGTTTCGACACCGTTGACGGTCGTCATCACGATCACGAGCAGATCGTTGCCCGGCGCTGCGCTCGTACCCGAGCGCTGGAGTTTGATGTCGCCGATCCCGATCCCCGCGCCGAAGACTATCGCGTCCTCGCCGCCCGTGACCTTACCGCCTTGGACACCCGCCGAGGCTCCAACCCAATCTCGCTTCACGCTCCCTGCAGCTATGGCCGCCATGCGCTGCGTGATGGCATCGCCCGCTCCTGTAGAAGCCGGCGCACCGGTTGCATCTTCTTCAGCGATGTCCGCGCCGTCGCCGCGCCGCACCAGATACTGGTCGGATCCGCTGCCTCCTTTAAGGCTGTCGCCTTCGCCGGCGCCGCCGGCCAGGATATCATCACCCGCGCCGCCCGCCAGTGTATCGATGCCGTCGCCGCCCTCAAGCCAATCCGAGCCTTCGCGGCCCTTCAGTATGTCATTGCCTGCGCCGCCATCGAGATAGTTGCCATCCCCGCCCAGCGCGTTGGCATCCTGCGTGCCGGCATCAATGACGTCGTCGCCATCGCCGCCCAGCAGCCAGTCGTCGAGCCGACCGCCATAAAGCGTATCATTACCCGCGCCGCCGAAGATATTGTCGCCGAGATTGGAGGCGTAGATCGTGTCGTTGCCTCCACCGCCATCGACGGTCGCGGCAATGTCGATGTTCAGCACTCGCCGGTCTGAGGTTGCGAAATTGACCGTCGTGGAACTCGCCAGGGTTCGCGAGCGAGAGATCGTGAACTTCGCCTGCCCAGAAGCCTCGTCGGTCACGACATTGTCGATCCAGACAAGCGGCTGCGTTCCAGCGCCATCGACGATCGTACCCGTGCCGGACACGGTCTGCGTGCCATTAGCGAGCGCCGAACCACCTGCAGTCACGACCGCGTTCAGCCTAAAGCGCTCGTTACCTTCGACATTCAGTATTTCGGGCTGACCGTTGCCGGGCACATAGGCAGGATTGGCGATATTGTCGGCGACAATAGCCGTTCGAACAAAGAGTTCGGTTGCGCCTGCGGCGAAGGTCGCGCTGGTCGCATCTGTCCAGGTCGTGCCATTTGTGGAGACCTGAATATTGCCCGCGCCGGTGCTGCCATAATCCACGCCAAGACCGGAAGCCTTGTCATTCGCAAGTGTGAGGCTGAGCGTGATTGCGGTGGTCGACGCTTTGGAGAGCGACAGTCGGAACACCGCGTAGCCGTCATTCTCATAGGCATAGCTGTTGCCGACCATGAGGGTCGGCAGGGCCGCTGCGCCATCGATCACGGTTGCAATGGCGGCACTGCCCATGATCTGCATGGCCGGCGCATTGGATAGCGAGGAGTTGAAGGTTTCTAGAGCTTCTGCGACACCGTCATTGGCGAGGGTCACGACAACTGTCTTGCGCAGATCGGTTGCCGCGAAGGTTACGGCGGAGTTCAGCGCGGTGAAATCGGAACCTGTGACCGCGATGTCATCGTTAAGGTGACCATTGACAGTGTAGCCGCGCTGGTCAGCGAGCAAGCCCGTGCGAAGGTCAATGACGTCGGTACCCGAGGTCCCAGTAATGGTCGTCTGCGATCCTGCCTCGATCGTGTCTTCGATGAAGCCAAGAATGCTGTCGTCACTGTCCGATACAGACCAATATCGCAATCCTGTGGTGTCATCGATGCCAAACCCCATTTGGCTTACATTGAGACCAATACCATCAAGGGCACCATCTCGTGCTTCATCAAGAAATGTTTGAAAGCCACCGATCCAGTCGGTTGAGGCTCTCTTATTGAGACCCAATTCCCCTGCGCGAGCCAGAGTAATTAGCCAGCCAGCAGCAAAGGATGTTTCTGGATCTGCCGCTATAAGCGCATTGATCGCCGTGGAATTTGATAGATAGCTGCCGTAATCGCCGGCGACAGAAATATCCCCTAGCAGGGTCGTCATTTCGAACTGGCCAGCGGCCCCGGCAGAGTTACTGTTCGGATTTCCGCCCGCATTCAACACACTGGAGGCAAGCGCACGCTTTATATAGATATCACCGCCAGCCAGTTGGCCCACCATGTCTGATAAGGCAAGATAGGTGCCGTGTTTGATCAGTTTCTCCGCGCCTTTCGAACCGGAGAACGACGCAGTGATATCGCCACGGTCGCTTCCGCCACCGACTGGGCGATAGGTGTATTTCTTTTTCCGCATGCCATAGCTGCCGGACTGGACGGATTCCGGATCGAGCAACATGCTCCCGGTGGCGTTAAGAAGAGAGTTGAGATTCTGCCCAACTGCACCGGCGAGGCTCTTTGCCGCGTCCTTCGATCCCCCCTTCCGTGACCAAGAGTTGGAGACGCCAAACTGCTGTCGGCCTGAGTCCCAAGTCGTATCGGCACCCGACCTCGGCGTCCCACCGAAAATCGATCCGATCAATCCTCCTAACAAAGTCTCTAATAGGACAATTCCTGCAACGATCGCGATGGCTGCCACAGGATTAGCCAACGCGAATTTGACGGCGGCCGCACCGACCTCGGCGAGGCTAACTCCGGCAGCACCAAGTTCTACGCCCTTGATTGATGCCATGACGGCGGTAGCGGTGAACCCGCCGATCATACCCCCAGTAGCTGCGCCGATCTGCCCACCGACGCTGTCGAAGGAGTGAATCTCCGCAGCCAACCTCGTCCCTATGAAAGATCCGACCGCATTCGCGACGAGAGAAAGATCAACTCCTGCGAAGGGCGTATTAGCCGTTGACGAGAGCGAAATGTTGGTAATCACCCTGCTGACGACAGCGCCACCGACGCTATCCGCTACTTCGCCCGGTAGGCCTTCAATTCCGAGTGCCTGGAACAGTTCCGCAGCAAGATATGAGGAAAGAGCGCCTATCCCCGCACCCTTGATGTTAGCAAGCAGTGTCGAACCAAGGTTCTCTCCAAAGCCCACAGTGGGTTTCCCTGTGGCTGGATCAACGGGTGTTTTACCATTGAGGAAGTTAGTAGTGGAGATGCCGCCGAAGATCCGCTCATCAACGAATTCTCCCAGGGCACCAAGCGCTGTGCTCAGCAAACCCGACGACACAACCTGTCCAAACGGGTCAGATGTCAGCCTTAAACCGAGAGCTGTCCCCAGTGCTTGCCCTAACTGCCCGCCATCAACGATCGTAATACCACTGATCGTATCATCGAGAAAATCTCGTATTGAGAACTTCGAATCTCCGCCATCTATATTTATACGAACAATTTGGCGGGCAGACGTAAGTTTTTCTAAAATCCCATCAGTGTCAGCAGCACGCAGATCGGCGATAGTAGGCTCTCGACCCAGCTTTACCGAAAGCTCATCGGATAAGCTGGCTATTGTTCTTTGGTATACTTGAACCTTTTTCTGCAGATAATAATTTCCAAGTGGATCGGGATTTCCTGCCGCATCTACCAAAAGGTTATTGATTTTTAGGTAGTTATATTCTTTCAGTAGAACGGGATCCGCCAGAATGTCTCCCGTATCTATTCGGAAATCCCTTACTAAGCTGTCTGACTTCAAAGAGGGTGACGAGAACAGATCATCATAAACAGAGTAGTGTCCACGGAATGTTGCGCCACCGGCGCTATTCCTCGCAACCTCACCATGACCAACACCCTCGTGGATTATGGTAGCCGCTCTAACAGCGTCAGCGTTTTTTACACCATACACATTCGCATAAAATTTGTCGTTGAGATCTCCGGCACTGTAAAAATCAATGCCACCTACTCTGACCGGAGAAGCCGACGTATTCGCCAGCATGGCGGCAGCTCTTAGATCACTTCCTGCCGCTACTGGCACCAACGTATTTACGTTGATTATACCATCGACTGAAATTCTGAATTCTCTGGATTGATAGCTTATATCACCAGCAATGGACATATCTAGATTTTTTATTACTTGATTTACATTGAACGCGGACGCTCCCGGCACCGACGAAGCGGAGATGAATTGCGTATCCTTGTCCAGGGATCCTCCGATAGCCTCATGTCGAGGCGCATAGTCTATCAGAATGTAGTTGGCATCATTATCACTGCGCGGCAGTCCATCGCTTAGTGGCTGCGGGAGAGCATTCACCTTCAGAAACGCGGCGAACTCCGATCCAGGAGAGATAAGACTCTCAATTAAATTGGCATCTGCAACGCTTGCCCCAACGAGTACCACATTCGCATACCCGTTCTGTGTCCTGACCGTTGGGTCAAGGGCCCATCCAGAACGTTGTGCATCATACACGAATACTCCACCCGCAGAACGTGTTCCCGGACCGGGGATTTGAGCACCATTCACGGCCACTCGAGAGGGCGACTGCGAGGCGGGATTTAGTGTACGTCCGCTCATTATTATTATCTCCTACCTCTGATCGCCGCTGATGTTGGCCGCCATGCGACGCAAATTCTCTCTTCTAGTGCGTCCACGTTAGATCCGCCCGGGCTGGGAGCAACAATGCTGGCTCTGCACAAGGTGTTTAAAAATTGATCGATAGGATGACCGCCAATATCGACCCCATATCGCGACAACTTCATAACGTCGGACACCAACATTCTGTTGGAATTAAGACCAGTCTTGCTTTGAATATGCCCTGGATCTTTGCCAATGCTGCACATGAAATCATGACCATACCGCGAAACCGCAGAATCAACGCTGATCACAGGCCCTTTCATCAGCTCGGGGGAGGCCGACTGAATGAGCCTAAAATTGCACGCTGATTTCTTCCAGAAAGAACGCTGCGAGGTTTGGACCAGCAACGAAGCGACACATTTTCGCATGGCGTATACGCCACGACCTGTACGCCCCTCTGCATCCTCGATATCTAAAACATCCTCCCGCGCCTTAATGCCGCGAGATTGGCATTCGGCGAACGCTGAATCAAAGTTTTCCAAATCAGAGAGCGCTAGTGGTATTCCAATCTCGTTAGCATAGCGATGAGACCCGCTCGATGATGAGGTGGATGCCGGGTTATAAGCGATACCTTGTTCTGCAACGTCGGCGCTACTTGGCGCTAGCCTCGCCATTTTGGCTGTCAGCATCTCCAATCGTTTACCAGCCTCCGGAAGGCCGCCCGCACGCATGCCGCTGCTTAGCGGCATGGTCATGGCGCGCGCCCGCTTTCCGGAGACAGGGACATATACCATTCGCGATCCGCCGCCGGAGGAGCCCGCCGCACTGTATAGCTTAGCGGCTCGCTCAAGGTCGCGGACAACACCTTGCCCTTCCTCAAAGCGGACACCCAGATCGAGCTGCGCCTGCTTTTCGCCTGACTGGGCGCGCTTCGCGAGTCCCTGCAGATCAAGAGGCGCACGCCCTGGGGCAAATGAGATACCCATGTAGCTGTGCCCCGCACATGCAGATAGCAGCAGAATAGGCGCAATCGAATATACGCGTAGGCGCCAAGTAAAATGCGCCAGACCGCCCTGTCTGTGGCCGCCCCTCACCATCCACCCCCAGAATATTGTAACACAAAGAGATCACTTTATAGTCGTAGCGTCAAGATAGGATATGCTACTTCGCAATTAGCCAGATCCAGTCATTCTCATCTTAACTACATTCATTATGAATTTGGTTAGCGGCATGACCCTGAGTTTGTTGGCCACGGTCTTAGGCACAAAACCTGCTGTTTGGAGAGCTGCCCCATCCAAATTGATGACGTAGCTTCTGGGTTCCGTAGCCCCCGCGATGAGCTTTCCCCGTATCATGCGGGTTCTCAGGGCGGCCCTTCATCTCTCCCGCCCTGCCTGTGCAATACTCGTCTGCAAGGGAGACAGCAGGTAACTGATGATCGATCGTGTTCCGGTGCGAATATCAGCCGTGGCAGCCAAGCCGGGAGACAGGGCCACACGGCGCCCATCAGCATTGATATACGCACGCGAAAGCGTAATTGTCGCGACGTAGACCAGACCAAGTTCCTTATCTTGCACTGCGTCGCGACTGATCGAGCGCACGCGCCCAGGGACAGTACCATATCTCGTAAACGGAAAAGCCTCGAGCTTGACAGCAGCTTCCTGTCCAACATGGACGAAACCCACATCCTTGTTGAGAATACGGGCTTCGACCTCCAGGCCGCCGCTGCTTGGAACCAGGATCATCAGCGGCTTGGCTGCTTCCACCACGCCCCCGATTGTGTGGACATCAAGTTGCTGGATCGTGCCATCTACTGACGCGGCAAGACGTTCAAACCGGTTTTTCTGGCTGGCCTTCGTTACCTCTTCGCGGCGAAGGATGGCTTCGGCTTCGGCTTTCGCGAGATCCGAAAGCGCAGTGCGCCGGGCTTCCTCCCGAACCTGTGCCGCCTGCTGTGCCAGTTTCTGCGCTTCGGAATAGCCGCGGGAAATCTGGGTTACCGCAACATCGCGCTCTCCAGCTTCCTGCCGCCGCTGCCGTTGAAGTTCCAGAAGGCGCAGTCCCGGTGCATAGCCTTTTGCATCGAGCCTGTTCATATTCTCGATTTCACGGTCCAGTATCGGAACGGTATCATGGAGCTTGGCGACCTGTGCCTGCGCCGACCTGGCGTCGGACATGGCCGAGGCTCGCGCGGCGTTGAGGCTGGATACGCTGGCATCGAGTTGGGCAAGCTGCGCCGCGATGAGGCGCCGTTGCGTGTCGGCGATCAAAGGCGGGGTTCCTGGCGGTGGAACAAAGTGCATTCCCTTGCCCGACAAGGCATCCGCTATTGCCCGGTTGCGCGCGATGTCGAGTTCTGCAGCAGCCAGCGCCTTGGACGCCTGAGCCAGATCCGCGCCCGAGAGCGTGGGATCTAGGTCGACAAGAGGCTGACCTTTGCGGACCATATCGCCGTCATGCACATAAATGGCGCGCACCACTCCCGGGCCAGCCGCCTGAACCAGTTTCACGTTGCCGGTCGGCATCAGCTTACCGGACGCTGAGGCCACGACATCGACGCGGCCGAAGACCGTCCACAGAATCGTGATCGCTAAACCGACAAGCAACAGCCAGGCAGCGGCCCGCGCCGTGGGAGAAACGGGACGCTCTATCACCTCCAGCGCAGCGGGCAGGAAATCGGTTTCACTTGACGGGATCAGCATCTTGCGGCGAGCATTATCCGCCTTCCATGAGGCTTTGAGAACCTGCCAGTTGTGCGTCCAGGCGTTCATGACCTGCCCTCCGATACGCCGGCCTGGCGGCGATGGAGATCCGCGTAGCGGCCATTGGTCCTGAGCAGTTCCTCATGGCTTCCGCGCTCTACGATCCGCCCCGCCTCCAGCGTAATGATGCTGTCGCATTGACGGATGGCGGAGAGCCTGTGTGCGATGATCAGCACGGTGCGGCCTCGCGCCATGGCTTTGAGGTTCGCCTGGATTATTTCCTCACTTTCCGCATCGAGCGCGCTGGTCGCCTCGTCGAGGATGAGGATGCGCGGCTGCGTTACCAGTGCACGGGCGATGGCGAGGCGCTGGCGCTGGCCACCCGAGAGGTTGGTGCCACGCTCCTCCACCGGAGTGTCATAGCCCTGCGGCAGCCTGACGATGAACTCATGAGCTCCCGCCAGGGTGGCGGCCGCCATCACCTGTTCGAGCGGCATCGCCGGATTGGACAGCGCGATATTTTCGCGGATGGATCGATTGAACAGCAGGTTTTCCTGCAGCACGACACCGATCTGGCGCCGAAGCCAGGCTGGATCGATCTGGGCGATATCGACGCCATCGATCAGCACACGCCCGCTGGCAGGCACATACATGCGCTGGAGAAGCTTCGTGAGGGTAGATTTACCCGACCCCGACGACCCTACGATGCCAAGCGTCGCGCCTGCCTCGATGCGCAGGTCGACATCGTCCAGCGTCCATGGCCCCTCAAGTCCATAACGGAATTTGACGGCTTCGAACGCAACCTCTCCCTTCACCGCAGGCAACGCGACGCGGCTGGCCGCTCCAGGTTCGGCGGGCTGATTGAGCACATCGCCCAGTCTTTCGATGGCGATCCGAACCTGCTGGAAGTCCTGCCAGAGCTGCGCCATGCGGATGACCGGACCCGAGACGCGCTGGGCAAACATGTTGAACGCTACCAGCCCGCCTACCGTGAGATCCTTGTCGATTACGGCCCGTGCGCCGAAGTAGAGGATCAGGACCATGTTGATCTTCGAGATCAGCTGGATGAGCTGGCTGCCGGTATTGCCGAGATTGATGACCTTCTGGCTGGCGAAACTGTACCCCGCGAGCTGCCTTTCCCAGCGGTCCTGCCATTGTGGCTCGACGGCGCCCGCCTTGACAGTCTGAATGCCGCCGATGCTTTCGACCAGTAGTGCATTGTTGGCAGCGCCGCGCTCAAATTTCTCCTCTATGCGCGCGCGCAACGGCCGGGTCACGAAGACGGCCACCGCAAAGTACGCCGGGATGGCGAGCACCGCGATCAGAAACAGCTTCCAGCTGTAAAACCACATGACGACGAGGAACACGATCGTGAAAAGGGGATCAACCAGCACCGTGAGAGAAGCGTTGGTCAGGAATTCGCGGATGGTTTCGAGCTGTCGGACACGCATTGCAATGTCACCCACCCGTCGCGCCTCAAAATAGGCCATGGGCAGGTTGAGCAGGTGGCGGAAAAGCTTGGCGCCAAGTTCAACGTCGATTTTCTGGCTTGTCTCGGAATAAAGCCGGGTGCGCAGCCAACCGAACAGCGTCTCCCATATAGAAACCACCCCAAAACCGATGACGAGAATGGTCAACGTGTCGAGCGTGTTGTGGACCAGAACCTTGTCAATCACATTCTGGAAGAAGAGCGGGGAGGCAAGGCCCAGCAGGTTGATGCCGAGCGTGACCAATAATACCTCGCCGATAAGACGACGATATTTGACAATCTGGGGAATGAACCAGCTGACGTCGAACGCGCGGCTAATACTGCCAACGCTTTCGCGTGTAGTGATGAGCACGATCTCTCCTGACCACATAGCCTGCAGAGCTTCGCGGGTGACCTTCTGCACCTGCGCCTGAACACCATCGAGGCTGCGCCGCGGCGGCTGGATGAGCGCCTCGTCGCCTGCCACACGGGCGATGATGAACCAGCCGTCAGGACCATTGGCGAGGGCGGGCAGCGGTGTATTCTGAAGTCTGTCCCAGTCAGTGCGCAGTGCGCGGGCGCGAACATCATCCTGCCGTTTGGCGAGCCGCTTCAGGTCATCGGCATCGACCGCCCGACTGTGACCAAGACCATGCCGGAGCTGACTGGGATCCACAGCGATCCGGTGCATTGCGAGTATCGTCGCATAGGCTATGAGGCCGCTGTCATCGCGGTCGCCTCCCATATTGGTGAGTGGGGCGGCAAGGTCGGCTTCGATCATGGATGGTTCACAGAAAGAGGCGAAAGGGGGACGCCAGAGGTGCCCGGCATCGGCGCGGTGGGGTCCTGCGTGATGAGTTCGTCGGAAGGGCCGTCCTGGCTTTTCGGCGACATGGCAGGCGCCGCGCCGGCGCGGGCAGGTAAGATGATCTGTTGCTGTGACATGCCCGGCATGGAAATTTTATCTACTGCACGAATGGCAGCATCCCAGGGCAGCGCTCCCTTGCGCTGGACCTCACGCAGATGGGGGGTCGGATCGTGGAGCGCCGTACCGGTAAGCATCTTGCCCGCCTCCAGCTGCCCCAGTTGGCGCAGAAGACTGGCTTCGGCAACAAACTGGTCGCGCCTGGTGATGAGGAGGGCAATCTCGGTCTCGCGCAGACCATTTTGCGCGTAGAGCACATCGAAGGTGGAGCGAAGGCCCTCCCGATATTCCTGGAATGAACCCTCGTAAAAGACCCGGGCGGCTTTCAGCTGCGCCTCCTGCACCGCGACATTGCGCCTGGCCGTGACGATCTGGTTCCAGGCCAAGATGATGCTCTGAACCATCTCGCGCCGCGCACCCTCGATGCCCAGGCGGTCAGCGCTGTTGCGGTCGAGCGCCTGGGCGATCTGGCTTGACACCCGGCCGCCTGAGCTCAACGGGATGCGCAATGTCGCACGAGCAGTGAAGGACAGGTCCTGATCGTGGCGTTCAATGGGAGAGAGCCGCCCCGCCACCTCAGTTGTGCCTCGTATGGACAGAGTCGGGTTCTTGTCGGCGCGGGCTTCTGCAATGCGGGCGCGCGACGCGCGCTCCGCCGCAATTGCTGAAGCCATGTCGGGATTGAACAGCTCGGCAGTGTCGAACGCCTCGTCGATGCTGGCCGGCAACAGAGGTAAGGCTGGTTCGGGTGCAAGCCTCCCGGGAGCGCGGCCCACAAGGGCAGTGAACGCTGCCCGGCTCTGTTGATATTCGGCTTCGGCCGCATTGAGCTGTGCACGCGCCGCTTCGAACTGGGTCTGGGCCTGCGCAATGTCCGTTCGGGTAAGCTGGCCGGCGTCCCTGCGTGCGATCACCTCATCGAGTGTGGCGGCCAGTACGGAAACTGTCTGCTCCCTGATGCGGAGCGTCCGCTGCGTGCGGCGAACATCTGCATAGGCCGTGATCACCCGCACCAGCAGGTCGCCCTCGGCACCACGGAGCGCTTCGCGGCCAGCAAGGATATCTGCTCGAGCTGCGGCGATACCGGCGCTAGCCCGCCCGCCCGTGCTGACCGGCTGGTCGACAATAAGCTGCCCACCCAGATCATTGCGCTCGATGAAGGGAGAATTGAGCCTGTCCGCGAGGGAACGACCAGAGTCCGTCGTACGACCCGGATCTGTGAACTGATAACCTGCGCTCACCTGGATTTCAGCGCTGGGGCGTCCCTGAGACAGAGCAATTCCCAGGGCATCATCGGTGGCCCTGAGCGCGTAGCGCCGCTGACCCAGCACCGGATTGCCTCCATAGGCGTCGGCGATCGCGTGGGCCAGATCATCGTCCGGCTGCATCGGCTCTTCTGGCGCGTCGAAGGGGACAACCGGATCGGTGTAGGCGTTGTGGAGGCCCTCGGCGCGAGCTGAAACCGCCGCCACCCCAGCGCGGTCAGGCGCCGAGCCGGCCCGCGCGAAAGAGGCGAGCGTCAGAGGAAGCAGGCACATCATCAGCCCGTACCCCCTCATCGAAAAAACCGGCTTTCCGGCGTGCAGCCCTGAGTGATCGCATAGTCATGAAGGCGCCAAAAGCCATCGAGCGAGAACTGGCGTGGTTTCGATCCGGGGCGCCGCTGGATCGTGACCACTTTGGCGTCGCCCAGCTGATCAATGGGAACCCACAGCATCCCACCGGTCGGACGATCCATATCACGATCGTTGATGTTAACACGCAAGCGCGCCAGCTCGGGGAGCTGATCCCGCCAGCGACGAGGTTCTCCATTGTCGATCCCGTACCAGCTCTGGAGGACGTCACCTCTGCGCCCGAGCTGGAAGCCTATTGCACCTTCCACATAGCGCATGGCGCTGCGCGCGCGGAGATCACAGACCACCTCCTGCGAAAATCTGTCGCGCGCGATCGACAGGCGCCACTCGCCTACTCCGAAAAGCTGCCGGTCATACCCCTGAGCCGACGCTGCGGCCGCGGTAAGGCCGCACAGCATGAGCGCGACGGTAGTTAACCGCGTAGCGGACAAAGCGGAGCGCACTGATCAGGCGCGGGCGGAGTTAAAGGGGCGCCGCGCCGCATCGCCCAGCGAAACAGCGGCGCTGAACCTGTGAAGCGCAACATTGCGGCTTTGTTTGCAGAATACAGAATATTTACGCACTGAACGCCCCCCGACGCCGGCTTTCTCTACAAGCAGAGGCCTGAGACGGACGCTATATTTCTGAAATCATTGCGTCAACGATCGAACAGCATAATGCGCCGAATGGAAAAGCGATATTCAGGAAGTTGTGTCCGTTGTGGATGAAACCGGGGAGTGCAGCCAGAGCAAAATGGCGGGCGACTGAAGCAGCCGCTACACTCATGGCATGAGCAGCTGCGGCCCTGACAAGCCGGGTAGCGGTGTGCCGGGCGCTATCAGAGCAAAATAAGGGGGGGATGAGCCGCTCCAAGCCTGACAATCCGTTCCGTTACTTCAACTCGTCGCCCGAGGTGATCCGACTGGCGGTGATGATGTACGTGCGCTTTCCGCTCAGCCTGCGGAACGTGGAAGATCTGCTCCTGGAGCGCGCCATCGACGTCAGCCATGAGGCGGTGCGATATGGTTGAACAGGCTCGGCCCGCTGTTCGCAGGCGACATTCTCCGCCAGCGGATCAGCCGCTTGCGGGGCTTTCCTCACTGGCGCTGGCACCTCGACAAAATGTACGTGAAGGTAAATGGCGAGATGGCCTATCTGTGCCGCGCCCGCGATCAGTAGGGCGAACTTCTGGATAGCGATGTCACCAAAACCCGTGACAAAATAGCTGCGTTGACCTTCATAAGAAGGCGCTGAAGCCTCATGGATCTCCCGAAACGATCACCACCGACGGCCTCCGCACCTAGGGCGCGGCGATGGATGAGCCTGGCAACCGGGCGAAGCAGGAAATCGCTCGCTGGGCGAACAACCGAATCCAGATTATATTGTTTTTGATTTTCCCCCAAGGCAATGAGTTCACTCAGGAACATGGAAAGAACATCGCAGGGCGCGGCAACAGGTGCAATTCAGATCAAGGTCGACCGCGACGGTTGCGGCGGGAATGATTACTATCGCCGTGGCGACACCGGTTGGCGCTGTGGAAATGGCTGGCGAGCCTGCTGACGCCCTTGTCAGGCCCGAGCTTATCGTCACCGGCGAAAAGATAGCTCGCCCTCTCCAGCGCACGACCGCGAGCGTGTCGGTGACTTCAGCTGACACCATAGCCAAACAGGATCTTCTGACCGTCTATGACGTCCTTGACCGCATTCCCAACGTCATGGTCGACGGCAATCGAACGACCTTTTCCATCCGTGGAATTGACGCCTTCAACGTGTCGGGCAGTGGCGAGGGTCCATTGGCGAGTGTCTATCTCGACGGCGCCGCCCTCCCCCGACTGGTATTGGCCTCCGGCCCCCTGGATCTGTTCGATATATCCCGGGTTGAAGTCTTCCGTGGACCCCAATCGACGCTTCAGGGCCGGAACAGCCTGGCGGGCGTGGTCCTCGTCAACACCGTCGATCCAGACTTTGACTGGAGCGGCAAGGCGCGACTGCTGCTTTCACAGGAAGGCGGCGGCAGGCGAGCAGCAATGGCTCTTGGCGGCCCCGTTGTTCAGGACCAGCTGGCCTTCCGCATTTCTGGCGAGGCTTTGCAGGCAGACGGGTTCGCAAGAAGCGCAACTACAGGGCGATATGCCGATCAAAGACAGGCGTTGACCATGCGCGGGAAGAT
The DNA here is from genome assembly GCF_023051225.1 of Sphingobium agri. Classification (NCBI taxonomy): domain Bacteria; kingdom Pseudomonadati; phylum Pseudomonadota; class Alphaproteobacteria; order Sphingomonadales; family Sphingobiaceae; genus Sphingobium; species Sphingobium agri. Next base: position 58,122 of record NZ_JALKHS010000006.1, on the reverse strand, counting down.
TTTGATCACGCCCGACGCAGTTCCCAAGCTGTCAGTCCTCGCCGCCGTTACGCATGACAGGCATGAGCGTGGCGCATTCTACATCGAGCTCGATCCCCCTTTCGCGGGACGAGATCGGCTCGTCACCTCAGATTTTCCGGATGTGCGCCAGGTTGGCAGCACGCTTGGCACAGTCACCGCCAGATATGATCTCAGCCCGCAATCGAAGCTCACGCTTCTAAGCAATCTCAGTCGCTTCCGTTTCCGGTCAAGCGCTGACGCTGATAGAAGCGCTACGGCTGGTCAGATAAGCCTTATCGACGAGCCGACCACGAGCTTTCAGAATGAGATCCGGTTCCAGTTTCGCCAATCCTGGGCAACAGGATTGATTGGCGCTTTCTTCCTGCGCGAGAAGCGCGATTATCTATTTTCGTCTCATCAACGTCTCAGCCTCAAGAGCCTGGGCGTTCCCTGGCAGCTGCAGGCGGCAGGCATTTCTCCCGAGACTGTGGACACGGTGATTGCGCTCTATGGCGGCGCGCTGCCTATTCAAAACAGCCTGTCGCAGCCGCAGAGCGTTCAAAATTTCGCAGCCTTTGCTGACTTCAGCATTCCACTAACCAGTCGCGTGCATGTGCGGCTGGGCCTTAGATATGACCATGAAGCGCAGACACGGTCCGTGTCGCAGACAGCGGCGATAGATCAGGCGCTGCCGGACCCTGCCCAGTCGCCTAGCCCCGCGCTCGCGCCGATCGTGTCGCAGCTCAACAGCTCGCTGCGAACGCTGGTTGCCGGCGCCAACGGTTCAGACCGGGCGAGACGTGTGGCCTATGATGCCTGGCTGCCCCTGATGGCTGTCACTTATGATCTTAGCGACAAGCTGGCAATCAGTGGGAGCATACGACGCGGATACCGCGCAGGCGGATCCGGTATCAATCAGCAGAGGGGCGAGGCCTTCCGCTACGGGCCGGAATATACAACCAGTTACGAAGCCTCGATGCGATCAAACCTGTTCGATCGGCGTCTAACCTTCAATGCAAATCTCTTCTGGACGGACTGGGAACAGCAGCAGATCGCGCTGCAGCTGACGGCTGGATCCCTGTTTGACAGCCAGATCGTGAATGCAGGTCGCTCCCGGCTCTATGGTTTCGAGCTTGAGGCGAGCGTCACGCCCATCGATGCCCTGAGCTTTCAATTTGGGTCAGGCTATACCAGAACAAGGTTCAGCGGCCCTGCGCCCCATCCAGGCTTCGCCGACATGGACCTTCAGGGCAAAGAATTTCCTCGCGCGCCGCGGTGGACCATGTCCGCAGGGGCTTCCTATGCCAGGTGCCGGGGCTTTGTTGCCGACATCAACGCCCATTATCGGAGCCCCTATTTTCAGACGCTGACTGATCAGAATGACAGGGATATCCCCGGCCGAACCATCATCAGTGGCAAGGTCGGCTGGAAGGCGCGCGCCGTCAGTGCCTATCTGACCGCGCGCAACATCTTCAATGTTCAACAGCGCGAACAATTTTTCCTCGACGTGGATGGACGCAAGCGAGGCGCGGTGAGCGACCCGCGCATATTGGGCTTTGTCCTGGAAGGCCATATCTGAGCCGGCTTGTTAGGCGCAGTCACGTCTGGTTAGCAGCCGCCATCCGTTAAAATGACAGAGCTTCGGCAAGCTGGCTTTCACGCTGACGTAAAGCTCATTTTTTTCCTCAATTTGGGGCTATCAACTCTAGGATATTTCCGCCAGTTGCATGGTTGATGAGGGAGTTTGTTGGGAGGCGCATGTTGGACGACCGGCTTGCGAAACTGTCCGATGTGCAAAAGCAGTGCATTCGCCTCAGCGGCGAAGGCAGGAGCTCGAAGGAAATCGCGCCGCTCGTCGGCCTTACCCACCAGACCGTAGATCAGTATCTTCATCGAGCACGACAGGCATTGGGGGCGGCAAACAGGCGGGAAGCTGCCCGGATCCTCTCGGAAATTGAGAATGGCCGGACATTCAAGAGATTTGAATTCAAGCCGAAAGCCGTTGTCGAAGAGCCCGATTCTGCCATTCCTGCCGGACCGACCGAGCAGGACGAGCGCGCCTCTGGACTGCCTGGTCTTCCCCCGATCGGAGGTAAGCCCAATGACCTAACGCCTGGAGCGCGGCTAGTCGCGATCAGCAAGATTGCCTTGTTTATCCTGATCTGCGGGCTCGCCATGACCCTTCTCCTCAAAGGCGCCTTCGTCGCATTATCCTGACGACCGGCTCCTGCTCTCCCACATCACGAACTTAGCAACGCAGGCCCGTGGAGGGTTTGCGAAGGAGACCTCATGACCGACTTCAATCCCCTTCTGGCCCGCCGCGTGGTGACGGATATCGGCCGTACGCAGAACGCTATCGATGGCGCGCTCAAGAAATTCTCCATGCTCGCAACAGATGTCCTTGAGGCTTTCGAGGACGCGAGCCTGAATGACGCTGCGTCTCAGCCTGCGCTCGAACGCCTTGCCGAAGGCTTCAAGACGATAGTTGATGGGCGCCGCGCCTTTGTCGATGTCCATCTTGAACTGATCGGCATGAAAATGGATTCCAATTTGAAGAACGTTCCGATCGGCTGCGTTCCAGGTCCGGTATGCCCGTGGATCGAACCTGCCGAGACTAATGAACTGCGGGTGGTTGCCTGACGGCGGTTTCAATGCTTTGGCCGTCCTGCTGAAAAATGGACGGCCAAAAACATGCTCCTGATCATATATTGGGCGATGACGCTATGCTGCTGTCTGTACGCAGCTATCGTAGGCGGCAGACCGGAACGCCTTGGTGCCGGGCTGATCGTATGTGTTACAGTCGTGGGCTTTTACATCGGGTTGATGGAGCAGCGTTCATGGGGACACACGGTGTACCCGCTGCTTATGCTGGATCTGATCTGTCTGCTTGGCTTCGTCACGATCGCTCTGACGAGCGATCGGTGGTGGCCGCTGTGGACGGCGGCCTGCGCGCTGGTACAGGTTGCCACTCACCTGGCGTCCGTTGCCCAGATTGGGATCTCTCCTGCCATCTATCATGGGCTTAAAGGACTATGGGCAATACCCATGCAGCTTTTCATGGTCCGCGGCATCACGCTGGACGCACGCTATCGAAGCTTTTCGAACCAGAATATCGGGGATCCACCGGCCTTGCTGCGTACCTGGCCACGAATATGGCCTCGCTAACGCATGAGCAGTTCCGAGCATTCTATCTGATCGGGCAAAATACTCAGCCAGTGGACGAGCAGGTCTGGACTGGAAGCTACACCGAGGTCGTCGTCCCCTTTCGTCAGATCGTCGGCCGGGCGATTGCGCTGGACGCCAGCGCGCTGGTGATCGCGCACAACCATCCTTCGGGCGATCCCACACCCAGCAGGGAAGACGTCGAGGTAACGCGACGGCTCTTCAATATCTGCAGGCAACTGGATATCAGGGTCCGGGATCACGTGATCGTGGGTGAGCAGAGGACATTCAGCTTTTTTAACCAGGGGCTGCTGTAAAAAGTCAGCTGCTCATTCGACTGGATGCTGAGAACGCAGGCACAAATGCCTGATCATGCAGCGAATTTATTTTGCGATCCACGCGACTCCAATTAGACTGAACAGTCGAAATCAATATCACGCGGCAGCTAAGACATGGCGACAGAAAGAGCGCGGCGTTTTCTGGATGAAGCAATAGCGGAACAGGGGCTCACTTACTCCGATATTTCCCGGCTTATCAGAAAAAACCCCGCCTATATCCAGCAGTTCATCAAACGAGGCACACCCCGCCGCCTTGATGAACAGGATCGGCGCACGATTGCGCGTCATCTTGGCGTTCCCGAGCATATGCTGAGTGGCATCGCGTCACCTGAAAGTGCGTCCATAGCTCCCCTCCGTTCGCCCAAATCCATTCCGATCCAGAGAATCCACCTTGCGGCTTCGGCAGGTACCGGAACGCTGGATGCAAACGAACAGTCGTCTGATGTGCTGGCGTTTGACTCAAGATGGCTGAGAGAAATTGGTGCTCAGGCTCCTCATGTCTCGATCATCTGTGTGGACGGCGAATCTATGGCGCCGACCCTTTGCCACGGCGATCATATCATGGTCGACCACAGCGACGGGGCCAGCAGAATGCGCGATGGTATCTATGTACTTCGGCTTGACAGCGTGTTGATGGTCAAGCGGATCGCCTTGGGGCCGAGCAAGGGGCGCTACAGCATTTTGAGCGACAACAGCTTCTACCCGAGCTGGAGCGACGTTGATTCAGAGCTTGTGACGATCGTCGGGAGGGTCGTCTGGATAGGTCGAACCCTGCGCTAATGGGCGTCAGGGCCTCACCCTTGAAGGGATGCCAGATATATCCTCCAATTCGATGAGCGGCGCGGCTGATTGACCGGGCAAAAACTCTATCCCTGCACTGAGATGTGCTGCCGCCTGTAGCAGCTGAAGCCTGTCCAATATGGCAAGACAGCTGTTTAGTATGTCAGCCAGCTGCGAGACCTGTGACGGAGAACCTGCCTCCGCACTCGATTTCCCGGGCATTTCACGCCGCCTCTGGTCTGACAGCAGCACTGAAAATGCTGCAGGTTGTTGCATCGGCGCTGATTACAGCAATCGAGGATTCTCGCAACATCTACCGCCTCCAAAATGGTTAATTTGCACTCAGTAGCAACCATCGGCTCCTCCAGCTGTCCATCACACCAGAGCAGGCGCCGGGGCACCATGTGCTGACGGTCAGACTTTGCAATTGGGGCTCATTGAGCGAGCAGGCGGAGGCATGGCGGTCATGCCTCCGCCAGTTCCAGTCGGCTTATGGCTGCCGACCTGATGGGCTCAGTGCGGGGTCGCCGCCATTCCCACCCCGCCCTCGATCCGCCTCTCAGTGCGGCGTCTCCTGCGGTCCCCGCGCTTTCCGGGTCCGGGTCCCCGTCGCTCACTCCGCTGCATCTGCGGTAGCGGCTATCACTTCAATTTCTGCGATTACCTGCAGTTCACGAAGGTATTCCGGTCGGTGTTGATCCACCCAGCGGACTATGCGGGGGTTGGAAAGCAGTGACCGGACGTATCCGCGCGCCACTGTCAGATGCAGATTGTCCACCCCATACGTGTCCTCGACCGACTTCACCTGAAGCTGCAATCGGGCGAGCTCATGCTCCATCCTAGCGAGCTGATCAGCAGAGCTACCCGCGTCCGCTGCTCTTTTCCGGCTTTTCACCAACAACCTGTCGGGGGTAGCTCCCAGAAGCGCCCTCGCGAATTGACCAGAGAAGTTGTTCTGGCCGATCATCAGTTCCGCCGCCTCAACTTGCCGCGCCGGGAGCATCTGTCGGAGGAGATCAAACACGATCGCGGGGCACTGAATATCCTTGAGGAGATCGACAGCATCCGCACTGATGCCATTGAGCAGGCGGGTACGCCGATGGATCGAACCAACATCAAGGCCAAGAGCTTTCCCGATTTGAGTCTCAGGAACTCCGCGCTCGACAGCTCGCCTGATCATGCGGTGCTCCTGCACGGGTGTGAGCCGGTTGATCCGCCTGTTATATGTGTATCCCTCGTCATCGGTTGAAACGAGGCACTCAACCTCTTCGGCCCCAATATCCCTCAGGGCCTCTATCCGCAGGTGCCCGTCAAGCAGATAATAACATCCAGGGGCGGTGGGCGCAGACGTGACAACGGGAGCCTCGACCAGACCGATCGCGCGTACGGATCCGAGAATCTGGCGGTATTTCGCACTCTCCCGCCACCCGTCCCTGAGCATCTTCAACGGGATCAGGCGATCAAGCGCAACCAGCCGCGATGTGGTTTCAAACGCGAGCCTGACCCTCCGACTTTCCGTCACAGGCTGGGCTCCTTACCAAGCCGGCTGGCGAGGACCTTAGGCAGAACAGCCATTCCCTCAGCGCGCAACAGTGTGACAAATGCTTCATTCGCCAGCAGATCTCGGAGTGCTTCCACAAGAAAGAGCAGGCGCGTCTGCGTGAAATCAGCCTTTTTGACTACGATCCGATGCTTCTCGGCTTCGGTCTGGTACAGTCTCATGAGGTCGGCCGGTGACAGGCGTCGGCCCGGCGACTTCCGACCGAGGCTTTGGCTCCTGAGCGAGCGATGCCGCCGCATTCTCGCGTCCAGGAGGCGCCGGACAGCCCCAAGCTTCTTGCCCTTCAGCTTGCCCGATGCATACGCCTCCAACAGAAGATCCTGAGCCGCAACTGTTTCAGCCCTTGCGATATCTGCTGCCAGGCTGATCGGAATAAGCCCCGTCTCAGCCGCCGAAAGCAGTCTTTCCTCGCCACGCTCCAGTAGCTGGACGACCATGTTTACCCAGCTGGCGGTGCAACCGATCTTCTCACCAATCTGACCGTCAGTATACCCGCGCCGATGCAGCGAACCGATTTCACGAAGGAGGTCGATGGGGCGATGCTGACGTCGAGCGATATTCTCGACGAGGCTCATGACCAGGCAGTCGTTTTCGTCTGCATCAATAACGACTGCCGGAATGTCCGTTTCGCCCAGAATCCGGAATGCCTCGAGCCGGCCCTCACCGCAAACAAGGTCATATCGTTCTGTTCCGGGATGCCGCCTAACGGTCACCGGGCGTTTTAGCCCCACGGCTTCGATGTTGTCCACGATCTCTCGGTGGAGTTTCCGGCTGCGGGTCCGTGGATTCAACACCTGTATGTCGGTGATCGGAATATATTCGATCGCCTGATCAGGTGCTCCGACCATCATGCTGCCTCCAGCAGATTGTATCTCTCTCCGAGACCGAAGAGCAGGTCGAGTGAATCGAATCTGTAGGCGTCAAGCATGAGACCATTTTCCTCCGCCAGCCGGAGAGCCGAGCCAAGCCGATCCAGACGCGGGAAGATGTAATAGTCGGACGCCTCCCGGTTGTTCGCATCCATTCTGACAGCAACCGTGATATCGGGCATGAGGCTGGTGTCGAAGCGGATCTGCCATCGTAGTGATCCTGACGGCCTGCGCTGGCACCGGGCGATCAGGACTGACACCGAAAACTGACCATTCACGATGAGCAGATCTTCGTCGGATTTTTCCACCAGTGCGCCGCCCGCTTCGAACCCACGAACTATATCCTGCACTACGCCGGGATGGAGGCAACGCAGCTGCCGATTGACTTCGACATACCCGTAGTCGCGCATCGGCTGATAGCCGACGAGCGAATAGGCTCTCACGAGGCTGCCAAAGCGCGAGCGATAGCTGCTGCTCGAGGGCACATTTTCAGCCTCATCGATGATAATTCCCGAGAGAAGCCCACGGCGTCTCAGGAGACCATCCAGCGCGCCCAGCATTTCTTCGTCAGTCATCCGGGCAGATCGCTCCCGAATGATGATCTGAGCGGCATTGTGCAGCCCCGGATCCACCAGCGGTCTGAACGCACGCTCAGCCCGGATCCACATCGCCGGGTCATTGCGGACCCGCTTCTTCTTGAGCTTGTTAGAAACGCGGTTCCACACATTATTCCCGATGTACTTCTCGTTGATGAGTATCTGGTGCACCGTTCCCCTCGTCCAAGGCCGCCCGAGATCAGTGCACGAGCCCGACTCATTCAGGCGCTCGGCTATTTCGCGCTCCGTCAGCTGATCCACCACAAACAGAGTGTAGATCCGGCGCACGATTGCAACTTCATGATCCGGACCCGGGTAGAGGACCACCCGGTCAGTTTGGATGCTTTTTTGTTCACCTCGTGCAAGCTCACCTTTCACAACGCCATTCTGGTCAATCAGCATTCGGCGCAACCCGAACCCTGCCGGCCCGCCTTGCCTGAAACCCAGCTCGATCAGTCTGCACTGACCGATGAAAACCTTGTTCGAAAGCTCACGGCTGTACTCGCCAGCCATCCACCGCTTGAAGCCCTTGGCCATTGTGGCCACCGGGCTGCCATCATTTTCAAACTGCTCCGCGCAGTAATGGACGTCGATGCCCGCGCGGCGACAGATATATTCATAGTAGGCGCTTTCATCGGCGTCCTGAAAGCGTCCCCACCGGCTTACATCGTAAACCAGGATGACCGAGAAGTCGGCCTTTCCTGAGGTGACGTCGTCGATGAGTCGCTGGATAGCGTCCCGGCCCTGAACGCTAAGGCCGCTCTTGCCGTCGTCGGCATAGGTTTTGGCGATCACCATTCCCCGCTGCGCAGCGTACGCGCGAATAGCGTCAGACTGATTTTCCGTTGAAAATTGCTGATGGTCGGTGGACATGCGGACATATTCCGCGGCCTTGATTAGCGGTCCTAAGTCCTTTGGATGATCTGCCGACCAGCTCTCCAAGATTCCAGATCCCTGTGTTCGGAACGAAGTGGCTAGGACGCCAGCTTCGCTCCACCGATCGGACACTGGGGTCGATGCCCCTCATGAGCCGCAATTATAGACGCGAAGGGGAGGAAAGATGTTTCCGAAAACAGGCAATGTTTTACCCTCAAAGGAGGCAAAGCAGGCATTCACCGCCATGATCTCGCAGACGCTCGTTGAGGAGCTGGGGCTGACCCATCAGGCGGTGAAGACCGCGATTCGCTGGACCGGTGCGAGCGAACGAAGCGTAAAACACTGGCTCGCAGGGACTCATGCCCCACAAGGTCCTCACCTGCTCGCGCTCATGCGACACTCCGACCGGATCCTCGGCACCCTGCTGGTTGCCGCGGGACGACAGGACGTGCTTCTTGCGGTGGAACTGTCGACTCTCAGAGAGAAACTCGTCGAGGTCGTGAATTTCATAGATCATGTAGCAGCGCGTGACTCATAGGAAGGTGCAGCGAATGTCTCTTCGCTGCACAATGCATCACCCGGAGAGCGGTTCGCCCATGACTGGCAGCACCGCCAGCCCCCGGAAGATTTCGCTAAAGCAGATGGGGCTGGGCCGCACGTGCGGCCTGATCCATATTTTGTCACGCTTCACCTCAGCGGCATTGTGCTGAGCCTGGGATGGCCTGCATATCGGTCATTCATGGGGCGGTTCTTGCGCGCTTTCCGCGCGGCATATCTGCGTAAATGTAGTAAGCAGCCGTAAGGCATTTGGTACTAGGGTAAGGCTGGGCTCGCGGGGGCGAGTGCGGCGGCGGTGAGCTGGGCATGGCGGGGAGTACGGCGGGATCTGCCCGATCATGTCTAACTGGCCTAGTTCTTCTATTCGGAAACACGCTGAGAGGGTGTGAAAGTGTTCATGTCGGGCGGGGGACGTGACGGTGAGTTGTGGGACGCCGTCCGTAACTATAAGAAAGTGTTCATCATTGTCCTGTGCGTCAGTGCCATACTGAACGTGCTGCTGCTTGGCGGCTCCTTGTACATGATGATGGTGTATGATTCGGTTCTGCCGAGCCGATCCGTCCCGACATTAGCCGGTCTCGCGATCCTGGTGATGATCGTCTACGCCTTCCAGGGCTTCTTCGAGAATATGCGCGCCGGAATGCTGGCCGATGTCGCCAATGCCGTTGAGCAGCAGCTGTCCGGCAGGGTGCAGAGCGCGATTTCGCAAATGGCGCTTGCCGGTCAGAAGTTGCCGGGCGACGGGTTGGGGCCGATGCGCGATCTTGAAAATGTGCGCGCATTTTTGTCGAGCGGCGCTGTCGCGATGATCGATTTGCCTTGGATACTCTTCTTCCTGGGCGTGTTGTTCGCGCTCCATATGTGGCTGGGCGTAACGACGCTGATCGGAGCGGCCGTGCTGTTTTCCCTGACGCTGATCACCAATCGCGTCATGAAGCAGCCCGCCGAGCAGCTTTCGCAGCTGTCGGCTTACCGCAATGGGGCAGCCGAAACGAATCTGCGTCATGTCGAACTTCTGACGGCCCTTGGCATGCGGGATCGCATGCAGCAGCGCTGGGCCCAGTTGAACAGCGCCTATGGAGCCGCACAGAACAAGCTGACACGTTCTGGCGCGGCATTGGGCGGGTTAGCCAAGATGCTACGGCTTGCGCTCCAGTCGCTTATCCTGACGGTGGGCGCATTACTGGTGCTGGATGACAAGGCAAGCGGCGGCGTGATCTTCGCCTCCTCGATCCTGTCCGCGCGCGCATTGGCGCCGGTCGATCAGGCGATCGCAAATTGGAAGGGGTTCATCAGCGCCCGCGTCGGGTGGCTTACGCTGACAGCGATGCTGAAGCGTGTACCTGCGCCGCAGCCAGTGTCGCTGCGTCTGCCCAGGCCGGACCGGAAGCTGGAGGTGGAAAAGCTGGTCGTTTTCCCGCCCGGCAGTCGCCAGTTGACCGTCAGTGGCGTCTCATTCCAACTGAACGCGGGCGATGCCTGCGCGGTGGTCGGCCCGAGCGGCGCGGGCAAGTCTTCGCTCGGCCGCGCGCTGATCGGCGCCTGGCGCCCCGCCAAGGGGACCATCCGCTTCGATGGCGCGTCGATCGGCCAATGGGATGCCGAGCACTTGGGCGAATGGGTGGGCTACCTGCCGCAATCGGTGGAGCTTCTGGATGGCACAATCGCAGAAAATATCGCGCGCTTCGATCCGGCCGCGACGTCGGAGGCGATCTTGGCGGCGGCCAAGGCGGCGGCTGTCCACGACCTGATCACGCGTCTTCCGCAGGGATATGAGACCCGCGTTGGGGTGGATGGCGAAGCGCTCTCGGGCGGACAGCGCCAGCGCATCGGCCTTGCGCGTGCGCTCTATGGCGATCCATTCTTCGTGCTTTTGGACGAGCCCAATTCCAACCTCGATAGCGAAGGCGAAGCCGCACTGGCCGCCGCCATTGCATCGGTGCGCGAGCGCGGGGGCATCCTGGTCGTGGTTTCCCACAGAGCCGATATATTAGGCCGGGTCAGCCACATCCTGTTGATGCGTAACGGCCGAATGGAAACATTTGGCCCGGCCGCCGAAATCATGGCGCGCTTGCGGCAGAAGCCTAAGCTGCGCCAGGAAAATGTCGTGGCGATGCAGGGCGCCAGTGTGGGAAAGCCATAGGATGACAACCAATCTCCCCGCCGGGCTCATGGTCCTGGATCAACCCGCGATCCCATATGATCCGGCTGAACATGTTCAGAAGAAGGTGAAGGCCGTCCTGATCGCCATTGCAGTGCTCGTCTTGGGCTTCGGCATGGCGGCCATGCTGATCCCCATCGGCGGCGCGGTCATAGCGTCAGGGCATATCGGGCTCGCGTCGCACATCAAGAAGATCGCGCATCCGGCGGGGGGCGTGATCGAGGACATCCTGGTCGACAACGGCACTCATGTCCAAAAAGGACAGGTGCTGATGCGGTTCGACGATCGCGTGACAGGAGCGGATGCGGAATATTCGAGCCTCAGCGTCGATCAAATGCTGGCGCAGCGCGCCCGGCTGGAAGCGGAACGGCTTGGCGCAAGCACCATCACCTTCCCCAAGGAGCTGGCGCCGGGTGACGCTGCTGCGCGGCAAGCCATGGCTGACGAGACCAAGCTGTTCCAGATCAGGCAGGCTGAGCAAGCTGGCACAGCGGCTCAGCTACAGGCGCGCATCCGCCAGCATCGGCAGCAGATAAGTGGCTACCAGGCGCAGATCCGCGCGCTGGAGCAGCAGGCCGTGCTGATCGAACCGGAACGCAAGGGCGTAAGGCAGCTGTGGGACAAGGGCCTCGTCACGATCAGCAGATTGAACCAGCTGGAACGCACCGCCGTCGACCTGCAGGGTAGCGTGGGCGCCTTGCGCGCCAGCATCGCCCAGACCGAAGCGCGCATCACCGAGGCGCAGGAGCAGATGATCCAGCTTGGCGCAACCCGGCGCTCGCAGGCAGGCACGGACCTGGCGCAATTGAACGCCGCGCTGAACCAGCAGCAGATGCGCAGCGTGTCGGCCCTGGACGCGCAGGACCGCAGCGTGGTGCGCGCGCCCTATGGCGGCGTGGTCGACAAGCTCGCCTTCAACACGATCGGCGGGGTTGTGAAACCAGCCGAAGTCATCATGGAAATCGTGCCGGACAGCGATCAGCCTCTGGTCGAAGGAGCGGTCTCCCCTGCCGACATCGATCATGTCCATGTCGGCCAAGCCGCGCGCATCCGCTTCACCGCCTTCAACAATGCAGCGTCGCCGGAAATTCGGGGCAAGGTGACCTTCGTGGCTGCCGACCGGGCGACCGACCCGCAAGGACAGGTTAGCTTTTACCCTGTGCGGGTCGAAATCGATGAGGCGCAGCTGAAGAAATATCCCGAGCTGAAGCTCAAGCCCGGCATGCCTGCGGAGCTGTTCATCGAAACCGGAAACCGGACGATGATCTCTTACCTCACGAAACCGCTACGGGATCAGTTCGCAAGGGCATTCCGGGACGAGTGAGCAGCAGCCCAAGGTCTCGGCGGCGCATCATAGATGGCAGAGGCTGACGATTTGAGGCAACTGTCAGATCAGATGCCGGTGGCCGGGAAGCGCGGAACGATGCCATTATCTTCAAAGAAGGTAGAGGCTTGGTACAGCGTGGGTCCGGCATAGGCTGGCGCGTCGGGCGAAGCGATCATCCAGGCGACCGTGCGCCCGGTGTCGGCGGGGGTGTAAGACGGCAGTCCGCCGCCAAAACCCTTGGCGGCTTCGCCATATTGCGCAGTCATGGCTTCGGTGATGGTGAGGCCGGGCTGTATGTGGAAGCTCGCAATTCCCTGATCCCGATATTCCAGATCGACAAACTCCGCGAGTTTGCTGAATGCCGCTTTTCCCGCGGCGTACAACATGCCCCAACCGCCCTCGCTGAGTTTTCGTTCGCACAGCATACTGCCCGCGCCGCTGGTGATGAAGACGATCCGGCCGCCGCCTTGTTTCAGCATGGGGTCCAGCACCCGCTGCGTGATGTGCATTTGATTGACCATCAGCCCGCGCATGGCCGTCTCCGCAATGTCCGCATCGATCGCGGAAATGGGCGACATGATGGCGGGAGATTGAAAGATCGCGTTATTGAAAAGCCCATCGATCCTGCCCCATTTGGCGAGGACAGCATCTACCGCAGCATCGATGGATACTCGGTCCAATATATCCATCTGTATGCCCAGCGCCTCGCCGCCCGCGGCCTCTACCTCGCGCACGGTTGCTTCGATGCTGCCGGGCACGGTGATAGCCTTCGAACCGCTGGGGCTCCCGAGCCGCCCCTCCCCCTCGCGCAGGGTGCGGCCGGTCACCGCGACGGCAAAGCCGCTCCTTGCTAGTTCAAGTGCGGTCGCCTTGCCAATGCCGCGAGTGGCTCCGGTCACCATTGCAACCTTACGCATGGCCAAAGCTCCTGATGATCGTAGGGGGGGCAGATTTTGCCCGTCGTTGTTCCTGCAAATCGGTGCCCTGGCAAGCCAAAGCAGGACCAGCCGACGCGCGAGCAATTTACCCGAACCTTTTTTGTAACGCTGTCGAACCGAAACGCTTCTGCCACTTGACAAAGGTTGATCATTGTCAACTATTAGGGGCAGGTGGGCCGGCAGTCGCGCGCTTCCCGGACGCGGCTTTGAAGGAGAAGCTGCCGGAGTCGCGGCTACATCGCACCATTGAGACGCAATGAGAGAAACCTTTAGAGAGAGTATCAGGCTATGGCCCACACGAAATTCCACCTTGGCTATTTCACCAAGTTCGGCGCCACCTCATGGCCGGGCGACGGCAAGGAATTCGGCTCGCAATGGGCGGATGGGTCCTACCATAAAGAACTGGCCAAGATGCTGGAGGCCGCGAAGTTCGACTTCGTCTTCTTCGAGGACAGCCTGATCGTCGGCGATCGTTACGCCAACTCCATGGAACTCGACCTCAAGAACGCGACGCTTTCACCCAAGCTCGATCCGCTACCGCTGCTGCCTCTGATGGCGCAGGATACGTCGCACATCGGCCTGATCGCGACGGCTTCAACCACTTTCTACCCGCCCTACCTGCTCGCCCGGCTGCTTTCTACGATCGACTCCCTGACCAAAGGACGCGCCGGGTGGAACATGGTCACGTCCAGCGAGCGGAATGCCGCCATGAACTTTGGCATGGACAAGCTTCTGCCGCCCAACGAGCGCTATGACATTGCCGATGAATTTGTCGAATTGTGCAAGAAACTGTGGGATAGCTGGGAAGAAGGCGCGCTGGTCGCGGATACTGAGACAGGCGTCTATGTCGACCACAACAAGGTTCACACCGTCAATTTCGAGGGCAAGCATTTCCGTTCGCGCGGTCCGCTGAACACGCTGCGATCGCCACAGGGCTATCCCGTCCTCGCGCAAGCGGGCGCTTCCGAACGCGGAAAGCAGTTTTCATCGAAGAACGCCGAAGTCGTGCTGGGCATGATGACAGGCGGCGTTCCGGGCATGAAGGCCTATCGCCAGGAAATCCGTGACCGCGCTGAAAAGCAGGGGCGCAATCCTGACGACATCAAGGTCTTTTTCCTGACGCCGGTCGAAATTTTCCCCGAAGGTGGAGAGCGACCTGAAATGACCGAGGCCGAAAAGCAGTCGGCGTTCGAGCATAATATCGTGATGGCGTCCTCTTCGCTGGACGTCGACTTCTCCCAATATGACGTGGATGCGCCAGTGCCGCAGGACATTACTGCTGGCGGCCACACCAGCGCCCTTGAATATATGAAGAAGGCGGGCCGCGAAGAGGGCAAGTCCCTGCGCGACCTGTTCTCCGCGGGCAAGGGTGCGAGCGGCATGGACTTCAGCGGCACCGTCGAACAGGTTGCCGAGAAGATGATGGCGGTGATGGACGAAGTGGGCGGCGATGGCTTCCTGATCGAGGGTTCAGGCTACAACCGCCAGCTGCCAGACCTCGTCAACGGCGTCATCCCTGCCCTGCAGAGGGCAGGTGCGGTGCGCACCGAATATGAGGGCACGACGCTACGCGAGATCCTGCGCGAATTCTAAAGCGACTGGCGTGGCGCGGTACGCTGTTCCGCGCCGACGCTTCAAATTTTGAAGCTGGAGCGCGCCCGCACATAGCGGCGCGCTCCAGCCGTTTTTGGCATGTGCTGGTCCCAGCGGAAATCCCAGCCGCTGTCCATGTTACGAAGCAGCATGACGATTTTCACGACCTCATCTTTCGGGGAAAAGCCTTGCTTGGAACGCGGCACCCGCTGCTTTAGGGTTCTCGCAAACGGTCTGAAAGTCGTGGGCCGGGCGGGGAGGAATGCGTGACTGAAACCGACAAGATCGTAGCGACCTTGGCGATATATGCCCTGAAAGCACGCTACTTCCGCTCCATGGACAACAAGGATTGGCCCGCCCTGGAGGCGGTCTTCGCACCCGACCTGATCGCCGATTTCCGCGACGCCGCAGGGGAACGCGACGAGAGCATGCTGATCCACGGCGCTGCGCCTTATGTTGCGCGTCTCGCGCCGATGCTGGAGAAGGTCACGACCGTTCACCACGGCCATATGCCCGAAATCCACATCGAAACGGACACGCAGGCCAGCGGCATCTGGGCGATGGAGGACAAGCTGTGGGTTCAGGAAGGTTCGCCCCTGCCCTTCCGCTGGATGCATGGCTACGGCCATTATCATGAGCGCTATGTGCGGCTGGCCGACGGCTGGCGCATCAGCGAAATCCGCCTGAGCCGCCTGCGCATCGACGCGGGCTGACGGCCCTTACAGTTCCTCCAGCGCCGCGCTGGCTTCAATCCAGCTTTCCTCGATCGCCTCCAGCTTCTTTTCGACGGAGGCGCGGCGTACCATGAGGTCGGTCGTCGTCATCTTCGCCTCGGCACCCGTCGCCGCCTTGGGATCGAACAGCGCCTGATCGATCCGGCTGCGTTCGGCGGAGAGCGTCGCCATCTCCTTTTCCGCCTTGCTGACCGCTGCCTTTAAGCTCTTCTGCTTTTCGCGCCACTCGGCTGCGTTGCGCTTTTCCGCCTTGCGATCCGCCTTTGGCGCATCCCCGCCGCTGCCGCCGCCATCGGCCTTGCGCAATATGATGTCGGTATAATCGTCCAGACTGCCGTCGAACGGCTGGGCCGTGCCGCCGTCCACCAGAACGAGGCGGTCGGCCACCAGTTCGATCATGTGGCGATCGTGGCTGACGATGACGACGGCGCCCGAATATTCATTGAGCGCCTGCACCAGCGCCTCGCGGCTGTCGACGTCGAGGTGGTTGGTCGGTTCGTCGAGGATCAGGAGGTGCGGCGCATCGCGCGTGATCAGCGCCAGCGCCAGCCGGGCGCGCTCGCCACCCGACATGGAGCCGACCTGCTGCGTCGCCCGCTCGCCGGAAAAGCCGAAACGGCCGAGCTGCGCGCGCACCGCGCCCGGCGTCGCGCCTTTCATCACGCGCGTCATGTGCTGGAGCGGCGTGTCGGCGATGTCGAGCTCCTCCACCTGATATTGGGTGAAATAGCCGACATTCATCTTGGCCGAACTGTTCATCGACCCTTCCATCGGCGCGAGCTGCGCCGCGATCAGGCGGGCAAGCGTTGTCTTGCCGTTGCCGTTGCGGCCAAGCAGCGCCAACCGGTCATCAGGGTCGATGCGCAGGTTCACCCGGCGCAGCACTGGCGTGTCGCCATAGCCGACCGCCGCCATGTCCATGGTGATCAGCGGCGGGCGCAGTTCGGGCGGGCTGGGAAAGGCGAAGGACAGGGTGGGGTCTTCGATCGCGGCGGCGATCGGCTGCATCCTTGCCAGCGCCTTGGCCCGCGACTGGGCTTGCTTGGCGGTCGAGGCGCGGGCGGAGTTGCGGGCGATATAGTCCTGCAACTTCTCGCGCTCGGCCTGCTGCCGGGCGCGGGCCGCTTCCTGCTGCGCCAGCCGTTCGGCGCGCTGCCGCTCGAACGCGTCGTAGCCGCCGGGATAGAGCGTCACCTTCCCGCCTTCCAGATGCAGTATATGGTCGACGACATTGTTGAGCAGATCGCGCTCATGGCTGATCACGACCACGGTGCCGCGATAATTTTTGAGGAAGCTTTCCAGCCACATCGTCGCTTCAAGATCGAGGTGGTTGCTCGGTTCGTCGAGCAGCAGCAGGTCGGGCTCGGAAAAAAGCAGGGCGGCGAGCGCGACACGCATTTTCCAGCCGCCCGAATAGCTGTCGAGCGGCCGCCCCTGCATTTCTTCGTCGAAGCCAAGGCCCACCAGAATGCGCGCGGCACGGGCAGGCGCGGTATAGGCGTCGATCGTCGTCAGCCGCTCATAGATATGGCCGAGCCGGTCCGGGTCCTGCGTGGTTTCGCTTTCCGCCATCAGGGCAGCGCGTTCCTTGTCGGCTTCGAGCACGGTTTCGAAGGGGGTCGCCGTCCCGGCGGGCGCTTCCTGCGCGATATAGCCAAGGCGCGTGTCGCGCGGCATGTCGCAACCGCCATCGTCGGGATCGAGTTGCCCGATCATCACCTTCATCAGCGTGGACTTGCCCGCGCCGTTGCGGCCGATCAGGCCGACGCGGCTGCGCGGCGGCAGCGCGGCACTGGCGCGGTCGATGATGGTACGGCCACCCAGCCGCACGGTGATATCCCTGAGATTCAGCATGGGACGCCCTCTAGCAGAGCCGCGCGGAGTGGTGAAGGTGCAGGCGGGGAGTTTTGCAGTCACGCGGGACGTTGCGAAGTTCACACTGTTGTGGCCGACGCATTTGCGTGAGTACGGACGGGTGGCGTCGATTTCGCAATAGGAAAATTTTTGCGAAATGACGCCCCGGACCCATGGGGCGGGGAAGGTTCACGGTAGGAAAGAGCCAGTGGCATCATGCCATGGACCAGCCGCTGTAGGAAAGCGAGTTGGAGCGGCGCGCCTGTTCGGCCTTCGCGGAGATGACCGGCTTATCGGGCGGATGCGGGCGCAACTGCCTCCGCATAGAGGGTGAACTGGGCGTGGAGCCCACCCTCCGACGATTGCCCAAGCCACAGGTCGAACAGGCCGGGCTCCGCAATGATGCGATTGCCCGATCCGACAAATTGCAGGTCGGTGCGAGACAGGGAGAAGCGCACCGTCCTGCTCTCTCCGGGATCAAGCGTGACGCGTTCGATGCGCTTGAGTTCGCGCACGGGGCGGGTGCGGCTCGCCACGCGATCGCGGATGTAGAGTTGCACGACTTCGCTGCCCCGCCGGTCCCCCTTGTTCGTCAGCCGGGCCGTCACCTCTATCGCCCGATCCCAGCGCAAGGCGGTGTCGGACAGCTTGAGATTCTCCAGCGCGAATCTGGTGTAGCTGAGGCCATGGCCGAAGGGATAGCGGGCGCTGTTGTCCGTGGTCATGTAGCGCGCGCGATATTCGGTGCGGTTGTCAACCACGGGGCGGCCGGTGGACTTGCGGTCGTAGAAGAAGGGCTCCTGTCCCGATTCCCACGGGAAGCTGACCGGCAGCTTGGCGGACGGATCGACCCGGCCGAACAGGATGTCGGCGATGGCATGGCCCGCTTCCGATCCCAGGAACCAGGTGGCGAGGACAGCCTGCGCACTCGCGACCGACCCGTGCAGCGCCAAAGCGCGGCCGTGGCGCAGCAGAATGACGACAGGCTTGCCGGTGGCAGCCACCGCGTCGGCCAGCATCTGTTGCGGCGGAGGCAATTCGATGACGGTGCGCGACTGCGCCTCGCCGGACATGTCCTGCGATTCGCCGAGCGCGAGCAGCACGATGTCCGCTGCCTTGGCCGCCTCCACCGCCTGCGCGATCCCGCCGTCGATCGGCGTCATGATGTCGCATCCCTTTGCGATGCTGAGCAGGGCAGGATCGGGCATGGCGGCGCGCAGCCCGGCGGCGATGTCGACGCCCTTGCCCTTCTCCCCGTAAAATGCCCAGGGGCCGTAGAGATTGTCCCGGTCTTCGCCAAAGGGGCCGATCAGCGCGATCTTCTGGCGCTTGGCGGGATCGAGCGGGAGGACGCCGCTATTCTGGAGAAGAACGATTGACCGCCCGGCGGCTTCCCGCGCCAGGGCATGACGTGCGGGCGTGGCGATGCGGGTCCGCTCCGCCTCTTCGCTGATGGAGCGGTAAGGATTGTCGAACAAACCTATCGCCATCTTCACATAGAGGATGCGGCGCACGGCAACGTCGATCGTACCCATTGGCACAGCGCCGCTCTTCACCAGATCGGGCAAATGACGGATATACAGGCCGCTTTGCATCGACATGTCGACGCCAGCCAGCACCGCCAGGCGCGCGGCATCGCGCTCATCCTCGGCAAAGCCATGCGCGATCAGTTCTTCGTCGGCGGTATAGTCGGAAAAGACAAAGCCGCGAAACTTCATCTCGCCACGCAGCAAGTCGGTCAGCAATTCCCGGTCGGCGGTGGCGGGGACGCCATTGATCTCGCTGAAGGCCGCCATGGTGGTAAGCGCGCCAGCCGCAAAGGCAGAGCCGAAGGGCGGCAGATGGGTTTCGCGCAGCGTCTCTTCGGAGATGTCGACGCTGCCATATTCAAGGCCAGCCGCGACCGCGCCATAGGCGGCGAAATGCTTGGGACACGCCAGAAGCGAATCGTCGCGGCGCAGGTCGCGCCCCTGAAATCCGCGCACGCGGGCAGCGGCGAACAGGCTACCGAGATAGACATCCTCCCCGGAGCCTTCGACAACACGGCCCCAGCGCTGGTCCCGCGCGACATCGACCATGGGCGCGAAGGTGAGGTGCAGCCCGGCCGCGCTTGCCTCCTGCGCCATGGCGCGCGCGGTGCGTTCGGCCAGCGCCGGGTCGAAGCTCGCGGCCTCGGCCAAGGGCACGGGAAAAATGGTCTTGAGCCCGTGGATGACATCACCCGCCAGCAGCAAGGGAATGCCAAGGCGGCTTTCCGTGACGGCGATATCTTGCGCGCGGCGGGCGCCTGCCACGCCGATGCCGTTGAACAGACAGCCTACCCTGCCCTTCCGCACCTCCTCCGCCAGCCGCTTTTCATCCTGTATGCCGACTTGCGGATTGGGCGGGTTGTAGGGCCGGAAGCTGTCGGTAAGGCAGGTCATCTGCCCCGCCTTTTCCTCAACAGTCATCCGGGCGATCAACGCGTCGACGCGCTCGACCTCCGTCGCGGCGAGCGCCCGGCCAGCAAATGGAAAGGCGAAGGAGCCGGATAGAGCGGCAGCCAGGAAGGCGCGACGATCGATGGTCATTGCACGGCAGCGTAACGGATGATTGGTGCGGGGCCAACGCCCCGCTCCGCCATATGGTGCCGCCGCGCGATCAGCCGGGGGCGAACAGCTTCGTCCCCATGACGCCAATGACGATCAGCGCCATGAAACCGGCCTGCACCGGCGCGATGCGGTCACCGAACAGGATCATGCCGCCAATGATGACGCCGACAGCGCCAAGGCCGGTCCAGATGGCATAGGCGGTCCCGGCGGGCAGTCCCTTCATCGCCAGGGCAAGCAGGCCCATATTCAGGAAGCTCAAGGCGATCGGCACGGACGACGCCTGCCAGCTGCCGATGGTTGCCGCCCATTTGAGGCTGAGCGCCCAACAGATTTCAGTGAATACGGCAATGCCAAGCACAAGCCACGCCATGACGAGCGGTCCTTCTTTTCAGACGGGCTCGAATGGGAAGCGCGCAGGCCGGAAACCCGAAAGAGGCGGCGCGCCGGAAGGGGGCAGATACCCGAAGGCCAAAGCCAAAGGGTGGTGGACAGGGCTGGATTCGAACCAGCGTACGGGAAACCCGGGCAGATTTACAGTCTGCTGCCTTTAACCACTCGGCCACCTGTCCAGTGCCCTGACGCGGCAGGCAAAACTGCCTTTTACCGCGCTGGAGGCGCGCTCAATGGCGAATGGAGGCTTGCCTGTCAATGGCCGGATGTGAAAAGAGCGCTTCCATGAAAAAAGGACATCGCGGCGCTAAGCCCAAAGGCAACTTTCCCCGCTTCTACGGACGGCACGCCGTCATCGCGGCCCTGGCCAATCCCAACCGGGTGGTCCGGAAAATCTGGGGCACGCGCGACGCGCTGAACGCGCTCCACCTGCCGCCGGTGCTGCCCATCGTCTATGCCGATGTGGCGGACCTCGGCCGCATGGTGCCCTCCGATGCACCCCATCAGGGGATCGTCGCGGAAGTCGAGCCGCTGGATGATGTGTGGCTGGGCGATGTCTTGGAGGCTGGACAGGACGACAAGCGGCCGGTGCTGGTTCTCGATCAGGTCACCGATCCCCATAATGTCGGCGCGATCCTGCGGTCGGCGGCGGCGTTCGACGCGCTTTGCATCGTGACGCAGGACAGGCATGCGCCGCCGGAGTCGGGTGTGTTGGCCCGGTCTGCGTCCGGCGCGCTGGAAATCGTGCCCTGGGTGCGCGTGGTGAACCTCGCCCGCGCGCTCGATGAGATTGCCGAGGCGGGATATTGGCGCATTGGCCTCGACGGCGAGGCGGATACCATATTGGGCGAGGCGATCGGCGAATCGCGCGTCGCGCTGGTGCTCGGTGCGGAGGGCGAAGGGCTGCGTCACAACAGCATGGCCCATTGCGATATTTTGGCTAAACTGCCGATCAGCCCGCGCATGGAGAGCCTCAATGTCTCCAACGCGGCTGCCATCGCCCTGTACGCCGCCGCAAGCCGGTAGCAGGGCCAGGCTGCGCTGATGAGGCAGCGCCGGAAATGGGGGACGATATGGCTGTTTTTCTTCGCGCCGCCAGCGCACTTGCCTGCTGCCTGCTGCTGGGCGCCTGCCTCGTCACGCCGGGCAAGTTCGAATCCACCCTCGACATCCGCGCGGACCGGCAGTTCAGCTTCACCTATAAGGGCGAGATCATATCGTCCGACATGAAGGGGTTCGGCTCCTCCAGTGGGGATTCCATTGGCGATGGCGCCCCGGAAAAGAAGGATAGCGCCCTTCACAAGACGGCGATGCAGAAGGGCCGTGAAGAAGGATTTGGCGCAGGCGGAGCATCCGGCGACGAGGCGCAGATGCAGGCGATCGCCGCCGCCCTGTCCAAGGAGAAGGGATTTCGTTCCGCCCGCTATCTGGGCAATCACCGCTTCGAGATCGACTATGCGATCAGCGGGCGGCTGACCCACAGCTTCCTCTTCCCCTTCAACAGCGACGCCGAAATCGTCCTGCCCTTCGTGGCGGTCGAGCTGCGCGGCGGCGACAGGGTGCGGGTGAAGGCTCCGGGCTATTCCAACGGCTTCGACAAGAGCCGTGAGCCGATGGGGCAAAGCGGGCCTGGAGAGGATGCGGCAAAGGCGCTCGACGGCCACTTCACGCTGACCACCGACGCCGAAATCGTGAGCCAGAATCAGGAAGACGGCGCGCAGAGCATCGCAGGCGGCAGGCGGATCGTCTGGCGGATCACGCCGCTCACCAGCGAGGCGCCCATGGCGACGCTGCGCGTCAACCAGTGATGGGCGCCCGGATGAGAAGGATCAGTCTTCCGGCGCGATGGTGACGCGCAGACCGTCCAGATCCTCGTTCATCACCAGCTGGCACGACAGGCGGCTGCTTTCGTTGCGATGATCCGAACTGTCGAGCAGGTCGTTTTCGTCTTCGCTCAGCGCAGGCAGCTTTTCTGCGAAGGCGGGATCGACATAGACATGGCAGGTCGCGCAGGAGCAGCAACCGCCGCACAGCGCCAGCAACTCGTCAAAGCCATTGTCGCGGATGACTTCCATCACGGACAGGCCGCTGTCGCCCTCGACAGCCTGCTCTTCACCCGCACGGTTGACCACTATCAGTTTAGGCATGTACCTCGATCCTAAAATTTCCACCGCCGCTCATAGGCGGGGGAGCCGATAAATCAAGAGCCGGAAACAAGCAGAGCATGGTCACCACCCCCGAGCAGCTGCGCGACAGCCTGGACGCGATCGCCGTCCTCGAACCCGGCTTTGCCGCTGCCCTGGCGCGCGTCGGCTATCCCCTGCCCCGCATGCGGGAGCCCGGTTATGAGACGCTGCTGCGCACCATCGTCGGCCAGCAGGTGAGCGTAGCGGCGGCCGCAGCCGTCTGGCGCAAGCTGGAGGCGGAGCTTGGCGAGGGGTGCGCGCCGGACCAGCTGCTCTCCCGCGATTTCGACGCACTGCGCGCCTGCGGCCTGTCGCGCCAGAAACAGGGCTATGCCCGGAGCCTCGCTGAACTGGTCACAAGCGGGCAGATCGACCTGCATGCCCTGCCGGAGGATGACGAGGAGGCGATCGCGCTCCTTACCCAGGTGAAGGGCATCGGGCGCTGGTCAGCCGAAATCTACCTGCTGTTCGCCGAAGGGCGACCCGATGTCTGGCCCGCTGGCGATCTTGCCGTGCAGATCGAGGTCGGCCGCATCCTTGGCCTGCCCGAACGGCCGAGCGAGCGGCAAACCCGCGCCCTTGCCGAAGCATGGCGGCCCCACAGGGGCGCTGCCGCCATCATGGCCTGGCATCATTATAATACGGAGGTTCTCTAAGCTCATGTCCTTGCCCCATGCTCGCTACATCGTCCTGGAACATGAAGGCGTCTGGAAGATCAATCTCGACAACCGCTATTATGGCCCATTCGCCACCCGTGAAGCCGCAGTCGAAAACGCCACCGATACGGCGCGAAAGGCTGGCGACGGTGGCTATACCGCCAGCGTGCTGCTGATGCAGGGGACCAAGTTCGAGACGCTCTGGACCAATCAGACGGACGAGACGGCCTGAAAATTTTCGGATTTTGGGAACCAGATGGCGGTTTGGACATTGTCGGCTCCAGTTCCGCGGGCTGAGGCATGAGTAAGAAGGTCTTAATCGTCGAAGACGAAATTTTCGTCGCACTCGAGATCGAGCAGATCGTCGAAGACGCAGGTTTTGCGGTCAGCGCGATTGCCGCTGATCGCGAAAGCGCGCTCATTGCCGCCAATGATTGCGACATCGCGCTTGTCGATCTCAACCTGCGCGACGGGCCGACCGGCCCTGGCATCGGGTTGGAACTTGCCGCTCAATATGGCGTCCAGGTGATCTACGTCACCGCCAACCCGGCTCAGATCGGCGCCGCTGCCGAAGCGGCCCTTGGCGTGATAACCAAGCCGTTTCGCGCCCATAGTATCGCCGAAACGCTACGCCTCGCCGCGTCGGAACAAAGGGACCTCGAAACAGCCGAGATTTTCGGCTTTACGCCATTTCGACTTTCGCCCGGCTCATGGAGCGGAATGGAATCCGCAGGCTGATACGAAGGCCCTCGGGCCGCCAGTCGCGCTCCATGCGTCCGCCCAGTTGCCGCTCAGCACTTAGCTGCATGAGGCGGCTGCCAAAGCCCTCGCGGTCTGACGGCTTTACTGGTGGACCGCCTTCTTCCCGCCATTCGATGCAGATGTCTGCGCCCTCGCGCTGGACATCGATGCGCACTTGCCCCTGCGACACCGACAGCGCGCCATATTTGGCCGCATTGGTCGCGAGTTCGTGGAACAGCAGCGCAAGCGGCGTGGCGGATCGATCATCGATCGCTGGATTCTCGCCGGACAGGATGATGCGGTTTCCACCAGCGTCATTATAGGGCGCGAATATCTGCTCCAATATGCCGTGCAGCCGCCCCTGCTGCATGTCTTCGCCGGTTTCGATGCTGTGCGGCCTGATGAAATCATGCGCCCGGCCAAGAGCCATGATCCGGTCCCGCAGATCATCCGCCGCCACCCGGATTGCGGGGTTCTGACGCGCCGACAAACCGATCAGGCCCGCGATCACGGAAAAGATATTCTTGATCCGATGGGAAAGTTCGTGCGCGATGATCTCACGCTCTTCCATCATCAGCTTCTGTTCGTGAATTTCGGTGCAGGTGCCGATCCAGCGCGTGATCCTGCCTTCATCGTCGCGGATGGGCAGCGCCCGGCCCAAGGTCCACCGATATTCGCCGCTATGATGGAGCAACCGATATTCTATCTCGTATGGCTCGCCGGTTTTCAGCGAATGCCGCCACCGCTGCCATGCCCGCTCTTGATCGTCCGGGTGGAAGGTGCCGTTCCACCCGTCGCCATCCGTGGCGCCATCCGACACGCCGGTATATTCATACCAACGGGCATTATAATAATCATGATAGCCGTCCGGCAGCGTCGACCAGACCATTTGCGGCATGGTATCGGCCAGGGTGCGGAAGAGCCGGTCGCTCTCCGCCACAGCCTCCGCATCCTTGACCTGGCGGGCGATGATGTCCTGATCGCGCCGCCGCCCCTCCAGCTCCACCATCACCTGGCGCGCCAGCAGGAACAGGCCCTGCCGCTGAACCGGCGTCAGGTCCTCCCTTGGCTTGTCATCGATGACGCAGAGCGAGCCCAGCGGCACCCCCTCCCCATTCAACAACGGCGCTCCAGCATAGAAACGGATGTGCGGTGCGCTCGTGACGAGCGGATTTGCCGCAAAGCGCGGATCGGCGCTGGCATCCTGCACCACGAAAATATCGCTGCCGTGCATGGCATGGGCGCAGAAGGACACGTCGCGCGACGTCTCTTCGGCATCAAGGCCCGTGCGCGCAAGGAAACGCTGACGCTCCTCCTCAACGATGCTGACGAGCGCGATCGGCGCATCGCAAAGCGCAGCGGCGAAGTCGGTGATCTGGTCCAGCGTGCGAAAGCCGCCGGCATCCAGATCATAGCGCGCCAGCAAGGCCGCCCGATCCGTCTCCAGCCCCGTGCCGTCAGCCATCGCTTACCCGTTCGATGTCCGCGCCGACGGCCGACAATTTTTCCTCCAGCCGCTCATAGCCGCGATCGAGATGATAGACGCGGTTGACCTGCGTCTCCCCTTCCGCCGCGAGCCCGGCGAGGATCAGGCTCATGGAAGCACGCAAGTCCGTTGCCATGACCGGCGCGCCGACCAGACGATCCACGCCGCGCACCACGGCCGTGCGGCCGTTCACGCCGATGTCCGCCCCCATGCGAGCGAGTTCAGGCACATGCATGTAGCGGTTTTCGAAGATCGTCTCGGTCAGGACGGACGCGCCGTCCGCCTTCGTCAGCATCGCCATGAACTGGGCCTGCATGTCGGTCGGGAAGGCGGGAAAAGGCGCGGTGGACAAGGTCAGCGGCTTGAGCTTGCTGTCCGCCGAAACCCTGATGCCGTTCTTCAGCTCATCGACCTGGACACCCGCGTCGCGCAGGGCGGCCAGGATGGCATGCATGTCGTCGGCACAGGCCCCGGCCAGTTCAAGCGAGCCCCCGGTGATCGCCGCCGCGCAGGCGTAGCTGCCTGCCTCGATGCGGTCCGGCATGACGCTGTAGGTCGCGCCATGCAGCCGGTCCCGGCCATGGATGATCAGCTTGTCGGTCCCGACCCCTTCGATATCCGCGCCCATGGCGATCAGCAATTTGCAAAGATCGACGATCTCCGGCTCGCGCGCGGCATTTTCAAGGACGCAGGTTCCCTTTGCGAGCACCGCCGCCATGACGGCATTTTCGGTCGCGCCAACGGACACCACAGGGAAAGTATAGATGCCACCGGGCAGGCCGCCATCAGGTGCGGAGGCGCGCACATAACCCGCGTTGATCTCGATCACCGCACCGAAAGCCTCCAGTGCCTTCAGGTGCAGGTCGATCGGGCGGTTGCCGATGGCGCAGCCGCCGGGCAGCGAAACCCGCGCTTCGCCCGCACGCGCGAGCAGGGGGCCGAGCACCAGAATGGACGCCCGCATCTTGCGCACGATGTCGTATGGCGCCTCGGTCGATGTGACCCGGCCCGCGCGCATGGTCATGACCCGCCCGAAATCCTCCGGCCGCGCGCCTTCGATCATCGTCGATACGCCAAGCTGGTTCAGCAAATGACCGAAACTGTCGACGTCCGCCAGACGAGGCAGATTGCGCAGCGTCACCGGTTCATCGGTCAGCAATGCGCAAGGCAGCAATGTCAGCGCGGCGTTCTTCGCACCGGAGATGGGAAGGCGGCCGCTCAGCACTTTGCCGCCGCGAATATGAATGCGGTCCATCGGCTGGGTTCTTAACGTTAATTGCGTTCGGCGCAAGGCGGGAGCGACCAGCGTGCCCAGGCAGCCGCATGTGATCGGTGGGATACGCTGGGGAAACATTTGCACTTTCGGGCCAGCGAAATTGATCGAGTTTAGTGCGCGGCCCCAAAATGCAGCCAAAAGACGTGAGGGGCGTTTTGCCACCGTAACGACAAATTTGATAAAAGGTGCTTTGGGTGGCGACAGGTTGTTTCGCGGACAGGCTCGCAAAGCATGTGCCATTGTCCGACGAGGAAAAGAACGCGCTTACCAGACTTGAGGAAAATCCGCGCAAGGTGAAGCGGGGGGCGATGATTCAGCGCGTCAATGAAACGGTGACCGAATTGTTCGTGCTGCGCGAGGGACGGGTGATGAGCTTCGTCATCCTGCCCGATGGCAGCCGCCAGATCCTGAGGGTCTATTTTCCCGGCGATTTCATCGGCTCCGCCAGCACCATCTACAGCAAGGCGCCCGAATCACTGGTGGCGCTTTCCGACGCGATCGTCTGCCCTTTCGACAAGCATGCCTTGCGCCGGTTGCTGGAGGAATATCCGCGGGTCGCAGCCCTGTTGTTCCTGCTGTCCAACACGGAAAGGGTGGCGCTGACCGACCGGCTCGCGTCCCTGGGCCGCACGTCGGCCAAGGCGCGGGTCGCGTCCTTCCTGCTCGACATTTTCGACCGGCTGCGCGTCACCGATGACGGTGTCACCGACAGCTTCGACCTGAAACTGACGCAGGAGGAGATTGGCGATGCGATCGGCCTGACCTCCGTCCATGTGAACCGGATGGTGCGGCAGATGGAACAGGAAGGCCTGATCAGCCGCGCGAATGGTCGCATCACCCTGCTCGATATGCAGCGGCTGGAAGAGATCGGCCACTACACGAACAGGCACAAGGATGTGGATCTCGACTGGCTGCCTGGTTACATCTGACCGGCTCTTGGCGACCCGGCGGGCCAAGCATCAGGCGAGCAGTTCGACGTCCCAATAGAGCCAGTCGTGCCAGCTTTCGTGCAGATAGTTGGGCGGAAAGGCCCGGCCATGTTCCTGCAACTGCCAGCTGGTCGGCCGGATCGGCTCGACATGCAGCCGCATGCCCGCTTCCCTTGGCGTGCGGCCGCCTTTCTTGAGATTGCAGGGTGAACAGGCCGTGGCGACATTTTCCCAGGTCGTCCGGCCACCTGCCCGGCGCGGTATGACATGGTCGAAGGTCAGATCGTGCGGCGATCCGCAATATTGGCAGGCGAAGCGATCCCGCAGGAACAGGTTGAACCGGGTGAAGGCGGGATGTTCGGACGGCTTCACATATTGCTTGAGCGCGATCACCGACGGGATCTTCATCTGGAGGCTTGGGCTGTGCACCTCCCGCTCATAATTGGCGACGATGTCCACCCGCTCCAAAAAAACCGCCTTGATAGCGGTTTGCCACGGCCAGAGGCTCAGCGGATAATAGCTTAACGGCGTATAATCAGCGTTCAGGACCAGCGCCGGACAGTTTTCCGGATGTCGTATCAGGTCGGGATGGTACATAAGAACCCTCGAACCCCCAATTGCCAGGATCCTGATCGATCAGGAACGTGACGGCAACATGACAGCATTAACCACCCCGACCCGTCAAGGGCCTGTATGATCCAATCCTTCTCGCCACAGCATGTGGTAACGCGCTTCGCCCCCAGCCCCACCGGCAAGCTGCATGTCGGCCATGGCTGGTCGGCATTGCTGGCGATGGATTTTGCCCGCGCAAATGGCGGCTTATTTCGGCTTCGGATCGAAGATATCGATGGCACGCGCAGCCGGCCGGAGCATGTCGCAGGCATAGCGGAGGACCTCAACTGGTTGGGGGTGACATGGGACGGCGAGCTGGTCTTTCAATCGGAGCGGCTCGTCCATTATGACGCGGCGCTGGAGAGATTGCGGCACATGGGCCTTCTCTACCCCTGTTTCTGCACGCGCGCCGACATAGCCGCCAGCGCCAGTGCGCCGCATGGGCCGGAGGGGCCTGTGTACCCGGGCACCTGTCGCGCATTGCCTTCGCCCGAACGGGAACGGCGGGTTGCGGCAGGCGAACCTCATGCGTGGCGGCTGGATATGGCCAAGGCGATTGCGACTACAGGTGAGTTGCATTGGGAGTCCGCTCCCTTCCCCCCGCTCGGGCTGAGTGCCGGGGATGGATGGATGATCGAGGCGGAACCCCAGACCGCGGGCGACGTGGTCCTCGCGCGCAAGGATGCGCCTGCCAGCTACCATCTATCCTGCACCCTCGACGATGCGGCAATGGGCGTCACCCATGTGCTGCGTGGGGATGACCTGTTTGCCGCGACGCATGTCCACCGCCTGCTTCAGGCGCTGCTCGACCTGCCGACACCCGTCTACTGCCACCATCCGCTGCTCGTCGGCGCCGACGGCAGGCGCCTAGCCAAGCGCGACGGATCGATCGCCCTGGCGGACCTGCGCGCACAGGGCACCGATCCCGCAGTCCTTGCCGCCGATCTGCGCGGCGGTCGCTTTCCGGTTGGCATTTCACTGGCCAGGGCCTAGATTCAGGCCATGAACATCATTCTCGTCATTGCGCTTGTCCTTGCCATGGCAGCGACGCTTTTTGCGCTCGTCCGGGGCATCATCGCCTTTCTGCAGACGACCAAGGAGCAGCTGAACGCGCCGGACGGCACGCCCAGCCCTTCCAGCCTGAAGCAGAACAAGATGATGATGAACCGCATCCTGTTTCAGGCGGCGGCCGTCATCATCGTGGCCATCCTGCTGCTGATGAAGGGCAACGGCTGATCCGCCGATGGTGAAGCTGAACAAGATCTACACCCGCACCGGCGATGCGGGAACCACCGGCCTTGTGGATGGATCGCGCCTGCCCAAGCATGCGCCGCGCATGCAGGCGGTCGGCGATGTCGATGAAGCCAACAGCGCGATCGGTCTCGCCATCCTCGCTATCGGCACAGCACCCGAAGCGGATTGGCTGACGACGATCCAGAATGACCTTTTCGACCTCGGCGCAGATCTCGCCACGCCAGTGCCGGAGGGGGAGGACGAACCTTGGGCGCTGCGCATCGTCGCCACCCAGGTGAAGCGGCTGGAAGACCAGATCGATGCGATGAACGCCGATTTGCAGCCGCTCGACAGCTTCATCCTGCCCGGCGGGTCGCCTGCCGCGGCCGCCGTCCATCTTGCCCGCGCCATCACGCGCCGGGCCGAACGCAGCGCCACGGCGGCTGCAGCGGAGGTCGCGCTCAATCCTCTGGCCCTCGCCTATCTCAATCGGTTGTCGGACCTGCTGTTCGTCATGGCGCGCCGCCTCAACGGCAATGGCGCGGCCGATGTGAAGTGGGTGCCCGGCGCCTCGCGCTAGCTTCAAAGAAGCTCCGCCGCCCAGCGGAACCGAAATCGCCTCCCATGCGCTTGTTTTTGCGATTGCAGCACAAGCCTATGGGAAGGGGCCAGCATGGCGAAAAGCCGGGTCGCACCGGGTCAGCATGATCTGACGCAACACTATCGCGACGTGCGCGCGCTGAGTGAAGCGCTGTGCGCCCCGCTGTCGGATGCCGATGCGACCGTCCAGTCCATGCCGGACGCTTCCCCAGCCAAATGGCATCTGGCGCATACGAGCTGGTTCTTCGAAACCTTCGTCTTGCGCGACCATGCGCCCGCCTATCGTCCGTTCGATCCGCACTATGCGTTCCTGTTCAACAGCTATTATGAAGCGGAAGGCCCCCGCCAAGCCCGCCCGCTGCGCGGCGTGCTGACCCGCCCGCCGCTTGAGGATATTCTCGCTTACCGGGCCCATGTGGATGAAGCGCTGCTGGCGGCCCTCCCTACCCTACCTGCGCCCGCGCAGTCGCTGGCCCTGCTCGGCCTTCATCATGAACAGCAGCATCAGGAGTTGATGCTGACGGACATGCAGCACCTCTTTTCGCTGAACCCGCTGGAACCTGTCTTGTTTGAAACACCAAGGTCCAAGCCAGCGGCGCTTCCGGGGTCCATCCACTGGATCGAAGGACGCCAGGGCCTTGTGGAAATAGGCGACGATGGCAAAGGCGATTTTGCCTTCGATTGCGAGGGGCCACGGCACAAGGCGCTTCTCCACCCGCATGCGCTGGCCCACCGGCTGGTCACGAATAGCGAGTGGATCGCCTTCATCGAAGATGACGGCTATCGCGATCCCGCGCACTGGCTGTCGGACGGTTGGACATGGGTGCAGGCGGAGCGCGTGGAAGCGCCCCTTTACTGGCGCCACGATGCTCAAGGCTGGACCCGCTTCGGTTTGGACGGCCGTAAACCGGTCAACCCCGCCGCGCCGGTGTGTCACATCAGCTTCTACGAGGCCGACGCCTATGCCCGCTGGGCCGGCGCGCGGCTGCCGACCGAAGAGGAGTGGGAAAGCGGCGCGCTGAATGTCGCACCGACCAGCGGCAATCAGCTGGACGGCGCTGAATGTCCCCGCCCCCAAGCCACGGACGGCCGCGCCTCGCTTACCCAGATGTTCGGCGATGTGTGGGAATGGACCGGCAGTGGCTATCGCCCTTACCCCGGCTTCCGCCCCAATGAGGGCGCGGCAGGCGAATATAATGGCAAGTTCATGGCCGGGCAGTTCGTCCTGAAGGGCGGCAGTTGCGCCACCCCGCGCGGGCATGTGCGGCCGAGCTACCGGAATTTCTTCTACCCCCATCAACGCTGGCAGTTCACTGGCCTGCGCCTGGCCAAGGATCTCTAGCCTGTGCTTCTGACACTCGACGCCCCCGCCGCGAACCCCGTCGCGGACAGCAGCTTTCGCCGTGACATAGTGGAGGGGCTTTCCCGCTATCCCAAGGCGACGCCACCGATCTGGTTCTACGACCGGCGCGGATCGGAACTGTTCGAGGAAATTGCCGACCTGCCCGAATATTATCCCACCCGCACCGAAACTGCATTGCTGGAACGCCATGGCGCGGACTTCGCCGATGCCGTCGGCCCCGGCCGGGCCGTCATCGAATTCGGCGCAGGCAGCGCGCGCAAGACGCCGCATCTGCTTCGGGCGATCGATCCATCCGCCTATGTGCCGATCGATATCAGCGGCGACTTTCTCCATGCCAGCAGCGCGGCGTTGGCGTCCGCATTTCCCGGCCTTCCCGTGCTGCCGCTGGTCGGCGACTTTCATGCCGACCTGACGTTGCCCAATATGGTCGATGATCTGCCAAGGCTCGGCTTTTTCCCCGGATCGACCATCGGCAACATGGAACCGTCATCGGCCGTCGACCTGCTTCGATCGATGCGCAGGCTGCTCGGAGAGGGCGCGATGCTGTTGATCGGCATGGACCAGATCAAGGACCCTGCCCGGCTGATCGCAGCCTATGACGACGCAGCGGGCGTCACAGCCGCCTTCAATCTCAACCTTCTGGCGCGCATCAACCGCGAGTTGGAAGGCGACCTGCCGCTCGAAGACTTCGCCCATCGCGCGATATGGAATGACGGGAAGGCCCGGATCGAAATGCATCTGGAGGCACTGCGGCCCCTGCGTTTTCACGTTGCGGGACATGCGTTCGCGATGGAGCAGGGCGAGACCATCCATAGCGAGAGCAGCCACAAATATGGGCCGCGCGACGAACAGCTGCTGCTGCGTGCAGGAGGATGGGAACCGGCGCGGCAATGGACCGATCCCGACGGGCTCTTCTCCCTCATCCTCGCCGCTGCGGCGTGACCGCTATGGGACGACCTTGGCCGACCAGGTGGTGATCCAATGCCAGGCCCCCCGGCATTCGCCCATCGCGCTCGCGGATGCCAGGCGGAAGCGGATGCCATCCCAGACATAGCTTTCGCTGCTGCCGCAGTCGCCAATGCCCCTGCCCTTCGCATAGCTTTCAAGCGACGAACTTTCTGGCGTCCAGGAGGCGTTGACCAAGGTGGGATGCGCGGCATCCTCGCTCCAGCCGGGTTGATAATCGAAGGCCGCGTGGCGGAAGCTGCGCCGTCCCGGAATGCCGGTGGCGATCACCGGAACAGCCGAATAATTGTAAGCGCCCGCGCCGCAGGGGACCAGCACCAGCGTTTCCGTCTTTGAAAGGCGATGCAGTTCCGGCGGCGACGCATCACGCATCTCGTCCGCGCAACCGGTGAATTTCCCCACAGCCGCCAGTTCTTCGCGCCACAGGGTCACGGGCGCCGCGCCTGCCGGTATGACCGCCCGGCGGATCAAAGGAAGCGGAGGCGCCGGGCGAACCGCATTCGCCGCCAGCGCTCCTGTCGCGACCAGCGCCGCCTGCGTGCCTGCACGCCCCTGCCGCGCGTCCATATAGCGCATTGCCGCCGCCGCTCCGGCAAGGGACGGCCGGGCAATGACTGCACCGGCCGATCGCAGTTCAAGCTTCGTGCCCCGCGCCATGGCGATGGCGAGTGCGGCCGCCTGGGGCCCTTGCAGCCGGGCTTCGCCGTCCCTGCTCGCCGCTGTCGCGATCTTGCGGCCATCGACCAGGAAGCTGACGTCCTCCTGCCCGTGCGTATCGCGGCTGACCCATATTTCCGGGTCGGCGGCTCCCCCCGCCTCGCGCACCAGGCCGAGCGCGACAGGCTTGTCCGGCCACTCACCGCCATCGGGAAGCAGTGACACGGCCTCGCATCGGCTGCGATTGTCGCAACCGATCGTCCAATCCTTGTAGATTTCCAAGGCGCCGGGCCGTGGTGCCTGAGCTGCCAGCGGCGCGGATGCGATGAACGCCGACAGCATCGCCGCCAACGTGATTAAGCGTTTGTCCCCCATTGGTTAACTATAACTTAGTTTATAGTGGAGCGGTAGTGGCTTGTCGGCATGCCGCATCGCCGGACATGCACTGCTGATGGGGCCCCATAACAAAAAGGCCGGTGTCCTTCGACACCGGCCTCCTGGATCAAGCCGCCTTGGCGCGCGACATGCGCTTGCGCTCGTTCGGATCGAGATAGCGCTTGCGCAGGCGGATGGTCTTGGGCGTCACCTCGACCATTTCATCATCGTCGATATAGGCGATCGCCTGTTCCAGCGTCATCTTCTTCGGCGGGGTCAGGCGGACGGCGTCGTCCTTGCCGCTGGCGCGGAAGTTGGTCAGCGCCTTCGACTTCATCGGGTTGACTTCAAGGTCTTCGGGCTTGGCGTTTTCGCCGATCACCATGCCTTCGTAGAGCGCTTCGCCCACGCCGACGAACAGGATGCCGCGATCTTCCAGCGGACCCAGCGCATAGGCATTGGCTTCGCCCGCGCCGTTCGAGATCAGGACGCCGTTCTTGCGGCCTTCGATCTTGCCCTTGTGGGGGCCGTACTTCTCGAACAGGCGGTTCATGATGCCGGTGCCGCGCGTGTCGGACAGGAATTCGCCATGATAGCCGATGAGGCCGCGCGAGGGCGCGGAAAAGGTGATGCGGGTCTTGCCGCCGCCCGAGGGACGCATGTCGGTCATCTCGGCCTTGCGGATGTTCATCTTGTCGACGACCGTGCCCGAAAATTCATCGTCCACGTCGATGACGACGGTTTCATAAGGCTCGGTCTTGTTGCCATTTTCGTCCTCGCCGAACAGCACGCGCGGGCGCGAGATGCCGAGCTCGAAACCTTCGCGGCGCATCGTCTCGATGAGAACGCCGAGCTGAAGTTCGCCGCGGCCTGCGACTTCGAAGCTGTCCTTGTCTTCCGATTCCGTCACCTTGATGGCGACATTGGATTCGGCTTCGCGGGCCAGGCGATCGCGGATCATGCGGCTCGTCACCTTGCTGCCCTCGCGGCCAGCCATCGGCGAATCGTTGACCGCAAAGCGCATCGACAGGGTCGGCGGATCGATCGGCTGGGCCTTGATCGGAACGCTGACCTGCGGGTCGGCGATGGTGTTGGCGACGGTGGCGACGGTCAGGCCCGCGAGGCTGATGATGTCGCCCGCCTTGGCTTCGTCCACCGGTACGCGGTCCAGGCCCTGGAAGGACATGATCTTCGACGCACGGCCGGTTTCGATCACATTGCCGTCAGCGTCGAGCGCGTGGATCGGCTGGTTGACCTTGACCGTGCCGGACTGGACCCGGCCGGTCAGGATGCGGCCAAGGAAGTTGTCGCGGTCGAGCAGCGTCACGAGGAAGCTGAAAGGCGCGTCCACGTCCAGCGACGGCGGCGGCACATGATCGACGATCTTCTGGAACAGCGGCTCCAGCGTGCCTTCGCGGCGCTGGGCATCTTCGCTGGCGTAGCCGTTACGGCCCGAGGCGTAGAGCACCGGGAAGTCGAGCTGCTCGTCGGTGGCGTCCAGCGTCACGAACAGGTCGAACACTTCGTCCAGCACTTCCTGGATGCGCTCGTCGGGACGGTCGACCTTGTTGACGACGACGATGGGCTTGAGGCCCAGCGCCAGCGCCTTGCCGGTCACGAACTTCGTCTGCGGCATCGCGCCTTCAGACGAATCGACCAGCAGGATGACGCCATCGACCATCGAGAGGATGCGCTCCACCTCTCCGCCGAAGTCGGCGTGGCCCGGCGTGTCGACGATGTTGATGCGGGTGCCGTTCCATTCGACCGAGGTGGGCTTCGCCAGGATGGTGATGCCGCGTTCCTTTTCGAGGTCGTTCGAATCCATCGCCCGTTCCTCGACGCGCTGATTGTCGCGGAAGGTGCCGGACTGCCGGAAGAGCTGATCCACCAATGTGGTCTTGCCATGATCGACGTGTGCGATGATGGCGATATTACGCAGGGACATGCATGTGCCTTTGGGATTTTCTGTTTTCCCGGCCGGCACCACGCCTGACCAGAGTATCGCGCGCGCCCCTACAGGAAATGATGCGTTGCGGCAAGGGCAGGGCAAGGATTTGCATCGGCCCGGACGCAGGACCATATTCCGGATTGAAGCGCCACTGTTATAGCTACATATAACAGCATGAAGGAGACGTTATGGCCAGCACCGCGCCCACCACGGCGACAGCCGACACGCTCAACCTGACGCCGCCCGATCCGGTGCCGCCGGTCTCGCCGGAAAAGGCGGCGGGTCTTGTCCCGATCGATGACGAGAAGCGTTCGAAGCTGGACGAGAAGGTCGATGCCTTCATCGACGACCTTGTCGCACAGGACGCCAACTCGCCCGAATTCGGCCAGCGGGTGGACCAGCTGACCAATATGGGCCGCAAGGAGATCGCAGAGGCGGCGGGCCATTCGAACCGCTTCCTTGACCGCCCCGTCCGCGCGATGGACAGCGACAACAAGGTTGGCGCGGACCTGGCTGAGCTACGCCGCACGGTCGAGGATCTCGATCCGGGCAAGCGCGGCAGCCTGCTTGCGCCCAAGAAGCTGTTCGGGATCATTCCCTTCGGCAACCGGCTGCGCGACTATTTCGACGGCTATAAAAGCGCGCAGGGGCATATCAACTCGATCCTCGGCAGCCTCGCCAGCGGCAAGGACGTGCTGATCAAGGACAATGCCGCCATCGATGTCGAGCGGCAGAATATGTGGGCGGCGATGGGCCGCCTGGAACAGATGATCCACATCTCCAAGACGCTCGACGCCCGGTTGGAGGCGAAGGCGCTTGAACTGGACGCGACCGATCCGGCGAAGGCCAAGGCGATCCGGGAGAGCGCGCTCTTCTACATCCGCCAGCGCACGCAGGACCTGCTGACGCAGATGGCCGTGACCGTTCAGGGCTATCTGGCGCTCGACCTCGTCAAGAAGAACAATGTCGAACTGGTGAAGGGCGTCGACCGCGCGAGCACCACCACCGTTGCCGCGCTGCGCACCGCCGTCACCGTAGCGCAGGCACTGGCGGGGCAGAAGCTGGTGCTCGAACAGATCAGCGCGCTCAACACGACCACGGCGAACATGATCGATTCGACCGGCGAGATGCTGAAGAACCAGACGGCGCAAATCCATGAGCAGGCCGCGTCCAGCACCATCCCCATCGCGACGCTGCAACGCGCATTCCAGAATATCTACGACACCATGGATAATATCGACACGTTCAAGGCCAAGGCGCTGGAGAATATGAAGACGACGGTGAACACGCTGTCGACGGAGGTAGAAAAGTCGAAGGGCTACATCGCCCGCGCAGAGGGCCAGGCCCAGGCCGCGCAACAGGCGCGCGCCGACAACCCGCTATTGAGCGCGATCGAGGCCTAAGGCAGTGAGCCGATCCGACCGTGTCCTGGCCGATGCCGAAGCAGTGCTGCGCCGCCACGGCGAGCGTGGGCGCAGCCTGTCGGCCCGGGCGCGGCAGAGGCGCGGCACCGCGCTGATGCGCAAGGTGAAATGGGCCTTCTGGTCGATACTCGCCATCCTTATCGGCAGCATGGTTGCAGGCTTCTTCATCCCACTCGGCACGACTGGCGTCATGGTCGCGCTGGGTCTTGCCATCGCGGCGCTGCTGTTGATCGCCCTCCTCCCCTCCGAACCACGCGTCGGGACGCAGGCGCTTGCCACCGCCCCCATCACCGCCCTCCCGCTCCAGACCGAAATCTGGCTCGACAATCAGCGCAAGGCGTTGCCCGCCCCCGCCGTCACCCTGGCCGACAGCATCGGCGTCAAGCTGGAGACGCTCGCGCCACAGCTTGAACGCCTTAATGAACAGGAGCCGGCCGCCCAGGAAATCCGCAAGCTGCTGTCCGATCACCTGCCCGAACTGGTCACCGGCTATGAATCCATTCCCGCCCCGCTCCGCCGCGAGGAACGCAACGGCCGCGTGCCCGAGCAGCAGCTGATCGAAGGGCTGAAGGTCATCGACGGAGAACTCGCCCGGATCAGCGAGACGCTGGCCAGCGGCGATATCGACAAGCTGGCGGTGCAGAACCGCTTCCTTGAACTCAAATATCAGGAAGCCAAGGAACTTGGCCGCTAGGCCAGCCGTCCTCTTGCCATGATCCATCTGACGCTGATCATCGTCGATTTCCTGACCGGCCTGCTCGCCGCCGGTGCCTGGGCGCTCGCCTCCGCCGGTGGCGCCATCGCCGCGCTGCTGGGCGGCGGTCTGGTCAGTGCTTCACTCTTCCGGAAATGGCGCAAGCGCGGCTGACGCTCAACTTCCCCGGATGACTGTGTCGATCGCTTCATCCGTCATCGGTTGGCTGAACTGAATGCCGAAACGCTTGCCTCGCGCCCATACGACGCGGCCACTGGTTTCCACGCCAAAGGCCTTCACCTCGACATAGCTGCCAGCAGCGGGTGGTGTTTCGCAATGAGCAAGCGCGCCGGAGGTGGAAAGGTCCAGGAAATGGCCGCGCATTTCGGCATTGGCCACGCATAGGGTGACGGGGCCGAACATCTTGTGCCGTGCACTGTGCCGCCGCTGTTCGGCGTTGCCCGCCAGGAATGGGCTTTGGTTGTTCATACCGAGCTTCTCCCACGGGCCATCCAACCATGAAAAGGTCAAGACGGCGCACAGAATCATGGTTAACCCGCCATTAGCTACCTTTTACCCTAGGGAAACTGCTAATTTACGTTAGTCGCACTTTTCATGGCGCAGGGTACGATGCTTTGCGGCGATGGCCGGGCCGTGACCCGGCGGAAGCGGGCGAAATAGCCGCCTGCGGTGGGCTTGGGCACCAGTTCCTCCAGACGGAAACCGACGGCTGCCAGTTCACAGACCAGCAGGCGCGGCGGCGTCCCGTGCTGCGCCGTCGGCCGATTGGCATCGACCACGATCAGTTCGCCGTCGCTCTTGAGCGCGGGACTGAGGTTCCACAGGAACGCATAGGGCTCGGCGATCTCATGATACATATGGACCATGAATATGCGGTCGAAGCTGTTTTCCGGCAGCTTCGGGTCTTCCGGCGCGCCCAGCCTGACACTGACATTGCGCCAGTCCTCGCGCGTGATGCGGCGGGACAGCGCCTCGATCACCTCAGGCATGATGTCTTCGGCCAGCACCCTGCCCTTGGCGCCGACGCGGTTGGCGAGCCGAACGGTATAATAGCCTTCGCCAGCGCCGATGTCGGCAACGGTCATGCCGGGCCGGATGCCCGCACGATCCATGATGTCTTCGGCCTCGTTGACGCGGTCGCGCGCTTCCTCGTTGGACCAGCGGGTCGAGACGATGGGCGCCACCGGCCTGTCGGCACGGGGAAAGTCCCGCGCGGCGGCGGGCCGGTCATCCTGCTTGGCGGACGACAACAGGCCGCAGCCTGCCAGCAGGAACAAGGATCCCGCCAGCGCGCCCCGGATCATCAGTCGACATCCTCCACATCGACCTTCTCGCCCGTCACCTTCTGCGACAGGGCAGCCGCCATGAAGGGGTCGAGCGCGCCGTCGAGCACGTCGTCGGGCGAGGTCGAGGTAACGCCGGTGCGCAGGTCCTTCACCAGCTGATAGGGCTGGAGCACATAGGATCGGATCTGGTGGCCCCAGCCGATCTCTGTCTTCGCCTGATATTCGCCCGAAGCCGCCGCCTCGCGCTTCTGCAACTCGGCCTCGTAGAGCCGGGCCTTGAGCATGTTCATCGCCGTCGCGCGGTTCTTGTGCTGCGACCGGTCATTCTGCGACGCGACGATGATGCCCGAAGGGATGTGCGTGATGCGGACGGCGGAGTCGGTCGTGTTGACGTGCTGCCCGCCCGCACCCGACGCGCGATAGGTATCGATCTTGAGGTCGCCCTCATTCACCTCGATCTCGATATTGTCGTCGATCACCGGATAGACCCAGACCGACGAGAAGCTGGTGTGCCGCCGCGCCGAGCTGTCATAGGGGCTGATACGCACCAGCCGGTGGACGCCGCTTTCCGTCTTGGCATAGCCATAGGCATTCTCGCCCTTGAACAGGAAGGTCGCGGACTTGATGCCTGCCTGATCGCCTGCCTGATAGTCGACCAGTTCGACCTTGTAGCCGCGCCGTTCGGCCCAGCGGCGGTACATGCGGGACAGCATCTCCGCCCAGTCCTGGCTTTCCGTGCCGCCCGCGCCCGCATGGATTTCCAGATAGGTGTCGCTGGCGTCCGCCTCACCGGCCAGCAGCGCCTTGATCTTGTCCTCGTCCGCGCGGTCGGCCAGCGCCTTCAGCGAAGCGACCCCTTCGTTGACCATCTCCTCATCGCCTTCGGCCTCGGCCATTTCGATGAGTTCGGCGGTGTCGGTCTTTTCACTGTCGATCGCCCGGGTCGCGCCGATCGCGGCTTCCAGGCGCGTGCGTTCGCGCATGACTTCCTGCGCCATCTTCTGATTGTCCCAGAGCGTCGGGTCCTCGACGCGGGCATTCAATTCGTCGAGGCGACGCAAGGCGCGGTCCCAGTCAAGGAAACGGCGCAGCAGGTCCAGCGCGGCGTCGATGCGATCGATATATTGCTGCGCTTCGGCGCGCATGGGGAGTCTCCAGAAACTTCGGGGCGCATCCTAAACGCGCTAAACGCCAGCCCCTATCCGAGGGATGCGATTTTGGGAAGGGCGTAGTAATCCTCCCCTGGAAGGGGAGGTGGCGGCCCGCAGGGCTGACGGAGGGGTAAAAGCTGTGGAGCGCTGAGCCAAATACCCCTCCACCGTCTATGTCGTTCCGCCTCCCCTTCCAGGGCATGATGAAGCTTGAACAACTATATGACGAATAACCGACCCCACATCCCGCAACACCTCCCGGGCAGGAATACGGATCACCTTGATTCCTTCGCCAAGTAGCCAATCATCGCGCACCCGATCTCGCACAGGCCGATCGCCATACCCATGCGCCTCACCATCCACCTCGATCGCCAGCTTCCGGGCCGGACAGAAGAAGTCCACCACATAGGGACCAGCCGGATGCTGCCGCCGAAATCGCAATCCTTCGGGCCGCTTTCTCAGTTCCTGCCAGAGCAGCACTTCAGGCAAGCTCATCGTCCGGCGCAATTCGCGAGCGCGCCGTTGCGTGGACTTAGGCCCGTAGAGCATAAGTGATCCTCCTTGAAATCCTCCCCTGCAAGAGGAGGTGGCAGCGCCGAGCGCTGACGCAAGGGTACAGCCCAAAGCGCTGCGCTATACCCCTCCACCACCTTCGGCGGTCCCCCTCCCCTTGCAGGGGAGGATTTCAGATCAATAAATCCCGCCCTGTTCCTGCAGGAAGTCGCTGTCCGTCCGCTGTCGCGTCTGGGCTCTTGCCTCACGCCGCTGGGCGGCCTGTTCCTGCGCGGCGACCTCTTCCTTGCGGATGGAGCGGCGGGGTTCGCTTTCAGGCTTGAACGCTTCCCAGATGACGGCGGGCTTGGGATCGTCGGTGGGCCAGACGCCATAGACGCGCTTGCCCGAACGGCGGTCGATCGTGACCATGCGGATGCCCGCGGGCGCGACGAAGGGGGTCTTGGGCATGGTTTCGAGCACCGGGGCCATGGCCGCTTTCCAGATCGGCGCGGCGACCCGGCCGCCCTGCGCCCAGCCGCCCAGGCTGCGTGGCTGGTCATAGCCGATATAGACGCCAGCGACGATGTCGGGCGATCCGCCGACGAACCAGACGTTGGTCGGGCCGTTGGTCGTGCCCGTCTTGCCGAACAGCGGCCGCTTGAGATCCGCAAGAACCGTCGCGGTGCCGCGCTGGATCACGCCTTCGGTGATATGCACGACCTGATAGGCGGTCATCGGGTTCATCACCTGCCGTCCTTCGAAGCCGAAGCGGGGCATGGGCTTGCCGTCCCAATTGGCCATGTTGCACCCGTCGCAGGCGCGCCAGCGCAGCGGCCATATCACCTTGCCGCGCCGGTCCTGCACATAGTCCATGACCTTGGGCGAAAGCTGACGTCCATGGTTGGCGAGCATCGCATAGGCATTCACCATCCGCTCGACCGTAGTCTCGCCAGCGCCGAGAGCGAAGGAGAGGTAGGGCTGATAATCGCCGATCCCCATCGCCTTGATGGTGCGCACGACGCGATCCATGCCGGTCTGGCTGGCGGCGCGCACTGTCATCAGGTTGCGTGATTGCTCGACGCCCCAGCGCATCGTCTGCGGCCCGGCGCTGCCGCCGGAGAAGTTGCGGAAGCATTTCTGCCCCAGCCCCGCGCCCTGATAGACGCACAACGGGCCATCGACGATGATCGAGGCAGGCGTCATGCCATTGTCCAGCGCGGCGGCATAGACGAACGGCTTGATGGTCGATCCGGGCTGGCGCATCGCCTGCGTCGCGCGATTATAGGACGACAGGCGGTTGTCGAACCCGCCCTGCATGGCAAGCACCCGTCCGGAATGGACCTGCTCGGCCAACATGCCACCGGACACTTCGGGCACGTTGCGCAGCGCCCAGCTGGACCCGTTGCGCGCGACCACGATCAGGTCGCCGGGCTTCATGCTGTTGAACGCAGGCCCGCCGGCGCGGCGATAGGGCATTTGCGCCGCGCTGGCGGGCAGGGTCGCGGTGGTCCCATCGGAAAAGCCGATCTCGGCCCCTGAAGAGCTGCGGTCGATCACCGCCGCCACGCGCCAACCGGCGTAATCGATGCCGATATAGCTGGCGGCCAGTTCGCGCTTCCATCCCCGCGCCAGGTCGATCTTGCCTACCGGACCAGACCAACCCTTCCCTGCGTCGAAACGCAAAAGGCCGTTGCGCAGGGCGGTGGCGACCCCTTCCTGCAGCTTGGGATCATAGGGGCTGCGGACCCAAAGGCCGCCCGCATAGACGCTGTTGGGGCCATCTTCCGCCTTTTCGCCGAACAGGTCGATCAGGCGGCGGCGCACCTCTTCCATATAATAGCCGCCCGCGCGCGCGTCGAAGCTGGAGCCATGCTGTGCGACCGTGCCGAGCGGCTGGGCCTGTGCCTCGGTCAATTGCGCCTGGCTGATCCAGCCATTCTTGTACATCTCGCCAAGCGCCCAGTTGCGCCGGTCGAGCGCGCGCTCATGACCTGTGGGGCTTTCCGGACGGTAATTGGCCGGTCCCTTGGGCAGGATCGCGAGATAGGCCATCTCCTGCAGCTTGAGGTCCGCGACGTCCTTGCCGAAATAGGCCCGCGCTGCGGCCTGCACGCCATAGGCGTTCCGGCCCAGGAATATCTGGTTCAGGTAGAGTTCCAGGATCTGCTGCTTGGTCAGCACATTTTCCATGCGGTAGGCGAGGATCATCTCCTTCACCTTGCGCGTGGGGGAATATTCATCGCCGATCAGCAGATTCTTGGCGACCTGCTGGGTGATGGTC
Organism: Sphingobium agri; assembly: GCF_023051225.1. Taxonomy (NCBI): domain Bacteria; kingdom Pseudomonadati; phylum Pseudomonadota; class Alphaproteobacteria; order Sphingomonadales; family Sphingobiaceae; genus Sphingobium; species Sphingobium agri. The sequence continues at coordinate 15,414 of NZ_JALKHS010000006.1, read as the reverse complement.
GACCCGCCCTTGGCGCGCTGCCCCGATCCGATCTTGCTGGCATAGTCGAAGACTGCGCCAAAAAAGCCGGGAATATCGACGCCATGGTGATCAAAGAAGGTCTTGTCCTCCGCCGCCAGATAGGCGCGGATCAGCAGCGGCGGGTAATCGCTATATTGCAACTGGACGCGGCGTTCGCGGGCATAGCTGTGCACCGGCTGGCCATTGATGTCGCGTACGATCGTGGGAAGGGGCGGTTCATATTCCAGCAGCGTGGCGGCGTCGGGCAAGCCGCGCGCGAAGATCAGCCAGAACAGCAGTATCGCAGTGAACATCCCGCCCAGCGCAATGGCTGCCCAGCGGAACCGGCGTCGTTGCCAAAGGGGCGCCAGCCTGCCCCTCAGGCGGTCGGCGAAGGACGAGCGGGCGGTATGGGGACGGGCCTCTTCCATGACGACAGGAGGCTCTAAGGTCAAAATGCGGCCAGCGCCAGTGCGGATCGACGGAGTGCAGATCGACGGGATCTTGGCGCTCAGCCGCCGCCGGGCGCGAGCCTGCGGGCGAAATAGATCTCGACCGCTTTTGCCACGCCCTTCGCGATGCCGCTCCGCCCTTCAGGCGAGGCGAGGAAAGCGGCGTCGTCCTTATTACTGAGATACCCGGTTTCGAACAGCACGGACGGCGTGTCGGGCGCCTTCAAAACCATGAGTGAGGCATAGCGATGAAACGCAGGCCGGAACAGCATGAACGGCCTCCCCTCCCGCTGGAGAAGGCGAGCGAAATTCGCTGATTCCTTCATTGTTTCACGCTGCGTCAGATCAATGAGGATGGATGACACAGCATCGGTCTGGCCGCTGAGATTGACGCCGTTCAGAACGTCCGCCCTGTTCTCCCGCGCCGCCAGCCGCGCTGCTTCCCGGTCCGAGGCGACTTCCGACAATGTATAGATGGTCGCGCCCCGCGCTTCGTGATTGTCGGCCGAATCGGCATGCACCGAAATGAAGAGATCGGCGTTCATCTTCCGTGCGATGCCATAGCGTTCCTGCAGCACCAGGAAGCGATCGTCATCCCGCGTCAGCGCCACCCGCAGCCGGCCCGACCTTACCAGCTGATCGCGGATCGCCTGCGCGATGGACAGCGTCAGGTCCTTTTCCTTCTCGCCCGTTTCGGCGCTGATCGCGCCCGGATCATGCCCGCCATGGCCCGCGTCGATGACGATCAGCGGGCGCGAGGGATCGGTCGACCCTTCCACCTTCGGCAGAGACAGGCCTCGCGCGACCGGCGGGATCGGCACGGTGATGCTGTGCCACCGCTTGGCAGGGCGCGGCGCCATGGCCGCTGGAGGAGCGAAGAGGATGCGTCCGGACCCTTGAGGGCCGGTCAGGAAAGCAGCTGCCAGAGCTAGCGCGTGAAGCATGGCGCGCTTTTGCAACGCGCCGCGCCATGACGTCCAGCCCCTTCTCCATGCGCGTGCATCCGCGCGGCGTTTACCTTTGCTTCACCATGTTCGGGCGATTGAACGGCAGAATGGCGGCATTCATCCTGGACGAAACAATTTCGCCCGGGACATTGCTAGGCTGGCCTTAGGCTGCTACCCATTCACATTCCTGAAAGAAACGCCCATGTCAGATGGGCTTCTTCATCGGGAACATTTACGGCAGCATCGGCGAGCGCCCAACGCTCTGGCCCGATGCGACGAACAGGTTGACGCTGCATGAGGCATGATTTCCGTTCCACGCTGAGCCCGATGACGGGCGATGCGGCTTGGACGGAGCGGACCGGCGATTTGCCCGGCCCTGCCAATGCAGCAGAAGCGCAGTTTTTCCTGTCAAACCGGACGATAGCAACACCCGCGCCGCTGGCGGCGCGACTGCGTTCGTCCCCCCACTATCGCGTGGCAGCCCGGCCCAGTGCCGCTGGCCGCCTTCGCCGGAGAATAATGAATGACAATGCGTATGCTGATCGATGCGCGCCACCGGGAAGAAACCCGGGTCGCGGTCGTCAAGGGTAACCGGATCGAGGAGTTTGATTTCGAATCGGCCGAGCACAAGCAGCTCAAAGGCAATATCTACCTCGCCAAGGTCACCCGCGTAGAACCTTCGCTTCAGGCGGCGTTCGTCGATTATGGCGGCAACCGCCACGGCTTCCTCGCCTTCAGCGAAATCCATCCCGACTATTACCAGATCCCGCGCGAAGACCGCGAGGCGCTGCTGCGCGAAGAGCGCGAGCATGCCGAGGAAGAGGCCGCGCTGCGCGCCGAGGTCGAGGATGACGAGGATCATCACGACGATGGGCTGGAAGTCGTCGAAGCCACGCATCATGAGGATGATGAAGGCGAGGCCGCTGAAAGCAGCGAGGGCTCCGAGGGCAACGGCAACAGGGGCGGCCGCCGCAAGCGCGGTGGTGACGAAGCCGCCGACGAACTGCGCCGCAAGCGCATGGCGCTGCGCCGCCGCTACAAGATCCAGGACGTCATCAAGCGCCGTCAGGTGCTGCTGGTGCAGGTCGTCAAGGAGGAGCGCGGCAACAAGGGCGCGGCGCTGACCACCTATCTCTCGCTTGCCGGGCGCTATTGCGTGCTGATGCCCAACACCAGCCATGGCGGCGGCATTTCGCGCAAGATTTCGAACGCCGCAGACCGCAAGCGGTTGAAGTCGATCATCGCGGAAATGAACCTGCCCTCCACCATGGGCTGCATCGTCCGCACAGCCGGGCTCCAGCGCACCAAGCCGGAGATCAAGCGCGACTTCGACTATCTTGCGCGCCTGTGGGACGAGATCCGCGAAAAGACGCTGAAGTCCGAAGCCCCCGCGTTGATCCACAATGACAGCGACCTCATCAAGCGCGCGATCCGCGATATCTACAACAAGGATATCGAAGAGGTCATCGTCGAGGGCGAATATGGCTACAAGGCCGCCAAGGATTTCATGAGGCTGCTGATGCCCAGCCATGCGCGCCGGGTGCAGCAATATGCCGACGCCGTGTCGCTGTTCCAGCGGGCGGGCGTCGAGGATCAGCTGGCGGCGATGTACAATCCCGTCGTTCAGCTGAAGTCGGGCGGCTATCTGGTGATCAACCCGACCGAGGCCTTGGTGTCGATCGACATCAACTCCGGCCGTTCGACGCGCGAACATGGCATCGAACAGACCGCTGTCGCCACCAACCTGGAAGCGGCTCGGGAAATCGCCCGCCAGCTGCGCCTGCGCGACATGGCGGGCCTGGTCGTCATCGACTTCATCGACATGGAGATGAACTCCAACATCCGTAAGGTCGAGAAGGCGATGAAGGAGGCGCTGAAGGATGATCGCGCCCGTATTCAGGTCGGCCGCATCTCCGGCTTCGGCCTGATGGAAATGAGCCGTCAGCGGCTGCGCACCGGCGTGCTGGAAGCATCGACCCGCCAGTGCCCGCATTGCGAAGGCACCGGCCTTGTCCGCACCGCTTCGTCGGCAGGCCTCAGCGCGCTGCGCATGCTGGAAGAGGAAGCGGCGCGCGGGCGCGGCAACCTGGTCACACTGCGCGCGAGCCAGGAAGCGGCTTTCTATGTCCTCAACAACAAGCGCCGCGAGCTGGACGAGATCGAGCAGCGCTATGGCGTCACCATCGCGATCCTGCCGGATGGCGAGGTCGAAGGCGCGCGCATGTCGGTCGAAGCCAGCGGTCCGCGTCCGGAACGGGTGGTGACCTATGCGCCGCTCGTCGAGGATGAGGATGATCTCGACATCGTCGAGGAGCTGGACGACGAGGAGATTGAAGAAGTCGAGGCCGCAAGCCACGAAGATCGTGGCGACCGGGGCGAGGACCGAGAGGGTGGACGTCGCCGCCGCCGTCGTCGCCGTCGCCGGGGCGGTCAGCGCGACGACCATCATGGAGAGGGTCAGGCAGAAGCTGCCGCCGCTCCCACCGAAGAGGCTGACGAAGACGCTGAAGCGGTAGCCGAAGGGGCCGAAGAACAGCCCGTCGAAGCCGATCGCGAGGGTGAAGAGGCGGGCCGACGCCGTGGCCGGCGCGGCCGCCGGGGTGGACGCCGCCGCCGCGAGGGCGAAGCGGTTTCGGACGACGCGATCAGCGAAGCCGCCGAGGCTGCCGAGCCCGCCGAGGAACCCGCTGAGGCTGAACCGGTCGCGGACGTGGTAGCTGAAGCCGCACCGGAAGCACCGGCTGAGGAAGAGGCGCCGAAGACGCGCCGCCGGCCCCGCGCGCGCAAGCCGAAGGAAGCGGAAGCTGCCCCTGTCGAGGCTGTCGAGGCTCCTGCCGAAGTGGCCGCAGAGGAAGCGCCTGCCAAGCCCAAGCGCACGCGCCGCAAGAAGGCTGAAGCTGCTCCGGAGGCACCTGCCGAACCGGCGGTTGCGGCGGAGCCCGAGGCCGAAGCACCCGCCAAGCCCAAGCGCACACGGCGCAAGAAGGTGGAGGCCGTTGCTCAGGAAGCAGCGGAAGCCCCATCGATCGCGGAAACCGTGGCGCATGAAGGTGATGCGGCACCGGCCAGCGCGAACGAGAATGCCGTCGCTGCCGCTGATGGCGGCGAGACTGCCGATGCGCAGCAGGCCGAAACGGAAAGCGCACCGCGCCGTGGATGGTGGCAGCGCACCTTCGGCCAGTAAGCAGGGACGCCCGTCTGATGAGCAACGCCGCCGCCCTGCCGGTTTTCCGGAAAGGCGGCGGCGTTCTCGCTTCAGGCGGAGTTCATCGCGGCGCTGGCAGGGGCGCGGGCATGCTGCCTTCATCCCTGCTCCATGGTGATCGGCCATGATGCGCCGCTGGCTGCGCGCCGCTGCGATCGCCCTTGCATCGCTGGCACTCGTCGCCAAACCGGTGATGGCGCAGCAAATATTGCGCGACGCCGAAACCGAAGCCTTCATGGCGGACATGTCGGGACCGCTGGTGAGCGCGGCGGGGATGGAGCCCCGCAATGTCCAGGTGCTGGTTCTCAACGATCCGGAAATCAACGCGTTCGTCGCGGGCGGTCAATATGTCTGGGTTCATAGTGGCCTGATCGCCGCGGCAGACAATGTGAACCAGCTGCAAGGCGTCGTCGCGCACGAACTTGGCCATATCGAGGGCGGCCACATCATCCGCTCGTCGGAGGGCATGAAGGCGGCGACGGGTATTACCTTGCTCAGCCTCGTCCTTGGCGCCGCTGCGATCGCGGCGGGCGGCGCGGAAGCGGGCATGGGCATTTTGGGCATGGGCCAGCAGGCGGCGATGGGCAAATTCCTCGCCTTCTCCCGCGCGCAGGAAAGCTCCGCCGACCTTGCGGGCGCGCGCTATCTGAGCAAGGCGGGCCTGTCCGGCAAAGGCAGCCTGGAATTCTTCAAGAAGCTGCAGAACCAGGAATATCGGCTCGCGATCCCGCAGGAGGACAGCTACGGCCGCACGCATCCTTTGTCGGGCGAGCGCATCAATGTCCTGAGGGAGGTGTACACCGTCGATCCCGCTTGGGACAGGCCGGTCGACCCGAAGCTTGAAGCCCGGTTCGAGAGGATCAAGGCCAAGCTGGTCGGCTTCGTTTCCGAACCCACCCAGACGCTGATAAAATATCCCGAGAGCGACCAGTCTCTTCCGGCGCATTATGCGCGCGCCTATGCCTGGCACAAGAGCGCCTACCCCGACAAGGCGATCGCCGAGGTGAACGCCTTGCTTGCAGCGCAGCCGCATGACCCTTATTTTCTGGAGTTGAAAGGCCAGGTGCTGTTGGAAAGCGGCAGGCCCGCCGACGCCATTCCTCCTCTGCGCGAAGCCGTGCAGCTCACCCAGCAGCCCTTGATCGCAACCATGCTGGGCCATGCGCTGATCGCGACGGAGGATGACAAGAATTTCGCCGAGGCCGAACAGGTGCTGCGCAACGCCGTCGCACGGGATCGGGAAAATCCCTTCGCCTGGTATCAGCTGGGGGTCGTTTATGAACGGCGGGGCGATACGCCCCGTGCGGCGCTCGCCACGGCGGAACGCTACGCGCTCATGGGTCAGGACCAGATGGCGTTGCGCAGCGCGGACGCGGCCATGCAGGCGTTAAAGCCTGGCACGGTTGACTATCTGCGGGCGCAGGATATCGCCATGGTTTCACGTGCGGCCATCGAGCAGAAGCGAAAGAAGAAATGACCGAAACCTCTCGGCCCGGTTTTCGCGCCGCACTTTCAAACAGGACCATCCAGATGACGATTGGCGCCCTCGCCTTCATCGCCGCCACTGCCGCGGGCGCGGCCCTTGGCATGCAGAGTACAGGCAGCGTGGCGGCGGGAGACAAGGCGGCGATCGAGAAGATCGTGCGCGACTATATCCTCGAACATCCCGAGATCATTCCCGAAGCGGTCGAACGGCTCCAGGCGAAGCGTGTCGCCGACAGCATCGGCGAAAGCCGCAAGGCGATCGAGACGCCCTATGCCGGTGCCTGGGAAGGCGCGGCCAATGGCGACGTCACGCTGGTCGAGTTTTTCGACTATGCCTGCGGATATTGTCGCGCGTCGTTGGCGGACCTTGCCAAGCTGGTCGGCGAGGACAAGGGGTTGAAGGTCGTCTATCGCGAGTTACCGATCCTGTCCGACGCGAGCGCGGATGCTGCCAAGGTGTCGCTGCTGGCGGCGGAGAAGGGCCAATATATGCCCTTCCACCGGGCGCTGTATGATAGTGGCAAGGTTACTCGGGAAACGATCCTCGGCGCTGCCGCCAAGGTCGGCATCGATGCCAAGGCTGCGGAGGCGGCCATGGCCAGCAGCAAATATGACGCGGAGATTCAGTCCAACATCGCCCTGGCGCAAAAGCTGCGCGCGACCGGCACGCCGACCTTCGTCGTGGGCGATCAGGTGCTGAACGGCGCGGTGGGATATGATGCGCTCAAGCAGGCGGTGGCGACGGTCCGCGCGAAGTAGAGGCGCAACCTACTCCCTCCCCTGAAGGAGAGAGGGAACATGTTGCGCATCCTCTTCGATCACCCTCCTCCGCCATTGACTCGTCCACCGCTTTTGCCTATCGGACGCCCCCTGACATGCGGCCGCCCAACGGCGGCCCTTTTTTGTCACGCCCGATTTTGACGTTTTGCTTTGAGGAATGAACGATGAAGCGCACCTATCAGCCGAGCAATCTGGTTCGGAAGCGCCGTCACGGTTTCCGCGCTCGCATGGCGACGCCCGGCGGCCGCAACGTGCTGCGTGCCCGTCGCGCTCGCGGCCGCAAGAGCCTGAGCGCCTGAACGACGCGCCGCCGGATCGCGCGCCAGCCGTCATGCGGCGGCGCGCTGATTTCCTGGCGGCGAATCGTGGGCGGCGCGCGCCAATGCCGGGCTTTGTCCTGCTGGTGCGCGAACGGGCCGATGGTGATCCGGCGATGCGTATCGGCATCACGGTGACGAAAAAGATTGGCGGCGCTGTCATCCGCAACAGGATGAAGCGCCGTTTTCGCGTTCTGGCACGCGAGCTGCTGCCGGTCCATGGCGTGGCGGGGGCCGATCATGTGCTGATCGGCCGGTCCGAAGGGATCGAGCGGGACTTCGCCCTGCTGCGCGCGGAGCTGGAAAAGGCGCTGGGTAAGGTGATGAGCCGATCGGTCGGCGACGCACCGCGCAAGGCAAAGAAGCGACCCGCCCGCGCAAAGGATCAGAAGCATAGTCCTGACGCAGCGATGCCGGGCAACGGCAGCAGTGGTTTCCCCGCTTCGCAGAAACAGGGTGAGTCGAGCTCATGATCGCCCCCCTCCTCATACTCATCGCGCGTTTCTGGCAGATCGGCCCGTCGCGCATATTGCCGCCAAGCTGCCGCTACGCGCCGTCCTGCTCGCAATATGCGATCGAGGCTGTCCGTAAATATGGTGCGGTGAAGGGTAGCTGGCTCGCTACGAAGCGGCTAATGCGATGCCACCCTTGGGGCGGATCGGGCTACGACCCGGTGCCCTGACACGAATTTTCATTAAAAGACGGCGGAGCCGACAAGCGTGGACGACAAGAAGAATATTGTTCTGGCGGTGCTGCTGACCGCAGCGATCCTGTTCGGCTGGCCCTATATCGCCAATCATTTCTTCCCCGCCGCTAATCCGCCCGCAACCAAGATCGAAGGCGGCAAGACGACGCCGGTGGCGCAGGGATCGAGTCCCGTGGCGAGCAGCCCCGCCGCGATTCGCGACCGCGCCCTCGTCCTGAAGGAAAGCCCGCGCGTTGCGATCCGGACTCCCAAGCTGGTCGGCTCGATCAACCTGAAGGGCGCGCGCATCGACGACATCGTGCTGCCCACCTACAGCGAGACGATCGCGAAGAATTCCCCAGCGATCCGCCTTTACAGCCCCTCTGGCACGAAAGACGCCTTTTTCGCGGGCTTCGGCTGGCAAGGGGAAGGATTGAAGGCACCCGATGCGAACACCGTCTGGACTGCCGACGGCAAGGAACTGACGCCCACCAGCCCCGTGACGCTGCGCTGGGACAATGGCGCAGGCCAGACGTTCGAAATCCGCCTGACGGTCGATGAAAATTACATGATCACCGCGCAGCAGAAGGTCGCGAACAGCGGCACGGGCGTGGTGGGCGTGAAGCCATTCGGCTATATCAGCCGGACCGGCATTCCCCAGGATCCCGACACCTGGACCATCCATATAGGGCCCATGGGCGTGTTCAACGGCGCGGCCAATTATGACGTGAACTACAAGGATCTGGACAAGGGCCCCTCCAGCCAGAGCTTCCAGTCCACGGGCGGTTGGCTCGGCTTTACGGACAAATATTGGTTGTCCGCGCTGGTGCCCGACCAGAAGGCCGCCTTTGAAGGCCAGTTCCGTAAAGGGGCAGGCACGCAATATCAGGCCGACTACAGCCTTGCGCCCACCATGCTGGCGCCGGGCAAGGCCGTGACGCAGACCGTGCGCCTGTTCGTCGGCGCGAAGGAAGTGAAGACGCTCGAAGCCTATCAGGACGCGGGCATTCCGCTGTTCGACCGGGCGATCGATTGGGGCTGGTTCTACTGGTTCGAAAAGCCGATCTTCGCGCTGCTGCACTGGTTGTTCGAACATATCGGCAATTTCGGCGTCGCTATCATCTGCCTGACCTTCGTGGTCCGCGCATTGATGTTCCCCGTGGCCCAGCGCCAGTTCGCCAGCATGGCGGCGATGCGCGCCGTCCAGCCCAAGATGAAGGCGCTGCAGGAGAAATATAAGGACGACAAGCCCAAGCTCCAGCAGGAGATGATGGAGCTCTACAAGCGCGAGAAGGTGAACCCGCTCGCAGGCTGCCTCCCCATCTTCATCCAGATTCCGATCTTCTTCGCGCTGTACAAGGTGCTGCAGCTGACGATCGAAATGCGTCACCAGCCCTTCGTGCTGTGGATCAAGGATTTGTCCGCACCCGACCCGCTGCACATCCTCAACCTGTTCGGCCTGTTGCCCTTCACCCCGCCGTCCTTCCTTGCGATCGGCGTGCTGGCGCTGCTGCTGGGCATTTCCATGTGGCTGCAGTTCAAGCTGAACCCGGCGCAGATGGACCCGATGCAGCAGCAGATCTTCTCGATCATGCCGTGGATGATGATGTTCATCATGGCGCCGTTCGCGGCAGGCCTGCTGGTTTACTGGATCACCAACAACTGCCTGTCGATGTTGCAGCAGTGGTGGCTCTACAAGCGCCATCCTGCATTGAGCGCGGCCCCGGCGAAATAGCGCATAGTCCACGAGACGAACGGAAATCATGTGACCGACATTGTGGACCCTGACCTGATCGAGGAAGCGCGCAAGGTGTTCGCCGGGCCGATCGCCTTCCTTAAATCGGCGCCGGATCTGAAATTCCTGCCCGACATGTCGGTCAATGAAGTGGCCTTTGCGGGCCGTTCGAATGTGGGCAAATCGTCGCTGCTCAACGCTCTTACCGGGCGGAACAGCCTGGCGCGCACGTCCAACACGCCGGGGCGGACGCAGGAGCTCAACTTTTTCGACGTGGGCGATCCGCTGCGCTTTCGCCTCGTCGACATGCCCGGCTATGGCTATGCCCGCGCGCCCAAGGACATGGTGCGTAAATGGCGCTTCCTGGTGAATGATTATCTGCGCGGCAGAGCCAAGCTGAAGCGGACGCTCGTGCTGATCGACAGTCGCCACGGCATCAAGGATGTCGACAACGACATTCTGGACATGTTGGACGCAGCAGCGGTCAGTTATCGCATCGTGCTCACCAAGGCGGACAAGGTGAAGGCAAGCCATCTGGCTGAAATCATGCAGGCCGCGAGCGATGCCATCCGCAAGCGGCCGGCCGCCCATCCGGAGATCATCCCGACATCGAGCGACAAGGGGATGGGCATAGCCGAACTTCGAGCCGCCGTGCTGGCCAGCGTGACCGAGGGCTGAGAAACTCTCCACCTGCGGCTATCTGGCAGCGCTCCTGCTAACCGCACATCTGCACGCTGCTCCACGGCATAACCATCGATACCGAGCTACGGCCTCAAATCTTGTGCTTCACACCGGCACCACGCCGTTCGCCCTGAGCCTGCGGAGGGGCTCTACTTTTCAAGAAGAGGGCTTCGGCAAGCTCAGCCCGAACGGCTTGAGTGATTCTGGTTAGGCGCACTTTCGCTTGAGTATCAGAATAACTCATACTGTCCGTCGCCTTTAAGCGTCCACGTGCCCAGAATATCGTGCCGCGTGCGGCCCACATGGCTGCACACCAGGACAAACCGGTCGAGTGACCATGAAAAGCCATCGATGCTCTGCTGCGATGGCGGCCCGTCCCTGTAAAATAATGTCTGATGGGGGCTGAAGCTCCAGCCCGGACGCAAGGCGACCCCCGCCCTCCACATCGCATCGGCAATCGAGCGCTGTAGCTGATTGAGCAGCGGCACGGATCGGGACGGACGCAGCGCGACCGACCGGTTGTTGAAGCTCACCTGGTCAAGCCGCATGTCGAAGGGTTCAGCCTCCACACTCGTGCCCGCGCGCAGCAATGCCTTGATCACTGCATAGGGATATTCGACATAATCGGCCGTGACGGCGAGCGTCATATGCTGATGTTCCAGGCGGATACGCCGCTCACCACCACCTAATTTTTCCGCCAGATGATCGGTCTGCCGCGCCACCGTTACCGGCGGCTTCAGCGCGAAGAAGAGGCGATACAAAGTTGTGGCGCGCATATCGTGGCGCATGGCTGATCCTTTCCGATTCGTTTGTTCACTATATGTTCTTATAGGGCGGTTGACGAGTCCGGAGCTTATTGTGCGCCGGGACGTTGGCATGATCTCGTCAAAGGAGTGTGCTGGATGGTTCAACTGACGCTGCCGCAGCTGGCAAAGAAGATGAAGGACATCGACTTCGCCATGCTTTCCACCCGCGCTGAAGGCGGCCAGATCGCCGCTCGCCCGATGAGCAACAATGGTGACGTCGATTATGACGGCGACAGCTATTATTTCACGACGGACGACACCGTCATGGTTCGTGATATCGAGCGCGACCCTAAGGTTGGATTGTCATTCCAGGGGTCGGCCGGATTGCTGAAGCAGCGCCCCTTGTTCGTGGCGGTCGAAGGGCGCGCTGACCTGATCCGTGACAAGGCGCAGTTTGCGGCGCATTGGAACAGCGATCTTGACCGCTGGTTCGACGAAGGCGTCGACACGCCGGGCCTGGTGATGATCAAGGTACGCGCGGAAAGGGCGCATTATTGGGATGGCGAAGATGAGGGGGAGATCACGCTCTGACGGTGGCGATGCGCGAGGCGATGGCAATAATGTAAGAACGGCCTCGCGCTGGCTGCTTTCTGCATTCTACCTGATCGCCGGCGTCGCCCATATAGCCAGACCGGGCGGCTTCATCGCCATTACCCCGCATTGGGTGCCATATCCGGCTGACATCATTACCCTCACGGGGATCGCTGAGATTGCGGGCGCCATAGGGCTGCATGTCCCGTCAGTCCGCAGAGCGGCCGGAATTGGCCTCGCGCTTTACGCCCTGTGCGTTTGGCCCGCCAATATCAATCACGCGCTGAACGACATTCCATTGGGCGGCGTGCACCTTGGCTGGTGGTATCATGGCCCGCGCCTGCTGTTGCAGCCGGTGATCATATGGTGGGCGCTCTGGGCCAGCACCGCGATCGAATGGCCGTTCAATCGCAAAGCAGCGAGCCGCCCACATCGGTGCCCACATCGGTGATTGTCTTTGGAGGGCGCGGCCCTACTGTGGCGGCCAACACTGCGACAATGACAGAGAGAGAGCGATGACCCGGCACATCCCCTGGATCCTGATGGCGATAGTCGGGGCGGTGGCGCTGTCGGTGGTTGCCGTATCGCGCGGGGAGGCGGTCAACGCGCTCTGGATCGTCGTGGCTGCGGTCAGCAGTTTCGTCGTCGCCTACCGCTATTATGCGCTGTACATCGCCCGAGCCGTGATGCGGCTCGACCCCGCACGGCCGACGCCCGCAATCAGGCGGGCGGACGGGCTGGACTATGTCGCGACGGATCGGGTGGTGCTGTTCGGGCATCATTTTGCGGCGATCGCCGGTGCCGGTCCCCTCGTCGGGCCGGTTCTTGCCGCGCAGATGGGCTATCTGCCCGGCACGCTCTGGATCATCGTGGGCGTGGTGCTGGCGGGCGCCGTGCAGGACTTCATGGTCCTGTTCATTTCCATGCGCCGCGACGGGCGATCCCTGGGCGAACTCATCCGCATGGAAATGGGCCAGGCCGCCGGGACCATCGCGCTGTTCGGCGCCTTCATGATCATGGTGATCATCCTGGCCGTGCTGGCCTTGATCGTGGTGAAGGCGCTGGCGGAGAGTCCCTGGGGCATGTTCACCGTGGCGGCGACGGTGCCGCTTGCCCTGCTGATGGGAGCCTATACGCGCTGGATCAGGCCGGGGCGCATTGGCGAGGTGTCGCTTATCGGGCTCGTCGGGCTTCTGGCTGCGATCATCTATGGGCAGGCGATTGCGGAATCACCAGTATGGGGACCGATCTTCACCTTCACGCCGGTGCAGCTGTGCTGGATACTGATCGGCTATGGCGCGGTGGCGTCGGTACTGCCGGTCTGGCTGCTGCTGGCGCCGCGTGACTATCTGTCCACCTTTCTCAAGATCGGGGCGATCGCCGCGCTCGCCATCGGCATCGTCATCATGGCGCCGCCGCTCAAGATGCATGCCGTCACGCAGTTTATCGACGGCAACGGCCCGGTCTGGTCGGGCGGGCTCTTCCCCTTCCTCTTCATCACCATCGCCTGCGGCGCGGTATCGGGCTTCCATGCCCTCATCGCCAGCGGCACCACGCCCAAGCTGATCGCGAGCGAGAGCGACGCGCCGCTGATCGGCTATGGCGCGATGCTGATGGAAGCGTTCGTCGCGATCATGGCGCTGGTGGGGGCGTCGATCCTAGATCCCGGCATCTATTTCACGATGAACAGCCCGGCGGCGGTGATCGGCACCGACGCCGAAAGCGCATCGGCGGCGGTCACGGCGATGGGCTTTCCCATCACGCCCGAGCTCATCACCCAGACCGCGAAGGATGTCGGCGAACATAGCATCATATCGCGCGCAGGCGGCGCGCCGACGCTGGCCGTCGCGATGGCCGAAATCTTTTCCCATGTGATCGGCGGGCCCGCGATGAAGGCCTTCTGGTATCATTTCGCGATATTGTTCGAGGCGCTGTTCATCCTGACGGCAGTGGACGCAGGGACGAGAGCGGGACGCTTCATGTTGCAGGACCTGATCGGGCTTGTCGTGCCTCGTTTCAAGGATACGTCCGGCATTGGCCCCGGCCTGATCGCGACGGGTCTCACCGTGGCGGCATGGGGCTTCTTCCTTTATCAGGGCGTCACCGATCCCTTGGGCGGCGTGAACACCTTGTGGCCGGTGTTCGGCATCTCCAACCAGATGCTGGCGGCGATCGCGCTGATGCTGGCAACGGCGGTGCTGTTCCGCATGAAGCGCGACCGCTATGCCTGGGTGACGATGATCCCGGCGGCGTGGCTGCTGGTCTGCACCTTGTCGGCCGGGCTGCTGAAGCTGTTTTCGGCGGACGCGAAGGTCGGCTTCCTTGCGCATGCAGCCAAATACTCCACGGCGGCGAATGAAGGCAAATTGTTGAGCCCCGCCAAATCCATGGCGGAAATGCAGCAGATCATCTTCAACGATCGGGTGGATGCGGCCCTGGTAGGCATCTTCCTTCTGGTGGTGCTGTCCCTGCTGTTCTTCACTATCCGCACCTGCATCGCCGCGCGGCGCGTTGATGCACCCACCGCACGCGAAATCCCCGCATCTCTGGTGCCAGCGGAATGACCCGGCTGTTCGCCAAGCTTCGCCAGACAGCGCTGATGATGGTCGGCATGCCCGACTATGACGGCTATGTCGGCCACATGCAGGCGCACCATCCCGGCGCCCCTGTCATGACCCGCACCCAGTTTTTCCGGGAACGGCAGGAAGCCCGCTATGGCGGCAAGAATGGCGGCAAATGCTGCTGACCGTTGGGGTCAGCCGCGCGCGTTGAAGCCTGCGATCATGCCCGCCGCGATCGACAGGGCGATTTCAGCCGCACCCGACGCGCCGATGTCGATGCCCGCCGGGCCATCGATCCGCCGCAGTTGATCTTCGGAAAACCCCATGGCGGAGAGCCGCTCAAGCCGCGCGGCATGGCTCTTGCGCGATCCCAGCGCCGCCACATAGCCAGTCGGCGCGCGCAAAGCCTCCGCCAGCGCGGGGTCGTCGATCTTGATATCATGGCTGAGCGTCACGACCGCCGTCGCTTCACCCGGCCTTCGCGCTGCAATGGCTTCATCGGGCCAGCGATCGTCCAACTCGACGCCCGGGAAACGCTCCTGCGTCAGGAAGCGGCCTCGGGGATCGATCACCACAGGCCTCACTCCCATGGCTTGCGCGAGCGCGCATAAGGATTGGGCAATCTGCACCGCGCCTACGATCAGCAACTGGCGCGGCGGATCGTACCTGTTCTGGAACTGACCCTCGACCACGCCCTCACGGGTGATGCCTGTGCCAAGGTCGGTGGAAAGGGTGAGCGCCCGCCCCTCATCCCGCGCCTGCGCAATCCGGTCGAAGAGCAGCGGCGCGAAACTCTCCTCGGACACCGGCTGCACCAGCACGCTGATCTCGCCCCCGCATGGAAGCCCCACGGCCCACGCATCGCCATCGGCAACGCCATAGCGTTCGACATGCGCAGCACGCCCGGCGATGACGTCCGCGGCGCGTTGCAGCACGTCCGCTTCGACACAGCCGCCCGAAATGCTGCCTTCGAAGCGGCCATCGCCATGGACGATCATATGGCTGCCGCGCGGCCGGGGCGCAGATCCCCATGTCGATACGACCGTGGCCAGCGCCATCGGCTGGCCATGCCATTCGATCGCCTTGCGGATCACCGCGTCATTGTCGTTCAATCGGAGCCTCCTTGCGCCGTCCGCACATAGGAAGCCTTCGCCATCGCGCCAAGCTAGAGTATCCGTGATGATCAAGCTGGAGATTGCGTCCAGCATCGATCGGCTTTGAGCAGGGCG